>NZ_JAINFD010000002.1:0-1142960 GCF_026130205.1 Stenotrophomonas sp. SRS1 | reverse complement strand
CCGACAATTTGAAGGCCAGCGAGTAATCCCGCTGGCTGCGCCTGAGTGTTGAATCCATTGAACATTCCTCTTCCTGTGGGAAAAGGTGTCAACTCAATTCAGGACGGGTCATGTTGCAAAAAAAAGCCCCGCATCGCTGCGAGGCTTTTTCTCGAATCTTGGCGCCCGAAGTTGGACTCGAACCAACGACCCCCTGATTAACAGTCAAGTGCTCTAACCGGCTGAGCTATTCGGGCGGGGTGCGCATTGTAGCCCGTTTTTCGCGAGATGTAACCTGTTCGGCGACAACTATTTCACGCGCGATGGTACGGATGGTTGGCCAGCATCGCCGCAGCGCGATACAGCTGCTCGGCCACCACCAGGCGCACCAGCATGTGCGGCAGCGTCAACGGCCCGATCGACCATTTCTCGTCCGCCATCGCCGACACTTCCGCCGAATGACCTTCCGGCCCGCCGATCAGGAAGGCCAGGTCCCGGCCCTGCCCGCGCCAATGCTCCAGGCGCTGCGCCAGCTGCTCGGAACTGAGCTGGCGCCCCGGCACATCGAGCGCGACCACGTAGGCATTCTTGGGCAATGCGGCGATCACACGCTTGCCTTCGTCATCGGTCGCGCGGCGCGCATCGCGCCCTTTGCCACGCAGGCCGGGCTCGATCTCGACCAGCTCGAAGGGCAACCAGTGCGAGAGCCGCTTCTGGTATTCGGCAAACCCCTGCGCGACCCAGGACGGTGCGCGTTCGCCGGTGGCGATCAACTTGGCTTTCATCTCTGTCCTCCGCCGACACCCTGCGTGGCGCCGCAAAAGACAACGGCGCCATCGGCGCCGTTGTCGTGACCGTACGTGCGGGAATTACCGCGCGTCGTACTCGTCGTCCGCATCGTCAAGCAGTTCGATCGGCGGCTGGTCGCCCACGGTCCACAGGCGCTCGAGCGCGTAGAACTCGCGCACGCGCGGCAGCATCACATGGACCACCACGTCGCCCAGATCGACCAGGACCCACTCGGCTTCGCGCTCGCCTTCCACACCCAGCGGCATCACGCCCAGCTTCTTGGCGAACTTCACCACTTCGTCGGCGATCGACTTGACGTGACGGCTGGAGGTACCCGACGCGATCACCATGTAATCGGCGACGCTGGAGCGACCGATAACGTCGATCTCAACGAGATCCTTGGCCTTCAGTTCTTCGGTGGCCCCGCGCACGCACTCGAGCAGCTGCAGAACGGAGGGCGCCGGATTCGGCAGTTGGACCTTGATGGTCTGGGGCTGGGCTTGGTTGCTCAAAGCGGGTCAACTCGATAAATGTGGGATCGATTATACGGGGCGGCGCACCCGCGCGTATTCACGACGGTGTCGCGCCGTACAGGCGGTGATCGAGGATGTAGCCGGCCACCGGCTCGGGCAGCAGCCGCTGCCAAGGGCCACCGGCCTGGATCTGCGTACGCACGGCGGTGGCCGATTCCTCGCGCAGCGGGGTCTGCAGGCGCAGCAGGCGCCCACCCGGCGCGTTGAACAGCTCGCGCTCATGACGGGCCCAGCGCCCTTCCAGGGCCTGCGCCAGAAGCGGGTCCAGCGTGTCGGCCAAGGGGCTGCCCGGGCGGTCGGCGACGATGAAATGCGCCAGCTCGAACAACAACGTCCACTCGTGCCAGCTGGGCAGGGCCAACAGGCTGTCCGCGCCGACCAGCCAGGCGATCGGCTGGCGCGGGCCCAGTTCGGCGCGCAGCTCGCGCAGGGTATCAACGGTATAGGACGGCACGCCCGGGGTGCGCTCGGCCCGGTCCAGCTCGCGCCGGTCCACCAGCAGGCCCGGCTCCTCACCGATGGCAAGCGCCAGCATCGCCAGACGTTGGCCGGCATCGGCGCCGGGGGCGGCGCGGTGCGGCGGATCGGCGGCGGGCAACAGACGCACGGCAACCTGCAGCTGGTCGCGGGCGGCACGGGCAATGGCCAGGTGGCCCAGGTGGACCGGATCGAAGGTCCCGCCGTAGTAGATGCGAAGGCCCATGGGCTCAGGCCCGGGCGAGCAGGCGCACGGCGCGGGCTTCGGACACGGCGATCAGAAGCCGTTCCAGCGCCAGCCAGGCATCGCCGTCAGCGCGCCCCTTGGCAATGCGGTCCACCAGCCCGGCCTCGGCCACGAAGCGCTCCCAGCGCTTGACCTCGGGATGGCGCTGCAGCGCGCGCTTGAACGGCGCCTGCCGCGATTCCCAGATGCCGCGGCTTTTCATCTCCGCCGCCAGGTTGCCGCCGCGCGCCTGCACCCGCGCCAGACCGGCCGTGGACAGCAGCTCGCGGATCACGATCGGGGTCAGTGCAGCCACCGCTTCACCCTCGGCACGCAGGCCGGCGATCATCCGCAGGACGGCGGCGGGCTGGCCGGAGAAGGTCGCTTCAACCAGACGGAACACGTCATAGCGGGCGGCATCGGCCACCAGCGACTCCATCGTGTCCACGTCCAGGGTCTGGCCATCGGCCAGCAGGGCCAGCTTGTCGATTTCCTGCGCGGCGGCGAGCAGATTGCCTTCCACCCGCTCGGCCAGGCGCTGCACGGCCTGGGGATCGGCGCGCAGGCCCTTGCCGCGCAGGCGGCGCTCGATCCACTCGGTGAGCTCATGCGGCTTGATCGCCCAGGCCACCGAGATCACCCCGGCGCGGCCCACCGCATCGGCCCACTTGGTCTGGTGGGCCTTGCTCCATTCGTTGCAGGTGATCAGCAGGATCACGTCCGGCGCCGGATTGGCACAGAACTGGCTGATCACCTCGGCGCCTTCCTTGCCCGGCTTGCCGCTGGGCAGCCGCAGTTCCATCAGGCGTCGGGCACTGAACAGACTGGGCGCATTGAAGCTGGCGTCGAGCTGGTGCCAGTCGAAGTCACGGCCATCGGCATCGAAGACTTCGCGCTCGTTGACGCCATCGGCACGCGCCCGCGCCCGCACCGCATCGGCGGCTTCGAGCACGCGCAGGGTCTCAGGGCCGGCGATCAGGTAGACCGGGGCCAACGGCTGGCTGGCCGGTTGGCTGGCAAGCTGTTCGGGGCGCAGTTCCATCCGGGCAGGCCGATCCGCGGGCGGACCGGGCTCAGCGCCCCTGCGGGACGACGGCGGGGACCGCCGGCGTCGGGGTGGTCGAAGCCGGGGTGGCCGCAGGCATCTCAACCGGCGTCTCCACCGGCGTCGTACCCGGCTTGGCCGGGGCACGGCCGTGCTCCAGCTCGGCACGGACCACGCTGTCGATGCGGCGCATGATCGAGGCCGACATCTCACGACGCAGTTCGTCGGCGAGGATTTCGCGCTCGGTGGTGGTACCGGTGGCATCGGTCGGCGGCGACACGTAGTCGCGCGAGAGTTCGATCACCTGCTGCGGCACCAGCTCACTGCCATCTTCGCGGCGGAAGATGAAGATCACCGCGTAGCGCAGGCTGTATTCCTGGGCGCGGCCCTGCGCATCGATCGCGATCGGCAGATCGCCCCAACGCTCGGACACCACCTGCAGCTGCGAGGCCGGGCCCGTGCTATCCGGATCGGCCAGCTGTGCCCCGGAGGCCTGCAGGCCACGACGCAGCAGCTTGACCAGCTCGCTGTAGGGCGCGGTGGACACCACCTGGACTGCGGCGGTATCGGCCGGCAGCATCAGCTTGTTGCGCAGATGGAAGCCGCACCCGGCAAGGGTCGCGGTCAGGACAAGGGCAAGCAGGAATCGGGTCATGGACACAGTCTGTAGGAGCCGGGCGGTCGCGGCAACAAGCAGTGATCGTGCCGGATGCCGCGTGAACAGGACTTGATACCGGACCGGGTGCACAGGCACCCGGTCGGCACGACAGGATCAGCCCTGCGGGGCCGCCACGATGTTCACGATCTTGCCGGGCACGATGATGATCTTGCGCACCACCAGCCCTTCCAGGAACTTGGCCGCGTTCGGCTCGGCCAGGCCCAGGGCTTCGATCTGATCCCGCGGGGCATCGGCCGCGACCTCGATGGTGCCACGCAGCTTGCCGTTGACCTGCACGGCCAGCGTCACTGCATCGCGCACCAGCGCAGCCGGATCGGCTTCCGGGAACGCCTGGTCTTCCAGCAGTTCTTCGCCATGGCCCAGCACCTGCCACAACGCATGGCTGGCATGCGGGGTGATCGGGTTGAGCAGCAGCACGGTGGCACGCAGCGCTTCCTGGCGGACCGCACGGCCCTGATCGCTGACGTCATCGAACTTGGCCAGCGCGTTCATCAGTTCCATCACCGCAGCGATCGCGGTGTTGAAGCTGTGGCGGCGGCCGTAGTCGTCGCCGACCTTGCCGATGGTTTCATGGGTCTTGCGGCGCAGCGCCTTCTGCTCGGCATTGAGCGCGGCCACGTCCAGGGCCGGGGCGGCACCGTCGGCAGCGTGCTTCTGCACCTGCGCCCACAAGCGACGCAGGAAGCGGGCCATGCCATCGACGCCGGCTTCGTTCCATTCCAGCGACTGCTCCGGCGGCGCGGCGAACATCGAGAACAGACGCACGGTGTCGGCACCGTACTTGCTCACCATCACCTGCGGGTCCACGCCGTTGTTCTTGGACTTGGACATCTTCTCGGTGCCACCGATCACCACCGGCAGGCCGTCGGCGATCAGGGTCGCCCCGACGATGCGGCCGCGCTCATCGCGCTGCACATCGACATCGGCCGGGTTGATCCAGTCCTTGGAGCCGTCCGGATTCGGGCGGTAGTAGGTTTCGGCGATCACCATGCCCTGGCACAGCAGGTTCTGCGCCGGCTCGTTGCTGTCCACCATGCGCGCATCACGCAGCAGCTTGTGGAAGAAACGGAAGTACATCAGGTGCAGGATCGCGTGCTCGATGCCGCCGATGTACTGATCGACCGGCAGCCAGTAGTTGCCGCGCTTGTCGACTGCATCACGGGCACCCGGCGAGGTGTAGCGCGCGTAGTACCAGCTCGACTCCATGAAGGTATCGAAGGTGTCGGTCTCACGCTCGGCCGCGCCGCCGCAGTCCGGGCAGGTGGTCTTGCGCCATTCCGGATCAGCCTTGATCGGCGAACCGGTGCCGACGAAGTTGACGTTCTCCGGCAGGATCACCGGCAGCTGCTCTTCCGGCACCGGCAGGGCGCCGCACTTGGGGCAGTAGATCACCGGGATCGGGCAGCCCCAGTAGCGCTGGCGGCTCACGCCCCAGTCGCGCAGACGATAGTTCACGCGGCGCTGGCCCTGGGCCTTGCGCTCGAAACGCTCGGCCAGTGCCTCGAAGGCGCCCTGGAAATCCAGCCCGTCGAACTCTTCGGAGTTGACCAGCTCGGTCTCGCGCGTCTTGTCGCCGTACCAGTCCTGCCAGCGCGTGGCGTCGTACGCGCTTTCTTCCTTGCGCAGCGACTTCAACGCGATGACCTGACGGATCGGCAGGCCGTACTTGTTGGCGAATTCATTGTCGCGCTGGTCGTGACCGGGAACGGCCATCACCGCGCCGGTGCCGTAACCCATCAGCACGAAGTTGGCGACCCACACCGGCACCTGGGCGCCGGTGACCGGATGGATGGCGCGCAGGCCGGTATCCATGCCGCGCTTTTCCTGGGTTTCCAGCTCGGCCTCGGAGACGCCGCCCTGCTTCATCTCGGCCAGCAGCGCGGCCAGCGCCGGGTTGGACTTGGCCGCGTGCTGGGCCAGCGGATGCTCGCCGGCGATCGACACGAAGGTCACGCCCATCACGGTGTCCGGACGGGTGGTGAACACGCGCAGCGGGTCCAGCGTGCTGCCGTCGGCGTCACGCACGTCGAACTGGATCTCCAGCCCTTCCGAGCGGCCGATCCAGTTGCGCTGCATGGTCTTGACCGAATCCGGCCAGCCCGGCAGTTCGTCCAGGCCGTCCAGCAGTTCCTGGGCGTAATCGGTGATGCGCAGGAACCACTGCGGAATCTCGCGCTTTTCCACCAGCGCGCCGGAACGCCAGCCGCGGCCGTCGATGACCTGCTCGTTGGCCAGCACGGTCTGATCGATCGGGTCCCAGTTCACCACTGCGTTGCGGCGGTAGGCCAGGCCCTTGCGCATCAGGCGGGTGAACATGCGCTGCTCGTGCACGTAGTACTCGGGCGTGCAGGTGGCGAACTCACGCGACCAGTCGATCGCATAGCCCATGGACTTGAACTGGCCACGCATGTGCTCGATGTTGGCGTAGGTCCACTTGGCGGGCGCGGTCTTGTTCTTGATCGCCGCGTTCTCGGCCGGCAGGCCGAACGCATCCCAGCCCATCGGCTGCAGCACGTTGTGACCGGTCATCCGCTTGTAGCGGCTGATCACGTCACCAATCGTGTAATTGCGCACGTGGCCCATGTGCAGCGCACCGGACGGATACGGCAGCATCGAAAGGCAGTAGAACTTCGGCTTGTCCGAGGTCTCGGTGACTTCGAAGGCACGGGTGGCATCCCAGTACTGCTGGGCGGCGGATTCAACCTGCTGCGGATCGTAAACGTTGGGTTCGACGCTGGTCATAAAAACGCTAGTGCGGCGGCAAAGCGGCACAGGGTACCGCAGTGCGGCAAAGGGCTCCAATCGACGTTGCCCACCGCCGTGGCCAAACCTGTCATCTCATTGAATTGACAGGGGATTGGCAGAACACCCCCTGCCCCTGCCCCGCGCCACGCGGCGTACCGGGGCGCAGCAACGTCCCGCCCGCGCTCAGCCCCGTCGCGCCGCCGGGGCCAGCGGCAGCACCGCCACCAGCCAGACCAGCCACACCCCGAAGGCCACGCGCTGGGCCAGCGGGGCCGGCAGCAGGGCCTGCAGCGCAAACGCGGCCAGCAGCACGCCCACCCCGCACGCCAGATGCAGGGCGCCCACGGCACGCCACGCCGGCAGCCGCAGCGCGCCGATCCCGGACATCACCGCGCCCGGCACGAAGGCCAGCACCCAGATCATCCAGGCACTGGCGTGGTATTGGCTGGCGGGATTGTCCAGATCGCTGGTATCCAGCGGCAGCACGCCCATCGCGGTGAAGCCGACCCCGGCCAGCATCAGCAGCTGGGCGCCGACCCGCATCGACCATGGCGCGGTGCGCGGCACCCGCAGCAGCAGGCGCAGCGCGACGAGGCTGGCCAGCAGGCCGGGCAGCGCAAAGCCGAGCAGGTTGAAGGCCAGCGCATGCGGGACGCCCAGCGCACCCAGCAGCGCGACCGGGTGGCCGATCGGATCGAACAACGGCAGCGCCGCGCCAAATCCAATCACCGCCCCCACGAACAACACGGCGGCGGCGATGCCAAGCGCACGTTCCCAACGATGGAGTTCCAGCATGTTGCACCCGGCCTGTTCACAAGGTCCGCATTGTCGCTGTTACGCACGGATTCCGCCCAGTGGGGTTGCGTCCGGCCGCGGGCGGCACCATACACTTCCTCTCCAGTTTCCCGTTGATCTGAAACCATGAGCGATCTGCCCCACGTGTTTGACGCCACCACCGAGACCTTCGAGACCGAGGTGCTGCAGAAGTCCCTGCAGACCCCCGTGCTGGTCGATTTCTGGGCCACCTGGTGCGGCCCCTGCAAGACCCTGGGACCGATGCTGGAAAAGCTGGCCGGCGAATACCATGGCGCCTTCGAGCTGGCCAAGGTCGACGTCGACAAAGAACAGCAGATCGCCGCCGCCTTCCAGATCCGCTCGGTCCCGACCGTGTTCCTGGTCAAGGGCGGGCAGATTGTCGATGGCTTCCCGGGCGCGGTGCCGGAAGGTCAGCTGCGCGAGTTCCTGAGCCAGCACGGCGTGCTCCCGCTTGAAGCGGCCCCGGATGAAGCAACGCCTGTGGAGGCGCCGCCGCTGGATCCGCAGGCCCAGGTCGACGTGCTGCGCGCGGCGATTGCCGCCGAGCCGGACAAGGAAGAGCTCAAGCTCGACCTGGCCCTGGCCCTGCTGCAGACCGGCGCCACCGCCGAGGCCACCGCCCTGATCGACGCGCTTCCGGCCAACCTCTCCACCGATGACCGCGCCGTGCGCGCCCGCGCCCGCCTAGAATTCGCCAGCGCCCTGCAGGAAGCCCCGGCTCCCGAGGTCCTGGAGGCGCGCATCGCGGCCAATGGCGATGACCTGCAGGCCCGCCATCTGCGTGGCGTGCAGCTGCTGCTGTCCGGACAGGACGCCGCCGCGCTGGAGCAGTTCCTGGACATGCTGCGCCGGGACCGCACCTACGACGACGGCCGCCCGCGCAAACTGCTGATCGATGCCTTCAAGGTGATCGAGGATGAAGACCTGGTCGGCCAGTACCGTCGCCGGATGGCCTCGCTGCTGTTCTGATCGGCCACGGCCAGCGCCTTCCGGGGCGCTGGCCAACGAAGCCGTCTCTCCAGACCGGCAACTTCGATGTGTGACGTGAGTCACGTTCAGAAACCCTGCACGACTCCCGGGCAATAATGCCGCCGCGGCCCACTGGAGGCTGCGATCCATCGGGGAGGATGAGGTCTGGGCCATGGCGGCCTACTTGGCTGCGCCCCGCCTTGCAGGGCCGTGAATGACCGTGAGATTGACCCGATTCCTCCGTTTTCCGATGGCCGCCCGCCTGTTGGTGCTGGCCGCGATGCTGTTGTCTGCCGTGCCGGTTCTGGCCCAGGACTGGACCTACCGGGTGCGCCCTGGCGACACGATCTGGGACCTCAGCGCCCGCTATCTGAAACCGTCCATCGCCTGGGAACAGCTGCAGTCGCACAACGGCATCGCCGATCCCTATCGGCTGCCGCCCGGCAGCCAGCTCCGCTTCCCCGTGGCCTGGCTGCAGGTCCAGCCTGCGCCGGCGCGTGTACTCGCCGTGCGGGGCCCGGTACACAGCCAGACCGGCGGCCAGCCCCGCCGCGAGGTGGCCGAAGGCGATCTGCTGCGGATCGGCCAGGAACTTTTCACCGGCGACGATGCCAGCGTCACCGTGGTCTTCGCCGATGATTCACGCCTGCAGCTGCGCGAGCAGTCCCGGCTGCGCTTCGACCAGCTCAGCCGCTATGGGCGCACCGGCATGGTCGATACCCGCCTGCGCCTGGAACAAGGCCGTGCCAGCAACCGCGTGACCCCCGCCAGCGGCCCGGCGTCGCGCTACATCATCGACGCGCCCACCGCGACCAGCAGCGTACGCGGCACCGTATTCCGGGTCAGCGCCGGCCAGGACGGCCGTGGCGCGGCCACCGAGGTACTGGAAGGCCGCGTGCAGGTCGGCAACCGCCGCGGCCAGCGTCTGGTCACCCACGGCCAGGCCACGCGCAGCCCGTCGCGCGATGCGCGCCCGGCCGATCTGGAAGCGCTGCTGCCAGCACCCGTGTTGGCGACCGATCCCCAACGGCTGGCCACCCTGCCCGCTGCGCTGGCCTGGCAGCCGGTGCCGGATGCCGTTGGCTACCGGGTGGAAGTGGTCCGCGCCGACCAACCGGAGGTGCTGCTGTTCGCCCGCGATACCGACACCACGGCGCTCACCCTGCCCGACCTGCCGCCGGGCCATCTGCGCGTGCTGGTGCGGGCGGTCAGTGCCGAACAGGTGGAAGGACGGGATGCCGAGCAGGACTTCCAGGTCCGTGACCAGCCGATCGCCCCGCTGACCGTACGCCCGCTGCACGGCCAGACCGTCAACAGCGCACGGCCGCGTTTCGAATGGACCCGCGTCGCCGACGCCGAGCGGACCGTCCTGCAGATCGCCCGCGACCCGCAGTTCCTCCATCTCCTGCTCGAACAGGACACCCGCGCCACCCACCTGCGTCCCGTCCTGGACCTCCCCCCGGGCGAGTATGCGTGGCGCGTGGCGTCGGTGGATCGCAACGGCGACCGCGGGCGTTTCGGTCAGCCGCTGCCGCTGACCATCACCGACAAACCGGTCGATCCCGCACTGCAGCCACCGGAGGCGGCCAAAGGGCAGTTGACGCTGCGCTGGCAGGCCGGCGAACCAGGCCAGCGCTACCGCGTGCAGCTGGATCGGCGCGGGGACTTCGCCACCCCGCTGCTGGATCGCGAACTGGATCAGCCTGAGGTCACCGTCAAGCGCCCCTGGCGCGGCACGCTGCACGTCCGCGTGCAGTACATCGACGAGGACGGCTACGCCGGTCCGTTCTCGCCGACACAACAGATCGCCCTGCCGTGCCGTACCTGTTACGGCGCCGGCGGCGGCGCCCTGCTGCTGTGGCTGCTGCTGTGACGCCGCTGCACCTGCCCTGGCCGCACCGCATCGCGCTGGCGGCAGTGGTCGGCGCCTTGGCCGTGGCGGCCAACCACTGGCAGTGGTTCTGGAAGCAGGATGAAGCGGTCTACGATGCTTACGTGGGCGGCTGGGAGTACACCCCCGATGCGCGCCTGCTGATCGTGGCGATCGACGACAACAGCCTGCAGCAGCTCGGCCAGTGGCCGTGGCCACGCGGCACCCATGCGCGTCTGCTGGATCGCCTCACCGACGCGCGTGCCGAACGCGTGGTGCTGGACCTGGTGCTGTCCGAAGCCGATCGCCAGGACAGCACACAGGATGCCGAACTGGCCGCAGCGATCCGTCGCAACGGCCACGTCGTGCTGCCGGTGGTGGCCGCGCCGGCCAGTGGCCCGCGCATGGCCGAGGAGCTGCTGCCGATCCCGCTGATCGCCGCCAACGCGGCCAGCCTCGGCCACAGCGACATCGAGGTGGACAGCGACGGCGTCGCACGCGGGCTGTTCCTCACCGCCGGCATCGGTTCCCCGCACTGGCCAGCGCTCGGCCTGGCACTGGCCGATCCGCCGGGGCCATTGCCCGGGCTGCGCGATGATCGTCCCGGCCTGGATTCGCCGTATCAGTGGCGGCGCGACCACTATGTGCGGGTGCGCTACGCGGGCCCGCCCGAGCGTTTCCCGCAGCTGTCCTACGTGGATGTGCTCAATGGCGAGGTCGACCCGGCGCTGCTGCGTGGCCGCCTGGTCCTGGTCGGCCTGACCGCCAGTGGCATCGCGCCGCGCCTGCTCACCCCGACCACGCGCGACCGCTGGATGAGCGGCAGCGAGTACCAGGCCAATGTCGCCTCGATGCTGCTGGGCGACAAGGTCATCGTGCCGTTGGCACCTCTCGGCCAGAGCGTGCTTACCGGGTTGCTGGTGGCGCTGTGCTGCCTGTTGCTGACCCTGCCGCGGGCGTGGCTGAGCGGCGTGCTCGCCTTGCCATCGACGCTGTTGCTGAGCTTCGTGCTGTTGCGCGCCGGCAGCCTCTGGTTTGCACCGGCTGCCGCCTTGACCGGGATGCTGGCGGTGATCCTGGCGTGGGCGCTGTGGCGCGTCAGTGCGTGGCGGCGCCAAGCCAACAGCGATGCCCTCACCGGACTGGGCAACCGGCTGCGCTTCGAGCAGACCCTGCAGGCCGAGCATGACGCCGGCCGGCGCACCGGGCGGCCATTGAGCCTGGTGCTGATCGATGTGGACCACTTCAAACGCCACAACGACGAGTTCGGCCACCAGGCCGGTGACAACGTGCTGCGCCGGATCGCGCAGGAAATCCGCGCGCATGCCCGCCGCCCCCGTGACATGGCCGCGCGCTTCGGCGGCGACGAATTCGCGCTGATCCTGCCCGACACCACGCCGGAAGGCGCCCTCCAGGTGGTGCAGGATCTGGTCGCGCGCGCGCAGGCACTGGAGATCCCGGCCGGGCGCGGCGCGACCACGCATATCACCGTGACCGTCGGCGTGTTCACGCGGGTGCCGACCGCGAACACCGAGCCGCGGCACTTCTTCGAAGGCGCCGATGCCGCGCTGTACCAGGCCAAGGCGGCCGGACGGAATGGGTATTCGGTGGATGACGGCGGGCTGGGCTGAGGCGCCACTCCATACGCAGGCGAATGGTAGACTCGTATCTCCTCTCCACTGAGCTGCGATCCGAATGAAGGCCTCCGTCTTCCGCCTTGGCCTCAACCTGTGGCCGCCATTCCTGTTCACCGGCATCCATGTCACCCAGGTCAGCCCGGACTACCGCCATGTGCGCGTCGAGTTGCGCATGCGCCCCTGGAACCGCAATTACGTGGGCACCCATTTCGGTGGCAGCCTGTTCGCGATGACCGATCCGTTCTGGATGCTCACCGTGATGCAGAACCTGGGCCGCGATTACTACGTCTGGGACCGCGCCGGGGAGATTGAATTCCTCAAGCCGGGCCGCGGCACCGTGGCCGCCGAGTTCAGGCTGGACGAAGCGCTGCTGGATCAACTGCGTGCCGCCACCGCCAGCGGGGACAAGTACCTGCACTGGTTCAGCAACGACATTGTCGATGCGAAAGGCGAGGTCATCGCCCGCGTGCGCAAGCAGGTCTACCTGCGCCTCAAGCCCGAGGCACGCCAGCGCGCGGGATGAGTCATCGCGCGCTTGCTATGCTCGCGCGCCGGCTCCACCCCACGGACGACCATGCGCCTGCCCCTGCTTGCTGCCCTGCTGCTCACTGCCCTGCCCGCGTTCGCGCAGGAACTGCGGATCCCACCGGTCGACTATCCGGTATTGCCCACCCACGCCACCCGGGCCGAAGGTTTCGTGCCGTCAGGATGGCGCATCGAGCAGCAGCTTCGCGGCGATCTCAACGGCGACAAGCGCGAGGATCTCGTCCTCGTCCTGCGCCAGCAGGATCCGCGCAACATCGTCGAACACGATGGGTTCGGCATCAGTCCGTTGGACAGCAATCCACGCATGCTCGCCATCGCCTGGGCCACGCCGGACGGCTACTCACTCGCTGCGCAGAACCATACGCTGATCACCCGCCACGAGGCGCCGAACCTGTCCGATGTCTTCGAGGAGGGCGCCGGCGTTTCGATCGTGCGCGGCACGCTGCAGACCACGCTGTTCTTCTTCTCCAACGCCGGCAGCTGGTCCACCGGCTCGGCCAGCTACACCTTCCGCTGGCAGGCGGGTGCCTTCGCGTTGATCGGCTACGACCGCAGTTCGATGATGCGCAACTCCGGGCAGACCGAAAGCCTGAGCATCAATTACTCGACCCGACGCGTGCGTCATGCCGAAGGCAGCATGGAATCGGACGAGGAGCGCGTGCGCTGGGAGACCCTGAGCTCGCCGCAGCGCTGGACCCTGGAGACCGTCGGCGACGGCAGCGCGTTCGAGCCGCTGGCGTCGGCGCAGGATCGCTGAGCCACGGCATCCCGGCGCGTTGGCTAGTGCGCAGGTGCGCGCATCGGCACCCGCAGCGTCGCTTCGACATCGCTCATCACCGCGCGCCGCTCCACCTGCAGCCAGTGGCCATCGTCGCTGAGCACCGGTGTGCGGGTGGGCGAGCGTAGCGCTTCTGGCAGGCGCTGCAGGGCCACGGACGCGGGGGTGGGCTGCTGCCGCAACCAGCGCTGCGCCGCAACCAGGCGCAGCATCGCGGCCGCGTCCTGCGGGCGGCCTGCGTACTGCCGCATGTCCGGCCCGGTGATGTTGGACAAGGCGCATCCCAGCGGATTGGCGATGCAGGCAAAGCGATCCTGTGCGGGCCCGGGAATCGGGGTGGGCGCATCCCGGGTGGCCACCAGTTCAGCACTGGCGGCGCATGCCCACGCGTAGCGCGGCGCCATGCGTGCCTGGGTGCGCGGCACATCCAACAGCAGGTACTGCGCCGCCGGGTTCCCGGTCGTCAGGCGCACTCCCGCCCCGGCCAGCCCGAACTCACCGCGCATAGCCGTGCACAGGCTCTGCTCGTCGGCCGTCATCGGCGCCAGTGCGGCGCCGCAGATGGCAGGCAGCGCGGTATCGGCAGGCAGTTCAACCAGGATGTCGGCCAGCAGCCGCGCGTTGCTCTCCACCATCGCCGCACCGATCATGCTGGTGATCAGGGCATCGCCCTGCCCCGTCATCCGCCGACCGCTGAGGATGTCCGCGCATGCACCGGCGAGTGCGATGCCACTGTCGCCACGCACATGGGCGAGCGCGTGCGCGGAGACAGGATCGAGCACCGGCTGAAAGACCGGCAGTGGGACCATCGGATCCGTGTCGAACCGCTTGAACGGCGAGGTGAAGTGACCGTAGCCGGCAAGCGCGGCCACACGCTGGTGAAGCGCGTCGTGCCCGGCATGCGCAGCCTCGACAGCGTCCGGATCGGCGCGAACCGCCGCCAGACACCCGATACCCCGCCGGCCGCAGCCTGCCGGGGCGGACAGCGGCGTTGCGGGGAAGCGTCCTTCCGCGCTGGACGATACGGGTCGCTGGCCGGGCGAACCGGTGCGCCACCGCTCGACGTCCTGCGCCATGACGGCGTCACCGCCGGCGCCCTCCAGCCCGTCGTAACGCAGGGTCCACAGCGCGGTGAAGCCGTTCTCGCCACGCGTGGGCAAAGGCGCCTGCAGCAGCCGCATCGCCTCGCGCTGTTCAACTGGCAACGGCCAGAACCGCGAAGCCGCCCAGAGCAGGACGACCGCCACTCCCAGGCTCAGGATCGAGATGCCCACCCATTTCAGACCTGTCTTCAACACAGCGTTCTCCCAGACCCCGCGTCCTGCAGGGAGAGGCAGCGTAAACCGGGCATCGCCGCCGCTACAATGCGCAGATGTCGCCCGAAGCCCCCCAACTCGTTCCGCGTCCCTCCCTGCAGCGCCTGTTCCTGACCGGCCTGCTGACCCTGCTGCCGATCTGGCTGACCTGGGTGGTGGTCAAATTCGTGTTCGTGCTGCTGTCGGGCATTTCCAGCCCGCTGGTGGTGCCGCTCTCCGAGCAGATCGCCGCCTCGTTCCCGCATTACCTGGGCTGGATCAAGGTCGAGTGGATGCAGGACATCATCGCCCTGGCCGCCACGCTGCTGGTAATCCTCTCGGTGGGCGTACTCAGCCGCCGCGTGATCGGCCAGCGCCTGCTGCGCTGGTTCGGCGCGGTGATCAAACGCATTCCGCTTGCCAGCATCATCTACGACAGCGCCAAGAAGCTGCTGGACATGCTGCAGACCGAGCCGGGCAGTACCCAGCGCGTGGTGCTGATCGATTTTCCCCACCGGGACATGAAGTCGGTCGGCCTGGTCACCCGGGTGATCAAGGAACAGGGCACCGGCCGCGAACTGGCGGCGGTGTATGTACCCACCACACCCAACCCGACCTCCGGCTATCTGGAAATCGTGCCGGTGGAACTGCTCACGCCCACCGACTGGACCGTGGACCAGGCAATGAGCTTCATCATCTCCGGCGGCGCGGTCGCCCCGGAAAGCGTGCCGTTCACCCGCGCCGGCGATCGTTGAGCCTCGTGGCAGCCCCGTGCTGCCGCAGCTGACTGAGCGCCGTACGTGACAAAGCTGACCGGGGACCGGTACTGGCCGTACGCAGGCGAATCGGGCAAGCTCCCGTGTCTGTGCGTTTACGGAAACAGCCGATGCCCCACCCCGCCCGCGCCCTGGCGCTTGCCATCGCCGTCCTGATGGCCTTCAGCGCCGCCGCCCCGGCCGAAGCTGCCAAGAAAAAGGCCACCCGGCCCGCCGCGACGCAGTCCCGGCCCGCCGCCAAGCCCAAAGCCAAGCCGCGTGTACGCCCGGCCGCCACCCCTGCCCGCCAGCCGCTGGTGCGCCAGCAGAGCAAGGCCGCGCAGCTGGACCGGATCTACGATGAGTACTGGGATGCCTCGATGCGGCTCAATCCGCTGCAGGCCACGTTCCAGGGCGACAGCCGCCACAACGATCAGCTCCCGAACATCCTCTCGGCCGCCTACCGCCAGCAGTCGCATGACTTCACCGTGGAGTGGCTGGGCAAGGTCGAGAAGATCGGCCCGGATGGCCTGACCGGCCAGGACCTGCTCAGCTATGAAATCTTCGTGCGCGATGCGCGCATGTCACTGGCCGCCGAGCAGTTCCCCGGCTGGATGCTGCCGGTAAGCCAGTACTACAACCTCGGCAGCATCATGGCCATTCTCGGCTCCGGCTCCGGTGCGCAGCCCTTCAACACGGTGCAGGATTACGATGGCTGGTCGCGCCGTTCGCTGGGCATTCCCGCCCTGTTCGAACAGGCCATCGCCAACATGCGCCAGGGCATGGCCGCCGGAGTGGTACAGCCGCGCGATCTGATGGAAAAAGTGCTGCCGCAGCTGGATGCGGTGATCAAGCCGACTGCGGAAGAGAGCATCTTCTGGGCGCCGATACGTAACCTGCCCGAGGATTTCCCGGCCGCCGACAAGGCGCGTATCACCGCCGAATACAAGCGCATGATCGAGTTGCGCATCATGCCGTCCTACCGCGCCCTGCGCGGCTTCATCGCCACCGAGTACCTGCCCGCCGCACGCAGCACCGATGGCCTGGCCGGCCTGCCCGGCGGCAAGGCCTGGTATGCGCAGACCATCGTGCAGAGCACCGCATCCACGCTGACGCCCGAACAGATCCATGCGCTGGCCGAACAACGCGTGGCCACGCTGCAGGCGAAGATCACCACGATCATGAAAGAGAACAAGATCCGCGGCTCGCAGCAGAAGCTGCTGCGCACCATGCGTACTGACCGCGATTTCCAGTACGCCAACGCCGATGCACTGATCAACCGCTACAAGCAGCTGCAGAGCCAGGTCAACGCACGCCTGCCGAGCCTGCTCGGCACGCTGCCCAAGGCGCCGATGGAAATCCGCGCGGTCGAGCCCGAACGCGCGGCCACCGCCGGCGCGGTGAGCTACCAGCAGCCGCTGCCGGACGGCATGCGTCCGGGCGTGCTGTACATCAACACCGGCGATCTGCCGAGCCGCCGCCGCTGGTCGGCGCCGATGCAGTTCCTGCACGAGGGCATTCCGGGCCATCACGTGCAGCTGGGCCTGCAACAGGAGCTGGACAAGCTGCCGCGCTTCCGCCGCCTGGGCGGCGATATCGCCTTCGTGGAAGGCTGGGGCCTGTATGCCGAGTCGCTGGGCGAGGAACTGGGCGTATACCAGGACCCGTACGAGCGGATCGGCTACCTGCAGGCCGCGCTGACCCGTGCGGCGCGCATGTCCGCCGACACCGGCGTGCACGCGCAGGGCTGGAGCAAGCGCCAGGCCGTGGACTATCTGGTCAAGACCGCGGACATGAGCGCCAGCGATGCCACCGCGGAAGTGGAGCGCTTCATGGCCCTGCCCGGGCAGACCCTGGCCAATGGCCTGGGCGAACTGAAGATGATGGAACTGCGCGACAAGGCCAAGGCCGCGCTGGGGGCACGTTTCGACGCGCGCCGCTTCCATGAGGAAGTGCTGCGCGATGGCTCGATGCCGCTGGACATTCTGGACGCCAAGATCGCCCGCTGGATCGCCAGCCAGAGTGGCGCGGCCACGCCCGCGCCCTGAGCACTGAAGGAAACCGAGCATGCACATCGTCCGGCATCTGCGTGTGTGGATCAGCGCGATGTGCATCGCCGGCAGCGGCACCGTCACCGCAGCGCCGGTGCTGACGCCACCGGATCCGGGCATCGATGCGCTGATGCAACGCTACGACGGCCAGGTCCCCGGCGCGGCGGTGCTGGTCCTGCACGACGGCAAGCCGGTGTTCCGGCGCGGGTACGGCCTGGCGGTGCTGGAAGATCGCACTGCTGTGACCGCGCAGACCAATTTCCGCCTGGCCTCGGTCAGCAAGCAGTTCACCGCCGCGGCGATCCTGCTGTTGGCCGAAGATGGCGCGTTGACCCTGGATGACCCAGTGAAGCGCTGGCTGCCCTCGTTGCCAGCGGCCGCCGACGCCATCACCCTGCGCCAGCTGCTCAGCCACACCAGCGGCCTGCTCGACTACGAAGACCTGATGGCTGCCGACGCGACCGTGCAGGTCCATGACCAGGACGTGCTGCATCTGCTGGAAGGCCAGGATCGAACGTACTTTGCACCGGGCACGGCCTACCGTTACAGCAACAGCGGCTACGCCCTGCTGGCGCTGGTGGTCGGCAAGGCCTCGGGCACTGATTTCGCCAGCTTCCTGCGCCAGCGGATTTTCCTGCCGCTGGGCATGCGCGACAGCGTGGCGCATCAGGACGGCGTGGACGATATCGCGCGCCGCGCCTACGGATACAGCGAGCGCGACGGGCGCTGGCAGCGTACCGATCAGAGCCCGACCAGCGCGGTGCTCGGCGACGGTGGGGTGTATTCCTCGCTGGATGACCTGGCGCACTGGGATGCGGCGTTGTATGACCAGCGCCTGTTGAAGGCAACATCGTTGAAGCAGATGTTCTCCCCTGCCACCCGCACCGCCGAGACGGACGTGCCGTTCTACGGTTTCGGCTGGCGGCTCAACGGTGGCGCGCAGTGGCACAGCGGCGAGAGCATCGGCTTCCGCAACGTGATCCTGCGCTACCCCGCGCAGCGCCTCACCGTGATCGTACTCAGCAACCGCAACGCCCCCGAACCCTATCCGCTGGCGCTGCAGATCGCCCGGCGCTGGCTGGATACTCTGCAATGAACGTTTCCGACTCCCCTCTCATCGGCGTCCACCACGTGGCCCTGATCTGCGCCGATTACGTCCGCTCCAAAGACTTCTACACCCGCGTGCTCGGCCTGCACGTGATCGCCGAGAACTACCGGCAGGCGCGCGACTCCTGGAAGCTCGATCTGGCCCTGCCCGATGGCAGCCAGCTGGAGCTGTTCTCGTTCCCGGGCGCGCCCGCACGGCCCAGCCGCCCCGAGGCGCAGGGCCTGCGCCACCTGGCCTTCCGCGTGCATCTGCTGGAGCCGATGATCGAGCGGTTGACCGCGGCCGGCGTGGCCTGCGAACCGATCCGGGTGGACGAGTACACCGGCCGCCGCTTCACCTTCTTCGCCGACCCGGACGACCTGCCGCTGGAGCTGTACGAGATCCCGGCCCACGCCGGCTGAAGCGTGCACCCGACACGTTCCGTACCGGAGCGAATGGGTATACAGTCGGCCCTGTACCGGCCGCCTGCGCCGGCGTTCACGGACATCCCTGGGAGGGGAACATGCGCAAGACTTTCAAGACCCTGTTGCTGGCGCTGCCGCTGATGATGGCCGCGATGTCGGCCAGCGCCGCCGACGGCGCCGTCGGCCGCTGGAAGACCATCGACGACAAGACCGGCAAGGTAAAGTCGATCGTGGAGATCACCCAGGCCACCAACGGCACGCTGACCGGCAAGGTCGTGGACATCCTGCACTCGGACAAGGGCCCCAATCCGGTCTGCGACGGCTGCGAGGGCGCCAACAAGAACAAGCCGGTCAAAGGCATGACCATCCTGTGGAACCTCAAGGCCGACGGCACCAACGCCTGGTCCGGCGGCACCATCCTGGATCCGGGCAATGGCAAGACCTACAAGTCCAAGATGAAGCTGCAGACCGGCGGCGCCAAGCTGGACGTGTCCGGGTGCGTGGCCTTCATCTGCCGCGCCCAGACCTGGGTGCGCGAGTAAGCCCGGCGCTGCTTTTGAGCCCCCGTAACCCGGCTTCGGCCGGGTTACTGCGTTTTGGCGTGCGATAATCCCCGGTTCCCCTGGCAACAGCGCTCATCATGACCCGCACCGCTCTCGTCACCACCGCCCTGCCCTACGCCAACGGCCCGCTGCACCTGGGCCACCTGGTCGGCTACATCCAGGCTGACATCTGGGTGCGCGCGCGTCGAATGAGCGGCGGCAAGACCTGGTTCGTCTGCGCCGATGACACCCACGGCACCCCGATCATGCTTGCGGCCGAGAAGGCCGGCGTGACGCCGGAGGCCTTCATCGCCAACATCCAGGCCAGCCACGAGCGTGATTTCGCCGCGTTCGGCGTGGCGTTCGATCATTACGACTCGACCAACTCCGCCGCCAACAAGGCGCTGACCGAAGCCTTCTACCTCAAGCTCGAGGCCGAAGGCCACATCGCGCGCCGCTCCGTGGCCCAGTTCTACGACCCGGCCAAGGGCATGTTCCTGCCGGACCGCTACATCAAGGGCATCTGCCCGAACTGCGGCACGCCGGATCAGTACGGCGACAACTGCGAAGTCTGCGGCGCCACCTACAGCCCGACCGACCTGAAGGACCCGAAATCGGTGATCTCCGGCGCCACGCCGGAAATCCGCGATTCGGAGCATTTCTTCTTCGAGGTCGGCCGCTTCGAAGGCTTCCTGCGCGAGTGGCTGGCCGGCGACGTCGCCCTGCCGGGCGTGAAGGCCAAGCTGGGTGAGTGGCTCAATGCCGAGGGTGGCCTGCGCGCGTGGGACATCTCGCGCGATGCGCCGTACTTCGGCTTCCAGATTCCCGGCCATCCGGGCAAGTATTTCTATGTCTGGCTGGACGCCCCGATCGGTTACCTGTCCAGCTTCCAGACCCTGTGCGCGAAGACCGGCGAAGATTTCGATGCGCACCTGCGCGCCGGCACCAGCACCGAGCTGCACCACTTCATCGGCAAGGACATCGTGAACTTCCACGGCCTGTTCTGGCCGGCGGTGCTGCACGGCACCGGCCACCGCGCGCCGACCCGTCTGCACGTCAACGGCTACCTGACCGTCGATGGTGCCAAGATGTCCAAGTCGCGCGGCACCTTCGTGATGGCCCGCACCTTCCTGGATGCCGGGCTGGAGCCGGAAGCGCTGCGCTATTACTTCGCGGCCAAGTCCTCCGGCGGCGTGGACGATCTCGACCTGAACCTGGGTGACTTCATCGCGCGCGTCAACGCCGATCTGGTCGGCAAGTTCGTCAACCTGGCCAGCCGCTGCGCCGGCTTCATCAGCAAGCGCTTCGAGGGCCGCCTGGCCGCCGCGCTGCCCGATGCCGCCCAGTACGACCGTTTCGTCGCCGCGCTGGCGCCGATCCGCGAGGCGTACGAGCGCAACGATCCGGCCAGTGCACTGCGCCAGACCATGGCGCTGGCCGACGAAGCCAACCGCTACATCGACGATGAAAAGCCGTGGGTGATCGCCAAGCAGGACGGCGCCGACGCGCAGCTGCGATCGGTCTGCACCCAGGGCCTGAACCTGTTCCGCGTGCTGGTCACCGCACTCAAGCCGGTGCTGCCGGCCACCGCCGCGCAGGCCGAGGGCTTCCTGGCCGCGCCCGTGCAGGCCTGGACCGACATCGCTGCCCCGCTGACCGCGCACACCATCGCGGTGTACGAGCCCCTGTTCACCCGTATCGACCCGAAAAAAATCGACGCCATGACCGACGCATCCAAGGACACCCTGCAGGCCGCCACCCCGGCCCCCGCCGCCCCGGCCAAACCGGCCAAGCCCGCTGCCGCACCGGCACCGGTTGCTGCGGCCGATGGCGAGGCCGCACCGGCCTACATCGGCATCGACGACTTCGCCAAGCTGGATCTGCGCATCGGCAAGGTGCTGGTCTGCGAGTTCGTGGAAGGTTCGGACAAGCTGCTGCGCTTCGAGCTCGACGCCGGTGACCTGGGCAAGCGCCAGATCTTCTCCGGCATCCGCGCCAGCTACGGCGAGCCGGAACAGCTGGTCGGCCGCAGTGTGGTGTTCATCGCCAACCTGGCCCCGCGCAAGATGCGCTTCGGCCTGAGCGAAGGCATGATCCTGTCGGCCGGTTTTGATGGCGGCGCACTTGCCCTGCTGGACGCCGACAGCGCCGCGTTGCCGGGCATGCCGGTCCGCTGATCGCTGCGGCAGGGCGGCCACCCGGTCGCCCTGCCACGCTCTTCTGCCTGGAGGTGTGGGTTGGAACTGGCGCTGTTCGATTTCGACCACACGGTCACCACCTGCGATACCTACGGGCGTTTCCTGCGCCGCGTGGCGACCCCCGAACAGCTTGCACAGGCCTGGTGGAAAGTCGGCCCGTGGCTGCTGGCCTATCGCCTGAAGCTGATCTCCGCGCAACGCATCCGCGCCCGTGTCACCCGCCTGACCTTCACCGACCGCCATCTCGAGGACATCACCGCGCAGGCCGCCGGCTACGCGCGCGATGTGCTGCCCGGGGTGATGCGGCCGGAGATGCTCGAGCAGATCCACTGGCACCTCAAGCAGCAACACACCGTGGTGATCGTGTCCGGCTCGCTGGATCTGTACCTGCGCCCGTGGTGCGAGGCGATGGGGTTGCAGCTGATCTGCAACCGGCTGGACAGCCATGACGGACGCCTCACCGGGCGCTATGCCGACGGCGACTGCGGCCCGCGCAAGGTTGACCACATCCGCCGGCGGTTCGACCTCGCGCGCTACCTGCGCATCCACGCGTACGGCGACAGCCGCGAAGACCGTCCGATGCTGGCACTCGCCCACGAGCGCTGGTATCGCGGCAAGCCCATGAAGCCGCGTCGGGATCTCCCGGCGGGCACACCACCTGCCCGGGACAGCCGGGCCTGATGCCCCCACCGCGCAGCCACCGCCACGCCATGAGCCTCCCCATCGACACCCTCACCGAACGCCTCGACCGGCTGTTGCCGCAGACCCAATGCGGGCAATGCGGTTACGACGGCTGCCGTCCGTATGCCGAGGCGATGGCACGCGGCGAGGCGGGCATCGATCACTGCCCGCCGGGCGGTGATGCCGGTGCGCGTGCCTTGGCGAATGCCCTGGGTGTGGCGGCGGTGCCGTTCGACCGCACGCGCGGTGCACACAAGGCACCGCAGGTCGCGGTGGTGATCGAAGCCGACTGCATCGGCTGCACCAAGTGCATCCAGGCTTGCCCGGTCGATGCGATCGTCGGCGGCGCCAAGTACATGCACACTGTCATTGCCGATCTGTGCACGGGCTGCGAGCTGTGCATCCCGCCGTGCCCGGTGGACTGCATCGACCTGGTCAGCGCGCGCTGACCCCCGCGCCGGGCGCTACGCGCCTCGCGGCAGCGGCAAGGCCTGGGCGCACGGCGATGCGTCGATCACCATGGCGCCCAGCGGTTCTGCGGTGCGCTTACGGCAACGCCGCCGTCACCACGATCTCCACCTTCCAGCTCGCGTCCGCCAGCTTGGCTTCCACCGTCGCGCGGGCCGGGGTCATCCCTGCCACCACCCACTCATCCCATGCGGCATTCATGCCGGCGAAATCGTTGATGTCGGCGAGGAAGATTTCCGCGCGCAGGATGTGCTGCTTGTCACTGGCCACCAGCGCCAACAGCTTGTCGATCTCTTCCAGCACCTGACGGGTCTGGCCGGTGATGTCCTGGCTGGTGTCTTCAGGGATCTGCCCGGACAGATAGGCGACCTTGTTGTGCACGGTCATTTCGGACATGCGCGGACCAACGTCGAAACGTTCCAACATGGCGATTACTCCTCTGGATGAAACCGCATTGTCACCGATGCGGCGTGCGCCTGCCCGGCCCGGTGCGCAAAGCAGCCACAGCACGCACAGTGCACCCGCTTGGCAAGCGACGGCATCAGGCGCACGATTTGCCGGTCAGGCGGCCACGCCTGTGTTGACTCTTTCATCGCCCACCCCGGAGCACGCTGTACCGATGACCGACACCGCCCCTGCTCCCACGCCGGCCCGCGCCCCCTGGCGCCGCGCCGCGACCGTCGTCATCCCGCTGCTGATCCTGGCCTTGGCCCTGCGTGGGCTGGCCAACGAATTCGATGAGCATGGCTACCGCGCCATCCGCGAGGCCTTCCGTCATCTCGGCGCCGGCCAGATCGCGCTGACCGTGCTGCTTGGCCTGGCCAGCTATGCCTGCCTGATCGGTTTCGATGCGATCGGTCTGCGCCGCAGCGGCAAGCGCCTGCATCCGGCGCGGGTCGGCATCACCGCGTTCCTGGCGCATACGCTGGGGCAGACCCTGGGCTTTGCGGCCCTCACCGGCGGCGCCGTACGCCTGCGTGGCTATGGTCGCGCGGGGCTGACGCTGGGCGAGATCGGCCAGGTCGTATTGATGAGCACACTGGGCTTCGTGTTCGGTGCGTGGCTGCTGCTGGCGCTGGCCTTCCTGCTTGAACCCGGCGCGGCGGCGCTGGCGCTGCCGATCCCGGTTCAGGCGGTGCGCATCATCGGCGTTCTCGGCCTGCTGGCGTATGCCGGCACGATGCTGCTGGTCGGCCGCGAGGGCCGTAGTTTCCAGATCCGCGGGCATGCCCTGTGGCTGCCCGACCGCCGCACCATGCTCGGTGTGACCGCCCTGAGCGTGGTCGAGCTGGTGCTGGCCAGTGCGGCGTTCTATGTGCTGCTGCCGATGGATACGCCGACCGGCCTGCCCGGTTTCGTCGGGCTGTATCTGGTCGCGGTGCTGGCCGGCCTGATCTCCAGCGTGCCGGCCGGCCTGGGCGTGTTCGAGTGGAGCCTGCTCAAGCTGCTGCCGCAGGTGGCGCCCGCCGCGGTGCTCGCGGCCGCACTGATCTACCGCGTGACCTACTACGTGTTGCCGCTGCTGCTGGCCACGGTGCTGGCGGTCGCGCCCGCACTGCGTCGCCCGCTGCGTGCCGGCGCCGGTGCCACCCGGGTCGGCTGGACCGCGCTGCGCCCCTGGCTGCCGCAGATCATCGCGCTGGCGGTGTTCAGCGTCGGCGCCGCTCTGGTGATCGACGGCACCCTGCCGACGCCGCGCCGGCACCTGGTCACGGCCTCGCTGCCGATCCTGGAAACCTCGCACCTGCTGGGCAGTCTGGCCGGTGTCGCGTTGCTGCTGATCGGCCAGGGCCTGCAGCGGCGCAGCCATGCCGCGTGGATGCTCGCGCTCGGCATCTGCGTGTTGTCCCCGTTGCCGATCTGGCTACGCGGTGGGCAGGTGCTGATCGCGCTGTCCGCCCTGCTGGTGGCGGCCGCACTGTGGGCCTCGCGCCGCGAGTTCTATCGCCAGGGGGCATTGTTGGATGAGGCCTGGTCGTGGCCGTGGATCCGCAACCTCGGGCTGGTGCTGGTCGCGGTGATCTGGCTGCTGTTCTTCGTCTACAGCCACGTGGAATACCAGAACGAGCTGTGGTGGCAGTTCGCGCTGCAGGGCAACGCGCCTCGCGCGCTGCGTGCCTTGTTGCTGGTGGCGATCGCGTTGACCATCTTCGGCCTGGCGCGGTTGCTGCACAGCACGCGCAGTCCGTTGCCGGCTGCCGATGCCTCCACCCTGGACGCGCTCGCCCCGATCCTGGCCGCCGCCGAAGACACCCAGGCCTGCCTGGTGCTCACTGCGGACAAGGCGGTGCTGCGCGATGAAGCGCAGCGGGGCTTCGTGATGATGCAGCGCTACGGCGGCTCGTTGATCGCGATGGGCGATCCGGTTGGCCCACCAGAGGTGGTGCGTGCGCTGATCTGGCGCTTCCGCGAGGAAGCCGATCGGCTCGGCCTGCGCCCGGTGTTCTACCAGGTCGGCGAAGCGCACTGGCAGACCTATCTCGACCTCGGGCTGACCCTGGTCAAGCTCGGCGAAGAGGCGATGGTGCCGCTGCAGGACTTCACCCTGGAAGGCCGCGAGCGCGCCGATCTGCGCCAGGCCTGGAACCGCGGCAAGCGCGGTGGGCTGAGCTTCCGGGTCGCCATGCCCGAGGAAGTGCCTGCCCTGCTGCCGGCGCTGGCAGTGGTCTCCCAGCAATGGCTGGACGACAAGGCCGGCGATGAAAAGGGGTTCTCGCTCGGCAGCTTCGATGCAGCCTATCTGGCGCGTTTCCCGGTCGCGGTGGTGGAGGCCGAAGGGCGCATCGTGGCCTTCGCCAATCTGTGGCAGGCACCGGCCGGGAACGAGCTCTCGGTGGACCTGATGCGGCACGTCGACGATGCGCCCAAGGGCACCATGGATTTCCTGTTCATCGAGCTGTTCCTGTGGGGCCGCGAGCACGGCTTCCACCGGTTCTCGCTGGGCATGGCACCGCTGTCCGGGCTGGCCCAGCATCGCCTGGCCGGGCGCTGGAACCGCTTCGCCAACGTGGTCGCGCGGCATGGCGAACGCTTCTACGGCTTCAGCGGCCTGCGCCGTTTCAAGTCGAAGTTCGCCCCGGTCTGGCGCGCACGTTATCTGGCCGCGCCGGGCGGTGTGCACCTGCCCGCCGCCCTGCTGGATGCGACCCGGCTGATCTCACTGGACCCGCGCCGGCACGATTGAGCCCGTGCCGGCACGGATCGCCGACGCTCAGCGCGCCGGCAGATGCTGCACGATGGTGTCGGCGAGGCGGTCGTAATCGCCCTTGAAGTGATGGTCGCCGGGGAGCTTGATGACCTGCGCATTGCCACCGGCGGGAAGCGACGGGCACAGCGCGTCGCCATCGTCTTCGCCGTAGACGCACCACGTTTTACCGGCGGGCAGCTTGGCCACCTCCGGCGCGATCGGCAGGCCATCGCCACCGCCGCCGAGCCAGTTGCTGACATGGAACTCGTAGTCGGCGGTCTTGCCCACCGACAGCAGCGCGATCATCGAGACCGCATCGCGGGTGGCCGGCGTCAGTTGATTGATTGCCGCCGGCAGCACATCGGCGCCCTGCGAGAAACCGACCAGCACCACGTTGCGGCGCTGCCACTGGTGGCTGTAGTGAGTGACGATGCGCTCCAGATCGCGGGCGAAGCCGTCGGGCGTGCGTGCGGTCCAGAAGTAGCGCAGCGAGTCCACCCCGACCACCGGCACCCCGGCCTCGCTCAGCGACGCGGCAACCTCCTTGTCCAACCCGGCCCAGCCGCCATCGCCGGAAACGAAGATGGCGAAGGTGTCGCCCGGCTTGCTCGACGGTACATCGACCACCGGCAGGCCCTTGAGGTCATCCGGCGGCGGCGCCAGGCTGACGCCTTTCTGCGCGCCGATCACCTTTGCCGCGGCCAGCAGGCCGGGCAATGCGTCGCCCCGCGCGGTGCGCTCGAACTGACGCCCCATGCCGACCTTGCGCACGAACGCAGCCGACTCGCCAGCCGGGCAATGCACATCGCCGGCGGCGTTCAACCAGGGGAAATTCAGGTCAGCCGGCTGCAGGCGACCGTGGCTGCTGCCGGCGCCGCAGACCTTGCGCTCGCGCACGCCCGACGGGCAGAAGCCAGTGGTGAGCAGTCCGGCGAAGACCTGCGTATCGGCCTCGGCGGCCACCGCGTACGCCAGCGCCGCGCCCTCGCCATCGCCGCCGATCAGCGGCAGGTGATAGCCCGGCACGTGCAGATAGGCCTGGAACCAGCGCGAGAAATTCTCCACATCGCCGGCACCGAACGCGCAATCACCGCTTTTCTCGCGGGCCAGGACCTGGCGCAGATGCGCGACATCGACCTGGGCGACCAGGGCGCCCTCGGCGCGCAATGCCTCGATGCGCTGCTGGCTGTCGGCATGGCTGGCGGTACCGTCAAACCACACCACCACCCGTTGCGGGCGACCGTCCGGCAGGTACACCGGCACGTTCTCGAAACGCCCGTGACTGAGCTGCTGCGGCGGCGCGGCCAGCGCCTGTCCGGACATCCCCGCCAGCACCACACCCAGCATCATCCCCCAACCGGCTTGCCGCATCGTCGCGCATCCCATGACTAGTGCGCCAACGATACGCCCCTGCCCTGCCAAGGGCATGTACACAGCGTGGCCGGACGCTCAGCGCGCATCGCGACGCGCCTGCCGCCACAGCTGCCAGGCCACCGCGACCAGCCACACCAGCACTACGGCGATCACCAGCTTCTGCCCAGCGCCGCGCGGCGGGCCGCGCCACAGCACGTGCAGCCACAGCAGCACGAAGCACAGCCAGGCCCACCACCAGGCCGGCCCGGCCCACGTGCGCCAGCGCGGATCGGCGCGCAGGTACCAGCTCTGCAGCAGCATCGCCACGCTCACGCACAGGAACGCGGTATTGGCCGACAGCCCGTGCACCAGCGGTGCCAGCAGCGGCGCGCGCTCGGGCAGCCAGCTGTCGCCGATCGCCACGCCCATCAATCCCAGCGCGGCCCCCCAGAACAGCAGCGGCGCGGCCGCACTGCGGCGGGGTGATCGGCTGTTGGCATGCAGGGAAACGGCCAGCAGCATGATCGCCAGCGCCAGCACACAGTAAGCCGCGCGCAGTGCCAGCCCCCAGGGGCCATGCAGGTACAGGCTCAGGGTGGCCTGCACCCAGTCCAGGTCATCGCGTGCCCATTGCGTCCACAGCGCGGTGGCGATGAACAGCGCCAGGGCCATCAGCGTGGTCAGGGCGACACGTCCGTGATGCTGTGCGGGCCAGCGGGAAGGGCGTGGCAGGGGAAGCGACATCGCAGCGCATTTACTCAGTCGGTGGCGTCGGGGTGACGCTGTTTCCACGCCGCCAGCGCAGCGCGGTAGCGCTGCAGCTCATCGCTGTACAGATCCAGCACGCACAGCGGGCAGCCACTGCCGCAGCACTCGTTGGGGCCGGGCTCTTCCGGCGGCTGCGGACGCGGATCGGGATCTGGAACGGACACGGACATGGCCACACACGTTGGGAAAACAGCGCGCACAGTGTAGCGGGCGTGGTTCAGCGCTCAACCCGGCGGCGCAGATTGTCGCGCGCTGCCGCATCCAGACGCTGGTGGAAGAAGTCGCTCAGGAAGATCCGCGGCTGCCCCAGCACCTGCTTGAGAAAGCGCCGGCGGTTGAGCCGGAACAGGAAGCCCGGCACGTGCCCGGCGTACTCCTCGGCGATGCCGCGGTCGTACGCATCGAACACCGCCGCCGGCGCCCCCAGAATGGCCATGTCGCAATCCAGGAACAGCGCCGCCTCCGGATCGACGTCGCCGGGCGCGAGCTTGCTGTGGCGCGCGGTCAGTTCGATCAGCTCAACCACCCGCGTCGCATCGATCCCGGCCTCTGGCAGCCAACGTGCAATGGCCTCGCGCGCCATGGCCGCCGAGCGGGCTTCGTTGTCACCGCGGCCCGCGTCGTAGATGGCGTCGTGATAGAGCGCGGCCAGTTGCACCTCGCGCGGCTGGCGCCAGCCCGGGCCAGCTTCGGCGACCGTGCCACAGTGGTGCAGAACGGCCTGCACGTGTGACCAGTTGTGGTACGCCCGGGGCGGCAGGGCGTAAGCGGTTTCCAGCTCGGCGAGCTGTCCGGAGGGCAGCGGGATCGGTTCAAAGCGCATGCGGCCATGATTGGCCGCCGGGCGCGTGCTGGCAAGACCGGCACTTTTTTGACCACGCCCATCGCCCCCTTGCTGCACAGGGCGCAGCGAGGGTTATCCACATCTTTGTCGACCGCTGGTCCACATCCTCTGTGGATGGCGTGCACAGCCGATGAACGGCACGCCGGAACGTACCAACGCGCCTAGACTCGACCCGACGGACCCCAAGCCCCCTGCGAGGTGACGGCGATGACCGGCTGCAGACTACTGATGCTGTGGATGGCCCTGGCTGCCGTACCGGTCTGGGCGGCGGCGCCCGCCGCGCCGCCCCTTCCAGCTGCACCGGTCACCACCGAGCTGCCCACGCCGGCGCAGATCCTGGAGGTGCCGACTCCGCTGCTGACCCTGCTGCATGAGCAGGTGATCGACCCGGGCTACTCGCGCGAGCGCCGCCTGCAGCGGTTGGTCGACATGATCTTCGACGCGCAGGGGCTGCACCTGGCCTACGACCCCGATGCGACCCACACGATCAACGAGACGTGGCAGACGCGGCGCGCCAACTGCCTCTCGTTCACGCTGTTGTTCGTGACCCTGGCCAACCTTGCCGGCATCGATGCGCATGTCCAGGAAGTGGCGCAGGTGGTGTCCTGGTATCAGGCACCCGGCGTGATCTACAGCATTGGCCACGTCAACGCCGGCATCGTGCTGGACGGGCGCAGCGGCACCGTCGATCTGGACCACAACGTGCTCTATGACCGGAATGGCCCGCAGAAGATCAACGGACAACGGGCGCTGGCCCATTTCTACAACAACCGCGGCGCCGACCGCATGGCCGCCGGCGATAGGGCCGGCGCACGTACCTACTTCCGTGCCGCGCTCGCGCAGGCACCGGACTTTGTCGGCAGCTGGAACAATCTGGGGGTACTGGCTGCGCGCGGGGGGGACCTGGACCAGGCCCGGCGCGACTACGAGACCGCCCTGCGCCTGCAGCCGCGGCACGGCGCCAGCCTGAGCAATGCCAGTGCGCTGTACCGGCGCGTGGGCGATACCCGCCAGGCGCAACGGCTGGCGGGCCGGCTGGCGCGGGTGCAGCGTAGCGATCCCTTTGCGCAGTACATGCTCGGTGCGCGGGCGGAGCAGCGCCGGGACTATCCCGATGCGGTGAAGTTCTACCGCCGCGCCGTGCGCCTGTACGACAGCGCGCATCCCTTCCATTTCGCCCTGGCCCGGGCCTACTTCCTGGCCGGCGACCGGCATCGCGCCTCGCAGGAGATGCAGCGCGCACGGGACCTGGCGGGGGAAAACGGCGATGCGGTCACTTCCCGCTACCAGGCCAAGCTGGACAGCCTGCAGCGTTGGCGCCAGCGTGGCACCAACGCCCACTGAGCCGGCTCAGGCCTTCTTGAGGAAGCAGGTCTTCAGGACCAGACCCTTGATCTTCTCCGAGTTGCCTTCGATGTGCTCGGCATCGTCTTCGACCAGGCGGATGTTGCGGATCACGGTGCCCTGCTTGAGCGGGATGGAGGATCCCTTGACCTTCAGGTCCTTGATCACGGTCACGGTGTCGCCAGCGGCCAGCACGTTGCCGTTGCTGTCGCGCACCACCACGGCCTCGCCGCCACCGTCACCGGCCGCCCACTCGTGGCCGCAGTCCGCGCAGATGAACAGCGCGCCATCGGCATAGGTGTTTTCCAGGGTGCACTGCGGGCAGGCGGGAATGGCGGACATCGACAGCTCTTCGGTTACGAAACGGCCCGTAGTGTAACCGCCCGTTACCGTCTGCCCTTGCGTCGGCGGTCCCGTTGCCGCAAAGTGCGCGCCCCCTGACCACCGGCCCGGCTCCCGCATGAAACTCGGCATCGACTTTGGCACCAGCAACTCCGCCGCCGCCGTGGTGATCGACGGCAAGGTCGTGCCGATCCAGTTCGGCCAGGCCGAACAGTTCCGTACCACGGTGTATTTCCCCGAGGTGATGCGCGACCCGAACGACTTCGAACTGACCCCGGCGCTGGAGCACGACCTGGCCCGGCTGGTCGACGCGGCCGCGCGCGATGCCCGTGCCGCCGGCCAGGAACGTACCCCCGATGCCTTGCGCCGCGAGGCCCTGCGCGTGGTGCGCCGGCAGTGGATGGAAGAGCAGATGCGCGCCCCGCTCAGCTCCACCACCCTGCTGCAGAACGCGGTCTACGGCGATGACGCGCTGGAGGCCTACTTCGAAGAGAACGAAGGCAACCTGGTGCAGAGCCCCAAGTCGATGCTCGGTTACAACCTGCACCCGCGTGCGCGCCAGACCATCGCCGGCATCGCCACGCACATCCTCGAGCACATCCGCCTGACCGCCTCGCGCCAGCTGGACACGCCGATCCGCACCGCCACGCTGGGCCGCCCGGTCCAGTTCCGCAGTTCGATCGGCGAGGCCGGCAACGCGCAGGCGCTGGAGATCCTGCACGGCGCAGCGATCGCCGCCGGCTTCGACAGCATCGATTTTCTCGAAGAGCCGGCCGCCGCCGCGATGCATTACCACGCCGAGAGCCCGCAGGAGCACGACGCGGTGGTGGTGGATATCGGCGGTGGTACCACCGACGTTGCCCATGCGCGCGTAGGCGGCGGCCAGGCCCCGACCATCCACCGCGCCTGGGGTATCGCCCGTGGCGGTACCGATATCGATCTGGCGCTGAGCCTGGGCGGCTACATGCCGCTGTTCGGCCGCGGCATCACCCGCGTGCCGGCGCACCACTACGTGGAAGCGGCGATGGTGCAGGACATGACCCGCCAGCGCGATTTCCGCCAGCACACCTACCGCGATGTGGACGCGCCGTTCGGCCCGCGCCTGACCGCGCTGCAGGACACCGGCAATACCGCGCGCCTGTACCGTGAAGTCGAGCGCTGCAAGATCGCCCTGAGCAGTGTGTCCAGCCACGACAGCGCGCTGGACTTCATCGAACGCGGCCTGCAGATGCAGATCGATGCCTCGCGGCTGGAAACCGCCGCCGGTGGGTATCTGGGCGAGCTGACCGCCCTGCTGGAGCAGGTGCGCAGCGACATCGGCCACGACCCGGCAGCGGTGTTCCTGACTGGCGGCATGTCGCGCGCCGGCTACCTGCAGCAGGCCGTGGCCAACGCGTTCCCGGGCTCGACCCTGGTCCGCGGAAATCCGTCGTTCGGCGTGGTCCACGGGCTGGCATTGGCCGCCGCGAACTGATCCACCGGCAACGCCAGGCCTTGCCCCACAAGGCCTGAAGAGGTGTGAAAGACCTTATTAACAAAACGTTACGCCGAAAGCGCTATCATCTTTCGGCTTCAAAGCGCAATGCGCTTGACGCGACAAGCACCACTCTCCTGGCCTTGCTGGCCACCGTCTTCTTCGATGCTGCCACCGTCCGGACCTGTCCGCGGTGCCGGGATCGCTCATCGCTGTGATCCGGCTCGTTCACAGCCTGCTGCACCCCGAGCCGCCAAGAGACACTCAGATTGGGCGAACGCCTGGCTGCACTTCTTACATCGTCCGAGCCCGACCCCATCGATTGCCGTCGTTGCGACGCGGTGTGCTGTCGGCTCACCGTCACCGTCATGCCTGACGACAACGTGCCCGGCTACCTGCTGGACACCGATGCGCGTGGCGGCACGGTGATGGCGCGCAACGAAGAAGGCTGGTGCGCTGCGATCGACCCGTATCACCTGCGCTGCACGATCTACTCGCAGCGACCCGCGATCTGCCGCCAGTTCGACATGGGCGGCGATGATTGCCGCCTCGTGCGGCAGGACTACCGTCGACAACAGCAGGATCTGTCGACGTTTTCTTCCACGCTTCATCCATAGCAGGAGCATCCATGGCTCGTACGCCAAAGACCTCCCCCAAGGCAAGCAACACCGTTCGCGTTGACCGCAAGCAAGGGTCCAACTCCGCCGTCAGCAGCCAGAGCATCGCTGCGGATCTGGCTGCTTTCCGTAAAGGTGGCGGCAAGATCGAAGTGCTGGGCAATACCCTGGCGCTGAAGAAAGCCGGCTGACGTTGCTGCCGACCGCACCGGCATTGGCCGGTGCGGTGGCCGCACTCAGCGGCCCAGGCTGACCCGCACGCTCCCGGAATGGGCGTTGATCGAAATATCCCCATCGCCCGACCCCAGACGCGCATCCAGGCTGCGGCCCGGACCATAGCGCGGCTTGTCCACCTGCCCGGCGTCGGACTGGATCCCGCCACTGAACGTCTTGACGTTCAACTGCGCCGAGACAGTCGCCGGCAGCTTCAGCGCGACCGATCCGCTGACCGTCTGCATCGTCACCTTGCCGCCCGGCGCCATGCCGGTCGCGCTCACATCCAGGCTGCCCGAGACGGTTTCCACCGCCAGCCGCTGGACCCGTCCGGCGTTGACGTTGACGCGGCCAGAGACCGATTCGGCCGCCACATCTCCCGACGCCCCGCCACCGGCCAGCAACTGGCCACTGACCGTGCGCGCGTCCAACCGCGGCGTCTGCAGCTGCGAGCGGATCCCACCACTGACCGTGTTCAACGTGGTCTCGCCACTGCGCCCGGCCGCGGTAATGCTGCCGCTGACACTGTTGGCCTGCAGGCGGCGCACGTCGATGTCGGCCACGTCGATGTCGGCGCTGATGGTGCCCAGCTGCACGTCCACCGAACGCGGCACACGCAGCTCCAGGGTCGCCCCGCCGTTGCTGCGGCCGCGCGGGTACTCCACTTCCCAGCGCACGCGGTTGCTGCTCTTGTCCTGCTTGAGAGTGAGCCCATCGGCCATTGAACCGGTCAACGCCACGTCGCTGCGGTCCCAACCGCGCACGGTGACTTTGCCAGCGATGTTGCTGATTTCCACGCGACCGCCGGCGCCCAGTGGATGGCGCTCATTGACGTTGGTGGCGGCCTGGGCGACGAGCGGCACGCACAGAGCCAGGGCGGCGATCAGGGACAGAGGGATACGCATGGGGTTCTCCTTCAAGTGGGCAGGCCGGCGGACAGCACCGCCTGCTGGGTGAGTTCCAGCCGCAGCGCATAGGTACGCTGCAGTTGCCCGAGCAGATAGCGCGAGCGGGGATTTTCAGCGATGGCCGCGCGGATGGTGTCCGCACTGGCATCGAGTTCATGCAGGGCCGGGCGCCACTCATCGGTGACATCGGCGCTGGGCAAGGCCGCGATGGCCTGCTGGTACTCGCCGGCCATCGCATCGGCCTGGCGCTGCAGCAGCGACGGTGCGGGCGTGTGCGGAACCGGCGTAGGCACCACCATCAGAACGGCAAGTGCGGCGGCCATTCCCAGGCCTACGCGCAGCGGCCAGCGCTGCCGGCGGGACCGGTGTGCGGCCAGCGAAGCGGTGGCGATCGGCGTGGACGGTGCCGTCAGCGGTGCCGGCAACTGTGCGGCGATGCCCTGCCAGACCCGCGCCGGCGGAACGCGCTCGGCGGGCAAGGCACGCAGGCGTGCGGTCAGGTCGTCGTGATCGGAATCATGGGGCGTCATGCGGTTTCTCCTAGGCGCGCACGCAACAGGCCGCGCGCACGGTGCAACTGTGCTTTGGAACTGCCGACCGCCATCTGCAGCTGGTCGGCGATTTCCTGGTGTTTCCACCCTTCGATGTCATGCAGGACCAGTACCGCGCGTGCCCGTGGCGGCAGTGTTTCCAGCGCGCGCTCCAGGTCCATGGAGGTACCGGCGCAGCGGTCCTGGGCCGGCAGCATCGCCAACGATTCCCAGCCCTCCTCGCCGGCATCGCGCGCATCGCCGGTGGCGTTGGCGCGCAGTTCCATCAGCGCTGCGTTGACCCCCAGGCGGTGCAGCCAGGTGCCGAGGCTGCTTTCGAAACGGAAGCCCGGCAGTGCGCGCCATGCCTGCAGGAAGGCCTCCTGCAGGGCGTCTTCGGCGCGGGCCGCATGGCCGCCACACAGCCGCCACAGCACGGCGTATACACGCGGCGAATGCCGTCGGTAGATGCGTTCGTACGCGGTCACGTCGCCGGCCGCCGCGGCACGCACGAGGGCGTGGTCATCGGCGGCATCGGCCTGGGTCGTGGCGCTGGAGGCGGGCATCGTCGTATCGAGCATATCCGTTGGATGCGGGGGGCATGGAAAAGGTTTAAGCCCGTTCTGACTTTCTTTTCAGGCGCCTCCGCTTGGGGCTGCTGCGAGCGTGAGGGCGGATTATTTCTGCGGTCTTTAAACCTTCCTGGCCGGCGCTGCATCCAATCCCATGTCACTACCGGCCCCCGCCAAGGAGTATTCCCATGTCTTCCAGTTGCCTGGCCCTGCTGCTCTCGCTGGCCACCGGCTGCACGCTGCCGTGGAGCCCGCTGCAGATCCAGGTCACGTTGAGGCCTGAAGCACCCGATGTCTGTGTGCAGTACGCACAGAACACGCCGGTGTGTGCCTCGGCGATGATCGCTGTGTTCGACGTGTACGGCAGCCCCCTGTCGTAAACCGATACCACGATGCGGTGACGCGCATCGGCATTACCATGGCGGGATCGGCACTATCGCTGCAAAGGAATTCCGCCCCCATGCAAGAGCATCTGCCCGCCTGGACCCACGAATGGCTGCACTATGGGGTCCCTGCCCTGCAGATTCTGGTGACCCTGCTGGTGGCCTGGCTGCTGCGGCTGGTTGCCCGGCGGCTGATCCGTCGCGTCGGTGAGCACTACACACTCCCGCCGGAAATGATCATGGGCGCACGTCGGGTGTTCACCTTCGTGGTGTATTTCACCGTGCTGCTGATCGTGCTCAACATCGTGGGCGTCTCGGCAACGGTACTTTGGACCGCCTTCACCGGGTTCGCTGCGGTCGGCGCGGTGGCGTTCTTCGCCGCGTGGAGCGTGCTGTCCAACATCTTCTGCACGCTGCTGATCTTCACCACGCGGCCGTTCCGCCTGCACGATTACATCGAGCTGCTGGAAAACGGTGAGAAGCCAGGACTCAAGGGCCGCGTGATCGACATCAATCTGATCTACACCACGTTGCAGGAAACCGGCAGCGGGCACGAAGGCACGGTGCTGCAGATGCCCAACAACATGTTCTTCCAACGCACCGTGCGCCGTTGGCGCGATCCTTCGCAGGCGCCGGGCGGGATTCAAGGGGACGGCTGAGTCCAGCCGCCATCGGCCAGGCAATGCCCGGGCCCAGTATCGATACCTAGCGCAGCTGGCTGTCCTTGCTGCCGCGGCGGTTGTAGCCGCTGCCCTCCTGCTGGGCGGCGTCCTCTTCTTCCTGGCAGCGCACGCACAGGCGTACGCCGGGAACGGCCTTCCGCCGCGCCTCGGGAATGGGCGCGTCGCAGTGCTCGCAGTGGGTCAATCCCGGGCCATCGCGCAGCTGCGCGCGGGCCCGCTGGATGGCCTCATCGACGGTGGCGTCGATCTGATCCTGGACGGCGCCGTCGCCTGCCCAACCTGTCGCCATGATGTGTCTCCCATGCCGGTGTCAGGGCACCAGCATAGACCCGGCCCACCACACCCAGCCAACGTGGGGCTGAACGCCCGCGGCGCCGGGTGAACGCTTCAGACGTGGCTTACCAGACCAGGTCGTCCGGCACCTGGAACTGGGCGTAGTAGGCATCGTCCTCGGCGTTGCCGGTGCTCGGCTCGCTGCCGGGCTGGCTGTTGTCGAGCACGATCACGCTGGCGTCGCGCTCACGGACCTTCTCGGCCGCCGTCCTCGGCAGCAGTTCGAAGCCGTCGCCATGGCGCACGATCACCAGGCTGCCCGAGGCCAACTGGCGACGCAGCACGTTGTTGACCAGCATCGTGCGGATCAGCGTGCCGTCATTGAAGCGGTACTCGCTTTCGCCTTCACGCTTGACCTTGTGCGCCTCGACGATCTGGCGGACCTGGGCCTGCAGTTCCTGGGCGTGGGCCTTGGCCTTGCGCTCGGCTTCCAGCGCGCGATCGCGTTCAGCCTTCTCGGCACGCAGGCGCTCGGCCTCGCGCTGGCTTTCGCTGGGCGCGACCGGGGCCTTGCCGTGGCGGGCTTTCACCTGTTCACGGGCGGCCTGGGAGACCTGGGATTTCTTGACCAGCCCAGCCTTGAGCAGCTGCTCCTGCAGGGGATTTGCCTTCGCCATACGCCTAGCATCTGTTGTTGCGGGATTCCGGGGGCCATCATACTGGTCTGCCCGCCCCGTCCCAACCGCCCCATGACCGCCCTGAAGTACCTCGCCGGCTATCCCGACGCCCTGCAGCAGCAGGTGCGCGAGCTGATCGCGGGCGACCGGCTGGGGCCGTGGCTGGAGCGGCGCTACGCCGAACTGCATACCGTCCGCAACGACCGCCAGCTCTACGACTACACCCAAGGCCTGAAAGAGCGCTATCTGCGCCAGTCCGCGCCGCTGTCCAAGGTGATCTACGACAGCAGGCTGCAGGTGCTCAAGCACGCGCTGGGCACGCACACCACGGTCTCGCGGGTGCAGGGCAGCCGGCTCAAGGCCAGCCGCGAGATCCGCATCGCCACGGTGTTCCGCGAGGCACCGGCGCCGTTCCTGAAGATGATCGTGGTGCACGAGCTGGCCCATCTGAAGGAATCGGACCACAACAAGGCCTTCTACCAGCTGTGTACCCACATGGAAGCGGACTACCACCAGCTGGAGTTTGATCTGCGCCTGTACCTGACCCACCTGGAACGCACGCCGGGCTGAGCCGCAGCGTCCAGCATCGCGCAGCGCCGGGCCCCAGCCAGTACACTCCCCGCCCGCTTCCCGTTTTATGTTGCCTGCCCGATGACCGACCCGATCCGACTCGACAAACGCCTGACCAGCCTGATCGGCTGCTCCCGTGGCGACGCCCAGCGCTACATCGAGGGCGGCTGGGTGACCGTCAACGGCCAGGTGGTCGAACAGCCGCAGACGATGGTCACCGACGAGGACATCGTGCTGCGCGAGAACGCCGAGGCGACCCGCACCGAGACCGTGAGCATGCTGCTGCACAAGCCGGCCGGCATGCGCTCGGACGAACTGTGCGCCCTGGTAACGCCGGACACCCGCAGTGAACTCGATGCCACCGGCGTAACGCTGCTGCAGCGGCATTTCCACGCCCTGCAGCTGGTGATGCCGCTGTCCGATGACGAAAGCGGCCTGGTGGTGGTCAGCCAGGACGGGCGCGTGATCTCGCACCTGAAGGATCGCGGTGCAACGCTGGAGCAGGAATACCTGGTGGAAGTCAGTGGCGAGCTGGCGCCCTACGGCATGAAGCGCCTCGCGCACGGCCTGAGCTTCCGCAGCTGGCCGTTGCCACCGTGCAAGGTGAGCTGGCAGAACGAAACCCGCCTGCGCTTTGCGATCAAGCCGGTGCATCCAGGCCAGTTGCGCGACATGTGCGCCCAGGTCGGGCTGGAGGTCATCAGCATCCGTCGCCTGCGCATCGGCCGCGTGGCGATGGGCAAGCTGGTCCCGGGCCAGTGGCGTTACCTGGCGCCGGACGAGCGCTTCTAAACCGCGCCAGCACTCGCCCTGCACGCCCCGGCCGCTTACGATCGGGGCATGACCGAGAAAAAACCGTTCTGGCGCCGGCTGCTGCGCTGGCTGGGGATCGTTGTCGCCCTGCTGATCCTGCTGGTCCTCAGCGGCCTGCTGCTGGCCGACCACCTCACCCCGCAGGCCGTCGGCGAGCGCTCGACGGTGCTGCCTACGCAGGCCGACCAGACCCCGATCGATCGCGAGCTGGTCCGCCTGCAGGCCGAGCACCCCGGCCAGACCGGTGTGGCCTTCCTGTCCGACGGGCTGGACGCGTACGCCGCGCGCGCGGTGATCACCCAGCACGCCGGACGCAGCCTGGACCTGCAGTACTACATCTGGCACGACGACCTCATCGGCCATCTCATGGCCAACGAGCTGTACCGCGCCGCCGAGCGCGGCGTGCGGGTACGCATCCTGCTCGATGACATGAACGCGCAGGACAAGGACGCGCTGATGATGGCGCTCGATGCGCACCCCAACATCGAGATCCGCCTGTACAACCCGTTCCGCAACCGCAACGGACTCTGGCGCCTGGTCGAGATGGTGCAGCGCGTTTTCAGCGTCAACCACCGGATGCACAACAAGTCATGGATCGCCGATGGGCGCGTGGCGATCGTCGGTGGCCGCAACATCGGCGAGGAGTATTTCAGCGCACGCCCGGACGTGAACTTCCGCGACCTGGATCTGCTGGTCGCCGGCGAAGCGGTGCAGCAGGCCAATACGATCTTCGACGAGTACTGGAACAGCGATACCGCCGTCCCGATCCGTGCGCTGGCGTTCTACGCCGAACCACAGCTGCGCCTGCTGATCCGTGAAAGCGAACACGAAGCGCGCCTGGACAGTGCCAAGCCCTACCTGGAACGCGTGGCGCGCTCGCAGGCGGCGAAATCGTATTACCGCGATGCGCTGGATCTGCACTGGTCAAACCACGTGGAGATCGCCTCGGACCCGCCGATGAAGCACCGCCGCGACGATCAGGCCGGCTGGCTGGTCACGCGCCTGGTGCAGGAACTGGAAAGCGCCCAACACAAAGCCCTGCTGATCTCGCCCTACTTCGTGCCCGGCGAGGACGGCACTGAAGGCTTGGCTGCGATGGTCGCGCGCGGGGCCCAGGTCGCGGTCATCACCAACTCTCTGGCGGCCAATGATGTAGCCGCCGTGCACAGCGGCTACATGCACTACCGCGCACCGCTGCTGCGCAGTGGCGTGCAGCTGTACGAGCTCAAATCACGTGGCAATGTCGATGGCGGCGGTCTGTTCGGCAGCAGTGGTGCCAGCCTGCACACCAAGGCGTTCATGATCGACGACCGGCGCGGCTTCGTCGGCTCGTTCAATCTGGACCCACGCTCGGCCTATCTGAACACCGAGATGGGCGTGCTGTTCGACGATCCGGTGCTGGCGGGCCAGCTGCGCAAGGAATACCTGCACCTGGCCGACCCGCGCCAGAGTTACTGGGTAACGCTGGGTCCGGAGGGCGACATCCGCTGGCTGGAGCGTGATGCGCAGCCGCCGCATTGGCTGTACACCGAACCCGATGCCGGGTTCTGGCTGCGGGCCAGCGCGCGCGCGATCAGCTGGCTGCCACTGGAGTCGCAGCTCTAGCTCAGCCGGCCTGCGCCACCTCGACGCCAGGCTCATCGCCCTCCAGCGTTTCCACCGCGCGCCCGTGGACGCGCCGCCAGATCCACTGCAGCGCCTGTGGCGGGGTGTCGTCCAGCTGTTCCAGCCAGGCCAGTGCCTGGACCTGCCCGATCTGGCCATGGCGGCACAGCAGGCTGGCCGCAGCCACCGCCCGCGCGAACCGCAGGCTGGCGGCCAGGCCGCTGCCGCTCTGCCGGATCAGGGCGTCATGGACGGCCTTGGGCAACTCCCATGCCGCGGCGATCCGGCTCGCCACCGGCAGGGTCCAGCTATCGAGCAGATCGCCGGCCAGCACGCGCGGCGGGGCGGCCACCTGCTGTTGCGCGCAGGCATCGAGCAGGTGGCGCATCACCAGCGCCGCGCCGAGCCCCTGGGTCAGGCCAAGCCACTGCGCAGCGAAACCGTCCTCATGGGTCACCGTGCGCGCATGGTCGGCGGCAACGCGCGAGGCCAGCAGCGCATGCTCCCAGATCACCGCGCTGAACTGCGGAAACGCATCGCACTGCAGTTGCATCACCGGCTGCACCAGCACCGCACTGATGATCTGGCGGATGCCGTCGGTGCCGACCAGGGTGACGGCGCGCTGCAGGGTTTCCACCGGCTTGGCCTGCACCCGGTAGACGGGACTGTTGGCAATGCGCAGCAGGTTGCCGGTCAGCACCGGATCCTGGCCGATGATCGCGGCCATCGCGCGCGCCGAGGCGTCGCTGTCGTTGACGGTCTGGATGAGCTGCGGCAGCAGCTGCGGGCGGCGGGGCAGGTGCTTGGCCGACCAGTCCCGGGCCAGCAGCGACGCGGTGACCGCATCGCGCAGCTCGACCGTGTGCCGCACGGCTGCATCGGCGGCATCGCCACTGCGCGGTACCAGGGCAAGCGCGTGCAGGCCGGCCTGCAGGGCAGCCACCGGATCGGCCCCCTGGCACAGGAGCGGGGCCGCGGCCGCCGGGGAGTGCCCGCGTGCCGCGCGGGCGGCCGATGGCGCCGCCACGGCACGCCGACGGCGGAGCAGCAGCCCCCCACCCAGCAGGGCTGCCACCAGGACCGCGATGAGGACCGCGCCCGTCACGCCAGGGCCCCTGGCCACGTGGGATACCGCACTTGCCATGTTGCGACTGCGCCCACGTGATCCGTCCTGCGATTGCCGGTGATGCACACCCTTGCGACGGCATCGGCCTGCAGGTCAGCAACTTTAATGGCGGCCGCCGTGGCACCGGCCCGGCCCTTCACCGGAGCCCCCTGACAACACCCTCCGGCGGAATGCTCTAGAATGGCGCCGCGCGACCCGTCCGAGACCCGACGACGTCGCTTTTTTTGTTTTACACCCCACCTTTTGCTGGCGCGTTCGCCGCTGTTCGCCACCGTTCGCACCATCGGAGCCACCATGTTATTTGAAACCCTCGAATCTACCGGTCACGAGCAAGTGGTGTTCTGCCACAACCGCGATGCCGGCCTGAGGGCGATCATCGCGATCCACAACACCACGCTGGGCCCGGCCCTGGGCGGTGTGCGCATGCGTCCCTACGCCAGTACCGACGAGGCCCTGGAAGATGCGCTGCGGCTGAGCCGCACCATGACCTACAAGAACGCGCTGGCCGGCCTCAACGTGGGCGGTGGCAAGGCTGTGATCATCGGTGACCCCAAGCGCGACAAGACCGAAGTGCTGTTCCGCGCGTTCGGCCGTTACGTGGATTCGCTGGGCGGGCGTTACATCACCGCCGAAGATGTCGGCACCGACGTCAACGACATGGAGAACATCTACCTGGAAAGCGAGTACGTCACCGGCGTGCACCAGGTCCACGGTGGCTCCGGCGATCCGGCACCGTTCACCGCCTATGGCGCGCTGCAGGCGCTGATGGCCTCGATGCAGCACAAGCTGGGCCATGAGGAAGTCGGCAAGGCCAGCATCGCGGTGCAGGGCCTGGGCCACATCGGCATGGAACTGGTGAAGCTGCTGCGCGACCGCGGCGCCAAGCTGTACGTCAGCGACCTGGACAGCGCGCGGGTCGAGCGTGCGGTGACCGAATACGGTGCCGAAGCCGTCAAGCCGGAGGACATCTACGACGTCAACGCCGACATCTTCGCCCCGTGTGCGCTGGAAGGTGCGATCAACCCGGAGACGCTGCCGCGCCTGAAGTGCAAGATCGTCTGCGGCACCGCCAACAACCAGCTCTCCAGCCTGGACGTGGGTGACGAGCTGCATGCGCGCGGCATCCTCTACGCGCCCGATTACGCGGTCAACGCCGGCGGCGTGATGAACGTCTCGCTGGAAATCGACGGCTACAACCGCGAGCGTGCGATGCGCCTGATCCGCAGCATTTACCACAACCTGGGCCGCATCTTCGCGCTGTCGCAGAGCGAAGGCATCGCGCCACAGCGCGCCGCCGATCAGATCGCCGAGTCGCGCATCCTGTCGATCGGAAAGTTGAAGATGCCGCTGGGCCGCGCCACGCCGCGGCTGGGAACGCTGCGCGGCAACTGATCTGCTGCGGCGATCAAAACGAAGAGGGCGCGATCATGGATCGCGCCCTCTTTTTTGTAGCGCACCTCGCGGTGGGGCCGGCCCTCAGAACCCGGCCGCGTAGCGCAGCTGCACCTGGCGCAGATCGCCACGCGGGCCAAACCGCTGGTCATAGCCGAACGCCAGGCGCGTGTTGCGGCTCAACCACGATTCCACGGACAGCCCGAACAGGCCGCCCGAGCGCGCCGGCTGCAGGCCGGACAGTGGCGCCCAGGCCTCCACGCCCACGAAACTGGCCTCCTGCACCTGTCCCGTACTGGCCAGGTGCTGCTGCCACTCGGCATAGCCGCGCAGCGACCACCCACCCCAGCGACGCTCGGCACGCATGCCGATCAAGGCCTGGGTGCGCGTACTGACCGCATCCTGCGTCCGCAGGCCGAAGCCCATGCCGCCCTGCTCGCTGAAACCATCGCTGTCCACGCGCGCATACTCCGCGCCCAGATACGGCGTCAGCGACGCGATGGCGTTGCCGAAGCGATACCCCGATTCCACGCTGGCTGCACTGAAGCTGCCGCCATAGCGTGCGTTGACACCGTACTGGCCCGCGCCGAGCAGCAGCTGGCGGTCGATCTCGCGCGTGAACTGGCCTGCCCCCAGCTGCCCCATCGCATAGGCGCGGCCGGTGCCCCAGCCTGCATACAACTGCGCCTGCGACTGGCGGTCGCGCCCACGGTCGCTGCCCCAGTCATGGCCGCCGAAGCTGCGCGTTTCACCGAAGGCGAACCCGAGCATGCCGTGGCTGCCCAGTGCCATGTCCTGGCCCATCATCCAGCCCCGGGTGGCCACGCCGTTGCCGGCAAAGCTGCCCTGCCCGGCCTCGCCCAGCGCGCTTTGCCAGGTACCGCGCAGGCGCGGTGCGGCCTGCACCTCGCCAACGCGGGCCGACAGCGCGCGGCGGTTCATATCGATGCTGTCGAAGGTCGATGCGGTGGCCAGCGCATGGGCCTTGCCGGACAGGCTGTCCAGGCTCGCCTGCAACGCACCCGTGCCATCCACGCCCTGCAGCTCACCGGCCGCACCGGCGAAGCCGGTAAGCGCCGCACCGCTGTGATCGAGGACCTCGAACGCCGATTCCACCCGTGCCGCCGAGGCCAGCGTAATCCCACTCAGACCGGCCTGCTGGGTCGCACTGATGACATTGATCCGGTCGGTGATCAGGCTGACGTCATTGCTTTGATAGCGCAGGCTGGTCTGAAGCAGCGTGCCCGTCGCCAGCGCATTGGTCACGCCGGCAAACGTGCCGCTCACGCCACCCTCGGCCTGCAGCAGCGCCTGCGAGCGCCCATCGGCGGGCACGTAACCGCTGAGGATGCTGTCCACGTGCACATTGCCCGCCAGCGACGCCGTGCCGGTGACCTTGAGCGCATTGGCACCCAGCGCCACCACCAGCTGTGCACCGGCGCGCTGTACGTAATTGCCCTCGACGGTGGCATCGATGTTGGCGCTGCGCAGGATCACGCTGGCACCGTTGTCCACGTTGCCAGCCACCCGCGTTGTGCCGTTCATGAACTGCAGGGCGGCGTTGCCGGGTGCATCGGCCTGCGGCACGATCAGGACATCGGAGGTGATCGACGCTCCACCGCGCAGCGCGAGCGTGCCCCGCTCGATGCGGGTGTCCCCGCCGTAGGTATTGGAACCGGCCAGCGTCAGTGATCCGATGCCCTGCTTGATCAACCCGCCCGTGCCGCTGATGTCGTTGGCCCATACCGAGTCCAGACCGACCGTCGCGACATTGGCGGTGGCATCCCCCCAGTCGAACCGGGCCGGCCCGTTGATCGCCTTGGCGATGTTGAGCAGGCCATAGCCGAAGGTGCTGTCCACGCCGCCTGCGCCGAGATCGGTTGCCGTGCCGAGCAGGGTCTGACGCACCAGGTCATTGGTGAAGTACGGGTACTTCTGCCACACCAGCGCGGCCGCGCCGGAAACCAGCGGCGCTGCATAGGAGGTGCCCGAGCCGTAGTAATACGTGGGCGTGCCCCCGGTATTGGCCGGATCGACGTACGCCGCGGTGCCGGGAGCGGCAAGGCAATAGCGTGCCGCCACGCCGCACGCGTTGGCATACGAGGCCAGCCTGCTCGGGTCCGCGGTATCGACGGCGGTCACGCTGAGCCAGCCACGCTCCAGATCCGCTGCCGGCAGGCTGCCGCCGGTACCCGGCTGGCTGGGCAGTGCCGCCATGCTGGACGGATTGGCCTTGCTCTCGTTGCCGGTCGCGAACACCACCAGGCCGCCATGGCCGATGATGAAGGGACGGTACTCCTGGGCAATCGGCGCGGTGGCGGCCGGATTGGTCCAGTACAGGCCGCCCCACGAGTTGTTCATGATCTTGACGCCGGCATTGATCAGATCCTGATGCACCGGCGCAAGGCCCAGCGCACCGCTGACCTGGTTGCCGCTGCCGGAACCATCATCGACCGGGCTTTTGTCCGCGATGATCCGTGCCGACACGATCTGCGCGTCCGTGGCCACACCGCCTGGCCAGCTCCCGACCCGCCGACCGGCAGCCAGCTGGGACACCACGGTGCCATGCCCGACCACGTCGTCCACGTTGAGGTTGTTCACCCGCGGATCGACGTAGTTGTAACTGGCCACGACGCGCCCGTTGAGCGCCGGATGACTGCGGTTGACGCCTGAATCGACCACGCCGATGCGCACGCCGGCGCCGGTCCAGCCGGCCGCCTGCGCGGGACCGGCCTGGATGATGCTCAGGTGCGCATCGAAGGCCGGCTGTGCCGGCGGTGCCGTGGTCGGCGGTGGCGTCGGTGGGGTGGTAGGGGGCGGCGTCGGCGGCGTGGTCGGTGGAGGCGACGGCTCCAGGTCCCCGCGGACATTGCTGCCCCCGCCTCCGCACGCGCTCAACGCCAAGGCCAATGCCGCGGCCAGGGCCGACCTGCCGATCACAACCTGTTTCATCCCCGCTCCCCTTGTGAATGGACCTTCCCCACCTGTCGGCCTCCCGGGCAGACACCGGCGGTCAATGCCGACCCTCTATACTGGACCGACCCCCACGCAGTCTGCCGGGAAATGCGTCGGCTTCCAACGCCCGCGTTCCCATTCCGCTCTTCGCTCACGCATCAAAGAGATTGCACATGTCCAACATCGTCATCGCCGCCGCCAAGCGCACCGCCATCGGCTCCTTCCTGGGCCAGTTCAATGGCGTGCCGACCCCGACCCTCGGGTCCACCGCGATCGCCGCGGCCCTGGAACAGTCCGGGATCCCGGCTGCGGACGTTTCCGAAGTGATCATGGGCTGCGTGCTGCCGGCCAATCTCGGCCAGGCGCCGGCCCGCCAGGCCGCGATCGCCGCCGGGATTCCGGTCTCCACCGGCGCCACCACCCTCAACAAGGTGTGCGGCTCGGGCATGAAGGCCATCATGCTGGGGCATGACCTGATCAAGGCCGGCTCGGCCAGCATCGTGGTTGCCGGCGGCATGGAGTCGATGTCCAACGCCCCGCACATGCTCCCCAACTCGCGTACCGGCAACCGCTTCGGCAATTTCCAGGCGGTCGACCACATGGCCCACGACGGCCTGGTCAATGCCTATGACGGCAAAGCGATGGGCGAGTTCGCCGAATGCACCGTCGAGAAGTTCCAGGTCAGCCGCGAGGAGCAGGATGCCTTCGCCATCGAATCCGTGCGCCGCGCGCTGGCTGCGCAGGCCAATGGCGCGTTCGACGACGAAATCGTCCCGGTGAAGGTGAGCACCCGCAAGGGTGAGGTCGAGTTCGCGCAGGACGAGCAGCCGGGCCGTTCGGACGTCACCAAGATCCCGACCCTGCGTCCGGCCTTCAAGAAGGACGGCACGGTCACCGCGGCAAGTTCCTCGAGCATCTCCGACGGCGCTGCCGCCGTGGTGCTGCTGTCCGAAGAGGACGCTGCCGCCCGCGGGCTGCAGCCGCTGGCCCGCATCGTCGGCCACGCCACCCACTCGCAGGCGCCGGAGTGGTTCACCACCGCGCCGATCGGTGCGATCCAGAAGCTGCTGGAAAAAACCGGCTGGACGCTGGACCAGGTGGACCTGTTCGAGATCAACGAAGCCTTCGCCGTCGTGGCGATGGCGCCGATCCGCGAGCTGGGCATCCCGCATGACAAGGTCAACGTCAACGGGGGCGCCTGCGCACTGGGCCATCCCATCGGTGCCTCGGGTGCGCGCTTGGTGGTCACACTGGTGAACGCATTGCGCAAGCGTGAGGCCAAGCGCGGAATTGCTACCCTGTGCATTGGCGGCGGCGAGGCAACCGCCATCGCTATCGAATTGATTTGATTTGATTTAACGCGCATTTCTCAAAACTGAATGCGCGATCGCTTGACAGCCAATCTTGGCTTGTCATCATGTTGCCGGGCGCGCAATAGCGCGTTGCCTAATCTAACGACGAGGATTCACAACAATGAGCATCAACAAGCTGCTGATCGCAATGGCCCTGGGCCTGGCTCTGACCGCCTGCTCGAAGCAGGAGCAGGCTGCTGACGCCGCCGCTTCGGCCAACGAAGCTGCCGCTGACGCCCAGGCCGCTGCTGACCAGGCCGCTGCTGCTGGCGCCCCGGCTGCTGACGCTGCCCAGGCTGCTGCTGACACCGCCACCACCGCTGCTGACGCTTCGGCTGATGCCGCTGCCCAGGCTGCTGGCGCTGCCACCGACGCTGCTGCCGACCAGGCTGCCGACGCTGCCAAGGCTGCCGAAGGCACCGCCGAGAAGGCCAAGGACGCTGCTGAAGAAGCCAAGAAGTAATAACTTCTTTCTTCAAGCAAGTCTGAAGAAGCCGCTGGTTCGCCAGCGGCTTTTTCTTTGGGCGCGTGTTGAGCAGCCCTGCCACGCACCGGTTCTTCACAGACGCATGAATAGGCTGGCCTCCCATCCATCGCCTTACCGGAGCGCCACATGAAGATCCGTCCGTTGACCACCTCCCTGCTGGCCGCCTCCCTGCTGCTCGGCCTGGCCGCGTGCAAGGGCCCGGAGGCCGAACAGGCCCGTCGCGATGCCGCCCAGGCTGCCGACAGCACCAACGCCGCCGCGCGCGAAGCCGTCGACAAGGCCGCTGCGGCCACCCGCACTGCTGCCGACGATGCCGCTGCCGCCTCTGAACGGGCTGCCGCCGATACCCAGCAGGCGCTTGACCGCGCTGCTGCCGCAACCTCTGAAGCCGCCGGCGAAGCCAAGGTCGCCGCCAAGGATGCCGCCGCCCACGCCAGCGATTCCACCGCCGATGCCGCGCAGAAGGTGGCCGACAAGGCGCGTGACGTTGCCGACGACGCGCAGAAGAACGCCAACGAAGCCAAGCGCTGAGTCGGCTTCACGCCCCATCGCAGTGTGCGCCGCGCAACGCCCCCTCCCAGGAGGGGGCGTTCTCGTTACGGCAACGCGCGGGCCATCACCGCTGCGTATCCCACACCGGTCGGCAGTGTCCCGAACGCCATCCCATGCTCGGCCCCCAGCCGTGAGCGGATGAAGGTGGAGGCGACCGGGCTCTGCGCGCGCAGCAGCACGGCGGCCTGCAACAACAACGCCAGCCGTTCGGTGATGCGACGCGCCTGCGCCTGCTCAGGCGTTGTCGCGAGCTGGGCACGCAGCGCGCGCGATGCAGCGTCATAGATCGCATCCACACCGGCCACGGTGTCCAGCTCCGCCTCCAGCGCATGCAGCACCTGCGGTTCGCGCGACAGCGCACGCAGCACGTCCAGGCATTGGATGTTGCCGCTGCCTTCCCAGATCGAATTCAACGGCGCCTGCCGGTACAGTCGCGGCAGCATCGACTCCTCCACATAGCCCGCGCCGCCAAGGCACTCCTGGGCCTCGTTGACGAACACCGCGGCCCGCTTGCACACCCAGTACTTCCCCACTGCAGTGGCGATGCGCGCGAACGCGGCCTGCTGGGGATCGATGGCAGCCTGGTCCACGGCGCGCGCGACGCGCATCGCCAACACCGTGGCCGCCTCGGACTCCACCGCCAGATCGGCCAGCACATTGGTCATCAGCGGTTGCTCGCACAAGCGCTTGCCAAACGTGCTGCGATACCGCGTGTGATGCAGCGCCTGGGCCAGCGCCATGCGCATTTCCGCTGCGGCACCGAGCATGCAGTCCAGCCGCGTCATCATCACCATGCCGATGATGGTCGCCACCCCTCGCCCCTCCTCGCCGACACGCTGCGCCAGGGCCCCGCACAGCTCCACTTCGCTGGAGGCGTTGGACCAGTCCCCGAGCTTGTCCTTCAAGCGCATCAGGTGGAACGCATTGCGGTTGCCATCGGCCAGGCGCCGCGGCATCAGGAAACAACTCAAGCCACCCGGTGCCTGCGCCAGCACCAGGAACCCATCTGACATCGGCGCGGAGAAGAACCACTTGTGCCCGACCAACGCATAGCTGCCATCGGCCTGGGGCTCGGCGCGCGTGGTGTTGCTGCGCACGTCCGAACCGCCCTGCTTCTCGGTCATGCCCATGCCCACGGTAATGCCGGCTTTGTCGGCGATCGGCACATCGCGCGGGTCGTACTCCGGGGCTGCCGCCTTGGTCGCCCATTCGGCCAGCGACGGTGCCTGCCGCAGCACCGCGACGGCGGCGTGGGTCATCGTCAGCGGGCAACTGGTGCCGGCCTCGGCCTGGTGATGCAGATAGCTCAACGCCGCGCGTGCGACATGCGCACCGGGGCGACCATCGTGCCAGGACAGCCCGGCCACGCCATGCGTTTTCGCCACCGTCATCAACTGGTGGTACGCCGGATGGAACTCAACGGTGTCGATGCGATGACCCTGCCCATCGTGGGTGCGCAGGCGCGGGCGATCGCGATTGGCATCGAAGCCGATCCGGTAAAGCTCATCGCCGGCGAGACCGCCATAGCGCGCCAGCTGCCCGATGAAGGCGGCTCCGCCCTCGCGCTGCACCGCCTCCGCCAGCGCCACGTCGTCAGCCCACAGATTGCGGCCCCCGAAGGGCGGCGGCTGGTTGCTTACTTCATGCGTCTCGAACGCGGGCCATGCAGACGTCATCACGGCGACCTCCTTGCAGACAGAGGCCTCGATTCTGCCGCATCCCCGCACAGGCCGCCGTTCATGCGGATTCTCACCTCCTGCACGAGCGCGGCGGCACAGTGCAGGCATGAACGTGGATGCCGACAACGACGACCTGGTGGTGCTGCGCCCGGAGGGCCTCTACTGCCCGGCCGGTGATTTCCATATCGACCCCTGGCGCCCGGTACCGCGCGCGGTGATCACGCACGGCCATGGCGATCACGCGCGCAACGGGATGGGCCACTACCACTGCACCACGCAAACGCTGCCGATCCTGCGCTGGCGGCTGGGCGATGTGGACTGCACCGCACATGATTACGGTGAACGCTTCACCCTGGGCGACACCGAGGTCTCGCTGCATTCGGCCGGGCACGTGCTCGGTTCGGCCCAGGTGCGCATCGCGCATGCCGGACGGGTATGGGTGGCCTCGGGCGACTACAAGCGCCAGCCCGACCCGAGCTGCGACCCGTTCGAGGTGGTGCCCTGCGACACCTTCATCACCGAAGCGACCTTCGGCCTGCCGGTCTACCGCTGGCCGGACACCTCGCAGGTCGCCGCCGACATCGTGGCGTGGCGGCGCGAGTGCGAAGCGCGCGGCGAGGCGGCCGTGCTGCTGTGCTACGCGCTTGGCAAAGCACAGCGGATCCTTGCCGAACTGCTGCCACTGGATGACCAGCCTGCGCTGCTGCATGGCGCGATCGCCACCGGTGTCGCGGTCTATCGCGAAGCCGGCATTCCCATGCTGGCCACCGAGCCGGTCAGCGAACAGGCGCGCGGCGCCGAGTTCGCCGGCAAGCTGATTCTTGCCCCACCCTCGGCCGCCGGCAGCGCGTGGATGCGCCGCTTCAAGCGCGCGCAGCTGGGCTTTGCCTCCGGCTGGATGCGGGTGCGTGGCAACCGCCGCCGGCGCAACTACGATCGCGGCTTTGTGGTCTCCGATCACGCCGACTGGCCCGACCTGCTGCGCACCATCGCCGAGACCGGCGCACGCCGCGTCATCGCCACCCACGGCAATACCGATGCGCTGATCCGGTTCCTGCGCGAGCGGGGTGTCGCCGCCGAGGCCTTCGCCACCGGCTACGGGGACGAAGAATGAAACGCTTCGCCGCGCTTTACAGCGAACTCGACCGCAGCACCGCCACCGGCGACAAGCGCGCTGCGCTGGTGCGCTACTTCCAGCAGGCGCCTGCGCACGACGCGGCATGGGCCCTGTTCCTGTTGGCCGGCGGCAAGGTCACCAGTGCGCGGCAGAAGATCGCCGGCAATGCCGAACTGCGCGCGTGGGTAGCCGAGATGTCCGACACACCGGCGTGGCTGGTGGACGACAGCTACGACCAGGTCGGCGATCTGGCCGAGACACTCACCCTGCTGATGGATGATCCGGTGCAGGCCGGTGCGGATGTCGCGCTCGCCGACTGGATCGAGCAGAAGCTGCTGCCGGTCGCCAATCAACCCGAGCCGGTGCGCCACGCCGCGATCACCCAGGCGTGGCAACAGCTTGCCTTCGACGAGCGGCTGGTGTTCAACAAGCTGCTGACCGGCGCGCTGCGCGTGGGGGTGTCACAGCGGCTGGTGCAGCAGGCACTGGCCGAATGGTCCGGCATTGATATCGCGCGCATCGCCCAGCGCATGCTCGGCAGCTGGGTGCCCACGCCCGGGCTGCTGGCGGCATTGCTGTCGCCGGAAGAGCGGCCGGAAGATCGCCAGCAACCCTACCCGTTCTTCCTGGCCTCCCCCCTGGAGGCGGAGGTCGACACGCTCGGACCGATCGACGACTGGCTGCTGGAGTGGAAATGGGACGGTATCCGCCTTCAGGTCCTGCGCCGCCAGGGTGAGGTCGCGCTGTGGTCGCGCGGCGAAGAACGCCTGGATGGCCGCTTCCCGGAGATTGAAGCGGCGGCGATGGCCTTGCCCGATGGCTGTGTGATCGATGGCGAGTTGCTGGCCTGGGCCGACGGCGATGATCTGCCGTTGCCCTTCACCGCGCTGCAGACGCGCATCCAGCGCCTCAAGCCTGGCCCGAAGACGCTGCGCGATACGCCGGTGCGCGTGCTCGCCTACGATCTGCTTGAACTGGGTGGTGACGACCTGCGCGCCTTGCCGCTCGCGCAACGGCGTGCGCGCCTGGCCGAGGTGCTTGCCGCGCTGGACGACCCTCGCCTGATGCTGTCGCCGGCGGTCCGCGTGGCGGATTGGAGCGAGGCGGCCGCGCAGCGCGATCTGGCCCGCGAGCGCGGTGTGGAAGGGCTGATGCTCAAACGCGGCGACTCTGTCTACCAGGCCGGGCGCCGACGCGGCGACTGGTGGAAGTGGAAGATCGCCCCGCTGACCATCGATGCAGTGATGATCTACGCGCAGTCCGGCCACGGCCGGCGCAGCACGCTCTACACCGATTACACCTTCGGGGTGTGGGACGGCGAAACGCTGGTGCCGGTGGCCAAGGCGTACTCGGGCCTGGACGACAAGGAAATCCTGGCGCTGGACCGCTGGATCCGCGCGAACACGATCGAGCGCTTCGGGCCAGTGCGCAGCGTGCGTGGCGAGCAGGTATTCGAACTTGGCTTCGAAGCGGTGAACCGCAGCAAACGGCACAAATCCGGCATCGCCGTGCGCTTCCCGCGCATCCTGCGCTGGCGGCATGACAAGCCGGCCAGCGAGGCCGACACGCTGGCCCAGCTGCAGGCGCTGGCGCGGTGACCCGACGCGAGGCCATGGCCCGCCTGACGGCGTGGTTCGCCAGCCGGGGCTGGGCGCCGCTGCCCTTCCAGAAAGCGATGTGGCGGCACTACCTGGCCGGCGAGTCCGGCCTGCTGCATACCCCGACGGGCAGCGGCAAGACGCTGGCGATGTTCGGTGGGCCGCTGCTGCAGGCGCTCAACGATCCACCGCCACGTACCACCCGCGGCCGCGCAAAGACTCCCGTACCCGTCCTGCAGGTGCTGTGGATCACGCCACTGCGCGCACTGGCCGCCGACACGGCGCGCGCCCTGCGTGAGCCGCTGGATGCCCTCGGGTTGGACTGGCAGGTGGGCCTGCGTACCGGCGATGCCAGCGCGCGCGACAAGCGGTTGGCGCGAGAAGGCCGGCTCGACGTGCTGGTCACCACGCCGGAGTCGCTGGCGCTGTTGCTCAGCTATCCCGACACGATGGCGCGCCTGCAGCACCTGCGCTGCGTGGTGGTGGATGAGTGGCACGAACTGCTGGGCAACAAGCGCGGCGTGCTGCTGCAGTTGAATCTGCGCCGCCTGCGCGATGCCCTGCCCGCGCTGCAGGTGTGGGGGCTGTCTGCAACGCTGGGCAATCTGGACGAAGCGCGCGAGGTGCTGTTGCCCGATGTACCCGATGCCCCGCTGGTGGCCGGCGTGCGGCCTCGCCCGGTCAGTGTGGAGACGCTGCTGCCCGCTCAGGGCGAGCGCTTCCCGTGGGCAGGCCACCTGGGTCTGTCGCAGTTGCAGCGCGTGCTGGAAAAACTGCTGACGGTGCGCACCAGCCTGCTGTTCACCAACACGCGTGCCCACGCCGAGCTCTGGCATCAGGCGCTGTCCGCAGTGTGGCCGGAAGACCCGGACACACTCGCGCTGCATCACGGCTCGCTCGACCCGGCCCTGCGCCGCGCTGCCGAGGAAGGCCTGCGCGAAGGCCGGCTGCGCTGCGTGGTGGCCACCTCCAGCCTGGACCTCGGCGTTGATTTTCCCAGTGTCGATCAGGTGCTGCAGATCGGCAGCCCCAAGGGCATCGCGCGTTTGCTGCAGCGTGCGGGGCGCGCCAAACATCGCCCCGGCGAATCCGGGCACATCGTGTGTGTGCCTTCGCATGCGCTGGAGCTGGTCGAGTATGCCGCGGCACGTCGGGCGCTGGCGCAAGGGCACATCGAAGCACGCCGGCCGCTGAAATTGTCGCTGGATGTACTGGCGCAGCATGCGGTGAGCTGCGCGCTTGGCGGCGGCTTCGAACCGGAGGCATTGTTTGAACAGGTACGACGGACGCATGCCTTCGCCGCACTGGACCACGCGCACTGGGACGGCGTGCTGGAGTTCATCGTGCAGGGCGGTCGTGCGCTGTCGCAGTACCCGGACTTCCACAAGGTCGTGCGCGATGACGATGGCCTCTACCGCGTGCATGACCGCCGCGTCGCGCTGCGGCATCGGCTGTCGATCGGCACCATCACCAGCGATGGCAGCGTCATGGTGCAGTTCCTGCGCGGCGGCCGGCTCGGTGCGGTGGAGGAACAGTTCCTCAGCCGGCTGCGCCCGGGCGATCGCTTCCAGTTCGCCGGCCGCCTGCTGGAACTGGTGCGCCTGGAGAATCTGACCGCCTACGTGCGCGTGGCACGCGGCGGCGATGGGGTGGTGCCGCGCTGGCAGGGTGGTCGGCTGCCGCTGTCGGAGGCGCTCGGGCATGAAATGGAAACGGTGCTGGCCAGCCCACCCGAGAGCCCGGAGATGCAGTGGCTGGCCCCGCTGTTGTCGCTGCAGACGCGCCTGTCCGCACTGCCCGCCCCCGACCGGCTGCTGGTGGAACATGTCCGCCGCCGCGAGGGCCAGTTCGTGTTCGTGTATCCCTTCGCAGGGCGGCAGGTAAATGAAGGGCTGGCCGCGTTGATGGCGATGCGCTGGACGCGGCTGCAGGCCAACACGTTCGGGTATGCGGCCAACGACTATGGCTTCGTACTGGCACCCGCGCGCGCTGTCGAGATAGACGCGGCACGCGTGCGGACGCTGCTCCAACCGGAGGGGCTGCTCACGGATCTGCGCGAGAGTCTCAATCTGGGCGAACTCGCACGACGCCAGTTCCGCGACATCGCGCGCGTGTCCGGCATGCTGGTGCCCGCATTGCCGGGACGCACGCCGCGCAGCCTGCGTCAGCTGCAGGCCTCCAGTGGGCTTCTGTACGACGTGCTGCGCCAGCACGATCCGGATCACATTCTGCTGACGCTGGCCGAACACGAAGTGCTGCACGATCAGCTTGAGCTTGGCAGTCTGGCCACGACGCTGTCGTCCTGCCAGGCGCGCACCCTGAGCCTGCAGCATCCGACCAGCCTGGGGCCGCTGTCCTTCCCGCTGTGGGCCGAACGGCTGCGCGGTCAGTTCAGCAACGAAGACTGGAAAACCCGCGTACTGCGCGCGGCACAGCAACTGGAGAAACGTCATGGCGCCTGAGCTGCCGATCACCCTCGCTGGCGAAACGGTGCACCTGCTGGGCGCACGTGCGATGTACTGGCCTGCGCGGCACGGCTTGTTGATCGCCGATCTGCATCTGGGCAAGGCCGATCTGTTCCGGCGTGCAGGCATCGGGCTGCCCCGGGGTGGCACGCAGGATGATCTGGAGCAGCTGGGCCGGTTGCTGCAACAGCACGACGTGCGCCAACTGTGGATTCTGGGCGATGTGCTGCATGGCGCCGCCCATCGCGCGGCGTGGTACCGCCAGTGGCAGGGCTGGCGCGAGCAGCACCCGGACCTGTGGATCGGCGCGCTTGAAGGCAATCACGATCGCGTGCTGCCCAAGGCAGACCTGGGTATCGAGTTGCTGGGCGAACGTGTGCAGGAAGGCCCCTTTCTGCTCCGTCATGCGCCACAGCCGCATCCGGGACTGCACGTGCTGTGTGGCCATCTGCATCCACTGGCACGCCTGCCGGGCATGCAACGGCGCTGGCCGGCGTTCTGGTTGCGCGAGCGACTGACGATACTGCCGGCGTTCTCCCGGTTCACCGCAGGCATTGCACCCGTCATGGACGCCGGAGAGCGCTTGGTGGCCTGCGTCGAAGACCAGGCCATCGCACTGCCGGCGCGCTAGCCTGGCCAGCGCGCAACGGCATGCACCGCATGCTCAGGCGGCCGAAGCCACCAGCAGGTCCGGCATCAACCGGATATCCGGTGCGTTCGGATTGGGACGCACCGGTTGCCGCTGGATCGCGGTGAGCATGTCGTGTGCGGCGGCACGGATGCGCGGGTGGTGCTCCGGCGCGGCGTGGGTAATGAGGCTGGTGACATGGAATTCGAACACGTCTTCCATCACATCCGGCTGATCCTCATGCAGCATCTGCAGTAGTCCGCGAAGTTTGCGGATTTCACTTTCCAGAGTTTCGGCCGAGAACAGCATTTCAATCTCCTTGGGTTGCGATCGGTCCAAAGGACCGTGAGTCGCAAACGCAGCCCCACAGTACCACCGGTCGGTGGCGCTGCTCTTGGCGATCAGGAATCGGACAGAGCACCAGCGGAAGCAACATGACGCGTATCGAACACGCACACGCCTGCTGCGTTTGCCTGAGTGTTGTCCCATGCGGGCGGTGAGTCCACCGTCAATGAATGTTATTCACGCCTTCACATCGCCGCGCATGCACTGCTGCGCGTGGTTATCAGCTGATGCGATCACGCGTGTGGGCATCGTTCAATGCCGCCAGGAAACCCGCCGACAGCGGCAAGCGGCCCAGCCAACCGCGCTGCGTGCCACTGAGCACGCGCAACATATGACCGCGCCCGCCCGGCACACGCCCCATCGGCTGGAACAGCACATCGCGCGCACGCGCCAGCCCATCACGATCGGACTGGAACAACGGCGTCAGCCATCGGCTCCAGTACTGGTAGATCGCCACGTGCGCGCGCCGTTGTACCTGGTAGGCCTGCAGTGCGGCCTCCAACGCGCCGTGCGCGCGCAGGGCATCGCGCAAGGCCATCGCATCCATCAGCGCCATGTTCACGCCCTGCCCCAGCTGTGGGCTCATCGCATGGGCGGCGTCGCCGGCCAGCACCAGCCGCTCACGATGCCAGCGCGACATCACCGCGTCGCGATAGCCGGCGCGGGCAAGCTGATCCGTTTCACGCACACCGGCCAGGCGCGCGTGCGCCTGCGGCCACAGGGCCGCGATCTCATCGAGCCAGCGCGTCATCCCGTCGCGCTCCCACTGGGCGAACTGGTCACGCGGCAGGCTCCAGAAGAAACTCAACTGCGGCACATCGTGGCCGGGACGCGTGCCGACGGGCAGCAGCCCGATCATCTTGCGGGCCGCGACATAGCGTTGGCGCAGTTCATCCACGTGCGGCCAGTCGCCGCGCGGCAGCAGGCACCACAGCGCGCCCCACGGGTACTCGCGGTCGAGCGTGGTGGCCTGCACCTGCGTGCGCAGCGTCGAGGCCGCGCCATCGGCAGCGATCACCAGATCGTAGGGGCCATGCCAGCGGCCGCGCGCATCGCGCAGTCGCCCCTGCGCGGCATCCACCGCCACGATCGCCGTATCAGGCTGGAGATTGCCGGGGTGTTCCCATGCTTCGGCCAGCAGCGAAAACAACGCGCCCCGTTGCATGCCCACGCCATGCAGCCGGGCATCAAGCTGCGCATAGCGCATGTCCATCACCGCGCGTCCGCACGGCGTCTCGCCGTACAGCCGGCGCACGCTGGCGCCGTGGTGCAGCACATCGGGCAGCAGCCCCATCTGCCACAGCACCTCCAGGCCGCTGGGCTGCAGCAGGAAACCGGCGCCGACCGGACCCGGGGTTGCGGCACGCTCGAACACGTGCACTTCGTGATGATCGCGCGAAAGCAGGATCGACAGCGCCTGCCCGGCGGTGCCGTAGCCGACGATGGCGATGGTGCGACGTGGGGACATGCGCGTACTCACTGATGAAAAAAAACCCCGCCGAAGCGGGGTTTTCAATGCGCAGCTGAAAGAATCACTCAGCCGGCACGATGTTCGAGGCTTGGGCGCCCTTCGGGCCCTGGGTCACGTCATAGGTGACCTTCTGGCCTTCCTGCAGACTGCGGAAGCCCTTGGAGTTGATCGCGGAGAAGTGCGCGAAGACGTCGGCGCTGCCGTCCTCCGGCGAGATAAAGCCAAATCCCTTGGCGTCGTTGAACCACTTGACGGTACCGTTCGGCATGGTGATGCGAGACCTTCTTCTATGAATGGGTGGTGTACGCTCAACCAGCGCACTGGCGGAGTATGCAAACCTTGTACCGGAATGACAATCACCCCCGTGCCAATTCACCGATCAATTCGGGCAGGCCGGAGGAGGCAGCGTCTACATTGGCCAGCACTTCGGCCATCGTGATTTCATCGCCATCGCCACAGCCGGCGGCCCAATTGGCCACGATTGCCAGGCACGCATAGTCCAGGCCGAGCTCACGGGCCAGGCTGGCTTCGGGCATGCCGGTCATGCCGACCAGGTCACAGCCATCACGGCGCATGCGCGCGATTTCGGCATTGGTTTCCAGACGCGGGCCTTGGGTGGCGCCATAGCAGCCGCCATCCTGCAGGCGCACGCCGGTCACTTTCGCCGCGGCCAGCACCTTGCTGCGCAGCATCGGCGTGTACGGATGGCCAAAGTCCACGTGCAGCACGTCGGTGCCCGGTTCTTCGCACAGGGTGGAGATGCGGCCCCAGGTGTAATCGATCAACTGGTCAGGGCAGGCCAGCACGCGCGGGCCGAAGTGCTCGGTGATCCCGCCGACGGTGTTCAGCGCAAGCACGCGCTGCGCACCGATCTGCTGGAGCGCGGCGAGGTTGGCACGGTAGTTGATCTTGTGCGGCGGCAGCGAATGGCCTTCGCCATGACGCGCCAGAAACGCTACGCGCTGACCCAGCAGCGTGCCGACGCGGATCGGACCGGACGGCGTGCCGTAGCGCGTCTCGACCTGATGGCTGCTCACGTCGTCGAGCTGTGCCAGCTTGTAGACGCCGGTGCCGCCGATGACGGCGAGAGAGATGTGCTCCATCATTCCTTCATCGCGTAGATGGCCGGCACGCAGCGCAGCGTCTCATTGACGTCCATGCCGAACCCGAACACATAGCGGTCCGGGAGGTCGATGCCGGCATAGTCGGCTTTGACGTCCGGCAGTGCGCGGTCGTGCAGCTTGACCGTCAGCGCGGCGATGCGCACATCGGTGGCGCCCTGCTCCAGGCACCAGGTGCGCACGCCCTGCAGCGTGTAACCCTCGTCGAGGATGTCGTCGACCAGCAGCACGCGGCGACCGAACAGCGAGGTGGCCGGCTTGTGCTTCCAGACCAGATCGCCGCCGGTGGTTTCACCGCGGTAGCGGGTGGCGTGCAGGTAATCGAACTGCACGTCCTGGCCACGTGCGCCCAGCTCCAGCGCGAGCTGGCCGGCGAACGGCAGCGCGCCGTGCATGATCGACAGGAACAACGGGACCTCGCCCTTGTAATCGCGCGCGATGGCGTCGGCGATGCCAGCGATGGCCTTGTCGATGGTGGGACGGTCGACCAGCAGGTCGGCCTGGGCCAGGGCCTGGGAAATGGTGAGGTTGGGCATCAGACGGTTCTTCCAAGGGTGTCAAGCAAACGGGATTGGGTAGTGCCATGGCGGGAATCGGCCAACAGGCCGTCCCAGCCCAGCGCGCCACGACCGATCAGGCCGAGCAGCGCAGCAGTGTTGAGGGTGCGGCCTTCGACCGCGCGCAGCGATTCTTCCACCAGTTCGGGGTGGCAGACCAGCACCACGTCGCAGCCGGCATCCAGGTGCGCATCCACGCGCGCCTTGACGCCACCGGCCGAGAACGAGGCGGCCATGCCGATGTCGTCGGAGAAGACCACGCCACGGAAGCCCATCTCCTCGCGCAGGATCTGCTGGATCCAGCGTGGCGAGTAGCCGGCCGGTTCCGGCGCGACCTGCGGGTAGACCACGTGGGCCATCATCACCGCATCGGCGCCGGCAGTGATGCCGGCCGCGAACGGGATCAGGTCCAGCGCGCGCAGTTCATCGAGCGAACGCGGGTCGCTGGCATCGTGGAAATGGGTATCTTCCAGCACGGTGCCGTGCCCGGGGAAATGCTTGAGCGTGGCGGCCATGCCGACGCTGTGCATGCCGCGCACATAGGCGGCGGTGAATGCAGCGACGACCTGCGGGTCCGCGCTGAACGCGCGATCGCCGATAGCCAGGTTGCCACGGCCCAGATCAACCACCGGGGCGAAACTGAGGTCCACGCCGCTGGCGCGCACTTCGCTGGCCATCAGCCAGGCATGCTGTTCGGCCAATGCCAGCGCAGCCTCGGGATCGGTGGCATACAGGGCGTCGAAGCCCTGCAGCGGCGGCAGCGCGCTGTAACCGTCACGGAAGCGCTGCACGCGGCCGCCTTCCTGGTCCACGCAGATCAACTGCGGGCGCGGCGCGGCGGCGCGGATGGCCGCCGACAGCTCGGCCACCTGCTCGCGCGAGGCGAAGTTGCGCTTGAACAGGATGACGCCGGCCACGGCATCGTGCTGCAGCCACTCGCGTTCCTGGGCGGTGAGTTCGGTCCCGGCAACGCCGATCACGAGCATGGGATGTCTCCAATACGGGGCGCCATGATGGCGCACCGCCGCATTGTCGCAGAACCCGCGCGCAGCGTCAGACCTCGCAGCCGTCCGGGCCGCAGCCATCACCGGGCCCGGCAGCCCCTGCGGCCGGGCCTTGCGCTGCGATCTGCCGCAACGCCTGGGCGAAGGCTTCGGCCGGCTGGGCACCCTGGATGGCGTACTGATCGTTGATCACAAAGGTGGGCACCGACTGAATACCCAGTGCCTGGGCCTGGGAAAGCTGGGCCTGGATCTCCTCCAGCCCCTCCTCACCCGCCAGCAGCCCGGTGATGCGCTCGGCGCTGAGGCCACCGGCGGCGCCGGCGGCGATCAGGGTCTGCGGGTCGGCCAGGTTGCGGCCCTCCACGAAATGCGCGCGGAACAGCGCCTCGCCGACCGCCGCCTGGACGCCTTCACGCCCGGCCAGCCACATCAGGCGGTGTGCGGGCAGCGTGGTCACCCGGACCTGGCCCTGGTCGAAATCCATCGGCAGGCCTTCGGCGCGCGCGGCGGTCTGGGTCTGGGTCAGGACCTGCCGGGTGCGCTCGGCGCTGCCGAACTTGGCCTCGTAGGCCTCGCGCAGCGGTACAGGGGTGGTTCCCGCGTCGGGATCCAGCAGGAAGGGGTGCCAGTGCACCTCCACCTCGGGGGCGTCATCACCCAACAGCGCCAGGCCCTGCTGGAACCGGTGCTTGCCGATCCAACACCAGGGGCACACCACATCCGACCAGATATCGATTTTCATCCGGCCAGATTGTGGGTGCTGCGGAGCGTTTACAAGGTCTGGCGGTCAGCTGCGTTCAGCACTGGACCAGCGTGAAAACGGATGGGCAGCCAGTGCCAGATTGTAATAACGGACCTCGTCGGTGACTTCAGCGCCGGCCCAGTCGGGCAGCGTGATCGCCTGATCGGCGTGCTCGAGCTCGACTTCGGCCACCACCAGCCCGGCGTTCTCGCCCAGGAACTCGTCCACTTCCCACAGCAGCCCCTGGTGCTCGACCAGATGCCGACGCTTATCGATCAGCCCGCCGACACACAGCGCCAGCAGCGCGCGTGCATCCTCCACCGGAATCGGGTAATCGAACTCCTGCCGGGTGTGCCCGATCTCGCGCGATTTCATGTTGAGGAAGGCCTGCCCGCCCTGGATGCGCACGCGCACCGAGGCCTTCTGTGCGCCGCTGTCCAATGCGGCGGTGTCGTTGAGATAGCCCTGCGCCATCGGGATCACCGCGTGCGCGGCAGTGCGCCAGCCCTCACCGGTGACGAGGTATTTGCGTTCGATTTCAATGCCCATGCGCACAGTATGCGGCGATCACCGCACTGCGACCACGGTCGGCTTCTATACTGGCCGGCTGCGCTACATGGACGCCCGATGAAACCCCTTTTCCCCACCCTGTTGCTGACCCTGCTGCCACTGCCCGGGGTCGCCGCGACGCCACCGACCCCTGCGCAGATCGAAGCGGCCATCATGGCCATGATCGAGGCCGAGAAGAAGCCGGCGGGCTCCGCGCAGGATCTGCTGCTGCAGTCGATGTTCACCCCGCGCGGGTTCGAGCATGGGCCGTGCTTTGCCAGCACGACGGTCACCGGTGCCTACGAGTGTCTGGTCGGCATGGAGATCGGGCTCAAGAACCGCTACCGGATGCTGCGCTTCGTTCCGCAGGGCATGGGCTGGGCGATGCAGCGGGCTGATGTCGCTGCACCGGTTCCCCCGCGCGAGCGTGTCCGCGAACTGCTCATCGAACAGCTCGGTCAGCGTGCCGCATCCCTCACCGATGCCGCCGCCCGCGACGAACTGCGCGCCTTCCAGCAGCGCGTGCAGATTCTTGCGGTCGACGACTGCGAACTGCACAGCACGCAGTCGCCGGACATCCGCTGCGATATCACCGCGGGCGATGACACCGAGCGCGGCACCTACCCGCAGACCTATGTGTTCGACGCACAGGGCCAGTGGCAGAACGCCGCACCGGGGAACGGCCGGTAAGCGCGAACGCCGTCAGCGCTTTTCGAACACCGCGATGCTTTCCACGTGCGCGGTGTGCGGGAACATGTCCATCGCGCCGGCCGAGACCAGGGTAAAGCCCTGCTCGTTGACCAGGTAGCCGGCGTCGCGCGCCAGCGAGCCGGGATGGCAGCTCACGTAGACGATCCGCTTGAACTGCTTCAGCGGCAGCTGCTGCAGCACTTCGATGGCGCCCGAGCGCGGCGGATCCAGCAGCAGCTTGTCGAAGCCCTGGCGCATCCACGGCGTCTGGCGCTGGTCCTGGGTCAGGTCCGCTGCGTAGAACTCGGCATTCTCCAGCCCATTGCGCACGGCGTTCTCTTTCGCACGCGCCACCAGGCCGGCGTCACCTTCCACACCGACCACGTTGCGCACGGTGCGCGCCAGCGGCAGGGTGAAGTTGCCCAGCCCGCAGAACAGATCCAGCACGCGCTCGTCCGGACCCGCATCAAGCAGGGCCAGCGCATGGGCGATCATCTGCACATTGAGCTTGGCGTTGACCTGGATGAAGTCCAGCGGGCGGAACGCCAGCTCGACATCCCACGGTGCCAGCTTGAACGACAGCGGCACCTCGGCCGGCCACAGCGGGTGGACCGACTCCACGCCGCCAGGCTGCAGCGAAATCGCGAAGCCGTGTTCCTGCCCGAAGGCGGTCCATGCAGCACGGTCGGCGTCGCTGAGCGGCTGCATGTGACGGATGGTCAGCATGATCGCGTCATCGCCGGCGATGAATTCGATCTGGGGGATATCACGCTTGCCATCGAGGGTTTCGATGAACTCGGCCAGCACGCCCACCTTCATGCCGATTTCCGGGATGACGGTCAGGCACTGGCTCAGGTCCGCGACGAAACGCGGATCCTGTTCACGGAAGCCGACCAGGGTCTTGTCCTTCTTTTCGACGCGGCGCACCGAGAAGCGGCCTTTGCGGCGGTAGCCCCAGCTGTCGCCGACCAGCGGCGGCAGCACGGTGCCGGGACTGACGTGACCGATCCGGGTCAGGTTGTCGATCAGCACCCGCTGCTTGGCCACGATCTGCTGCGACTCCTCCAGGTGCTGCAGCACGCAGCCGGCGCAGACGCCGAAATGCGGGCAGCGCGGGGTCACCCGCTGCGGCGAGGCCTGTACGACCTCGATGGTCCGGGCTTCATCGAAATGACGATTGCGCGCGGTCGGCTCCGCGGTCACCACCTCACCCGGCAGCGCGCCGGTGATGAAGGTGACCTTGCCACCCTCGCCGTCGCGGCGGGCAACGCCACGGCCGTCATGGCTGAGGTCGAGGATGTCGGTCTGGAAGGGGGTACGGTCGAGTCGGGAGCGGGTTCGGGCCACGTGGCAACAGGCTGCGGGCAAAAAGGGTGCGTATTGTCGCAGATACCAACTGCCAACTGACTTGCCGCCCGCTGAAACCGCTTGCAGGCGAGGACTTCGCGTTTAATATGGAGGCCGCTGACATGGAGGCAGCCACAATGCAGATGACCCCGAGGGATCCCATGCCCCGATTCCTGCTCGTCGAGGACGACACCATCAGCCGCGGCTTCTTCAAGGCCGCGCTGGAAACCCTGCCGGCGCAGGTGGATACCGCCGACTCCCTTGCCACGGCCATGGACCGCGCCCGCGGCAACCAGCACGATCTGTGGCTTATCGACGTCAACCTGCCTGACGGCAATGGCACCCAGCTGCTGCAGGAACTGCGCCGCTCGCGCCCGGACACCCCGGCGCTGGCGCATACCGCCGACGGCGACACCTCGATCCACTCGCGCCTGCGCGATGCCGGTTTCAGTGAAACCCTGGTCAAGCCGCTGAGCCGCGAGCATCTGCTCAAGGCCGTCCGCCGCGCCCTGGTGCATACCGCTGGCAGCCTGTCCGCCCCGGCGGTTGCCGGGTCCGACGAGGTCGAAGGCGAGCGCCAGGACTGGGATGAAACCACCGCCCTGGCTGCGCTGAACGGGCAGCGCCACCACCTCATCGCGCTGCGCGAACTGTTCCTGGCCGAGTTGCCCGGGGTCCGCGACGCTGTGGCCCAGGCCCTGCGCGAGGACGATGTGCGGGCCCTGCGCGGGCAGTTGCATCGGCTGCAGGCCAGCTGCGGGTTCGTCGGCGCCGCACGCTTGGCTCGGGCAGTCCGTCAACTGCACCAGGCGCCGGAGTCGACCGGTGCGCAGAGCCGCTTCCGCGTCGCGGTTGACGCCCTGCTGCAGTGAGCACGGGGCGGCAGCCCGGGCACCGGCGCCGCTTGAGTCACCCCGCAACGATGCAGCGGCCCGCCAGGGCCTACGTGCGCCGCCGGGCCAGGTCCTCCAGCATTTCCCATGATTTCAGCCCCCGCCCGCCCAGATGGTGCATCAGCACCGCGCGGATCGGCCGACGCAGGCTGACCAGATCCTCGGTACCGGGCATTTCATCGGCAGCCAACGCCAGCAGCGCGCTGCCGGTGGCGGTACCACGGCGCTGATCCACGCCCCGATCGCTGAGCAGCCGGCGAGGCCCCTCCTGCGGATCCAGCTCATACCGCGCCGCCGGATCGACAGGCTCGTCATCGCTGCCGTGCAGCAGGTCGAAGCCGAAACCCAAGGCCTCCAGCAGGTCACGCTCGAAACGACGCAGCGTCCACGCCAAGGGCTCTCCGTCACGCAGCCGCGCACGCACCTGCGCGTAATGGTCGTACAGCTCCGGCAGCGGATCCTGGCGGGGCGCCAGCCGCATCATCAGTTCGTTGATATAGAACCCGGCCAGCATCGCTTCGCCGGTCAACCGCGGCGCGGCGTCCAAGGCCTCGGCACCGCGCAGCTGGGCCAGTTCGCCCCGCTGCACGGCAGTCAGGCGGATCCACTGCAGCGGCTGCAGGGCCGCGCGCAACGCCTGGCTGCGCGGGCTGGACACGCCCCGCGCGAGCACCCCGATCCGGCCGTACTGCTCGGTCAGCACCTCGACCAGCAGACTGGTCTCGCGCCAGGCCCGGGCGTGCAAGACGAAGGCCGGCTCATCCTCGATGCGCATGGCTCAACCGCCCGGGGCCGGAGTGGCCGGCTTATTCGTAGCCGAACGCCTTGAGCGCGGCTTCGTCGTCGGACCAGCCTTCGCGCACGCGCACCCAGGTTTCCAGGAAGACCTTGGCCCCGAACAGGCGCTCCATCTGCAGGCGCGACTTGGCGCCGATTTCCTTCAGGCGGGTGCCGGCCTTGCCGATCACGATCGCCTTCTGACCTTCGCGTTCAACCCAGATCACCGCGCCGATGCGCAGCAGGTTGCCGTCTTCGACAAAGCGCTCGATCTCGACCGTGGTCGCATACGGCAGCTCTTCGCCCAACTGGCGCATCAGCTGCTCGCGGACCAGTTCACCGGCGAGGAAGCGCTGGCTGCGGTCGGTGATCTCATCCTCGCCGAACATCGGCGGGGCTTCCGGCAACAACTTCATCAGGTCGCGGACCAGCGATTCCAGGCCGTTGCGCTTCTGCGCCGAGATCGGGTGCACGGCCGCGAACGTGCGGCCTTCGGTGACCTGCTGCAGGAACGGCAGCAGGGCGCCCTTGTCCTTCAGGCGGTCGATCTTGTTGACCACCAGCACCACCGGGATGCCCGAGTCGCTGAGCACGTTGAAGGCCAGGGTGTCTTCGTCATCCCAGCGGCCGGCCTCGATCACCAGCATGCCGGCATCCACGCCCTCGAGCGAGCCGCGCGCGGCGCGGTTCATCACCCGGTTCATGGCCCGCTTCTGCGCACGGTGCAGGCCGGGGGTATCGACCAGCACGATCTGGCCTTCCGGGTAGCTGGCAATACCCAGCAACCGGTGCCGCGTGGTCTGCGGGCGATTGGAGACGATGCTGACCTTGGCGCCCACCAGGGCGTTGGTCAGGGTGGATTTGCCGACGTTGGGGCGACCGATGACGGCCACGCTGCCGGAACGATGGGGGGTTGCTTCGTTCACTTGGAATCCAGTTGCTCAAGGGCGGCCGCAGCCGCTTGTTGTTCGGCCAGCCGTCGCGAGGCACCTTCGCCTTCGGTGCTGACAGCGGGGTCGGTTACGCCGCAGCGTACCCGGAAGGTCTTGGCGTGATCGTCACCCGATTCTGACACCAGCTCGTACAGCGGCAGCGCCTTCTGTCGGGCCTGCAGCCATTCCTGCAGGCGGGTCTTGGGGTCTTTCTCCGGCTTGCCGGTCGCCGGCAGGGCCTGCATCGAGGCCAGGAACCACGGCAGCACCACGGTCTGGCAGACCGCAAAACCGGCATCGAGGTAGATCGCCGCGACCACCGCTTCCAGCGCATCGGCCAGGATGGAGTCGCGACGGTGGCCGCCGGTCTTCATCTCGCCGGGCCCCAGGATCAGGCGATCGCCCAGCTGCAGCTCGCGCGCGATCACCGCCAGTGCGCCTTCGCGCACCAGTTCGGCGCGGGCGCGGGTCAGCGCGCCTTCGTCAGCCTTGGGCCAGCGTTCGTACAGCGCCTGGGCCACCATCATGTTGACGATGCTGTCGCCGAGGAATTCCAGCCGCTCGTTGTTGGGCGAGCCGGCGCTGCGATGCGTCAAGGCCTGCGTGAGCAGGCCCGGATCGTTGAAGGCGTGACCTATCAGGTCACCGCGTTGAAAAGTCTTAGTCGGCACCGCGGAGAGTCAAATCCTGGTTTGTGTCAAATTTGCCCACCACATCGAGATTGCCGATCAGTTCACGGCGCACTTCGTAGTTGACCTTCAAGTTCCAGCCGCCATCAATGCGATCGAACTTGATATCGGAGGGCTTGAGATTTTCCGAGTAACTCATGCGAACGCGCTTGAAGAACAGCTCCTGGACCCGTGCCGGCTCCATGTTCGCCACACCCGGCTCCTTGGCCAGGCTCTTCAGCGCCGTGCGTACGGCGTAGTACTCCTGGTACATCGGGAACAGCTTCATGCCGACGTACAGGCCGAAAGCGACCACGATCAGCACCACCAGGAACGAGGTCAAGGTGATGCCGCGCTGCGATGTCATCTTCTTCATTGCGTTTCTCCCCAGATACGCGTGTGCCATGAATCAATGGATAGCCGTGCCGATCCGCGACGGCTCGAAGCCGTCCTTGCAGAACCAGCCGGAGCAGTTAAGCCAGATCAGGAACGCCTTGCCACGGAGATTCTCCTCCGGCAGCAGGCCCCAGAAGCGGCCGTCGTCACTATTGTCGCGGTTGTCGCCCATGACCAGGTACTTGCCGGCCGGCACGGTCCACTGGCCCTGCCCACGCGCGTAGTCGGTCTCGAGCACGGTGTGGGTACGGCCCGGCAGGTGCTCGACCAGCAGTGAGCTGCCCTCGCCCTGCCCATTGTGGCCGGCGTACAGGCCCTTGTTGTCGTACGTGACCGGCTCGCCGTTGAGGATCAGGCCGTTGCCCTGGAATTCGATCTGGTCACCCGGCACGCCGATCACGCGCTTGATGAAGTTCTCGCCCTTGGCCGGATCGTTGTCCGAATGGCCCGGGAAATGGAACACCACCACGTCGCCGCGCTTGGGCTCGCCGAACGGCACCACCTTGGCGTTGTTCAGCGGCAGGCGCAGGCCGTAGGAGAACTTGTTGACCAGGATGAAATCGCCGATCAGCAGGTTGGGCATCATCGAGCTGGACGGAATCTTGTACGGCTCGGCGATGAAGCTGCGCACCACCAGCACGATCGCCAGCACGGGGAAGAACGCCCGCGCGTAGTCGACCATCACCGGCTCGGTATCCAGCAGGCCGGCACGCTGGGCGCGGCGCTTGGCGAAGTACAGCTTCTCGCCCAGCAGGATCAGGCCCGAAGCCAGCGTCAGTACGACCAGGAGGATCTCAAACAATTTCATGCAGTGTCCTTGGGAACGATTGCAGCGGTACGGGGGTGGTTCCCTGCGCGCCCGGCGACACCGGGAGGGTGCCGCCTGCCGCCACCGGGAGGCCGTCCGGCCTTACTTGTCCATCTGCAGCACGGCCAGGAAGGCTTCCTGCGGGATTTCCACGCGGCCGACCTGCTTCATGCGCTTTTTGCCTTCCTTCTGCTTTTCGAGCAACTTCTTCTTGCGCGAAACGTCGCCACCATAGCACTTGGCCAACACGTTCTTGCGCATCGCCTTGACCGTGGTGCGCGAGATGATCTGCGAGCCGACGGCGGCCTGGATGGCCACGTCGAACTGCTGGCGCGGGATCAGTTCCTTCATCTTCTCGCACAGCTCGCGGCCGCGGCGGTCGGCATGGCTGCGGTGCACGATCAGCGACAGCGCATCGACCTTGTCGCCGTTGATCAGCACGTCCACGCGGACGAACGGACCGGCATCGAAACGCACGAAGTGGTAGTCCAGCGAGGCATAGCCGCGGCTGACCGACTTCAGCTTGTCGAAGAAGTCCAGCACCACTTCGGCCATCGGCAGCTCGTAGCTGATCTGCACCTGGCTGCCGAGGTAGTTGATGCCGATCTGGCTGCCGCGCTTTTCTTCGCACAGCTTGATGATGTTGCCGATGTACTCCTCGGGGGTGAGCACGTTGGCGCGGATGATCGGCTCGCGGATCTCATCGACCATGTTCACCGGCGGCAGCTTGGCCGGGTTGTCCATGTTGATGATGCTGCCGTCGGTCTTGAGCACTTCATAGACGACGGTCGGCGCGGTGCTGATCAGGTCCAGGTTGTATTCGCGCTCCAGGCGCTCCTGCACGATTTCCATGTGCAGCATGCCCAGGAAGCCGCAGCGGAAGCCGAAGCCCATCGCTTCGGAGCTTTCCGGCTCGAAGCGCAGCGCCGCATCGTTCAGGCGCAGCTTGTCCAGCGCTTCGCGCAGGTCCGGGTAATCCTCGGCATCGACCGGGAACAGGCCGGCGAACACGCGCGGCTGCATTTCCTGGAAGCCCGGCAGCGGCTTGGCGGCCGGATCGGCGGCCAGGGTCAGGGTGTCGCCGACCGGCGCACCGTGCACGTCCTTGATGCTGGCCGTCACCCAGCCCACCTCACCGGCGTTCAGTGCCGGCAGCACCTTGCGCTTGGGGGTGAACACGCCGACGTTGTCGACCTGGTGGTTGCGGCCCGTGGACATGACCTGCAGCTTGTCGCCGGCCTTGATCTGGCCCTGCATGACGCGCACCAGCGAGACCACGCCGAGGTAGTTGTCGAACCACGAGTCGATGATCAGCGCCTGCAGCTTGTCGGTATCGCGCGGCACCGGCGGCGGAATGCGATGCACGATCGCCTCCAGCACGTCGCCCACGTTCAGGCCGGTCTTGGCGCTGACCGCCACGGCGTCGGTCGCATCGATGCCGATCACGGCCTCGATCTCGGCCTTGGCACGGTCGATATCGGCGGTGGGCAGGTCGATCTTGTTGATCACCGGCACCACTTCCAGCCCCTGCTCGACGGCCGTGTAGCAGTTGGCGACGGACTGCGCTTCCACGCCCTGGGCCGCATCGACCACCAGCAGCGCGCCTTCGCAGGCGGCCAGCGAGCGGCTGACTTCATAGGAGAAGTCGACATGCCCGGGGGTGTCGATGAAGTTCAGGTGGTAGGTGTGGCCGTCTTTGGCGACATACGGCAGCGAGACCGACTGGGCCTTGATGGTGATGCCACGCTCGCGCTCGATCGGGTTCGAGTCGAGCACCTGCGCCTCCATCTCACGGGCCTGGAGGCCGCCGCAAAGCTGGATGATGCGATCGGCCAGCGTGGACTTGCCGTGGTCGACGTGGGCGATGATGGAGAAGTTGCGGATGAACCGCATCGAATCAGAAGACATAGGTGGCGGCGGCGCGTCGCGTCGTCAGGATGACTGCGGATTATCGCATGGCCGGCCCGGTCCCGCGTGGGCCCGGTAGCGATTGTCGCCAACGGCCCCCCAGAAACGACCGGGCCCGCCGAAGCGGGCCCGGAAACGCAGGCGGGGCGGGCTTATTGGCCGGCCTTGACCGGCACGAACGCGCTGTTGCCGTTGGCACGGACCAGCAACATGACCACATCGCCCTTGCTGTAACCGCCCAGTGCCCTGTTCAGCGCGGCCACGCTGCCGACCGGGGTCCGCCCGACCTGCAGCACCACCATGCCCTGCGACAGGCGCGCATCCCGTGCCGACTGACCGGTGACCCGGGTGATGCGCACGCCCTCACCCGAGGCCAGGCCCAGCTGCTGGCGTTGCGGCGCGGTCAGATCGGCCACTTCCAGGCCCAGCAGGGCATTGGCACCGGTTTCCGGCTTGGCCGCGTCGGCCGTCTGGGGCGCGTTGCCGCGATCGGCGTCCTCGGCCAACTCGGTCAGCGTGGCGGTGATCTCGCGCTCCTTGCCCTCTCGCAGCACCACGATGCGCACCTTGGTTCCCGGCGGCAGGGCACCGATCAACGGCGGCAGGTCGCTGGACACGTTGATCGGCGTGCCGTTCACGGACCGGATCACGTCACCGACCTCCAGGCCGGACCTGGCGGCGGCGCTGCCGGGCACCAGCTGGTTGACCAGTGCGCCGCGGCTGTCGGGCAGCTTGAAGCCCTCCGCGACGTCCGCCGTGACCGCCCCCACCATCGCGCCCAGCTGGCCGCGGCTGACCCGGCCATTCTTCTTGATCTGTTCGACCGCCCCCATGGCCAGGTCGATCGGGATCGCGAAGCTGATGCCCATGTAGCCGCCGGAGGCGGAGAAGATCTGCGAGTTGATGCCGACCACTTCACCGCGGGTGTTGAGCAGGGGGCCGCCGGAGTTGCCCTGGTTGATCGCCACATCGGTCTGGATGAAGGGCACGTAGCGCTGGTCAGCGCCGCCGGTGCTGCGGCCCACCGCGCTGACCACGCCGGCGGTGACCGAATGATCCAGGCCGAACGGCGAGCCGATCGCGACGACCCACTGGCCCGGCTTGAGGGTGTTGGAATCCCCCACGCGTACGGTCGGCAGATTCTTGCCGTCGATCTTGAGCAGCGCAACGTCGTACTGCTGATCGCTGCCGATCACCTTGGCGGTGAACTCGCGGCGGTCGCCCAGCTTGACCTTCACTTCGCTGGCGTCGGCGACCACGTGATAGTTGGTCAGCACATAGCCATCGGCGGAGATGATGAAGCCCGAGCCCATGCCCCGGCCCTGGATGCGGGGACTGTCGTCCTGGCCACCGGGGCCCTGCCCCGGCATCTGGAAGTCCGGGCCGAAGAAGCGGCGGAAGAACTCGGGCATTTCATCGTCGCCGCCCGGCCCCATGGTCCGGGCCTGGCGGTTGCTGCGCACGATGGTGGTTTCGACATTGACCACGCCCGGGCCGACCTGTTCGACCAGGTTGGTGAAGTCCGGCAGGCCACTGACCAACTGCGGCGCAGGTGCCCGCGGTGCGGCGGCGGCCGGTGCGGCCGGGGTCGTCGGCGATGGCGACTGAGCGCAGGCCACCAGCGGCAGGGTCATGGCGATCAGCGCCAGGGCATGGGTACGGATACGGGCGGTCATCAGACACGAACCTCCGGGTCAGGGAACAAAGCGGGGGGGAGCGCTCCGGCGCACAGGCCGGAGCGGAACGTCAGGGCAACGATGTTCAGTCGCGGTGCCGGCGCGCAGGTTCGGCCGTGTCGGCCGATTCCTGAAGACGCGGCTCGAACGGATAGAACGCGGCCTGCGGTGCCTGCGTGGAGAAGCTGGCATTGAGCGCGCCGCCCGCGGCCGGGGCCAGGCTGGAGCGCGGCCACGGTTTGGCCTGCAGATTGCCCACCTCACCGAACGGGAACTGGCGCGCGGTGGCCGCCGGTACGGCCGGCGTCAGCGGCGCCTGGCCGGCGACCGCACGCTGCGGCTCGGCACTGCGCTCGGCAGCGCTGCGTGCCGCCTGCTGGGTGCGGGTGGCACTGGCGCGGCGCACATTGGCCACGTCCTGGCGGCGGCTGGCGGCCGCCACGGCTGCAGCCGGAACCGCCGCTACGGCCAGCGCCTGCTCGGCGGCAGAGGCTTCGGTCGCCGGCGCGGGCGCGGGCGGCAGCTCGGCCTGGCTGGCGATGATGGTGGTCGGCGCGTCCAGCGCTGCCGGGTCCGGCAGCTGCTCGCGGGTCATGAACATCGCCACGGCCGCGACGGAAGCGGCCAGTGCCGCGCCACCGCCCCAACGACGCCAGCCGCCACGGCGTTCCTGGCTGCGCTCGACATTGGCCTGCATCGCTGGTGCCGGCTCAGCGGCCACGGAAACGCGGACCCGCTCGGCGAAATCGACCGGCGCCGGTGCGCAGGCCTGCCCGCGCAGCACATCACCGAGCATCTGCCAGCGCTCGTTGCAGCTGGACAACGCCTCATCGTGTTCCAGCCGACGCAGCATGAAACGCGCTTCATGGGCTGACAGCTCGCCATCGATCAACGAGGACAGCTGCTGCCGGTAATGGGCGTCGAATTTATCGGGGGACGCGCCCCGGGAAGCATTATTGGACATATCGTGGCTCATGCGCGGCTCTTCTCGCGGGTGGCGCTGCCCACATCGAGCAGCGGCCGAAGTTCAGTGTCGATCGCCTCGCGGGCACGGAAGATCCGCGACCGCACGGTGCCGATCGGGCACCCCATCTTCTGCGCGATTTCGTCGTAGCTCAGGCCGTCCACCTCGCGCATGGTGATGGCCGATCGCAGTTCTTCAGGCAGCGCGGAGACCGCCTTCATCACCGTCTGTTCCAGCTCCTGCCGCATCAACTCGCGCTCGGGCGTGTCGGTGTCGCGCAGACGCGTACCGCTGTCGAACTGTTCGGCGTCCCCGATCTCGATGTCATCGGTGGGCGGACGGCGGTTGTGGGCGGCGAGATGGTTCTTGGCAGTGTTCACGGCGATCCTGTGCAACCAGGTATAGAACTGGGCGTCGCCGCGGAAACTGCCGATCGCGCGATACGCGCGGACGAAAGTGTCCTGGGCCACGTCCTGACATTCACTCCAGTCCGCGATGTAGCGCCCGATCAGCGCGATGATCCGATGCTGGTACTTGCGCACCAGGACATCGAACGCCGCGCTCTCGCCACGCTGCACACGTCGGACCAGCTCCAGGTCCAGCTCCTGTGGTGTTTCAACCTCGGCCATGGGGGGCCGCACTCCTGTCAGCCCAACCGACGTCGGGCAATGAGACTGCCAATCCCGGGAAAAGTTCAGCGCTCGATCACACCGCGCCGCACCAGCTTTTAACCACCGTTCCGTTAAGGTTTCCGATCCAGGCAATGGATCGGCGGCTTCTCTCCCCAGCTATAGGGATTTGACGGGGAGGAAACAACCTCTGGATCATAGCCCCCTTCTCCATACACAACCGGATGGAACGTTCCCATGCTCTCAGGCTTCGATGGGCTCCGCTTCTCGCATTGGCACCCGCAGATCCGTGACGATGGCGTCGTCGTGCTCAGCCTCGACCGCCAGGACAGCAGCGTCAATGCCATGTCGCAGGACGTGCTGCTCGAGCTGGGCGACCTGATCGAGCGGATCGCGATGGACCCGCCCAAGGCGGTGGTGATCCAGTCGATCAAGGCCGCCGGCTTCATCGCCGGTGCGGACCTGAAGGAATTCCAGGAATTCGACCGCCGCGGCACCGTCAATGACGCGATCCGCCGTGGCCAGAGCACCTACCAGAAGCTGGCCGAACTGCCCTGCCCGACCGTCGCGGCGATCCACGGCCACTGCCTGGGTGGCGGCACCGAGCTGGCGCTGGCCTGCCGCTATCGCGTCGCCTCCAACGATGCCTCCACCCGCATCGGCCTGCCGGAAACCCAGTTGGGCATCTTCCCGGGCTGGGGCGGCAGCTCGCGCCTGCCGCAGCTGGTCGGCGCCCCGGCGGCGATGGACATGATGCTGACCGGCCGCAACCTGTCGGCCTCGGCCGCGCGCAACATCGGCCTGGTCGACAAGGTCGTCGCACCGGCCGTGCTGCTCGACACCGCCGTGTCGCTCGCGCTGAAGGGCACTACCCGCCCATTCAAGCAGCGCGCGACCGCGTGGATCACCAACACCTGGCTGGCGCGCAAGCTGCTCGCCCCGCAGATGGCCAAGCAGGTCGCCCGCAAGGCGCGCAAGGAGCATTACCCCGCTCCCTACGCACTGATCAACACCTGGGCACGCACCGGTGGCAGCCCGATCCAGACGCGTCTGGATGCCGAACGCCGCGCTGTGGTGAAGCTGGCCGGCACCCCGACCGCACGCAACCTGATCCGCATTTTCTTCCTGACCGAACGCCTGAAGGCACTGGGCGGCAAGGACCACGGCATCCAGCACGTACATGTGGTCGGCGCCGGCGTGATGGGCGGCGACATCGCGGCGTGGTCGGCCTACAAGGGCTTCAACGTGACCCTGCAGGATCGCGAGCAGCGCTTCATCGACCCGGCCATGGAACGTGCGCAGGCGCTGTTCGCCAAGCGGGTGAAGGACGACAGCAAGCGCCCGGCCGTGGCGGCGCGCCTGAAAGCCGATCTCGCTGGCGAGGGCGTCGCCCAGGCCGATCTGGTGATCGAAGCCATCATCGAAAACCCGGAGGCCAAGCGCGAGCTGTACCAGTCGCTGGAGCCCAGGATGAAGGCCGATGCGCTGCTGACCACCAACACGTCCTCGATTCCGCTGGACGAACTGCGCGACCACATCCAGCGCCCGGCGCAGTTCGCCGGCCTGCATTACTTCAACCCGGTCGCGCAGATGCCGCTGGTGGAAATCATCCATCACGAGGGCATGGCGCCGGAGACCGAGCGCCGCCTGGCCTCCTTCTGCAAGGCACTGGGCAAGTTCCCGGTGCCGGTCGCCGGCACCCCGGGCTTCCTGGTCAACCGCGTGCTGTTCCCGTACATGCTTGAAGCTGCCACCGCGTATGCCGAAGGCGTGCCGGGCCCGGTGCTGGACAAGGCCGCGGTGAAGTTCGGCATGCCGATGGGCCCGATCGAACTGCTCGACACCGTTGGCCTGGATGTGGCCGCCGGCGTCGGCAAGGAACTGGCGCCCTTCCTCGGCCTGCAGGTACCGGCCGCCCTGGCGACCGTGGAACAGGGCAAGCGTGGCAAGAAGGACGGCCAAGGCCTGTACAAGTGGGAGAACGGCCGCGCCCAGAAGCCGGACGTCCCCGCCAACTACGAGGTCCCGGCCGATCTGGAAGACCGCCTGATCCTGCCACTGCTCAACGAAGCCGTGGCCTGCCTGCACGACGGCGTCGTCGCAGACGCCGACCTGTTGGATGCCGGCGTGATCTTCGGCACCGGCTTCGCCCCGTTCCGCGGCGGCCCGATCCAGTACATCCGCGCCACCGGCGCCGATGCCCTGGTCGAACGCCTCAAGGTCCTGCAGCAGCGCTACGGCGATCGCTTCGCCCCGCGCCCGGGCTGGGATTCGCCGGTACTGCGCGAACCGGTGATCTGAGGATCGCGAAAACGCCAGCGCACGCTGGCGTTTTTGCTTGTGTCCGCCTGCGTGCAACCAGAACAACCTGTTACCGATACAGGCCTCCCACCCCCACACCCCGCATGCGATCCTCCCGCTCTGTCCCCGCCAGCGAGACCGCCCGCATGACGACCATCATCGCCCCCCGCATCCATGACATCGGTGGCCTGCAGGTCCGCCGCGCCGTGCCGACCCTGCAGGCGCGCAGTGTCGGTCCGTTCGTGTTCGTCGACCAGATGGGCCCGGCCGTGCTCTCCCCGGGCACCGGCATCGACGTACGCCCCCATCCGCATATCGGCCTGGCCACGGTCACCTTCCTCTGGTCCGGCGCCATCGGCCACCGCGATACCCTCGGCTCGGACCAGGTCATCCGCCCCGGCGACGTCAACTGGATGACCGCCGGCCGTGGCATCGCCCACTCCGAACGCACGCCTGCCGTCGAACGCGAACACGACCACCCGCTGCACGGCATGCAGACCTGGCTGGCGCTTCCAAAAGACGTTGAAGAAACCGACCCCGCGTTCTACCACCACGCGGCCGCGACCCTGCCCCAGCAGCGCCGCAACGGTGCCTGGCTGCGCGTCATCGCCGGCCGCGCGTACGGCGAAGAATCCCCGGTCAAGGTCTTCGCCGACACCCTCAACGTTGCCATCGATCTCGATGCCGATGCGGAAATCGACCTGGATACCGGCCATGCCGAACGCTCGCTCTACATCCTCGAAGGCCAGGCCCAGCTCGACGGTGTGGATGTCCCTGCCCAGCACCTGATCATTCCCGAGCCCGGTGCACGCGGCCGCCTGCGCGCCAAGACCCCGATCAAGGCAATGCTGATGGGTGGCGAACCGCTCGACGGGCCACGCCATCTCTGGTGGAACTTCGTCTCCAGCTCCACCGAGCGGATCGAGCAGGCCAAGCACGACTGGGAATCCGGCCGCTTCGGCACGATTCCGGGCGACGATAAAGAGTTCATCCCGCTGCCTGCGTACTGAGCCGCCCAGTCGGCGGACAACCGTTCGTCGGCTGTTGACGCGACCATCACCCCGATGAACCCCGATTCAGCTACGTTGCGCCTGCCCACCCCGGGCGTAACGTGGAGCACGTCGATGAGCATGGGCAAACGTCTGGCCGCCGAGTTCCTGGGCACGTTCTGGCTGGTGTTGGGCGGGTGTGGCAGCGCGGTGCTGGCCGCGAAGTTCGGTGGTGATGGCAATCCGCTGGGGATCGGTTTTCTGGGCGTGGCGCTGGCCTTCGGCCTGACCGTGCTGACCGGCGCCTATGCGTTCGGGCACGTCTCCGGCGCGCACTTCAATCCCGCGGTCAGTGTCGGCCTGTGGGCCGGCGGTCGTTTCCCCGCCCGTGACGTGCTTCCCTACATCGTGGCGCAGGTGCTGGGTGGCGCGCTGGCCGGTTTCATTCTGCTGCAGATCGCCTCCGGAGCGCCGGGTTTCCAGATCGATGGCAGCCAGGCCGGCGCGTTCGCGAGCAATGGCTACGGCGCCCTCTCACCGGGCGGTTACAGCGTTGCCGCCGCCTTCCTGTGTGAAGTGGTCCTCACCGCGTTCTTCCTGATCGTGATCATGGGCGCGACCCACGGCAACGCGCCTGCGGGGTTTGCCCCGATCGCGATCGGCCTGGCGCTGACGTTGATCCATCTGATCAGCATTCCGGTCACCAATACCTCGGTCAATCCGGCGCGCTCCACCGCCGTGGCGCTGTTCGCCGGCAGCGGCGCGCTCAGCCAGCTGTGGTTATTCTGGCTGGCACCGCTGCTGGGCGGCCTGATCGGCGGCATCGTCTACAAATGGATGGGTTCCGCGCCCCGCTGACGGTTTGGCCGGGCGGTCCCCGAACCGCCCAGCGTCAGCGCATGAAGGTTCACCTGAAACCGTTATTTGTACACTGAGTCACATTCCGTTAAGGTCCCGATCACTCGTCCGACACTGATGGCAGCGAGTGATCCGGTACGCGCGCGGGGAATGCGCCACCACGGCCTGGGTTGTCGACGGCCACCGGAATGCCTGTCAGCGACGGACGCGATCATCGACCTTGGGGGAATCATGAACGTCCTGCGCGCTGTCGTATGTATATGTCTGCTGGTCACCGCCGGCGCCGTTGCGGCGCAATCGACCAGCGAATGTCCGTCCCTGCCCGCCAGCAGCGGGCTGCAATGGCAGGAGCTCGCCCAGCGCGACTTCATCCTGTGCAAGGCCACCGCCGCCGATGGGCGCGAAGTGCTCAGCCTGACCTTGAGCGCCCGCAATCCCGAGCTGCCGTTGAACCGCTCGCTGCGCCAGGAAAAAGGCAGCTTCGCCGGTGAAACGCTGTACTGGTACCAGCCCGACCTGGGTGGACAGAAACCGCCGGGCTATGAGACGCGCCGGATCACGGTGGTGAAGTTCGACAAGAACCGTTTCGCGCAGATCGCGCTGTACGCTGGCGACAAGAGCGAACTGGGTTCGCTGCAATCGCTGGCGCAGGGCATGAACCTGACGCCCTCGGCCGTGGCCGCCGGGCGCTGAGCACGAGGCCGGGACGGTGCACCGCACTCATCCCGCCATCCACGGTAGCGCCGGCCGCTGGCCGGCGCCTCCCACACCGTCAGGTGTCATGCGTTTGCCGGCCAGCGAGCGGTGCCAACGCGCCTCAGAAACGGCCTTCCTGGAAATCCACGAAGGCCTGCATCAGCTCCTGCTTGGTGTTCATCACGAACGGCCCGTGGCGCATCACCGGCTCACGCAGCGGGCGGCCCGCCACCAGGATCAGGCGCGCACCCGTGTCGCCTGCGCGCAGGGTCAGCCGCTCACCGCCGCCCAGCACCGCCATTTCCTGCTTGGCCACCGGGCGCGCGTCGTCGCCCTCGCCGATCTCCAGGCCCCCTTCGAACACGTACGCGAAGGCGTTGTGGCCATCCGGCAGCGTGTAGCTCCAGCCCGCGCGCGCATCCAGGGTGATGTCCAGGTACACCGGATCGGTGGCCGGCTGCACGATCGGCCCAACGGTGTCACCCACCTCACCGGCGATGACCTTGACCTGCACGCCGTCGGCCGGCGCGGTCACCGGGATGTGGTCCGGCGCGAACTCCTGGTACTTCGGGTCGGTCATCTTGTCGCGCGCCGGCAGGTTCACCCACAGCTGGAACCCACGCATCTGCCCGGATTCCTGCTCGGGCATCTCCGAGTGGATGAGACCGCGGCCGGCCGTCATCCATTGCACGCTGCCCGGCGTCAGCAGGCCCTCGTTGCCGTGGTTGTCCTTGTGCCGCATGCGCCCGTCGAGCATGTAGGTCACGGTCTCGAACCCACGGTGCGGATGGCTGGGGAAGCCTGCGATGTAGTCCTCGGCGCGGTCCGTGCCGAATTCATCCAGCAGCAGGAACGGATCCAGATCGGGCAGCGAGGGGCCACCGATCACCCGCGTCAGGCGCACGCCGGCGCCATCGGAGGTGGCCATGCCACGGATGGTGCGCAGCACGCGCACCGGGGTTGGGCTGCTCATGGTGACTCCAGACTGAGGAAACTGGGTACAAGATGGGCGCACGCGTCCCCCCGGCCAACGGTCATGCCCGCAACCGATTGTTCCAAGCGTGATGTTCCGGCGACGTGTACAGGCACGCGCCACACCCACCCTACGACCAAAGTACTAGCGGCAAGCCCCCGCCATTGCATTGACCCGGTCAGTGCCAAGGCGGACTCTTACGACGATCTCCAGGGAGACGCAATCTCATGAAAGGTTTTTCAAAACTGGGTTGGGCAGTCATCGCACTGCTTGGCGCATTCTGTCTAGGCACCGTCGCACTGCGCCGCGGTGAACCCATCAATGCGCTGTGGATCGTCGTCGCTGCGGTCTCCATCTATCTCATCGCGTATCGCTTCTACAGCCTGTTCATCGCCGACAAGGTGATGCAGCTCGATCCGACCCGGGCCACGCCCGCGGTGATCAACAACGATGGCCTGGATTACGTCCCGACCAACAAACACGTGCTGTTCGGCCACCACTTCGCCGCCATCGCCGGCGCAGGCCCGCTGGTCGGCCCGGTGCTGGCCGCGCAGATGGGCTACCTGCCCGGCCTGCTCTGGCTGGTGGTGGGCGTGGTCGTGGCCGGCGCGGTGCAGGATTTCATGATCCTGTTCCTCTCCAGCCGCCGCAACGGCCGCTCGCTGGGTGACCTGGTGCGCGAGGAAATGGGGCCGGTGCCCGGCACCATCGCCTTGTTCGGCGCCTTCCTGATCATGATCATCATCCTGGCGGTGCTGGCGATGGTGGTGGTCAAGGCGCTGGCCGAAAGCCCCTGGGGCATGTTCACGGTCATCGCGACCATGCCGATCGCGATCCTGATGGGCGTGTACATGCGTTACATCCGCCCGGGCAAGATCGGCGAGATCTCCGTGGTCGGGCTGATCCTGCTGCTGGCCGCGATCTGGTTCGGTGGCAAGGTCGCCGCCGATCCGGTCTGGGGCCCGGCCTTCACCTTCACCGGGATCCAGATCACCTGGATGCTCATCGGCTACGGCTTCGTGGCCTCGGTGCTGCCGGTGTGGCTGCTGCTGGCCCCGCGCGATTACCTGTCCACCTTCCTCAAGATCGGCACCATCGTGGCGCTGGCGATCGGCATCCTGATCGTCATGCCGGAACTGAAGATGCCGGCCCTGACCCAGTTCGCCGCCAGTGGCGACGGCCCGGTCTGGAAAGGCGGGATGTTCCCGTTCCTGTTCATCACCATCGCCTGCGGTGCGGTTTCCGGCTTCCATGCCCTGATCGCCTCGGGCACCACGCCCAAGCTGCTCGCCAATGAGCGCCACATGCGCTACATCGGCTACGGCGGCATGCTGATGGAATCGTTCGTCGCGGTGATGGCCTTGGTGGCCGCCTCGATCATCGACCCGGGCATCTACTTCGCCATGAACGCGCCGGCAGCCGTGATCGGCCCGGATGCGGTCTCCGCTGCGGCCTACATCAGCAATACGTGGGGCTTCATCATCACCCCCGAGCAACTGGAGGCCACGGCCGCGGCGATCGGCGAGCCGACCATCCTGCACCGCGCCGGTGGCGCACCGACGCTGGCGGTGGGCATCGCGCAGATCCTGCACGAGGCGATCCCCAGCGGCAGCAACGCGATGATGGCGTTCTGGTATCACTTCGCGATCCTGTTCGAAGCATTGTTCATCCTCACCGCAGTCGACGCCGGTACCCGTGCCGGTCGCTTCATGCTGCAGGACCTGCTGGGCAACTTCATCCCGGCCCTGAAGAAGACAGAATCGTGGACCGCCAACATCATCGCCACCGCCGGTTGCGTGGCGCTGTGGGGCTACCTGCTCTACACGGGCGTGGTCGATCCCTTCGGTGGCATCCAGACCTTGTGGCCGCTGTTCGGCATCTCCAACCAGATGCTGGCCGGTATCGCGCTGATGCTCGGCACCGTGGTGCTGTTCAAGATGAAGCGTGACCGCTTCGCCTGGGTGACCGGCGTGCCGGCGGTGTGGCTGCTGATCTGCACCACGTATGCGGGCCTGATCAAGATCTTCGACAAGAACCCGGCCCAGGGCTTCCTGGCCCAGGCCCACAAGTACCAGGATGCGATCGCCAGCGGCACGCTGACCGCGCCGGCCAAGACCGTCGGCCAGATGCATCAGATCGTGGTCAACGCCTACGTCAACACCGGCCTGACCGTCCTGTTCCTGTTCGTGGTGTTCTCGATCCTGTTCTACGCGATCAAGACCATCTTCATGGCCCGTCGCACCGCGCAGCGGACCGACAAGGAAACCCCGTACGTGGCGCTTGAGCCGCACCAGATGGCGGACCTGTAATGAGTACCGAACTCGTCCCCGCCGGTCAGTACCAGGCCCACCGCCGCATCTGGCGGCGCCTGGTGCAGACCGCGCGGCTGTGCTGCGGCATTCCCGACTACGACAACTACGTCCGGCACGTGCTGGAAAAACATCCCGACCGTGTACCGATGGACTACAAGACGTTCTTCCGCGAGCGCCAGGAGGCGCGTTACAGCGGCAAGAACGGCGGACGCTGCTGCTGACGTCCGGCAGCGGATGAACTCCAACACGGCGGCGCGAAAGCGCCGCCGTTTTTACTGGGCTGCATACTGGCCACGCAGAGGAGCGAAGCGCACAAAAAAAAGGCGGCCCTCAAGGCCGCCTCCAGAAACACCATGGGCAGCGTGCGTTACGCGCCCGCCATCCATTTCAGGATCAGCCCGGTCACATACGCCAAGCCGGTCCCGGTGGCATAGCCCACGGTGCCCAGCAGCACGCCGACCGGCGCCAGCGACGGATGGAACGCGGCGGCGACCACGGGGGCCGATGCGGCTGCACCGATATTGCCCTGCGAGCCGATCGCGAAGAAGAACAGCGGCGCGCGCAGCAGCTTGGCTGCAATCCACAGCACCAGGATGTGGGTCAGCATCCAGATCGCGCCGAGCGCGAACAGCCACGGACGATCGAGCAGCGAGAGCAGGTCCATCTGCATGCCGATGCAGGCGATCAGGAAATACAGGAACAACGTGCCCAGTCGCGAGGCACCGGCCGACTCCAGGCGCCGCGCACGGGTGAAGCTCAGGCCCAGGCCGAGCGCCGTGGACAACAGCACCACCCAGACGAACGCGCTGTCCAGGCTGAACTGACTGGCCCAGCTCACATTGGCTTTGAACCAGCCGCTCAGCGGCGCCGCGATGGCATGCGCCAGGCCGACGCCGCCCAGCGCCACGCCGACGATCACCATCAGGTCGGTCAGGCTGGGGATCCGCGCGTTCTGCGCCTCGTAGGCGGAAATCCGCGCCTTCATCTCATCGATGGCGCGGGTATCGGCGCCATTGCGCGTGTCGATCTGCTGGGCGCGGTTGGCCAGGAACAGAAGCACCGCCATCCACAGGCTCGCGCAGGCCACATCGACCACGGCGAACTGGCCGAAGGTGGTCGCATCCGTGCCGAACACTTCACGCATCGCCACCATGTTGGCACCGCCGCCGATCCAGCTGCCGGCCAACGCGGCCATGCCCTTCCAGGTATCGCCAGCCACCGTGGCCGGGTGGATCCAGGACATCGCCTGGAACGACACGATCGCACCGAGAACGATGCCCAGCGTGCCGGCGCAGAACATCACCAGCAGCTTCGGGCCCAGCTTCAGGATGCCTTTCAGATCGATCGAGAGCGTCAGCAGCACCAGCGCGGCGGGCAGCAGCACGTCACGCGCGATCGGGTTGTAGAGCGAGGTGTTGTGGCCGTCGATGAGGCCGGCCGTGTTGTAGATGGCCGGGATGAAGTAGCACAGCAGCAGGGCCGGCACCCACGCGAAAATTTTCTTGAGGATCGGGGTCGGGCCGCTGGCGGCCCAGAAGATCACGGCCAGGGTGGCGGCGATCAGGCCGAGGCCGACAATGTCGTTGGTGATCAGGGCAGTACTGGGTTCGGTCGGCATCACGCCATCCTCTGTCGATCGAAGGGATAAAAAAAAGCGCCGCATAGAGCGGCGCCTCCGGAGCTTAACATTGTCTTCACGACGCCACACTTTGCAGCGCAGCGCGCGGGCTGATTACGTCTCAGGCAGCGACGGACGCGCGTTGGCCTCCGGCAACGAGGCACCGAGATCGAGAATCACACAGGTTCCGCGTGGCACGCAGGGTGCGATCTGCAGCGCCCAGCCCAGGTGTTCACAGAGCCGGGCGATCAGCTCCAGCCCGATTCCGCTCTGCTCATTGCGGTCACCTCGTGCCATGCGCGCGTGCACGGCGGCGATTTCTTCCGGACTCATGCCCAACCCGGGATCCTGCAGGGTCACCACCGCCTGATCGGACACCTGGATGTGGATGGTGCCGCGGCCGCTGTTCTCGATGGCGTTGCGCAGCAGATTGCCGATCGCCGCCTGGACCACGCCCAGTGGCGCGACGATATCCACCCGTGCCAGACCATCGATCTCGATGCGCAGGTCCTTGTCGCCCATCAGGTGACGATGGTCTTCAATGATGTCCGGCACCAGCAGATCGAGCGGAATGCGCTCGCCGAGTGCTGCCAGTCGTGCCGGGTCGCGCGCCAGCACCAGCAGCAGCTGGATCAGCTGCTCCACGCCTTGGGCCGTGCGATGCACACGCTGCATCTGCTGTCGCGCGCGGTCGGGGATCTCCGGCTGGCCCAGCGCAAGCTCGGCAGCCCCGGTGATCACCGCGATCGGCGTGCGCAGTTCATGGCTGGCCGTGCTGATGAAGATCCGCTCGCGTTCGACGAACTGCTCGTTGCGCGCCAGATAGTCGTTCAACGCATTGGCGATCACGTACAGCTCGGAGCTGGCGCGCGGGTCCACCTCCACCCGCTGCCCGGGCACCCCAGGGTGCAGGTCGTCGATGCGTTTGGCCAGCGAGCTCAGCGGCCGTACCAGACGACCGACGCCGAAGGACGCCATCAGCACGGTGACGATGATCATCAGCACGCCGGCCAGCAGCACCCAGCGCGTGGCGAACTGTTCCAGCTCATGGAAGTCGTTGATGTCCAGCACCAGCGCCAGCCGCCCCAGCTGCGTGGTCTCCCGGACCATCACGGCGCTGGCACGACCGGTGACCTCCACGCCGTCGTGCAGCCCGGGATGCAGGGTGCGCAGGCTTTCCGGCACCGTCGGGCTGCCGTTGAGGTAGAACAACCGCAGCGTGTCCGAATCCTGCCAGCGATAGTGCGGCTCGTGCTCGATGTGGTTGACGATGCTGTCCAGCTCGGAGTTGAGCAGGGCGCGCCACGCCGAGTGCTCGGCATGTTCATGCACGTAGTTGCCGACACTGAATACCGCCAGCGAGATCAGCGCCAGGTAGCCCAGCAACCACCAGACCATGCGCCGGTGCATCGGCGCTGGCGTTGGCGTGCGCTTATGCCGCGTCATCTGCACCGTCCGCGGCCGACACGCCCAAACGGTAGCCGACCCGTGGCAACGTGTGGATCAACTTCTGCTGGAACGGGCCATCCACGCTGCGACGCAGCTCGTAGACATGCGAGCGCAGCAGATCGCCATCAGGCAACTCGTCGCCCCACAGCGCGAACTCCAGCTGCTGGCGGGTCACCGCGCCCGGGCTGGCCCGCATCAGCACTTCCAACAGCTTGCGGCAGGCCGGGTACAGGTGCAGCACCTTGCCGTCGCGATGCGCCTCCAGCGTGGCAAGATCCAGCTTGAGATCGGCCACTTCCAGCACCTTGCGCGGGTTGCGTCCCTTGGCCCGCACCATCAATGCTTCCAGGCGCACTTCCAGCTCGGGCAGTGCGAACGGCTTGGTCAGGTAATCATCGGCGCCCGCACGGAAGCCGGCGATCTTGTCCGGCAGCTCATCGCGCGCGGTGAGCATGATCACCGGCACTTCCGAACCGTGGTCGGCACGCAGCCGGCGCAGCACTTCCGGGCCTTCCATGCGCGGCAGCATCCAATCCAGGATCAGCGCGTCATAAGGCTGCGACACGGCCAGGTGCAGGCCGGTCACGCCGTCGGGCGCGACATCGAGCACATGGCCCCGCGACTCGAAATAATCGAATAGATTGGCAACCAGCTGACGGTTGTCTTCAATGACCAGCAGCCGCATGGGAGACTCTCTTGACCGGTTGAGCGCATGGTAGCGGCAACCGTGTCGGAATCCGGTCGCAATGGGGTGGTTTACGACGCTTTTCCTACGCTGTCGGGGAGACAGTGGCTGTTTTGCCGACGAGCCTGCGCGTGCCCGACTCCTTCTTCCTGCGGCGGTGGCCGCGTGTGCTGGTCTGCCTCGCTCTGCTGCTGGCACTGGCCGCCGGCATCGGCCTGCGCCAGCCCTCCCCGCCCGATGAACCGCGTTTCGTGCTCGCAGCACGGGCCATGGTCGCGTCCGGCCAGTGGCTGCTGCCACACCGTGGCAGCGAGCTGTATGCGGAAAAGCCGCCGGTCTTCATGTGGATGCAGGCGGCCAGCCATCAGCTGTTCGACGGCTGGGCCCTCGCCTTTCTGGTGCCCTCGCTGCTGGCCGCGCTGCTCACGCTGTGGCTGACCTGGGACCTCGGCCGACGCCTGTGGACCCGACGCATCGGCTGGTGGGCGATGCTCGCCTTGTTCAGCTGCCTGCAGTTCGGCCTGATGGCCAAACGGGCCCAGATCGACATGGTGCTGGTAGCGATGACCACTCTGTCGCTGTGGGGGCTGCTGCGCCACCTGCTGGAGCGCCGCAACCGGCCGGTGCTGTGGCTGGCCGGCTTCGCCGCCGGGCTGGGCACGGTGACCAAGGGCGTCGGCTTCCTGCCGCTGCTGGTGCTGGTGCCGTTTGCCCTGTGGCGCTGGCGCAACCGTGGCACGGCGCTGCCGCCGGGCACCGCGCGCGATCTGTGGTGGCTGCTGCCGGCCTTCCTGCTCGGCACCGCGGTCTGGCTGGCACCGCTGGGGGTGGCGCTGCTGCACTCGCCCGACCCCGCCCTGCACGCGTATGCGCGCGAACTGCTGTTCAAGCAGACCGGCACCCGCTACGCGAACGCCTGGCACCACGTGAAGCCGGCGTGGTACTACCTGCAGGTGATGGCGACGTTGTGGCTGCCCGGCAGCCTGCTGTTGCCGGCGCTGATCCCCGCGTGGTGGCGCCGCCTCAACCGCCTGGACGGGCGCTGGTGGCTGTTGCTGGGCTGGGCGCTGCTGGTACTCGTATTCTTCAGTGCCAGCCCGGGCAAGCGCGAGGTGTACCTCTTCCCGATGCTGCCCGCGCTATGCCTGGCCGCCGCACCGCTGCTGCCCGGGCTGCTGCGCCGGGCCGGGCTGCGCTGGCTGCTGTGGGCGTATGTCGCCGTGCTGGGCGCAGCGGCGCTGTACATCGGCACGCAGCTGTGGAGCGGCAGCGCGTGGGCGCACCTCCAGCTGGCCCGACGTGCCATGCCCGATGCACTGCTGCCCGTGCTGGGCGGCTGGTTGATCGCCTTCGGCGTGGCGCTGCTGGCCTTGGCGCTGTGGTGGCGCCAACGGCGCGCGGGCGCACTGGTGGTGGCGACCGCCTTCCTGCTCTGGAATCTGTACGGCTGGGTGTTGATGCCCACGCTGGATCCGTACAGCTCCGCCTCCGCCGTGATGCAGCGGGTGGGCGCACGGATCGGGCCGGAGGCCGAGCTGGGTGTAGTGGCCTGGCGCGAGCAGAACCTGCTGCAGGCCGACCGCCCGGTGACCGATTTCGGCTTCAAGACGCCATGGGAGCAGCAATGGCAGGCCGCCGGCCCGTGGCTGGCGCAGGCGCCAGCACAGCGCTGGCTGCTGGTGCTTGATGAGGCGATCAGCCCGTGCGTGGATCCCTCGGCGGTGATCGAGATCGGCAGCGCCAACCGCAACCGCTGGCTGCTGTTCCCGGGAACCGCGTGGCGAGCGGACTGCCATGCCGCAGTGACGGCCAACGACACCGGGCGGGACGAAGAAGACTGAACGATGGGTCGCGCTTAACTGACGGGCAACATCGCTCCGACCGCTCTCCGACACCCCGCTGACGACCATGGCGCCGGAATCTCCCGCCGGCCCCATTGTCCATGTTCCCAGCGTCCACCGTTGCCGTTTCCTCCGCGCCAGTGGCGACCGCCACGCCGCGCTTCCTCCGCGACCACCTCTGGGCTCCGCTGGCGTTGACCCTGCTCGCCAGCGCTGTGCTGATGGGCGTCGGGGGCGACCAGTGGCTGGCCGACCAGTGGTATCGCCTGGAGGGGCAACAGTGGGCGCTGCAGAACGCTTGGGTCACCACTCACCTGATCCATCACGCCGGCAAATGGGCCAGCAGTGCCGCGGCACTGGCGGCGATCGTGCTGTGCACCCACGCCTGGCGCAGTGAGCGCGCGGCCGCATGGCGCTGGCCGCTGCTGTACCTGGTGCTGGCGGTCGCGCTGGGGACCGGTCTGGTCTCGCTGCTCAAGTCACTGACCAACATGGACTGCCCGTGGGATCTGGCCCGCTACGGCGGCACCCGCCCGTTCATCGGCCTGTTCTCGATCCGCCCGACCGGCATGCCGCGCGGTGTGTGTTTTCCCGGCGGGCACTCCAGCGCTGGCTTCGCCTGGATCAGCCTGTATTTCTTCGCCCTGATGGTGCGCCCGGCGTGGCGGTGGCGTGGCCTTGGGGTCGGCCTGCTGGCCGGTGGGCTGTTCGGGTTCTCGCAGCAGTTGCGCGGTGCCCACTTTCTCTCGCACGACCTGTGGACGCTGGCCACCTGCTGGGCGGTATCGCTGAGCCTGCATCTGCTGGTTGAACGCGTCCGGTTGCGCGAACGCAGCGCTGCACCGGGCATCGCGCAGGAAGACGCAGCATGAGCGCGACCCTTCCACGCGTTGCGCGCTTTCCCGCACTGGCCACCCTGCGTGCGTGGCGTCCGCAGTGCACGACCGAGACCCTGATCGTGCTCACCAGCGTGTTCTTCGCGCTGGCCTGCAATGGCCTGTTCTGGCGCAACGCGATGGCGACCCACCCGGGCAGCATCCGCTTCGCGCTCTCGCTGCTGCTGTTCCTGGTCGGCGCGCACAGCCTGTTGATGGGCCTGCTGGTCTGGCGCTGGAATGCCAAGGTCGTGATCAGTGTGCTGCTGCTCGGCACCGCACTGGCCGCGCACTACATGAGCAGTTACCACATCTATCTGGATGCGGACATGCTGCGCAATGTGCTGGCGACCGATCACAAGGAAAGCGGCGAGCTGATCACCCCTACGCTGATCCTGCCGCTGCTGCTGTTGGCCCTCGCCCCCATGCTGCTGCTGTGGCGCGTGCAGCTGCGCCGGCGCACGCTGGGCAGGGCGCTGCTGTGGCGCATCGGTTTCCTGCTGCTGTCGGCGCTGATCGCCTTCGGCGGGGCGATGCTGTCCTTCCAGGAAATGTCATCGCTGATGCGCAACCAGCGCGAGGTGCGTTACCTGGCCACGCCCGGCAACTTCCTGCTCGGCCTGCCCAAGGCACTGCGTGGTGACAATCCGATCCAGCGCGCTCCCAAGCTGCCGATCGGCATGGATGCCAAAGCGACTCCACGTGCTGCGGGCGGCCGCCCGCGTTTGCTGGTGATCGTGATGGGCGAGACCGCACGCGCGCAGAACTGGGGCCTCAACGGCTATGCCAGGCAGACCACGCCGGAACTGGCCCAGGCCGGGGTGATCAACTTCCCGGACATGCACTCCTGCGGCACCAGTACCGAGGTCTCCCTGCCCTGCCTGTTCTCGCCGTACGGGCGGCATGACTACGACGAAACGAAGATCCGCGCACACCAGTCACTGCTGCACGTGCTGGACCACGCGGGCATCAGCACCTTGTGGCGCGACAACCAGTCCGGCTGCAAGGGCGTGTGCGAGGGTCTGGAAATGCAGGCACTGGACGATGCCAGGCACCCGACCCTGTGCGCCAACGGGCGTTGCATGGACGAGATCCTGATCGACGATCTGGCCACCCAGGTGCGCGCCAGACCGGGCGACCGCGTGGTGGTGCTGCATCAGCTGGGCAACCACGGCCCGAGCTACTTCGAACGCTATCCGGCGCGCTTCCGTCGCTTCACGCCGACCTGCGACACGCCGGACCTGGGCAAGTGCAGCCGCGAGCAGATCACCAACAGCTACGACAATGCGCTGCTGTACACCGATCACCTGCTGTCGCGCACGATCGGCACGCTGAAAGGCATGGACGACTACGACACGGCGATGATCTACCTCTCCGATCACGGTGAATCGCTGGGCGAAAAGGGCTTGTATCTGCACGGCGTGCCGTATGCGATCGCCCCGCAGGAGCAGACCCGCGTGCCGATGACGATGTGGTTCTCGCCGTCCTTCGCGGCCAATCGCGGGCTCAACCTGGCCTGCGTGCGGGAGCGTGCGGGCAAGTACACCGACCACGACAATCTGTTCCCGTCGGTACTCGGACTGATGCAGGTCAAGACGTCGGTGTATGAACGTGACCGGGATCTGTTTGCGTCGTGCGAGGTTTGAAGCGGAACGACCACTGCTGTCAGCTATTCGCTCTTCCGTTTTGGGCGAGGCAGGCCATACCGTGGCGGGACGCGCCGTAAACCCCGCTCCGCGGCCCGGCCCAGCCGCTGGCGGCTGTGCGTTCGAACGCATGCGAGGCAGTGCCTCGCAAGCAATGCGCTCTCACCCATGGGGGCTCGACGTGCGCCATCCATGGCGCCCGACGGTCCCGCCACGGTATGGCCTGCCTCGCCCCCACACTGTCCGTCGGCGGATAGTCGAGCAAAGACAATGGCTTCGGCTGTGGGTTGGTCTCGAGCCGTTGTTGTTCCCATGCGCACCGACCCACTGTCGACGGGGCGGTGTGGGTGGGTTGGCGGGACCGTTATGCGCCATGGATGGCGCATATCGAGCCCCCATGGATGGGCTCACGGCGGGTCCCGACACCCCGCCCGCACCGACCCAAACCACGATGCAATGACGCCACGCCGTTGACGTTGGCGCTACGATCCCACGCGAACCCTGCTGCCCTGCCCCTTGCGGTGCGCCCGGCGCTTCACTAGCCTTCGCCGGTCTGTCACCACCCAAGGATGTGCCCGTGAACCACCGCCTGCTCCTGCTGGCCCTGGCAGTCAGTGCTGCCGCACTGACGCTGGCGGCCTGCCAGAAGGACCCGTCCCCCGCCGATGCACCGGCCACGGGCACCACCCAGTCCAAGGAAACCGCGGACCAGTTCATCGCCCGCGTCAACGCCGAGTACAAAGCCATGTACCCGGAAATGACCTCGGCCCAGTGGCTGTCCTCGACCTACATCAACGACGATTCCGAGCGCGTCGCGGCCAAGGCCAACGAACGCTGGCTCACCGTCCTCAATGGCTGGATCACCCAGGCCGGCCAGTACGACGGCCAGCCCATGAGCGAAGACACCAAGCGCCAGATCCACCTGCTCAAGCTGATGACCTCCATGCCCGCCCCGCGCGACCCGGCCAAGCTCTCCGAGCTGACCCGCATCGCCAGCCGCATGGAAGGCGCCTACGGCTCCGGCAAATACTGCACCGATGAAGCCAACCCGCAGACCTGCCGCCAGCTCGGCGATCTGGAACAGGTCCTCGCCCGCAGCCGCGACTACGACAAGCAGCTCGACGCCTGGCAGGGCTGGCACGGCACCACCAAGCCGATGCGCGCCGATTACGAACGCTTCGTCAGCCTGGTCAATGAAGGCGCCAAGGAAATGGGCTTCGCCGATGCCGGCCAGATGTGGCGCAGCGGCTATGACATGCCCGCCGACCAGATCGGCCCGGAAACCGACCGTCTCTGGGACCAGGTCAAGCCGATGTACGAGCAGCTGCACTGCTATGCCCGCACCAAGCTGGACGGCACGTACGGCAAGGACAAAGCCGAGGTCAATGGCGGCCTGATCGCCGCGCACCTGACCGGCAACATGTGGCAGCAGGACTGGTCCAACCTGTGGGACCAGCTGGAGCCGTATCCCGGTGCCGGCAACCTGGACATCACCGCCGCACTGGAAAAGCAGTACCAGACCAACCTCAGTGGCGCACTGGCCAAGGCCGGCAGCGGCGCGAACGTGGAAGCGTTGTACAAGGCGCAGCGTGAAGCCGAACTGCGCACCGCCAAGCAGATGACCGAGCGCGCGCAGGACTTCTATGTCTCGCTCGGCATGCCGGCACTGCCGAAGTCCTACTGGGACAAGACCCAGTTCATCAAGCCGCTGGACCGTGATGTGGTCTGCCACGCCAGCGCGTGGGACATGAACATGGAAGGCGACGTGCGCACCAAGATGTGCATCAAGCCGAACGAAGAAAACTTCACCACCATCTACCACGAGCTGGGCCACATCTATTACGACCTGGCCTACAACCCGCTGCCGCCGTTGTTCCAGGGCGGTGCCAACGATGGCTTCCATGAGGCGATCGGCGACACCATCGTGCTGGCGATGACGCCGCAGTACCTCAACTCGATCGGCCTGGTCGACACCCCGCAGGAAAGCCGCGAGGCGACCATCAACGCGCAGATGCGCATGGCCCTGAGCGGCGTGTCGTTCCTGCCGTTCGGCCTGATGATCGACCGCTGGCGCTGGGGTGTGTTCGATGGCTCGATCACCCCGGACCACTACAACCAGGCATGGTGGGACCTGAAGGCCAAGTACCAGGGTGTGGCGCCGGCCAGCGCACGCGGAGAGGAGTTCTTCGACGCGGGTGCCAAGTACCACGTGCCGGGCAACACCCCGTACACCCGTTACTTCCTGGCCCGCATCCTGCAGTTCCAGTTCTACAAGGGCCTGTGCGACGCCTCCGGCTACAAGGGCCCGCTGCACCAGTGCAGCTTCTACGGCAACAAGGAAGCCGGCCAGAAGTTCTGGGCAATGCTGAGCAAGGGCGCCAGCCAGCCGTGGCAGGCCACGCTGAAGGAAATCACCGGCGGCGACAAGCTCGATGCCGGCCCGATGATCGAGTACTTCACCCCGGTCAACGAATGGCTCAAGCAGCAGAACCAGGGCCAGATGTGTGGTTGGCAGGTACCGGCGGCCACGGCTGCCGCCCCGGCCGCACCGACGGCGCCCGCGGCACCGTAACCGGTTGGGCCGGGCCCTGCCCGGCCGCAGCCTGCAATGAAAAAACCGGCCGAAAGGCCGGTTTTCTTGTCCCTGACGCTTTGGCCTGCGTCCGGCCTCGATGGGCCGGGAGCAGGTGCAACCACGCGTGGCGTAGCGCTACGACTTGGGTTTCAGGGCGGCCGCCAGCTCGGTCTTGAACTGCTCGAAGTCCATGCCGTCGGCCTTGGCCTCGGCGTGCGCGGCATCCTTCAACGCGTCCGAGTACACCAGCCGGACCGGCGTGCCCTGCCGCTCGTGCAGTTCGGCGGCCTGCATGATCAAGGCCAGCACGCGTGCCGCGCTGGTGGTCTGGCCGGCGATACGCCCATCCATGCCCAGCACCCACTCGCCATCGCGGCGTACCACGCCGGCCAGCAGCGTACGTTGCTGGTCGCGCAGTTCGGCATGCGGCTCGACCGGCGGGGTGGCGGCCTGCTCGCGGTTGGCGGCCAGGGTTTCACGGCGCCGGCGGATGTCGCGGCGCAGTTTGGAGGTGGTCGACATCAGGGGCTTCCGGACTGCATGAAAGGGCAAAGGATACCGCACGGGCCCTGATGGACCCGCCAGCCGCGTGGCCTACTCGATGGGTGTCAGTACTTCGCGGCGGCGCTCACAATAGCGCTCCCAGTACCAGAACGAGCCGCCCAGCGCGAAGAAGCCCATGTAGCCCAACGCCAGATGCACCGGACTGCTGCTGAGCATCGGCGAGACCACACCGGCCACGACGGTGTTGATCATCAGCTGGATGAACATCTGCATCGAAGACGCCAGGCCGCGCTGGTGCGGGTACATGTCCAGGACCGCCAGCGCCAGCACCGGGAAGATCAGCGCCATGCCCACGCCGCCCAGGAAGATCGGCATCACCGCCCACGGCAGCGCGATCTGCTGCACGGACAGCACGTAGGTGATGTTGAGCACGGCCGACACTGCGCACAGGCCGAATCCGATCGCGATCTGCCGCTGCGGCAGGATCCGCCCGGCCATCCGACCGGACAGGAACGAGCCCATCGTCATGCCGCCGATGGTTGGAATGAACAACCAGGCAAAACCGCCCTCGCCCAGCTTGAGGTGCTGCATCACCAGCACCGGCGCCGAGGCGATGTACAGGAAAATGCCGGAGAAATTCAGCGCACCGGCGGCCGACAGCCGCAGCAGGCGCGCGTTGGAGCCCATGCGGGCATAGCTGCGCAGCAGTTCACGCATCGACAGTGGCGTGCGCGCCTCGACCGGATGGGTTTCCGGCAGCCACTTGCCCGTGGCCAGCAGCAGGACCACGCCGAACAGCACCAGGAACCAGAAGATCAGCGGCCAGTCGCCGCCGCCGAGCAGGATCCAGCCACCGATGATCGGGGCGATCGCTGGGGCCACGCCGAAGATCATCGAGACCTGGCTCATCAAGCGCTGCGCGTCGGCACCGTGGTACAGATCGCGGATCACCGCGCGGCCGACGATCACGCCGACGCCGGCGGTCACGCCCTGCAACGCGCGGAACACCAGCAACGTGGTCATGTCCCGCGACAGCGCACAGCCGATCGAGGCGCCGATGAACAACACCAGCCCGCCGATGATCACCCGCTTGCGGCCGAAGGCATCCGACAGCGGGCCGTGCGCCAGGCTCATCAGGCCATAGAACAGCAGGTAGACGCTGATGGTCTGCTGCACCGCGACCTGATCCACCTGCATGCGCTCGCCCAGCAACAGGAAGGCCGGGAAAATGGTGTCGATCGAGAACGGACCGAACATCGCCAGGCCTGCAAGCAGCAGGGCCAGACGGCGGGTCGAGGGTGAGGCGGGCGTCATGCGGGCTTCCGTCAGCGGCCATGCGCACTGCACGGCGGGCGCCTGGCCCGGAACGGGCGGCGCCAGATGAATACGAGGATCCATTGATCATAGGCCTTTGCCGCCCCCGGCACCATGGCCAGACGCGGTTTCCGGGGTCCGTGCGCCCCCGTATTCAGGTGCTGGAAAGGCCCAGCGAGTCAAAGCGCTGGGCTATAATCGCCCCGCTACATGGTGGGAGAAGCGGATACCCGCTGCCGAAGGCGCAACGCCCGTAATCGCTCAGGCCCGATACCACCCGTACCAAAACTCTGGAGAGACCGGCCCATTGCCGGCGCCGAAGGGGCACGAAGCACGCAGATGCGCGCTTTTAAACTCTCAGGCAAAAGGACAGAGGGGCACCCAGGAAGACCGCAAGGTCCGGTGGATCGCTGTCGCCCGCGACGCGCCCTGGCCCCGGCCGCCTTCCGAACGTGCGTGCCCTCTCTTCCGGATGCCAGCCATGTCCCAGAACACCCCCTCCCTGCGCGAGCTTGAACACAGCCACGCGTTCGTCGAACGCCACATCGGCCCCAACGACGCCGAAATCGCGCAGATGCTCGACGTGGTCGGCCATGCCTCGCTGGACGCGCTGACCGATGCGATCGTCCCGGCCGGGATCAAATCGCCGGCACCGCTCGACCTGCCCGAGTCGCTGACCGAAGTGCAGGCACTGGCCAAGATCCGCGCCATCGCCGACAAGAACCAGGTGTTCCGCACCTTCATCGGCCAGGGCTACTACGGCACGCTGACCCCGAACGTCATCCTGCGCAACGTGCTGGAAAACCCGGCGTGGTACACCGCCTACACCCCGTACCAGGCCGAGATTTCGCAGGGCCGCATGGAAGCGCTGATCAACTTCCAGACGCTGTGCGCGGACCTCACCGGCATGGAGATCGCCAACGCCTCGCTGCTCGATGAAGCCACCGCCGCGGCCGAAGCGATGACGCTGGCCAAGCGCTCGGCCAAGTCCAAGTCCGATACGTTCTTCGTGCACGACGCCGTGCACCCGCAGACGCTGGAACTGCTGCGCACCCGCGCCGAGCCGATGGGCATCGTGCTGCGCGTGGGCACCCCGGCCGAGGCGATGGAAGCCGAAGCCTACGGCGTGTTGCTGCAGTACCCGGACACCTTCGGCCATATCGGCGATTACAAGGCGCTGGCCGATGCCGTCCACGCGCGCGGCGGCCTGGTCGCCGTGGCCACCGATCTGCTCGCACTGACCCTGATCGCCGCCCCCGGCGAATGGGGCGCGGACATCGTGGTCGGCAACTCGCAGCGCTTCGGCGTGCCGTTCGGCTTCGGTGGCCCGCACGCCGCCTTCATGGCCTGCCGCGATGCGTACAAGCGCTCGATGCCGGGCCGCCTGATCGGTGTCTCGGTCGATGCGCAGGGCAATGCCGCCTACCGCCTGACCCTGCAGACCCGCGAGCAGCACATCCGCCGCGAGAAGGCGACGTCCAACATCTGTACCGCGCAGGTGCTGCTGGCGGTGATGGCCTCGATGTACGCCGTGTACCACGGCCCGGAAGGCCTGACCCGCATCGCCCGTCGCACCCACCGCCTGGCCGCGATCCTGGCCGCCGCACTGCGCGGCGCCGGCGTCAACGTGGGCGAGCACTTCTTCGACACCCTGCACGTCAAGGATGTGGACGCCAAGGCGATCCACGCCAAGGCTGCGGCGGCGCGCATCAACCTGCGTGCGATCGACAGCGATGCAGTCGGCATCAGCCTGGATGAAACCGCGACCCGCGCCGACATCGTCGCGCTCGGCCAGCTGTTCGGTGCCACGGTCGACGTGGATGCACTGGATGCGGCCACCGCCGATGCGCTGCCGGCCGATCTGGTGCGCACCAGCGACTTCCTGACCCACCCGGTGTTCAACACCCACCACAGCGAACACGAACTGCTGCGGTACCTGCGTTCGCTGGCGGACAAGGACCTGGCGATGGATCGCACCATGATCCCGCTGGGCAGCTGCACGATGAAGCTCAACGCCACCGCCGAGATGATCCCGGTGACCTGGCCGGAGTTCGCCAACATCCATCCGCTGGCTCCGGCCGACCAGGCCACCGGCTACAAGGAGCTGATCGACGGCCTGGAAGCGATGCTGGTCGAGTGCACCGGCTATGACGCGGTCAGCCTGCAGCCGAACTCCGGCGCGCAGGGCGAGTACGCCGGCCTGCTGGCGATCCGCGCCTACCACCGCTCGCGCGGCGAAGGCCATCGCGACGTCTGCCTGATCCCGGATTCGGCACACGGCACCAACCCGGCCTCGGCCCAGATGTGCGGCATGAAGGTCGTGGTGACCAAGACCGACGCCAACGGCAACGTCGACCTGGACGACATCCGCATCAATGCGGAGAAGTACAGCGACCGCCTGGCCGCACTGATGATCACCTACCCGTCCACGCACGGCGTGTTCGAGGAAGAGGTGGTGGAGATCTGCGAGATCGTGCACCAGCACGGCGGCCAGGTGTACACCGACGGCGCCAACATGAACGCCCTGGTCGGCGTGGCCAAGCCCGGCAAGTGGGGCTCGGACGTCTCGCACCTGAACCTGCACAAGACCTTCTGCATCCCGCACGGCGGCGGCGGCCCGGGCGTCGGCCCGTGTGCGGTCAAGTCGCACCTCGCCCCGTTCCTGCCGAAGGTGCTGGGCGGCGAAGGCGATGTCGGCATGGTCAGCGCGGCCAGCTTCGGCAGCGCCTCGATCCTGCCGATCAGCTGGATGTACATCACGCTGATGGGCACCGCCGGCCTGCGCAAGGCAACCCAGGTGGCCCTGCTCAACGCCAACTACATCGCCAAGCGCCTGGCCCCGCACTTCAAGACGCTGTACACCGGCCGCAACGGCCTGGTGGCGCACGAGTGCATCCTGGACGTGCGTCCGCTGGAGAAGACCTCCGGCATCGGCGCCGAGGACGTGGCCAAGCGCCTGATCGATTTCGGCTTCCACGCCCCGACCCTGAGCTTCCCGGTCGCGGGCACGCTGATGGTGGAACCGACCGAGAGCGAATCGCTGCACGAACTGGACCGTTTCATCAACGCGATGATCCAGATCCGCGAGGAAATCGCCGCGATCGAAGACGGCCGTCTGGACCGCGAGGACAACCCGCTCAAGCACGCCCCGCACACCGCCACGGCGGTCTCGGCCAGCGAGTGGGCCCACGCCTACCCGCGCGAGCTGGCGGCCTTCCCGCTGGCCAGCCTGCGCCAGCAGAAGTACTGGCCGCCGGTGGCGCGCGTGGACAACGTCTACGGCGACAAGAACGTGATGTGCGCCTGCATCCCGGTCGATGCGTACAAGGAAGACGAGGGCGTGGAGGTCTAAGCCTCCCTACCCTGACGCAACAGCAGACGGCCCGCGCAAGCGGGCCGTTTTTGTTATGGGCTGCTACCGACTCCCCGCGTCCCGGCTTCCGCGCGCCTCGGAGGATAGCCGCCTTCAGATTCTGCAGGCTGGGCAGGGGTGTGCGGGTTCGCGGGACACGCCGTGAATCCGTCCATGGAGGCTCATGTCGCGCCATCCATGGCGCTCATGGTCCCGCCAACCCACACACCCCCGCCCTCGACAGTCTGTCGGTCGCCCATGAAAAAGCAAACGCAGATGCCCTGCGGCGGAGATGAGCGTCAGTAGGTCATGCCGTCGTCGCGTCGCGTTGTAGTCAATCACTTGGGCATCAGCATCAGCATCAGCATCAGCAACTGCGTTGGCGTTGGCGTTGGCGTTGGCGTTGAACATCGAACACTGTGCATCGAGCATCGAGCATCGAGCATCGGGCATCGGGCATCGGGCATTGAGCACTGAGCGCTGAGCGCTGAGCGCTGAGTATCCAGATTCGAGAAGCGAGCAGCGCAACACCAGCTCGGCAGCGTTCTGCGTTCTGCGTTCTGCTTTTGACTTCCCATTGCCCATCAGCCCCCTGTCAAAGGGTGGGCACGGGTGGGTTGGCGGGACCGTATGCCGCCATGGATGGCGGCATACGAGCTTACATGGACGTACTTGCAGCGGGTCCCGACAACCCACCCGTGCCCGCCCAGGCGAGCGGAGGCTCAAACCTGCGGCTGTTGGCTGCTGGCTGCTGGCTGTTAGCAGTTGGCAATCAGCTACCCCGACCAGCCCGGACCCGACGCGCAATCTCACTGCTCGCCGCAATCACCGCCGTCAGCGCCGCCATCGACAGGAACTGCAACCGCGTATGCGACTCGGAGAGCAGCAGACCGAAAATCAACGCCAACACCCCCAACCCGATCACCGTCAGATACGGATACCCCGCCATCCGGAACGGCAGACGCGTCCCATCCCGGTTCGCACGATGGCGCAGAATCAACTGCGACAACAACGAAATCGTCCACACCAACAGACACGTCGAGCCCACGATGTTGAGCAGCACCGGCAACACCTTGTCCGGGAACACCAGCTCCATCACCGTCGCCGCAAAACCGAACAGCACACTGGCCAGCACCGCAATGATCGGCACCTGGCGCGGATCGGTCCAGCCCAGCACCGCCGGGGCCTCACGGCGCTGCGCCAGCGAGTACATCATCCGCGACGCGCCGTAGAGATTCGCATTGAGCGCCGACAGCAGCGCGATCACCGCGATCAGCGTGATCGCCGTCGCCGCGCCCGGAATCTTGGCCGCTTCCAGCACCGCCGCAAACGGCGACTTCAGCGCCTCGCTGGTCCACGGCACCACCGCGATGATCACGCTCAGCGAGCCGATGTAGAACACCAGGATGCGCCACGCCACGGTACGGATCGCGCGGGCGATGCTGCGCTCGGGATCTTCGGTCTCGGCCGCAGCCACCGCCACGATCTCGGTACCCCCGAAGGCGAACACCACCACCAGCAGCGCCGCGCCGATCCCGGCCAGGCCCTTGGGCATGAAGCCACCGTGCTCGGTGAAATTGCGCAGGCCCGGCGAGGCCACGTCCGGCAGCCAGCCCATCAGCAGGGCCACGCCGATCAGGATGAAGCCGATGATCGCAGCCACTTTGAGGATCGCGAACCAGAATTCGAACTCGCCGAAGTTCTTCACCCCGAGCAGGTTGATCGCCGTGAAGAACAGCATGAAGGCCAGCGCGGCCATCGGGACCGGGATCGCCGGCCAGACCGTCGCCAGCAGCCCAGCGGCCCCCACCGCCTCGGCGGCGATGACGATTACCAGCTGTACCCACCACAGCCAGCCGACCGTGGCACCGGCGGTGGCACCCATGGCGTCGGCGGCGTAGACCGAGAACGCGCCGCTGGTCGGCTTGGCCGCGGCCATTTCGCCGAGCGCGTTCATCACGATGATCACCAGCGCGCCGGCGACCAGATACGACAGCAGCACCGCCGGTCCGGCGGCCTGGACGCCCACCCCGGAGCCGAGGAACAGGCCAGCGCCGATCGCGCTGCCCAGGCCCATCATGATCAGCTGGCGGGGCTTGAGCGCGTGCCCGAGGCGGGCAGCGGCGGGCGGAGTGGCGGAAGCCGGAGTCTGGGATGCGGGCATCGGAATCGATTGGCGGGCAACAAGTGCGACACCATACCCTGTCGGCCGCGCGACGGCATAGGCCACAAGCCCCACCCCGCCTCAGGCGGCCGCGCGCTCGCTGATCTGGGCGCGGTAGGCCCGTGGCGACAGCCCGACCTCGGCCTTGAACTTGCGGGTGAACGCGCTCTGGTCGGTAAAGCCGCAGGCCTGGCCGATGCTGGCGATGCTGTCCGGGCCATGCAGCAGATGCACCGCCATCTGGATGCGCAGCCGGGTCAGCACCTGCTGCGGGGTCATCTGGAACACCTTGCGGAAGGTGCGCTCCAGTTTGGACAGCGAGAACCCGGTGATGTCGAGCAGGGTCTGCATGCGCACGTTCTCGGCGTAATGCGCATTCAGATGCGCCAGCGCGAGGCGGAGCTGTTCGTACTGCGTGCCCAGGCTGTCCTTCTGGCCCAGATCGCGCGAGATCCCGATCAGCCCGCGGATCTGCCCGTCCACCACCAGCGGCCGCTTGCAGGTCAGGCACCACCCCGGCTCGCGGTTGGCGAACAGGTGCAGCTCCATCAGGTTCTCGATGACCTTGCCGGCCAGCACCTGCTCGTCCTGGGTGGCGTAATCGGCACCCAGCCCGGTCGGGTAGATCTCCGCTGCGGTGCGCCCGATCACGTCCTTGCGGGATTTCAGCCCCAGCCGACGCAACATGGTCTGGTTGATGTGTGTGTAGCGCCCGTCGCAGTCCTTCATGAAGAACAGGACGTCCGGGATCGCATCAAACAGGGCTTCGATGTCGGCAGGTTCAACGCGCATGCGGCGGGGAAAGACAGAAGGACACGCCATCAAGGATACCCGCCCGGGCGCCGCCGACCCAGCGCCGAAGCGCCACATGTGAAGCGCGGGTGCAAGCGGCGCCGCCTTTTCGCACCCTCGATTAACGCCCCGGCCGCCAGTGTGAATCGATCCCCCTTCCCGCCAGCTCCCGGAGTCGCCTCATGGCCGCCAGCAAGAAAAGCACGAAGAACGCCCCTGCACCCGCCACCGATGTCCGTGGCGAAGGGGATGAACTGCACCAGCGTGCAGGCAATGGCCATCCCGTGCTGACCACCAACCAGGGCATCCCGGTCGGTGACAACCAGAACTCGCTGCGCGCCACCCCGCGCGGGCCGACGCTGCTGGAAGACTTCATCCTGCGCGAGAAGATCACCCACTTCGATCATGAGCGCATCCCCGAACGCATCGTGCATGCGCGCGGCAGCGCCGCCCATGGCTACTTCGAGCTGACCCGCTCGCTCGGCGAGTACACCCGCGCCCGTATCCTCAGTGAAGTCGGTGTGCGCACGCCGTTGTTCACCCGCTTCTCCACCGTGGCTGGCGGCGCCGGTTCGGTGGATACCCCGCGCGATGTGCGCGGCTTCGCGGTCAAGTTCTACACCAAGGAAGGCAACTGGGATCTGGTCGGCAACAACATCCCGGTGTTCTTCATCCAGGACGCGATCAAGTTCCCCGACCTGATCCATGCGGTGAAGATGGAGCCGGACCGTGCCTTCCCGCAGGCGGCGAGCGCGCACGACACCTTCTGGGATTTCGTCTCGCTGATGCCCGAGTCGATGCACATGATCATGTGGGCGATGAGCGACCGCACGATCCCGCGCTCGCTGCGCACCATCGAGGGCTTCGGCATCCACAGCTTCCGGCTGATCAACGATGCCGGCGAATCGACCTTCGTCAAATTCCATTGGCGACCGAAGCTGGGCATCCAGTCCACGGTGTGGGACGAGGCGGTCAAGCTGCAGAGCGCGGACAACGACTTCCACCGCCGCGATCTGTTCGAGGCGATCACCGCCGGCGACTTCCCCGAGTGGGAGCTGGCCGTGCAGCTGTTCACTGAAGAACAGGCCGACGCCTTCCCGTTCGATCACCTGGATTCGACCAAGATCATTCCTGAGTCGCTGGTGCCGCTGACCGTGATCGGGCGCATGGTGCTGGACCGCTGGCCGGACAACTTCTTCGCCGAGACCGAGCAGGTCGCCTACTGCCCGGCCAACGTGCCGCCGGGCATCGACTTCAGCAACGATCCGCTGCTGCAGGGTCGCCTGTTCTCGTATCTGGATACCCAGCTCAGCCGACTGGGCGGGCCGAATTTCCACCAGATCCCCGTCAACGCGCCCAAGTGCCCGTTCGCCAACCACCAGCGCGACGGCCACATGCAGATGAACATCCCGAAGGGACGGGTCGCCTACGATCCGAGTTCGCTGCAGGGCGACAGCCCGCGTGAGAGCGTCGACGGCTTCCCCAGTCACGCCACCGCGCCGGATGACGGCCGCAAGGGCCGCGTGCGCGCGGAGAGCTTCGCCGATCACTACAGCCAGGCCCGCATGTTCTTCCGCAGCCTGGAGGCACCGGAGCAGGCGCATCTGGCTTCGGCGCTGGTGTTCGAGCTCTCCAAGGTGGAGACGGTCAAGGTGCGCGAACGCACCGTGAGTCACCTGCGCAACATCGACGATGCACTGGCCAAGCGCGTGGCCGACGGCCTGGCGATGCCCGCGCTGCCCGAGCCGGCCGCCACGCAGACCCCGGCACAGGATTTCCCGAAGGCACCGGAGGTGCGCATCATCGGCCGCACCAAGGACCTGCTCAAAGGCCGCTGCATCGGCATCCTGTTCGACGAGGGCTCCGATGCAGCCTTGATCGCCAACCTGCGCAAGGCGGCCGACAAGGCCGGGGCCAGCGTCAAGCTGGTCGCGCCCAAGATCGGTGGCGCCAAGCTCAGTGACGGCAAGACGCTGGCCGCTGATGGCCAGCTGGCGGGCACGCCCTCGGTGGTTTTCGATGCGGTCGCCGTGGTGCTGAGCAGTGATGCCGCCAAGAAGCTGAGCAGGGAATCGGCCGCGATCGATTTCGTCAGCGACGCCTGGGCCCATCTGAAGGCGATCGCTGCCGATGACGGTGCACAGGCGCTGCTGAAGATTGCCCGGGTCGGCAACGATGCTGGCGTGGTCGAGGCGGAGGACGCCAAGGCCTTCCTGGCTGCGGCGGCCACCCGCCAGTGGGCGCGTGAACCCAAGGTGCGCACGCTCGCCTGAGCCGTGCGCGGTGCGCCGTGCTGATCTCAGCGGGGCGCGGGTGGCGCCGGGGCCTGTTTGGGCACCGGCGCCGGCGCCGGCTTCATGGGGACGGCCATCGACTGCAGCCGCCGGATCGAGCCGATCGGCACGGCTTCCGCACGCCGCTGCGCCGGCCACCACAGGAACACGAACGCGCTGCTGGAGCCCAGCAGCTTCGCAGTGCCGGGCAAGGTGGCGCTATCACCGTTGAGCATCACCTGGACCGGCGTGCCTCCGTTGCCATCCCGGATGGCTTCGGCCTTGTTCAACGCATACAGTGCGGCGCCGATGGCCATGAAACAGACCACCCCCATGCACATGCCGGTCAGGGGGCGCAGCCCGGAAAACTCCCAGTTCATCCACGGCGATTCGGAGAACAGCATCCGCCATCCCCAATGCCGCGCACGCAGGCGTGCGACTTTGGCCGGGTTGCGCCGCCTCAGTGTTTCCGGCCAGCCCAGCAGCACCGCCAGCAGTGCGCCCAGCAGCAGGATCAGCACATAGGCCGGATCGCGCAGACCGGCGACCAGGAAGTCGCTGACCTGCAGGTAATCCAGGATCGACAGCCGGAACTTGAAGTAGAAGAAATAGCTCGACCACAGCCCCAGCGCGGACAGGAACACGTAGCCCGCGCTCACCATCAACGCCGGCTCCTGGCGCAGCAGGCGCCAGATCACCGCGACCATCGAGTCTTCGTTGCCATGCGTGACCGGCAGCAACGACCAGTCGGTCGGCGTCTGATCCGCCGCTGGTGTCTGCGACTCGCCGCCAGCGGCCGTCGCGATGCCCTCGTCCCTGTTCCCCATGCGCCCCTCCCCGTTCAGCAGAGCATCGCGCACTTTGGCGGTGGACGGAAGCGGGCGTGGCAGTGGGCGGATGTGGTGCGAGGACCGCCCCGCTTCAGTGCACGCTGAAACTGGCCACCGTGGCGTGCTCGGTTCCCTCGATGCGCAGGTCGATGGCGAAGCGGTCGCACAGCCGGTACACGATCGCCAGGCCGAGCCCAAAGCCGGCACTGCCTTCGCCTTTGGCGAAAGGCCGCACGATCGTGTCAGGGTCACCGGCCGGTGCGGTGTTGCGGATGCGCAGCCGTCCGGCCGCGACATCGATGTGCACCTCACCTGCCCGCGTGTGCGCGAACGCATTGCCGACCAGATTGGCCAGCAGCATGTGCAGCACCGGCCCGGGCACCGTCAGGCGCACGTTGCCGGGTACCTCGACACGCACCTGCACCGGCTTGCCGTCCAGCAGCGCGGCCTGCTCGACTACTACCTCTTCCAGTACCGGCAGCACCGCCAGTGGCAGCGCGTCCTGCTCAAGGCTCTCTTCGCGGGCCAGGGTAAGCAGGGTGATCACCGTTTGTTCGAGCTGACGCGCCGAGTGCTGCACATGCGCCAGCTGCAACCGTCCGGCCACAGACAGCTCCGGTTCGTTGGCCAGCTGTTCGGTCGCGCTGCGGATTACCGCCAAGGGGGTGCGCAGCTCATGGCTGGCATCCCGGGTAAAGGCATGTTCGCGGGCAACAAAAGCACGCACCCGCCCGGTCAGGTTGTCCAGCCCCCGGGCGAGCACGCCGATTTCATCATCGGGGAACTCGGCCGCGAACCCGACGGGCAGTCGATCAGGCGCCATCCCATCGACCAGTGCGGCCAGCTTGGACAAGGGACGCGTGGTGCGTCGTGCCAGCCACGCACCGGCCAGCACGGCAACGACCACCACGGCCAGCCCGGACCAGGCCAACAGCCCCAGAATCTGGCCGCGCATCGGCCGCACCACCAGCTGCTCGCTGACCTCGGCGACCAGCCATCCCGGTGTACCGGCGCCGACCGGCTGCAGTGCGCGCAGGTGATAGTGCCGCCCCTGCGTGCCAGCGAACTCGTGGCGCCACGGCTCGGCATCGAACGCGGTTTTCAGATCGGCCGGGAACGTGGCACTGCTTTCGTGCACGGTCATGAACGCGTTGCGCGGCGCCGACCAGATACCACCCGCGGCCCGCTGATCCAGCTGCTGATGCGCTTCCTGTTCGAGCATCGCATCGAAGAAGCGATCCTCCACGCTGTACACGAACACCGCCACGTACAGGCAGAACAGGCTGGCCACCGCCAGTGCGAACACCGCGAAGGCCAGCATCAACCGGTTGCGCAGGCGATGCACACGCGTCGTCATGCGTCGGCCTCCAGCTTGAAGCCGACATCGTGCACGGTCTTGAGCATGGGCCGATCGAACGGTTTGTCCAGGGCCTGGCGCAGCAGGTACAGGTGCGAGCGCAGCGGATCCGACGGTGGCGCTTCATCGCCCCACAGACGACGGATCAGCTCGCTGCGGGTCACCGTGCGCGGCCATGCCTCGGCCAGCAGCACCAGCAGGCGATACGCGGTCTGCGGCAGCTCAAGCACCTGGCTGCGGCGAGTCGCGCTGCCGCGGCGGCGATCGATATGCAGCGAGCCGATGCGCAGCACGTGACCCTCGCGCCGCTCATGCCGGTGCGCCAGCGCCAGGCACCGCGCCAGCAGTTCCTCACCGGCGAACGGCTTGACCAGATAGTCATCGGCACCGGCCTGGAAGCCGATCAGTTTGTCGCCGAGTGTGTCACGTGCGGTCAGCATCAGGATCGGGATGTGGCGGTCGGCCCGCTCGCGCAGATGGCTGCACACACCCAGACCGTCCATACCCGGCAGAGTCAGGTCCAGCACCAGCACGTCCGGCGGCGCGTCCAGCGCCATCTGCAGGCCGCTGAGCCCATCGGCGGCGAAGGCCACGCGATGGCCGCGCGCCTCCAGCAGCGTGGCCATGCCGGCGCGCAGCGCCGGGTTGTCCTCGATGACCAGGATGTGCAGGCCGTCATGCATGGCGTCAGCCTTCGATCGTGTCCTTGAGCTGCTTAGCTTCGGCCATGTCAGGGTGCGTTTCCAGCAGTTTGCCGAGCACGCTGCGCGCCTGCTCCACCTCGCCCAGCCGCCAGTGCGCCTGCGCGATGCCCAGCGGCAGCTGCGGCTCGCTCATGTACGGCGCCGCCAGCTGCATGATCGCCAGGGCGTCCCGCACGGCCGCATCGTCCTGCGCGGCCTGCAGCTGGTAGTAGCCGAGCACGCCGATCAACTGGTCGTGATAGCCGGTGCGGTCGCTGGCCAGCTCGCGCTTGACCGCCTCCCCTTCACCGTCGAGCAGGCGCTGCACAAGCGTCATGCTGGCCTCATCACGCCAGGGGGTACGGGCGACCGGGGTGCGACCGGTGGCACGTACGATCGCCTCGGCGACCGCCGGCGTGGAGTACGGGTTCTGTCCGGTGATCAGACGCCCGTCCACCACCAGCTTGGGCATCATCAGCGGCGCCTGCTCCCAGCGCGCACCGCGTTCGCGCAGCGCGGTTTCCAGCAGGAACGGGAACTCCTTGGCCCAGCGCTTGCCGAACACGCCCTCCTCCGCATTGGTGAAACCGGTCATGCGGCGACCTGCGACCAGCAGTGATCCGTCCGTCAGCCGTACATCCACCAGCGCGGCCGGACCGTGGCAGACGGCGGCGACCACGGCGCCGCCGTCGTGCAGCGTACCGAGCAGGCCGCGCAGCGCCGCATCGGTCGGCAGATCGAACATGGCGCCCTTGCCGCCAACCACGTAGACCGCCGCATAGTCGGCCGCACGCAGGGTCGAGGTGGCGCGGGTATCGGCCAGCAGCGCGATCGCCGCCGGATCGGCCAGCACGCGCGCGTTGAAGGGCTCCTTCGGGTCGAACTTGTCGGCCTCCACCGGCCCGCCGCGTGGGCTGGCCACCTGCACGGCCAGGCCGTTGTCGCGGAAGATCAGGTAGGCCTGGGCAAACTCGTCCATCTCGAAACCGGGGCGGGTCTTGCCGTGATCACGGCCTTCGCCGCTGACCACGATCAGCACCGTATCGGATGCCGCGGGGCGGGCATGCAGTGCGGGGACAGCCAGCAGCAGGGCCAGAACGGCACCGGTGCGGCGCAGCAGGGACAGCATCATGGGTGGCACTCCTTGGGAAGTGACCCCAGCCTGCCGCGCGGATGTGAAGCAGATTTCAAGCGGGCGCCTGCGTGCACGCAGCTGAACAACCCGACCGCCGGGCGCCGTGTCGATGGCTCCATCGGCCCGAAGATGCGAAAATCCCTCCCCCTCCAGGGCAGGCCCCGCGCCAGCCGATTCCCGAGATACCGTGAAGACCCCCCAAGGCTTGCAGGCGCTGATCGACGACGGCGTGATCGATGAAGTGCTCCGCCCGCTCAAGAGCGGCAAGGAAGCAGCGGTATACGTGGTCCGCAGCGGCGACGATGTGCGCTGCGCGAAGGTCTACAAGGACATGGCCCAGCGCAGCTTCCAGCAGCGCGTGCAGTACCAGGAAGGCCGCAAGGTCCGTGGCAGCCGCGAAGCGCGCGCCGTGGGCAAGGCCAGCAACTACGGCCGCAAGCAGCAGGAAGCAGCCTGGAAGAACACCGAGGTCGATGCGCTGTACCAGCTGCGCGATGCCGGCGTGCGCGTGCCCGAGCCGTATGGCTACTTCCACGGCGTGCTGGTGATGGAGCTGGTCACCGATGCTGAAGGCTATTCCGCCGCGCGCCTGGGCGAGGTTGAACTCAGCCCGGAACAGGCGCGCGAGTTCCACCAGATCCTGGTCCGCCAGGTGGTGCGCATGCTGTGCTGCGGTCTGATCCACGGCGATCTGTCGCCGTACAACGTGCTGGTCGGCCCGGAAGGCCCGGTGGTGATCGATTTCCCGCAGGTGGTCAGTGCGGCGGGCAACAATGCCGCACGCACGATGCTGCTGCGCGACGTCAACAACCTCACCGCGTATCTGGGCCGCTGGGCACCGGAGCTGCTGGAGACCTGGTACGGCGAGGAGATGTGGGCGCTGTTCGAGGCTGGCGATCTGCTGCCGGACAGCGTACTGACCGGTGAATTCGAGCAGGATGAGAGCACCATCGATCTGGATGGCGTCCGCCATGCCATCAACGATGCGCGCGAAGAAGCGCTGATCCGCCAGCAGGGCCGCGAAGCAGCGGAAGAGAACGAGGACTGAGCGGGCGCGCCGCTGCGTCGGCCAGCCCGATCGGCATGAAAAAGCCCCGCCGAAGCGGGGCTTTTCTGTATTACTCAGCGCACACGTGTCGTCATGCTGCCTGCAATGCCGCCGGGCGACGCAGGCTTGCCGCGCTGTTGTCCAGCTTGAACACCGCCACCGATTCGGTCAGTGCATACGCCTGTTCTTCCAGCGCGCGGCTGGCAGCGGTGGCTTCTTCCACGAGCGCCGCGTTCTGCTGGGTCACCTGGTCCATCTGCACGACCACCTGGTTGACCTGCTCGATGCCGGCGGCCTGTTCCTTGGTCGCGGCGGCGATGTCGCTCATCAGCTGATTGGTGCGCGAGCTGGCCTGGGTCAGGCGGGCGATCGCCGCTTCGGACTGCACGGTCACGCTCAGTCCGGTCTTGACCTTGCTGCTGGACTCGTCGATCAGGTCCTTGATCTCCTTGGCCGCCGTACCGGCACGCTGCGCCAGCGTGCGCACCTCGGTCGCCACGACCGCGAAACCGCGCCCGTTCTCACCGGCACGGGCCGCTTCCACCGCCGCGTTCAAGGCCAGGATATTGGTCTGGAACGCGATGCCATCGATCACCGAGGAGATCTCGGAGATGCGCGCCGAAGACTGGTCGATCTCGCTCATGACGGCTGCCATCTGCGCGATGGCCTGCTCGGTTGCCTTGACCGCGGCACCGGCCGCATGGGCTTCGTGGTCGGCCTGGTTGGCCAGCTCGGCGTTCTGGCGGACCGTGGAGGTCAGCTCTTCCATCGAGGCAGCGGCCTCTTCCAGATTGGCCGCCTGCTGCTCGGTGCGGCGCGACAGGTCGCTGTGGCCTGCGGCCAGTTCCTGTGCGGCATCGTTGATGCTGCCGGCTGCACCCTGGATCTGCTGCACGATGCCGGTCAGCTGCACAGCGGTTACCGTGGCATCGTCGCGCATCTGCGCGAACACACCTTCGTAGTGGCCATCCATGCGCGAGGTCAGATCGCCCGTGGAGATCGCGCGCAGCACCTGCGACAGGTCGGCGATGCTGCTCTGCGAGCTGGCCATCATCCCGTTCAACTGGGCGACCATCGCGCGGAACTGGAACTGGAAGCTCTGCTCGGTACCACGCACCGAGAAGTCGCCCGCACGTGCAGCCGACGCCAGCGTCTCGATCTGCTGGTTGATCGCCATCAGGCTGTCCTTGACGGTCGCCATGGTGGTGGTCAATACCGCCTTTTCACCTGGATAGGTGTCCAGATCGCGGCTCAGGTCGCCGATCGCATAGCGCTGCATCACCTCGACCATGTGGAACTCGACGGCCACGTGTGACCCGACGAGCTCGTTGGTGGCGCGGATCATGCGTCCGAAATCGCCGGGGAAGGCGGCTTCGTCCATGCGGTAGCTGATGGCGCCGGCTTCATGCTGGCGGGCCATGTCCAGCTGGGCAGTGATCGCGCCCTGGACGGTCTGGCGGACCGTGGCCATGGCGTTGCCCAACTGGGTGATCTCGTCGCGGCCGCCCAGGCGGAAGTCCTGCTCCAGGTCGCCCTTGGCCATGCGGGTCGCCAGACCGACGGCGCGTGCCAGCGGACCAGTCAAGCTGCGCCCGATCAACACCGAGGCCGTGATGCCGACCACCAGCGCGATCGCGCCCAGCACCAGCAACTGCAGGAACGTGCGCTCACCCAGCCGGATCGCCTCGGCGGCAGCCTGGCGGCTCTGCGTTTCTTCGTAGCTCACCCCATCGCCGAGGGCTTTGTTCCAAGCGTTGGCAGCTTCCTGCACGGCGCCCAGCGTCAACGCGGTGGCACCGGCGAAATCGCCCAGCTTGAGCTGTTCGCTCATCTGCTTGTTGAGCGGGCGCGCGACCGCGCGGGCCGCTGCGATGGCGTCGCCGATCGCCTTGTCGTCAGCATTGGTGGGCAACGCCTGATAGGCAGTCCAGCTGGCCTCGTAACGCTTCACCAGGTCGGCGATGCGCACTTCGTCATCGGCCAGGCGGTCGCCCTGGCGGATCAGCATCTCGCGCCGCACCACCATCATCTGGTTGTTGGCATCGAGCATTTCCGACAGCAGCCGGACCTTGGCCACATTGACCTCGACCACCTGCTGCATCGACTGTTTCTGTTCCGCGCTGCCGGTCGCGCCGATGGCGACGACCGCAGCCACCAGCAGCAGCAACAGACCGAAGCCCAGGCCAAGCCGCCAGACGACGCTGACGTTCCGCAAATAATCCATGACAACTTCCAAACGTGGGGGGTGCACTGGTATCGGCCTTCCCTGGGCGGCCTTGATCCGTGGGCGTGTTGAGGGGTGAATGGGTTCACGTAGCGGACACATTGGCCGGGCCGGTGCCCACACTCAGCCGCGCGTCAGGCTTTTCACGGCCACTGCGCATGCCCGGCAGGCATGGTGGAAGCACGTCTCTCCTGGAATGTCCGATGACCCCTCGCCTGCACCAGATCGCCCGCATGTCCGCCCTCGCCCTGGCGCTTGCCGCCCCTGTCTGGGCGGTCGCCCAGACGGCACCGGCCGCGACACCGGCTACCGCCACGGCCGACACGCCGCTGGCCACCGGGCCGCGCTCGGACCTGCATGCCCAGGTGCTGCTTGACCGCGCCCACTTCTCTCCGGGGCAGATCGATGGCGAAGTGGGTTCCAACCAGAAGCGGGCCGTGTCCGGCTTCCAGGCCGCCCGCGGGATCAAGGTGACCGGTGAACTGGACGATGCGACCTGGAAGGCCCTGCAGCCGGACAGCGCCCCGCCGCTGGTGCGCTACACGCTGACCGCCGAGGATGTGGCCGGCCCGTTCCAGCCCGTGCCGAAGGGGCCGGCCGAACAGGCCAAGCTGACATCGCTGGGCTTCGGCTCCGTGGAAGAAGCACTGGGCGAACGCTTCCACGCCTCGCCCGACCTGCTGAAGGCGCTCAATCCCGGTGTGGACCTGGGCAAGGCCGGCAGCGTGATCCAGGTACCGAACATCGCGGTCACCCCGCTGGCCAAAGCCAGCAAGCTGGTGATCGACAAATCCGACTCGACGCTCCGGTTGTTCGATGCCGATGGCAAGGTCTATGCACAGTTCCCCGTGTCGTCGGGCAGCAAACATGACCCGCTGCCGATTGGCAAATGGAAGATCCTCGGCATCTCGCGCGATCCGACCTTCCACTACAACCCCAAGTTGTTCTGGGACGCCAAGGCCGGCGACAGCAAGGCGGTGCTGCCGCCGGGCCCGAACAATCCGGTCGGCGTGGTCTGGATCGACATTTCCAAACCGCATTACGGTCTGCACGGCACGCCCGAGCCTGGCCACGTGGGCAAGACCGAGTCCCATGGCTGTGTGCGCCTGACCAACTGGGATGCGCTGCAGGTAGCCGACGCGGTGGATGCCTCCGTGCCCGTCGTGATGCAGGAGTAAGCGCATGAAGACCCTGCGACTGCTGGCGGTAGGGCTGGTGATCGGCGTGGTCGGCTACTGGCTGCTGGGGCCGGGGCCGTCCGCCCGCCTTGGCGCCGCCGAACCGGCCAAGGTGGGATCGGCCACGAGTTCCGCCCGTGCCGCACTCGATGCGCCACCGCCGCCTGCTTCCACGCCGGCGGCGACACCGGCACCGATCCAGACCATGCCCGCACCGCCTGTGCCTGACCCGGGCGGTGTCGCGGCGCCTCCAGCAGATGCCGGCGGCGCCCTGCTGCTGCCGGTGCAGGGCATCCGCGCGGACCAACTGCAGGACACCTTCACCGATGCCCGCAGCGAGGGCCGCGTGCACGATGCCATCGACATCCTGGCGCCGAACGGCACGCCGGTGCTGGCCGTCGCCGACGGTACCGTGGAGAAACTGTTCGACAGCGTGCGGGGTGGGCTCACCGTGTACCAGTTCGAACCGAGCGGTCGCTACTGCTATTACTACGCCCATCTGGACCGTTACGCCGACGGCCTGGCGGAGAAAAAGACCGTCAAGCGCGGTGAGGTGATCGGCTATGTCGGCAGCACGGGCAACGCGAGTCCGGAGGCACCCCACCTGCATTTCGAGATCCATGTACTGGGCCCGGAAAAGCAGTGGTGGAAGGGCGAATCGATCAACCCCTATCCGGTGCTGACCGGTCGGCCGGCGCTGTGATCAACGCGGGCTGGCTGTTGCATCCCGGATCGCTCGTGCCAGTTCCCAGGCACGGCCGCGCAATGCGTCCAGACGCTCATTGAGTTCACCCGCGTCCGCGCGCCACTGGAAGTGGCCATTGCTGTAGTCCTGCCCGAGCGCGAGATCGTTGAACGACCCCATGCCGCCATAGGCGCGCAGCAGGCTCTCCGGCGCGCTTGGATCGCCCTGCTCAAGCTGGATGATGACCCGCTGCATCCAATCGGCCCAGTGGTTTTCTCCATCGCCGCGCAACAGCGCCTCAAGCTCGGACACCACCGCATGCAGGGCGCGGTTCGCGTTGCTCATGCGCGACCCCGCGCGATCTCCAGATTCCATACCGGCCCGTGTGACTGTTGTGAGACTGCCCAGCATGCCATGCCCGGCGGGGGCACGAGCACTGCGGTCAGCGACCGCGATCAACCAGTAAAACTACTGGCGCGAATGCGGAAAAATGCCGTTGTCCTGGTCACCCACGGAGCGGACACTGACCGCTGACGGCATGCCTCACCATTCGCACCGCTCTGGAGATGACCGTGATGATGCTCGCACCTCGCGTTGCCCTGCTCCTTCTGTCTGGCGTTGGCGCAACAGGCACCGCCGTCGCACAGGACCTGCCCGCCACCGCGCCGGACCGCTTCGCGATGCTGGATCGCAATGGCGATGGCAAGGTCAGCCGTGATGAGTACGACGGTGACGCGTTCTTCCGTCTGGTCGATGCGGATCACAACTACCGTGTGAGCGTCGATGAAGTGCAGGCGGTGCTCGGTCCGCAGCGTGATGGCGAGTTCTCGGCAGCCGAATGGGTGCGCATTGCCGATCAGAACGGCGACGGCGAGCTGAGTGCCGAGGAAATACGCCGCTCGTCAGAGATGCGTTTCCAGAGCCTGGATGCCAACCACGATGAGAATCTGGAACTGTCGGAACTGCAGATGGGCATCGGCCGGCGCTGACCCGGGCTTGGCAACGAAAAAGCCCCGCTTGCGCGGGGCTTTTACACCTTACACCTTCACGCGATACCGGGCATGGCCCGGCACGGCGCGCCTGATCAGGCGAACGGATCCTGCAGGACCATGGTGTGGTCGCGGTCCGGGCCGGTCGAGACGATGCTCACCGGGCAACCGGCCAGCTCTTCCAGCGCGCGCAGGTAAGCGCGGGCGGCCGGCGGCAGATCATCCCAGTTGGTGATGCCGTGGGTGTTCTCGGTCCAGCCCGGGAACTCCAGGTACACCGGCGTGCATTCTTCCCAGCCCTGCGCGTCCAGCGGCGCGTACTCGGTACGCTTGCCGCGGTATTCGTAGGCGATGCAGACCTTCAGCTTTTCCATGCCGTCGAGCACGTCCAGCTTGGTGATGCACAGGCCGCTGATGCCGTTGATGGCCACGGCGCGCTTGAGCGCGACGATGTCCATCCAGCCGCAGCGACGCGGACGGCCGGTCGAGGCGCCGTACTCGGCACCGCGGTCGCGGATGCCCTGGCCGACTTCATCGTCCAGCTCGGTCGGGAACGGGCCACCGCCGACGCGGGTCGCGTAGGCCTTGGCGATACCCAGCACGTAGTCGATCGCATCGGCGCCGACGCCGGCACCGGCCAGTGCACCACCGACAGTGGTGTTGGAGCTGGTGACGTACGGGTAGGTGCCGTGATCGATATCCAGCAGCGCGCCCTGGGCGCCTTCGAACAGCACGCGCTTACCCTGCTTGCGCAGGTCGTGCAGGATGCCGGCAACGTCGGACTTCATCGGCTCGACGTATTCGCCGAAGGCCAGCGCTTCGTCGTAGGTCTTCTGGAAGTCGACCGCGTCGGTCTTGAGGTAATTGGTCAGCACGAAGTTGTGGTAATCCAGCGCGGTGCGCAGGAGTTCTTCCAGCTGGGCCGGGTAATGCAGGTCGGCGATGCGGATGCCGCGACGCGCCACCTTGTCTTCATACGCCGGGCCGATGCCACGGCCGGTGGTGCCGATCGCCTTGCCGCCGGCAGCGCGTTCGCGCGCCTGGTCCAGGGCGATGTGGTACGGCATGATCAGCGGCGCGGCCGGGGAGATCTTCAGGCGCGAACGGACTTCCACGCCGGAGGTTTCCAGCTCGGCGATTTCCTTCTGCAGCGCGGCCGGCGAGATCACCACGCCGTTGCCGATCAGGCACAGCGCGTCTTCACGCAGGATGCCCGACGGAATCAGGTGCAGCACGGTCTTCTTGCCATTGATGACCAGCGTGTGGCCGGCATTGTGGCCGCCCTGGAAGCGCACGACAGCGCCGATTTCCTCGGTGAGCAGATCGACGATCTTGCCCTTGCCTTCATCGCCCCACTGGGCACCCAACACGACAACTGACTGACCCATGACGGGTAACTCCTGGTTTTTGTGCGGCCATCGGGGCCGCGGGTTTGGGACCATGCCGGGGTGGCCGCTCAGCGCGGGGTGGCGGGCTCCAGCGGGGAGCGCGCCGACGCTGGGGGACCCAGACACGGAAAAAGCCGGACGAGTAACTCTAAAACAGAGTGCCCGTCCGGCTTTTGTGCATTATCCGGGTTTCCGGTGGCTGCTGCCACCCCGGGGGCCGGTGGACTTCACCGGCCGGTCAGAACCGCCGCTTGGGTAGTGCCGGCCGCTGGCCGGCTCCAAGCCATTCGGTAGTGCCGGCCGCTGGCCGGCTTGCGGGATGGCCGGGAGCCGGCCAGCGGCCGGCACTACCAACCAGCGCATGGCGGGAACCGGCTCAGTGCTTCAACCACCACAGGGTGGTCAGGCCCGCCAGCAGGATCACCCCGCCCCAGGTGCGCAGGGCGCTGCTGCGCAGCATCAGCAGCTGCTCGGCCATCCGCTTCCAGGCCAACGGGGCGGCGAACAGGAACAGGCCTTCGAGCACGGCGACCAGGCACAGGGCCGAGAACAGATCTTTCATGACATCTCCACAAACAAAACGGGGACCCGGTCTGCACCGGGTCCCCGTGGATGACTACCGCCTGCGGCCTCAGCGATCGCTCTTGAGGTACTGCAGGAACGGGTCGTTCTTGTCGAGCACGATCACGCCGTTGCCGTCGGTCATGGAGCCACGGTAGGCCTCCAGGCTGCGGTAGAAGGCGTAGAACGACGGGTCGGCCGAGCCGGCCTTGCCGTAGATGCGGGCGGCATCGGCATCGCCGGCACCGCGCAGCTGCTGGGCGTCGCGCTCGGCTTCGGCCACGATCACGGTGCTCTCGCGGTCGGCCTGGGCACGGATGGTCAGCGACTGCTCTTCACCCTCGGCGCGCAGCTTGGCCGCTTCCTGCTTACGCTGGGCGCGCATGCGCTCGTACACATCGTTGATCACCTGGCTGTCGGTCGGCAGGTCGATCTGCTTGATGCGCAGGTCGATGATCTGCATGCCGAGCGCCTTGACCGACTCGTTGATGCCGGTCAGCTGGTTGGCGATCAGTTCGCTGCGATCCCCGGACACCAGCTGCTGCAACGACCGCGAGTTGATCTGGTTGCGCAGCGAGTCGGTGATGATCGGGGCCAGACGGGCATTGGCCACCCGGGCATCGCCGCCGGTCGCACGGAAGTACGCGCGCACGTCGGAGATGTAACCGATGGCGAAGAAGTCGACGCTGACGTCCTTCTGCTCAGCGGTGAAGTAACGCGCCGGGGCGGTGTCGAGCACCTGGAAACGGCGATCGAACACGCGCACGGTTTCCACCAGCGGCACCTTGAAGTGCAGGCCCGGCTTGATGTCCGCACGGACCACCTTGCCCAGGTTCAGCACCATCGCAGTCTGGTCCTCACGGACCACGTAAACCGACCCCAACAGCCCAAGCAGGACCGCTACGGCCAGACCAATCCACAGTGAACTTCTCATCGGCTGCCCTCCTCACGACCGGTCGGGCGCGTCGTCGGACGCTCCGCATTGCGAACGCCATCCACGGCCGTGCTGGCAGGCAGCGACGGCAGCATGACTTCCGGGGTCACCGCCGGAGCGGCATTGGTGCTGGTGCGGTTGTCGCCCGGCATCGGCACGTAGATCAGCTGGCGGCCATCGCCACCGATGATCTTGCGGTTCTCCGAGAGCACCTTCTGCACCGTTTCCAGCCACAGACGCTTGCGCGTGACTTCCGGGGCGTCCTTGTACTGGACCTGCAGCAGGCTGAAGCGCGAGGCATCACCCTCGGCCTTGGCGACCACGGCCTGCTTGTAGCCTTCGGCGGTGGTACGGGCCCGCGAGGCCTGGCCGCGCGCTTCTGGAACCACCTTGGCGGCGTAAGCCTGGGCTTCGTTGATCAGACGCTCCTTGACCTGCTGGGCACCGTTGACCTCGTCGAAGGCCGGCTTGACCTCCTCGGGCGGGCGGGCATCGGGCAGGGTCAGGCCGGTCACCGACAGACCGGTGCGGTAGCTGCCAAGCGAGGCCTGCAGGCGCTCTTCGGCGGCCACGGCGAGCGGGCCACGGTTGTTCAGCACGTTGTTGAGGTCGGCACGACCGACCTGCTCACGCACCGCGCTCTGCGCGGTCTGTTCCAGCACCTGGTCGGCATCGACCGAGCCGAACAGGTACAGGCGTGGATCGTCGATGCGGTACTGGACGTTGAGCGAGACGTTGACGATGTTCTCGTCGCGGGTCAGGACCGGCACCTGGCTGCTGAACGTCTTGATCTCGGTGGCATTGACCTTGGTCACCGATTCCAGCGGCCAGGGCAGCTTGAAGTTCGGGCCAGGCTGCAGGATGCGATGGAATTGACCGAAGCGCAGCACGACGCCGCGTTGCTGTTCGCCGATCAGCTGGAAGCTGGAGAACAGCAGCAGCAACACCGCAGCCACTGCAACCCACCGCAGGATGCCGCCATCGAACAGGTCTTTCAGCGGACCGGGCAAACCGCCCCAACCGCCGCCATTGCCGCCACCGCGAGGACCGAACGGCCCACGTCGATTCTCGTCGGGGCCTTGTCCGCCCTTGTTGCCGCCGGGTGTATTCCAGGCCATGCACGCTCCATCAAGGTAAGGTTGCCTGCGGGCCACTCCCGCACCGTCAACCGTTAAAACGTTGTCGATTCTACTAGATGGGGCAGATCGACAGGATTGGAAGGGGTCACGCATCTCGGGGAACGATTCATAACTGCATCCGCGAGGGCCGATGAGGGTCCCCGCACGCCGGAGCAGCAGGTAAGGTGGCGTTTTCCCCCGTCAGGCATCTTCATGGCAATTCCCGACCGGTTCAACGCTTTCCGCATCCACCAGGACGATACCGGCTACCACGCCGGGCTGGAACCGATCGGCCTGGACCAGCTCAACCCCGGCGAGGTGGTCCTCCGCGCGCACTGGTCCTCGGTCAACTATAAAGATGCGTTGGCCGGCACCGGCAAGGGCAAGATCCTGCGGCGCTTCCCGCTGGTCGGTGGTATCGACGTGGCCGGCACCGTGGTCGCTTCGACCGACCCGGCCTACCGCGAAGGCGATGCCGTGCTCGCCACCGGGTGCGGGCTCAGCGAGACCCGCGATGGGGGCTACAGCCCGTATGTGCGCCTGGCCGCCAGTGCGGTGATCCCCCAGCCGGCCGGGCTGAGCCCGCGCGAGGCGATGATCCTGGGGACGGCCGGGTTTACTGCCGCGCTGGCCCTGGTGCGGATGCTGGACAACCGTCAGACCCCCGCCCACGGGCCGCTGGCAGTGACCGGGGCGACCGGGGGGGTCGGCTCGCTGGCGGTGGATATCTTCACCCGGGCCGGTTTCGAGGTGCATGCGATCAGCGGCAAGGCCGACCAGGCCGGCTATCTGCGGGGCCTGGGGGCCCGCGAGGTTCTGCCGCGAGATGTGCTGGCGACCTCCCGCCCGATGGAATCGGCGCGTTTCGGCGGTGGCCTGGACAACGCCGGCGGCGCGATGCTGACCAGCCTGCTGGCCCAGACCGTGCCCTACGGTTCGGTGGTCAGTGCCGGTCTCGCCGCCAGCCCGGCACTGGACATGACGGTGATGCCCTTCATCATCCGCGGCGTGTCGCTGCTGGGTGTGTCGTCCTCCAGCGCACCGCGTGATCTGCGCGAAGCGGTCTGGGACAAGCTGGGCGGCGCGTGGAAACCGGCGCATCTGGAGACGATCTGCACCGGCGAGGTCGGGCTGGATGGCCTGCCCGCGGCGTTCGATACCCTGCTCGCGGGCGGCAACCACGGCCGCACGGTGGTACGAATCGACTGAGCGTGGCAGCCGGGCGACGGACGGCACGCTTGGTGCTTCACGACAATGCGAGGCCCGCACTACACTGCGGGCATCACACGGGGAACACCATGGCACGCATTCTGATCGTCGACGATTCACCGTCGCAGCTGTTGGGGATACAGCGGATCGTCGAAAAACTCGGGCACGAGATCCTGACCGCCACCGATGGCGCCGCCGGGGTGGAAACGGCCAAGGCCGAGCTGCCCGATCTGGTGCTGATGGACGTGGTCATGCCCAACCTCAATGGCTTCCAGGCGACCCGCACGCTGGCGCGCGACGCCTCGACCAAGCACATCCCGGTGATCCTGGTGACCACCAAGGACCAGGACACCGACCGCATGTGGGGCATGCGCCAGGGCGCCAAGGCCTACATCACCAAGCCGTTCTCGGAAGACGAGCTGTCCGAGGTGCTGGAGCGCGTTTTCAGCCACCAGGAACCGCCGACGGCGTGAGCTGATGGCACGGTGAGCCGACCAACGGTCGGCTTCTACCGCGAAGGCAATCGCGGCCGCCCCGGTAGACACCGACCGTTGGTCAGTGCGCAACGATGACCCGGACGCCGCGCACCACCTGCCTCAGACCTTCTCGCCGAATGCCTTGGCCAGCGTCTTGTACGCTTTCTTCTGCGCCTCATCGGTGGGCGCCGGCGCAATGATCTCCAGCTCCACGATCTGATCGCCATCCGGGTTGCCCGGCAGGCCGCGGCCACGCAGGCGCAGCTTGCGGCCGGCATCGGACTCGGCCGGCACCTTCAGCTCCACCGCACCGCCCAGGGTCGGCACGCTGATGCTGGTGCCCAGCGCGGCCTGCCACGGGGTCACCTGCAGGGTGTACAGAATGTTGCGGCCATCTACCTCGAACTGCGGGTGCTCGGCGTATTCCACTTCCAGCAGCAGGTTGCCGCCACCGGTGCCCTGCCCGCCCAGCCGGATCACCTGGCCCGGGCGGATGCCCTTGGGCACGCGCACATCCAGCTGCTTGCCGCCCACGTTGATGCGCAGGCTGTCGCCCTGGTAGGCGGCCTCCAACGGCACCGACAGCTTGGCACGGGTATCGCGGGTCGGCTGCGGGCCCTGGCTGGCGCCGCCGAAGCCACTGGCGCGGCCACCGCCACCGCCGCGCTGGCGCGCGAACAGGCTCTCGAAGAAATCGCTGAAGCCGCCGCCACCGGCGCCGCCACCGAACACCTCTTCGAAGTCATACCCCTGGCCACCGCCGTAGTTCGGCGGGGTATGGAACTCCTCGCCGGGCCGGTAGCCCTGCGCCTTGAGCTGGTCATAGGCCGCGCGCTTCTGCGGATCGCGCAGCGCCTCGTAAGCCTCGTTGACCGCCTTGAACTTGTCCTCGGCCCCGGCTTCCTTGCTCACATCCGGGTGGTACTTGCGCGCCAGGCGGCGGTACGCGGTCTTGATCTCAGCATCGCCCGCGGTGGGTTCCACCCCGAGCGTGGCGTAGTAATCCTTGAATTCCATCCAAACACCTCGACTAAGTTCGGCCACCCGCGTGGGCGGGCGCCGTCCGCGCAATTCTAGCTGCTGCGGACCGGCCCACCGTCACGCCGGGCGCGAATGATCCTGCGCAATGCGGCGGACATCCCGGACGGCTACGCTGCCCCCGTGGCCCGCCTTTCCCGCTACAGATGGGTCTGCACGTCGGCTTTTCAACGTATTGACATGGCCATCCCATGCCCCTCACTACCCTGCCTGTGTCCAAGGAGTCCGCATGACCATCCACGTTGGCGACCGCATTCCCGAAGTCACCCTCAAGCGCATCCGCGAGGGCATGGAGACCATCGATACCCATGCCCTGTTCGATTCGCGCAAAGCGGTGCTGTTCGGCGTGCCCGGCGCATTCACCCCGACCTGTTCGGCCCGGCACCTGCCCGGCTTCATCGAGCAGTTCCCCGAATTCCGCCACCGCGGGATCGAGGTGTTCTGCATGGCGGTCAACGATCCGTTCGTGATGAAGGCCTGGGGCGAGAGCCAGCAGGTGCCCGACGGCCTGCAGCTGCTGTCTGACGGCAATGGGGAGTTCACCCGTGCGCTGGGCCTGGAAATGGATGCCAGCAGCTCGGGGATGGGCATCCGCTCGCGCCGCTTCGCGCTGTACGTCGAAGACGGTGTCGTGCGCGAGACCTTCATCGAGGAACCCGGAAAATTCGAGGTGTCTTCGGCGCAGTACGTGCTGGAGCATCTCCCCCGCTAGACCCACGCAACAGAGGAACCCGGCCAGCCATGTCAACGCCAGCCAAGAACACCCCGAACGCCACCCCGGACAACAGCCGTCCGCCGGGCATCAGCGACACCGCCACCCTGCGTGCCAAGGCCCGCAAGGACATCGAAGATGGCGCCATCACCGACAGCTACAGTGCCGACCGCGAAGCGGTCATCAAGCTGCTCAATGATGCGCTCGCCACCGAGTACGTCTGCGTGCTGCGCTACTACCGCCATTACTTCATGGCCAAGGGCATGCTCGCCGATTCGATCAAGGCCGAGTTCCTGGAACACGCACAGCAGGAACAGGCGCACGCCGGCAAGCTGGCCGAACGCATCGTGCAGCTGGGCGGCGAGCCCGACCTCAATCCGGACACACTCACTGCGCGCTCGCATGCCGAGTACAAGGAAGGCAGCGACCTGCGCGACATGGTCCGCGAGAACCTGATTGCAGAGCGCATCGCGATCGACAGCTACCGCGAGATGATCAACTTCGTGGGCGACAAGGACACCACGACCAAGCGCATCCTGGAAGAGATCCTGGCGCAGGAAGAAGAACACGCCGACGAATTCGCCGACCTGCTGGACGGCTGGATCGGGGAGTAATGCCGGCCGCGGGCCGGCTCCTGGCGCTGTAGTGCCGGCCAGCGGCCGGCACTACCGTTCATGGTGTGATGCCGGCCAGTGGCCGGCACCATCGCACCGCGCGCAGCGCAACGTCAGCGCAGGATCCGGAACCGCACCTGCGTCCACGCGCCATCGGCGGCCAGCGCGGTCAACGTGTGCTCACCGACTTCATCAAAGTCACGCTGGAACAGTCGCGGCCCTTCGGTGCGGGCAATCCAGCGGTCGTCCAGCAGCCAATCGACTGTCGTTTCATTGCCCAGTGCACGCAGTTGCAGGCGCACGCCGTGCTCGGCATTCGGTGCGCGTGCGAGGGTGGCGCGGTCGTTGAGCCCCTCGATATGCAGGGTGCCACCACTTTCGCGGCCGTCGTCGCTGCAGTCCGGCGACAGTGCCGGCAGCTGCGAGGCCTGACGCTGCGCCTGTGGCAACCACGGCGACAACAGCGCCGGCCAGCGCGCGATCTCACGCGGCTCCGCCGCATGCGGCCGGCTGCACTCCGGCGACAGCCGCAGCCCCGTGCGCGCATCCACCTGGAAACGCTGCAGGCCCGGCTGCCACAGCCGCGCCTCGCGTTCGGCGAAGGTCGGCGGCACGACCCCGTCCAGCACGAAGGCCGGCATACGGCGTTGGCACAGGGGCGCTGCGGTCTGCTCCGCCAAGCCGCCGGTCGGCCAGCAGATCTCGGCCTGCGTTACGCTCGCCGGCATCGGCGCCGCACTGGCATCACCAGCCTGGCGCGGCAGACTGTCGATCACCTCGAACATCAGCGGCAACGCGGTCACCGCGCCGTACTGCCCGGGCAGCGGCGTGCCGTCCGGACGCCCTACCCAGACGCCCACCGTGTAATGCCGCGTGGTGCCGATCGCCCAGGCGTCGCGATAGCCATAGCTGGTGCCGGTCTTCCAGGCCACACGCGGGCGGCCGGTGACATCGAAGGTGCCGGTGCCGTAGCCCGGGCGTGGATTGGACTCAAGCATCTCGCGGGTGATCCAGGCCGCGCCCGGTGACATCAGGCGTCGCTCGATCACGGCGTCCTCGGCGGTGTAACGCACGCGCCCGGCGATGCCGTTGCGGTTGAACGCGGCGAAGGTACCGACCAGGTCCTCCAGTCGCGCGCCGGTGCCGCCGAGGATCAGCGACAGGTTCGGCGCGCTGCCGTGCGGAAAGCGCAGATTGATGCCGGCGTGCGACAGGCGTGCGGCGAAACGCGCCGAACCAACCCGGTCCAGCAGGTCCACCGCCGGCACGTTGAGCGACAACCGCAGGGCCGTGGCGGCACTGACCGGCCCGTTGAAGGCCGCATCGAAATTGCCGGGCCGGTAGCCACCGAAGCTCTGCGGCGCATCCACCATCAGGCTTTCCGAATGGATCAGGCCATCATCCAGCGCCATGCCATACAGGAACGGCTTGAGCGTGGAGCCCGGTGAGCGCCAGGCCTGCACCATGTCCACATGGCCGAGCCGCTGCTTGTCGCCGAACGCCACCGAACCGACGTAGGCACGTGCCTCCAGTGTTCGGTTGTCCACCACCAGCAACGCCGCCGAGGTGCGCTCGGGCAGCTGCGAAAAGTAGGACGACACACGCTCTTCCAGCGTGCGCTGCAGGCCGATATCCAGCGTGCTCTCGATCCGCGCCGCCCGCGGCTGTGCCGAGCGCAGCCGCTGGGCGAGCAGCGCCGCATGCAGCGGGGGCTGCAGCGCGCGCGTGACCACCGGCTCGATGCGCGCATCGTCGACCTCCTCGCGTGACCACACGCCGAGCGACACCATCCGCTCCAGCACCTTGTCGCGCGCACGCTGCGCCGCTTCCGGATGGCGGTCCGGACGCAACCGGCTGGGCGACTGTGGCAACACCGCCAGCAACGCGGCTTCCGCATGCGACAGCTGCGAGGCCGGCTTGCCCAGATAGGCCCAGCTCGCCGCCTCCACGCCTTCAATGGTGCCGCCATACGGTGCGCGTTCCAGGTACAGGCCGAGGATCTGCGCCTTGCTCAGGTGCAGTTCCAGCTGCACCGCGCGCAGCAGCTGCTTGGCTTTGCCCCACGGCGTGCGCGTATGCGGATCAAGGATCCGCGCAACCTGCATGGTCAGCGTCGAACCACCGGAGACGATCCGCTGCTCGAACAGCCATTGCTTGCCGGCGCGCAGCAGGCCCCACGGGTTGATGCCGGGATGCCGCCAGAACCAGCGGTCTTCGTAGTTCAGCAGGGCCTGCAGATACAGCGGCGAGACGCTGTCGGCCGAGGCCGGATAACGCCACACCCCGTCGGCATCGGCGAAGGCGCGCAGTGGCGTGCCATCGCGCGCAACCACCAGGGTGCTGGTGTCGCGCTGCCTGGGCAGCGGTGGCGGGAACGCGAGATCCAGCACCAGCAGCAGTGTGAGCAGCGCAGCCGTACCCCATCGCAGGTACGGCAGCACGCCGCGCAGCACCGACGCCCACCACCGCTTGGAGAAAAGAGACGTCATGTCGATTCAGCAGCGAGGCAGGCGGGCCGTCACCGGGACGGCCCGCCCTGCGATCAGGGCTGCACCACGGTCAGCGAGGCCGGGAGGCTGCGCCCCACGCCGCGCAGGTCCGGACGGTACATGTCCTCCACCAGCGGCGGCGGCACGCGGTAGGTGCCCGGCGTGACCGCGCGCACCAGATAGAACACCTTGGCAGTGCTGCCCCGCGAGAGTTTCAGCGCGGCCACGTAGCGGTCGTCGCGGAACTCCTCGTGCTTGATGTTGGCCGCATCGCCACGATCGTTGACGCTCAACCCGTCGACCACCACATCGGCCCACTGTTTGGCATCGCCGAGGTTGAAGTTCTCGATCTCCAGCCCGGCCGGCAGCAGATCGGTCAGCAGCGCATCGGGCATGTCCACGTTCGGGGTGACGCTGACCCGCACGATCAGGGCCTCGCCTTCCTTCAGCGGACGCGGCGTCCACGGCTTGCCATCCGTGGTGTACCAGCTGCGCTCCACGCCGAGCGTGCGGCTGTCCGGTTCCGGCGGGTTGCGCGGAATGCCGGCCACTTCCAGGCTGGCGAACATCGGCGGCTCCCCCTGCGGGGTGAAGCGCACGCCCTTGGCCAGCGCGGCGTAGTCGACGCTGCGGCCGAACATGCGCCGCGCCGAGATGCTCTCGCTTTCGCCACCCACCACCAGTTCGCCGGAAACCAGTTTCTTCTGGTTGGCCGACAACGCCTTGCCCATGCGCGCCAGCGCCACCTGCTCCTGGGTGCTCAGCCACATCCAGCCACTATTGCGGCGGGCATCCAGCGCGCGGCCGAGATCGACCGCACGTGCATCGTAGGCCGGCTTGGACAACTTGCGCTCGTGCAGCAGCGCGATCATCAGCGCGTCATCGCGCACCGCGCTGCCGTAATCGCCGAAGTACGCCGGACGATCACTGCCTGTTTTGGCGAAGCCGGCGGCAATGGCCGCATCGCCGCGCTTGTGGTCGCCCTGCAGGGACAGCGCGATGCCCAGGTGCACCAGCGACAGGCCGGTCAGCGACTTGCTGCGCTCGTTGTCGTACAGCGCACGCAGGGTACCCAGTGGCGCGCGGTTGACGCGGGCCAGCACGTAGCCCGAATACGCCTGGTTGGCGAACTTCAGGTTCTCGCGGCGATCCTCGCCATAGAACTGGTTGCCGCCGGACAGCAGATCTTCGCTCAGGCGATTCAGCGCTTTCTGCAGCACGTTGTCCGGTACCGCGAAGCCGGCGTCCTTGGCGTCGAGCAGGAACTCGGCGATGTACGGCGTCAGCCACGGATTGATGTAGCCGTCGTCGCCCCACATCGAGAAGTTGCCGTTGGCCACCTGCATCGAGGCCAGGCGGCCGAAGGCACCTTCCATGCGCTCGCGGCGGGTCTTGGCATCCAGCCCGTCCGCGCCGAGCATGGCCGAGGTCGCCTCATCCAGCATCAGCGCGGCGTAGCCCTTGCTGGTGGTCTGCTCGGCGCAGCCATACGGGTAGTTGAGCGCGCCACTCAAGGCACTGGCGAACGGAATCGGCGGCAGCGCGCTGACCAGCATGCGTGCGGTCACCGAGTCGTTCATCAGGCCATCGGCCAGCCCGGCCTCCATCGTGACGGCGGCCAGCGGATCCAGCGTGCGGGTCTGTGCGCGCAGCACCTGCGGCCATGCCGCACGCACCGGCAGGTCATAGCGGCGATCAACCTTGAAGCCGTTGCCATCCACGCGCACGCGCACCTTGGCCACGGTGTAGCCCTCGCGCGCGGTCAGCGGGAAGCTCAGCGTGCTCTTCGCATCGGCATTGAGCTTGAGCGTGCGGCTGGATTCGCCCAGGGTCAGCGGTCCGATACCATCGACCTGCACCTTGAACTCGCCCGGTGTGCCGGTGAAGTTCTGCACGTCCAAAGTGACCGTGCTGGTATCCCCGGGCGCCATCACGCGCGGCATGCTGGCTTCGGCCAGGATCGGCGCGCGCACCACGGTTTCCACATCGCGCTTGCCGTACTGGTCATCGGCGTAGACCAGCGCCGACACGCGCAGCGTGCCGTTGAAATCCGGCACCTTCAGCGCGATCCGGGCGATGCCCTTGGCATCGAGCTTCACCGGGCCGGAGAACAGGTCCACCGTCTGCACCCGCGCGGTCGGGCGCTTGGCCTGCGGCATCGCCGCCAGCGCCATGTCGCCACCGAACTTCAGCTTGCCGCTGCTGCCGTCGAAGCTTTCGATCACGCGGCTGTAGATGTCATACGCATCCACGCCCAGGCGACGCTGTGCGAAGAAGTGGCCCGCGGCATCCGGCACCGGGAAACGGGTGATGTTGAGGATGCCCACGTCCACCGCCGAAACGGTCACATGCGCGACCTTGCCGGCCAGCTGCGGGGCACTCACGGTGACCGGCAGCGTCTGCTCCGGGCGCATCTGCTTGGGGGCCACCAGGCCGACCGCGATCTGCCGCGCCTTGCGGTCCATCGGCACATGCACCACGCCGACCGCACGGGCCGGGGTGATTTTGCTCGGGGCACTGCCGCCGCGGAACACCAGCGCGGTGATGTAGACGTCGTGGCGTTCCCATTCGGCGGTGACCGGAATGTCGTAGGTGCTGCCCGGCTTGGCATCGATATCCTGGACGTAGAGCATCTTGTCGCTCTCGACCATCAGCACGCCCTTGCCGGCATGCGGCGGGGTCACCGTGACGCGCGCGGTATCGCCGGCCTTGTAGCCGGTCCTGTCCAGCGCCAGCTTGACCTTGTCCGGACGCGCATCCAGGCCGCGGTTGTCGTCGTTCCAGCTCCAGCCGGCGTTGAAGGGATAGCGGCTGGTCAGCCCGGTGGCCGGATCGAACACGTCCAGCCGGTACTCGCCCCACTCCACCGGGAAATCAATGCCGACCGCCGCATTGCCTGCATCGACGGTACGGGTGTCCTTGTTCTCGAAGCGGCGGGTGAAGTCGTAATCCCAGCGGTTGTCGTTGAAGGTCCAGTGGTAATCGCGCAGTTCGCGCACCAGCGTGACCTTCAGACCCTTGGCCGGCTGCGGCTTGCCGGCCGCGTCCACGCGCATCAGCTCGAAGCGCGCGTTGCTGTTGGCGTCCGCGCCATCCTTGGGATCGAACAGCGGGCGCACGCCCACCAGCGCGGCGGCCGGCCACATCACCCGCTTCAGCGTGCGGGTCACGGTGCGGCCACCGGTTTCATACACGCTGCCGGAAAGCACCACGGCGATCGGTGCGGTCGGCTTGACCTCGGCCGGCAGCTCCACGTCCTGGCGGAGCTTGCCGTCGGCCGGGAACTCGGTATCGATGACGTCGCGCGCCTCGCGCGGCAGCGCGGTGGTCGGGTCGCCGAAGAAGTAGCCCGGCAGCGACTCGACCGGCGACTGCTCGGCCGCCACGGCCAATCGCGCGGTGAAGCGGTTGCCATCGGCCGGCGCACCGTACAGATACGCCGCATCGGCCTGCAGCTTGAGCGGCTCGCCCGGCTTGAGCGTCTTCTGCGCGCTGTCCAGGTCCAGCTTCATGCGCTCGGGCAGGAACTCCTCGATGCGCAGGGTCATGCCCTGGATCGCTTCTTTGCTCGCCGGGTTGGTGCGGAACTCCACCTGCCAGCGCCCGGTAGGGGCCTCGGCCGGGATCAGCTGCTCGAAGCTGAAGTAGCCCTGCTCGCCCGGGGTCAGGCGGGTCTCGCGGAAGGTCTTGCCGTCGGGCTGCTTCAGGCGCAGGAAGACGGGCTGTGGCTTCACCGGCTTGCCGTCGTTGTCGCGCAGCAGGGCGGAAATGCGCACGCTCTCGCCGGGACGGTACAGGTCGCGGCCCGACCAGGTGAACACGTCGAACCAGGCGTTGTCGCGCCCGGCCACGGCGAACTCGCTCAGGTCCAGCGCGGGCTGGTTGAACGGCAGCATCGAGGTATCGCCGCCACTGCTGGCGATCAGCACGTGGCTGGCATCGAGGGTGTAGTTCAGCAGCGCATTGCCGTTGCCGTCGGTCGCGCCCTTGAGCACCACCTCGCCCTTGCCATCCAGGATGCGCAGCTCGACTTTCTTCAGCGACGCGCCGCTCTGCAGCGAAGCGGTATGTACGAACAGTTTGTCCTTGTAGGCACGCGTATGCAGGCCGATGTCGCTGACGGTGAAGAAGGCGGTGTCGTACTCGCCTTCGAACGAGCCACTGCGCTTCATCACCGCGAAATACAGGCCGGGCTGCTGCAGCTCCTTGATGTCCTGCGTCGGCAGGTAGGTGAGCACGCGCTCGTTCTGCTTGCCGCCGATCACGAAGCGGTTGACGTACACCGGCTCGGCCAACTGCGACATCGGCGTCTTGTCGCCGTACTCGCTCTCCAGCTCCCAGCTGCCGCGGCGGCCGCCGCGCTGGTACTGGCTGAAGAAGTTCGGCAGTTCCTTCTCGCGCACGCGCAGGAACTCCACGTCCACTTCCGGCACGTTGACCGACACCACCGGCAGGCCACGGCTGTCCTTGGCCGGCAGCACGCTGCCCTGCGAGGCGAACCCGGCCACCGGCTTGAGCTCGCCGGTGAAGACCTTCTGGCGCAGTTCCTTGCCGATCCGGCTGCCATCGGCGGCGAGCAGGTCGGGCGAGACGATCAGGGAGTATTCCTTGGCCGCCTCCACGAACGGATAGCGCAGGGTCTTGCCGTCATCGGACAGCGACCAGCTGCTGTCCTCGGTGCCGACCTTCTCGGCAAAGCGGACCAGCGCGTCGAAATCCTGGGTGCCGACCAGCGGGCGCGAGAACTCCAGCGCCAGCGACAGGCCGTCGCTCTTCTGATCCGGGTAGGCCCGGACCAGGGTGAACTCGGTGACCGCTTCGGCCTTGGCCGTGATCGGCGCGCCGGACGGTGCGGGCAGCTGGCCGCTGTCATTGCGCTTGCAGCCTCCGACGCCGATGGCCAGGCCGGCGACCAGCGCTAGGCCCGCGATTCCCTTCCAGCTCCACTGCCCGAACCGACTGCGGCTAGCCATGACGTCACTCCTTGAACAAGGCGGCCAGTATACGGGCCGTCCCGGCCCGTCCGGGGGCGGGGAGCCCTGGCAGTGCGAGCGTCATGGTGGGCGGGCAGGTGCGCCGCGGGCGGCGGCGGACGGTAGCCGACCAACGGTCGGCTTCTACCCGGCGACGTAGAGGTCCACGTACTCGTGCACCGGCATCGCTTCCAGCGCGACCGGGTCCAGCGAGGCCTCGAGGATCCGGCGCTGCTGCACGGTCGGGAACACCCCGGCGAGGTGACGGCGGAACTTGTCCTCCAGCAGCGGGATGCCCTCGGCCCGGCGCCGGGCGTGGCCCAGCGGGTACTCGACCACGGCCTCCATCGTGCTGCCATCGGAGAAGGTCACGTGCAGCGCGTTGGCGATGCTGCGCCTGTCCGGGTCCAGGTAGTCGGCCGTGAACTGCGGCGCTTCCACGCAGGTGATCTTCGCCCGCAGCGGATCGATGCGCGGATCGGCAGCGACGTCGTCCTCGTAGTCCTCGGCAACCAGCCGGCCGAAGATCAGGCCGATCGCCACCATGTACTGCACGCAGTGGTCGCGGTCGGCCGGGTTATGCAGCGGGCCGGGCTTGTCGATGATGCGCAGACAGGCCTGCTGGGTGCGCAGGATGATCTGCGCGATGTCTTCGCTGCGTTTGCCGCTGGCGCGCATCTGCGCATGCACGTGCATTGCCGCTTCGACCGCGGTCTGGCCATGGAACTCGGCCGGATAGCTGATCTTGAACAGCACGTTCTCCATCACATAGCTGCCGTACGGCCGCTGGAAACGGAACGGCTGCCCGCCGAAGGAGACATCGTAGAAGCCCCAGGTCGGCGCGGTCAGCGCACTGGGATAGCCCATCTCGCCGGCCGCGGCCATCAGCGACAGGCGCACCGCACGGCTGGTGGCATCGCCCGCTGCCCAGCTCTTGCGCGAGCCGGTGTTGGGCGCGTGCCGGTAGGTGCGCAGCGACTGCCCATCCACCCAGGCCAGCGACAAAGCATTGAGCATGCGCTCGCGATCCAGGCCGAGCATGTGCGACACCACCGCGGTGGAGGCAACCTTGACCAGCACCACGTGGTCCAGCCCGACCCGGTTGAACGCGTTCTCCAGCGCCAGGCAGCCCTGGATCTCATGCGCCTTGACCATCGCCTCCAGCACATCGCGCATGGTCAGCGGCGCCCGCCGCAGCGCCTCGGCATTGCGGCTGAGCCAGTCGGCGGTGGCAAGAATGCCGCCGAGGTTGTCGGAGGGATGCCCCCACTCAGCCGCCAGCCAGGTGTCGTTGAAATCCAGCCAGCGGATCATCGCGCCGATGTTGAAGGCGGCCTGGACCGGATCCAGTTCGAACCGGGTACCGGGCACGCGCGCGCCGTTGATCACCCGCATGCCCGGCACCAGCGGCCCGAGCAGCTTGCTGCAGGCCGGGAACGAGAGCGCCGCCAACCCGCAGCCCAGTGTATCGATCAGGCAGTGCCGCGCGGTGGTGTATGCCAGCGGCGAACTGACCTGGTAGTCGCGGACGTAATCGACGATGTCGGTCAGGACCGTGTCCCATGCGGGGCGCTGGTTGCTGTGGCTGTCATGACCGGACATCGCGATTCTCCTGTTGGGACTTACAACGTGGTGGCAGGCACCCTCACCGCACCGTCCATCAATACGCGGGCACTGCGGCTCATGATGGCCTTGGTGACCGTCCACTGACCGTCAACGAGCGCCGCATGCGCGCCCACCCGCAGCGTGCCGGAGGGATGACCGAAGTTCACCGATTCACGCTCACCGCCACCGGCGGCCAGGTTCACCAGCGTGCCCGGGATGGCGGCGGCGGTGCCGATGGCGACCGCGGCGGTGCCCATCATCGCGTGGTGCAGCTTGCCCATGGACAGCGCGCGCGCGTGCAGATCGATATCCCCGGCAGCGATCTGCTTGCCGCTGGAGGAGACGTAGTCCTGCGCGGGGGCGACGAAGGCGACCTTGGGCGTGTGCTGGCGGGTCGCGGCCTGTTCGATGGTCTCGATCAGCCCCATGCGCACCGCGCCGTGCGCGCGGATCGCTTCGAAACGTGCCAGGGCGGCCTTGTCCTCGTTGATCGCTGGCTGCAGTTCGGTACCGGTGTAGCCCAGGTCGGCCGCGTTGAGGAAGATGGTCGGAATGCCGGCGGTGATCATCGTCACCGCGAAGCTGCCCACGCCGGGGACGTCGAGCGTGTCGACCAGATTGCCGGTCGGGAACATCGCACCGCCCTCGCCATCATCGGAGGGATCCAGGAATTCCAGCTGGATCTCCGCGGCCGGGAAGGTCACGCCATCGAGTTCGAAATCGCCGTCCTCCTGCACCTGACCCTCCACGATCGGCACGTGCGCCAGGATGGTCTTGCCGATGTTGGCCTGCCAGATCCGCACGGTGCACAGGCCGTTGTGCGGAATCCGCGCCGGATCGATCAATCCGTTGCTGATCGCGAACGGTCCCACCGCGGTGCTGAGGTTGCCGCAGTTGCCGCTCCAATCGACGAACGCGGTCTCGATTGCGACCTGGCCGTACAGATAATCCACGTCGTGCTCCGGCACCGACGGCGCGGAGATGATCACGCACTTGCTGGTGCTGGAGGTCGCGCCGCCCATGCCATCGGTGTGTTTGGCATACGGATCAGGCGAGCCGATCACGCGCATCAGCAGCGCATCGCGCGCCGGGCCCGGCACCTGCGCGGCGGCAGGCAGGTCGGTCAGCTTGAAGAACACGCCCTTGCTGGTGCCACCGCGCAGGTAGGTGGCGGGGATGCGGAGCTGGGGGAGATGGGTCATGAAATCATGTCCGTGCAGGATGGATGGGGACGAGCGGATGCGTCATCCGTTTGAATGGCGCTGCGTGCACTGGGGAACGGTCATGGCATCTGATCCATCAATGCATCCAAACCGCGCGAGGCATCCCAAACGCGAAGGATGTCAACGCAGTCCGGTAGGTCGAGGTAATAGATCAGATAGCGATCAAAGACGGGCAGCACCGTGAATCGCAGCGGGACCGGCAGTTCCTCGGTGACCCAGGCATGCCGAGCCGATCCTGCCTCAGGAAACGCTGCAATCCGCGCCAACGCGGCATCCACCGTTGCAATGAACCGTTCGCCCAGTGCCAGCCCGCCCTGACGCGCGAACCAGAGCGCAGCCTCGGCCACGTCCCGTTCCGCGCGTGGCCGCCACTCAATCGGCTTCACGGTCCAACCGCTCTGCCAGATCCTGGCGCATCCGTTCGAAGGTCGCCGGGGTGACCGGAACACTTGGGCCAGACGCCAGGCCCTCCGCAATCAACCGGCGCAGCAGCTCTTCGGCTTTTTGCCGCTGACGCTGGCGGATCAGGTCGCGCACGTAATCGGACGTACTGGAGTACCCGCCCTGAGTAACTTCCTCATCGACAAACTGCTTGAGCGGATCGGTGAGCGAGATGTTCATCGTGGCCATGATCAGACCTCTTTGGCAATTTTTGCCATAAAAGTGTGCACCTACCTTTCATTGATCGCAACTCCGCCTCGTTCATCCCGCCGATCTACTCTTTCCGCCCCCCGTGCTACGACGCTCCCAGCGAAACAGCCACAGAATGGCCAGCTTGGTGCTGCCGCTGACCACAGCCAGCAGCAGCAGCGGCCAGCCCAGGCGCAGCCCCATGGCGAAGGCGAACACTATGGTGGAGATGTCCATCAGCAAGATCAGCTGGCTCATCCGCAGCGACACCGCGCCGGTGCGGCCGGAGCGCCAGATCAGCAGGATCTGGTGCGCATAGCCCTGTGCCAGCAGCACGGTGATGGCCACGATCATCGCCGAGGCGAGCACGCGCCCCTCATCCACGTGACGCTGCCCCCAGACCAGCCCAGCCAGCGCACATAGCAGCGCGAGGCAAGCCAGCGCCAGCCCAATGGTGGCCGCGCGGCTGCGCCGGTCCATCCAGATCTCGCGCAGGATCAGCAGCACAAGTACCGAGGCCAGCAGGCGCGGCCAGACAATGAAATGGTTGAACGGCTGGATGGAGTAGCCGTAGACGAAGAACGACAGGTACGCGAGGAAACTCACCGTGAACTGGTTGAGCGACAGGATGTCGGTGGCGATTGCGCCCGGCGTCCCGCTCGCGCGGCGCCGCCATACCTTGCGCAGCTGGGCCCACACACCCACCAGGCTGAGCAGGATGAAGGCGGTATTGATCGCGCCCGCCACCGTGTAAAACATGTCGCCGCCTGTCCTGGTTGTTGTGGAACCTTCGCGCCGATGGCCCCATGCCAGCGACGCGCCAGGCCCGCACCTCGCGGGCGGGCCTGGCATACCGTCACATCGCCTGCGCCGATTCCAGGAAGTCCTGCGCGAACCGCTGCAGCACGCCACCGGCCTCGTAGATCGAGACCTCTTCGGCGGTGTCCAGCCGGCAGGTGACCGGCACCCGCAGCTGTTCACCGTTGCGACGTTGGACGACCAGGGTGAGTTCGGCACGCGGCACGCGATCGCCGAGCACGTCGAACGTTTCGGTGCCATCGATGCCCAGGGTCTTGCGGTTGACGCCTTCCTTGAACTCCAGCGGCAGCACGCCCATGCCGATCAGGTTGGTGCGGTGGATGCGCTCGAAGCCTTCGGCGGCGATGGCTTCCACGCCGGCCAGGCGCACGCCCTTGGCGGCCCAGTCACGCGAGCTGCCCTGGCCGTAGTCGGCACCGGCGATGATGATCAGCGGCTGCTTGCGGCCCATGTAGGTTTCGATCGCTTCCCACATGCGGGTGACCTGCCCTTCCGGCTCCACGCGCGCCAGCGAGCCCTGCGTGACCTGGCCATCGACCACCGCCATTTCATTGATCAGCTTCGGGTTGGCGAAGGTGGCACGCTGCGCGGTGAGGTGATCGCCGCGGTGGGTCGCGTAGGAATTGAAGTCTTCCTCGGGCAGGCCCATCTTCGCCAGGTACTCGCCGGCCGCGCTGCTGGCCATGATCGCGTTGGACGGCGACAGGTGATCGGTGGTGATGTTGTCGCCGAGCACGGCCAGCGGGCGCATGCCGGTCAGGCTGCGGGTGCCGGCCAACGCGCCTTCCCAGTACGGCGGGCGGCGGATGTAGGTGCTCTGCGGGCGCCAGTCGTACAGCGGGCTGATCGGGGCGCCGTGCTCCACCTTGAAGGTGAACATCGGGTCGTAGACCTTGCGGAACTGTTCCGGCTTGACGCTGGCCTTGACCACCGCGTCGATCTCGGCATCGCTCGGCCACAGATCCTTCAGCGTGATCGGGTTGCCGTCGGCATCATGGCCGAGCGCGTCCTTCTCGATATCGAAGCGCACCGTACCGGCGATCGCATAGGCCACCACCAGCGGCGGCGAGGCGAGGAAGGCCTGCTTGGCGTACGGGTGAATGCGGCCGTCGAAGTTGCGATTGCCCGAGAGCACGGCGGTGGCATACAGGTCGCGATCAATGACTTCCTGCTGGATCTTCGGATCCAGCGCGCCGCTCATGCCGTTACAGGTGGTGCAGGCAAACGCCACGATGCCAAAGCCCATCTGCTCCAGCTCGGTCAGCAGGCCGGCTTCTTCCAGATACAGCTGCACGGCCTTGGAACCGGGCGCCAGCGAGCTCTTCACCCACGGCTTGCGGGTCAGGCCGGCGCGGTTGGCGTTGCGCGCCAGCAAGGCCGCGGAGATCACGTTGCGCGGGTTGCTGGTGTTGGTGCAGCTGGTGATCGCGGCGATGATCACCGCGCCATCGGGCATCAGGCCATCGGCCTGTTCCTGCTTGCCCGAGGCCAGCTTGCCTTCATCGGCGATGCCGCGCGCAGCCAGATCGGTCGTCGCCACACGCTTGTGCGGGTTGGACGGGCCGGCCATGTTGCGCACTACGGTGGACAGGTCGAACTGCAGCACGCGCTCGTACTGCGCGGTGACCAGATCGTCAGCCCACAGGCCGGTGGCCTTGGCGTAGGTTTCCACCAGTGCGACCTGGGCATCCTCGCGGCCGGTCAGGCGCAGGTAGTCCAGGGTCTGCTGGTCGATGTAGAACATCGCCGCGGTGGCGCCGAACTCCGGCGTCATGTTGGAGATGGTGGCGCGGTCACCGATGGTCAGCGCATTGGCGCCCTCCCCGTAGAACTCGATCCACGCGCCGACCACACGCTCCTTGCGCAGGAACTCGGTCAGCGCCAGCACCACGTCGGTGCAGGTAATGCCCGGCTGCGGGCGGCCGGTCAGCTCCACGCCGATGATGTCGGGCAGGCGCATCCAGGAAGCACGACCGAGCATCACGCTCTCCGCTTCCAGGCCACCCACGCCGATCGCGATCACGCCCAGCGCGTCCACGTGCGGGGTGTGGCTGTCGGTGCCCACGCAGGTATCCGGGAAGGCCACGCCGTCGCGTACCTGCACGACCGGCGACATCTTCTCCAGGTTGATCTGGTGCATGATCCCGTTGCCCGGCGGAATCACGTCGACGTTCTTGAAGGCCTTCTTGGTCCAATTGATGAAGTGGAAGCGGTCTTCATTGCGGCGGTCCTCGACGGCGCGGTTCTTCTCGAACGCAGCCTTGTCGAAGCCGGGGAATTCCACCGCCAGCGAGTGATCCACGATCAGCTGGGTCGGCACCACCGGATTGATCTGCGCCGGGTCACCGCCGGCATCGGCAATGGCGTCACGCAGGCCAGCCAGATCGACCAGGGCGGTCTGGCCCAGAATGTCATGGCACACCACGCGGGCCGGGAACCACGGGAAATCCAGGTCTTGGCGGCGCTCGATCAACTGGCGCAGCGAGGCCTCCAGCGTGGCCGGATCGCAGCGGCGCACCAGGTTTTCGGCCAGCACGCGCGAGGTATACGGCAGCGTGGCATAGGCACCGGGCTGCAACGCGTCGACGGCGGCACGGGTATCGAAATAGTCCAGCGCGGTGCCGGGGAGGTTCTTGCGGTACTGAGTATTCATGGCTGGCGATAGCTGCTTGTTGGCGGGCCGGGGCGTCGTGACACCGGCGAAGAAGGAGTAGCGACGCCGCAACGGAGCAGACCGGCATCGCGCCGGCCTGTTCCGCAAAGCACCCGCGAACGGGTGCGGTACGTCTGTGTTACTTGCGCTGGTCGATCGGCACGAAGGCCTGGTCTTCCGGGCCGGTGTAGTTCGCACTCGGGCGGATGATCTTGCCGTCGATGCGCTGCTCGATGATGTGCGCGCTCCAACCGGAGGTGCGCGCGATCACGAACAACGGGGTGAACATGGCCGTCGGCACGCCCATCATGTGGTAGCTGACCGCGCTGAACCAATCCAGGTTCGGGAACATCTTCTTGATGTCCCACATCACCGACTCCAGACGCTCGGCGATGTCGTACATCTTGACGTTCTGCTGTTCGGCGGACAGGTCGCGCGCGACTTCTTTGATGATGTTGTTGCGCGGATCGCTGACGGTATAGACCGGGTGGCCGAAACCGATAACGACTTCCTTGCGCTCCACGCGGGCCTTGATGTCGGCCTCGGCATCGTCCGGGCTGTCGTAGCGCTTCTGCACTTCGAAGGCCACTTCATTGGCGCCGCCGTGCTTGGGACCGCGCAGGGCGCCGATGCCGCCGGTGATCGCGCTGTACATGTCGCTGCCGGTACCGGCGATGACGCGGCACGCGAAAGTCGAGGCGTTGAACTCGTGCTCGGCGTACAGGATCAGCGAGGTGTGCATCGCCTTGACCCACGAATCCTGCGGCTTTTCACCGTGCAGCAGATGCAGGAAATGGCCACCGATGGAGTCGTCGTCGGTCTCCACGTCGATCGCGCGGCCATTGTGGCTCCAGTGGTACCAGTACAGCAGCATCGAGCCCAGGCAGGCCATCAGCTTGTCAGCGATATCGCGCGCGCCCGGATGGTTGTGGTCGTCCTTCTCCGGCGACACGCAGCCGAGCACGGACACGCCGGTGCGCATCACGTCCATCGGGTGCGCCGACGGCGGCAGCTCTTCCAGCGCGGCCTTGACCGCGGCCGGGATGCCACGCAGCGACTTCAGCTTGGTCTTGTAGGCAACCAGCTCAGCGCGGGTCGGCAGCTTGCCGTGGACCAGCAGATGCGCGATTTCCTCGAACTCGCTGGTGTTGGCCAGATCGGCGATGTCATACCCGCGGTAATGCAGGTCGTTGCCGCTGCGGCCGACGGTGCACAGCGCGGTGTTGCCGGCAGCGGTGCCCGACAGGGCGACGGATTTCTTCGGCTTGAAGCCGGGGGCGGTAGTGGTGTCGCTCATGATCCCTCCAGAAAACAGTGTGCGGTCTTACTTCTTGGCGGCGAACAACGCATCGAGCTGCTGCTCGAAGGCGTGGTAACCGATACGGTCGTAAAGCTCTTCGCGCGTCTGCATCGCCTCCACCACATTACGCTGGTGGCCCTCGCGGCGGATGGTCTCATACACGTTCTCTGCCGCCTTGTTGGCAGCGCGGAACGCAGACAGCGGGAACAGCTGGATGGCGACGCCGGCCGAGGCCAGTTCATCGCGGCTGAACAGCGGGGTGGCACCGAACTCGGTGATGTTGGCCAGCACCGGCACCTTCACCGCATCGACAAAGCGGCGGTAGGTCTCCAGATCGTAGGCGGCCTCGGCGAAGATGCCATCGGCACCGGCCTCGACGCAGGCGATGGCACGTTCGATCGCGGCATCCACGCCATCGACCTGGATGGCATCGGTGCGCGCGATCAGGAAGAAGTCCGGATCGGTCTTCGCATCGGCGGCGGCCTTGACCCGGTCCACCATCTCACCCTGCGACACGATCTCCTTGCCCGGGCGGTGACCGCAGCGCTTGGCGCCGACCTGGTCTTCGATATGGCAGGCGGCCGCGCCGGCCTTGATCAGCGACTTGACCGTACGCGCGATATTGAACGCGCTGGGGCCAAAACCGGTGTCGATATCCACCATCAGCGGCAGGTCGCACACATCGGTGATGCGGCGCACATCGATCAGCACGTCTTCCAGGGTGTTGATGCCCAGGTCCGGCAGACCCAGCGAGCCGGCCGCGACGCCGCCGCCGGAGAGGTAGATCGCCCGGTAGCCGGCGCGCTTGGCCAGCAGCGCGTGGTTGGCGTTGATCGCGCCGATCACCTGCAACGGCGATTCGGCGGCCAGTGCGGCGCGGAAACGGGCGCCAGCGGAGGAAACAGGGGTGCTCATGCGGCATTCCATCGTGGTTGACCTGTAGATAAACGCAAGGGCCGTGCCAGCGGGCAAGTGTCTGATTTCATTGAGGCACCGCGATGACCGAAGCGTTTCACCTTGAAACATTGAAACATCTGTAACATGGCTGGAACTGAAACATCGAAACGTGCCCATGTCGATCAGCCTGCCCCGACACCGTTCCCGCCTGTCCGATCCGGATGCTGGCCAATTGCCCGTAATCTGGACGGTCAGCGTGTCGCGCCTGACCGGCCTGCTCGGCGATGTGATTCCGGAGTTCGACCGCCGCGCCCGCATCGTGCCGATCAATCTCGGCTTTGAGGAGGCAGTGGATGTGATCGGTCAACGCCTGCGGCGCGAGCACTGCGATGTCGTGATCGCCGGCGGCTCCAATGCGGCCTACCTGCGCAGCCGGTTGGAGGTGCCTTTGGTACCGATCCAAGCCAACGGCTTCGACCTGATGGAGGCGCTGGCGCGCGCACGCCGGATCGCACCACGGATCGGACTGGTCACGCATGCCACCGATGTGCCGACCTTTGGCAGCTTCCAGCACAGTTTCGGTCTGGACATCGAGCACCGCCGCTTCGTCACCCGTGAGGATGCGCGCGACTGCATCGCCGATCTGCGTGCCAACGGTATCGAGGTGATCGTCGGCACCGGCATGGCGATCGACCATGCCGAGCAGGTCGGGCTGCCCGGTGTGCTGCTGTACTCGGCCGACTCGGTGCGGCAAGCCTTCGAACATGCCTTGGAGCTGACCCAGACCCTGGCCCGTTCCGGGGCATCGTCACTGCGGCGGCGGGCACCGGCCAAGCGCCGGGATGCGGACTACGCCCTGCTCGGCGACAGCGCGCTGATCCAGCAGGTGCGCGAACACATTGCGCTGTATGCCCCGTACGACAGCACCGTGCTGGTGACCGGCGCGACCGGCGCCGGCAAGGAGCTGGTCGCGCGGCAACTGCATAGCGCCAGTGGCCGCCGGGGTCGTTTCGTCGCGCTGAACTGCGGGGCGATCAGCGAGTCACTGCTGGAAGCCGAGCTGTTCGGTTACAACGAGGGCGCGTTCACCGGCGCGCGTCGTGGCGGTCGTGTCGGTCTAGTAGAAGCCGCCGAGGGCGGCACGCTGTTCCTCGATGAAATCGGCGAACTGCCGCTGCCGTTGCAGACCCGGCTGCTGCGGGTACTGGAAGAGCGCGAAGTGCTGCGCGTGGGCGCCACCGAGCCGACGCCGGTCGACGTGCGCGTGGTCGCGGCCACGCTGCAGACACTGGAATCGCTGGTGGACGCGCAGCGCTTTCGTCGCGATCTGTATTACCGCCTGGCGGCACTGCGCATTGCGCTGCCGACGCTGCACGAACGGCGCGAGGATGTCCCCGTGCTGGTGAGCCACTTCTTCCGGCAGCTGGCTGGTACCGACGCACCGCTGTCCACCGAGGCGATGGCGCGGCTGCGCGACTACGCCTGGCCGGGCAATGTGCGCGAACTGCGCAACATGGTCGACCGCCTGCGCATTCACTGGCAGCAGCAGCCGGGTGCGCTGTCGCTGCCGCAGATGCTGCAGTGGTTGCCGGAGCTGCATGCGGTGCAGCGCCCACGCGTGCTGCCAGGTCCCGGCGAACCGGCAGCGCTCAGCGCTGCTTCGGCGGCGCGACCGGATTCGGACGCGCTGCACCAGCTGCTGGCCGACTGCGGCGGCAACCGCGCGCAGGCCTGCGCGCAGCTGGGGGTCTCGCGAACGACGTTGTGGCGTTGGCTGCGCGAAGCAACGCCGGCCTAGATCAGGGAAACAGCATCCGCTTGCTCCACTGCCCGTCCGCGCCGATCTCATAGCACCAGCGCTCGTGCAGACGGAATTGCGCGCCGTACCAGAACTCGATCCGCTGCGGCACCACGCGCAGCCCGCTCCAGCCTTCCGGTCGCGGCACATCGCGACCGTCGAAGCTGGCTTCGGTGGTGGCCACGCGCGCGTCAAACTCTTCGCGCGAGGCCAACGTCCTGGATTGCAGCGACGCCCACGCACCGATCTGGCTCATGCGCGGCCGCGAGGCGAAATACGCATCGGCCTCGGCATCGCTGACCTGCTCCACGCGGCCTTCGATACGCACCTGGATGCCGGCTTCGCGCAGACTGCGCCACAGGAACAACAGCGCCGCCTGCGGATTGGCCTGCAGCTCACGGCCCTTGTGGCTGTCCAGGTGGGTGTAGAACACGAAGCCGCGCTCGTCGAACGCCTTCAACAACACCGTCCGCGCGGAGGGCTGACCGCTCTGGTCGGCCGTGGCCACGGTCATCGCATTTGGTTCGACTTCGCGGCTTCCCTTGGCTTCTTCGAACAGCCCGGCAAAGGTGGACAACGCTTCGGCATACAGATCGGTCATGGCGGTTTTCTTGTCACGCGGTTTGGGTTTATTGTCGCTGCATGTCTGCACCTGCGTACATGCCCCCGACGAGAGGTTTTCCGGATGCACTGGTCGCACAGGCGCTGGACGACGCGCTGAGCTGCGGCGCGGGCATCCCAGTATTGGCGATCAGCGGCCTGCAGGGGAGCGGCAAATCGACGCTGGCGGCCCAGGTGGTTGCCTTGGCGCAAACGCGCGGCCTGCGTGCGGCCATGCTCTCCATCGACGATGTGTACCTCACCCGTGCCCAGCGCCAACGTCTGGCCCGCCAGGTGCACCCGTTGCTGCTGACCCGCGGCCCGCCGGGCACCCACGATCTGGCCTTGGCCCATGCCACCTTGGACGCGGTCGCGGCCGGCGGCCCGGTCGCCCTGCCCCGCTTTGACAAACTCGCCGACGAGCGCCTGCCCGAAAAGGACTGGCCGCGCATTGACGGGCCACTCGACCTGCTGGTGTTCGAAGGCTGGTTCCTGGGGACCCCGGCGCAGGACGAGACCGATCTGGCCGAACCACTCAACGCGCTCGAGCGCGAGGCCGACGCCGATGGCCGCTGGCGGCGCGGGTGCAATCACGCCCTCGCCACCGACTACCCCGCACTGTGGCAGCGCTGCGACCGGCTGTGGTTCCTGCAACCGCCGGACTTCTCGGTTATCCCGCGCTGGCGCTGGCAGCAGGAGCAGAACCTGCAGGCGGCCCAGCCCGATCGCAGCAGCATGAGCCGCGCTCAGCTGGAGCGATTCGTGCAGTACTACGAACGGGTCAGCCGCCAGGCACTGCGTACCTTGCCCGCGTTGGCAGACACCGTCATTGCGCTGGACGAGCAGCGCCGGATCATTCCGACGCGCTGACCACGGCCACCACAGGGCGCGAGCGGATCAACCGACCAGGAAGGTGACCCGCAGATTCACCCGCCACTCGGTGATATTGCCCTCACCATCGGTCACCACCTTGGTTTCATTGATCCAGGCGCCCTGGATGCCTTTGACCGTCTCGGCCACCTTCTTCAGGCCACCGCGTACGGCGTCTTCCACGCTGGTCTTGGAGGACGCGTTGATCTCGATGATTTTGGCGACGGACATGGAGCGCTCCGATGGCGCGCGGGACAGTCCGCGCCGGCCCACCATGGGGGGCCGCGCGTAAAGGCGATGGCACGGAGATGTTAGGATCGAGGGTAATGAATCCCGCTCCGAACCTCATCCTGATTGGCCCGATGGGCGCCGGCAAAACCTGCATCGGGCGCCGGCTGGCCGAGCGCTTCACGCTGGACTTCGTGGATGCCGACCAGGCCATCGTGGACAGCACCGGGGCCAGCATTCCGGCGATTTTCGAACACTCCGGGGAGGCCGGCTTCCGCCAGCATGAGCGTCAGGTCCTGCACGCCCTGCTCGATGGCCACGGTCAACTGATTTCCACCGGCGGTGGCGCGGTGCTGGATCCTGACAACCGCGCGGCGATCGCCCGCCGGGGTTTCGTGGTCTACCTGCGGGTCAGTGTGCCGGCCCAGCTGGAGCGGCTTGCCCGTGACCGCGGCCGCCCGCTGCTGCAGCGCCCGGACCGCGAACAGGTACTGCACGAGATGGCCGCCGCCCGTGACCCGCTGTACCAGGGCCTGGCCGACCTCACCCTGGATACCGACCTCTACACGCCCGCCGAGGCCACCGCGCAGTTGGTGCTGCGCCTGGCCGCGCAGTGGCAGCGACAGGAAACACCCGAATGACCCCCTCCCCGCGCACCGTTGCCGTCAGCGGCGACACCCCCTACACCATCCACATCGGCCCGGGCCTGCTCGGCCAGGGCGAGCTGCTGGCCCGCCATGTGCGCGGCCGCCATGTGCTGCTGCTCAGCGATTCCTCGGTGGCGCCGCTGTATCTGGCCGGGGTGACATCGGCGTTGCTGGCCGCGCGCCCGGACCTGCTGATCGGTGAGCTGGTGCTGCCGGCCGGCGAAGCCTCCAAGACCTTGGCCCACTTCGGCGATGCGATCACTGCACTGGCCGCCCTCGGCGCCACCCGCGATGCCTGCGTGATGGCGCTCGGTGGCGGCGTCGCTGGCGATCTGGCCGGCTTCGCGGCCGCCTGCTGGATGCGCGGTGTCGACTGCGTGCAGCTGCCGACCTCGCTGCTGGCGATGGTCGATTCCTCGGTCGGCGGCAAGACCGCGGTGGATATCCCCGAAGGCAAGAATCTGGTCGGCGCGTTCCACCCGCCGCGCGCCGTCATTGCCGATACCGCCGCCCTGCGTACCCTTCCGCCGCGCGAGCTGCGGGCCGGTCTGGCCGAGGTGATCAAGTACGGTGCGATCCGCGACCCGTTGTTCTTCCAGTGGCTGCAGGCCGAACACGCCGCGCTGCTGGCCGGCGATGACACCGCGCTGGCCCAGGCCATCGCACGCAGCTGCGAGCACAAGGCCGAGATCGTGGCGCGCGATCCGCTGGAAAAAGGCGAGCGCGCCCTGCTCAACCTGGGCCACACCTTCGGCCACGCGATCGAAACCGAACAGGGCTACGGCGCACCGGGCAACGACAACCTCAACCACGGCGAAGCCGTCGCGGTCGGCATGGTCCTGGCCGCGCGCCTGTCGGCCCAGCTGGGCATGAGCGAAGACGCCGACACCGACCAACTGCGCGAGCTGCTGCTGCGCTACGAACTGCCGGTCGCCATTCCGACGGGCCTGCAGCCCGAAGCCCTGCTGGCCCGGATGCGGCTGGACAAGAAGAACGTCGCCGGCCGGTTGCGCCTGGTGCTGTGGCGCGGGATCGGCCGGGCCGAAGTGGTCGCCGATGTCGACGAGGCCGACGTCCTGCGCGTGCTCGCCGCCGGCTGAGCCTGCGACGTTCCGCCGCACCTGTCCGTCGCTGACGGCCGCCTGCGGCGTTCACGGCTACAATCGGGGCATGCGCGTCTTCCTGCACCAACACGCCCGCGGTGCCGATCCGGCCCGCTATCTCCAGCTCACCCTGCAACCGGACCTGTTCGGTGGCTGGGAACTGCTGCTCGAGTCCGGCCCCATCGGCGGGCGCGGGCAACTGCGCCGCGAGCTGCATCTGCAGGAAGACCTGGCGCTGGCCGCGTTCGAGAAGGCGCGCGACGCGCACCTGCATCGCGGCTACGAAGTGACCTATACCAGCGGTGATCCGCCGCCCTGAGCGGCCACCCCACCGCCATCGCCCTACCGCCACGACCCCATTCGGCCCTGCGCCACCAGATCCCAAGGAAGCGTTCCGTGACCAGCCCCTCCCGCCATGATCGCCTGCTGCGCGCCCTGCGCCGCGAACCGGTGGACTGCACCCCCGTCTGGCTGATGCGCCAGGCCGGCCGCTACCTGCCCGAGTACCGCGCCACCCGCGCCAAGGCCGGCAGCTTCCTGGCGATGGCGAAGAACCCGGACATCGCCTGCGAAGTCACCCTGCAGCCGCTGCGCCGCTTCGACCTCGATGCCGCCATCCTGTTCTCGGACATCCTCACCATCCCCGACGCGATGGGCCTGGAGCTGTACTTCGTCGAAGGCGAAGGCCCGAAGTTCCGCCACCCGGTCCGCGACGCAGCCGCCATCGCCAAGCTGGCGGTGCCGGACATGGAAACCGAACTGCGCTACGTGATGGACGCCGTCCGCGTGATCCGCCGCGAACTCGATGGCAGCGTGCCCCTGATCGGCTTCTCCGGCAGCCCGTGGACGCTGGCCTGCTACATGGTCGAAGGCGGCGGCAGCAAGGACTTTGCCCGCATCAAGGCGATGGCCCTGAACGAACCGGCCGCCCTGCACCAGCTGCTCTCGGTCGTCACCGACGCGGTGATCGCCTACCTCGCCGCCCAGCGCGCGGCCGGCGCCCAGGTCCTGCAGGTGTTCGATACGTGGGGCGGCGTACTCAGCCCGACCATGTACCGCGAATTCTCCCTGCGCTACCTGACCCGCATCGCCCAGGAACTCGAACGCGGTGAAGGCGCCGAACGCACCCCGCTGATCCTGTTCGGCAAAGGCACCGGCCTGCACCTCGGCACCCTCGCCGACACCGGCGCCGACGCCCTCGGCGTCGACTGGACCCTCGACCTCGCCGACGCCGTTGCCCGCACCGGCGGCCGCGTCGCCCTGCAGGGCAACCTCGACCCCACCACCCTCTACGGCAACCCCGCCGCCATCGAACGCGCCGCCGGCCAGGTGCTCGACAGCTACGCCCAAGGCAACGGCGGCTCGCGCGAAGGCCACGTCTTCAACCTCGGCCACGGCATGTCGCCGGACATGAACCCCGACCACGTGCAGGTCCTGGTCGAAGCTGTACACCGCTTGAGCCGACGCTGATCGCGATCGGCAGGTAGCCGGCCAGCGGCCGGCACTACCCGGGCACGGCCGACGACGCGCGCGTTCTGCATCCAGGACGCGTGCTTTCGGTTTTGCACCTCAAGACGACGTATGCATCCCATCGAGTGCCTGATCGGCCCCGATCATTGCCGCGCTGCGCGCGGCCATCCACGCATGGCGTGGATCTACCCATGCCATTTCCGGCATCACGTCCATTCCAGCGGAGCGCCTGATTTCCTGTATTTCCGCTTTTCCTGTGACAGCCAGACAACAGTCATGGGTGTGGCACGGGTGGGTTGGCGGGACCATGAGCGCCATGGATGGCGCGACATGAGCCTCCATGGACGGATTTACGGCGTGTCCCGCCGACCCACCCGTGCCGCACCCTCTCCGCGACACCGACCGATCCAGTGCTTCGGCTTCGGCTTCGGCTTCGGCTTCGGCTTCAACTTTGACCACACCCTGATCCCACATCGGCGATCATATCGCCCTCGTTGACGAAGGCCCGCACCATGACGACCAGCAGCTACGCCTCGATCCGGCCCCTGTTGTGGCTCGTATCGCTGGCCATCTTCATGCAGATGCTGGACTCCACCATCGTCAACACCGCCCTGCCTGCCATGGCCCGCAGCCTCGGCGAAAGCCCCCTGCAGATGCAGTCGGTCGTCTTCAGCTACGCCCTCGCCGTGGCCACGTTCATCCCCGCTTCCGGCTGGATCGCCGACCGCTTCGGTACACGGCGCACCTTCCTCGTCGCCATCATCCTGTTCACCCTGGGCTCGCTCGCCTGCGCCCTTGCCCAGACCCTGCACCAGCTCGTCGGTGCGCGCGTCCTGCAGGGCATCGGCGGCGCCATGCTGCTGCCGGTCGGGCGCCTGGCCGTCATGCGCTCCGTCTCGCGCGAAGAGTTCCTGCGCGCCATGAGTTTCATCGCCATCCCCGCCTTGATCGGCCCGCTGATCGGACCGACCCTGGGCGGCTGGCTGGTCGAAGTCGCCTCCTGGCACTGGGTGTTCCTGATCAACCTCCCGATCGGCATCATCGGCTACGTCGCGGCCATGAAAATCATGCCGGACCACTACGCCGAGCACCGCACCCGCTTCGACATCGCCGGCTACCTCATGCTCGCCTTCGGCATGGTCGTGCTATCCCTGGCGCTGGACGGCATCTCCGGCATGGCAACACCGCACGCGCTGGTGATGCTCATGACCGTCGCCGGCCTCGCCGCGCTCGTCGGCTACTGGCTGCATGCGGCCAACTCGACGGCGCCGCTGTTCTCGCTCGCGCTGTTCCATGTCCCCAGCTACCGCATCGGCATCCTCGGCAACCTGTTCTCGCGCATCGGCAGCAGTGCCATGCCCCTGCTGATTCCGCTGCTGTTGCAGGTGGGCATGGGGATGAGTCCGATGAACGCCGGCCTGTTGATGATTCCGGTCGCTGCCGCCGGCATGGTGTCCAAGCGCTATGCGGTCAAGCTCGTCGAACGCTTCGGCTACCGCCGCGTGCTGATGGTCAACACCGTGCTGGTCGGCCTGGCGATGGCCAGTTTCATCTTCATGACACCCGGGCAACCCGTGTGGGTCCGTGTCGTCCAGCTGGCCCTGTTCGGCGCCGTCAACTCGCTGCAGTTCACCGTCATGAACACCGTCACCCTGCGCGATCTGGACCGCGACTTCGCCAGTGCCGGCAACAGCCTGCTGTCGATGGTGATGATGCTCGCCACCGGCTTCGGTGCCGCGGCGGCGGGCAGCCTGCTCGCCGCGTTCAACCACCTCGACGTCGCGCACGGCGCCACCGCTGCGTTGCACGCCACCTTCGTCTGCGTGGGTGCGATCACCCTGACCTCCACGCTGATCTTCTGGCAGTTGCCCGATACCCGCCCCTCCCCGCGCGACGTTGAAGAGGTCGCCGAATGACGGCGGCCACGTAACGGCAGGCACGCACGGTCAGCGGACCAACGCTCCGCCGCTACCGGGTAGCGTGCAACACGCGCGCGATCGCCTCCACCAGCAGATCGCCGGTCACCGGCTTGCGCAGGAACCCATTGAAACCTGCTGCGCGCGCCTGCTCCTCGATCGCCGGGTCCGTGCGCGCCGTCACCGCGATCAACGGCATCTCGAAGCCCTGGCTGCGCAGGTGTTCGGCCAGCGCGATGCCGCCCAGTCCCGGCAGATCCAGATCCATCAGCACCACGTCGAACAGCGCCTCGCTGACCTCGCGCAGTGCCGACAGGGCATGCTCGGCGTGCACCACCTCATGGCCGCGCGCCGACAGCAGTCCGCGCACCACCTCGGCCACGGTCAGATCGTCCTCCACCAGCAGGATCCGCAAGGGCGTCAGCACCCACCGCTCGCCCTCGGCACCGACCACCTCGGCCACCATACCCGACTGCAGGGCCAGCGGCAGCGTCACCGTGAAGCGCGTGCCGACGCCAAGCTGGCTGCGCACGCCGATCTGCCCCTGCATCGCCAGCGTCAGTTCGCGGCAGATCGCCAGGCCCAGCCCGCTGCCGCCGTACTGGGCGGCGGTGCGAGCGCCATCGGCCTGCTCGAAACGCCGGAACAGGCGTTCCTGCTGATCGCTGCTGATGCCCGGTCCGGTGTCTGCCACCTCGATGTGCAGGCCCCGTTCGGCGGTGATCCCGCGCACGATCAGGCGTACTTCGCCATGGCGGGTGAACTTCACCGCGTTGCCCAGCAGATTGAGCAGGATCTGGCGCACGCGCAGTTCGTCGCCCACCGTACTGGTGCCCACCGGCAACGCGTTGTCGACTACGAAACGCAGCCCCTTCTGCTCGGCCAGTGCCGCCATCAAGGTGCACACATCATCCACCAGGCGCTGCAGGTGGAACGGCTGCGCCTGCAGCTCCAGCCGGCCTGATTCGATCCGCGCCAGGTCCAGCGCATCGTTGACCAGATGCAGCAGATGTTCGCCGGCGTGCCGGATCGATTCGGTGTAACTGCGCTGCTGTGGATTCAAGGGCGAGGACAGCAGCAGCTCGCTCATGCCCAGCACCCCGGTCATCGGCGTGCGTACCTCATGCCCAAGATTCGCCAGGAAACGGGTCTTGGCCATCGAGGCCTGCTCGGCCAGCTCCTGCTTCTGCAGGGCCAGCTGGTACGCATGCCGGCGCTGCAACCGGCGCCGGTACAGCCATGCGAACAGACTCAGCAACAGCAACACCGCAGACGTCAGCAGCAACAGGCCGGTCAAACTGCGCCACCACGGCGGCTGCACGCGGAACTCAAGCACCTGCACGCGCGACCAGATGTGATCGGCCGAGCGCGCCTGCACCTCCAATCGATAACGGCCAGGCGGCAGGCGCGAGAACAGACGCTCGCCTGCCGGCCCCACTTCCACCCAGTCCGGATCGTAGCCAGCCAGCCGGTAGCGGTAATTGTTCGAGGTGGAATCGGCGAAGGACAGCAACCGCGCCACGATGCGCAGATCGCGATCACCGTCGGCGATGTCCAGCGGCGTGACATGGGTCAGGTCGAGCACCCGCTCGCCGCGACGCACCTCCACGCGTTCGATCACCAATGGCGCACGGCGCGTGGCCGGCTTGACCTGCTCCGGATCGAACACCACCACGCCGGCCGGGGTACCGCCCACGATGCGTCCGCTCGGCGTCACTGTCAGCGTGCGGCGACGGAATTCCTGGCTGGGCAGGCCGTCATGCACGCCGTACGGACGCACGCTGCCGGTGACCGGATCGACGCGGATCAATCCGCGTGCATTCGCCGCCCACACTACGCCTTGACCGTCCACGACCAGTCCGGTGGCGGTCACCTCGGGATATCCAGCACTGCTGCCGATCACCGACTGCGGCGTAAGCCGGCCGTTGTCCCAGCGATACTGCGAGAGCTTTCCTTCTTCGGACAACCACACACTGTCATCCGCCGCGAAGGCGAGCGCATGCACCCCGCCCGTGGGGCCGCCGGGCAGTGGTTCGAATCGGGATCGCGCCGGCACCCAGTGCAGCAGTCCCTGGCCCGTCGCCACCCAGAGCCGGTCCTGGGGACCGCACTGGATGTCCTGCGCGATCTGCGTGGGCGCCAGCCCGGCGTGGCCCAACGTCACCCGGTGCAGCACGCGTCCATCCAGGTCGCGCTGCTGCAGCCCGCTCGCCGAGGATGTCCACAGCCGCTGGCCATCGCACAGCGCCATCGATTCGATCGCGCCGTCCATCGTTGCATCGACCGCCGCGTCGCGATCCCAGCGCTGGATCCGGTCCTGTTTCGGGTCATACCGCAGCAGCGCGTCCCATGAGCCGATCCAGACCTGTCCACGCGGATCTTCCAGCACCGACTGCAGCCACTGCGTGCCGTCCACCCAGGTGCGATGCTGCTGGATCTCGCCGCTCACCGGGTCGAACTTGTCCAATGCACCGTGCGTACCCACCGTCCACACACCACCGTCCGCCGCCGCGCCCATGCCGAGCACATAGGCATTGCGCAATGACGCCGGATCGTCCTCCAACCGCGACAGCACCGAGAACTGCCACCAGCGCGGCAGCAGGTGCCAGAGCCCTCCGTTGGTGCTGGCCAGCCAGATGCCGCCTTCGCGGTCTTCGTAGGCACCGGTCCAGTTCGGCCGCACCTGGCCACGCGCGACCGCGCTGTACAGCGGCACCTGCTGGTACTGGTTGTTCATGGCCCGGCCCAGCCCGGAACGGGTATCGAGCCAGTACCCGCCCTGCTCATCGCGCAGCATCATGCCCAGGATCTGGTCGCCCTCGGTGACCTTCCACGGCGCCGGTTCGAAGCGGCCATCCGGGCGGCGTACGGTGACCCCGGCGTTGCTGCTGATCCACAGGCTGCCATCCGGCTCGGCGGTCAGGCCGTTGATCACCCGCGGTGCCAGCTGCGCGTCAGGGACGGGATCGAAATCGTGGCCGGTCCAGCGTGCCAGCCCCGCCTTGGTACCCACCCAGAGGCTGCCATCCAGGGTCGTGGCCAGATACCCGACCGATGCCGCCGGCAGGCTGCGCGGGTTGCCTGGCTCGGGCATGTAGCGGGTCAGCGTGCCGTCGCGATCCAGCCGATGCAGGCCGCCCTGGTATGTGCCGAACCAGATCGCCCCGTCCGGCGTGGAGGCCAGGCTCCAGATCGTATTGCTGCCGATCTCCGGATGGCTGTCGCGATCGTAGAAGCGGATCTCGCGCCGATCGGCCGACATCATCGCCAGCCCGGCATTCTCCGTGCCGATCCAGACCTGGTTGCGTGCATCCACGTGCACCGTCCAGACGTGGTTGTCGCGCAGGCCATCCTCGGCGCGCCAGATGCGGTAATTGCGCCCGTCATAGCGGGCCAGACCGTCATTGGTGGCGATCCACAGATAGCCGAAGCGGTCTTCGGCCATACGGTTGACGGTATTGGAGGGCAGACCGTCGAACACGGTGAGCTGCCGCGGCGTCGGCGGTACCGGCTGGGCCGACACGCAGGTCGTCCAGAGCACACACAGGCCGATCAGCAACGGCCACAGCACACGCAACACCAATGGCTCTCCCGGGTCTGTCAGTGGATCCCCTGCCGCCGCCCGGCAATGCCCCGCATAGTAAACCGTTCCCCGCGCCGGCACGATCCACTCAGCACGGCCGTACCCGCTGCAGGGCCGCCTGCAGCGCGTCGCCGCCCAGCGGCTTGTGCAGCACGCCATCCGCACCGGCCCCGGCGACTTCGGCCGCCAGCGTGTCCTCGCGGCGCGCGGTGATCACCAGTACCGGCATGCCGTGCCCCTGCTGCCGGATCAGCCTGAGCAGTGACAGCCCGTCCATCCCCGGCAGATCCAGATCCAGCAGGATCACCTGCGTACCGGCGCTGGCCAGGTGCGACAGGGCCGCCAGCGCGTGACCGGCGTGGATGACGGCATGACCCTGGATCTGGAGCAGGCCCGAGACGACTTCGGCGACAAGCGGATCGTCCTCCACCAGCAGCACCTGCAGCGCACCGGGTGCGGGCGCGTCCGCTCTGACCGGGTCCTGCCGCTGCCATGGCAACGGCACGCTGAGCATAGCCTGCCAGGCTGGGCCGGCACGCTGCAGCAGGTGCAGGCGACCTTCAAGGGCGCGCGCCAGCATGTCGGTGTCGGCCAACGCGTCGCGTAGCGTCGACAGGGCCGGCACGGGTCCCCCGCCCGGTGTGACAATCACGTCGAACAACACGCCCGCGCGCCCTGGCAGCGACGCCACGCGCAGCACGATCCCCACTGCGGCGGTGTGCGCGACGAGGACGCCGAGCAGGCTCGCCAGCGCCTGCTGCAGGCGCTCCGGATCGCCCTCGGCATGGGCCCCGTCAGGCAGCTGCCGGCATAGCGTGAGTGCGCAGTGCCTGGGAACCAGTGAGCGTTCCAGCGCCGCGTGGAGGTCGCCAAGCCACGCGGCGATGTCGATGCGGCGCATCTGCAGCGGCAGCTTGCCGGCCTGCAGGCGTGCGGTCTGCAGCGCAGCGTCGACCACCTCCAGTACCTCTCGGCCGCCCTTCTGTATGTGCAGCACCTGCGCATGCTCGGCCGCCGACAGCGGCGCCGTCAGCAGCAGCTCGCTCATCCCCAGTACGCCGGTCAACGGCGTGCGTATCTCATGGCCAAGCATCGCCAGATAGCGTGCCTTGGCCTGCGCCGCCCGTTCTGCGCGCGCCTGCCGTCGCGTGGCGCGCTGGCGTGCGACGTACCGGGTGTAGTGCCGACGCACCCGCCACGCGATGAGCATCAGCGCCCCGATCATCCCGATCAGCAACAACGCCCAGGCGCCGGGATGCGACCAGCCGCTGTAGGCCACCTGCAGGCGGGTGGACTGCAGCGGTGACCAGCGGCCATCCACGCCCCGGGCCTGGTATTCCAGCACATGCTCGCCCGGTGGCAGCCGCGGAAATCCGCGTGTGCCACGCTGTCCGGCACGGACCCACTCCGGATCTTTGCCACGCAGCCGGAACCGGTAATCGCTCACCCCGCCCTGGCTGCCGGTGAGCAGCCGCGCCGAAAGCTGGATGTCGCGATCATCGGCATTGAACCGGAGCGGATCGGCCACGGGCAGCTCGATCCAGCGCCCATGGCGACGCACCTGGACCCGGTCGATGACCAGCGTCGGCAGCAGCGTGGCTGCCGCCATTGCGGACGGGTCCAGCACCAGTACGTCACCCTCCACGTCCATTGCCATGAGGTGATTGCCGGCCACGATGAGGTCGTGACCGAACACCATCATCGGCATTCCATCCTCGGCGGTGTAAAGCCGGATACCGCGCTGGTCGGGCTGCAGCCTCACCACCCCGCGTGCGCTGGTGGCCCACAAGGTGCCATCGCCGCTCTCGGCCAGACCACGCGGCAGCACCGCCGGCAGCCCATGGGTCGTATCGAACTGCTGGGACCGTTGCAGCCGCCCTGCGTCTTGCCCGTAGGCCACCCAGCCCTCTGCATCGGCCACCCACAGCCGTCCATCGACGCCCTGTCGCAGCCCGCCCGCCTGGCGCCGCGGCGCGCCGGGGACGAGAGCGAAGTACTGCCCGGCGGAGTGCCACTGTTTAAGTCCTTCGCGGTCGCCCAGCCACATCTGTTCCGTCCTGTCGCAGTACAGGACGAAAGGCGCAGCCCCGGGACGCAACCGCACCGCATCGTAGGACCAGGTGCCAAGCACGGTGCCCGCCAGGGTGCGCTGTTGCAGACGCCCTTGGCCGGCAAGCCAGAGATGACCGCCACAGATGCGCAGCACGGCATGCCCGGCTGTTGTGTGACCTTCGGTCACGGGGTCCTGGTCCGCAACGCGCCAGCGCCGCTGACGGCGCCGCTCGGCATCCATCCGCGTCAGCCATGGTGCGGCGAACACCCACACCTGACCGCGACCATCGTCCACCACTGCGTGGCGATCGGTGCGCTGCCGATCATGTGCATAGGGCCAGCGCCGCCGGTCGAATCCGTTCATCGGCGACACCTTGCCGAGCCACCCGCCGCGCGCGTGCCATGCAGTGCCGTCCGTCGCTGCGGTCAGTCCACCGGGCGCTACGCCGGCCACGACCGCTGGCGCTGCAAACCGCTCCACATGCCGCCATTGCGTACCAAGTCGCCACACACCTTGATGGCTGCCGAGCAACCAGGCCCTCCCCTGGCGATCTTCGACCACACGGGTGATGTGCGGCCGCGAATGCCGATCCCGCCCGGACAGCGTGACCGCATGCCGGTCCTGCCCCGAGCGGTCCTCCCACCACACCTGTGCACCGTCGGAGAACCATTGCCCACCCTCCCGGCTGTAACCCAGCCAGCGGTGACCCGGGTGACCGCGGCCCAGGTCGAGCTGCCCGGATGGCAGCTGGCGGACATCGGTGCCCTCGGCCGTGCTCGACCACAGTGACCCCTGCGCATCCACGCCCAGCGCGGTCACCGGCCGCGCGATCGCACCGAGCCTGGCCGGCGGCTGGAACCGGTCGTCCTGCCACCGCGTCAGCCCCGCAGCCGTGCCCATCCACACGCCCCCCTCGGTATCGGCAGCCAGCCGCTCCACGCGGGCCGATGGCAGGCCGCGGCCATCGGCTGCCGGCAGATACTGGCGCAGACGCCCATCGACACCCAATCGGTAAGCGCCTGCGTCACGGGTACCGAACCAGACGCTGCCGTCGCCCAGCGGCTGCACCGCGAGCACCGGACTGGCGGCCGGTGCCGCGGCGCGCGGGCCTGGCCAGCGCGCCAGCTGCTGCCGATCGGCGGACAGACGTTGAAGGTAGCCATTGCCGGTACCGATCCAGAGCTGGTCCTGCCTGTCCAGTGCCAGGCTGCGCACATCGTTGTCGGCCAATCCATCCTCCATGCGCCACACACGGAACCCGCTGCCATCGTGCCGGGCGAGGCCATCGGCGGTGGCGAACCAGAGATAGCCATGGCGATCCTCCACGATCTGATGGACCTCGTTGGCGGGCAGTCCGTCTGCGGTCGTGATGCGCTGCGCAGGGCTGGACACTGCCGCTGCCGGAAAGGCCGTGATGAGCCAGCACAGGACCGTGCGCAGGCATCGCATCCTCGCCCGCCCCGTCATGCGCGTTGCCGGCATTGCGCCAGGCACGCCGCCAGCCTGGCCCGGCTCGCCGGCAGCCGCAGGAACAGATCGAACCCGGCGGCAGCCGCATCGCGCTCGGCCGCCGTGTCCGCGCGCGGTGTCAGCGCCAGCCGCGGAATGCCGGGCCAGCGGCGCTGCACGACAGTGCCGATCCGCTCTCCGTCCACACGCAAGCCCGGATCACTGACGATCAGATCCCAGCGCGCATCGCCCAGCGAGGCCGCCGCAGGATCATCAACGCTGCGCACCCACGCCACCCCATGCCCCAATGAACTCAGCAAGGCGTGCAGCACCTCGGCCACGGGCGTGGCGGGCAACACCAGCAGCACACGCAGGCCGCCATGGAGCGCTTGGCCGGGGACCACAGGCAGCGCCGGCTCCCGGACATCGGCAGGGCAGCGCGGCAGCGGCAACCGCACCCGGAAACACGCCCCCTCGCCCGGCCGGCTCGACACGTCGATGTCGCCTCCCATGGCCCGCGCCAGATCGCGCGATATGGCCAGGCCCAGCCCACTGCCGCCATAGCGGGCCAACGTCTGCGCACCGTCTGCCTGTTCGAACCGTTGGAACAGACGCGCGCACTGCGCCGCACTCATTCCCGGGCCGGTATCGATCACCTGCAACATCACGCCCTCGCCCTCGGCACCGGCACGGACCTCCAGGCGAACCGTGCCGCATGCGGTGAACTTGAGTGCGTTGCCCAGCAGGTTGAGCAGGATCTGCCGCAGATACCGCGCATCACCGTTGAAGCATGCAGACGCCGGCAGCGTACTGTGCCAAGCAAGTACCAGCCGCTTGCCCTGCGCCACCGGCAGCAGCAAGGCATGGACCGCCACGATCACCGGCTGAAGCAGGAACGGCACCGGCTGCGGCGTCAGGTGTCCGGATTCGATGCAGGCCAGATCAAGCGCGTCATCCATCAGGCGCAGCAGATGCTCGCCGGCCTGGTGGATGCTGCCGACCCGGCTGCGCTCGGCAGGCGCGAGCGGTGCGTGCGCCAACAGTTCACTCCAGCCCAGCACTGCCGTCATCGGCACACGGATGCGGGCACCCAGTGTCGTGAGGAACCGCGTGCGCTGCAGTGATGCCTGTTCGGCCAGGCGCTGTCCTTCGCGCAACCCCCGCCAGCGACGTCGGCGCGTCCGACGTACCTCGCATGCCCATACCCCCAATCCCAGCAGCGCAACGCCGGCTGCGGCCGCGCTCCAACGGGCGAGCGGGGTCTGCCACCACGCAGGCGAGACCTGCAATGCAATGCGCCGGATCGGCGACCAGTCACCCTCGCCCTTCCGGGCTTGCACCTCCAGCGTGTGCAGACCCACGGGCAAGCGCTCGAAAACACGCTGGCCGGCCGACCCGCTGTGCACCCAATCCGGATCGTATCCCTGCAACCGGAACCGGTACCGCACGTTGCCCGGTGCGCCGCCGAGCAATCGTGCCGCCACCCGGACATGGCGATCAGCACCGGAAAGCGGCACGGATGCAACGCCCGCCGGCAACGTGATCTGTCGGCTGCCTCGCCTGGCCGTGATCGCGTGCACGACCAGGCCGGGCATCCGTGCCGGGGCCTGGACGGCGCGCGGCTCGAACAGCAACAGCCCGCCTTCGTGCACTGCTGCAGCGACACGCCCGCCGACGGTGTGTATCAACCGCCGGGGCAGCACCGCCTGTGCGGGCAGGCCATCGTCACTGCCGAACTGCCGGACGCCGCCACCATCGGGATCAACCCGGATCAATCCGCGCGCGGCGCCCGCCCACGCGATGCCACGTTCATCGACCACCAGCGCCCGCGCAAGCAGCTGCGGGTACCCGTGCACGGCGCTGAAACTGTGGGTTTTGCGCAACTGCTGCCCGTCCCAGCGGTATCGGCGCAGCACACCCGGGCTGCTGGCCCAATAGTGGTCATCCTCCCCGCGGGCGATGGCGCCGACTTCCTCCAGCGGGCCACCGCGCACCGCCGCGAAGCGCTCCTGCGCCGGCAACCAGCGTTTGATGCCAGCACGATCGCTTGCCCACAACGATCCGTCCTCGCCGCACAACAGCTGTGGCCCCGCGGCAGGCGGCAGCAGCCCGAGCGTCTGCGGCGCCGCCGACAGCTGCAGCACGCCATCGGCATCGCGCCGCTGTATGCGGTCTGCCCGGGCCAACCACAGCGCGCCATCGCTGCACACCTTCAGGTCCACACCGCCTGCGGTGCTGCCCAGATCCAGCAGCCAGTGCCGCATCCCGCCCGTGGTCGGCTCGTAGCGGGAGAGGGTGTTCCCGCTGGCCAACCACAGCCGGCCACGCAGATCTTCGGCCATCCCTACCGCCGCCTGCTGCATCCCCGCGGGCCGGTAATCGATGCGCAGTCGGCTGGTTCCGGTGCGCAGATCCACGCGCTGCACCTGCCCGCCATCCGTGGCGACCCACACCCGCTCACCGCGCGAGGGTGCCAGTGCCCAGACGTGTCCGCTGTCCAGGCCGGGGCTGCCCTTCCGGGCCGCCGGGAGCAGCGCGAACTGGCGCCAGCGTGCGGGAAGGTGCCACAGCCCTTGATCGTGCCCCGCCCACCACAGTCCTCCCAGACGGTCCTGGAAGGCAGCACTCACCAGCGTCGTGGACGAGGCGCCATCGTGACCGGGGAGCGGCACCGGCTGTGCGGCGTCGCCAGCACGATGCCGGAACATGCCTTCTGGGCCGCTCGTCCACAGCTCCCCCTCGCGGCTGCGCAGCACCGGCATGTCCCGTTGCGATGACGGTGCAACGCGCGCGCCATCGTCGTCCCACCGGATCACCGCGCGGCGGGTACGCGCCCAGACACCGCCCTGCGGATCGGCCCAGAGCGATTGGAGGCCACCGTGATCGCCTGCAGGCAGCGCCAGCGCAGTGAACCGGTTACCGTCGCGGCGCATCACGCTCTGCGGCGTACCTACCCAGAGCCGGCCATGACGGTCGACCACCAACGCGGTGACCTGGCTCGTCGGCACCCCGTCGTGCCGCAGCGATATGTTGCGCCACCGGCCATCACCATGCCGGGCGAACAGGCCATGGCCGGTCGTGCCGACCCACAGGATGCCATCCGGGGTACTGGTCACCTGCACGACACCGGTGCGCGGCAACACGGCACCGCCCTCGCCGCGCTCGCCATGGAAGACACGACGATCCGCCGACAGCGCAACCAGCCCCTGCGACGCCGTCGCCAACCAGATGCGCTGCTGCGCGTCGACATGCAGGGCGCGCAGGTCGCCATCGGGCAGTCCCTGCTCGCGGCGCCACGCGCGAAAGCGATGGCCATCGAAACGCAGCAGGCCATCGTCGCTGGCCATCCACAGATAACCGTCCTGGTCTTCGTCGATCGCGCGGATCGCCGATGTCGGCAACGCATCTGCCGGCCCCAGCCGCCGTGGCCACGGCAGGGTGACCAGACCATCAGCCATTGCCGGGACGGGCAACAACAGCACGGCCAGGAGAATGAAGGCGATCCATCCCCTGCCTGCACGACCGCACTGGCCTCCTGCCACCTGTACTCCAACCATCCTCAGCTGCTCGAACAGCACGGTATGTCGAAGCGGTGGCCGTACCATCGGCCAGACCGTGCGGCCGTCACATCCCGGTCAATCAAGTTTCAGATTGAAATCGCAGGTTCGAAACAAAAATTCGATGTACACCTCATGCGATCCGCAGCCGGATCAGTAACGCAACGCCCGTCCGGCGCGTGCCTGTGCAATGGCGTCCACCAGCAGATCACCGGTGACCGGCTTGCGCAGGAAACCGTCAAAGCCCGCGGCAAGCACCTGCTGTTCGGCGTAGGCATCCGAGCGCGCGGTGACCGCGATCAGCGGCAGCTCATACCCCATCGCGCGCAGCTGCCCGGCAATGGCGATGCCATCCAAGGCGGGCAGGTCGAGATCGAGCAGGCCGATATCGAAGCTTCCCGCCGCCACTTCCGACAACGCCGCCAGGCCGTGCAGAACATGCACCACCTCGTGCCCACGGGTCCGCAGCAGGCCAACGATCACGTCAGCCACGGTGGGGTCGTCTTCGACCAGCAGGATCCGCAGCGGCGGCAGCTGTGTGCGCGTTTCCGCGCCGGCGTCCCGCGACATTCCCATCGGTGAGAGCGACCAAGGCAACGGCAGCTCGACGGTGAAGCGCGCGCCATGACCGGGTCGGCTGTCGATGCCGATGCGCCCCCCCATCGCCACCGCCAACTCCTGGCAGATCGCCAGCCCCAGCCCGCTGCCACCGTAGCGCGACGCCGTGCGTGGGCCGTCAGCCTGCTCGAAGCGATGAAACAGCCGCGCCTGCTGGTCCTGGTTGATGCCCGGCCCGGTATCGGATACGTCGAAGACGAGGCCGCGTCCATCACCGCTCAGTTCCACGCCCAGCCCGACATGGCCCTGCTCGGTGAACTTGATCGCGTTGCCGAGCAGATTCATCAGGATCTGGCGCACGCGCATTTCATCGCCACTGACCTGCACGGGACCGGGCAGGTTGAAGCTGCGCTCGAACGCCAACCCGCGATGATGCGCCATCGGCTCCATCAGCGCTTCCACCTGCTCCATCAACGACATCAGGTCGAACGGCCGCAGGTCCAGCTCCAGTCGACCGGCCTCGATACGCGCCAGATCCAGTGCGTCATTGACCAGCCGCAGCAGGTGCTTGCCGGCATGCTGGATCGAGCCCGCGTAGCCCCGCTGCACCTCATCCAGCGGGGTGGCCAGCAGCAACTCGCTCATGCCCAGCACGCCGGTCATGGGGGTGCGCACTTCATGACCCAGCGTCGCCAGGAAGCGGCTCTTCGCCTGCGAGGCCTGCTCGGCCAGCTGCTGTTTGTGCACGGTCAGCTGCCATTGTTGACGACGGCGCAGGCGGGCACGCGCAACGTAGGCCAGCGCTGCAACCGCGACCAGGCCAAGCAGTACGTACCCCACAATCGCCCAGCCACTGCGCCACCATGGCGGGCGTACCTCCAGCGCCAGCGTGCTGGAGGGCGTCCAGTCGCCCTGCGACGTGGCTGCCTGCACCTCGATGCGGTAGTGACCCGCCGGCAGCCGCGACAGCAGTCGCTCCCCATCGGCGGCCTGCATGACCCAGTTCTGGTCGTAGCCGGAGACGCGGTAGCGATAGCGGTTGCCATGTGGGTTGGCAAAGGACAGCAAGCGTGCGGACACGATGAGATCGCGGTCCTGTGGGCCGAGCACGATCGGCGCATGCGTGGACAACATCTGCTGACCCTCGGCGTCATCGCGACGGACCTGCACGCTGTCGATCACCAGCTGCGAAGGCGGCAACACCCTGTCAGGCGCGTCCGGATCGAAGCCGACCAGCCCGGTCGCGGTGACGGCCAGCACACGGCCATCGCGCGCCTGCACCGGTGGGCGATTGCTGAATTCCACATCCGGCAGCCCATCGCGCTCGCCATACAACCGCAGCTGCCGCGCGTCGGCATGCCAGCAGATCAGCCCGCGTGGCGTGGTCGCCCACACCTGTCCGTGTCTGCCCAGCGCCAGTCCGCCCATGGACACCGGCGGCATGCCCTCGGCAGGGCCGACGCGTTCACGCAGGCTCATGCTCAACCCATCCCAGCGGTACCGTTCCAGCGCCCCCTGGCGGGCCAGCCAAAGCTCGTCCGGCCCTGTCCACGCGGCATCGTAGATGTTGCCGCGCGAAATCCCGGGCACCTGCTCGAAGCGGCCATCATGCCAACGCCGCAGGCCCAGCGCGCCGCCCATCACCCACAGCTGGCCGCGCGGATCGAACACCATCTGTTCCACCGGGTCTTCCACGAGCCCACGGTCCTGGTCGTTGCGGATGGTGTCGAGCACGTTGCCCTGGGCATCGCGGCGCTGGATGCCGAAGTTCATGATCGACAACCACAGCTCACCATTGGGTGCCTGGCGGATCAGATCGATGCGCTGACGCACATCCGCGCCACCGCCGATCTTCCACTCCCGCAGTGTGCGCGTGGCGGGCTGGTACAGGCTCAATCGACCGGCACGCCCGATCCACACGGCCCCGTCGTCGCGCGGCAACAGCGACCAGGCCGCACCGACACCGATCTGCGTATCGTCGGCGATCTGGCGCAGCTCGCCCTGCGCATCAAGGCGGTAAAGCCCGTGCGCGCCGGAGATGTAATAGTCATCGCCCGCTGCCGCGGCGCCGAGCAGATAGACACTGTCCAGCGGCTTGCCATCGAGCTGGTACCAGCTTGAGAAGCGTTTCCAGTCCGGCGGCAGATAGGCAAGGCCCTGGGTCAGCATGGCCACCCACAGGCCGCCCTCATGATCCTGCAGCATGTCCAGCACGCCACTGCGTGCGGTCAGGAAGCCGCTGCCCGCGTCGCCGGCGAGCAGGCGCATCGCGCGATCATCGCCCCGGTACAGGCCATCGGCCGTGCCCAGCCAGTACCCGCCATGACGGTCGTGGATGACCGTCGCCGCACGCACATCCGCGCTGAGCTTCCAGGCTGCCGCACGGGCCTGGTCGTCGGCATCGATGCGGAACAGCCCACCTTCAGTACCTGCCCAGACCGTCCCGTCCGGCTCACGGGTGAGGCGGAACACACTCTTGCCGCCGAGCAGCGCCGGCGCGATACGGGTGAAGCCATCGCCATCCCAACGGGCCACGCCATTGGACGTACCCACCCATACCCGCCCCTGCGGATCGGCCAGGAGACTGTAGATGGTGTTGTCGGGCAGGCTGCGTGGATCGTTCGGGTCTGCCTGGTAGGTGACCAGCGTGCCATCCTCGCTGCGCCGGCACAGACCATGCTGGTTGGTGCCGATCCACAAGGACTGCGCGGCATACGCCAGCGACCAGAACTGGCCTTCGCAGGCCTCGCTCAAGGCGGAAAAACGGGTGAATGCCGTGCGTTCCGGGCCGAGCATGCTCAGGCCAACGCCGTTGCTCCCCACCCAGACCCGGTCCAGCGGATCGACCAGCAGCGTTTCCACCTCGTTACCGGGCAGCGAGCCAGGATCGGCCGGATCATTGCGCCACACCCGCAGGCCGACGCCGTCCACGCGGGCCAGCCCGTCATCGGTACCGGCCCAGATGTACCCCTGGCGGTCCTGGGCCAGCGCCAGCACCATGCGCGATGGCATGCCTTCGGCGGCGCTCAGGCGGCGCAAACGTGGCGTTTCTGCCGATGTCCCTGCGGCTTCCAACACTGACGGCACTGCGCACAACCACAGCGCCAACAGCACGATGCCTGCACCCCAGCGGCGCGTGCTCATCGATCCGGATCTCCCTGTTGCTGAGGATTGTCACACAGCGATCAGCACGGTGTCCGCATTCTGGCCCCGCTGCCGTGGATGGAACGGGTTGTTTCCGCCGCAGGCGAGTGAGACAGCACAGGCGGGCGGCGCTGTTGTCCGCCGCACCACGATCTGTTTCAGCCATGACGCTGCATCCGATGACATGGCTGTGCGTATGATCGCCCCAGACCCTGATGGAGGCTGCGACGTGCTCAAGCGCCTGACACTTTCCCTGCTGCTGGCCACCACCCCGCTGCTCGCCACTGCTGCGCCGGACAGCTATCGGTTGGACCCGGTGCACACCCGTGTGCTGTTCGCGGTGGAGCATGCCGGTTTCTCGCATGCGTTGGGGACGGTATCGGGCAGCGAAGGCGTGCTGGTGTTCGATCCGGATGACTGGCGCAGCGCGCGACTGGAGGTCAGCGTGCCGATCCAGCGGCTGGACCTGGGCGATGCCAAATGGAACACCGCCACGCTGGCGCGCAACCTGCTCGATGGCGAGCGATTTCCTCAGGCACGCTTCGTCTCCACACATGTCGAGCCCATTGATCCGACCCACGCCAACGTTACCGGCCAGCTCACCGTCCGCGGGGTGACCCGCGAGGTGACCCTGGCGGTCACCCTCAACGCACTCAAGCGGCATCCACTGCCTCCGTTCCGGCGTACCGCTGGCTTCTCGGCCACCGCCACGCTCAGCCGCAGCGCCTTCGGCGTGGATGGCTGGGCCTCGATGATCGGTGATGAGGTGCAGTTGCGGATCGAGGCCGAAGCCGTGCGTGATCGCAACGCCGGCGATCCTGCCGATACCGCCCCCACCGATGCGCCGGGAACTCCCGCCGCCCCGGCCGACTCAGATTTCCCACAGCCGGTCCAGGAGACCACGCCATGACCGCCAAGAACACCCCGACCCGATGGGGTGGCGTCAGCCAGACCCTGCACTGGCTGATCGCCGTACTGATCCTCGCGCTGGGCATCGTCGGGCTGACCATGGGCGAACTGCCCAGGACCCCGAAGTACTTCTGGGTCTACACCATGCACAAATCGATCGGCATCACCGTGCTGGCGTTGGTCGTGACCCGCCTGCTGTGGCGCCTGTACGCCGGCGCACCACACCCGGTGCCGGGCACGCCGACGTGGCAGGAGCGCATCGCCTCGGCCACCCATTGGCTGCTGTACGTGCTGATGTTCGGCATTCCGCTGTCGGGCTGGCTCTACGACTCCGCCAGCGGCCTGCGTCCGTTCCGCTGGTTCGGGCTGGTCGACGTGCCGAAGCTGAGCCCACCGGACGAACGCGTCACACAGATCTCGCACGCCATCCATGAGTGGGGCTTCTGGCTGCTGATCGCCGTGGTGGTCGCCCATGCCGGTGCGGCGCTTTATCACCATTTTTACCAACGCGATGCCACGCTTGCGCGCATGCTCCCGCAGCGCTGGCTTGCCTCCCCCCAGAAGGATTGACCATGAACATCAAGCTCACCTCTCCCGCCGCCGTCGCTGCCGCCCTGGCCGGGCTGCTGGCCACTGCCCCGGTGCTGGCCGCCGATTACGTGCAGGCACCCGGCTCGGTGCTGGCCTTTGCCACCAAGTACGACGGCGAAGTGTTCACCGGCACCTTCCCGGGCTTCGACACCCGGATCAGCTTCGATCCGGCCAAGCTGGACGATGCCAAGCTGGAAGTGACCATTCCGCTGGCCAGCGCCAAGAGCGGCAACAGCGACCGCGATTCGACCCTGCAGGGCGCGGACTTCTTCAACGTGGGCAAGTTCGCCCAGGCCAAGTACAGCGCCACCAAGTTCCGCTCGCTGGGCAACAACCAGTACGCCGCCGACGGTACGCTGGAGCTGCGTGGCGTGAGCAAGCCGGTCACGCTCACCTTCACCTGGACCCCGGGCGCGCAGCCGGTGCTGGCCGGCAAGGCCACGGTCAAGCGCCTGGACTTCGGCGTGGGTGGCGGCGACTGGGCCGACACCAAAACGATCCCGAACGAAACCGCGATCAGCACCAAAGTGGTCCTGAAGGCGAAGTAACGTCAGATGGCGGTAGTGCCGGCCGCTGGCCGGCTCCTCGCGCGATGATCGAATCCCGGCGAGCCGTCCAGCGGCCGGCGCTACGGCATCCAGCACCGCCAAGCGGCGCTGGGTGTCAGCCGATCCAGGCCCGCAGTCCCGCCACATCGAACGGCCAGTCCAGTTCCCGCCCCTGCGCATCGCGCAGCACCGGCACCCGCAGCCCGTAGCGGGCCTCCAGCGCGATGTCATCGTCGATGAACACACTGTCCAGATCGGCCACCCGGGCCTGGGCCAGCACCGCCAGGGCCTGGTCGCACAACTGGCAGTCATCACGCTGGTACAAGGTAAACACCGGCCCACCCGCCTTGGGAAATGTTGCGCCGCAGCCAGAGCCGGCGGCACGAAGCGCATAGAATAGCGCTCCATCCGATACCCGCAGTTTGGCAATCATGGCTGTCAGCACGTTCGACGTATTCAAGATCGGCATTGGCCCGAGTTCTTCGCACACCGTGGGACCGATGAAGGCTGCCGAACGTTTCGTGCACCGCTGGCTCCTCGATCCCGGCCATCTGCAGGACGTGGTGCGCATCCGCGCCGACGTCTACGGCTCGCTGGCCCTGACCGGCCGTGGCCATGGCACCGACAAGGCCGTGCTGCTCGGGCTGGAAGGCCAGCGCCCGAACCTGATCGATCCGGACATCATCCCCGAGACGCTCGAGCGGATCCGCAGCAGCAAGCGCATCCGCCTGATGGGGCAGCATGAGATCGTCTTCGACGAGAAGCGCGACCTGGGTTTGAACAAACGCCAGAAACTGCCCTACCACACCAACGGCATGCGCTTTACTGCCTACGGTGCGGACGAGCAGGTGATCGCCACGCGCGATTACTACTCCGTCGGTGGTGGCTTCGTGGTCAACCAGGACGACGCAGCCGATGACCGCATCGTGCCCGATGAAACCCCCCTGCCCTACCCGTTCAAGAGCGGCGACGAGCTGCTCGCGCAGACCGCACGCAGTGGCCTGAGCATCGCCCAGATGATGTTCGAGAACGAGAAGTGCTGGCGTACAGAGGACGAGATCCGCGACAGCCTGCGCGAAATCTGGAGCGCCATGCAGGCCTGCGTGGAGCGTGGCATCCGCCAGGAAGGCACCCTGCCCGGCGGCCTGCATGTCTCGCGCCGCGCCCCGGCGCTGTACCGCGAACTGTCCTCCAAGCCGGAAGCGGCGATGCGCGACCCGCTGACCACGCTGGACTGGGTCAACCTGTACGCGCTGGCCGTGAACGAAGAAAACGCCGCCGGTGGCCGCGTGGTGACCGCACCGACCAACGGCGCAGCCGGCGTACTGCCAGCGGTGCTGCACTATTTTGACCGTTTCTGCCCCGGCGCCAACGAACAGCGCGTGTTCGATTTCCTGCTGACCTCCGCGGCGATCGGCATCCTGTACAAGGAAAATGCCTCCATCTCCGGTGCCGAAGTCGGCTGCCAGGGCGAAGTGGGCGTGGCCTGCTCGATGGCGGCCGGCGGCCTGGTCGCTGCACTCGGCGGCAACCCGAGCCAGATCGAGAATGCCGCTGAAATCGGCATGGAACACAACCTCGGCCTGACCTGCGACCCGATCGGTGGGCTGGTGCAGATTCCGTGCATCGAGCGCAATGCAATGGGCGCGGTCAAGGCGATCAACGCCTCGCGCATGGCGATGCGTGGCGATGGCAAGCACAAGGTCTCGCTGGACAAGGTCATCAAGACCATGCGCGACACTGGCCGCGACATGCAGGACAAGTACAAGGAGACCAGCCGCGGCGGGCTGGCGGTCAACGTCATCGAGTGCTGATCGACCGTCCCCGGCGGTAGAGCCGACCGTTGGTCGGCTGCTCCGGTGGCATCGTCGGTACGCCTGCACGGCCGCTCCGGTACAGTCAGGACTTCCCCCCGATGGAGACCGCCATGCGCATCCTGGCTGCCGCCCTGCTCGCCTGCCTGCCGCTGACCACCCTCGCCGCCGACACCTACGGCCCGCGACTGGAAGGCTTCGACTACCCGTACCCCGTGAAGATCTTCCGGTTCGAGTCCCAGCGCCAGCCGCTGGAGATGGCCTACATCGACGTCCCCGCCGGTGGCAAAGGCTTCGCCGGGACGGTGGTGCTGCTGCACGGCAAGAATTTCTGCGCGGCCACCTGGAAGGACACCATCGCGGCACTGAGCGCGGCCAGCTACCGGGTGATCGCACCGGACCAGATCGGCTTCTGCAAATCGAGCAAGCCCGAGCGCTACCAGTACTCGTTCGGCCAGTTGGCTGCCAATACCGAAGCGCTGCTGGAGCATCTTGGCTACGGCGAAGGCAAGCTGCACATCGTCGGCCATTCGATGGGAGGCATGCTCGCGGCCCGCTTCGCGCTGATGTACCCGCAGCGCACCCTCAGTCTCTCGCTGGTCAACCCGATCGGACTGGAAGACTGGAAGGCCAAGGGCGTGCCATGGCGCAGCATCGACGCCTGGTATGCGGGCGAGCTGAAGACCAGCTTCGACAGCATCAAGAAGTACCAGCTCGACGTCTATTACAACGGCCAGTGGAAGCCCGAGTACGAGCAGTGGGTGCGCATGCAGTCGCGCATGTACGACGGCCCCGGCAAACAGGCGGTGGCATGGAGCCAGGCGCTGACCTCGGACATGGTATTCAACCAGCCGGTGGTCCATGAGTTGCCCAGGCTGACGGTGCCGACCACGTTGTTCATCGGCCAGACCGACCGCACTGCAATCGGCCGTGATCTGGCACCACCCGCCCTGAAAGCGACGCTCGGCAACTACCCTGCGCTGGGCAAAGCGGCGGCGGCAGCGATCCCAGGCGCCACCCTGGTGAGCTTCGAAGACCTCGGCCACTCGCCACAGGTGCAGGACCCGGACCGGTTCAATGCGGCACTGCTGAAGGCAATCTCACAGCACGACTGACCTGCCCACCACCCCGGTAGTGCCACGCCATGCGTGGCAGCAGCCGTCCTCACCATTATCCGCCGACGCAGCCAGCCCACCCTTGGCGCCACCGTGTGCCTGGGTGGGATCGCACGGCATTCAGCGCCGCACGATCGCCAGCACGTCGTCCAGCAACGCGGCGGCGGTGACGTCCGCCCCGGCGCCCGGCCCCTGGATCAGCAGCGGCTGGGCGTGATACCGGTCGCTGTGGATCGCGACCCGGTTGTCGGTCTGTGCACCGCCGGCCAGCGGATGATCGCGCGGGAGCACGCGCAGCCCAACCGCCGCTCCGTCGTGGTCGAAACCACCGACGAAACGTAGACACCCTGCTTGTTCCTGCGCCTGCTGCCAGTAAGCTTGCAGCGGTGCGTCCAGCACAGAAAGCTGACCCAACGCATCCGCCGGTGACAGCGCGGCGAGCGCGTCAGGTACCAATGAAGCGACCTGCACCTGCTCGGCACGCAACGCGATGCCGCTGGCCCGCGCCAGGATCAGCAGTTTGCGGCGCACGTCCTCGCCGGAGAGATCCACACGCGGGTCCGGCTCGGTGTAGCCGGCCTCGGCCGCCTCACGCACCCACGCCGAAAACGGTCGCTGGCCATCGTAGTGATGGAACAACCACGCCAGCGAACCGGACAACACGCCCTCCACGCGATGGATGCGGTCGCCGCCAGCGACCAGCGCGCGCAGGCTGCTCAGCAGCGGCAGGCCTGCACCCACCGTTGCACTGTCGCCGTACTGCGCAGCACCCTGCTGTCCACTGTCGGCGATGGCTTGGGCACGGGCCAGCTGTGCGCCCTGGCCGAGCTTGTTGGCGGTCACCACGTGCACGCCCCGCGCCAGCCACTGTTCGTGCCAGTTGGCGACCTCGTCACTGGCGGTCGCGTCGACCACCACATCGCCACGCTGGAGGCCTTCGGCTTCCGCCCAGGGCTGCAACGCCACCGCGCCGCGTGCGGCCAGGTTGGCCTGGGCGAGTTCCTGCGCCGGGGTCTGTTCGCAGGCGCGCGCCGTGCGCGAGTTGGCCAGCCAGGAGAACGAGGGCAGCGTGACGCCGCGATCCTGCAGCGCGGCGTACCGTTGCACGAACGCGGTGCCGACCGTGCCGGTACCGAGCAGCGCCAGCTTGCGGTGGGCGGCCAATGGGAGGGTCAGGACCGCGCTCATGCATCCACCTGTTTGCGCCGCTGCACATCACGGTGCTGGTCGATCACCACCTGCGCGCGTTCCAGCCCGGCCTGCAGATCGGCCACCAGGTCTTCCGGCGATTCGATCCCGACCGACAGGCGCAGGAGCCCTTCGCTGATCCCGGCGTGCGCACGCGCTTCCGGGGTCATGGCCGCGTGGGTCATGGTCGCCGGATGCGCGATCAGGCTCTCCACGCCGCCCAGCGATTCGGCCAGGGTGAAGCAGCGCAGGCCATCCACGAAGGCGCGCACGGCCGCATGCGGATCCTCGCCCGGGCACGAGGCCAGTTCGAACGAGAGCATCGCGCCGAAGCCGCTCTGCTGGCGCGCGGCGATCGCATGGCCGGGGTGATCGGCCAGGCCCGGGTAGTACACGCTGGCGACCGCATCGCTGGCGGCCAGCAGGTCGACCACGGCCGCCGTGTTTTCCTGGTGCGCACGCAGACGCGCACCGAGCGTCCGCAGGCCGCGCAGGGTCAGGAACGCATCGAACGGCGAACCGGTCAGGCCCAGCGCGTTGGCCCACCACACCAGCTGCTCGTGCACCGCCGGATCGCGCGCGATCACCGCACCACCGACCACATCGCTGTGGCCGTTGATGTACTTGGTGGTGGAGTGCAGCACCAGATCGGCACCGAAGCTGATCGGCTGCTGCAGCGCCGGCGACAGGAACGTGTTGTCGACGACGACCTTGGCACCGGCCTTGTGCGCGGCATCGATGACGAAGCGCAGGTCGGTGATGCGCAGCAGCGGGTTGGACGGGGTTTCGATCAGCACCAGCGTCGGCGACTGCGCCAACGCATCGGCCAGCGAGCGCGGATCGGTCAGGTCGGCGGTGATCAGGCCGAAGTGACCCTTCTTGGCCAGCGCATTGAACAGGCGCCAGCTGCCGCCGTATGCATCGTGCGGCACCACCAGGGTATCGCCGGGCTGCAGCAGCGCGTTGAGCACCAGGTTGATCGCGCCCATGCCGGTGGAGGTGATCACGCCACCGGCGCCGCCTTCCAGTTCGGCCAGCGCTTCACCGAGCAGATCGCGGGTGGGGTTGCCGCTGCGCGTGTAGTCGTACTGGCGCTTGTTGCCGAAGCCATCGAAGCTGAAGTTGGAGGACAGCACGATCGGCGGGGTCACCGCGCCGTGGGCGGTGTCACGGTCGATGCCGGCACGCACGGCGGCGGTGACGCGGCTACAGGAAGGCTCGGTACCAGCGGAACGGCTCATGCGGATTCTCCGGGGGAACGAAAAGCGGTGGCGAGGATCGCGTCGATGCGATCGGTTTCTTTCAGGAAGGCGTCGTGGCCATACGGCGAGCGCAGCACGCGCAGGCTGCCGCGCGGGCCCAGCCCTTCCACCAGTCCGACACAGTCGGCCAGCGGCACCAGGCGGTCACCCTCCACGGCAACGACGACGGTCGGCACCTGGATGGCGGCCGGGTCGATGCGGTGCAGGTCGATCGATTCGGACAGGCGCAGATAAGCATCGACCGGGGTGCGGGCGACGTACTGCGCACCCGCTGCATCCAGATAGTCCTCGGCGGCAACGCGCACGCGGCCATTGACCACTTCCGGCGCGGCATCGAAGCGCTCGCCGAATTCTTCCGGCGTGCGGTAGCTGAGCATGGCGAACTGGCGCGCGAGCGACAGCCCGTGGCTCTCGGCGCATTGCAGCTGACCCAGCGCGACCGCACGGCGCTGCAGCGCGCGCCAGGCCGCGGCATACGGGTGCGGGCGATGCGCACCACTTACCGCGATCAGCTTCTGCACGCGCTGGCGGTGACGGATCGCAAACTGCTGGCCGACCAGCGCGCCGTAGGAGTAGCCCACGAAGCACTGCAGGCGGGCGATGCCGAGATGGTCGAGCAGCAAGGCCAGCGCGTCAGCCTGGTCGGCGGTATCGATCGGCAGATCGAGCGCGCCGTCGGCGCCGATGAAATCGAACGCCAGGATGCGCAGCGAGGCCGGATCCAGCGCGCGACCTGCGGCCACCAGGCCCTCGGCCCAGCCCTTTTCCGGGAACTCGGCATTGGCCGCCACATGACGGTGCGCGGAGATACCGCCGGCCAGCACCACCACCGGCGCATCGGCGCGGCCGACGATCTCATAGCGCAGGCGTACCGGTCGCGGTCCACCGTGACGCATCGACAGCACCGCCGCGATATCACCGCGCACGGCGTTCAGCCCGGCGTCGACGGGGACGCTGAGCGGGGCGAAGGGATCGGTGGCGACAGGGGCGGCGGTGGCGAAGCGCATGGCGGTATCCAAAGGAGGAAAACGGCCATCGAGCTTTCGCGGAGCTCGCGTTCGAAGCGCGCGCACGGTGCACGGTTCGAACCATCTTTCGGAAGACACCAACGGTCTCCGCAGGATTTGGCACCTACGCAGGTCGCTTTCGCGTCTGCGGGCTGCCCCGGCTTCAAAGGGCCTGTCCCTCTGCCGGTCTCGATGGTGGAGCCACGATGCCAGCGCTTCCGGCCCATGTCAATCCCTTCATCGGCATGAAGCGATATATATTCCGGATGATCATCAGTCGCGCATACTCCGGGATCCTCCCTGCCCGGCCGACGCCTTGCGCTGCCTGCGTTTCACTGCCCTGACGCTGATGATGATCCCGGTGCTGAACGCCTGGGCCGGCCCGGGGGTGAACTGGCGGAACGGCTGGCACCTCGACCGGCCAGCACCCGCTTCGGCACCCCGCGACGGCCTCGCCACGGATGTGCCGGCCTTGGCCGTGCTGACCTTGGAAGGGGCTGGCGAGCGCTGGCAGGCGCGCGTGGACAACCGCGTGGCCGGGCCGGTCCAGGTCGAACTGCGACCCGCCGCCGGCGCCGCCGCGCTACCGGGGCTCCCCCTTCAGACGGTGGTCGCCGCAGGCGCCAGCGTCGTGGTGACCCACCTGCAGCCGCCGGCCGGCAGTACCGCGATCCGTCTGGATCTGACGGCCGTTCCGGGCGACCCCGGCGCGCGCGCGCAGGATGTGACCTACCAGTTGCCGTTCGATGCCGCCCGCATCCAGGTCAGCCAGGCACCGCGAGGGCGCTTCAGCCACCACGATGCCGAGAACCGCGAGGCCATCGACTTCGCCCTGCCCGAAGGCACGCCCGTACTCGCGGCGCGGGCAGGAACCGTCATGCAGGTCCAGGCCGGGTATCAGGGCAACGGGCAGGACCGGGACCATGATCTGGGCCGGGCCAACCTGGTGCGGGTGCTGCATGAGGACGGCAGCATGGCCGTGTATGCCCACCTGCAGCACCACGGCGTGCTGGTCCGCCCCGGCGAGCAGGTCCAGGCAGGGCAGCGCATCGGCCTATCGGGCAACACCGGCTACAGCGCCGCGCCGCACCTGCACTTCGCGGTCCAGGTCAATGCCGGGATGCGGCTGCGCTCGATCCCGGCACGGATCGTCAGCCCACACGGCGAGCTGCACTTCGCCCGGAGCACGGACGAGGCCGGCCCATCCGCCCTGCCCTGACCCCGGCCGCCCTCCCCCGCTATACTGAGCGGCTTATCTCCATGAAAAGCGCCCCGGGCGGGCGCGTCACGCCATGTCCGAAGTCGCTACCGAAGCTGCGCGCCGCCGCACCTTCGCCATCATTTCCCATCCTGACGCCGGCAAGACCACGCTGACCGAAAAGCTGCTGCTGTTCGGCGGTGCGATCCAGATGGCCGGTTCGGTCAAGGGCCGCAAGGCCGCGCGCCATGCGACCTCCGACTGGATGGCGCTGGAAAAGGAGCGCGGGATCTCGGTCACCTCCTCGGTGATGCAGTTCCCGTACGAAGGCAAGATCGTCAACCTGCTCGACACCCCCGGCCACGCCGACTTCGGCGAGGACACCTACCGCGTGCTCACCGCGGTGGACTCGGCGCTGATGGTGATCGACGTGGCCAAGGGCGTGGAAGAGCGCACCATCAAGCTGATGGAAGTCTGCCGGCTGCGCGACACGCCGATCATGACCTTCATCAACAAGCTCGATCGCGAGGGCAAGGAGCCGATCGATCTGCTGGACGAAGTGGAAAGCGTGCTCGGCATCCAGTGCGCGCCGGTCACCTGGCCGATCGGCATGGGCCAGCGCCTGAAGGGCGTGGTGCATCTGATCAGCGGTGAGGTGCATCTGTACGAACAGGGCCGCAACTTCACCCGCCAGGATTCGACCATTTTCCCCTCGATCGATTCGCCGGGGCTGGCCGAGAAGATCGGTGAGCGCATGCTGGCCGACCTGCGCGACGAGCTGGAGCTGGTGCAGGGCGCCAGCCATCCGTTCGACGTGGAGGCCTACCTGGCCGGCAAGCAGACCCCGGTGTTCTTCGGCTCGGGTGTGAACAACTTCGGCGTGCAGCCGCTGCTGGACTTCTTCGTCGAGCATGCGCCGTCGCCGCAGCCGCGCGCCACCACCGGCCGCGTCATCGCACCGCAGGAAAACAAGCTCACTGGCTTCGTGTTCAAGATCCAGGCGAACATGGACCCGCAGCATCGCGACCGCGTGGCATTCATGCGGGTGTGCTCCGGCCGTTTCGTGGCCGGCATGAAGACCTTCCATGTGCGCACCGGCAAGGAAATGAAGCTGGCCAATGCGCTGACCTTCATGGCCAGCGACCGCGAGATCGCCGCCGAGGCGTGGCCGGGCGATGTGATCGGCATCCACAACCACGGCACGATCTCCATCGGTGACACCTTCACCGAAGGCGAAGCGGTCAGCTTCACCGGCATCCCGAACTTCGCGCCGGAACTGTTCCGCCGCGCCCGCCTGCGCGATCCGCTCAAGCTCAAGCAGCTGCAGAAGGGCTTGGCGCAGCTCTCCGAAGAGGGCGCGACGCAGTTCTTCCGCCCCCTGATGAGCAACGACCTGATCCTGGGCGCGGTGGGCGTGCTGCAGTTCGATGTGGCGGCGTACCGCCTGAAGGACGAGTACGGCGTGGAAGCCACGTTCGAGCCGGTCAGTGTGACCACGGCGCGCTGGGTCACCTGCAGCAACGAGAAGAAGCTGGAGGAGTTCCGCGAGAAGAACGCAGGCAACCTGAGCATCGATGCCGCCGGCCAGCTGGTGTACCTGGCACCGACGCGCGTCAATCTGCAGCTGGCGCAGGAACGCGCGCCGGACGTGCGCTTTGCGGCCACGCGCGAAGCCGCGCACAGCGTGTCGGTCAGCTGATCGCTCAGCCGATCTGTCGGCTGAACGGCCGCGCGTGCATGCGCGGCCCATCTTGGCGATGATAGGGGGGAGCGGGCTCCCCCTCCCCGCACATCCGATCAACGCCATGACCTCTGTCGTTTCCGTTCGAGAAGAAATCGCCAGCGCCTTGACCCACGGGCTTGGCGCCGTTGCTGCACTGGCTGGCAGTGCGGTACTGATCACCCTGGCCGCCATCTATGGCGACGGCTGGCAGCTGGCCAGCGCGATCGTGTTCGGCGTGGCGCTGTTGCTGTTGTATACGGCATCCACGCTGTATCACGCGATCCAGCATCCGGTCGCCAAGGGCCGGCTGAAGGTGTTCGATCACTGCGCGATCTATCTGTTGATCGCCGGTACGTACACGCCGTTCACGCTGATTGGTCTGCGCGGGGGGCCGTGGGGCTGGGGCATGTTCACCGCGATCTGGGCGCTGGCACTGTTCGGGGTGGTGTTCAAGCTGTTCTATACCGGCCGGTTCAAGCTGTTGTCGACGATCATCTATATCGCGATGGGCTGGATGGTGATGGTGGCGATCAAGCCGATGTGGCATTCGCTGGATGCGTGGACGCTGGGGTGGCTGCTGGCCGGCGGTGTGTTCTATACGTTGGGGACGGTGTTCTATCACCGGGAGTCGGTGCCGTATTCGCATGCGATCTGGCATTTGTTCGTGATCGGCGGGAGTGTGTGTCACTTCGTTGCGGTGACGGCGCAGATTCTCTGAGTGCTGTTTTTCTGCCAGGCAAGTGCGACGGCACCCTGACCAGCGACAGCAATAGCACTAGCACTAGCAACAGCAACAGCAAGAGCGAGACCAAGAGCGACTCGGGCGTCAGGAATGCGCCAGGCGGGGTCGGCACGGGTGGGTCGGCTGGACACGCCGTGAATCCGTCCCTGGAGGCTCATGTCGCGCCATCCATGGCGCTCATGGTCCCGCCAACCCACCCGCACCGCCCCCGCTCACCGTTGGCTGGTGGCCTGAGAAGGTCAAAGCCCTGGTTGGACCGGTGCCAAGCATGGCCGCCGTACTGCGCCTGGCGTGGTCGTCGCCAGCGGCGACGCTGAGTATCGGCACGCCTCACCCTGACACTACCCTTACCAATGCTTCGCGTTGCCTGCACGATGCAAGGGCAACCATGGGGAGGTGAATACTGTGCCCTCCCCTGTTCCTTCCGATGCTCCTTCTCGTTCCCGCTGGCGCTGGCGTCGTCCTGGCAAGCGGGGGCAGCGGTGGTTGGCGATCCTGGTGTTTCTGTTTGCTGCACTGCTGATTCTGATCGCGTTGTGGGATTGGAACTGGTTCAAGGGGCCAGTGGAACGGGCGGTTCAGGCCAAGACCGGGCGGGAGTTCCATATCCATGGGGATCTGGATGTCGATCTGGGTCTGGTCACGACGGTGCGCGGCGATGGGCTGACGTTTGCGAATGCGACGTGGGCCAAGCAGCCGCAGATGGCGACGGCGGATCGGGTGGAGATCGATCTGCGGGTGTGGCCGTTGTTGCGCGGGCAGGTGCGGATTCCGGAGATCCGGTTGATCCGGCCGGATCTGTTGCTGGAGACGGCGCCGGAGAAGAATCAGCCGGGCAATTGGGATTTCCTGGGGCCGAGCGACGGTGATCCGCCGGTGCTGCAGCGGTTGTTGGTCGATGATGGGCGCCTGCAGTTCCAGGATGCGGCGGGCCGGACCGATGTGATGGTGTCGCTGGACAGCGGCAAGCCACGCGACAAGGACAGCGGTCCGCCGCTGCTGGTGAAGGGCAACGGGCGCTGGCAGGGCAATCCGTTCTCGCTGGAAGGCAATACCGAGTCGCCGTTGGAGCTGACCAATACCGGGCACCCGTTCCGCATCCATCTGGATGGGCGCGCCGGGAATACGCATGCGATCGCCAGTGGGACGTTGACCAACCCGTTCCAGCTGCGCGTGTTCGATCTGGAGTTGATGTTGAGTGGTCAGGATATGGAGGATCTGTATCCACTGATCGGGGTCGCCATGCCCTCCACGCCGCCTTACAGGCTCAAGGGGCAGCTCAAGCGCGACAACGCGATCTGGCGTTATGAGAATTTCACGGGTACGGCCGGTGACAGCGATCTGGGCGGGACCGCGCAGATCGACGTGAGCGGTGACCGGCCGTTCCTGAAAGCGGACCTGGTATCCAAGCGGTTGGACTTCGATGACCTGGCCGGGTTCATCGGGGCGCCGCCGAAGACGGGTGCGGGCGAATCGGCCAATGCCGAGCAGAAGGCCCAGGCGGCTGCGCTGGCGACCCGCGCCAAGGTGCTGCCCGATACGCCTTACAACCTGTCCAAGCTGCGTGCGATGGATGCAGATGTGCGGTGGAAGGCGCAGCGGATCAATTCGCCGACCTTGCCGCTGGATGACATGGATGCCCACCTCAAGCTCAATGACGGGCTGCTGCGCCTGGAACCGCTCAACTTTGGTGTGGCGGGCGGCGATATCCGCAGCACGATCCGGATGGACGCGCGCAAGCAGGCGATCTCCACGCAGCTGCAGGCGACCATCCGCAAGGTGCAGCTGGGCAAGCTGTTCCCGGATGCGAAGCTGGCCGAGCAGGCCTCGGGCGGCATCAGCGGTGATATCAACCTGACCGGACAGGGCAATTCGGTGGCAGCGATGCTGGGCAGTTCAGACGGCGCGGTAGCCCTCGGCATCGGCCGTGGGCATGTCGGCAATCTGATCATGGAACTGGCCGGACTGGATGTCGCCGAATCTGTGAAGTTTCTGTTTACCGGTGACAAGCAGATTCCACTGCGTTGCGCGTGGGGCGACTTCGGAGTCGCCAACGGTGTGATGCAATCACGTTCGCTCGCCTTCGATACCACCGACACCCTGATCCTCGGCGAAGGCAAGGTGGATCTGAAGCAGGAACAGCTGGACCTGCTGCTGCGGCCACGCCCGAAGGACATGAGCATCCTGGCGCTGCGCTCGCCACTGCGCATCGGTGGCACCTTCAAGGATCCCTCGTTCCGCCCGGACTTCAAGGCGCTGGGCATCCGCGGAGCGATCGCGCTGGCGTTGGGCAGCATCGCCCCGCCGGCTGCCCTGCTGGCCACGATCGAGACCGGCCCGGGCGAAGACAGCAACTGTGGTGGGCGTTACGCCAAGTAAGCAGATGCGGTCATGGCCGGATGCCGGCCGCTGACCGGCCATCCGGGCAACATCCAGGGCCGCTCAGCCGGCGACGATGTACTGCTGCAGTTGATCGAGTTTCTGCGCCTGTTCGTCGATCACCGATTTGACCAGATCGCCGATCGAGATCACGCCGAGCACGCCCGTGCCGTCGACCACCGGCAGATGCCGGATGCGGTAATCGGTGACCAGTTGCAGGCAGTGTTCCACCTGCTCGCCGGGCGCTACCGTCACTACCTTGGGGGTCATGATCTCGCGCACTTCGGTCGTGCTTGACGAGCGCTCGTGCAGGACGATCTTGCGCGCGTAGTCGCGCTCGGAAAGGATCCCGACCAGTTGCCGGCCCTCCATCACCAGCACCGCGCCGATGCCCTTTTCGGCCATCAGCCGGATGGCATCGATCACCGCCGATGTCGGCGCTACGGCGAATACCTCAGGGGACTTGCCTTCCAACAGCTGTCGTACCGTGGTCATCTCGCTGCTCTCCACCGATGGGATGCACGGTCGAGTCTGCCACGAACGGCGCCTGCCAGGTGTCAACCAGATACAGCGGGCGCTGTTTGGATTCCTCATAGAGGCGGCCGAGGTATTCACCGATCAGCCCCAGCGCGATCAGCTGGATGCCGCCCAGGAACAGGATCACCGCCATCATGGTCGGCCAGCCCGCGACGCGGTCGCCGTACAGGGCGGCCTTGAGGACGACCACCAGTGCGAACAGGAACGCGACGCTCGCTGCGGCCAAGCCCAGGTAGGTGGTCGCCCGCAGCGGCGCGGTCGAGAACCCCGTGATGCCTTCCAGCGCGAAATTCCACAGCCGCCAGACGCTGAACTTGCTTTCCCCCACCAGCCGCGCGTGACGATGATAGGGCAGCGCCTTGCGGCGGAAACCCACCCAGCCGAACAGCCCTTTCATGAACCGGTGACGTTCACGCAGCTGGCCAAGTGCCTGCAGCGCGCGCGGGGAAAGCAGTCGGAAATCCCCGGTATCAGCGGGAATCGGCGTGTTGGACAGGCGCCCGATCACCCGATAGAACACCTTCGCGGTGGACCGTTTGAACCAGCTCTCGCCATCGCGTTTCAGGCGCGTGCCATACACGTTGTCATAGCCCTGCTGCCAGAGCGCGACGAACTCGGGAATCAGTTCGGGCGGGTCCTGTCCATCGGCGTCGAGAATCATCACCGCGCCGTTGTCGACAAAATCCAGCCCGGCGGTCAGCGCCGCCTCCTTGCCGAAGTTGCGCGACAGCCGCAGCACGCCGACGCGGGGGTCCGCATCCGCCAACCCTTGCATCACCTCCCACGAGGTATCGGTACTGCCGTCGTCGACATACAGCACCCGGCCATCGATGCCACCCAGGTCGTCGAGCACCGCGCACAGACGCACGTGCAGCATCGGCAGGGCCAAGGCTTCATTGTGGGCGGCAACCACGACGGTCAGGCGTTGGGCGTTCATGCCGCGATTGTAGCGTCAGCCAATCACGTACATGAATGCTCAGTCGTCGCCCAGGTAAGCGTTGCCGCCCAGCTGGCGGGCCTGCCGCTGGATCCAGGCCGCACGGCGCTGCACGTAGGGCCCCGGCTTGGCGGCGTTGTAGCGGCGCGGCGATGGCAGCACCGCGGCCAACCGGGCGCTTTCGGCCGGGCTCAGCCGCGAGGCGTCCTTGTTCCAGTAGTGCCGGGACGCCGCCTGTGCGCCATAGATGCCGTCGCCGAACTCGGCGATGTTGGCGTACATCTCCAGGATCCGCGACTTGGGCCATAGCGCTTCGATCAGCACCGTGTACCAGACTTCCAGCCCCTTGCGGATCCAGCTGCGGCCCTGCCACAGGAACAGGTTCTTGGCGACCTGCTGGCTGATCGTGCTGGCCCCGCGCAGGCGGCCACCGCGCGCGTTGTGATCGCGCGCCTTTTCGATCGCCTGCAGGTCGAAGCCATTGTGCTCCGGGAAGCGCTGGTCCTCGGCGGCCACCAGCGAAATAGGCAGGCTCGCGGCCATCTGGTCCAGGTCACGCCACTGGTAATGCAGCCGGTAGCCCCAGTCGCCCTGCCCCAGCGCCTCGCCGTAGCGCCACACCATCACGCTGGACACGGGCGGATCGATGAAGCGCAGGGCCAGTACCTGCAACACGCTGATGCCGACGAACAGCACCGGCAGCCACATCAGGCGTTTCCAGCGCCAGCGCCGCGGCGGTGACGGTTCCAGGTCCGGCTCGACCTTGAGGTTGCTGCGCTCTGCCCCCATTACTGGTGCATCCTTTACTTGCACGGTTGTCGGCGCATTATCCGGCAACCGGCACTCCTTTCGCGCAGCCACCGAACCGATGACCGCCCAGACCGACACCCTTGCCCGTTTCCTGCTCCCCGATGCCGGCGTCCGCGGCGTGCACGTGCACCTCGATGCGACCTGGCAGGAGATCCTGTCCCACGCCGCCTACCCGCCGGGTGCAGCCGAACTGCTCGGCGAAGCGAGCGTCGCCTCGGCGCTGTTCACCGGCCACACCAAGGTTGATGGCCGGCTGTCCATCCAGCTACGCAGCAACACCGCGCTGCGCACCCTGTTCGCCGAGTGCACCGCAGCCGGTACCCTGCGCGGCATCGTCCAGCTGGCCGACGGCGGTGGTGATGCCCCGCGCGATCTGACCGCCCTGGGCGATGACGCGCTGCTGGCGATCACCATCGAGAACCCCGGCCTGGACCCGCGCGAACCGCAGCGCTACCAGAGCCTGGTCGGACTGAGCGCGGCCGGCCTGGACGAGGCATTCGAGGATTACTTCCGCCAGTCCGAGCAGTTGCCGACCCGGTTGCTGCTGGCTGCGGATGGCACCCGCGCCGCAGGCCTGCTGCTGCAGAAGCTGCCGGGCGATGAAGGCGACCAGGATGGCTGGTCGCGTGCCAGCGCGCTGTTCGAGACACTGGGCAAGCAGGAACTGCTGGATGTGCCCGGCCACGACCTGTTGCATCGCCTGTTCCATGAGGAACACCCGGAACTGCTGGGCGACAAGGCGCTGCGCTTTGCCTGCTCCTGCTCGCGCGAGCGCGTCCAGGGCATGTTGCAGTCGCTGGGCGAAGCGGAAGCACGGGCGGCCGCCGAGCCGACCGGTGCGGTCGAAGTGCGCTGCGAATTCTGCGGGCAGGAGTATCACTTTCCGTTGACGGAATTCGACATACTGTTCCGCGAGATGGATGTATCCTCGCCGGCACCTGAACGGCTTCAGTAATTTTGGTACGAGTTTTGTTCTGGGGAGAACCAAGACTTGTTAAGAAATCATAAACGCCCTAGGATCAATGCCCCGCTTCGGCGGGAACTTGTCGTCACAGCGCTTGTCTGAGAGTTCCCATGCATCCCCTTCTGCGTCTACCGCTGGCCCTGATGATCGCCCTTGGCGCGGTCTCGGGCGCGCATGCGCAGGCCAAGGGCAGGCAGGACGGCACGGTGTTGCCGGTCTGGAACAAGGGCAGCGGCAAGGTCGAGGCGCTGCTGTATCTGGAGCCGACCGGCGAACAGGCCGTCGGTGCCCGCTGGCATTTCGGGCGCAGCTCGCTGGATGCGGCCTTTGGGCTGTCCTCCGGTGATTCGCTCGGCCTGCTGTGCAACAGCAGCCGCGGCACCAGCATCAGCGGGTTGGCCAGTCATTGCATGCTGGCTACTCTGGGCGATGAAGAAGACAACACCCTCAGCCGCCGGGTCAGCGGCACCGCCGCCTTCAACCGGCCCGGTGGGCGCGTGGGCATCACCGCCGGCAGCGGCCGCGACACCCTGCCAGCCTGGCTGGCGGGGCCGAACAAATCGCCGTCGCTGCGCGCCGAACAGAACGATCTGACCGTCTTCGGGCAGAAGAACATCGGCCGCGAAGGCTTCGTGTCGATCGGCGGCACGTATGCGAAGGCACGCCTGGTGCCGATCGCGGACGCCTCGCCGGCCATCGTCGACCGCTGGGACAGCAAGAGCCTCACCATCGGTGCTGGCTACGGCAATTTCAGCGGCAACATCATCGGCCGCGTGGTCGATGTCCCGGGGCAGCCCGGCAAGTGGGAAGGCCTGGGCGTCGGCTTGACCTGGCGCACCCCATGGAGCGGCCAGCTCACCGTTGGCGCCGAGAACGTCGTCACCCGCGGCAAGAATCCGTTCGCTCCGCGCAATGAGAGCACCGACGAAGGCACCGTGCCCTACGTCCGCTACGAGCAGGACCTGTAAGCCCTCACCGATGGGCCTGCAACGGGCCTGCACTGGTGCACGGGTGATTCCTGCCCCCCCCCTATCTGGATTGATTGACCGCTGCCTCCTGCGGCGGCATTGCCGTGCGCGCGTTCACCGTGCCCCTCATTACCGTCAGTCATGTAACGATTCCTAGCATAAGGCGTGCCGAAACGCCCGCTGACGGGACAATCACGACGCTTCAGGAACGCGGCGCCCGGTCGAGTGCGAGCCCTCCCGGCCGCCCATTCAGGCGAATTCGATACAAATCGACATAAAAAATGTGCCAAAAGTCATCACATCTTAGGCACTGCCAATGGGCCCGAAGCACTCATCGCACCCGCAATACCCTGGGGCACAAGGACTTTGCCGAATTTCACCTAAATCACATGAAGTATTAACGGGTCTTTAATTTCTCCGAATACGTGGTTACTATCGAGTCAGCTTCGCGACTTGGAGACGCCTTTCGTCTCCGCCCCGCAGAAGCCAACTTCGTGTCGTACCCAAGCCCACTTGGAGAGAGAGAGAGCAATGAATTTCAAGCACAACAAGCTGCGTGATGCAGTGGTGATCGCGCTGGTCGCGACGGCAGGCACTGCCACCACCGCTGTCGCCCAGGAGTCGGCATCGCCGACCAACCTCGATCGCATCGAGGTCACCGGTTCCCGCATCCGCTCCGTGGACGTCGAGAACTCCCAGCCGGTCTTCATCATGGACCGCGCTGCGATCGAAAAGCAGGGTCTGACCTCGGTCGCCGATGTGCTCCAGCGCATCTCGGCCAACGGCGCCGGTCTGAACACCAACTTCAACAACGGCGGTGACGGCTCGTCCACCATCAGCCTGCGTAACCTGGGTTCGGAACGCACCCTGGTGCTGGTGAACGGCCGCCGCTGGGTGTCCAACACCTCCGGTTCGGTGGATCTGAACACCATCCCGGCCTCCATCATCGAACGCGTTGAAGTGCTGAAGGACGGCGCCTCGTCGGTCTACGGTTCCGACGCCATCGCCGGCGTGGTCAACCTGATCACCCGCGGCGATTACGAAGGCGCGGAAGTCAACGCCTACGTCGGCCAGTACGGCCAGGGCGACGGTCAGCGCACCTCGTTCGACGCCACCGTCGGCACCAGCAGCGATCGCGGCAACCTGGTCATCAGCGTGTCGCGCGTTGAAGAAGACGCCGTCTCCGCCGGTGACCGCGCCATCTCGGCCGTGCCGGAATTCGGCCGCGGCAGCGCCACGTACAGCAGCTACTCGGCCAACGGCAAGATCAACGCCTCGGCAGCTGCAGGCGGCAATCTGGCCCTGCGTCCGGGCGCCATCGCCAGCGGTCTGGCCAGCGATCCGTACTACGCGCTGAACCAGTACATCCCGTACACCAGCGACTTCAACTACAACTTCGCCAAGGACAATTACCTGGCGACCCCGCAGAAGCGTAGTGCTCTGTTCGCGCAGGGCAGCTACAACCTGTCGGACAACATCACCTTCAAGATGGATGCGCTGTACAACGAGCGTCGCTCGGCCCAGCAGCTGGCCGGCTTCCCGCTGAGCACCATCAACACCGGCCTGAGCCTGAGCGGTGACAGCTACTACAACCCCTACAACGCCGCTTACGGCGGTGATGGGCGTGATGTCAGCTGGACCCACCGTCTGACCGAAGCGTCGCGTCTGTACGACCAGAACACCAAGACCAGCCACGTCTATCTGGGCCTGGATGGCTTCTTCGAGTTCGCCGGCCGCCAGTTCAACTGGGATGCCGGTTACGCGTTCAACAAGACCAACGAAGTGGAGACCCAGGTCGGCGACGCCAACCTGCTGTCGCTGGAAGCTGCCCTCGGCGCGTCCGAAGTGCGTGGCGGCCGCGTGGTCTGCGTTGACGGCCCGGGCGGCGACATCATCAGCGGCTGCACCCCGTTCAACCCGCTGTCGCCGGCCGGTGGCGTGAGCCAGGAGATGCTGGACTACATCCTGTTCACCGCACACAACACCTACCAGTACCGCAACGAAAGCGTCACCGCGAACCTGTCCGGTGAACTGTTCGAACTGCCGGCTGGCTGGCTGAGCTTCGCGGCTGGTTTTGAACACCGCAAGGAAAGCGGCTATTCCTCGCCGGACGCCTTCATCGCCAACGGCCTGACCTCGGGCAACTCCTTCACCGCGACCTCCGGCGAGTACTCGCTGGATGACGCGTACATCGAAGTGGCGATCCCGCTGCTGAAGGACCTGCCGGGTGCCCAGCTGCTGGAACTGAGTGCTGCCACCCGTTACTCGGACTACAGCAACTTCGGCAACACGCTGAACAGCAAGTTCGGCTTCAAGTGGAAGCCGCTGGACGAAGTGCTGGTCCGTGGTAACTGGGCCGAAGGCTTCCGTGCACCGTCGATCACCAATCTGTACCGTGGTGACTCCGACACCTTCGCCACCTACTCCGATCCCTGCTCGGGCGACGGTCGCTTCGCCGGCAACGCTGGCGTGCAGGCCAACTGCGCCGCCCGCGGCGTCCCGGCTGGCTTCGTGGCCGATTACAACAGCGGCGGCGGCGTCAACGGTGGCCAGACCATCTATCCGTTCACCCTTGGCGGCAACCCGGATCTGACCCCGGAAACCGCCACCAGCAAGACGCTGGGCGTGGTGTACAGCCCGTCCTGGGCGACCGGCCTGAACATCTCGCTGGACTGGTGGTCCATCGAGCTGGAAAACCGCATCAGCAGCTTCGCGGCCAACACGATCCTGGACAAGTGCTACGTTGACAACATCTCCAGCTACTGCGACCTGATCACCCGTGATGCGACCGGTCTCGTCACCGGCATGTTCATCGGCCCGATCAACGCCGGTTTCCAGGAACTGGAAGGTTACGACCTGACCGTGAAGTACCGCCTGGCAGACACCAGCGTCGGCACCTTCGGCTTCACCCTGGATTCCACCTACGTCACCAAGAACCGCTCGCGCGATTCGACGCAGGACGATTGGGAAGCGCTGAACGGCAAGTACTTCGAGTCCGATCCGTACTGGCGCCTGCGTGGCAACCTGACCACCGACTGGACCTACGGTGATTTCAGCGCCAGCTGGATGATCCGCTACCGTTCGGGCCTGACCGAAGATGTGAGCGAAGGCACGCTGGAATCGATCACGTACCACGATCTGCAGCTGAGCTACAACCTGCCGTGGAATGCGACCGTGCGCGTCGGTGCCAACAACATCTTCGCCAAGGACCCGCCGGTCACGCTGGATGCGTTCGCCAACTCGTTCGACCCGCAGTACGACATCCCGGGTCGTTACATGTACATGCAGTACACCCAGCGCTTCTGATGGGTCTGAGGTAGTAGCAACCGCTTGAGGATGGCCCGGTTCGCCGGGCCATCCTTTTTTCCTTCCAGGACCGAGGATGAGCCCCATGAAAAAAAGGATGTTGACCGGCCTGCTGCTGGCGTTCGCCGTCTCCGGCGCCGCTTGGGCGCAGGACAAGAGCGTGATCGATCTCAACCACTCGTTCGCCGAACAACGCAAGACGGTCATGGCCGATCTTGAGAGCGACAAATATCGCGAAATCTCGCTGGAACAGAAGAGCTCGGTGGTGGCGGCACTCAACCGCATCCAGGCCAAGCTCGGCAGTGCCGACGATGTCTCGCGCCTGCACGAAAACGACCGCGTTGCGGTCATGAACGACCAGTCGCAGATCAATACGATCCTCACGCAGGCCGCCGCGGACAGCCGCCTGGTGTGTCGCCGCGAGAAGACCATCGGCAGCAACCTGCCGCAGAACAACTGCCTCACCGTCGCCGAACGCGCCCGCCTGAAGCTGCGCGCGCAGGACGACACCGTCCGTGCGCAACAGCGGATCGGTCAGAGCCAGAAGTAAGTAAACGCACTACCGCTGATACGCAAAGGCCTGCCCCGATCGGGGCAGGCCTTTTTTGTGCATGCGATGACCAGGCGCGCCGCGCCGCCCTCACCCGATCGGAATCAACGTCTCGATCACATGCTCCACGTAGGCCTCGAAATCCTCGCGCGCCTGCTTGGGCTGCTGCAGCTGCAGCGACAACTGCAGGAAGCCGACATAGGCGGCATAGGCCAGGCGTGCACGATGCTGCGCGTCGGTACGGCTCAGGCCGGCCTGGCGGAACGAGGCGACCAGATACTCCAGCCGGCGATGCGAAACGCGGTCGATGACCGGGCGCACCATCGGGTGATCGAGCGCCTTGAGCAGCTCGCTGTAGATGATGTGCGGCTGCACTTCATGCGCCACCACCTGGAACAGCTGGCGCAGACGCACGCGTGGATCGGTGACGTCGGCCAGGCTGCCGAACACCTGTTCCTGCTCGAACAGTTCCCAGCGCTCCAGTGCGGCCTGCAGCAATGCATCGCGCGAAGGGAAGTGCCAATAGAAGCTGCCCTTGGTGACACCGAGGCGACGCGCCAGCGGCTCCACCGCGACCGCGCCCACGCCTTGTTCGGCAATCAGATCCAGTGCGGCCTGGGCCCAGTCTTCGGCACTGAGGCGGCTGTTGCGGCCGGCACGTGGCTCGCCGGCGGAAGCTTCGGGTTCATTCATAGGTGGATTTAACCATACGCCGGAGTTGGTTGCAGTATGTGAATCAGCAAAAGGGCGCTTCACGCCTGCTGCCACAAGGGATGGACCCACCATACTCCGAAGTATTGACATCGCACAGGGCAAGTCCATACTAGCGAGTATGGTCATTCCTCCTTCTCCCCTGCCCCGCCTTGGCGATGAGCGACTGACCGGCGCGCATGACGCCGTGCTGGCCGCCACCCGCACAGGTCCGGGGCGCCGTGGCACGGTGCTGTTCGCGCACGGCTTCGGCCAGACACGGCATGCGTGGAACGCCACCGCGAACGCGCTGGTCGACGCCGGCTACCAGACCCTGGCTTACGACGCGCGTGGCCACGGCGATTCCGACTGGAACCCGGCCGACCTTGCGTATCACGGTGAACAGTTCGCCGATGATCTGATCGTGCTGGCCGGTGAACAGCCGCAGCCGCCGATCCTGATCGCCGCCTCGATGGGCGGTCTGTTCGGCCTGCTCGCCGAGTCGCGCTGGCCGGGCCTGTTTTCGGCGATGGTGCTGGTGGACATCACCCCCCGCTGGGATACCGCCGGTGTCGAAAAGATCCTGATGTTCATGACCGCGCACCCGGAGGGTTTCGCGTCGCTGTCCCAGGCCGCCGACGTGATCTCCTCCTACCTGCCGCACCGCCCGCGCAAGTCGGATGATTCGCTGCGCGCATTGCTGCGCGAGGACGGCCACGGCCGCTGGCGCTGGCATTGGGACCCGCGCCTGGTCGCCGAGCTGGCGCGCGACAGCGAGCACCACCAGGACGCGCTTGCCGAGGCGGCGCGCCAGGTGAAATGCCCCGTGCTGCTGGTCAGCGGCGGCCGCAGCACCCTGGTCACCCCGCAGACGGTGGCCGAGTTCCTCGCGTTGGTGCCCCATGCACGCCACGTGCAGTTGCCGGAGGCCACGCACATGGTCGCCGGCGACGACAACAACGCCTTTACCGCTACTGTGTTGGACTATCTGGACGTGTTGCCCTCGGCCTCCGCCGTCGCATCGTCCGCCATTACCGAGCACGTCACCGGAGCACGCTCATGAGCATTGTCGTTCCCTTCCTCGCGATCCTCCTGGCAGGTGCGTTCGTCGCCTACCACCGGATGCGCCTGATCACCTGGACGATCATCAGCCTGGTGCTGCTGGCCGCCTGCTGGTTCATCCCGTACGTCAACCAGACCGCCACGATCGTGGCTGCGGCCATCGTCGCCGTCATCGCCGTGCCGCTGCTGCTGCCCTTCATCCGCAAGCCGCTGCTGACCGCGCCGATGATGAAGGTGTTCCGCAAGGTACTGCCGCCGCTGTCGCAGACCGAGCGCATCGCGCTGGAAACCGGCTCGGTCGGTTTCGAAGGCGAGCTGTTCACCGGTGATCCGGACTGGAACATCCTGCTCAACTACCCCAAGCCGCAGCTCACCGCCGAGGAACAGGCGTTCCTGGACGGCCCGGTGGAAGAGCTGTGCAAGATGGTCAACGACTGGGAAATCACCCACGTTTACGCCGACCTGCCGCCGGAGCTGTGGAGCTTCATCAAGAAGAACAAGTTCTTCGGCATGATCATTCCGAAGGAATACGGCGGCCTGGGCTTCAGCGCGCTGGCCCACCACAAGGTCATCCAGAAGCTGGCCTCGGTGTCGAGCGTGGTCAGCTCCACCGTCGGCGTGCCCAACTCGCTGGGCCCGGGTGAACTGCTCAACCATTACGGCACCCAGGAACAGAAGGACCAGTACCTGCCGCGCCTGGCTGATGGCCGTGAAGTGCCCTGCTTCGGCCTGACCGGTCCGTTTGCCGGCTCGGATGCGACCTCGATTCCCGATTACGGCATCGTCTGCAAGGGCGAGTGGAACGGCGAGCAGGTGCTCGGCGTCAAGCTCACCTTCGACAAGCGCTACATCACCCTGGCCCCGGTGGCCACGCTGATCGGCCTGGCCTTCCGCATGTACGACCCGGATGGCCTGATCGGCAGCACCCGCGATATCGGCATCACCCTGGCGCTGCTGCCGCGTGATACCGCCGGCGTGGAAATCGGCCGTCGCCACTTCCCGCTCAACTCGACCTTCCAGAACGGCCCGATCCGCGGCAAGGATGTCTTCATCCCGCTGACCCAGCTGATCGGCGGTGCCGAGAAGGCCGGCAAGGGCTGGAACATGCTCAACGAGTGTCTGGCCGTCGGCCGCTCGATCACCCTGCCCTCCACCGCCAGTGGCGGTGCCAAGGCTGGTGCGGTGGTGACCGGTGCCTATGCGCGCATCCGCAAGCAGTTCGGCCTGTCGGTCGGCCGCTTCGAGGGCGTGGAAGAAGCGCTGGCCCGCATCGGTGGCAAGGCCTACGCGATCAGCGCGCTGTGCCAGGCCACGGCGGCGGCGGTGGACCGTGGCGACGTGCCGTCGGTGCCGTCGGCCATTGCCAAGTACCACTGCACCACCATGAGCCGTGAAGTGATCTCGGACGTGATGGATGTCATCGGCGGCAAGGGCATCATCCTGGGGCCGCGCAACTTCGCCGGCCGCAGTTGGCAGGCCGCGCCGATCGCGATCACGGTCGAAGGCGCCAACATCATGACCCGCAGCCTGCTGATCTTCGGCCAGGGTGCGATCCTCTGCCACCCGTGGGTACTGAAGGAAATGAAGGCCGCGCAGGATCCGGACACCCGTGCCGGCCTGCAGGAATTCGACCGCAGCCTGTTCGGCCACATCCGCTACGGCATCTCCAACGCCGTGCGTTCGTTCTGGTTCGGCCTGACCGGTGCCCGTTTCGGTGCCGCCCCAGGCGATGGCTACACCCGCCGCTACTTCCGCAAGCTGGACCGTTACTCGGCCAACCTGGCGCTGATGGCCGACATCTCGATGATGACGCTGGGCGGCAAGCTGAAGTTCAAGGAATCGCTGTCCGGCCGCCTGGGCGATGTGCTGAGCCACATCTACATGACCAGCGCCATGCTCAAGCGTTACCACGACGAAGGCGCACCGGCCGCCGACCAGCCGCTGCTGGCCTGGGCCTTCCATGACAGCGTGCACAAGATCGAAGAGTCGCTGTCGGCCGCCCTGCGCAACTTCCCGGTGCGTCCGATCGGCTGGCTGATGTGGGCGCTGATCTTCCCGTTCGGTCGTCGTGCCGAGGCGCCGGGCGACCGCCTTGGCCACCGCGTCGCCGCGCTGCTGATGGCGCCCAACGAAGCCCGCGACCGTCTGGCCAGTGGCGTGTTCCTGACCCCGTGCGAAAACAACCCGGGTGGCCGCATCAACAGCTACCTGTCCAAGGCGATCATGGCCGAGCCGGTGGAGCGCAAGTTCATCAAGGCGCTCAAGACCAAGGGCATCGAGGCGCTGGACTTCGTTACCCAGCTGGACGAAGCCGTGGCCGAAGGCGTGATCACCCAGGACGAGCGCACCCTGCTTGAGGAGCTGCGCACGCTCACCCTGGAAACGATCACCGTGGACGACTTCGATCCGGAAGAGCTGCGCTCGGCGGGCTACTACAAGCGTGCCCAGCAGGACGCGCAGTCCGAAGCCGCCTGATCCCGATCCTGGCACCAGGTAAACGACAACGGCGGACTTCGGTCCGCCGTTTCTTTAGGGAGATCTTTGATGTCCGCTCCACTGCTCACGCTTTATCGCCGCATGCAGCGATGGCCTGCCGGCAACTGGCTGTTCTCGCGCGCGGTGTGTTTCAAGGCACCCTACTTCGCCAGCATCGCCCCGCGCATCACCCTGCTTGAACCGGGCCGCTGCGAAGGCCGCATCGCGCACCGGCGCAAGGTCACCAACCACATCGGCACGGTGCACGCGATCGCGCTGTGCAACCTGGCCGAGCTCACTGCCGGGCTGATGGTGGATGCCTCGCTGCCCAAGGGCATGCGCTGGATCCCGAAGGGCATGGAGGTGCAGTACCTGGCCAAGGCAACAGGCTCCCAGCATGCCGTGGCCATGCCGGAGCAGCCGATCGTGGCGGCCGAGGCGGGTTACGCGCTGCCGGTGAAGGTGCAGGTGCGCGATGACGCCGGCACGGCGGTGTTCGAGGCCCGGATCGCGATGTGGGTGTCGCCGGTCAAGCGTTGATCGTTGGCGCGCAGCCACCCATGGGGTGGCTCTACATCCGATTCGTGTATCGCAGGGCAGAGCCACGCCACGCGTGGCTGCCGCCTGTCAGGCCGGCACCATCCACCATGCCGCCACGGCCAGGATCGCCGGCACCGCCTGGATGAAGAAGATCCGCTTGTTGACGCTGTACGCGCCATAGCAGCCAGCCACGATCACGCAGCCCAGCGAGAAGTTCACCAGCATCGGCAGATGATCGAACAGGCCCCAGAACAGGCCCGCGGCAAGGAAGCCGTTGTACAGCCCTTGATTGGCCGCCAGCACCCGCGTGGCCTGCGCTTTTTCCGGCGTATTGCGGAAGGTCTTCAATCCCAGCGGCTTGGTCCACAGGAACATTTCCAGGACCAGGAAGTACACGTGCAGCAGGGCGACCAGCAAGGTCAGTGACAGCGCGATCCAATACATGGGCAGGCTTCCAGAACGTAATGCAGAGAGCTTACTCCGGGCGCTCGCCCGGCAGCTTCTTTTCTTCGCGCAGCAGGCCAAGGGCGGCGACGGTCATGGCACCGGCCACGACCAGGCCACCGAGGAACACGATGTGCGAGCCGAACAGGGACAGCCCCTTGTGCACCCAGGCGAAGGTCAGGTCCGCACCGCGGTAGACCACAGTGTCGATCGCCGCGCCGGCCTTGTAGCGCCACTGTCGGTCCACACGGGTGTAGATCGTCTCGCGCGCCGGTTTGGCCAGCGAGAATTCGCTGGCGCGGGTCATGACCTGGACCATCGCCACCATCAGCGGCAGCGGCGAGGCGGCCAGGATCGAGAACCCGATGATGATCGCCACCCCCGGAATCAGCAGTGCGGGTGCGATCCCGTACCGCGACAGCAGCCAGCGCGTCGCGCCGAGCTGGATGATCAGGGTCAGCGCGTTCACGGCCAGATCCACGCGCGAGAAGAACGCCGTGCTGGCGGCAGGGTCGGTGTACAGGCGTCGTACGATCGAGGCCTGCTCGTTGTAGAGCATGGTGCCTACGCCCACGCCGAACAGCACCATCAGCGCCAGCCAGCGCAGCATCGGCTCACGCACGATCAGCTTCAGGCCATCGAACACGCTGCCGCCCATCGGCGTCTCGCCGGAGACCAGTTCCCGCTCCTGTTCGCGTGCCACCGCCCACAGCCGCAGCCGCCAGATGCAGCCCAGGCAGATCAACAGGAAGCCGGCCGAGACCAGCATCAGATTGGCGATGCCGACCCGCTGCACCAGCGCCGAGGTGATGATCGGCCCAAGGAATGCGCCGATCGTCCCGGCCGCGCCGAGATAGCCGTAGTACGCGCGCGCCTCCACGTTGGAGAACACGTCGGCCATGAAGCTCCAGAACACGGCCACCGCGAACAGGTTGAAGACGGTGATCCAGAAGAAGAACGCCATGCCGCGCCCGGGCACGCCGGTGTCGAACATCACGTAGAACCCGAGCAGGGTGACGATGAAAAACCCGTACACCACCGGCAGGAATACCCGGCGCGGATAGCGGCTCACCAGCGCGCCGTACAGCGGCTGCAGCACCAGCATGATGAAGAACACGCAGGTGAACAGGAACTGCAGCACGAAGTCCTGCAGGGCGATCCCATGGCCGGCGAACCACTCGATCAACGGCAGCGGGAACACCGTCTGCAGATCGGAGGAGGCCGCCATCGCTTCGCGCACCGGGCGCAGCACGTAGTAGCCGCTCAGCAGGCAGAAGAAATACAGCGAGGCCCAGATCAGCGGTGGCGAACGCCGCCACGCACTCAGCATGCCACCGGCTGCCGTGCCGGTCCCGGTCGCCGCGGTCATTGCCCGCTCTGCGCGCACAAGGGGCGTTGCAACGGCAGCATGTGGGGAACTCCGGGCGTCGAAGCGCGCAAGGTAAACGATGCACCGCAACATCGCCAGCCTCCGGCACGCCCATCGGCGCAACGCTGCGTGACGCACCCCGCAGCCCCTGCCTGCCGCAACCTGTCTTATGCTCGGTGCGCACCCCGGCAAGGAGCGGCATGTACGACTACATCGTGATTGGAGCCGGTTCTGCCGGCTGCGTGCTGGCCCACCGGCTCAGCGAGGACCCGGCCTGCCGGGTACTGCTGCTGGAAGCCGGTCCGCGCGACACCAACCCCTTCATCCACATGCCGGCGGGCCTGGCGCGGCTGGTCAACAACCGCCGCATCAACTGGAATCTGGAGACCGAGCCCGAGCCTGCGCTGGACGGCCGTCGCCTGTGGTGGCCGCGCGGCAAGGTGCTGGGGGGCTCGAGCTCGATCAATGCGATGTGCTACGTGCGCGGCGTACCGGCCGACTACGACGGCTGGGAAGCGGGTGGTGCCACCGGCTGGGGCTGGGACCAGGTGCTGCCCTGGTTCCTGCACAGCGAGCGCAATAGCCGCGGCGCCAGCGCGCTGCACGGCGCCGCAGGACCGCTGTCGGTGTCCGACCTGCGCCACCACAATCCCCTCTCGGCCGCGTTCATCGCCGCCGCCCAGCAAGCCGGCCATCTCCACAATGCGGACTTCAACGGTGACCAGCAGCTCGGCGCAGGGCTGTACCAGGTCACCCAGCGCGACGGTGCACGGTGTTCGAGCGCGGACGCCTACCTGCGCCCTGCGCGCCACCGGCGCAACCTGACGGTGCTTACCGGTGCGCAGGCGACCGCGCTGAGCTTCGAGGGCACGACGGCGACCGGCGTGCACTATCGACGCGGCCGCCACCACCTCCATGCACGCGCGGCGGTCGAGGTGATCCTCAGCGCCGGCGCCATCCATTCCCCGCACCTGCTGATGCTCTCCGGTATCGGCGAGGCGGACACGTTGCGCTGCCACGGCATCACCCCGCGCGTGGATCTGCCCGGTGTCGGCCGCAACCTGCACGACCACCTGGACATCTGCACCGTCGTGCACACCACACCGGGCGTCAGCTACGACCGCAGCAACGAGCTGCGCATCGCCGTGGACTACTTCCTGCGCGGCCGCCGCGGTGCCGGCACCAGCAACCTGGCCGAGGCCGGCGGCTTCGCCCGCTCGTCGCTGGCCACCGATGCGGGTGCCGACATCCAGTTCCATTTCGTCCCGGCGATGCTGGACAACCACGGCCGCCACCGGCTGCCGGGCGATGGCTACACGCTGCATGCCTGCCCGCTGCACCCGCGCAGCCGCGGGCAGCTGCACCTGCGTGATGCCGATGCGCGCTCACCGCCGCGCATCCACGCCAACTACCTCGGCGATGCGGAGGGCCACGACCTGAAGATGATGCTCGAATGTGCGCGCCTGTCGGCCCGGATACTGCACCAGCCCGCCTTCGACCGCTGGCGCGGCGCGCCGGTCTTCCCCCCGCACGACGCGCTGGACGACACGGCACTGGAAGCCTTCATCCGGGCCAAGGCCGAGACCATCTACCACCCGGTCGGCACCTGCGCGATGGGGCAACATGCCGAGGCCGTGGTCGATCCGACCCTGCGCGTGCATGGCACCCAGCGGCTGCGGGTGGTGGACGCGTCGGTGATGCCGCGCCTGGTCAGCGGCAACACCAATGCCCCGACCCTGATGATCGCCGAGCGTGCAGCGCATTGGATCCGGACCGCCGCCACTGCCTGAACAGGGGTGCGCTGGACCGTCCTTACCGCCCGGGCAAAGGATCCTTTGGAGATCGGCAAAACCCGCGTATTTTCAATGCGATACGCATTCATCTTCGTTTCGTTTGTGCAATCACGAAAAGCGGCGCTAGAATCGGTCACAGCAGTCGCGCACGGGCACCCATACGATGAACCAGAACAACAGGCGCCGACCGATCCGTTCGGCGGCAACCGGGTTGTTGGGCATGTTGATGCCCATCGCCATGTCTTCCACTGCACAGACACCCGCCGCTGCGCCCGCCGGGTTCCCGGTCAACATCGAGGAATCGGCGCCGAGCGCCGCCCCGCATACCCAGCCTGCCGCGTATCGCACCACCCCGGCCGGCCTGAAAGTGCAGCCGCCCGCGCAGAGCTTCAACGTGGCCTCGATCGAATCGATGGCGCAGCAGCTCACCTACGGCGAGCGCGTACCCGGCATGGCCGTTGCGATCGTCCAGGGCGGCCGCGTGCTCAGCGCGCGCGGTTACGGTGTCACCGACGTCAACAATCCGCAGCAGGTCGACGCGCACACCGTATTCCGCCTGGCCTCGCTGTCCAAGGCCTTCGCCGGCACCATGGCCGGCCTGCTGGTCAACGATGGCACCCTGCGCTGGGACAGCAAGGTCACCGACTACGTGCCCGGCTTCCAGTTGAGCACGCCCGAAGCGACCGAGCGCCTGACCGTGGCCGATCTGCTCAGCCACCGCGTTGGCCTGCCCTACAACGCCTACGACCGCGACGTCGAAGCCAACGCCGAGTACTACACGCTCACCCACAAGCTGGCGGCCACCTCGCTCAAGTGCCTGCCCGGCGACTGCTATGCCTACCAGAACGTGGCCTTCAGCCTGATCGGTGATGTGGTCTACGCCGCCTCCGGCAGCTTCTACGAACAGTCCGTCGAGCGCCGCCTGTTCAAGCCGCTGGGCATGGATGACGCCAGCCTCGGCCTGGCCGGCATCCAGGCCAGCTCGCGCTGGGCGCGCCCGCACGTGCGCAGCCGCAACGGCTGGGTCGCGCTCACGCCCAAGCCGACCTATTACCGGCTCGCCCCGGCCGCCGGCGTCAATGCCAGTGCCAGTGACATGGCGCAGTGGCTGCTGGCACACACCGGCCATCGCCCCGACGTCCTGCCCGCCCCGTTGCTGGCCACGCTGCACGCCAGCCTGATCAGCACCCCCGGTGAGATGCGCTCGGGCTGGCGCCGCGAACGCCTCAACTCGGCCGGCTATGCACTGGGTTGGCGCACCTTCGATTACGCCGGCCATGAAGTGATCTTCCACGCCGGTGCCGTCCAGGGTTATCGCGGCCTGGTCGCCCTGGTGCCCGAACGCGACCTCGGCATCGCCATCATGTGGAACGGCGAAAGCAGCCTGCCCAGCGGCCTGCTGCCCACCGTACTGGACCAGGCCATGGGCCTGCCGACCCAGCGCTGGCTGGACGTGGACACCGACTTCGGCAGCGACAGCCTGATGGCCGAGGATGCCGCCCCGCAAGGCAAGCGCAAGGGCGTGTCGTCGAACCGCGCGGTCGCTTCGCCGCGCTGATCCTGCCCGCACGTGGCATTGAAAAAGGCGGCCGGATGGCCGCCTTTTTTGTGGTTTTTGGTACCGCCCATAAAAAAACTCCTTCCCCGCTGGGCTGCCAGGGAAGGAGTCTCAGGTACGGCTATCGGGAAAAACTCAGATCAGCGGTGCCGGGGTTGCCGGCAGTGCGACCGGTGCGGCCTTCTTCTTGCGAACGGCCGGCTTGCGCTTTGCAACCTTCTTCACTGCCTTCTTCGCGGATGCCTTCTTGGCCGGAGCCTTGCGGGCAGTCGCCTTCTTGGCGGTGGCCTTCTTGGCTACCTTGCGGGTGGCCTTCTTGGCGGTCTTCTTCGCGGTCTTCTTGGCAGCCTTCTTCGGAGCGGCTTTCTTGGCTACCTTGCGGGTCGCCTTCTTGGCCGTCTTCTTTACCGCCTTTTTCGCGGTCTTCTTGGCAGCTGCCTTCTTTGCAGTCTTCTTGACGGCCTTCTTCGCCGTCTTCTTCACTGCCTTCTTCGCGGTCTTCTTGGTGGCGGCCTTCTTCGCAGTCTTCTTCACTGCCTTCTTTGCCGTCTTTTTCACTGCTGCCTTGCGAGCGGTCGCCTTCTTGGCCGCCTTCTTCACCGTCTTCTTGGCAGCCGCCTTCTTGGCTACCTTCTTCACGGCCTTCTTGGCAGTCGCCTTTTTAGCGACCTTCTTGGCTGCCTTTTTGGCGGCCGGCTTTTTCTTCGCAGCTTTCTTGGTTGCCATGGGATGGCTCCTCGTCAGTGATCTATGGAGTGGAAACGCCCAGGTAAAGCAAACCCGCCGTTGCTGCGTCGCGGGGACCGCCGTCGCGTCATGCGCGTCGTGACGGATACGGTGACACCCGCCGCATGTGGCCAGGCAGGTATCGAAGAGGAAAGGAACTTGCGGTTCGCCGGAGGAAGCGAAGCCATCTCCACCGTCATGGGACGCGAGGTGGATGTCCAGGTTGTGCTTCGCGACTTGATGTCGATTCTGCTCACTCTGTTCGCAGGCAAGGTCTGCTGAGGCGAAACCTAATCACGCTTTTTTTCACTGTCAACAACCCCGGCGAAAAATTTTCACACTGGCGCCTTGCGGCACGCCCCTCGCCGTACCCGTCAGCGCCCCGACCAGAGCGCCATGCCACCGCCAGCGCGAACACTCCGCGCAATCAAACGCTGACAACGCAGAAAAGAAAAACACTTAAAAGAAGCACTTTCGTGTCGCGACATCGCAACATCGGCGTGCGCCGCCCCGCAACGCCACGTGCGCATCGCATGCCATCGCCCCCGCCACGGGACTCCCCGTGCGCACCTTAAACAGACCGCAAAACTTTTCACATCTGCCCGCGCTTTTTTCGACCCGATTTGCGTAACTGCGCAAACTTTTGACCGTTCGGCACCGACATGTTCGCGCCTGGCGTTCGCCATCGAACGTCGCCGCGCGTCCGCTTGGATGCCTGCTCGGCATGCCGCCGGCGCGTCGCCGCAGACCAGATCACCGGCGCGCATCGGCACCGAACCGATCGTCATGAGCCTGCCGTCGCGACCACCGCCCATCGCGCTCGCAGTGCGATCCTCACGCACCACTAACGCGATCGACGCATGCCCGGGCAAGCAGGCAAAAAAAAACGGCCGCACCCAGGCGGCCGTTTTTCAGCAGACACGACGATCAATGATCTTCGTTTTCCAGCAGCTCGGCGTAGTCGTCCGGACCCAGCAGGTCGTTGACTTCGTCCAGGCCGGCCACTTCGACGACGTAGATCCAGCCGTCGCCGTAGGCGTCTTCGTTGATGGTTTCCGGCTTGTCGCTCAGGGCCGAATTGACCTCGACCACCGTGCCGGTGATCGGGCTGTACACGTCCGAAGCGGCCTTGACCGACTCGACCACGGCAGCCTGTTCGCCGGCCTTGACCTCCTGGCCAACCTCCGGCAATTCAACATAGACCAGGTCGCCAAGCAGGCCCTGGGCGTGGTCGGAAATACCGACGGTGACGCGGCCGCTGCCTTCAACGCGTGCCCACTCGTGGGACTTGAGGAATTTGAGGTCGCCGGGGATCTCGCTCATGGGACTGCTCCGAGGAATATCAGGGGGGTCAAGAAACGGGGGTAGTGTAACCAACCGGCGCGGACACGAACGCGTCCGCACCGGATACATCACGGCATCAGCCGTCGATCAACACGCCGGGCTGGGCCTGGCCTTCGCGCACGAACGGGAACTTCACCACGCGCACTGGAATCTGCTTGCCGCGGATATCCACGCGAACGTCCCCCAGTTCGCCACCCGGCACGCGGGCGAACGCGATGCCCTTGCCCAGGGTCGGCGAGAAGGTGCCGGACAGGATCTCGCCCTCGCCGCTGGCGGTGAGCACGACCTGGCCGTGACGCAGCACGCCCTTGTCATCCATGACCAGGCCGATCAGCTGGCGGGCGTTACCGGCCGCCTTCTGCGCCTCGAGCACATCGCGCCCGATGAAGTCGCGGCCTTCGTCCAGTGCGACGGTCCACGCCAGGCCGGCTTCATAAGGCGTGATCTCCTCGTCCATGTCCTGGCCGTAGAGATTCATGCCGGCTTCCAGTCGCAGCGTATCGCGCGCACCCAGGCCGGCCGGACGCACGCCCGCGGCGCTCAGCGCATTCCAGAACGCGACCACGGCGGTCTGCGGCAGCAGGATCTCGAAACCGTCTTCACCGGTGTAGCCGGTACGCGCCACGAACAGCGCGGTGCCGTCAGCGGTGGCCGTCTCCAGGGCGGCGAAGCGGCCCAGCTTTTCCAGCGCCGCGCGGTCGCCCTCGCCCAGCAGGCCGATCACCCGCTCGCGTGCGGTCGGGCCCTGCACGGCGATGATGGCCAGGTCTTCGCGCTCGATGACCTCCACGTTGAAGGCTGCCGCCTGCTCGCGGATCCAGGCCAGGTCCTTCTCGCGGGTCGAGGCGTTGACCACCATGCGGAAGAAATCGTCAGCCATGTAATAGACGATCAGGTCGTCGATCACGCCGCCGCGGGCATTGAGCATGCACGAGTAGAGGGCCTTGCCGGTGGCCTTGAGCTTGTCCACCGAGTTGGCCAGCAGCGTGCGCAGGAACGGCTTGACCTGCTCACCGCGCAGGTCGACCACGGTCATGTGGCTGACGTCGAACATGCCGGCATCGCCGCGCACCAGATGATGCTCGTCCAGCTGCGAACCGTAATGAATGGGCATGTCCCAACCACCGAAATCGACCATCTTTGCGCCGAGTGCGCGGTGGGTATCGTTGAGAAGCGTCTTCTGGGTCATGACCGGTTCCGGGGGAATGAAGGCAAGCCATCATTATCCCAGAACCGTCTTCACAACGCCTGCGGCGGTGCGGGAAAACCGCGGATCAGGCTTGCTGCACCTTCAGCGTCATCCCTTCCACCGCCACCACGCGCACCGGGCTGCCGGCCGGCAGATCCGGCCCGGCGACCACCCAGAACGCATCGTCGATCTTGGCCCGGCCCTTGCCGGCCACGATGCCCTGGTCGAGCACCACTACCCGCCCGATCAACTGCTCCGCGCGCCGGTTCAACAGCGGCTGATCACTCTGGCGATCGTGCGATCGCCCCCAGCGGCGATAGCACTGGATCGAGACCACGCTGAGCACCACGAAGGCGACCACCTGCCACAACAGGGGGACGTCGGCGAACACCGCGACCAGCACGAACACGGCCGCCGCACCGATCCCGATCCACAACATGAAGGCGCCGGGCGCGAGCGCCTCGGCGGCGAACAGCACCAGTGCCAGCGCGCCCCAGGCCACCACTTCCCAGCGCATGTCAGCCTCCGATCCGCGGCGGGACGCCGCGCGTGGCTTTCTTCTCTTCCTGCTTGGCGAACGCTTCGCGCGCCAGTTCAGCCACGCCGGCGATCGAGCCGATGACGCCACTGGCCTCCATCGGCATCAGCACCAGCTTCTGGTTCGGCGAGGTTGCCAGTTCCTTGAATGCTTCCACGTACTTCTGCGCGATGAAGTAGTTGATCGCCTGCACGTCGCCCTGGGCGATCGCCTCGGAGACCATCGTGGTCGCCTTGGCCTCCGCCTCGGCCAGGCGCTCGCGCGCTTCGGCATCGCGGAAGGCAGCTTCCTTGCGGCCCTCGGCCTCCAGCACGGTGGCCTGCTTCTCGCCTTCGGCGCGCAGGATTTCGGACTGACGCGAGCCTTCGGCTTCCAGGATCTGCGCGCGCTTTTCGCGCTCGGCCTTCATCTGCCGCGCCATCGCATCGAGCAGATCGCGCGGCGGCTGGATGTCGCGGATCTCGATGCGGTTCACTTTCACGCCCCACGGGTTGGTGGCATGGTCGACCACGCTCAGCAGCTGGGCATTGATCACCTCACGCTGGCTGAGCGATTCATCCAGGTCCATCGAGCCGATCACGGTGCGGATGTTGGTCTGCACCAGCGCGATCATCGCCACCTCCAGGTTGGCGACCTCGTAGGCCGCTTTGGCCGCATCGAGCACCTGGAAGAACACCACGCCATCCACGCGCACGGCGGCGTTGTCCTTGGTGATCACTTCCTGGCTGGGCACGTCCAGCACCTGCTCCATCATGTTCACCTTGCGGCCGACCCCATAGACGATCGGGATCAGGAAATGCAGGCCGGGCGACATGGTGTGGGTGTAGCGGCCGAAGCGCTCCACGGTCCATTCATAGCCCTGCGGCACCATCCGCACGGCCTTGAACAGAATGACAACGGCCACGAAGGCCAGCACCAGCGAGAACAGCATGGTTGGAAACATCAGGTCACTCCCTTTCCCCGGTATCGTAGGTCGAGTATAGCCACGCCGTCTTCACACCGGCGTCGGGGAGTGTCCTGGGTGCCCGTCAGACAGGATCAGGCGGTGCGCGGGGCGAACATGATGACCATCATGCCGGCCAGGCACAGGCCGACGCCGAGCAGGTCCCAGCGGCTGGGGCGGATGCCATCCACCAGCCACAGCCACATCAGCGCGGTGCCGATATAGACCCCACCGTAGGCGGCATAGACGCGCCCGCTGGCGGTCGGGTGCAGGGTCAGCAGCCAGGCGAACAACGCCAGACTGACGGCCGCCGGCAGCAGCAACCAGGCGCTGCCGTCCTTGCGCAGCCACAGCCACGGCAGGTAGCAGCCGACGATCTCGGCCACGGCGGTCACGACAAACAGCAGCAGGGTGTTCATCCCGTGCGCTCGGCATCCTTGGCCCGCTGCCAGAGCGCTTCCTGCGCCTTCAGATCGAGCGCACCCATGGACTGTCCGGCCGCCTCGGCCTGGGCTTCCATCGCGCGGAAACGCCGTTCGAATTTGTGGTTGGCCAGCCGCAGGGCGGCACCGACATCGACCTTGGCGTGACGGGCCAGGTTGGCGCAGACGAACAGCAGATCGCCCAGCTCTTCCTGCAGGCGTGCCTGATTTTCCTCGACCGGGCCACGCGCGAATTCAGCAGCGACTTCGTCCAGTTCTTCGCGCACCTTGTCCATCACCGGCGCGGGGCCCGGCCAGTCGAACCCGACCCGCGCTACGCGTGCCTGCAGCTTCACCGCCCGCTGCCACTCCGGCAGGCCACCCGAGATGCCGGCCAGTGCCGAGGTATCGGTGTGGCCCTTTGCAGCACGCTCGGCGCGCTTGATCGCTTCCCAGTTGCTGTTGACGTCATCGGCCCCGTCCACCTGGACCTGGGCGAACACGTGCGGGTGCCGGCGCTCCATCTTGTCGCTGATCGTGCGGGCCACGTCGGCAAACCCGAACGCGCCCTGCTCCTGCGCCATCTGCGCGTGGAAGACCACCTGCAGCAGCAGGTCGCCGAGTTCATCCTTTAGGTCATCCAGATCGCCGCGGTCGATCGCATCGGCGACCTCGTAGGCTTCCTCGATGGTGTACGGGGCGATACTGGCAAAGTCCTGCTGCAGGTCCCACGGGCAGCCCTGCTGCGGATCGCGCAGGCGCGCCATGATGCCCAGCAGGCGGTCCAGTTCAGGGGTGGCAGGCATCGTTGCTCCAGTCAGGTCAGGCGGGCAGCCACGCACGCCACGGCAGGCGGGTATCGCCGAGCGCGATGAAGTCGCCGTTCAAGAGGCTCTCGCGGCGGTTGTAGCGGAACGGCTTGCCGGTCTCGGCCGAGAGTACCGCGCCACCGGCGGCGTGCAGCACGCACTGTCCGGCGGCGGTATCCCACTCGGCGGTCGGGCCGAGCCGCGGGTAGACGTCCAGCGTGCCTTCGGCCAGGCGGCAGAATTTGAGCGAGGAACCCTGTGCGAGCACCTCGATATCGCCCATGCGGTCCAGCAGGGCCTGCGTCTGCTCGCTGCGATGCGAGCGGCTGGCGGCCACCCGCAGCGGCGCCGAGGCGGGCGTGCGGGTCCGCAGCACCGAATCGCGCATACCGTCGCGGCGGTAGGCGAGTTCGCCGCGCATCGCATGCCAGATCTGGCCCGTGGCCGGGGCGAGCACTACGCCGAACGCCGGCGCGCCCTGGTAGATCAGCGCGATGTTGACGCTGAACTCGTCGTTGCGTTTGACGAATTCGCGGGTGCCATCCAGCGGATCGACCAGCCAGTACGCGCCCCAGTGCTGGCGGATCTCCCACGGCACCTGCGCCGATTCCTCGGAGAGGATCGGCAGCTCCGGAGTGAGCTGGGCCAGCCCACGCTCGATCACCTGGTTGGCGCCGAGATCGGCCGCCGTGACCGGGCTGTGGTCGGATTTGATCTCCACATCGAACTGCGTGGCATACACCGCCATGATGGCGGCGGCCGCGTCCTGGGCGATGGCGATGACGGTTTCGCGCAGATCCGTCGTGAGTTTGATCATTCCTTCCGTCCCAGCCACTCGCGTGCGATGAACAGCGCCGCCAGCGATCGGCCTTCGGAGAAATCCTCGCGCAGCATCAACTGGTCCAGATCGGCCAGCTTCCACGGCACGACCTCCAGCTCCTCCGGCTCATCACCGACCAGGCGCTCGGGGTACAGATCCCGCGCCACCACCAGCCAGGACTGATGGCTCATATAGGTGGGGGCCAGCGTCATCGCGCGCAGCACGTCGACCCGGCGGGCGCCGTAACCGGCCTCTTCCTTCAATTCACGGTCGGCGGCCTGCTCGGGGGTTTCGCCGGCATCGATGCGGCCTTTCACCAGCCCCAGCTCATAACGGTGCATGCCGGCGGCGTACTCACGCACCAGCAGCACGGTCTCGTCATCGAGCATCGGCACCACCACCACGGCCCCATGGCCGCGGGTTACGAGCCGTTCGAAGCGGCGGCGTTCGCCATTGGAGAACTCCAGATCCAGATGCTGGCGCTGGAACGGCCCGCTTTCCTCGTCCGTGATCTGGTGGATGATGGGCAGGCGACGGCTCATGCGAGCATCTCTAGAATGGGTACTGGTGAAAACGTGTTCATGAGCCCGAAATGCTAGCAGACCCAGCCCCTCTCACGCTGGCCGATCAGTGGCGGCAACGCGATCTGGCCGTTCTGTGGCACCCGTGCACGCAGATGCGCGAGCACCCGGACACCCTGCCCCTGCTGCCGATCGCCCGTGGCGAGGGCCCCTGGTTGATCGACCATGACGGCCATCCCTATCTGGATGCGGTGAGCAGTTGGTGGACCAATCTGTTCGGCCATGCGCAACCGCGCATCGCTGCGGCCATCGCCCAGCAGGCCACCCAGCTGGAACAGGTGATGCTGGCCGGCTTCAGTCACGCGCCGGCGGTACAGCTGGCCGAGCGCCTGCTGGCGATGGCGCCACGCCAGACCGGACGCGACCCGCTGGCCAAGGTGTTCTACGCCGACAACGGCTCGGCCGGGGTCGAGGTGGCGCTGAAGATGGCGTTCCACTACTTCCGCAACCGGGGCGAGCACCACCGCACCCGGTTCGTCGCGCTGGAGAATGGCTATCACGGCGAAACCCTGGGCGCGCTGTCCGTCGGCGACATTCCCCTGTATCGGCGCGTGTATGCGCCGTTGCTGACCGAAGCGCTGTTCGCGCCCTCGCCCGATGCCTACCTGGCCGAGCCGGGCCAGAGCGCGGCGCAGCGCGCGCACCAGGCCGCCGATGCACTGGCCACACTGTTCGACCAGCACCCGGGCGAAATCTGCGCGGTGATCCTGGAGCCGCGTCTGCAGTGCGCGGGCGGCATGCGCATGTACGACCCGGTCTATCTGCAGCGTGCGCGCGCGCTGTGCGATGCCAATGGTGCCTTCCTGATCGCCGATGAGATCGCCACCGGCTTCGGCCGCACCGGCACGATGTTCGCCTGCGAACAGGCCGGGGTAATGCCGGATCTGCTGTGCCTGTCCAAAGGCCTGACCGGTGGTTTCCTGCCGCTGTCGGCAGTGCTGACCACCCAGGCGCTCTACGACGCCTTCCTGGATGATTCACGCGAGCGCGCCTTCCTGCATTCGCACAGCTACACCGGCAATCCGCTGGCCTGCGCCGCCGCGCTGGCGACCCTGGACATCTTCGCCGGTGAAGACGTGATCGCGCGCAACCGCAGTACCGCCGAGGTGATGCGCACCCTGGCCGCGCCGTTCGCCGACCACGCGCATGTCGCCGATGTGCGCCAGGCCGGGATGGTGGTGGCCTTCGAACTGACCCGCAACGGCGACAAGCGCACGCCGTTCCCGGCCGAGGCCCGGATCGGGTTGCATGCCTATAAAGCCGCGCTCAAACGCGGTGTGGTGCTGCGCCCACTGGGCAATGTGCTGTATTGGATGCCGCCGTACTGCGTTGAGGATGAACAGTTGGACCTGCTTGCCCTGACCACCCTTGCCGCCATCGACGAGGCCGTCGCATGCGCGTGACCCGCAGCCATATCGATCATCCGCTGGCGGTCGGCCAGACGCTGGCACTGCCCGAGGACGCCGCCAACCATCTGGTCCGCGTGATGCGCCTGCGCGAAGGCGACGGCTGCGTGCTGTTCAACGGCGATGGCCAGGACTACAGCGCCACGCTGGTGGCCGTCGGCAAGCGCGATGCGCAGGTGCGGATCGAGGCCGCCACCGCGTTGGACAACGAGTCGCCCTTGCATATCACCCTGCTGCAGGGCATCGCCCGCGGGGAAAAGATGGACCTGATCCTGCAGAAGGCCACCGAACTGGGGGTGCAGGCCTTCGTGCCGGTCAACGCCGAACGCACCGAAGTGAAGCTGGATGCGGCGCGTGCCGAGAAGCGGCTGGCGCACTGGCACAGCGTGGTGGTGTCGGCCTGTGGTCAGTCCGGCCGCGCCCGGGTGCCGACCGTGGCCGCGCCGCGATCGCTGCAGGACGCCGCCAACGCGCTCCCGGCCGCGGCCGTGAAGTTGACCTTGGACCCGCAGGGGGAGCACCGCCTGTCGACGCTCTCGGCCGCACCGGGCGGCGTGGTGATCGCGATCGGCCCGGAAGGCGGCTGGTCGCCGCGCGACCGCCAAGCACTGGCGGCAGCAGGCTTCCAGGGCTTGCAGCTGGGCCCGCGGGTGCTGCGCACCGAGACCGCAGGCTTGGCGGCGATCGCTGCCGTGCAGGCACGGTTGGGCGATCTGGGCTGAAGAATAACGGGGACGGGGGTAGTTAATCGCGCCGATTAACTACCCCCGTCCCCGTTATTACATCACCCCGCGACGGGGAAGGATTCGTCCAGCGCCGCTTCCAGCGCATCCAGGTCGGGCAGCAGCGCGCTCTGTTCGCCCAGCAGGACGCGCATGTGCACGCCTTGCGGCAGGGTCTCCTCGGAGGCATCGGCCAGCAGACCGTCGCGCGGCACCGCGATCAGCTGCGGGAAGGTCTGGGTCAGCAGGGCAAAGTACGGGCGGCGGGCATTGCCACCCAGCGCCTTGAGCACCACCACCTTGTTGTTGGTCACGACCGGTTCGTCGCCCTGCCCGGACAACCGGGCGAACGACAGCAGCGGCACGTCCCAGCCGTGCCAGGCGATCTGACCGACCAGCCAGGCCGGTGCGTCGGGTACCGTTTCGACCGGCACCTTGGACATCATCTCGGCCACGGTGGCGTTGGGCAGCAGCACGCGTTCGTGCCCGGCCTGGATCAGGACACCGCGGATTTCGTCGTTGCTGGCGTAGCTCATGGGTCTTCCTTTAAAGGAGCGTGACGCGCTTACGCGTCCACGCCCCAGCGTTCGGCGATGGTGGCGGCAAGCTGCGGCGGTTCACCGGCGTCCTGCCCTGCGACCACCACGGCACTGGCCGCCGTCGGGTCGTAGCAGCCTTCGCCCACCTGACCGGCAACCCAGGCACCTGCAGCCGCCAGCGCAAGCACGGCATCCAGCTGGGCGGCGTCCGCGCCACTGAGCAGGACCACACCACTATGCGCCGCCGGCAGGGCATCGATCTGGATCCCGGCGGTGTCGGCAATGAACTGCAGGCCGCCCTGGCTGGCGACGACGCCCACGTCGTCCGGCAGGATGTAGACCTGTCCGGCGTCCACCGGCTGTGCCACTTCGGCCAGCACCACCGGCAACGCAGACACGCGCGCCATCTGCTTGACCAGATTGCCGTAGCGACCGCCGTCCAGGCGCATGTGCACCAGGATCGCCGTGCTCAGGGCTTCAGGCAGCGCAGCGAGCAGACGGCGCAGCGCGTCCGGCCCGCCGATACCGGCCAGGACCAGCACGGCACCGCGGCACCCACCCTCGATTCCCGTATCGGGCTCAAGCTCGACCAGCGACAGCCGGTCGATATCGAAGCGCTCCGGTACGGCCTCGGCCGTTGATGCAGCGGGCGACGTCACGACGTGCTCCTCCACCAGCGACCAGCGGCTGTGATCCCCGATCGCGGTGATCGGCGCGACTGCCGCGGCGAGGTCGGCGGGCGGTGCCGCAGCGGGCATCGCAGGTGGGTGCGGTTCGTCCTGGGCCGGCTGCAGCGCAGCCAGCGCGTCCTCCAGCGAGACCGGCTCGCGCAGCTCCTGCGGCGCCTGGTACAGGCCATCGGCGGGAACCTCAGGGGCGGCATCGGCGGCTTCGCGCAGGTGGAATTCCAGCGGCGCATCGGCATGCAGCTCGGCCGGCGTCACCGGCAGGCCCGGTTCGGGCTGCAGATGCTGGTCCTGCTCCGAGCCCGGCGGCAGCACATCCTGATGACCGTGCAGCTTGGCCACCAGATGCCGCGCCCAGCGTTGCGCCTCCCAGCCATCCCGACGCGCGGCCAGGTCGGCCTCATCGAAGATCAGGGTCAGCGATGGCGAGCCCAGCACCGGGTCCAGCCGTTCAAGGGCATCCTCGATTGCCGGCTCCAGTGCGATCAGCACGGCACCGGGATCGGCGTCGCGCAGGGTCTGAAGCTCGAGCGTGATCGGGTCGTCCTCCAGCACCACCTGCGCGCCGGCATGATCCAGCGCTTCGCGCAGTCGGTCACGGGCCGCACCCGGACGGGCCAGCAGCGCGATCGTCAACAAGGTGGGGCCATCACTCGCGGACACGGGCGATCCCCAGCAGGTCGTACACGTTGCGCATCAGATCCAGCTCCTGGTACGGCTTGCCCAGGTAGCGCTGGACACCGATTTCGAAGGCGCGCTGACGGTGCTTGTCGCCGCTGCGCGAGGTGATCATCACGATCGGCACCCCTTGGTAACGCGGGTCCGCACGCATCACGCTGGCCAGCTCGTAGCCGTCCATCCGCGGCATCTCGATGTCCAGCAGCATCAGATCGGGCACGCGCTCTTCCAGGCGCTCCAGGGCTTCGATGCCATCGCGCGCGACGGTCACATCGAAGTTGTGGCGCTCCAGGATGCGGCCGGTGACCTTGCGCATGGTCAGCGAGTCATCGACCACCATCACCAGCGGTGCATCGCGGTCGCTGACCTGGGTGGTCGGGGCGATCGGCTTGTGCGGATTGGCGATGTAACGGCGTACCAGCGGCGCAACGTCGAGGATGACCACCACGCGGCCGTCGCCGGTGATCGTCGCACCGTAGATACCCGGCACCGAGGCGATCTGCAGGCCGACCGGCTTGACCACGATTTCGCGGTTGCCGAGCACCTGGTCGATCGCCACGGCCACGCGCAGGTCGCCCGCGCGCACCAGCAGCAGCGGCACCTGGGCCTGGCCTTCGGCACGGGCCTGGGCCTGGCCGATCAGCGTCCCCAGATCGTGCAGCGCGAACGCTTCGCCGCCGTAGTGGTAGTCGCCATCGGCGGTTTCAAAGCGCTCGCGCGAGATCCGGCCGATGCCGCTGACCGAGGCCACCGGCACCGCGAACGTGGTGTCGCCGATCTGCACGAACACCGCCTGGGTGACGGCCAGCGTCTGCGGCAGGCGCAGGGTGAAGGTGACGCCCTGCCCGCGCACGGAGTGGATGTCCACCGAGCCGCCGAGCTGGCGCACTTCGTTGTGCACCACGTCCATGCCCACGCCACGGCCGGCCAGCTGGCTGACCTGGTCGGCGGTGCTGAAGCCGGGCGAGAAAATCATCGCGTCCAGTTCAGCATCGCCCAGCACCGCATCGGCGGCGATCAGGCCACGCTGTTCAGCACGGCGACGGATCGCCTCGCGGTCCAGCCCAGCGCCATCGTCGGCGACTTCCAGCACGATTTCCGAGCCTTCGCGGCGCAGGCGGATGGCGATTTCGCCTTCCTCCGGCTTGCCGGCGGCACGGCGCTGTGCGGGGGTTTCCAGACCATGTGCCACCGAGTTGCGCAGCATGTGTTCCAGCGGCGCGACCATGCGGTCGAGCACGTTGCGGTCCAGTTCGCCGTGGGTGCCTTCCAGGGTGACGTGGACCTGCTTGCCGGTGTCCTGGCCAGCCTGGCGCACGACCCGGCGCAGCCGCGGTACGAGGCCATCGAACGGCACCATGCGCGCGCGCATCAGGCCGTCCTGCAGTTCCGAACTGACGCGTGACTGCTGTTGCAGCAGCACGTCGTACTGGCGCGAGAGGTCGTCCAGCACGCCCTGCAGGCCGCCCAGATCGGCCGCGGATTCGTTCAGCGCGCGGCTGAGCTGCTGCAGCGTGGAGAAGCGATCCAGTTCCAGCGGGTCGAACTTGTGATCGGCCTGGTCCTGCTCACGCTGATAGCGCGCCACGATCTGCGCTTCGGTTTCCAGGTCCAGGCGGCGCAGCTGATCGCGCAGACGGGCATTGGTACGGTCCAGTTCGCCCATGGCGCCGCGGAAGGCGCCAAGCTGCTGTTCCAGACGCGAACGGTAGATCGCCACTTCACCGGCATGATTGACCAGGCGGTCGAGCAGATCGGCGCGCACGCGCACCTGTTCCTGCTGCGGACGCGGCAGACCGTCGTCTTCGCTGACGGTTTCCAGCGGCACCGGTGCGGACAACGGGGCAGCGACGAGCGCGGCGATCGCGGCTTCGACCTTGGCGTCGCCGGAAGCAAGTGTCTGCTCGGTGGTCTCGATCTGCTCCGGCTCGGCACGGCCCTGGGTGCGCTGCTCGAAGGCGGCGATCAGGTCGTCCGGCATGGCCACGGTGCGGTGCTGCCCGGTCCGGGTCAGCAACTGATGCAGACGATCGAAGCCACGCTCCAGCAGATGCACATCGCTGCGGTCGATATCGGTGCGGTTGGCTGCCACGGCTTCCAGCAGCGATTCGATGCCATGGCCGAGATCACCGATGGGATTGATGCCGGCCATGCGTGCGCCACCCTTGAGGGTGTGCAGGTCGCGCTGCAGACCGGCGATGACGTCGCGATCCTGCGGTGCGGCCCGCAGTTCGCTGATCAGACCATCGCAATGGTCGAGCAGATCCTTGCCTTCCTCCACGAAGATATCGACCAGCTCCTGATCGAGCTGGGTGAAATCGAGGGCGTCGCCGGCATCGAGTTCAACGTCATCGTCCGATGCTGCCGCCCCGAATGCGGTGTCGGCAGGCTGCGGAGCGGTGGTGACCGGCGCCGGCGCGTCTTCCAGTTCAAAGAAGCGCGCGGGTGCGGCGTCGGTGGGTTCGCTGTCGTCTGCGTCTGCGGTATCGGTCGCTTCGAAGGCTTCGGCAAAGGCGTCCCCTTCCACCGGTGCGTCGACCGTGGCATCCAGACCGAGCACACCGTTGTCTTCGCCCGCGTCGGCATCCGGTGCATCGAGCACGGTCAGGCCGCCGTCGATGGCCTGCTGCGCATCCACCACCTCGCCGAAGGCTGGCGGCGGCGGCAGGATGTCGTCCAGCGCCTGCGCGTCGTCGTCGTTCTCATCGCGCCCGTCGGTGTCGCGCCAGCCGTCGTTGGCGGCGTGGTCCACGGCGACCGCGTATGCGCCAGCAGGCACAGTCCCGGTGTCGCCGGGGGGAGATGCATCGAGGGTTGTCTCGACGCTATCGGCGTCGGCGTCGGCGTCGGCTTCGGCGTCGACCTCGGCGTCGGCAAACGCTCCGGCAACGTCCTGAGGTTCGTCCGTCACGGCCGTCGTAGCACCCGGCTCCGGATCGGCCGCCAGCTCGGATGGGGTGAGGTGATCGAAGTACCGCGACAGATCTTCTGCGGAGGTGAGCTCCACGGCATCCAGGCCGGCGTGCACCGCGTCCAGATCGGTCTCCTCGGCCGCGGTGTCCTGCGTGTTGTGAACTTCGTTGAGCACCGGCGACGCCGGCAATCCGCCATCGAAGTAGGCGGACAGATCATCGGTTCCAGTCAGTTCCGCCGCGACCAGCGCGTGGTCAGCCGTGGCCTCGACGTCGACGGTATCCCCGTCGACCAGGGTCAGGCCGTCGGCCTCGATCAGCCCCTGCTGCAGGTCGGCATCGGCAGCGTCATCGATGCTTTCCAGAACCGGTGCCTCCACGTCGGCCGGCGCGTGATCAGCGATGGATTCTTCTGCAACGACGGCTTCTTCTGCAGCGATGGCTTGCCCAGCGTCGCTGGCGTGAGCAGCCACGTCGGCGTCCATGTCCGCAAGGGAGGCGGTATCGGTCACGTCCAGCGCCGAGTCATCCTCCGCCAGGTCCCGTTCGTCATCGACCAGCGCCGGCCAGCGCGCTTCGGGCAGTGTGTCGGCCAGGGCGATCAAGCGGGCAGCAAGTGCGCGCTGGACCGGCACGCGCGGCGCCTCGTCCTGCAGGGCCTCCATCGTGGTGGTGATCGCCGCAGAGGTCTCCCCCAGTGCCTGCAGACCTGCGTCACTGGGCAGCGCATCGGCGGCCAGCGAACGCTTGATGTAACTCTCTGCCGCACCGGTGACGGCAGTGATTTCCGGCACGTCGGTCATGGCGAAGGCGCCATTCATGGTGTGCACCGCGCGCAGCAGGCCATCGGTGACCGGCTGCGGCGCGTCGGACGCGCTGTCCAACCATGCCTGCAGCGTGGCCTGGTGCACCTCGACCTCGGCTTCCAGGATCTCGCGCAGGACGCTGTCGATGTTGGCCGGGGTGCTTTCCACCACCGGCGCGGGAACGGGCACGGTATCGACTGCCACCGGATCCGGCACGGTCGCCGCCGGCGCCACCTGGCGCTGCAGCGGAACATGGAAGGTCTCTTCGCCTGCGGCCACGCGATCGGCGATCGCCTGCATCGCCTGGAGGTCGGCGGTCACGCGGCTGCCATCACGCAGCGCGGCGTTGAGCTGCGGCAGGACGTCGTAGGCCTGCCCGACCAGCGCGACCACCGCCGGCGAGGCCGGACGGCTGCCGTCGAGCACGCGGTTGAGCATGCCCTCGATCTTCCAGCTGAATTCTCCCAGGGTGCGTGCACCGACCAGGCGACCACTGCCCTTGAGGGTGTGGAACACGCGGCGGATCGGTCGCAGCCGGTCCATGTTGTCCGGTGCGATGCGCCAGGCCGGGAGCAGGTTGCCCAGGTTCACCAGCTCTTCGTCGAACTCCTCGATGAAGACTTCGCGGATGTCCTGGTCGATGTTCTCGCCATCGTCCTCGAAGCCGGCCTCGATACTGGTGTCCTCGGCAGTCACGGCAGCGACCTCGGCCACCAGGCCGGTGATCGGTGCAGCAACGGGATCGACACCCTCCGCGCGGAACTGTGCGGCGGCGGCATCCAGCTCGGCCAGGAACCGCACCGATTCGTCGTCCAGCTCAATCTTGCGGATGACGGCGTCCTGCACGCCCGAGGTCGAAAGTGAGGCCGCTGCGGCATCCTGCGCTTGGCCGACGTCGTCGATCTCATCAACGACAGGGGCGCTCAACGCACGGTCACTCTCGTCCGCAGATGCGACCGGGATGTCCTGAAGGAAAGTGGGAAGCGCCTGGACGTCTGCGTCGTCAGGCACCGATCCGGATTCCGATCCGGATTCCGGGTCGGCATCGTCGATCTGCAGCGACAACACGTCATCAGCGTTGTCCAGCCGCTCATCGAAGGTGAACTCGATCGGCTCGTCGCTAAGCTCCAGCGCCTCGTGCTCGGCCGCAACCGGGTCGAACCCGGTGCCGTCCGCCACGAATGCAGGCATCTCCAGGAAGGTCGGATCGGCATCGTCGGTGCGTTCCGACGGCGTCGCATCGAGCCCAGTCTCGGCGGCGACCGCCACCGGCGTTGACACCAAGGGAGGCACGCCCCACGCGGCACCGGCCGGTGCTTCGGCGATGATCGGATCGAAATGCGCGAAAGTCGGCAGTTCGTCCACATCGTTGTTGCCCGCCAGGGTCCACTGCGGCGCATCGGTCGCGATGGGCGCGGTCGACGCATCGAACACCAGGGCAGCCGGCGGGGCCGCGGGCGTCGTGGCCGGCGGCGGATCGAACGTGAAGTCCGGCAGCGGCGGCGGCAGGTTGGCCGGGCGCGGTATCTCGGCGGTGACGCCCAGCGCGATCGGCTCGGCGGCCGGCGCGTCCCACGGGGTCAGCTCAATAGGTTCCGGCGCCACCGGCAATGCGTCCGGCCCGGTATCGGCCGAGGGCTGGTTGGCAGCCGGCAGTGGCCAGTAACGCAGGGTTTCCAAACTGCTGCGGGTGATGTCCAGAATCTCGTCGCGGCCCGCGCGGCCTTCGCGCAGGGCTTCGAGGTAGTACTCCAGGCTGGCCATGGCATCGGCCAGGGTGTCGAGCTGGCGACCGCTCGGCACACGCTGCTTGCCCAGCAGTTCCACCGTGATGTACTGGCGCACGCCCTGCAGGTAGTCGGCCGGAACCGTCAGGTCGAGCATGCGCAGCGCGCCGGCGACCTCGCCCAGCAGGCGCGGGACTTCCTGCAGCTGCTGGTGGTTCCAGTTGGTTTCGATGAAGGCGACGAAGTGCTCACGCGCAGCGGCGAAGTTGGCGATCGCTTCATGCGCCAGCACTTCCACCGTGCGCCGGTTCTCGGCCACGCTCGGGTCATCTGCGCCGCTGCCGACCGCGCCCAGATGGGCGACCTGGTCATCCAGCGAGGCATCCACGTACAGCAGCGCACCGGCGATATCCAGCAGCAGCGTTTCATCGATCTGCTGCACGCCCTGGACCACATCGCGCAGTGCGTCGCGCTGCTGCACCACCACGCCGCGGGCCACGCCCAGACCCATCATGCCCAGCGTATCGGCCACCGCGCCCAGTTCGTTGACCTGGGTCTGCAGGTGCACCGGCTCGCCGCCGGTGCGCAGGTGCAGGTCCAGCGCATCCTTGATGCGCAGCAGCTCTTCCTTGACCGCGTTGCCGACGGTGTCGAGCAGCTCGCGGTTGCGCCCGCTCAGGCTGCCGCGCGCATGATCCAGCTCGGCCTCGGTGGCGGTCGCACTGTCCGGCGCGAAGGCGAACAGCACGCTTTCATTGATACCCGGTGCGGCGCGCGCCGAGCGGATGTCATTGAGCAGCGGCAGCAGCACGATCGGGATGTCGCGGTGACCGTTCTGCAGGCGCTCCAGATAATCGGGCAGCAGCACGCTGCCACGCATCAGCGTGGCGCAGGCTTCATCACGGTCGGGCACCTCACCAGCTCCGATCGCATTGGCCAGCTGCTCCAGCTCCTCGGCCACCATCGCCGGGGCATACAGCTCGACCATGCGCAGGGTGCCCTGCACCTGGTGCAGGTAGCCGGCGCAGAAGCGCATGCGGCTGCCATCGGCAGGGTCTTCCACGTAGTACTCGACCTCGTTGCGCACCTGGCGCAGGGTCTCGTCCAGCTCCGGCTTGACCCAGCCCAGTGCAGCGTGGCTCATGGCATCGCGCAGCGTGCTCATGCCAGGTCTCCCGGCAGCTCGGCGCACATGGCGTGCGGTGATTTCTCGCGATGCATCATCTGCTTGTTCCTTCCCTCTCCGCCCTGCCCGCGGCTCACGCCGGCAGCTTGAAGTCGGCAACCGAGCGGCGCAGGTCGGCCGCCAGCTGTGCCAGGTGGCCGATCGACTCGGCGGTCTGTCCCGCGCCCTGCGAGGTCTGGCCGGTAATCTGACGGATCACGCCCATGGTGCGGGTGATGTCCGATGCCGCGGCCGACTGCTGCTGGGCAGCGATCGAGATGTTCTTGATGAGGTTGTTCAGTGCGTTGGAGACGCGCTCGATTTCGGTCAGCGCGGTACCGGCGTCTTCGGCCAGGCGTGCACCGGAGACCACTTCGGCGGTGGTCTGCTCCATCGAGCTGACCGCTTCGTTGGTATCGGCCTGAATGGCCTGCACCAGGTTTTCGATCCGTCGCGTCGCACCGGACGTACGCTCCGCCAGGCGCTGCACTTCGTCGGCCACCACCGCGAAACCGCGACCGGCCTCACCGGCCGAGGCGGCCTGCACCGCGGCGTTCAACGCCAGGATGTTGGTCTGCTCGGAAATGTCGTTGATCAGTTCCACGATCGAGCCGATCTCCTGCGAGGATTCGCCCAGCCGCTTGATGCGCTTGGAGGTTTCCTGGATCTGGTCGCGGATCTGGTCCATGCCCTGGATCGTCTCGCGCACCACGCCGGCACCCTCGGCAGCGATCACCACCGAACGCTGTGCCACGTCGGCCGACTCGGCCGAGTTGCGTGACACCTGTTCGATGCTTGCTGCGATTTCGCCAATGCGGTCCGAGGCGGAGGTGATCTGGTTGGCCTGGTGGCCCGCCGCTTCTGCCAGCTGCATCGCCGTGGCCTGGGTTTCCTGGGTCGACACGGCAACCTTGGCCGAGGTGTCGTTGATCGTGGTCACCAGATGGCGCAGTTCGTCCACGGCGTAGTTGATGGCGTCGGCGATGGCGCCGGTCATGTCCTCGGTCACCGAGGCCTTCACCGTCAGGTCGCCTTCACCCAGCGAGCTGATTTCGTCCAGCAGCCGCATGATGGCCTGCTGGTTGCGGCTGTTGTACTCCACCTGGGTCTGGTAACGCAGTTCCTGCTCGCGCGAGCGGCTGCGCACGGTGCTGCCGACGAAGCCGACGATGGCGATCAACGAGAGCGCACCGGACACCACGCCCAGCCAGAAATTCGGGAACAGGCGGGTATCGCGCAGCGAGCCGAACGAAGAAAACGCCTCGAACAGCTTTTTGCTGTCGCGGAGCATGTCGGCCGAGCCACCGGTCAGGGCGGCCGCCGAGGACTGCGCCGCGAACAGCTGGCGGGAACTGGCCAGGATCGCATCGGCGTCCTGCTTCATGGTGTCCCACTGCTTCTGCGACTGCTCCAGCGCGGCCAGCGCCGGAGCGTTGCGGACCGGGGCGATGCCCAGCTCGTCATTGCCGTTGCGCAGCGCATCCAGAATCTGGGTGAACACCACCGAGTCGCGGGCGAGCGCATCGCCGGCAGCGGCGGCATTGGCACCGCCGGCACGCATTTCGGTCACGCGGCGGGCCATGGAGCCGACCACCACCACCTGCTGCAGCGCGTTGTAGACCTGCGAGGAGGGCGCGCCACTGGCCGACATCGCGCGGACCACTTCGTTCAGCTGCGCCTGCAGTGCCGGCACGCCGTTGACGAAGTTGTTGGCGTTGCCCGCCAGGGCCAGCACCGCCGGTTCACTGGCGACCAGCTGGCCGGCGCTCTTGCCGAGCGGCTCCCACGTCTTGATCAGCGCATCGAGCGGGCCGGCGACATTGGTCTCGGTGCCGTAGCGGCCCTGCAGGGCACTGACCGTGGTTTCGATGTCGGTCTTGGTCAACTTGAACGCGGTGAACGCCTGGGCGTTGCCCGAGACCGCTTCACGGCCCTGGTTGGCCAGCTGCTGCGAGAGCACCTGCAGGTTCGCCGCATCGGTGCTCGCACTGGCCAGGCGACTGCCCTGCCAGGTCGCCACGCCGGTGTTGACGCCGAACACGATCATCGACACGGCCAGCAGGCCGAGCCAGAAATTGGTGCCCACCGAGCCGAGCTTGCCGGCCTTGGCGGATTCCGAAGCAGTACTCATCGTTCAACCTCGATCTTCAATACGGAGAGACAGGCGCCTGCGGTCAGGCCGCGGCCTGCCTGAATTCGGGGGTACGCGACAGCAGCGACAGCGAGAACACGCCCCAGTCATGACCGTCGCCGTGGAAGGCGCGGTCGACGAAATGCGCATAGCGGCCGGTCGCCAGATCGCCTGCAGCGGTGTCCTGGTCCTGCTCGAAGCTGCGCTGGCCGAACAGTTCATCGATGGTCAGCGCGACGTCGCCGCCGGCCTGGCGCATGATCAGCACGCGCTGGCCTTCCTGCTGCACGGTGCGCTCGCCTTCCAGGAAGTACTTCAGGTCCACCACCGGGAACAGGTTGCCGCGCAGGTTGCCCACGCCCAGCAGCCACGGCTGCGCGCCCGGCACCGGGGTGATCGGCGGCATCGGGACGATTTCCACCACTTCCCGGAAGTCCGAGACCAGCCGGCGCTTGCCCACCCGGTAGCCGACGCCACGCCACAGGTCCTGCGAGAACTGCCGCTCGGGCAGCTGCACCGCATGGGCCAGGCTGCGCCGCTCGTAAGCCTCGAGGATGTCGAAAGGAGAACGCATCAGACCACCAACTGGTTGATCCGCGCGATCAGTTCCTCCTCGCGCGGCGGCTTGACGATGTAGTCGGCCGCCCCCTGGCGCAGCCCCCACGCCTTGTCGGTTTCCATCGCCTTGGTGCTGACGATGACGACCGGGATGTGCTTGATCGCCGCATCGCGCGCCATCGCGCGGGTGGCCTGGAAGCCACTCATGCCCGGCAGCACCACGTCCATCAGCACCAGCTGCGGCGACTGCTCGCGCACGAGCTTGAGCCCGTCCTCGGCGTTGTCCGCTTCCAGGACTTCATGACCGGCCTTGGTCAACCACTGCGTGAACACCGCACGGTCGGTCGGTGAATCCTCGATCAGTACGATTCGAGCCATTGTGCCTTTCCCCCCTGGTCAGGCGTTGACGTATGTGCGGATGGCACCCAGCAGTTCTTCACGCGTGAATGGCTTGGTCAGGTACTGCTCCGAGCCGACGATGCGCCCCCGCGCCTTGTCGAACAGGCCGTCCTTGGACGACAGCATGATCACCGGCGTCGACTTGAACAGCTGGTTGCCCTTGATGAGCGCACAGGTCTGGTACCCATCCAGGCGCGGCATCATGATGTCGACGAAGATGATCTGCGGCTGTTGGTCGGCGATCTTGGCCAACGCCTCGAAACCATCGGTCGCGGTCACCACCTCGCAGCCTTCGCGCTTGAGCAGTGTTTCCGCCGTCCTGCGTATGGTCTTCGAATCATCGATGACCATGACGCGTAACCCTGCGAGTTCCCCACCCGCAGCCATGTATTCAGTCATTACCTTTCCCCAAGCGCGCGACGCGTGCACTGATCCGGCGTCGCTGCGAAAGCGTATCTATATCCCAATACCGGCGCGCGCTTCAAGCATCCCCATCCCGGCCCCGCCGCGAGCGCCTCCCGCCGGCCCGGTGCCGGGCATTCTGCGCAAACCCGGGGCGGCCCGCCGCCCGGCCGGACACTGCGTTGCGCTGCCCGGGGCAGGCATTGGGCGGCCATTGTCGCTACCATCATCGGCCTGCCCGCCAGGTTGCGACCATGCCGTTGAATGTCATCGTGGTGATGGACCCCATCGCCCATATCAAGATTGCCAAGGACACCACCTTCGCGATGCTGCTGGAAGCCCAGCGCCGCGGCCATGCCCTGCACTACGTCAGCCCCGGCGGGCTGGCCCTGCGCGACGGCCAGGCCATCGCCCGCACGGCACCGCTGCAGGTGCGCGAGGACAAGAACGACTGGTTCACCCTGGGCGAGTTCAGCCAGACGGTCTTCGGCCCCGGCCAGGTCGTGCTGATGCGCAAGGACCCGCCGGTGGATGCCGAATTCATCTACGACACCCACGTGCTCAGCGTCGCCCAGCAGGCGGGGGCGATGGTGGTCAACGATCCGCAGGGCCTGCGCGACTACAACGAGAAGCTGGCCGCCCTGCTGTTCCCGCAGTGCTGCCCGCCGACGCTGGTCAGCCGCCGCAACGCCGACCTGAAGGCCTTCGTGCTTGAACACGGCCAGGCTGTTCTCAAGCCGCTGGACGGCATGGGCGGGCGCTCGATCTTCCGCAGCGGCACCGGCGACCCGAACCTCAATGTGATCCTGGAAACCCTGACCGACGGCGAGCGCACGCTGGCCCTGGCGCAGAAGTTCATCCCGGACATCACCGCCGGCGACAAGCGGATCCTGCTGGTCGATGGCGAGCCGGTGGACTACTGCCTGGCGCGGATTCCGCAGGGTGACGAGTTCCGCGGCAACCTGGCCGCCGGCGGCCGCGGCGAAGGCCGCCCGCTGAGCGAGCGCGACCGCTGGATCGCCGCCCAGGTCGGGCCGGAGATGAAGCGGCGCGGCATGCGCTTCGTCGGCCTGGATGTGATCGGCGATTACCTGACTGAAGTAAACGTCACCAGCCCGACCTGCGTGCGCGAACTCGACGCCCAGTTCGGGCTGAACATCGCCGGCACGCTGTTCGACGCGATCGAGGCCGGCCTGCCGCGATGAGCGCCAGCGTCGTCCCGGCCCCGACGTGGCAGGCGCGCGAATCCCAGCGGCTGGGCGCGACCCTGACGCTGTCCGTGCTCGTGCACGCGCTGCTGCTGCTCGGGGTGGGCTTTGCGGTGAGCGACAACGCGCCACTGGTGCCGACCCTGGATGTGATCTTCAGCCAGACCCAGACCCCGCTGACGCCCAAGCAGGCCGATTTCCTGGCCCAGGCCAATCAGCAGGGCGGCGGCGACCACGACAAGGCCCAGCGCCCGCGCGACAACCAGGCCGGGATCGTGCCGCAGGCGCAGGCAGGGCTGTCACCCGTCCCGCAGCAGCGCCAGGAGGCGGCCAGCGTGCCGCCGCCGCAGACCCGTGTGGTCAACAGCCGCAATGGCACCGACACCATCGCCGAGGCGCAGCCACAGCCGCTGCCCGAGCAACCCCGCCCGGATGTACCGATGACGGCCCGCGAGCAGCGCGATGTGGAGATGGCGCGGCTGGCCGCCGAAGTGCACCTGCGCTCGGCCCAGTACGCCAAACGCCCGAACCGCAAGTTCGTCTCGGCCAGTACCCGCGAATACGCCTATGCCAATTATCTGCGCGCGTGGGTCGACCGCGCCGAGCGCGTCGGCAATCTGAACTACCCCGATGAGGCACGCGCCCGCCGGCTCGGCGGCCAGGTGGTGATCACCGTCGGTGTGCGCCGCGATGGCACGGTCGAAAGTGCCCGCATCCTGCAGTCCAGCGGCACGCCGTTGCTGGATGAAACCGCGCTGCGCGTGATCACCCTGGCACAGCCGTTCCCGCCACTGCCCAAGACCGAAGATGCGATCGACATCCTGCAGGTGACCCGCACCTGGGTGTTCCTGCCTGGCGGCGAGCTGCGCGACGACCGGTGATCGGGCGCGGATCGTGCGCAGGGTCGTGCGCAGGGTCCAGCCACGCATGGCGTGGCTCTACGAGAACGCCGCGCAGGTAGTGCCACGCCATGCGTGGCTGGGGCTTACGATGCGATGCGCAGCTCGGCGCTACGAGGCCGCCTGCGTTACGAGGCCGCCTGCTTCGCCGCCCGCGCCGCCTGCTGTTCCACCAGGGTCAGTGCCACGTTGTTGCGCAGATACGCCGGCTCCACCAGCTCCGGTGCCACGCCCTCGCCGCGCTGGAAAGCGGGCACCGCCAAGGCCAGCACGTCCGAGGCACGCGGCAGCGCCAGCGCGTCCACGCCGGTCAGTTGATCGGCCAACCGCGTCGCCAGCACGCCGTCGGCCGCGCCGAAGCCAGTCCCCACGCCGAACCAGCGCGTGCCCTCGGGCAACACCACCTGCTCCGGCGCGCACACGCTCTCCTCGCCCTGCAGCTGCCACTGCCCGTCCACGCGGAGGTGGCGTGCGGCATAGACCTCGCCCATGCGCGCGTCGATGCTGGCCAGTACATGATCCGCTTCAGCCGGGGCACGCAGCGCCAGCGCCTGCAGGGTGGAGACCGCGATCAGCGGGCGGTCCAGCGCCAGGGCGATCCCCTGGGCGATGGCGATGGCCAGCCGCACGCCGGTGAACGCGCCCGGCCCCCGCCCCAACGCGATCGCATCCAGCTGCGAACGGGCCACCCCCGCCTCGGCCAGCAGCGCCTCGGCCCAGGGCAGGCTCAGTTCGGCGTGGCGGCGCGGGGCGATCTCGAAGCGCTCACTGACCTGCCCATCCATATACAGGGCGACGGAACAGGCTTCGGTGGCGGTTTCAAAGGCGAGCAGTTTCATGGCGGTCAGAACAGGGAAGTGGGAAAGTCATCGGTGGACGGCAGACGTTGCACGGACTGCGGTGATGCAGGCGCAGCGACGGGTGTGGGGTCAGCGACGGGCCATTGTGGCGCAAAGAAGGACTGCACATCGGCCAGCGAACGGGTACGTCGGAACGGCGGCAGTGAATCCAGGAAAATCCGGCCATAGCCACGGCTGAGCAGGCGTGGATCGCACAGCACCAGGACACCGCGATCGGTTTCGCTGCGGATCAGGCGGCCCACGCCCTGCTTGAGCGCAATCACCGCCTGCGGCAGCTGCTCATCGCGGAACGGGTTGCCGCCGTCGCGGCGGATTGCATCCAGCCGCGCTTCGAACACCGGATCGTCCGGCGCGGCGAAGGGCAACTTGTCGATCACCACCACGCTGAGCGCATCGCCCACCACGTCTACGCCTTCGCGGAAGCTGGCCGAGCCCAGCAGGACGCCGTTGCCCGATTCACGGAAGCGCTGCAGCAGGGTCGCGCGCGGTGCCTCGCCCTGCACGAACAGCGGCCACGGTGCGTCGCGCAGCGCCTCGGCCGCTTCGCGCAGCGCGCGGTGCGAGGCGAACAGCAGGAACGCGCGGCCGTGTGAGGCCTCCAGCACCGGGGTCAACGCTCGGATCAATGCGGTGCCAAAGCCGCGCGCGGCCGGATCGGGCAGATCGGTCGGCAGATAGCACAGCGCCTGTTGGGCCCAGTCGAACGGGCTGGGCTGCAGCAGGCTGACCGGATCATCCAGGCCCAGCCGCTGGGAAATATGCTCGAAACCCCCGTCCACGGTCAGCGTGGCCGAGGTGAATACCCAGGCCGCCATCGATCGCTGGCGATGCTCACGCAGCGGACCGGACACATCCATCGGCGTGCGCTGGCAGCGGAAACCGCGCGGTGTCAGTTCATACCAGAGCACCTCCGCTGGCGGCGGCGCTTGGTCCGGATCGGTGTCGAAATCCAGCATCGGTGCATCGTCGCCCAGCCAGCGCGACAACCGCGAGACCGCTTCCATGGCGCGGGCATGGCAGGCGTCCAGGCCGGGCGACGCCTCGCGCACGCCGGCCAGCGCATCGCGCAGCTGGACCAGCGTGCTCATCGCGGCATCAAAGCCATCACGCACCTGCGGCACGGTCAGCGCGCGCCACTGGGTGCCGCGCGGCGGCAGGCCATCCATCGCCACGCGCAGGTCGCGCAGGGTCTGCTCCAACGCGGCCGCAGGCTCCTGCAGGGCGGCCTGCGCACCGGCCACGCTGCGACTCTCGGCCAGGCAGTCGCGTGCCAGCTCCTGCCACGGGCGCATGCCGAAGCCTTCGCCGAAAAAGTTGGCCGCCAGTTCAGGCAGCTGGTGCGCCTCGTCGATCACGAACGCCTGCGCGCCCGGCAGGATCTCGCCGAAGCCTTCCTGCTTGAGCGCCAGATCGGCCAGCAGCAGGTGGTGGTTGACCACCACCACGTCGGCCGCCTGCGCCCGCTGCCGTGCCTGCACGACGAAGCAGTCATCCCAGAAGGGGCACTCGGTGCCCAGGCAGTTATCGACGGTGGAGGTCACCATCGGGTACAGCGGCGAGTCCTCCGGCAAGGCCTCCAGCTCGGCCATGTCGCCGAACTTCGTACGGCCGGACCAGGCCAGGATGCGCTGGAACTGCGCGACCTGCTCAGGGGAACTGAAGCGGGGCTCGCCCCGGGCCTGCTGCAGCCGATAGCGACACAGATAATTCGCGCGCCCCTTCAGCAGCGCACTGCTGTGGCCCACACCGAGCGCGGCCCGCACGCGCGGCAGATCGCGGTGATACAGCTGATCCTGCAGCGCGCGGGTACCGGTGGAGATGATGGTCTTCAGCCCGGACAGCAGCGCGGGCACGAGGTACGCATAGGTCTTGCCGGTGCCAGTGCCGGCCTCGGCCAGCAGGACGTCGCGCTGGTCGAACGCTTCGGCGATCGCCGCGGTCAGGCGCAGCTGGGCCGGGCGCGGAACAAAGGCATCGAGCTGGCTGGCGAGCGCACCGCCCTCACTGAGGGCATCGCGGCTGGCGTGGGCAAGTTGGGACATGACGCAATGATAAAGGGTGCCGACCGATGCCCGGCGCTACGCCGTCACGCATCCGACTGCATCGCCCCTATCAGTAGCGCATGATCCCCGGCACCGTGCAGCCGTCCAGCTGGGCATGCGCCGAGGCCGCGTTTTCTTTCTCACCCCGGGCCAGACGCGCCTGCTCGATCGTCGCCCAATGGCGACGGCACAACGGGCCGGTCTTCGAACCGAGTTCGACCGACTTGCGGGCGAACGTTTCCGCCGCCGCCCAATCGCCCTGCAGCAGCGCGATCTCGGCACGGTCCTGCAGCACTGACGGGTCCGAGGCCATGATCGCCAGCGCCTGATCGAGCGCCGCCGCAGCGCCGGTCAGATCGTTGGCCTGGCGACGGGCATGCGCGGCCTGGCGCAGGTCTTCCACCTCGCTGTCGCGCAGCGGCTGCACGGCCAGCTCTTTGTCGTCATTGCCCGCGGCGGCATCCACGGCGGCCAGGCGCTGGGCCGGCGTGGTGGTGTCGACCGGTGCCTTCACGACCGGCGGTGGCGTGACGCAGGCCGCCAGCGCGAGGCACAGTGTGGCAAGCGACGTGGAACGGATCAGGAAACGGGTGGTCATGCAGGCAGGCCTCGATCAGGGTTGACGCGCGGGGGTGGCGGCCGGTGCATTCTGCGCCGGTTCGGGGGCGGGCTCGGGCTTTTTCTCCAGGCCGAACCAGCTGCGCCAGCCACCGCCTTCACTCTGTTCGCCGCCCTCCCCTTCCGGCAAGGCGCTCGGCGCGGTGCACGGTACATAGGCCGGGGTGTAGCCGACCACGAACGGGAAGCGACGGGCGCCCGGGCAGGCTTCATCGGTGGTGGCCGTGCCGCTGGCCTCCACGTACTGCCAGTCCAGGCCCTTGTTGCTGACCTTCAGCGGCGAGCTGGGCAGGCGCTGGAAAATGCCGGACCAGACCCGCATCGACCCGGTCGCGCCATACAGCCCGGCTTGTTCATTCTGGTCGTTGCCCATCCAGATCACGGCCAGATGGTCACCGGTGTAGCCGGCGTACCAGCTGTCGCGGCCGTCGTTGGTGGTGCCGGTCTTGCCCGCCGGCTGCAGGCGGCCCAGGCCGTCGGCGTTGAGGCGCTGCGCGGTACCGCTGGCGACGACCTGCTGCAGACCGATGCTGATCAGGTTGGCGGCAATCGAGTCACCTTCCTGCGCCGGCGCCGGGGTCTTGTCGTAGCGCTTCATCAACTTGCCCTGCGGATCGAGCACGCCACGCACCGCATGCAACGGCTGGATCTCGCCCCCGGAGGCCAGGAACTGATACAGCTGGGCCATCGCATACGGGCTTTGATCCGTGGAGCCCAGGATCACCGCGGGATTGGGCTCGGCCTTGATGCCGGCCAGAACATGGATCAACTGCGTGACCCGCTCCGGGCCAACCTGCATGCCTACCCGGACCGTGGCCTGGTTGTAGGAATGGGCCAGCGCGTCGATCAGGCGGACCGTGCCGTGGCTGCGGTTGTCCGCGTTGCCGGGTGACCACTGCTTGCCGCGGCTGAGCTGCACCGTCACCGGCGAATCGTCGACCCAGCTGGACAGCGAGTAGCGGTCCGGCTGCGCCAGCGCCAGCAGATACACGAACGGCTTGAGCAGCGAGCCGACCGGGCGCTGCGCCTCGATGGCCCGGTTGAAGCCCGGTTCGGACACATCACGGCTGCCGACCACGGCCAGCACATCCCCGTTGTGCACGTCGGTCAGCACCAGGCCGGCCTGCAACGCGGGACGGCGCTTGCTTTCCAGTGATTTGATCGTCTTGGTGACCGCACCTTCGGCATAGGCCTGCGCCGAGGGCGCCATGCCGGTCATCACGCTCAGGCCGGCGCCCTGCAGCACCGACTCGGGGTAATCGTGGCCGAGCTGGCGACGGACCAGATCGACATAGGCCGGGAAACGGTTGGCCGCGATCAGGCCCGGGGTCTTGGGCACGCCCAGCGGTGCATCGACCGCACGCTTGTACTCGGCATCGTCGATCAGGTTGGCTTCGCGCAGCTTGCCCAGCACGAAGTTGCGGCGATCCAGCGCGCGCTCGGGATTGCGGCGCGGATCGTAATACGACGGGCCCTTGACCAGGCCGATCAGCAGCGCGACGTGCTCGGTATTGAGCGAGGCCAGATCACGCCCGAACCAGAACTCCGCGCCCGAGGACATGCCGTGGATGGCCTGGCTGCCACGCTGGCCCAGGTAGACCTGGTTGAGGTAGGCCTCCAGGATGGTGCGCTTGTCGTAGCGCGCTTCCATGATCAGCGCGTACAGCACCTCATTGAACTTGCGGGTGACCGTCTGCTCTTTGCCGATCCCGAGCAGGCCGCTGCGGGCCAGCTGCTGGGTCAGGGTCGAGGCCCCCTGCCGGCTCTGGCCACCAGAACGCACGGTCACCCAGATCGCGCGGGCGATGCCGCTCAGGTCGATGCCGTGGTGCCGGTTGAAGTCCTTGTCCTCCACTGCCTGCAGGCCGGTGACCAGCAGTTCGGGGGTCTCTTCGATCCGCACCAGCCGCCGCTCTTCCTGCTTCTGGCCGTACAGCGTGGCGATACGGGCCGGATCCAGGCGCGCGGCCTTCAGCGCCTTGCGGGTGTCGGGGTCACGCAGCGAAGCGATCGACCCGCCGGACAAGCTCAGCTCGACGCGGCGCGGGGCGACCCGGCCGTCAACGTCGTTGTAGCCACGGCTGGAGATGACGAAACGCCCCCCCTCCTGCGTGTATGTGGCCGGTGATTTGCCGATCCCGTCATCACGGTACGCCGAGGCCGCCAGCTCGGTCTTGAGCGTGGCCGCATCCATCGCCACGCCGGGCGCCAGCGGCAGCGGGCGCGCATAGACACGCGTGGGAATCTGCCAGCGCAGCTCACCGAAGCGCTGGGTGACCTGTTGGTTCAGGTACACCGTATAGGGGATCAGGAAGCCCAGCCCCAGCGCGACAGCCGCCATGCTCCAGGTGATCAACCGGCGCCGCCACAGCGGCCCGCGGCTTTCGGTGTCGTCTTCGAACTCGTCGATGTCGTCGGAATCGTAGCGTCGGGGCACGGGGATGCGAGAATATGGATTCCGGCGAGTCTAACGCAGCCACCGCGAGCGGCGCGTTCTCCCGGGTTCCCCCGCTTAAGCTGGAGTTGCAACGGGATGTCGATGTCCTTGGCCGATGCTCGCTATTTCCTGAACCGCATGCGTGGCCTGTTCCGTCGCAGTCTGGCCAGTCTGCGCACCCGGGGCTGGCGCGCGACCCTGCAGCGCATCCGGGTGCATACCCAGGCCGTGCCGACCCCGCGTGGCGCGCCGTTGTACCTGCCCGATGCCGTGCCCTTCTCGCCGTTCGCGCTGCCGGCCAGCGACCACCCGGTGGTCAGCATCATCATTCCGGTCTACAACCACGCTGCGCACACGCTGGCATGCCTGCGGGCGCTGGCCGCGCATCCGCCGCAGGTCGCGTGCGAGATCGTGGTGGTGGACGACGGCAGCAGCGATGAAACGACGGCCTGGATGCCGCAGATCAACGGCCTGCGCTATGAAGTGCGGGCAAGCAACGGCGGCTTCATCGAGGCCTGCAATGATGGCGTGGCGCGTTCGCGTGGCCAGTACATCGTGCTGCTCAACAACGACACCGTGCCGCAGCCGGGCTGGCTGGATGCCCTGCTCGCGACCTTCGCGCGGGTGCCGCGCGCGGGCCTGGTCGGTTCACAGCTGCTCTATCCCGATGGTCGCCTGCAGGAATCGGGCGGCGTGATCTTCCAGGACGGCAGCGGCTGGAGCTATGGCCGCTTCGAGTCGCCCGAGGATCCCCGCTACAGCGCCCTGCGCGATGCCGACTACTGCTCCGGTGCGGCGGTGATGATCCCCCGCGCCCTGTGGGATGCGCTTGGCGGTTTCGATCTGCGCTACAAGCCGGCGTATTACGAAGATACCGATCTGGCGTTCGCGGTACGCGCCAGCGGCCACCGCGTGCTGGTGCAACCGGCCAGCCGCGTGGTGCATGACGAAGGCACCAGCAATGGCACTGATACCGGCAGCGGGATCAAGGCCTACCAGGTCCGCAACCGCAGCGTGTTCGCCGCCAAGTGGGCCGATGCACTGAAGGCGCAGCCGGCGGTCGGCAGCGTGCCCGCGCCGGCCCTGCTGCACCGTGCCCAGCGTCAGGTCCTGATCCTGGATGAAGAGGTGCCGCAGCCGGACCGCGACTCGGCCTCGCTGCGCCAGTACAACCTGATCCGCATGCTGCTCGAGGAGGGCGTGCATGTGGTGTTCGTGCCGACCCGTCGCGAGCATGGCGGCGCGGCGACCGAGGCGCTGCAGGCGCTGGGCGTGGAGGTCTGGTACGCGCCTTACCTGGCCGGCGTCGCGCCGTGGCTGCGCGCCAACGGCGCCCGCTTCGACGTCGCGATGATGGTGCGCTATCACGTCGCCCACGAATGCCTGCCGCTGCTGCGCAGCTTCGCGCCGCAGGCGCGCACCGTGTTCGACACCGTCGATCTGCATTACCTGCGCGAGCGACGCGGCGCGGAGATCGCGGGGGATGCCGGGCTGCTGCGCAATGCCGAGCGCACCCGCGCGCGCGAGCTGGCGGTGATGGCGCAGGTGGATGTGACCGTGCTGGTCAGCGCAGCCGAGCGTGAACAGCTGCGCGTGGATGCCCCGGGTGCGACGGTGGAACTGATCTCCAATCTGCATGAAGTGGCCGGTGCCGGACCGGACTGGGCCGAGCGTCGCGACCTGGTCTTCGTCGGTGGCTTCCGCCATCCGCCGAACCTGGATGCGATGCAGTGGTTCATCGGCGAGGTGTTCGCGCGGATCCGCGCGCAGCTGCCCGACATCCGTTTCCACTGCATCGGCGCAGCGGTGCCCGATGCCCTGCGCGAGCTGGCCGCCACCCAGCCGGGCGTGGAGATACACGGTTTCGTGCCGGACGTGGTGCCTTACATGGATGGCGTACGCATTGCCGTCGCGCCGCTGCGCTTTGGTGCCGGGGTCAAGGGCAAGGTCAATCTGAGCATGGCGCATGGCCAGCCGGTGGTCGCCACGACCTGCGGTGTCGAAGGCATGCACCTGCGCGATGGTGAGGATGTGCTGGTCGCCGATGATGCCGAGGCGTTCGCGCAGGCGGTGGTCCGGCTGTACCAGGACGAGGCCTTGTGGCGCCGGCTCTCCAGCGCCGGGCTGCAGAACATCGTGGATCACTTCTCACTCGATGCCGCGCGCACCACGGTGCAGCGGGTGTTCCTGGCCTAGCTCGCCGCCCCGCCGCCGGCGCTGCGCAGGCGCTCGGCGAATGCCGGCAACTCGGGCAGGTCCGGTTGCCAGCGGCGCGCCTGCATCAATGCCTGCTGCGCGAAGACGATGTCGCCCGATCCCAGGCGCTCGCTGCCGATGGCCAGCCAGCGCTGCGCCAGCCGACGACGCGCGGCGGCCTGGCCGGCATCGTTGCTCGACAAGGTCTGCCAGGCATCCAGACAGGCGCCCGCCGCCAACACACGGTTCTCGCGCAGCCGATCCTCGAAACACTGCCGGCTCGCCGGCAGCAGGCGCTGTGCGGCCGCCCGCACGCGCGGATCCTGTGGGGCGACGCCTTGGGCTTCACGCAGGGCGTCGTAGGCACTGCGACCGGGAGGATCTAGAAACTGTCCGGCGCCCTCCGCTTCGTCCAGGCGCGCGAGCAGACGCTGAAGAGTGCGTTCGCGCTGGGCTCGCGGCACTGCCGGGGTCGTCAATGCCGCCTGGGAACGGCGGGCCTGGTCGATCGTATGTCGCACCGTCTCGAGCGCACGCGTGGACGCCCCCAGCGCTTCGGCTGCCTGCAGCGACTGGGCGGCCTCGTCGAAACGGAAATTGCCGGCCTGTCGGGTCGCCCGCATCAGCTGAGCGTCGGCGACCTGCAGCTGCCCACGGTGCGCGGCAGGATCATCCGGCATTGCCGAGAGCACCGCAGCGAAGGCCGCTGCCGCCGCCTCGAGCTTCTGCCGACGCAGTGCGGTCTCGCCCTCGCGCTGGCGGCGTTCCAGCGCGTTGTTCACGGCTTCCTGGGTAGCCGGCAGGTCGACATGCCCGGCATCGAAACCACGGGCGCTGCGCACCAGCGCCGCCGCGCGTGCAACATCGCCGCCCTCCGCTGCAGTGCGTGCCTGCTGCAGCAGATCGGACAGCGCGTCCTCACGCCCTTCCAGCGCGCGCAGTTGGTTGGGCATCAGCGCCAGCACCTGCTGGAACAGCGGCAACGCGCTATCCGGGCTGCCATCCAGTCGTTGAGCCTGCAGGGCCGCTTCGGCACGGCCGAGCAAGGCGCCGATCCCGGCGCGAGCCTGATCACGCTCCCGAAGCTGCTGGGCCAGCGCATCGGCATCGCGTTGCGGCACCTGCAGGTCGCGGGCCAGCGCCAGGGCGGCGGTCGCTGCGGCATGATCGCCGTGGTTCAGCGCATCGTGCGCCTGTTGCAACGCCGCCTGGCCGGTCCGTGCGAGTCCGGTACGCGCCTGCAGCCGATCATTGTCCAGCGCCAACGCCGCCTGGTACGACTCGCGCGCACCACGACCGTCCGGGAGCGTCAATTTTCCCGCCGCCAGGGCACGATCGCCCTGATCGAGCAGCTGCTCGATCTGCGGCTCGTTCCAGAACCAGTTGGCCAAGGGCCGCCGCAGCAACGCCAGGCTGACGAACAGCAGCACCGCCACCAGCGCCGCCCAGCGCCAGATGCGGCGGGCGTGGCGCGCCTGCAGCCACCACCAGCGACCCTCGCGGCGTACCCGCCGCAGCGCCTCGTGCGCGGCATCATGCCTGTCATCGTCCCGGCTCATGCCACGAGCCTAGCGTGGGGCACGTGAGGTCAGCCTAGACGCCGGGCTTCGCTGACGCCGGGCAGCGCGTCCAGCTTGCCCAGCAGGGTGGAGAGCTGCCCGTAATCGCTGACCTTCAGGCGCAGGCGCAGATGCGCCCGGCCACTGTTGCGGACGTTGTCGCTGTGGATGTCCAGCACGTAGGCATCCTCCTGCGCGATCAGGTTGGTGATGTCCTTCAGCAGCCAGCGCCGGTCGACCGCATCAACCACGACGTCCACTTCGTAGCCACCGCCGGCCTGGCCCCACTCCACCGGCAGGATGCGCTGTGGACTGGCGGCCGCCAGCCGCGCCAGCGCGGCGCAATCGGTGCGATGCACGGTGACGCCACGGGCGCGGGTCAGGTAGCCCACGATCGGCTCACCAGCCACAGGCTGGCAGCACCGGGCGAGCTGCACGAGCAGATTGCCCACGCCCTGGACGGTGAAGTTGGCGCTGCGCACGCTGTCACGCCGCGCCGTCGGGCGCGGCAGCGCGGGCATCGCCGGCTGGCTGGCGGCACGCTCGGCTTCCAGCAGCGTGCGGCTGACCTGGTTCGGTCCGGTGTCGCCCAAGGCCACCTGGATGTAGAGATCATCGACGCTGTCGGCGTGGAACTTCTTCACGGCGATCGACAGATCGGCGTGCTGCAGGCCGAGGCGCTTGAGTTCCCGCTCAAGCAGTTCGCGACCGGCCTGCACATTGCGCGCACGGTCCAGCTTGTGGAACCAGCCGCGCACCTTGTCGCGCGAGCGGTTGCTGGCCAGGAAACCGCCGGAGGCGAGCAGCCAGTCGCGGCGCGGGTCGGCTTCTTTACCGGTCAGGATCTCGACGCGGTCGCCACTGCGCAGGCGGTAGGTCAGCGGCACGATGCGGCCGTTGACCTTCGCCCCGCGGCAGCGGTGCCCGACCATCGTGTGCACGTGGTAGGCAAAATCCAGTGGTGTGGCGCCCTGCGGCAGGTCCATCACCTCGTCCTTGGGGCTGAGCGCGTAGACCCGGTCTTCGGTCAGTTCGGCATCCAGCGCACCGGCCAGCTCGCCGGCGTGGCCCTCCTGGGATTGCTCCAGCAACTGCCGCATCCAGGTGATCTTGCGATCGAACGCCTTCTCCGCGCCCTTGCTGCCTTCCTTGTAGCGCCAATGCGCGGCGACACCGAGCTCGGCCTGGGCGTGCATGTCATGGGTACGGATCTGCACTTCGATGGTGCGCCCTTCCGGACCGACCACGGCGGTGTGCAGCGAGCGGTAGTCGTTGGCCTTGGGCCGCGCGATGTAATCATCGAATTCGCTCGGCACCGGCGCCCACAGCGCATGCACCACGCCCAGCGCGGCATAGCAGGCGGCCACGTCGTCGACCATCACGCGTACCGCACGGATGTCATACAGCTGCTCGAAGGCCAGCCGCTTCTTCTGCATCTTCCGCCAGATGCTGTAGATATGCTTCGGGCGGCCGCTGACCTCGGCGCGGATGCCCTGCGCCAGCAGCTCACGCGAGAGCGCCTTTTTGACGCCTTCGACGTAGCGCTCGCGCGCCAGACGGGTTTCATCGACCTCACGTGCGATGCGACGGTAGGTTTCCGGCTCCAGGTGACGGAACGCCAGATCTTCCAGCTCCCACTTCAACTGCCAGATGCCGAGCCGGTTGGCCAGCGGCGCGTGGATGTCGCGGGTGAGCTGGGCCAGCGCGCGGCGCTCTTCTTCGGGCAGCCGATCGGCACCGCGCATGCGGGCCAGCTGGCGGGCGAGCAGGATCGGCACCACGCGCAGATCGCGGATGATCGACAGCAGCAGCCGGCGCAGGCCTTCGCTGTTGCGCCCGGCCTCGCGCCCGGCGTGCAGCGCCCAGACCTGGTCGGCCGCATCCTGCCCATCGAGCAGGCCGACGATCACCGGCTTGAGCGCACCCAGCGGCAGCGCATCCATCCCCGCACGCAGCCACGGCAAGTCGAACAACAGCGTGGCCAGCAGCGCCGACTCGTCGGCAGAGAGCAGCGAGAGGGCATCGAGGGTGTCGGCCAGCACCGGCCAACCCACGCGCATGTCCGGATTGGCCTCGGGCAACTGCCAGCGCTGCAGCAACGCATCGCGCAGTTCAGGCGGCAGCGAGGCCACCGAGGGACGGTTCAACAAGGCATCCAGGCCGGGGGCAGAAGCGCGGTTCACAGCATCGTACAGACAGGACAGAGGCCACCTACACTAGCGCCGCAGCGCCCCCCCTACAATCGCCGTCGCCTGCATGTGCACATGCCGGGGCGCTGGCACTACACTGCGGCCATTCCTAGGAGAGACCCTGCCATGCGCTATTCCCGTCTGCGGTTGTTGGCCTGTGCGGCCGTTCTGATGAGTCTTTCGCTGCCGGCCCTGGCCCAGCGTGTGGTCGACGGTGATCTCCAGCAGCAGATGTCACCGGCCGAGTTCAAGGCGGCCGGGCTGGACAAGCTGAGCCCGCAGGAAATGGCGTCGCTCAACAACTGGCTGCAGGGCAAGGTGGCCGCGGCAGCCGCCGATGCACGCGAGCAGGTGCGTGAGCAGGTGCGCGAACAGGCCCGCGAAGAAGGCCGCCAGGAGGTCATCGTCAAGAACCGCGGCTTCTTCGACTTCGGCAGCAAGGATCCCATCGACAGCACGCTGCCGGGCGAATTCACCGGCTTTGGCAAGGGCCGCACCTATACGCTCGCCAATGGACAGGTGTGGGAGCAGACCGATGCGGCAGCCGTGGGCAGCGTGCGCAGGACCGATGCAAAGGTGTCGGTCATTCCGGGCATTTCCGGCGTGTGGTATCTGCGCGTGGAAGGCATCAACACCCGCGCCAAGGTCCGACGCGTCAAGTAATCCCGGCGCCCCGTGCCGTCACGGCACGGGGCGCCAGCCGGATCAGGCCTTCTGCAGCGCCGCCACGCGCTGGGCCAGCTTCTTGGCCGAAATGCCGGTCCTGGCACCCAGCTCCTGGGCGAACAGCGACACCCGCAGCTCTTCCAGATCCCAGCGCAGGTCCTGCCATTGCGGCCGCTGCCGCAGACCGCGCGCCTCGGCCTGGGCCAATGCGTCCACGAACGGCCGCAGTTCCAGCATTCGTGCCTGGTCGCGCGGTGGATCGCGCTTGGCACGTTCGGTGCGCAGGATCATGGCGCGCAGGTAACGCGGCAACTGCGCCAGGGCATCGGCCGGAGTCTCGCGCAGGAAGCCGGGATGGACCAATGCCGCCAGCTGCTGCTCCATGTCATCGAGATTGCCACGTGCCCAGCCCATCAGCGGCGCCTCCAGCTGCGGCTTGAGTTCGGCCACATGGGCCAGGATGTTCTCGGCCAGCTTCAAGCGGGCCATCGCCTCGCCGAACAGCGCCTTGCCCGCCTCCGCGCTGCGCTTGGCGAACGCAGCCGGGTCGCGGATATCACCGAGGCCATCGGCGAGCACGGCATTCATCGCGGCATCGACCAGGTCGCCGCGCAGGCGCTCCTGCGATTCGATCGCGGCATACAGCAGCCCGGTCTTGGGCGGCACCGGCAGCTGCTTGCGTGCCTGCTTGGCCTTGTCGGCCAGCGCGATCTCCAGCAATCGACGTACGCCGAGCGGATGCTGCTCCAGCGCCTCGTTGCGATCGGCAAAGATCTTCAACGCGGCGGTCTCGCCCTGGTCGACCAGGGCCGGGTAGGCCGGCACGCCCGCTTCGCCGGGCACCTGCAACGGAATCGGGCTGGCCGGGAAATCCCGCAGCCCGTCGGCCGCCAGCGCCCGGCCGGCGCGTGCGGCAAAGGCATCACCGGCCTTGTCACCGAAGCGGGCGCGCAGTGCATCCAGATCGCGCGAGGTCGCCAGCACCTTGCCATCGGCATCGCGCAGCCGCAGGTTCATGCGCAGATGGGCGTCCAGCGCTGCGTCATCGAAATCGGACGCGGCCAGCTTGGCACCGGTCGCACGCGACAGGAACCGTGCCAGCTCGCCACGGATGTCATCGGCGGTCGGCTCGGCAAACGCTTCGGCGAACGCGCGCCCGAAGTCCGGTGCCGGCACATAGTTGCGGCGCATCGCCTTGGGCAGGCTACGGATCAGGGCTGCAGCCTTGTCGGCTACGAAGCCCGGCGCCAGCCACGACAACCGCGCCGGATCGAGCGCGTTGAGCAGGTGCAGTGGCACCTCCAACGTGACGCCATCTTCGTCGGCACCCGGCTCGAAGGTGTAATGCAGCGGCAGCCGTGCATCACCCAGCGGCAGGTACGCGGGATACCGTTCGGCGTCGCTGCCCTCGCCCGGCAGCAGATCGGCCAGTGTCCACGACAGCGCGCGGCGTTTCTCCGGCGCCAGCGCCTTCCACCAAGTGTCCAGGCCCATCGCCGAATGGATCTCGGCCGGGATCCGGTCCAGGTACCAGCGCGCCTGCCAGCCTTCGTCGGCGACGATGCCGGCGCGGCGCAGCTTGGCCTCCTCTTCGCGCGCCTGCTCCAGCACCTTGAGGTTGTCGGCGACGAAGCCGGCACGGGTGTTGATTTCGCCAGTCACCAGAGCCTGACGCACGAAGATGTCGTGCGCTTCGCCCGGTGCGATGCGGCCATAGTGCACCGGCTTCTTCGGGGCCAGCACCAAGCCGAACAGGCTGATCTGCTCCGAAGCCAGCACCTGGCCCTGCGCGCGCGACCAGTGCGGGTCGAAGTGCTTGCGCAGCAGCAGGTGGGGCAGCTCATTGATGACCCAGTCCGGCTCGATCGCCGCGTTGGTCAGGCCCCAGATCTTCTGGGTATCCAGCAGCGTCGCGGTCAACAGCCACGGCGGCGGCCGCTTGGCCAGGGTCGAGCCCGGGAACGGCAGGAAGCGGCGCTGGCGCGGTGCCAGGAAGTCGCCCTTGTCGCTGCGGTGGCCGATCTGCGTGGGCAGGCCGGCGATCAACGCGCGGTGCAGGGTCTGGTAGGCAGCGGCGCGCACTTTGTCGCTGAAGGCGTTGCGCGCCTCCGCGTCGACACCCTTGACCGGCGCCACCTTGCTCTCGACAGGCGTCGGCTCGGATTTTCCTTCACGGGCCAAGCGCGCGGCACGATGCTGCTGGCCGCGCGTCGCCTTGATCTTCGCCTCGTCATCGCGTGCCGGTGCCGGTGCGGAAGAACCGGCCAGCAGCGGTGCCAGCGAGGTCTCGGCGGGCTCCTCGCTCCAGCCCAGCTCCTCGCACAGCACGCGCAGTTGGCGATGCAGCTCCCGCCACTCGCGCATGCGCAGGAAGCCGAGGAAATGCCGGCCGCACCAGTCGCGCAGCTTGGACTGGGTCAGGTCTTCATGGGCTTGGCGGTAGCCATCCCACAGCCGCAGCACGCCGACGAATTCCGAGCGCCCATCGGCGAACAGCGCATGCGCGTTGTCGGCCGCGGCGCGCGCTTCCGGCGGGCGTTCGCGGGGGTCCTGGATGCCCAGGAACGAGGCGATCACCAGCATCGGGCGCAGGCAGCCCTGCGCCTGCGCGGCGACCAGCATGCGGGCCAGTTTCACGTCCACCGGCAGGCGCGCCATCTGGCGCCCGATCGGGGTCAGGCGACGCTCGGCATCGACCGCACCCAGTTCCCCCAGCTGCTGCCAGCCATCCGCGACGGCACGCTCGTCCGGGGCCTCCAGGAAGGGAAAGTCTTCGATCCGGCCCAGGCCCAGCTGCAGCATCCGCAGGATCACCCCGGACAGGCTGGAACGGCGGATCTCCGGATCGGTGAACTCGGGGCGCGACAGAAAATCCGCTTCGGAATACAGCCGGTAGCAGATGCCTTCGGACACGCGGCCGCAACGGCCTTTGCGCTGGTTGGCGCTGGCCTGCGAAACCGCTTCGATATGCAACCGGTCCAGCTTCTGGCGCGGGCTGTAGCGCTTGATGCGGGCGAAACCGGGGTCGATCACATAGCGGATGCGCGGCACCGTCAGCGACGTTTCGGCCACGTTGGTGGCCAGCACGATGCGCCGGTTGGCGCCCGGGTTGAACACCAGGTCCTGGTCCTTGACCGACAACCGCGCATACAGCGGCAGCACATCGGTGCCACGGTACTTGCGTCGTTCCAGCGACTGGTGCGCATCGCGGATTTCGCGCTCGCCCGGGAAGAACAACAGGATGTCGCCACGCGGGTCGATCCGGGTGATTTCATCCACCGCCGCGACCACCGCATCATTGACGGTGCGCTCGCCATCGCGCCCACCGTCGGCTTCGCCACCGCCCTCACCTTCCAGCGGCCGGTAACGCACCTCCACCGGGAAGGTACGGCCTTCCACGCTGATCACCGGGGCATCGTCGAAATGCTGCGCAAAGCGCGAGGTGTCGATGGTCGCCGAGGTGACGATCAGCTTCAGGTCCGGGCGCTTGATCAGCAGCTGCTTGAGATAGCCCAGCAGGAAATCGATGTTGAGGCTGCGTTCGTGCGCCTCGTCGACGATGATCGTGTCGTAGTTGGACAGCCAGCGGTCGCTGCTGATCTCGGCCAGCAGGATGCCGTCGGTCATGAATTTGATGCGGGTATCGTCACCGACGCGATCGGTGAAGCGCACCTGGTAACCCACCGTGGTGCCCAGCTCGGACTGCAGTTCCTGCGCGACGCGGGTCGCCACCGCACGTGCGGCGATCCGTCGCGGCTGGGTGCAGCCGATCATGCCGGCGGTGCCACGGCCGGCGGCCAGGCACAGCTTGGGCAGCTGGGTGGTCTTGCCCGAGCCGGTTTCACCGGCGATCACCACGACCTGATGGTCGCGGATCAGCGCGGTGATGGCCTCGGCTTCACGCGCAATCGGCAGTTGCTCGTCCAGAGTGATGGCCGGCTGATTCAGCGCACGCGCTTCACGGCGCTGCACGGACGCCTGCAAGGCCTGCTCGAACGCCGCCGCCAGCCCCGTATCCGCCGGTTTGGCCCGCCAACGCGAGAGCATCCCCAGCAAACGACCGCGGTCGCGGCTCATGGCGCCGTTGATGGCGGCCTGCTGCTGGGCCAGGCGTGCTGCATGTGGTTTTTCGATAGCGCTCATCAATCGATTCGTTTAGAACTTTTGTTTACTACTGAAAGGGTAGTCTGATCTATTGTGAAGGCCATCCGATTCATCCCATCCATAAGGAGTTCTCCCATGGCGAAGACGACCAAGACCACGGCAAAGCCCAAGACTGCCAAGCAGAAGCTCGGCGCGGCGGCCCCGTCGGCCCCGAACATCGATATCGGGATCAAGGAGGGCGATCGCAAGAAGATCGCCGATGGACTGTCGGCCTTCCAGGCTGATGCGTTCACGCTCTACCTGAAGACCCACAATTTCCATTGGAACGTGACCGGGTCGATGTTCAACTCGCTGCACACCATGTTCGAGACCCAGTACACCGAACAGTGGGCGGCCCTGGATGACGTAGCCGAACGCATCCGTGCACTGGGCTTCAATGCCCCGGGCTCGTACCGCGAGTTCGCGGCCCTGACCTCGATCGCCGAGGAGCCGGGCCTGACCGACAGCGCGGACTGGCGTGAAATGGTACGCCAGTTGGTCACCGCCAACGAGGCGGTGTGCCGTACGGCGCGCAAAGTGCTGGATGTGGCCGACGATGCGGACGACGCGCCGACCGAGGATCTGATGACCCAGCGTCTGCAGACCCACGAAAAGTACGCCTGGATGCTGCGTTCGCTGCTGCAGTAAGAATGTGTTTTTGGCGGGCTTGGTTGACTGACGGCAACGGCAAAGGCTTTGGCTGACGGGGTCTCCGTGTTGGCGAGCGGGGGCCAGGCCCCTCCGGGACGCGCCGTAAACCCATCCTTGGGGGCTCGTCGTGCGCCATCCATGGCGCACGACGGTCCCGTCAGGGCCTGGCCCCCACTCGCCAGACAGATCAGGATGGACGGTTGGGCAAGCCAGAGCGGCCTCTTTGGCAAGCGGTAACAGGCCACAGGTCACAGGCAAGCAACAGCAGACAGGCGCCGATTGGCGCCTGTCTGCGTTTGACTGGCGCGTGACGGGCTCTGGACTGGCTCTCCTTTGAAGACCAGCCAAGTGTCGATGGCGCGGTGTGGGTGGGTCTGCAGGACCGTTGTGCGCCATGGATGGCGCACATCGAGCCCCCATGGACGGGTTCACGGCGGGTCCAGCAGACCCACCCACACCGCGCCAACCCCGCAGGAGGACACGCCCGACGCTTTGCGCCTTCAGCTCTGCCTCTGGCTCTGGCTCTGGCTCTGGCTCCGGCCTCGGCTTTCCTACAGACCGATCCGGCATCAGAGGACACGGCCCGTAGCCTTGGCAAGGTAAACTAGCGCGATGTCTTCCCGCCCCGCGCACGACCTGCTCAGCCGCATCTTTGGTTACGACGAATTCCGCGGTCCGCAGCAGGCGATCGTCGAGCATGTCGCCGCCGGCAATGACGCGCTCGTCCTCATGCCCACCGGCGGCGGCAAATCGCTCTGCTACCAGGTCCCCTCCCTGCTCCGCGACGGCACCGGCATCGTCATCTCGCCACTGATCGCCTTGATGCAGGACCAGGTCGAAGCCCTGCGCCAGCTCGGCGTCCGCGCCGAATACCTCAACTCCACCCTTGATGGCGAAACCGCCGCCCGGGTCGAGCGCGAACTGCTTGCCGGCGAACTGGACATGCTCTACGTCGCCCCCGAGCGACTGCTGACCGGCCGCTTCCTCTCGCTGCTCTCGCGCAGCCGGATTGCCCTGTTCGCCATCGACGAAGCTCATTGCGTCTCGCAGTGGGGCCACGACTTCCGCCCCGAATACCGCCAGCTCACCGTCCTGCACGAGCGCTGGCCCGACGTCCCGCGCATCGCGCTGACCGCCACCGCCGATCCGCCGACCCAGCGCGAAATCGCCGAACGCCTGGACCTGACCAACGCCCAGCACTTCGTCAGCTCCTTCAACCGTCCCAACATCCGCTACACCGTCGTCCAGAAAGACAACGCCAAGCGCCAGCTGCTGGACTTTCTCAAGGTCCACCGCCAGGAAGCCGGCATCGTCTACTGCATGTCACGGCGCAAGGTGGAAGAAACCGCCGAGTTCCTGTGCAAGGAGGGCATGAACGCCCTGCCCTACCACGCTGGCCTGCCGGCGGAGGTACGCGCCGCCAACCAGCGCCGCTTCCTGCGCGAGGACGGCATCGTGATGTGCGCCACCATCGCCTTCGGCATGGGCATCGATAAACCGGACGTGCGCTTCGTCGCGCATACCGATCTGCCCAAATCGATGGAAGGGTATTACCAGGAAACCGGCCGCGCCGGCCGTGATGGCGAGCCCGCCGAAGCCTGGCTCTGCTATGGGCTCGGCGACGTCGTGCTGCTCAAGCAGATGATCGAACAGTCCGAAGCCGGCGAAGACCGCAAAACGCTCGAACGTTCCAAACTCGATCACCTGCTCGGCTACTGCGAATCCATGCAGTGCCGCCGTCAAGTCCTGCTGGCCGGGTTCGGGGAAACCTACCCCCAGCCCTGTGGCAACTGCGACAACTGCCTGCTGCCACCGGATGCCTGGGATGCCAGCGTTGCCGCCCAGAAGGCACTGAGCTGCGTCTACCGCAGCGGCCAGCGCTTCGGCGTGGGCCACCTGATCGACATCCTGCGCGGCGGCGACAACGAGAAGGTGCGCCAGTTCGGACACACCGAATTGAGCACCTACGGCATCGGCAAGGATCTCGACGCCCGCACCTGGCGCAGCGTGTTCCGCCAGCTGGTCGCCTCCAGCCTGCTCGAGGTGGACAGCAGCGCCTACGGTGGCCTGCGCCTGACCGATGGCAGCCGCGAGGTGCTCAAGGGCCAGCGCAAGGTCATGATGCGCCGCGAGACACCCAAGGCCGCCCGCGAGCGCGACCGCAGCGGCCAGCGCACCGGCCTGTCGGTGCTGCCGCAGGACCTGGCCCTGTTCAATGCCCTGCGCGGCCTGCGTGCCGAACTCGCGCGCGAGCAGAACGTGCCGGCCTTCGTGATCTTCCACGACAGCACCCTGCGCAACATCGCCGAACAGCGTCCCACCAGTGTCGATGCGCTCGGCCGGGTCGGCGGCATCGGTGGCACCAAGCTGGCCCGCTATGGCGATCGCCTGGTCGAGATCGTGCGCGAGGAAGGCTGATGCCCGGGCAAGCCCGCACGAACCGGCCTCCAGAGTTGAACCACGTGTTCAGCCGCAGGTGCGACCGCCCGGATTTGGCAGTAAGGTGAGCCCCATGTCCGCAAGTGGCCTGCTCCTGCGAGTGGTATTGATGCTCAGCCTGTTGCTCAACGGGCTGAACGTCGCCATGGCCGGTCCCATGGCGCTGGCCATGGCCGAACCGACCCGAACCAGCACACCCGGCCCGCCCTGCCATGGCGATGCACCGATGCCTGCCGCGCACCATCACGACGCCATGGCCACCGCCGACACCGGCGTCCAGGCCCCGCACGATGGCGACCATTGCAAGATCAAGGACTGCCTGCGCAGCTGTGCCCAGCAGCCCAGCCTGACCGTCCAGATCGCGTGGATCGCCACGCCGCCACCGTTGTCGCGGGCACCGATCCTGACCGCGCATCCGTCGCGGCCGATGCCCCCGCTGGACCGCATCACCCGCCCTCCGATCGCCTGATCCACCGCGCGCTGCGAGCGCCGGCCTCAGGCTCTGCCCACGCGCCCCGGCGTGTGTGCGATGACGGCACCACGTGTGCCATTTGAATCGGATTCGGAGTTGCAATGTCTTTCCCAAAAACACCCGGCACGGGCACTCCGCTCATGCCGTCGCGCCGCCTGTTCGTACAGGGCGTCGCTGCCGGCGGCGTGGTCGCCGGCCTGGCCGCCACCGGCCTGAGCCCGCGTGCGTTCGCCGCCGCCGGCCCCGGTCTTGCCGGTGCCCCGCAGGTCCTGAGCAGCCATGACGTGCAGCTGAGCATCGGCGAATCGCTGGCCAACTTCACCGGCCACACCCGCCCGGCGATTACCGTCAATGGGAGCCTTCCGGCGCCGATCCTGCGCTGGCGCGAAGGCCAGACGGTCAACATCCGCGTGGCCAACACGCTGCAGGCCCACCCCACCTCCATCCACTGGCACGGCCTGCTGCTGCCGGCCAACATGGATGGCGTGCCCGGCCTGAGCTTCAACGGCATCGCCCCGGGCGATGCCTACCAGTACCGCTTTACCCTCAAGCAGTCCGGCACGTACTGGTATCACAGCCATTCCATGTTCCAGGAGCAGGCGGGTCTGTACGGCGCTCTGATCATCGACCCGCTGGAACCGGCGCCGTATCACGCCGACCGCGAGCACGTGATCCTGCTCTCGGACTGGACCGACCTGGACCCCGGCGCGCTGTTCCGGCGCATGAAGAAGCTCGCCGAGCACGACAACTACTACAAGCGCACCCTGCCCGACTTCCTGCGCGATGTGCGCAAGGACGGCTGGGCCGCGGCCACCGCCGACCGCGGCATGTGGGGCCGGATGCGGATGACGCCGACCGACATCTCCGACATCAACGCCCACACCTATACCTACCTGCTCAACGGAACCGCCCCGGCCGGCAACTGGACCGGGCTGTTCCGCAGTGGCGAAAAGGTGTTGCTGCGCTTCATCAACGGCGGCTCGATGACCTATTTCGACGTGCGCATCCCTGGCCTGAAGATGACCGTGGTCGCCGCCGATGGCCAGTACATCCACCCGGTCAGCATCGATGAATTCCGCATCGCCCCGGCCGAGACCTTCGATGTGATCGTCGAACCCAGCGGCCAGGACGCGTACACGATCTTCTGCCAGGACACGGGCCGCACCGGCTATGCCGCCGGCACGCTGGCGGTGCGCCACGGCCTGCAGGCGCCGATCCCCGCGCGCGACCCGCGCCCGCTGCTGACCATGAGTGACATGGGCCACGACATGGGCCATGCCTCCAACGGGATGGCGGGCCACGACATGAAGGGCATGGAAGGCGGCTGCGGTGCCAGCATGGGCCACGGTGCACACGGCACCGATCCCAAAGCGCCGCGTCACCCGGCCAGCGAGCAAGGCAACCCGCTGGTGGACATGCAGAGCATGGCCACCGCGCCCAAGCTGGATGATCCTGGTATCGGCCTGCGCGACAACGGCCGCAACGTACTCACCTACGGCGCGATGCGCAGCCTGTTCGACGATCCCGATGGGCGCGATCCCGGCCGCGAGGTCGAGCTGCACCTGACCGGCCACATGGAAAAATTCAGCTGGTCCTTCGACGGGATCCCGTTCGCCAGCGCCGAACCGCTGCGCCTGAACTACGGCGAGCGCATGCGCATCGTGCTGGTCAACGACACGATGATGCAGCACCCGATCCATCTGCACGGCGTGTGGAGCGATCTGGAAAACGCGGCCGGCGAGTTCCACCTGCGCAAGCACACCATCGACATGCCGCCCGGCACCCGCCGCACCTACCGCGTCCGTGCCGACGCACTTGGGCGCTGGGCGTACCACTGCCACCTGCTGTACCACATGGAAGCGGGCATGATGCGCGAAGTGAGGATCGAAGAATGAGCCGCTCACCTCTCACCGTGCTGTCCGCACTGAGCGCCGCCCTGCTGCTGGCGTTGGCCGCACCGGCCTGGGCACAGTCGCATGCCGGCCATGCCACGGCGCCGACCACGACTGATGCATCACCGGCGGATGACCGCCCGATGGATCACGGCAGCATGGATCACACCAAGATGGACCATTCAACGATGGACCACGGCAGCGCTGATCACAGCCAGATGGACCATTCGAAGAGGGACCATGGCAGTACCGATCACAGCCAGCTGGACCATTCGACGATGGATCACGCCGCGATGGGGCATGGTGTGCCGAGGGCGCCCGCGCCCACCGAGCCGCTCGAACCGATTCCGGCCGTGACCGCCGCCGACCGGCTCGCCGCGTTTGCGCCGATCGACCACGGCGCGATGGAGCATGCGCCGGAGATCCATAGCCTGCTGCTGGTCAACCGGCTCGAACACTGGGATGGCCAGCACGGCAGCGGCCAGGCCTGGGAGGCCAGCGGCTGGGTGGGCGGCAACATCCACCGGCTGTGGGTGCGTAGCGAAGGCGAGCGCAGTGACGGCCGTACCGGATCGGCCGATCTGGAAGTGATGTATGGGCGCAGCGTGTCGCCGTGGTGGGATGTACTGGTCGGCGTGAAACAGGATTTCCGGCCGGCCGATTCACGTACCTGGGCGGCGTTCGGCATCCAAGGCCTGGCGCCGTACAAGTTCGAGACCTCGGCCACGGCCTATCTAGGCGAAGGCGGTCAGTTGGCGGCCACGGTCGAGGTGGAATACGAGCTGCTGCTGACCAACCGGTTGATCCTGCAGCCGCTGCTGGAAGCCACCTTCTCGGCCAACGACGAGCCCTCGTATCGCAACGGCGCGGGCCTCAACAAGGTCGAAGCCGGGCTGCGCCTGCGCTATGAATTCAGCCGCCGCTTCGCACCGTACATCGGCATCAGCCACGAGCGGTTGTTCGGCGATACCGCCGACTACCACGAAGCAGCCGGCGAAGGTGCGCGCGATACCCGCTGGGTGGCGGGCGTGCGGGTCTGGTTCTGATCCGGCAACCATGACAGGTTCCGGGTACCGACGTACCCGGAACTACGGCCGACCCCAGACGATAGCGTAAGCTGCCGGCCCCACCTGCCTGCCTTGCGCCATGACGTTGACCATCCGCCGTGCCACCGTCGCCGATGCCGCTGCGCTGTCGGCGATCGCCATCGCCACCTACACCGAAACCTTCGGCGATTCCTACCCCCCGCAGGACCTGCGCGATTTTCTGGACAGCCATTACGCGGTCGAACCGCAACGCCGCGAGCTCGCCGATCCACGCAACGCGGCGTGGCTGCTGGACAACGGCGAACGTGTGGTGGGCTATCTCGCCGCAGGCCCGAACAGCCTGCCGCATGCCGAGGCCAGCGAGGGCGATATCGAGCTCAAGCGACTGTACGTGCTCGCCAGCCACCAGGCGGGTGGTCACGGCGCGCGCCTGATGGACGCGTTCCTGGCATGGCTGGATCAACCGCAGCGGCGCACGCTGTGGATCGGCGTGTGGTCCGAGAATCTGGGTGCGCAACGCTTCTACGCACGCTATGGCTGCCGCAAGGTGGGCGAATACGATTTCCCGGTCGGCGAGAGCGTCGACCGGGAGTTCATCCTGCGCCGCGCCTGAGCGCAGCGCAGGCATGCATCAGAAGTCGAACAGGTCCGACAGGAAGCTCTCTTTCTTCTTCTTGCGGTAGCCGTGCTGATCGCCGTACTGCTGCTGGCCCAGATGGCGTGTATCGCGGTGCTGCACGGCGGCCGGCGGCGGCGGAGCAGCAGCGCGTGCCGGGGCGGGCGCAGGCGCTGCGGCACTGGCGGAGCGCTCGATGATCTTGTCCAGTTCACCACGGTCCAGCCACACGCCACGGCACTGCGGGCAGTAGTCGATCTCGATGCCCTGACGCTCGGACATCTGCAGCGCTTGGGTTTTGCATACGGGGCATTGCATGGGCGGTAATCCAGGGGGCAAAGCCGCACTCTAGCCGGTCATACCTGACCGTGGTGCAACGCGGCCATGACCGATGGCCCCCCGACCAATGCCCCATGCTGCCGCTGCGGCCGTGCCCAACAATCCGACCAGTCCCTGGATATGGAGCGTCCCATGTCGTCCCTTCGCCTGCCTGCGTGGCTGGCCGCCTGTGTGCTGGTGCTGACCCTGGCCGTGTCGATCAATCTGCGCGACCTCGCCGCGTGGCTGGGCACGCCAATTTCGACGCTGCCAATTCCCTATGGCGGGGCCATCCTCGACAACGGCCTGGGCGTGCTGCTGGTGCTGGCCGTGGCTGCACTGCTGCTGCGCCCCGGGCAGCGCCTCCACGCGCTGCTCGGGTTGCGCTGGAATGGCTGGCAGGGCCCGGCGCTGGCCCTGCTGGCGACCCTGCCGTGCTGGCTCGGCCTGTGGTGGCTGGGCGGGGTGAATCCCACCCAGGACCTGCTGGCCCTGCTGATGCTCGGGGTGTTGTTCCCGCTGGCCGAGGAGATCATTTTCCGCGGCTTCGGTTTCATCTTCGCCCACCGCCAGCAGCGCTGGCCGTGGCTGGCCGCTGCGCTCGTGCAGGCGGTGGTCTTCGGTGCGATCCACTGGTGGTCGTTCGGCGGCGGCGGGGGCATGGCGCTGCAGGTGTTCGCCATCACCGGCATCGGCGGGCTGGTGTTCGCCTGGCTCAATACGCTGGACGATTACACCCTGTGGAGCGGACTGGCCCTGCACGTGTCGCTCAATCTGGCGTGGAACGTGTTCGCGATCACCGAGGCGACTGCCGTCGGCTGGCCGGCGACGGTGCTGCGCCTGTCGGCGGCGGGCCTGGCGGTCGGGCTGGTGTGGGCCTGGCAGCGCCGTCGGAAACGTTCACTCGCCCTCGCCTGACCCGCGCCAACGCGGGCAGCACGGCCGGTTCACCGGGCATTTCGGCAGCGTCAACGATCTCCTCACCAGCGCCCCGCGATAATTGCGCGCCCCTCTCCGGGGGAAAGCCGGAACCACGCTCCATGTTGTTGTCCAAGCACCATCCCGAACCGCGCGTGCTGTTGATCGAAGACACCGAAGACACCCGCGAGCTCAGCCGCATGGCCCTGGAAAGCCAGGCCTGCGAAGTCGTGGCGGTCAGCTCCGCCGAAGCCGCGCTGGGCCTGCTGCAGGCCGGCGAGCGCTTCGACCTGGTGTTCACCGATGTCTGCCTGGGCGCAGTGAGTGGCATCGAGGCGGCGCATCGGGTCAAGCAGGAACAGCCCGGGCTGCCGGTGCTGGTCACCTCGGGCCTGGAGCCCTCCGTGGTGGTGCCGCAGCTCGGTCCCGGCATGCATTTCCTGCCCAAGCCCTACAGCATGAGCGAGCTGCTCGACGCGATCCGTGCCTGCTTCCAGCAGCCGCTGGCGGCCTGCGCCTGAGGCGAGTCGCCTGCGTCGGTCGGCGGCCGTCCGAGCGCGCCGCTGAGTGACCTTCATCCGGATTTCATGTCCGCGTGGCCATCGTCGGTGCCGGGAACGGGGGTCTCCCGCTTTCCATACGATGCGACACGCTCCTTTTCCTTGCCGGAATCGACGACATGCTCTTCCGTATGCTGCTGGCTACACCCTTGCTGTTGATGCTGCCGTTGGACGACGCGCGCGCGGATGACGTCGTCACCTGCGAGAGCCGCGACAATCGCTATCAGTCCTGCACCCTGCCTCGCGCCGGCTACGTCACCCTGGACCGCAAACTGTCCGGTGCGGACTGCCGTCAGGGCCGCAACTGGGACTACGACCGTCGTGAGGTCTGGGTCGACGATGGCTGCCGCGCCTCGTTCCGTGTACATGGCGACAGCGATCGCGATGACCGCCACGACAAGGACAACCACGACGCCAAGGTCGCCGCCGGCGTTCTGATCGGCGCGGCGATTCTCGGCGCGTTGGCGCACAACGCCGACAAGGATGATGCGCGCTACGACGATGACAGCTACCAGGGCGCCCGGCACAGCTCGTATGTCCCCGGCTGGATGATCGGCGAGTTCGAGGGCTACAACCCTACCTTCAACGCCGACATCCGCATGCGCATCGACAGCGATGGCCGCATGAGCGCACAGACACGTGGCCAGACCTTGAACGGCTGGATCAACGGCGGCCAGCTCAACGTCGGCAGCAGTGTGTTCGACATCAGCCAGAGCCGCGATGGCTTTGTCACCACCGAAGTGGGCGACCGGCAGAACGAAGTGCGCTACCGCCGCGTGCGTTGAGCGACGCGGCGGTGATCGTCATCCCCTGGCGAGCTGGCACTGCAGGGTGGTGCCGTAGAACTCCAGCGTGGTCTGGTCGTTGTGGGTGCGCAGGTCGACACCTTCGCGCCCCCAGCGACCGCCGTTGTTGTCGTCCTTGGTGACCGGCACCGGGAACACGATGGCCTGATCCCTGCCCCAGCTGACCACGGCCGCGGTCGGGTCGATATCGTTGTAGAACACGGCGGTCACCGGCTTGCTGTTGTCATCACAGCGGTACTCCACCGTCGCGGGTACCTGGATGCCGCCGCCATTGATGGTCAGCTCGACCAGCCGGGTCTGATAGGACTCCACGAGACAACGGTGCGGATCCACCGCGCGCGAACAGGCATCACGCCCCTTGATCCAGCCCCGCTGTTCGGCCGCGATGTCCAGCTCGTCCGGGCTGGTCTGCACCCGCTTGTAGAGCGCGGCCAGCTGGCGATCCAGCGCGGCCAGGCGCGCGTCGCCGCACACCAGCGTCTCCGCCTCGGACTGCGCCTTGGCGCAATCGAACGACGGCGGCTGCAGGGTCGGGCTGGCGGGGGCGGCGGGCGCGCTGGCAGCGGGGGCCGACGTGGCCGGCGCGGCAGGCTCTGCCGGAGTCGCGGTATCGGACGGCGCCGGCTTGGAACAGGCCGCGAGCGCAAGCGCCCCCACACCCAGCAGGACGAAACGGTTCATGGCACCTCCAACATCGATCAACGAATGACTGGCTATTGTGCCCCCGTAAGCGGTTCTGCGGTGTGCACAGGCAGACCGCTCGTGGGCCACGCCTGCATCTCTGCTCACCGTCATTCGAGGACAACCGATTGCCGCGCACCCGCAGGATGCCCCGGCGACGCATGCTGCGCACCGGGTTGCCGCCCTGCCCCGGGTCACCTACGCTCCATGCCCGAATCGATCCAAGGACCATGCTCCGGATGAGTGGCAGCCCGTTTTCTTCTCTCACGCGACGACTGGCATGGCCGGCGCGTGCGCCTGCCCAGAGACCGCTGGGCGCGGCCCTCCTCGTGTTGTTTCTGGTCGCCTCACCCGCACGTGCCGATGACATACCGCCGCAGTTCATGGCGCAGTACGAAGCCACGCGCGATTACCTGCAACTGCTGCAGCAAGCCGACGCCGACAAGGCACCGGAGCAGCTCGACAGCCCACGCGCCATGCAACTGCTGGCGGCGGTGACCAACAAGACCGACGTCCTGGCGCCGGACTACGCGACGGCGGACCTGGGTCTGCTGACCAACGCGTGCCAGTACGGCGTAACGCTGTCCACCCGGTTGATGCAGTTCGGCATGGGTGCGATGCCAGCAGCCGTGCTCCTCCATTCCGGCGAGCAGGCCCGCCAAGGCAACCACAACGCCGAGCGCTTCCAGGCACAGCTGGGCCTGCTGCTGCCGTACCTGCTGCAGTGCGGTGCACGGATGCAGCCACTGGTGGATGCGTGGCTGACCGTTGCAACGCCCGCAGAGCTTGCCGGTCTGGGACCGGGCGGCACCGACACCCTTCGCCGCAATGCGCAACGCCAGTATCTGGAGATGCTGGAGGTGATGCGTGCCCAGGCGGCGGGCAGCACGCTGAAGCGGACCCTGGTTCGTGCGCTGGCGGAGACGGCAGCGCCTTACGCGCAGATGCTGCAGCCCGCGCAACGGCAGCCGGTGCGCGACGCGTTGAAGGAAGCGCTGGAACAGGTGGACCCAAGCGACGTTGCGCTCCTGCAGCAGGCCATTGCCGGGTTCAGCACCGACCATTGCGGGACACTCTGCCAATTCTGATACATCGACGGCCGCGTCCACCAACTCGGCGCCTCGGATGAAGGGACGTTGTGGACCAGCAGCGTCGTGGGTGGTCACACCCACGCGGTGTAGCACTTGGTCATGAGACTACCCTGACCCGATGCTCATCCCAGTGCGACCCTCGAGTAACAGCGGCAGGTCCACGATGGTGCTGCGACATCACGTCGCCTTGGAGTCACCCATGTCCAACATGCAGAACAACGAAAACAACGTGAAGAATGCGGCCAACGCCCCGAACGCGCCGCAGTCCGACCAGGAACGCAAGGACGCACAGGCCAAGCAGCAGCAGAAGCAGGAACAGGACACCAAGAAAGCGCCTGATGCTGGCAACAAGCCGCAGCAGAAGTAAGTTTCCTCTGCTACTGGATTCCCTCTGTTACAGGGTGGGGCTGCGCAACCGCGCAGCCCTGACAGGTTTACCTGGCTCGCAGCAACGCCATCACCGCATCGCGTGTAGGGACAGCTCGAGGCTCGTCATGACGCCGGTCGGCACGTCATCGTCCAATACCCACGCACTGCCTGCGACAGACGCGTTGATCACGTCCAGCACCGAGGGTGCGAGGCGAACGCCTTCCCCGATCGCCACCAGCATCATCCGGCGGTAATACAGCACGCCATCTTCCACCAGGCATGATCCGCCCAGACGCAATCGTCGCCCGGTGGCGTCTTGCAATACGATGTTCATGGTGTGTCTCCGTGTCGGCCTGCACTGGTGTGCGCACGCCTTCTTCTTGATCTGTGATGACGGCGGCGGACGCCGGCCGTCGCGTTGCCGTGGCGGCAACTGCGCCAGGCGGATGAATCAGGGATCACGCTCGCGCAGCGTGGCCAGCTGCTGGCGCATATCGTCCCAGCACAGCCGCGTCTCCCGCAGCAGGTTGCCGAGGGTGCGGCGTGCCTGCCCGGACAGTGCGTGGTGGTGGACGGTGGCTTCCATCGCGCGAACCAGACGGGCTTCGGCCGCATGGCTCTCGCTCACGTACTGGATGCCGGCATCGCCGAGCACCGCACCGAACCACCCGAACCCACCGCGCACATGCCCTCCGAGCGTCCCATGCAGTGCCGGCTGTCCGCCAGCGCGACGCACCAGCGTGGTGACCTCCGTGACGACCTTGGTCTTGGACGCGGCCATGCGCATCATCAGCGCGCTCAACGTCGGATCCGTTACCTGCACGCCCGCGACGGCCCTGGCGTATATGCCGTGACCATCGCGCGCAATGCTGATGATCTGATTGAGCCCGCGTACCGCTTGGCCGTTATTGTCGGTATTCATGACACCGCTCCGTGGAATCGCAGATCCCACTGTGGCCCGTTACCGTTTGATCCTGCGCCTGCGTGGGGGAGGATTGTGTGAGGGGGGATCGATCGCCCGCTACACTACGGCCGCTGCAGGATCCGCAGTGTTGATGGCCGCGCTGCGCATGGAACGAAGCTACTTCTCCACCCTGCTCGCCCTGATCCTCCATCAGATCGATGCCGCCTTCTGGCGCGAGTGGGAGATGTTCCTGCTACCCGGCGGCGTTCAGGGCTTCGTGGTGTTCAATCTGATCGCAGTGGGCATCCTGCTGGTCGGCTACCGACATGTGGTGCTGCAAACCAGCAAGGCGCGCGGTTACGCGCTCCTCTGCGCCGCGCTGGGCCTGGCCACGTTCGCCATCCACGTTGGCTTTGCCGCGTTCGGGCATCGCGCCTTCCACCTGCCGTTGTCGATGGCGGTCATTCTCACCTGTCTGGTCTCGGCGCTTTGGTTGCTGCGCTCGATACGTACCGCCACGCGGACTGCAACCCGGTGAAAGCGGCCAGCACCGTCGCAAAGACGAGTGCCGTCTGCAGAACATCCATTCCCATTGCCATGCCGCCGCCCCGCATCGACCCGCCGTGTACCCACCGCATCACACGGAAACGGGCCTGCGGCGCTCAAGGTCTGGAGGGGTAGCGTGCGCGTGGGAGCCATCCGTGGGCATCGGTCACTTCCTCGCTGGGCGTCGGGGAAACGCGCATGAGGCTGTGAGAATTCCTACGGGCTAGAGACGCGCACCCTGCGTGGCACCATGTTCGGTGGTGTCGTCGTACTGTTTATCGCGCGCGGCGTATTCATCGAGAACCGCTTGCCCGATACGGTTGAGTTCCTCACCGAGCTGCGGGCAGCGCATCCCACCGCCAACTGCCGCGAACCGCCGCTGGATTTCCTCGGCAGCTTGACCGGGATGGGCTGCATGGCCGTCTTCGTGCACCCGCAACGCCTGGCTGTAGCGCGCCCACTCCTGTTGCAGCGACGCAGGCGCTGTATCGGCGGCGGTCCAGCGCGGCAGCACCATGGTGGCCCTCACATCCACGCGCAGCTTGCCGATTCTGCAGCCGCCCCCTCGCGGGGCGTAGTCGTAGTTCCAGCCAACTTGCCAGTCCACGTGGCCGTGATGGCGCGCGCCGTCCTTGCCGACGGGCCCGCGCGCATTCTAGGACGCGCGCAGTTCCTGCAGGTTGCCGCCCTGCACGTCGTAGTAGGTGATCGTCAGATCCTGCGCGGCCCCCGCATCCAGGGCGATCAGGGCAAGGGCCATTGCAGCGCCATGCAGGATCGCGCGACGACGGGAGGCAGACGGGGGATGTGGGAAGTGGTTGCTCACGACGCGTTCCATGCGGAGGGAGGGGGGCTTCATGCGATCCGGGCAGAACCGGAGACATGAAAAAGGCGACCTCGCGGTCGCCTTCATCATGGATGCAGTGGTGGGCCGTGATGGATTCGAACCATCGACCAAAAGATTAAAAGTCTTCTGCTCTACCAACTGAGCTAACGGCCCATTGCATCCCCGACGTGACGCCGGGGGTGCGCATTCTAACGCATCTTGGCGCTCATGCGTACCCGTCCAGCATCACACGTAGTGGGTCGGGTCCGGCACGCCGGCATCCGTGAAACCCTGCGCACGCAGGCGGCAGGCATCGCAATGCCCGCAGGCGCGGCCCAGGTCGTCGGCGTTGTAGCAGGATACGGTCAGGCCGAAGTCCACGCCCAGCCGGACGCCCTCACGCACGATGTCGGCCTTGCTCAGGAACTGCAGCGGTGCATGGACCTGGATGCCCGCCCCTTCCACGCCGGCCTTGGTGGCCAGGTTCGCCAGCGCCTGGAAGGCCTGGATGAACTCGGGGCGGCAATCCGGGTAGCCGGAGTAGTCCACCGCGTTGACGCCGCAGAAGATGTCGTTGGCGCCCAGCACTTCGGCCCAGCCCAGCGCGACGGACAGCATGATCGTATTGCGTGCCGGCACATACGTGACCGGGATGCCCTCGCCGCCCGCTTCCGGGACGTCGATGTCATCGGTCAGGGCCGAGCCACCGATGCTGCGCAGATCGACATTGACGGTCTTGTGGGCGACCGCGCCGAGCGCGCTGGCGACGGCGGCGGCGGCGTCGAGTTCGGAGGTGTGACGCTGGCCGTAGCGCACGCTCAGGGCGTGGACGGCAAAACCCTGCTCGCGGGCGATGGCAACGACGGCGGCGGAGTCCATGCCGCCGGACAGGAGGACGACTGCTTTTTTCATGGGGGAGTTTCCGGTGGTTTGCGGGGAACCAGCACGCTGTCCCGCGCCGGACGTCTTTACTGATGGTGGGGCGTGGTCGATGGCAAGCGCAGCGCCGTAGCACTGCAGCCGGCATTACCTCCCGGGCTCGTCATTCCACAACAGCTTGTGCAGCTGCATCTGGAAGCGCACCGGCAGGCGGTCGGCCACGATCCAGTCGGCCAGCTCACGCGGGCTGACCTCACTCTTGCTCGGCGAGAACAGCACCATGCTGCGCTCGTTGAGGCGGTGCTCGCGGACCATGCCGCGGGCCCATTCGTAATCCTCGCGGCTGCACAGGACGAACTTGATCTGGTCGCGCTTGGTCAGCAGCGGCAGGTTCTCCAGGCGGTTGCGGGCCATTTCGCCGGAGCCGGGGGTTTTCAGGTCGACCACGCGCGACACGCGCGGATCGACGGCGCTGACATCCAGCGCGCCGGAGGTTTCCAGCGAGACGTCCAGGCCGGCGTCGCAGAGCTTCTCCAACAGCACCAGGCAGCGCTTCTGCGCCAGCGGCTCGCCACCGGTCACGCAGACGTGGTGGACGCCCTGGGCGAGCACCTCGTCCACGATCGCGTCGATGTCCCACCAGGTGCCGCCGTGGAAGGCGTAGGCGGTATCGCAATAGGTGCAGCGCAGCGGGCAGCCGGTGAGGCGCACGAACACGGTCGGCCAGCCGGCGGTATCGGCTTCGCCCTGCAGGGACAGGAAGATCTCGGTGATCTTCAGTCGCGGCAGCGGGGACTGCACGATCTCACTGGGGAGTGCGGCGGCAGCGGACAGGGTCGTGGTCATGGCGGTGATTCTTGGGGGACGGCTTCGGAAACGACAACAGCCGGGCATGGCCCGGCACGGGGACCGGGCAGCGCCCGGTTGGCGATCCATCAGTATACCGGGCCCGGCCGCGACAGCGGCCCGGGGCGGGTTCAGCGGATCTGCTGACCCAGCCGGATCGACTGCAGACGGTCCTGCGCGGTGCGCGCGGCGTCGGAGCCGGGATACGTGGACACGACCTGTTCGAGGGTCGCCTGGGCCTGGTCGACCTTGCCTTCGCCATACTGGGAAAGGCCGATCTTGAGCAGGCCACCGGACGCCTTGTCGTGGGTCGGGTAGCGCGAGATGAGGTCGCGGAACTGCGCCTCAGCCAGCGGGAAATTGCGGGTGGCGTAATAGCTCTCGCCCAACCAGTACAGCGCGTTGGGGGTATAGACGCCGTTGGGGTACAACTCGAGGAAGCTCAGGAACAGCTGCGCCGAGTCGTCGTACTTGCCGGCCTTGAGCGAATCGAAGGCGACGTTGTAGGCGGTGCGTTCGTCGCCACTGGCAGCAAGGCTGCCGGCATCGCCGTGCACGGTAGGTGGCCGCTCGGAAGCGGCCGTTGCCGGTTTCGGGGGTGCTGCGGGGGCAGGCGCGGCTGCGGCCGGGGCGGCGGGAAGCACGGGGGCTCCACCTTCCAGGCGGTTCAGGCGGCTGTCCAGATACAGATACTGGTCTTTGGCGGTCTGCTTGAGCTGCTCATTGTCGTGCTGCAGCTGCTCGACCTGCGACTGCAGGGCCTGCAACTGGGTACGCAGCTGATTCAGCTGATTGAGCATGTCCATGTTGGACTGGTTGTTGTTCGCCTGCTGCTCAAGCGCGCCGACGCGGTCGGCCAGACTCTGCCGCTGCGCATTGGCCGGTGCGGCAGCCACGAGGGCTGCCGCAACGATCATCGATAGAAATCGAAAGCGCATCTATTACTGAGCCGTGTACACGATCTCGACGCGACGGTTCTGCGACCAGCAGGACTCGCCCGACTCGGTGCAGACCGGGCGCTCTTCACCGTAGGACACGACGGTCAGCTGCGAAGCCGAGCCACCGTTGGCCTGCAGTGCCGAGGACACGCCGTTGCCACGACGCTCGCCCAGAGCCTGGTTGTAAGCGCGCGAACCGCGCTCATCGGTGTGGCCCTGCAGGGTCATGCGCGAGGACGGACGGTCACGCAGGTACTTGGCGTGGCACGCCATGATGGCCTGGAACTCCGGCTTGACGCTGTCCTGGTCCAGATCGAAGTACACCACGCGCTGGCGCAGGCAGGAATCGGTATCCAGATCACCCGGACCGTACAGGCCCGAGGTCGACGGGCCGGTCGGAGCGGTGGTGCTGCCGGTATCAACCGGGGCAGCCGGCACTTCCTTGACCTTCTTGGAACAACCGGCCAGGGCGGCCACGGACAACAGGGAGACAAGCAGAACGCGGGTGGTCTTGTTCATGGCGATACCTTTGAGGCTCCTAAAGCCGGATGAGGGATGAATACGGAGAAATCTTAACACTCTGTTAGCGCTTTGTACGGTATGGCGACCAAGAAGGCTCACGAACGTCGCCATCCGCCAACACCAGTCGCTGGCGCACGCGCGCATCGGCCGATACGGCATACAACACGCCACGGCCACCCTCACGGGCGGCGTACAACACCATGCTCGCGTTGGGCGCGAAGCTCGGCGATTCATCCAGCGATCCTGGCGACAGCGTGCTCCAGCGGGCCGAGCCGGTGCTGCTGTCCATCATCGCGATCTTGTAGGTGTTGCCGCTGCCCTGGGCAACCACCAGCTTCTTGCCGTCATAGGACAGGCTCGGGGTGGCGTTGTAATTGCCCTGGAAGGTCACGCGCGAGGCACTGCCGCCGCTGGACGCCACCTGGTAGATCTGCGGGCGGCCACCACGGTCGGAGGTGAAATAGACGTTGGAACCGTCTGCGCTCCAGGTCGGCTCGGTATCGATGGCGAAGTGGTTGGTCAGCTGGGTCAGCTGCTTGCTGCCCAGGTCCATCACGTAGATCTCCGGGTTGCCGCTGCGCGACAGCGACAGCGCCAGGCGGCGGCCGTCCGGGGAGAACGAGGGCGCGCTGTTGATGCCGCGGAAGCTGGTCACCAGCTCACGGGCGCCGCTGGAGATGTTCTGGATGTAGATCGCCGAGTTGCCACGCTCGAAGCTCACGTAGGCCAGCTTGTTGCCGTCCGGGCTCCAGCTCGGCGACAGCAGCGGCTCGGCCGAACGGACGATGGTCTGCGGATTGAAGCCATCCGAGTCGGCCACCATCAGCGCATAGCGCATGGCGTCGCCCTTGCCGCTGGCGGTGACATAGGCAATGCGGGTCCAGAAGGCACCGCGCACACCCGTGATCTTTTCGTAGATGGCATCGGCCATCTGGTGGGCGACATCGCGCATCGCGTTGCCGCGGGCGGTCATCGCCAGGCCGAGCAGGCGCTCGCCCTTGGGCACGTCGTACAGCTCGTACTCGACGCGGTAGGCGCCCGCACCGGCGTCCATCACGCGCCCAACCACGACGTAGTTCTGCTTGAGCGCACGCCAGGTCGCGAACTGGATCTCGCTGCCACGGGTCGGCTTTTCGACGATCTGGGCTTCCGGCAGATTGCGGAACTGGCCCGAACGGTCCAGGTCGGCGCGTACCACGGCGGCCACATCGGTCTGCGGTGCACCGGCCGAGCCCTGGTAAGGCATGGGGACAACGGTGATAGGCGTGGCGGAGGCGTTGCCGCCAATGATGTCGATATCCAGCCCCTTCTGCTGCGCCACGGCAGCGAAGGGCAACAACAGGGCCGCAACAACGGCAAGCCAACGAGGCATTTTTTTCATGGAGCGCTCAATAGGGAGGAAACCAGAACGAGGGATAACAGGACGGCGGTGAACAGTTTCGCAATCATGAACCAAGGCAGTGTGAATTCCGAGTCACCGGCCGCACGAAACTCACAGGCCGTTAACGACCAGGTCTCAGTTCGAGGCGTGGAGCCGCATCGCCACGCATTCAGTGGCGGTCTTCAAGCCGATCCCTGCACCGCCCGGCATCAATCCTGGGCGGTGAAGGTGAAGTTGATCGTGGGCGCGAACACCGACTCGAAACCACGGTACGGCAACGGCTGGGCATTCAACACGGCCGCCTCGATCGAGCGGCGGCCGGCCTCATCGAACGGGCAGTTCCCGCTGACCTTGGCCTGGATGACCTGCCCCCCGGGGATCTGGTTGATCGACACCTGGCAGCGCTGCCCAAGCGGGACCGTGTCCGGCCGGGTCCACTGCGCGGATACCTTCTGCTGGATCGCCGCAGCGTACTTGGCGCCCAGGTCGTCGCTGGTTCCACCGGCACCGGCGGCCGGCTTGGCCGTACCAGTGGCGCCGGAGGTCGACGCCGAGGCATTGGCCGCGCGTGCCGCCGAGACCTGGCGCAGCTTCTGCTCGGCCAGCTTGGCTTCGTTCTCGGCCTGGGCACGTTTGCGACGGATTTCGGCGAGCTTCTTGTCGCGCTCGGCATCGGCCTTGGCATCGTTGGCCTTCTGTTCCTGCTCGGCCAGCTTCTTCTTCTCGGCCTCTTCCTGCTGCTTGGCCAGGCGCAGTTTCTGCTCGGCCTGGTCCTGGCGCTTGCGCTCGGTCAGGTCGATCTGTTCCTGACGGCGCTTGGCCTCCTGCTCCTGCTTGGCCTTCTCAGCCGAGATCGCCAAGGCGTTGACCGCCTCCTGATCAACCGTGTCGGGCTGGGCAATGCGCTCCTGCGCCTGTTGCTGCTGCGGCGTGGGGGCATCCTGAGGGCGCGGCTCCTCAATCGGCTGCGGTGGCGGGACGGTATCTTCCGGCACCGGTTCGGGCTCGGCGACCGGCTCGGGCAGGTCCGGCAGCGCTTCGGAGGCACGCAAGGCCTGGCGCGCGGCCGATGCCTCGGAGGCGGACAGCTGCAGGCTGGCTTCGATCGCCGGATCGCCGGCGGCCGCTTCGGTCGTGCGTTGCGGCGACCACAACCAGGCGGCGATGAAGATCAGTGCCAGCAGCAGGTGGACGCCGAGCGCCAGCGCGACCGGCAGGCCCCACTCTTCATCCCGTGCGCGCTGCGGTGGCAGGGCTTCAGTGTGCATCGGTCGCCAGGCCCACCTTTTCCACGTTGGCGCGCTTGATCACGTCCATGGCCGCGACCACCTTTTCATACGCCACCGCCCTGTCGGCGGCGACGATCACGCGCAGGTTCTTGTCCTGCGAGGACAGTGCGGACAGCTGGGCCTGCAGCCGGTCAGCGTCCATCGGCTCGGGGTCCTTGGCCTCGGGCAGCTTGAGGCTGAGCTGGCCATCCAGGCGGACGGACACGACCACCGGATCCTGCTTGCTTTCCAGTGCCTTGGCCTGGGAGGTCGGCAGATCCACTTCAAAACTCAGCGTGAGCAGCGGCGCGGTCACCATGAAGATGATGAGCAGCACCAGCATGACGTCGATGTACGGCACGACGTTGATTTCGGATTTGAGCTTTCGGCGCTTGCGGCGGCCAATGGCTGCGGTCATGGCAGGACTCCTGTGCTGGGCGCTTACTCGTCGCCCGCGGTCTGACGCTGCAGGATCGAGCTGAACTCTTCTGCGAAGGTTTCAAAGCGGACCGACATGCGCTCCACGCGCGTGGTGAAGCGGTTGTAGGCCCACACCGCCGGGATCGCCACGAACAGGCCGATCGCGGTGGCGAACAGGGCTTCGGAGATGCCCGGGGCCACCGAGGCGATACCGGCCTGCTCACCGCTGTTGATCATGTCGTGCATGGTCACCATGATGCCGAACACGGTGCCGACCAGGCCCACGTACGGGGCGGTCGAGCCGATATTGGCCAGCAACTCCAGGCTGCGTTCCATCTGGTCCACTTCACGGGTGTAGGTGGTACGCATGGCGCGCTGGGCGCCTTCAAGCTGCGCACGGCCGTCCAGGCGACGCTTGTCGCGCAGGCGGGTGAACTCGCGGAAGCCGGCTTCAAAGATCGCTTCCAGGCCGCCGACCTTGCGGTTGCGGTCGGTCGCCGAGCTGTACAGCTTGCCCAGGTCCGCGCCGGACCAGAAGCGGCTTTCGAACTCATCGGCCTCGCGGTTGGCGGCGTTGAACACGCGCGCCTTGCGGAAGATGATCACCCAGCTGATGAACGAGCCGGCCAGCAACAGCAGCACGATGATCTTCACCGGGATGCTGGCCTTGATCATCAGGTCCAGGTAATTGATGCCACCGCCATGCGCGGCTTGGGCGACAGTCTGTGCCGCGGCGCTGGTGACTTCCTGCGGCAGCGCTTCGGTCACCGTGGCCTGCAGGGCCAGGAGCATTGCGATCATCCGTTGTTCCTCAGTGTGCGGATTCTGGAAATTCGAGGTGTTTCAGCGCGGCATGCAGTGCATCGTCCATGCCACGCGGTTTGAAGGTGGTTGCATCGAGCGCGGCGATCTTCACCTGCGCGGTCAGCAGTGTCTCATCGCCCCGATGGACCGCCTGGGCGAACACCATGCTGGCGCGCTTGCACTGCACCAGCGTGGCGGTGACCGCCAACGCATCATCCAGACGCGCCGGCTTGAGGAAATCCATGGACATGCTGCGCACCGCGAACACCAGGCCATGGTCGCAGCGCATGCGCTCCTGACCATACCCCAGCGCCCGCATCCATTCGGTGCGCGCCCGTTCCATGAAGGCCACGTAGCGGGCGTGGTACACGACCCCGCCAGCGTCGGTATCTTCCCAGTAAATGCGTGTCGGCCAACTGAATCGGGGATCAACCGACATCCGGAATCTCCGCGAACAGGTCGGCCGGCGGGTTTTTCGGCTTCAACCCCATGTGCCGGTAGGCCTTGTGCGTGCACATCCGGCCCCGCGCGGTGCGGATCAGGAAGCCCTGCTGGATCAGGTACGGCTCGACCACATCCTCCAGCGTGCCACGTTCTTCGGACAGGGCGGCCGCCAGCGACTCGATGCCGACCGGGCCACCGTCGAAGTAATCGACCATGGTCCGCAGCAGCCGCCGATCGAGCTCGTCGAAGCCCTCCGGGTCGACCTTCAGCATCTGCATCGCCGCCTGGGCGACGTCCTGGTCGATGTGGCCGGCGGCCTTCACCTGGGCGAAATCGCGCACGCGGCGCAGCAGCCGGTTGGCGATACGCGGGGTGCCGCGCGAGCGCCGCGCGATCTCGGCCGCGCCTTCGGCGGTGCAATCGATGTTGAGGATGCTGGCCGAACGCCGGACGATCTTCGTCAGCTCTTCCGGCGTATAGAACTCCAGCCGGTGCACGATGCCGAAGCGGTCGCGCAGCGGCGCGGTCAGCAGGCCCGCGCGGGTGGTCGCGCCGATCAGGGTGAACGGCGGCAGATCGATCTTGATCGAGCGGGCCGCAGGGCCCTCGCCGATCATGATGTCGATCTGGAAATCTTCCATCGCCGGGTACAGCACTTCTTCCACGACCGGCGAGAGGCGGTGGATTTCATCGATGAACAGCACATCGTGCGGCTGCAGATTGGTCAGCAGCGCGGCCAGGTCACCGGCTTTTTCGATCACCGGCCCGGAGGTGACGCGCAGCGCGACCCCCAGCTCATTGGCGATCACATGGCTCAACGTGGTCTTGCCCAGGCCCGGCGGCCCGAAGATCAGCACGTGGTCGAGCGCGTCGCCACGGGCCTTGGTCGCCTCGATGTAGATCGACAGCTGCTCGCGCACAGGGGCCTGACCGAGGTAATCGGCCATGCGCTTGGGGCGGATGCTGGCGTCGGTGCCCTCGTCTTCGCGGGTGGCACCGGCGGCGATGATGCGGTCGTCGGTCATTCGGCAATTATGCGGCAAAAGCGGCGCGATCCGCGCCCGGTAGTGCCGGCCGCTGGCCGGCTCCGCGAGATGCAGATGTCATGAGGAGACGGCCAGCGGCCGGCACTACCGGGATCGCATCGGAGGAAGAGCCCCCTTGTTGTTCAAGGGGACGCGCCGAAGGCGCGGGGATAAGGTGGAATGCCGCCGGGGCCCACGATTTGCGGAGCAAACCGTGGGGCGAAGCCCAGGTAGAGATTTGACGCGTCAAATCTCTACCTGGGCCCCCAGCTCCACAAGCCGATTACCCGGAATCCGGAAGAACCCGGTCGCCGGCGCGGCGTTCCGGTGCATCAGCGCGAACAGCTTGTCGCGCCAGATCGGCATGCCGCGGTTGGCGGTGGCCACGATGGTCTCGCGGCTGGCGAAGAACGTGGTGTCCATCGGATCGAAGTAGATCCCGCCGTGGTCGCACGAACGCATCAGCGCCAGCGGCACGTCCGGGGTCTCCATGAAGCCGAACTTCACGTAGATCCGGTAGAACTCGTCGCCCACCGATTCGATCTTCAGGCGCTGGCCAGAGGGCGCGTACGGCACCGGCAGGGTCACCACGTGCAGGAACACGTTGCGCTCATGCAGCACCTTGTTGTGCTTGAGGTTGTGCATCAGCGCGTGCGGGGCCACCGAGGGATCGGCGGTCAGGAACACGGCAGTGCCTGGCACCCGCACCGGCGGGGCCAGCATCAGGCCCGGCAGGAAGGTGTCGATCCGGATGCCGTCCTTGCGGATTTCATCGCGCAGCAGCTCGCGGCCACGGCGCCAGGTGCGCATCATGGTGAACAGCACGATGCCCAGCACCACCGGGAACCACGCGCCCTGCAGCAGCTTGGCGCCATTGGCGATCACAAAGCCCAGATCGATCACGAAGAACACCGCGCACAGCGGAATGATCCAGTAGCGCGAGGTCGGCCACAGCGCGCGGGCCACCAGGGCCAGCAGCAGGGTATCGATCAGCATCGTCGCCGAGACCGAAATGCCGTAGGCCACGGCCAGGTTGGAGGAGCTGCGGAACGCCAGCACCAGCCCGATCACCATCACCGCGATGCCCCAGTTGATGCCCGGGATGTAGATCTGGCCGATGGTGTCGTGCGAGGTGTGGGTGATGCGCATGCGTGGGATGTAGCCCAGCTGCATGGCCTGCCGCGACACCGAGAACGCACCGGTGATCACCGACTGCGAGGCGATCACCGCGGCCATCGTGGCCAGGATGATCATCGGGTACAGCGCCCAGTCCGGCACCGCTTCGAAGAACGGGTTCTTGACCGCCTCGGGGTTGTTGAGCACCAGCGCGCCCTGCCCCAGGTAGTTCAGCACCAGGCACGGCAGCACGAAGAAGTACCAGGCGTGGCGGATCGGCTTGGCGCCAAAGTGGCCCATGTCTGCGTACAGCGCCTCGCCGCCGGTCACGGCCAGCACCACCGCGCCGAGGATGAAGATGCCGTGCCAGCCATGCTCCATGAAGAAGCGCAGCGCCCACATCGGGTTGAACGCCTTGAGCACCTCGGGCGCATCGACGATGTTGTAGATGCCGATCGCGGCCAACGAGATGAACCAGATCGAGGTGATCGGACCGAACAGCTTGCCGATCTTCTCGGTCCCGAAGCGCTGCACGGCAAACACCGCCAGCAGCACCACCACCGTGATCGGCACGATGAACGCATGCAGCCCCGGGGCCGCGACCTCCAGGCCTTCCACCGCGCCCAGCACCGAGATGGCCGGGGTAATCACGCCATCACCGAAGAACAGCGAGGCACCGAAGATGCCCAGGATGCCCACCACGTAGGCCGAGCGCGAGCCGTTGCGCAGCGTGCGCTGGGTCAGCGCCATCAACGCCATGATGCCGCCCTCGCCCTCATTGTCGGCACGCATGATGATGGTGACGTACTTGAGGGTGACCACGATGTTCAGTGCCCAGAACGCCAGCGACAGCACGCCCAGCACGGTGTCATGGTCGCTGTTGAGCCCGTAGTGCGGGGAGAACGCTTCTTTCAGCGTGTACAGCGGGCTGGTGCCGATATCGCCGAACACCACGCCGATGGCGCCGATCATCAGCGCCATGCCACCGGCGGCCGGCGCGTGCCCGTGCGGGGACGGGCCATCGCTGTGCTGGGAAGAAGTGGTGGACATGGGGCTCCGGGCGGACGCGGTCGGTGGTGTCGGTAGCTAGGGAAAGGCAGGCGCGCGGCTCAGCGCAGCGCGGCCTGCAGGGCCTTGCGGATGACCGTGGCGACATCGTCGCCCTCGGCGTTGGCATCGCGTGCCATGCGCGCGGCCTCGGTCGGCTTGTAACCCAGCTGCTGCAGGGCCACGGTCGCCTCGGAGACCGGATCGGTGGCCGGTGCGGCACCGGCGATCGGCGCGCCGCCGCCACCGAAGTTGGCCGCGCGGTCGCGCAGCTCCAGCACCATGCGCTCGGCGGTCTTCTTGCCGATGCCCGGAATCCGGGTCAGCGCGGTGATGTCACCGGCCTGCAGCATGCGCGCGAACTCGTCCACGCTGACGCCGGAGAGCACGGCCAGCGCAATCTTGGCGCCGATCCCGCTGACCTTCTGCACATCGCGGAACAGGCGCCGCTCGCCCTCGCGCAGGAAGCCGTACAGCGAGACGCTGTCTTCCTTCTGCGCGTAATGGGTGAACAAGGTGACCTCGCGGCCCAGCTCGGGCAGATCGTAGAAGGTGCTCATCGGCGCCTCCAGCTCGTAGCCGACGCCATTGACGTCCACCATCAGCCAAGGCGGCGCCTTGTAGGCCACGATCCCGCGCAGACGACCAATCATGCAGTGTTCCTCATTTCCGGCTCCAGGCCTGGCGCGCATTGACGCCCAGGCGCAGCGCCGTCGCCCGGACATGGGCGTGGGTGATCGCCACGGCCAACGCATCGGCAGCGTCGGCCTGCAGCTTGGTTTTCAGGTTGAGCATGAGCCCGACCATGTGTTGGACCTGTTGTTTTTCCGCGCCACCGCGGCCGACCACGGCCAGCTTGATCTCGGTGGCGGCGTACTCGCTGACCGGCAGGTCACGCATCACCACGGCCGAGATGGCGGCGCCGCGCGCCTGGCCCAGCTTCAAGGCCGAATCGGGGTTGCGCGCCATGAACACCTTTTCGATGGCCACTTCGTCGGGGCGGTACTCCTCGACCAGGGCGGTCAGACCGACCACCAGCAGCTTCATGCGCTGCGGAAAGTCGTCCGCGCCCAGCAGCACCAGCGGCAGGTGATGCACATGCACCACCTTGCCGGCGGCGTCCACATCAATTATGCCGACCCCGGTGCGCTGCGAGCCGGGGTCGATGCCGAGAATGCGGGTCATGCGGCACACGCACGGGGATAACAGGGAACGGCTGGAGTCATCATGGTCCGCATTGTCCGCTCACCGGTCGCGCAAAGCGACCGGTGAAGCGCCCGCTCAGGCGTAGGCGTCCGCGCCGAGTTCGGCGTTGGAGAACACGTCCTGCACGTCGTCCAGGTCTTCGAGCATGTCCAGCAGCTTCTTGACCTGCAAGGCGGTGTCGCCTTCGACCTTGATGTCGTTGTCGGCACGGTAGGTGATTTCGGCGTGGTCCGGGGTGAACCCGGCGGCCTCCATCGCATCCTTGACGGCGTGATAGCTGTCGGCCGCGGTGACCACGTCGATCGCCCCGTCTTCCGGGTAGACCACGATGTCGTCCGCGCCGGCCTCGATCGCCGCTTCGGTGACGGCTTCTTCGTCCGCGCCGGCCGCGAAGTGCAGCACGCCCAGGCGCTTGAACATGAACGACACCGAGCCTTCCGTGCCCATGTTGCCGCCGCACTTGCTGAACGCATGGCGGACATCGGCCACGGTGCGCACGCGGTTGTCGGTCAGGCAGTCCACGATCACGGCCACGCCACCGGGGGCATAGCCCTCGTAGCGGATCTCTTCGTATTCGACGCCTTCCAGCTCACCGGTCGCCTTCTTGATGGCGCGCTCGATCACGTCCTTGGACATGTTCGAGGACAGGCCCTTGTCCATGGCCACCCGCAGGCGCGGGTTGTTGTTGGGGTCGCCTCCACCGCCGCGCGCGGCAACGCCGATCTCGCGGATGATCTTGGTGAAAATCTTGCCGCGCTTCGCGTCAGACGCGTTTTTGCGGTTCTCGATGGAGGGGCCTCTACCCATGGGGTGACTCTCGTGTTTCTGTCAGGAACAGGGCGCGAATTCTACCTGATCCGTCGGCCTGCCCGTGTCAGTGCCGGGCCCGATCAGGCGGCGTGGGCCGCGTCGTCCCGGCGGAACCGGCCATCGCGAAGGAAAGCAGCGGTCTGGCGCGCGGCATCCGGCGAAAATACCAACCCGCTGTGGCTGGCCGGGATCACGCAGTGGTCGGCCAGACCGGGCAACTGCGTCTCATCCAGCGCCACGGTGCCATCGGAGGCATCGCCACAGGCGCCCAGCAGGCTGCCCAGCCCGTGCGGGACGGAGCCGGCGATCAGGCCGACCTGCGCCCTGCCCTCCCAGGCCGGAAGGCCATCGAGCAGCAGTTCAGAGCTGCGTCCCAGCGCCAGTGACCAGCCGTGATCGCTCAGGGAACGGGCGGTCACGCTGCCGCGCAGCGGCGAACCGAGGCAGACCACCCGCGAGACCGGCAGCTCCGGCGCGCGCCGCAGCGCCTCCAGCGCGACCAGTCCGCCCAGGCTGTGCCCGACCAGCGAGACCGGGCCGCTGTCCTTGAGCCGCTCCAGCAGTTGCGGCACCGCGACCTCCGGCCCCCCGAACACACTGGAATACCCGAAGGTATCCACGGCGAAGCCACGGGCACGCAGACGCCAGGCCAGCGGGCCGACCCACGCGCGCGCATTCCAGATGCCATGCAGCAGTAAAACAGGGGGATTCATGGTGTCAGCCTAGCCCGTTGGGCGGGGCGCCTGCAGAAGGAAACAGCGTCATTAGACGAATGGACCGGACAACGGCAGGTGAAGCCGCCTGGGCCCTTCAGGATCGCGCTCAGGCGGCCGTTGGCGGACGGCGCAGGATGAACTCCAGGTCGCGCACCTTGCCGACCGGGAACTCGTAGGTGCCGACCTTGCTGAAGCCGTAGCGGGCGTAGAAGCGCTGCGCGCCGAAGTTCTCCGACCACACCCCCAGCCACACCGTGCGCGGGCCCTCGCGTTCCAGCCAGGTCAGCGCGGTTTCGAACAGGCGACTGCCCCAGCCACAGCTCTGCTGGTCCTTGATCAGGTACAGGCGCTTGAGTTCGCCATCGCCGGGCTGCACCTGCTCGTGCGGCAGCCCGCAGGGGCCGGCAGCGGCGTGGCCCACGGCAACACCGTCCAGCTCCAGCAGCCAGACCGCGTAATCGGGGTGTTCGAGGATGATGCGCTGGCGCTGCGCCGGGTACGCCTCATCGAGGAAGGCCTGCAGATCGTCCGGCGGGTACAGGGGACCGAAGGTTTCCACGAAGGTACGGGCGGCCAGCACCGACAGGGTCTGGGCATCGTCCGGGGTGGCGCGGCGGATGGTGTAACGGCCTGGGGTCACGGCGGGAGCATCGGCATCGGCGGGAGCCGCCAATTTACCTGAACGCTGCGGTGATGGCGCGGCCCGGCACCGACCTCCTGCCGGTACCTGCCGCACCCCACGCCGACAGATGGCCGGCGTGTACCGGCTTATTCCTTGACCGCGCGCGGACGGACCTGGACGTGCACTTCGGCCAGCTGCTCGTCCGGGATCGGCGACGGGGCACCGGTCATCAGGCACTGCGCGCCGGTGGTCTTCGGGAACGGGATGACGTCGCGGATCGACTCGGTACCGGCCATCAGTGCGGCGATACGGTCGATACCGAAGGCGATGCCACCGTGCGGCGGTGCGCCGAAACGCAGCGCGTCGAGCAGGAAGCCGAACTTGCCCTCGGCCTCTTCGGCACCGATGCCCAGCAGGTCGAACACCGCGCTCTGCATGTCCGAGCGGTGGATACGGATCGAACCGCCGCCGATCTCGTTGCCGTTGAGCACCATGTCATAGCCGCGCGATACGGCGGTCTTGGCGTTGGCGCGCAGATCGGCGATGTCATCCACTGCCGGTGCGGTGAAGGGGTGATGCAGGGCAACGTAGCGCTGGGCTTCGTCGTCGTACTCGAACATCGGGAAATCGGTGACCCACAGCGGTGCCCAGCCGGCGGCGACCAGGTTGAAATCCTTGCCGGCCTTCAGGCGCAGGGCGCCCATGAAGTCGGAGACCTTGTTATAGCCACCGGCGCCGAAGAACACGATGTCGCCGTTACCGGCGCCCACCTGGGCGACCAGCGCGGCGAAGGCCTCTTCGCTGAAGAACTTGGCGATCGGCGAGCTGACTTCGCCGCTCTCGCTGATCTTGATGTAGGCCAGGCCCTTGGCGCCGTACTTGGCGGCATGCGCGGCGTAGTCGTCGATCTGCTTGCGCGACAGGCTGGCACCGCCCGGGATGCGCAGCGCGGCCACGCGGCCGTCGGCATCGTTGGCGGCGGCAGTGAAGACCGGGAACTCGCTGGTCTTGACCAGCTCGGCCACGTCCACCAACTCCAGCGCGATGCGCAGGTCCGGCTTGTCCGAGCCATAGCGACGCATCGCCTCGGCCCAGGTCATGCGCGGGAAGCTGGCGGCCAGCTCCACATCGACCACTTCCTTGAAGATGGCACGGATCATGGTTTCCACGAAATCCTGCACGTCGCGCTCGCGCACGAAGGCGAACTCCATGTCCAGCTGGGTGAATTCCAGCTGGCGGTCGGCACGCAGAGCTTCATCGCGGAAGCAGCGCGCGATCTGGTAGTAACGGTCGAAGCCGGCCACCATCAGGATCTGCTTGAACAGCTGCGGGCTCTGCGGCAGGGCGTAGAACTCGCCCGGGTGCATGCGCGCCGGCACCAGGAAGTCGCGGGCGCCTTCCGGGGTGGCCTTGGTCAGGATCGGGGTTTCGATGTCCTGGAAGCCGGTGGCGTCCAGGTGGCGGCGCAGGGCCTGCACCAGCTTGATGCGGGTGCGCTGCATGCGCTGCATTTCCGGGCGGCGCAGATCCAGGTAACGGTACTTCAGGCGGGTTTCTTCGCCCGGGTTCTCGTGCGCGTGGAACGGCAGCGGCTCGGCCTTGTTGAGGATGGTGATGGCCGTGGCGATCACTTCCACGTTGCCGGTGCGGAGCTTGTCGTTGGCCGCATGGCGCGCGCGCACCACGCCTTCCACCTGCAGCACGTCCTCGTAGCCCAGGCTGGCGGCCACGGCGAACACGGCCGCGTTGTCGACTTCCACCGTCACCTGCACGATGCCTTCATGATCACGCAGATCGATGAAGACCACGCCCCCCTGGTTGCGGGCAACGTCGGTCCAGCCGGCGAGGGTTACGGTTTGGCCAATCAGGGTCTCGTCGACCAGGCCACAGAAGTGGGTACGCATGGGGGTAAAGCTCCGCAGGAGAGTGCCGGCGCCAAGCTGCGCCGGAAAGCCCGTTATTCTGCGGCCGCCAGCCCGGCGGGGCAAATCCGGGCGCCACGGCCCGGCATCACGCGTTGTGAACCGGGGGCATTCCTATAGTCCGCGCACCAACGACCGCACGGGGATGTCGCCATGCAACGCCGTCTGAGCACCGTCTGCCTCACCCTCGCCCTGGCCTGTATGGCCCCGGCCCTGCACGCCCAGATGAGTACCCGGGCCTATGCCCCGGAAAATCTGTCGCAGCTGTCCTCCTCCGACCGCAGCCGGGTCATCACCCAGGAATATGCCGACCAGTCCAATGGCCGCCGGATCCCGGATGACCAACTGCGTTTCTACCTGGCCCAGGTCAACTCGGGCTGGAGCTTCTCCCGCATCAAGCAGGACATCGCCACCTCGTTGCGCGGCAACGGCGGCGGCAACTGGAATGGCGGCGGCAACGGGCCTGGCAACAACGGCACGGTCCGCTGTGAGAGCCAGGACAACCGCGAGCGCAGCTGCAACACCGGCTGGCGCAGCGCGCAGCTGGCACGGCAGCTCTCCGGTACCACCTGCACCGAGGGCCGCAACTGGGGCTCGCGCAATGGCACGGTCTGGGTCAGCGGCGGTTGCCGGGCCGAATTCGTCGAGGGCCGTGGCAATGGCGGCAACTGGGGCGGCGGTGGCGGCACCGGCGCGACGATCCGCTGCGAGAGCCAGGACAACCGCGAGCGCACCTGCAACACCGGCTGGCGCAACGCCACCCTGGTCCGCCAGATCTCGGGCTCGGCCTGCGTCGAAGGCCAGACCTGGGGCGTGCGCAATGGCGCAGTCTGGGTCAACCGGGGCTGCCGCGGCGAATTCGCCGAAGCGCGGGGCAACAGCGGCGGCAACTGGGGCGGCCCCGGCGGCAACAGCAACTACAGCGTGACCTGCAGCAGCAACGACAAGCGCCAGCAGACCTGCGCCTGGGACGACCGCCAGGGGCGCCCCGCACTGGTACAGCAGCTGTCGGGCACGGCGTGCGTGGAGGGCCGCAGCTGGGGCTACAGCAATGGCAGCCTGTGGGTCAGCGGCGGATGCCGCGCCCGCTTCGGCGCACGCTGAGCGCCCCGTTATGGGTCGGTGCCGACCGTTGGTCGGCACCCTTGAACGTTACGGCGCGGGCGTCTCACTGCCCCACGGCGGCGGCGGCAGGGCCACCGGTTTGCTCAGATCGAACACCACCTGGAAGTGGCGCCCGCCCGGGCGAGTCAACTCGTAGACGAAGCGCTGATCCGGCTCCACGTCCATCGCCCAGGTGTTCTGCACCGAGGCAAGCATGTCCGCCTTGCGGAACATCGCCACCGAGTCCGAATCCACCGGGAACGACTGCCGCTCCGCAGTGCCGGGCGGTTTGCTGTCTCCACCGTACATCGTGACCGCGTCAGGGCTGCCGTCTTCGTGGCGGTGATCATGCTTGAGGCGCACCCCGTTTTCGGTACGGGTCAGCACCCAGGTACGTGAATGATCATCACCGACATGGAAGGGAATCCGCAGCTCATGCGCCGGATCCTCACAGCCCCGCACATGCATCACCAGCCGCTTGCCCTCGAAGGGATCGGGCGCATCGGTCTTTGGCTCGTTGACCGCGATGCGGCCTTCAAAGGCCTTGCCGCAGTGCGCGGCCACGGCCGACATGAAGGCATCGGACGGCGCATTGGCGATGTCGTGCGAGACCGCATCGGGTTGAGGGGAACAGCCGGCCAAAGCCAGCACGAGAACAGCGGGAACGAGGGCGGAAGCATTCATGCCCCCACCCTAACGGCCCCGCACGGCGCGTGCAAACCGGGGCGGGCCGTCCTCAGCGGTGCAGCCAGACCTGGCAGTGCCCGACGGTCTGGGCGGTGGCGCCGGCGCTGTAGCGCGCGATGATCTGCTGGTGGTACGCGCTGCGGGCAGGATCGCTGCCGATCCCATTGGGGCAATCCACCAATGCACCCAGCGGGAAGTCACCCAGCGCGGCGTCCGAACCGGCCATCGAGGCCAACGCGGTGGTCGGGGCCCAGTCGGGCACCATCACCGCGCGCCGACCGGCGAAGTACGGCAGCTCGGACGACCAGTCCTGTCCAAAGCCGACGATGACGCTTTGCGCCTGCGTGCCCGATTTGATCAGCGCCGCGATCTGCGCCACCTCGCCCGGTTCGCGCGCCTCCCGCATCCGCTTGGCGTAGTTGCCTGCCAGGTTGCCGAAGGACAACAGGCACACCAGGCCGACCAGCCAGATCGGGCGGGCCGTCTTGCCGCTGAGCTGCGCGCGCTGGATGCTCCACCACACCACCAGGCCCACGATCGAGGTGGCGAACACGATGTTGGCCGCCTGGTAGTACGGGTGGGCGATGTGCAGGTTGGTGAACACCGCCACCGGCGCCAGATAGGCCACCACCAGCAACAACACCGCGCCGCGGATCGGTCGCGCGCACAGCCCCACGACCAGCAAGATCAGGAACACCCAGTTCGACCCGACCGCGCCGCTGAAGCGCTTCTTGAACACCGTGCCCCACCAGGTGGCCGGATCCAGCTTCTGCTGCAGCGTGCCGTAGTTCCACGCCGACAACGCGCTCGAGGTCACCTCATGCGCCAGCGGCGATTGCGCCTTCAGCGCATCGGCATGCGAGAGCCATTGGGTCATCACGGCCAGCACGGCCACCGCCGACAGCGCGCCCCAGGCCAACAGCGGCCAGTGCCGGGCCAGCCACTGCGGACGCCAACCGTGCTCGCGCACGGCCAGCCACGCAACTGCCAGTGCAACAAAGGCGGCAAACGCAAAGAATGTCGTGACCTTGACCAAGGCCGACAGCACCGCCGCGATCACGGCGACCAGACCCAATCCGAACAGGCGTGGGTAATCCAGCGGCGCCGCCCGCAGCCGCGCCAGCGCCCAGACGAACACCAGCCCGAAGAACACCGCCGTGGATTCGATCATCACCGAGCGGCCCCAGAACAGCGCATACGGCGATGCCGCGAAGGCACCAGCGATGCACAGCGCCAGCGCACGCTCCGGCCGGATCGCCAGGGTCACGCGGTACACCATCACGATGCAGCCGACATGGAACAACGCCGACACCAACCGGGCGCTGTTGTCGATGCCCATCCCGGTGGCGTTGGACAGCATCGCCGCCAACCACTGGTACAGCGGGAACTCGAACGGAATCGACCACGGCGCGCCGATCACCGGGGTGATGTAGCTGAACACCGGGAAGCCGCGGGCGATCCAGTCAATCGACAAGGCGGTCTGGGTCTGGCGGAAACCGGATGCATCCACCGGCGGCATCGACCAGCCATAGCAGAGCAGCGCCACCAGCATCACGGCGGCAAAGTACAACAGAATCTTCCCCGGCAAGAGGCTGCGCTTCGTATCGACGTCCTGGATCACACCTGCTACTCCTGTTGAAACACCCGGATCCCGGGCAATGAACGAAATGATCGCGCGCAGCCAACCGCCGCGCGCAGCCCGCGGAGTTTCCAGCCTTCACCCCGACAGCGCAAGCCATTCGCACCTGCGCTGACAGGACCTTCAAGCGGGCTATGTTAGGGTTGTTCACGTGTTAGTTTTTTCATTTCCACCGAGACCGCCCGCATGTGGCGGCTGACCGCCCTGCTTGCCGGCGTGGCGCTGCTGCTCACCGGCAGCGGCCTGCTCGGTACGTTGCTGGCGGTGCGCGGTGGCGAAGCCGGCTTCGGCGCAGGCACCCTGGGCTTGGTGATGTCCGGCTATTTTGCCGGCTTCTTCATCGGCACGTTCTTCGCGCCCTCGCTGATCGGCCGCATCGGCCATATCCGTGCGTTCGCCTTCTTTGCCGCCCTCGCCGCCATTGCGGTGCTGGTGCACCCGCTGTGGATCAATCCGGTGGGCTGGGGCGTGCTGCGCATCATCACCGGCATCGCGCTGGTGGGCCTGTACACGGTGATCGAGAGCTGGCTCAACGCCGAGCCTGACCCGCGCCTGCGCAGCCGCGCTTTCTCGCTGTACATGGTGGTCAATCTCTCCGCGCTGGCGCTCGGCCAGGTGCTGCTGATGCTCGGCGATGCCGGCGCGACCTCGATGTTCATGCTCACCGCGATCCTGGTCTGCGCGGCGGTACTGCCGGTCACCGCAACGCGTCTGCGCCCGCCCGAGATCCCCTCGGTGCCGCGTCTGAAACTGGCGCGTCTGTATGCGATGGCACCGGTGGCGACCGTGGCCGCCGGTCTGTCCGGCCTGGCGATGGGCGCGTTCTGGGGCCTGCTGCCGGTGTATGCCGGCGAGATCGGCCTGGACGGCAACGGCGTGGCCTTGTTCATGCTCACCGCCATCGCCGGCGGTGCATTGCTGCAGTGGCCGCTGGGCCACATCAGCGATGGGCATGACCGGCGCACCGGGCTGGTCGCCCTGAGCCTGGCCGCAGCGGGTATCGCCGTGGTGGCCTCGCTGCCGATGATCCAGGTGCAGACCCATCTGGTGTTCGGCCTGTTCTTCTTCTACGGCGGGCTGGCCTTCGCGCTGTATCCGTTCGCGGTGGCGCACATGCTCGACTACCTGCCGCGCGAAGATCTGCTTTCGGGCTGCTCCAGCCTGCTGCTGGTGCATGGCGTGGGCGCCGCGCTCGGCCCTGCGTTGGCCGGTGCGGCCATGCAGCGCTTCGGCGCGCCGGCACTGCCGCTGTACTTCGCGGTGGTCCTGATGCTGCTGGCGCTGTTCACCACCGCGCGCCTGCTCAGCTTCCAGCGCCTGCGCACGCATCCGGTCGGCTTCCGGCTGATGCTGCGCACCACGCCTTCAGCGCTGGAGCTGATGCCGGAGACCGACACCGCGCCGCCGGATCCCGATACTCCCCTCCCCTCTGACTCCGATAAGGAAGTGCATTGACTGTTTCGACACCGACCTCCCTCACTCCAACCCGTACACCGCCGGCCCCGCCGGCACCGCAACTGATCCTTGCCACCGATCTGGATGGCACCTTCCTCGCCGGCGATGCCGCCGCGCGCCATCGGCTCTACCGGCTGGTCGACCAGCACCCCGGCATCCGCCTGATCTTCATCACCGGCCGCGGCCTGGAGGCGGTCATGCCCCTGCTCTCCGATCCGGCCATTCCGCGCCCGGACTATGTGGTCTGCGATGTCGGCGCCACCGTCGTCGACGGCCACACCCTGCAGCCGCTGCAGCCCCTGCAATCGATGATCGACGCGCACTGGCCGGGCGAGCAGGTCGTCGCCGCCGCGATGCGTCCGTTCACCGCACTGCAGCGCCAGGATGTGCCGCAGGAACGCCGCTGCTCGTACTTCTGCGATCCCGACACGCTGGCGCCACTGCGCTCGCAGATCCAGGCCGCCGCACAGGCGCTGGGCTGCGATGTGCTGTACTCGGCCGACCGCTATCTGGACATCCTGCCGCCCGATACCGACAAGGGCCGCACCCTGGCCGCGCTTGCGCGCCTGCTGGAGCTCCCGCGCGACCGCATCCTGGTGGCCGGTGACACCCTCAATGACCTGTCGATGTACACCTCCGGTTTCCGCGGGGTGTGCGTGGGCGATTCCGAGCCGGCACTGACCGCCGCCACGGCCGATCTGAAGCACACCTTCCATGCGCAGGCGCCGGGCTGCGGCGGCATCCTCGAGGCGATCGAACATTTCGGTCTGCTCGCCGATGACGACCCCTTCCTCCGCCCACCACCGCAGGCGCGCGCGGACGGCGCCGACCTGGTGATGGTCTACCACCGCCTGCCCTTCGATGAAGTCATGGAGGACGGCGTGCTGGTGCAGCGCCCGCCGCGCTCGCCCAACGGCATCATTCCCTCGCTGCTGAGCTTCTTCGAAGGCGGCCAGAAAGGCTCCTGGGTCGCGTGGGGGATCGATGATCCCAAGCGCGGCCCGTTCCAGACCCATCTGGCGGTGGATGCCGAGCGCTACCCCACCCTGACCGCCGCGCGCGTGCCGCTGAGCAAGCAGGAAGTGGACATCTTCTACAAGCGCTTCTCCAAGGAAGCGTTCTGGCCGATGCTGCACGTGTTCTGGGAGCGCGCGAAATTCCGCGAAGAAGACTGGCAGGTGTTCCTGAAGGTCAACCGCAAATTCGCCGAGGCCACCGCCGCCGAAGCCGCGCATGGCGCGACCGTGTGGATCCACGACTACAACCTGTGGATGGTGCCGGCCACGCTGCGCGAGCTGCGCCCGGACCTGAAGATCGCCTTCTTCCACCACACCTACTTCCCGTCGGCCGATGTGTTCAACGTGGTGCCCTGGCGCCGCGAAATCATCGGCAGCCTGCTCAGCTGCGACTACATCGGCTTCCACATTCCGCGCCAGGTGGAGAACTTCGTGGACGTCGTGCGCGGCGCGATGCCGGCCGAGCGTCTGGCGTGGGAAAGCTGCGCCCCGCGTTTCCTCACGTACGGGTGTGCGGTGGGTCTGGACACGATGACCACGCGCCTGCGCGTGGGTGACCGCGAAGTCGCCCTCGGCGCGCACCCGGTCGGCACTGATCTGCGCCGCATCCACAACGTGCTCGCACGCAGCGATGTGCGCAATGACATCTTCAAGCTGCGCCGGGAGATCGGCGCGCGCAAGCTGGTGCTGTCGGTGGAGCGGCTGGATTACACCAAGGGCACGCTGGCCAAGCTGGAGGCGTTCGAGCGCCTGCTGGAACAGCATCCGGATCGCCAGGGCAAGGTCACCCTGCTGATGATCTGCGTGCCGGCCGCGCGCGAGATGACCATCTACCGCACGCTGCAGAACCAGATCGAACAGGCGGTCGGCCGGATCAACGGGCGTTTCTCGCGATTGGACTGGACCCCGGTGCGCTTCTTCGCCCAGGCACTCCCGTTCGAAGAAGTGGTCGCGCACTACGCCGCCGCGCAGGTGATGTGGATCACCCCGCTGCGCGATGGCTTGAACCTGGTGTCCAAGGAGTTCGTGGCCACGCAGGGCATCGAGGGCAGCAACGGCGTGCTGGTGCTCAGTGAGTTTGCCGGTGCGGCGGCCGAGCTGAAAGGCGCCGTGCTGACCAATCCACATGACCCGGCCGACCTCACCGCCGGCCTGCTGCAGGCCTTGTCGATGCCCGACGATGAAGCCACCGGGCGCATGCGCCAGCTCTTCGGCAGCGTGGAGTACTACGACGTGGATCGCTGGGGCCAGGACTTCCTGGAAGCGGTACGCACCAGCCACACCGAAGGCTGACGTTGTAGAGGTAGTGCCGGCCGCTGGCCGGCTCCAAGCGGTGCCGGTTTCATGGGTTGCCGGCCAGCGGCCGGCACTACCCTGTGCTGCACCGACCAACGGTCGGTGCCTGTCGGCGGCGTGGCTTACCCGGCGTGCTGCATGATGCTTTCGGCAAGCACTGCCACCTGCCGCAGCACGTCGTTGCGGCCGGCATCGTCCACCGTCGCGCCCTGCAGATAGCTGGTCAGCACCCACGGTGCACCGCCGGCGAGCGGCCACAGGATCGCGATGTCATTGGTGGTGTCCTCGCCATTGCTGCCGGTCTTGTCACCCACCCGCCACGCCTTGGACAATCCGGCGCGCAGCCGTGTATCGCCGGTTTCGTTGTCGATCAGCCAGTCGGCCAACTGCTGTTTCGAGGCGGGCTTGAGGACGTCACCGAGCACGAAGCGCTGCAGGCTGGCGGCCATCGCGGCCGGGCTGGTGGTATCGCGCGGATCACCCGGGGCGAAGCGGTTCATCTCCGGCTCGAGACGGTCATTGCGGGTCACGGCATCGCCGTTGGCACGCAGGAACGCGGTGACCCCGGCCGGCCCACCCACCGCGCCCAGCAGCAGGTTCGCGGCGGGGTTGTCGCTGGTGATCATGGTCGCCCGGCAAAGATCGCGCACGGTGACGTCCTTGCCGATGTGCCGCGTGGTCACCGGCGCATGCGAGAGCATGTCCTGCTGGCGCACCGCCACGCGCTGGTCCAGCGAGAGCCTGCCCTGGTCGGCCAGGTGCAGCACCGCGGCGGACAAAACGAACTTGAACGTGCTGCACATCGGGAAGCGTTCGTCCTGCCGGTTGCCGGTGCGCCAGCCGGTGCCGGTGTTGAGCAGGGTCACGCCCAAGCGCCCGCCACTTGCTACTTCCAACGCCGCGAAGTCCTTCGCCGCGACGGCGGGTTTCGGCGCGGGCAGCGGCGTCTTGGCGAAGGCGGTGGCGGCCAGTGCAGACGCGGCGGCCGCGCCCGTCCATTGCAGGAACTGTCGTCGAGCGATCATGCAGGTTCTCCTTGGCGAAGGCCTGAGTATTGGCAGGTCCACGCCCGTCCACCAGCGACGATTTTCAGTGCGAGGCATCAATTTTCCTTATGCTTAAACCAAGGCCCGATGACGACGGCTCGGCGCATTGGCGTCGTAGATGGCCATCATTGCACCCAACCCGGCAGGCGATGCGATGATGCATCACCCCTGCTCACGGCTCGCCCCATGCTCCGCCCCCAGCTGCCGCTCAACGCCCTGCGCGCCTTCGAGGCTGCCGCGCGGCACCAGAATTTCACCCGCGCCGCGCTGGAGCTGTGCGTCAGCCAGGCCGCGCTGAGCCATCAGATCCGGGCGCTGGAGGACCGGCTGGGCGTGTCGCTATTCACCCGGTTGCCGCGCGGGGTCGCCCTGACCGATGAGGGGGCCCGTCTGTATCCAGTGCTCAACGAGGCCTTCGACCGCATCGCGGTGAGCCTGGACCGCTTCGTCGGCGGACACTTCCGCGAGGTACTGAGCGTGGGGGTGGTCGGCACCTTCGCCACCGGCTGGCTGCTGCCGCGCCTGGGGGATTTCAACGCGCGCCATCCGGATATCGAACTGCGCCTGCAGACCCACAACAACCGCATCGATCTCGCCGGTGAAGGGCTGGACCTGGCGATCCGGTTCGGTGATGGCGATTGGCAGGGGCAGATCAGCGACGTCGTACTCGATGCACCGTTTGCGCCGCTGTGCGCGCCGGCGCTGGCACGTACGCTGCGGCAGCCGCGCGATCTGGCCAACGTGGCGTTGCTGCGCTCCTACCGCAGCGACGAGTGGCCACGCTGGCTGCAGGCGGCCGGAGCACCGGAGCTGGACGCGCGTGGGCCGGTGTTCGATTCGTCGCTGACGCTGGCCAGTGCCGCCGCCGCAGGTGCGGGCGTGGCACTGTTGCCGTTGAAGATGTTCGAGCAGGACCTGGCCCAAGGGCGCTTGATCCAGCCCTTCGCGCAGACCCTGGACCTGGGCAGGTATTGGCTGACGCGGCTGCGCTCGCGCGCTGAGAGCGACGCGGCGCGGCGGTTCCGGGAATGGCTGGAGGCGCAGGACGATGTGCCGACCAGCGGTCGGCACCTACCGGTTGCCTGAGGGTGCCAGGGAGATGCGACCGTTGGTCGGCATGCCGTTTACGCGTCCAGCAATTCCATCCACGTCTGCTCGGCCTTGCTGAGCAGGGTGGCGGTCGCTTCGCGGTCACGGCCAAGCACGGCCATGCGGGTCGCATCGGCATAGTTGGAGGGATCGGCCAGCTGGCGGTCCAGATCGGCCAGCAGCGCTTCCAGCTCGCCCACCTTGGCTTCGGCGGCGGCCAGCTTGTGCGGGTTGGCCGGCTTGCGCGCAGGCAGCGGCGGGGTCGGCGGCACCGGCTCCGGTGCGGCCGCGGCCATCTTCTGCTTGGTGCCCTGTGCGGCCGGACGCGAACGCAGCCACGCCGCGTAGGCATCCAGATCGCCGTCGAACGGCTCGACCACGCCATCGGCTACCCGCCAGAACGTGTCGCAGACCAGACCGATCAGATGGCGGTCATGCGAGACCATCACGATCGCGCCTTCGAAGTCGGCCAGTGCTTCGGCCAGCGCTTCGCGCATTTCCAGGTCCAAGTGGTTGGTCGGTTCGTCGAGCAGCAGCACGTTCGGCTGCTGGTAGGCGATCAGCGCCAGGGCCAGGCGCGCGCGTTCGCCACCGGAGAAGCCGTCCACCGGTTCAAACGCGCGGTCGCCGGCGAAGTTCCACTTGCCGAGGAAATCGCGGAAGGACTGGTTCGGTGCGTCCGGGGCCAGGTCGCGGAAGTGCTCCATCGGTGACTGCCCTTCGTGCAGCGACTCCACCGTGTGCTGGGCGAAGTACCCGATGCGCAGGTCCGGATGCGCGGCACGCTCGCCACTGATCGGGTCCAGCTCGCCCACCAGGGTCTTCACCAGGGTGGTCTTACCGGCACCGTTCGGGCCGAGCAGGCCGATGCGCTGGCCAGCCTCCAGGCCAAAGCCCACGTTGCTCAGGATCACCGAATCGGCGCCGTAACCGGCCTCGACATGGTTCAGGCGGATCAGCGAGAACGGCAGTTTGGCCGGCGGCGCGAATTCGATGCGGAACTCGCGCTCGGCACGCACTGCTTCGGTACCGGCCAGCTTGGCCAGGCGCTTCATGCGGCTCTGCGCCTGCGCGGCCTTGCTGGCCTGCGCCTTGAAGCGATCGATGAAGCTCTGCAGATGCGCGCGCTCGGCCTGTTCCTTGTCGTGGGCGAGCTGCTGCTGACGCAGCTGTTCGGCACGCTGGCGCTCGAAATCGGTGTAGCCGCCGACGTACAGCTTGGCGCCGCCCCCGTGCAGATGCAGGGTGTGGGTGGCCACGTTGTCCAGGAACTCGCGGTCATGCGAGATCAGCAGCAGGGTGCCCGGGTACTTGAGCAGCCACTGCTCCAGCCAGAACACGGCGTCCAGATCCAAGTGGTTGGTCGGTTCGTCGAGCAGCAGCAGGTCGCTGGGCATCATCAGCGCGCGCGCCAGGTTCAGGCGCACACGCCAGCCGCCGGAGAACGAGGACACCGCGCGCGAGTGGGTCTCGGCCGGGAAGCCCAGGCCATGCAGCAGCTTGCCGGCGCGCGCTTCCGCGTCATAGGCGCCGATCTCGGCCATCCGCTGATGGGCGGTGGCCACCGCCTCCCAGTCTTCACGCGCCGCAGCCGCGGCCTCGTCGCGCATCACGGCGGCCACCTCGGTGTCACCCTCCAGCACGAACTGCAGCGCCGGGTCGGGCAGCGACGGGGTTTCCTGGGCCACGCTGGCGATGCGAATCTTGCCGGGCAGATCGACGTCGCCCTTGTCCGCCTCCAGCTCGCCCTTCACGGCAGCGAACAGGCTGGACTTGCCGGCGCCATTGCGGCCGACCACGCCGACGCGGTACCCCGCGTGCAGGGTCAGGTCGACGTTGGACAACAGCAGCCGCTCGCCACGGCGCAAGGCGAAGTTACGAAGGGAGATCATCTTGGGGGTCCATATAACGGAATGGAATGTGCTGGTGAGCACCTTTCCTGCGACGTAATTCTAACGTTAACGAATACTTGACGCGCCCCGGGATGCGCGGCGGGTCTCGTTCCTCTCTCCCACGACCCCGCCTGCGCTTCCCCGGGACCCTCCTGTCGAATCCAATGCCGCACGCAAATGGTTGCTTCTGCAACGTTTTTTCCGAAAACGGCGAAAATTTGACAAGCGATGAATATCCCGTTAATTCGTCTATTGCGCACCGCAACACCCGCCTTCGCTGACCCGATCCTCGATGTCGTCATGTCGCTTTGGTGCAGCACCGTCACTACCGGAGCCACATCCTGATGAACCGCAAGACCAGTACGCTCGCCGCCGCCGTAGCTGTCGCGCTCGGTATGTCCAGCTTCGCCGCCACCGCCCAGGACGCCCCCGCCCGCACCGCGGCCAACACCCTGGACACCATCATCGTCACCGGCACCCGCGTGGCCGACCGCACCGTGGCCGAGTCCCAGTCGCCGATCGACATCATCACCCCCGAGGCATTGCAGTCCACCGGGACCACCGAGCTGGCCACCGCGCTGGCCCGCGCCCTGCCCTCGCTGAACTTCCCGCGCCCGGCACTGACCGATGGCACCAGCGGCATCCGCCCGGCGCAGCTGCGCGGCCTCTCCCCGGACCAGGTGCTGGTGCTGGTCAACGGCAAGCGCCGCCACACCTCCGCGCAGATCAACGTCAACGGCAGCATCGGCCGTGGCTCGTCGGCAGTGGACATCAACGCGATTCCGATCGCCTCGATCGAGCGCGTGGAAGTGCTGCGCGACGGCGCCTCGGCGCAGTACGGCTCGGATGCCATTGCCGGCGTGATCAACATCGTGCTCAAGGGCTCGTCCTCCGGCGGCAGCCTGGCGCTGGATGCCGGCCAGTACTCGGCCGGTGACGGCAACAAGTACCAGCTCTCCGGCGATACCGGCATCGGCTTCGCCGACGGCCGCGGCAGCGTGCATGTGGCCGGCCAGATCGTCCAGCAGGACGAGAGCAACCGTGCCGGCCCGTACCAGGGCACCGTGCCGAACACCAGCAACTTCCCCGACATCGGCCAGACCACCTTCGTGGTCGGCGACCCGCAGGTGGATGCGACCGCCGCGTCGGCCAACGCCAGCTTCCAGTTCAGCGACCACGTCTCGGCCTATGCCACGGCGATGGCCAGCAACCGTGACATCACCTCGTTCGCGTTCTACCGCTCGCGCAACAACCTCAACCAGGGCGCGCTGCTGGCGCAGACCTACCCGGATGGGTTCGTGCCGCAGATCAATCAGTATTCCAAGGACCGTTCGCTGGTCGCCGGGGTCAAGGGCGATACGGACAGCGGCTGGAACTGGGACGTCAGCTACAACTACGGCGCCAACAAGATCGACTTCCACACCCGCAACAGCATCAACTACGCACTCGGCGTGAACAGCCCGCGCTCGTTCTACGACGGCGCGCTGGAGTACACCCAGAACATCGTCAATGCCGATGTGACCAAGACCCTGGATTGGGGCCTGGCCTACCCGGTCACGCTGTCCTTCGGCGGTGAATACCGCAAGGAAACCTGGGAGCAGTCGGCCGGTGAACTGAACTCGTACACCGGCAGCGGTGCACAGGGCTTCGGCGGCTTCACTCCGCTCAACGCGGTGGATGCCGACCGCGACAACTACGCTGTCTACGTAGGCCTGGAAGCGGACCTCACCGACAAGTTCTCCGCCGGTGCCACCGGCCGCTATGAGGACTACTCGGACTTCGGCGACAAGTTCTCCGGCAAGCTCTCCGCACGTTACGCCTTCACCGACAAGGTCGCCCTGCGCGCCACCGCCTCCAGCGGCTTCCGCGCCCCGTCGCTGGCCCAGCAGAGCTACCAGGCCGTCACCAGCACGATCGTCAACGGCGTGTTCGTAGAACGCGGCACCTTCCCGACCACCAGCCCGGCCGCGCAGGCGCTCGGCGCCAGCCCGCTGAAGGCCGAAAGCTCGACCTCCTACAGCCTGGGCCTGGTGCTGCAGCCGGTGGATCGTCTGTACCTGACCGTGGATGCGTACCAGATCGACATCGACGATCGCATCGTGTTGTCGACCAACATCACCACCAATACCGCCGCCAATTCGCTGCTTGCCGGCCTGGGGCTGCCGGGCGTCACCGCGTTCTCCTACTTCACCAACGGTGTGGACACCCGCACCCGCGGCGTGGATGCGGTCTCCAGCTACACGATTCCCTTTGCTGCCAGCTCGCTGGAACTGACCGCCGCCTACAGCTACAACGAGACCGAGGTGAAGAAGTTCATCGGCTCACCGGCGGTGTTCGGCGCGCTGGGCATCACCCAGTCGCTGATCGGGCGTGATGAGATCGGCCGCATCGAGGACAGCTACCCGCGCGACAAGGCCATCCTCAGCGGCACCTGGCGCACCGACCACTGGGACCTCAACCTGGCGGCCACCCGCTACGGCTCGTTCACGGTGCGCAATTCGGCCACCGCCCTGCGCGACCAGACCTATGACGCCTCGTGGGTCCTCGATGCCTCGGCCAGCTACAAGCCGAGCGAGAACTGGACCCTGACCCTGGGCGCGGACAACATCCTGGACCAGTATCCGGACCGCACCGTGGACCTGCAGAACTCCACCTGGGGCATGCTGCCGTACAGCAACTACTCGCCGTACGGGTTCAACGGCGCGTACGTGTACGGTCGCGTGACCTACAAGTGGTAAATAAATCTGCCTGATAAACCACATGCCCCGGTTCGCCGGGGCATGTGCGTTTTGGCCGCAGGAAACCGGGATTCCGCGCATTCACCCTTCAACGCACGGGCTGTCCCGGACAGCATATGACCTGACCACGGGGACATAGCAGCATTGCGGTCGCCGATGTTTGCCCGGACCGGCCGCATCGGTGAAAATCGGGGCATCCCCTATTTCTGCGAGCCCCGATGCACCATGACACCGACCTGATCAACATCGTTGCCGTTGGCCTGGGGCTCGCCTTCATACTCGGCGCGCTGGCCAACAAGCTGCGGTTGTCTCCGCTCGTCGGTTATCTGATTGCAGGCATCTGCGTAGGGCCGTTCACCCCGGGCTTCGTTGCCGACCAGGCGCTGGCCAACCAGCTGGCCGAGATCGGCGTGATGCTGCTGATGTTCGGGGTCGGTCTGCACTTCTCGCTCAAAGACCTGATGGAGGTCAAAGCGATCGCCATCCCGGGTGCGATCGGCCAGATCCTGGTCGCCACCCTGCTCGGCTGGGGCCTTGCCGCGTTGATGGGCTGGCCGGTGATCTACGGCGTGGTGTTCGGTTTCTCGCTGGCCACCGCCAGTACCGTGGTGCTGCTGCGCGCGATGGAGGAACGGCGCCTGCTGGAAACCACGCGCGGCAAGATCGCCATCGGCTGGCTGATCGTGGAAGACCTGGCCTGCGTCCTGGCCCTGGTGATGATGCCGGTGCTGGCCGGCGTGTTCGGCCCGGATGCGGCCAATGAAACCCATACCGTCGGCAGCGTGCTGGCCAGCATCGGCTGGACCTTCGTGCAGCTGGGGCTGTTCGTGGCGGTGATGCTGGTAGTCGGGCGCCGGGTGATTCCGTGGATCCTGGAGCGCATCGCCGGGACCGGTTCGCGCGAGCTGTTCACCCTGGCCGTGCTGGCGATCGCGCTGGGCGTGGCGTTCGGCTCGGCCATGCTGTTCGGCGTGTCCTTCGCACTGGGCGCGTTCTTCGCCGGCATGCTGCTCAACGAATCCGAGCTGAGCCACAAGGCCGCCAACGATTCGCTGCCGCTGCGCGACGCCTTCGCGGTGCTGTTCTTCGTCTCGGTCGGCATGCTGTTCAATCCGGCCATCCTGATCGAGCATCCGTGGCAGGTGCTGGCGACCGCCGCGATCATCATGTTCGGCAAATCCGCCGCCGCGTTCGTGATCGTACGGGCCTTCGGCCACCCGACCGGTACCGCGCTGACCATTTCGGCCAGCCTGGCGCAGATCGGCGAATTCGCCTTCATCATCGCCGGCCTCGGCGTGACCCTGAAGATTCTGCCGCCGACAGGCCAGGCGCTGGTGCTGGCCGGTGCGCTGATCTCGATCATGCTCAACCCGCTGGTGTTCGGCCTGCTCGACCGCTGGCTGCTCAAAAACCAGGAAACCGCCCCCACCACCGTGGAGACGGAATTGCCGCCGGGCCCGTCGCTGGATCTGCACGACCACGCCATCGTGATCGGCTACGGCCGCGTCGGCAGCGCGCTGGCGCAGGTCCTGCGCGACCGTGGCGTGCCGGTGATGATCATCGACGACAACAAGGAACACGTCGCCGAAGCGCACGCGGCCGGGCTGCCCGGTATCCGCGGCAGCGCCGCGTCCGACCGCGTACTGGCCGAAGCGCATCCCGAGCGCGCCAAGATCGCCGTGCTGGCGATCCCGCAGCCGCTGGAGGCCGGTGAGACGCTGGCCAAGCTGCGCGCGCTCAACCCCGGCCTGACCCTGCTGGCACGCGCGCACAGCGATGCCGAGGTGAAGCACCTGCTCGCCCACGGTGCCGACGGCACGGTGATGGCCGAGCGCGAACTGGCCTACTCGCTGGCCGAGATGGTGATGTCCACCCCGCCGTACCGCACGATGGGTCAGCAGCACAGCATTCCGGTGGTGTGAGGGCCGCTACGCGACCGGTACGCAGATATCCGCGCGGAGGATGGCCTCGGGCACTTCCTCCGGATCATCCAGGTAGTGGTAATACAGCTCCGCATCGCGCAGGGCGTGGCTACTGTCGGGCAGCCAGTCGCGTAGCAGGGCATCAGTGGCCGCTTCCAGGCCCGCGTAACTGCCCACATGGCGCAGCACGGCATACGTGCCACCGCCCAGCGTCAGCGCACGCAGCGGAGCCGGTAGCGCCTGCGGCGTGCGCCCGAAGCCCATTGCGCAATCGAATACGCAGTCCTGCGCCGGTGCGTCGCGGTGGTCCGTCCGTGCGATGCCGATCAGCTGCTGCAGCTGTTCGACCCAGCCCTGCTCGGCGGCCCAGGTGAAGATCTCGCCGAAGGCCTGATCCAGATCATCGAAGGCCCCTTGCGTGCGTAGCGCGACCACATCGAACGGTTCCAGCGTGGTCACCGTGACCTGCATGGGTACCGTCCCGTCTGCGTGATCGCCGGCCGGCAGTGACAGCCGCTGCTGCCAGTGGCTGCGCAGCGCGGTGTCCTCGCGCAGGCGGGTGGGCGTGGCATCCAGTGCCTGGCGGCAGGCTCGGGCCAGCGCCTGCGGACTTTCGAAGCCGACGTTGAGCGCGACCTCGGTGACGCGGCTGTCGGCCTGGCCGAGCAGCGTCAGTGCCTGCAGCAAGCGCAGGCGGGCCACGGTGCGCCCGGGCGTTTCGCCGGTCAGCGCGCGATACAGGCGATGGAAGTGGAACGGCGATTGGTGCGCGATCGCGGCCAGTGCCTCCAGATCCGGCAAGGGATCACCGGCGCGCAGGCATGTCTGCAGATGGGCGATGACGCGGTCGATACCGTGGCTCTGGCGGATCTGGGCAATGCGGCGCATGGCGGGCTCCCTCTCTAGGTGACGCTCAGCGTGCGCCGTGCCGCGCTCCTGCGCGTGGCCGATCTTGCGCAGTTGCAGGAACGTCCGAGGATGCTGACCCCGCGCATGGCGCCGCGCCAAAACTACCACGGCGGCCGGCCCGCACCGGCCGCCGTGGGTCCTGCCGCTACGCCTTGGCCAACGCCTGCTCCAGATCCGCCAGCAGGTCGTCGATGTGCTCGATGCCGACCGACAAGCGCACCGTGTCTTCGCTGACCCCCGCCTTCTCCAGCTCGGCCGCATCCAACTGCCGGTGCGTGGTCGAGGCGGGATGCGTGGCCAGTGATTTGGCATCGCCCAGGTTCACCAGCCGGGTAAACAACTGCAGCGCGTCCAGAAAACGCGCACCGGCCGCACGCCCACCCGGCAGCCCGAAGGTCAGCACGCCGGAGCCGTGCCCGCGCAGGTACTTCTGCACCAGCGCGTGTTCGGGGTGATCGGGCAACGCGGCGTAGTTGACCCAGGCGACCTTCGCGTGGCCCTGCAGGTGCTTGGCCACGGCCAGGGTGTTCGCGTTGATACGGTCCAGCCGCAGTGCCAGCGTTTCGATGCCCTGCAGGATCAGGAAGGAATTGAACGGTGAGATCGCCGCACCGGTATTGCGCAGCGGCACCACCCGCGCGCGGCCGATGTAGGCGGCCGGCCCGAGTGCCTCGGTGTAGACCACGCCGTGGTAGCTCACGTCCGGCTCGTTCAAGCGGCGGAAGCGCTGCTTGTGCTCGGCCCAGGGGAAGCGCCCGGAATCCACGATCGCCCCGCCCAGGCTGGTGCCATGCCCACCGAGGTACTTGGTCAGCGAATGCACCACGATGTCCGCGCCGAAATCGAACGAGCGCTGCAGGTACGGCGTCGCCACCGTGTTGTCCACGATCAGCGGCACACCATGCGCATGTGCGATCTTCGCCACCGCTTCGATGTCGGTGATGTTGCCGCGCGGGTTGCCGATGGACTCGACGAACACCGCCTTGGTGCGGTCATCGATCAGCGCGCCGAACGCCTGCGGATCGCGATAGTCGGCAAAGCGCGTCTCGATCCCGAACTGCGGCAGCGTGTGCGCGAACAGGTTGTAGGTGCCGCCGTACAGCGCACTGGCCGAGACAATGTTGTCGCCGGCCTCGGCGATGGTCTGGATCGCGTAGGTGATCGCGGCCTGGCCCGAGGCCAGTGCGAGCGCGCCGATGCCGCCCTCGAGCGCGGCGATGCGCTGCTCCAGCACATCGGTGGTCGGGTTCATGATGCGGGTGTAGATGTTGCCCGGCACCTTCAGGTCGAACAGGTCCGCGCCATGCTGGGTGTCATCGAAGGCGTAGGCCACGGTCTGGTAGATCGGCACCGCCACCGCGCGGGTGGTGGGATCGGGCCGGTAACCGCCATGCACCGCGATGGTCTCCGCGCGCCACTGTGATTCGGGACTGCCGTGTTCGGACATATCGCATCGTCTCCAGGTGAATGCCGACGATACCGAACAAAAAACCCCCGCCGAAGCGGGGGTTCATGCCAAACATGCATGGTGTGAGGCCCAACGGTTATCAGGCCGCCGGTGCGCGCAGGGCTCAGCCCTTCACGAACACCAGCTTGCCCTCGGCCGCATCGACCCGGATCACATCGCCGTTGAGGAACTCGCCGGAGAGGATCTTCTGCGCCAGCGGGTTCTCCAGCTGCGACTGGATCGCACGCTTGAGCGGGCGGGCGCCGTAGACCGGATCGAAGCCGACGTTGCCCAGCAGTTGGAAGGCGTCGTCGCTGACCTCGATGCGCAGGCCACGCTCGGCCAGGCGCTTCTCCAGGCCCTGCATCTGGATGCGGGCGATCTGCTTGATCTGCACCTTGTCCAGCGGATGGAACACGACGATGTCGTCCAGGCGGTTGATGAATTCCGGGCGGAAATGCGCCTGCACCACGCCCATCACCGCCGCCTTCATCTGCATGTAGGCCTCCGGGCTGTCATCACTGCTCATGTCCTGGATCTGGTGCGAGCCCAGGTTGGAGGTCATCACGATGACAGTGTTGCGGAAGTCCACCGTGCGGCCCTGGCCATCGGTCAGGCGGCCGTCGTCGAGCACCTGCAGCAGGATGTTGAACACGTCCGGATGCGCCTTCTCCACTTCGTCCAGCAGGATCAGCGAGTACGGGCGACGGCGCACCGCCTCGGTCAGGTAGCCACCTTCTTCGTAGCCTACATAGCCCGGAGGCGCACCGATCAGGCGCGCGACGCTGTGCTTCTCCATGAACTCGCTCATGTCGATGCGGATCATCGCGTCGCTGCTGTCGAACAGGAATTCGGCCAGCGCCTTGCACAGTTCGGTCTTGCCCACGCCGGTCGGACCCAGGAACAGGAACGAGCCGCTCGGGCGATCCGGATCGGACAGGCCCGCACGCGAGCGCCGCACCGCATCGGACACCACCTTGATCGCCTCTTCCTGGCCCACCACGCGGTTGTGCAGCATGTCTTCCATGCGCAGCAGTTTGTCGCGCTCACCTTCCAGCATGCGGTTGACCGGGATGCCGGTCCAACGCGAGACCACCTCGGCGATCTCTTCGGCGGTGACCCGATCCTGCACCAGCTTGAACTCGCTGGTTTCCACTTCCTGCGCGGCCGCCAGCTGCTTTTCCAGCTGCGGCAGCTGCCCGTACTGGATCTCGCTCATGCGGCCGAAATCCTGGCGGCGCTGGGCCGATTCCAGCTCCAGCTTGGCCTGTTCGATCTGTTCCTTGATCCGGGTCGCGCCCTGCAGCGTTGCCTTCTCCGACTTCCAGATTTCGTTGAGATCGGAGAACTCGCGCTCCAGCGCATCGATGTCATTCTCAAGATCGGCCAGGCGCTGCCGCGAGGCATCGTCCTTTTCCTTCTTGAGCATTTCACGCTGGATCTTGAGCTGGATCAGGCGCCGCTCCAGGCGGTCCAGTTCCTCCGGCTTGGAGTCGATCTCCATGCGGATGCGCGAGGCAGCCTCGTCCATCAGGTCGATGGCCTTGTCGGGCAGCTGCCGGTCGGCGATGTAACGGTGCGACAGCGTGGCCGCCGCGACGATCGCCGGGTCAGTGATTTCCACACCATGGTGCACGGCGTACTTTTCCTTGAGCCCGCGCAGGATCGCGATGGTGTCTTCCACGCTCGGCTCGCCCACCAGCACCTTCTGGAAGCGGCGCTCCAGCGCAGCGTCCTTTTCGATGTACTTGCGGTATTCGTCCAGGGTGGTCGCACCGACGCAGTGCAGTTCACCGCGGGCGAGCGCCGGCTTGAGCATGTTGCCGGCATCCATCGCGCCATCGGCCTTGCCCGCACCGACCATGGTGTGCAGCTCGTCGATGAACAGGATCACCTGCCCTTCGCTCTTGGCCAGGTCGTTGAGCACGCCCTTCAGGCGCTCTTCGAACTCACCGCGGAACTTGGCGCCGGCGATCAGCGCGCCCATGTCCAGCGAGAGCACGCGCTTGCCACGCAGGCCTTCGGGCACTTCGTCGTTGATGATGCGCTGGGCCAGGCCTTCGACGATGGCGGTCTTGCCCACGCCGGGTTCGCCGATCAGCACCGGGTTGTTCTTGGTGCGGCGCTGCAGGACCTGGATGGTGCGACGGATCTCCTCATCGCGGCCGATCACCGGATCCAGCTTGCCGCTCTCGGCCCGCGCGGTCAGGTCGATGGTGTACTTCTCCAGCGCCTGGCGCTGGTCTTCGGCGTTTTCCGACTGCACGGTCTCGCCGCCGCGCACCTTGTCGATGGCGGTCTCGATCTTCTTCCTGTCGGCACCGGCGGCGCGCAGCGCCATGCCCAGGGTGCCGCCATCGTCCACCGCGGCCAGCACGAACCACTCGCTGGCGATGAAGGCATCGCCGTGCTGCTGGGCCAGCTTGTCGGTGTTGTTGAGCAGCCGGTTCAGATCGTTGCCGATCGACAGGTTGCCTTCCTGCCCGGAGACCTTGGGCAGGGCCTCCAGGATTTCATTCAAGCGTTCGCGCAATACCGGCACGTTGACACCGGCCTGGGCCAGCAGCGGGCGCGTGCTGCCGCCCTGCTGGTCCAGCAGGGCGCTGAACACATGTACCGGTTCGATGATGTTGTGGTCGCGGCCCACGGCCAGCGACTGCGCGTCGGCCAGCGCCTGCTGGAAACGCGAGGTGAGCTTGTCCATCCGCATGTTCTTGTCCTCGATGTAAACGGGGCTGGCCGTGCCAGCACTGTCCCTGAGATGCGGTTACGCGCGCGTGTTTCAAGGGTGGATGAGATGCCGATTCAGGCGTGGTCAGGCCGTCGGAGGCCTGCCCAGCAGGGGCGGCTCGGCCGGACGCGGCAGCAGGCAGCCGATGCCGCCAGGCAGGTCTAGAAACACCTCATAGCCGCCGGTGACGCCATAGCCGATCCGCCAGGACGAGGGAAACAGATCCGGGGGCTGGAAGGCGATATCCACCGGAATGTGGGTCACGGTGTCGGTCAGCTGCAGAGGGGTATTGGCCTGGGCGTACTCGATGTCCTCCGCCCCGCGGGTGGTGATGACGTTCTTGCGCTGGATCGCGGCAGCGGGCACCGACGAGCGTGGCGCGCCGCGCATCTGGAAGGCTCCGTTGAAGCCAGTATCGACCAGCATCAGGTTGTTGTCCTGGCCGCGGATGGGAAAGCGCTGTTGCTGGAACGGTCCCCACAGCGACGAGGTCACTGCCATCCGGCGCGTGCACGCGGCCGGCGACTGTGCCCCCAGCAGGGTCAGCGTTTCACGCGAGAGCGTGATCCGCCCCAGCGCACGCAGTACGTCCAGCCCGATCAGGTTGAGCTCGCGCGTGGGTTCGCTGTTGAACGACACATCACCCACCCGCTGCCCACCCAACTCGATATCGATCGGTGCCACCAGGCCCGCCTGCTGGATATCGCCCTCGAGGATGCGCGACACCACGAAGTTCTCCGTCACCGCCAAACCAAGCGAGTCGGCCAGCCCGCGGCTGATATGCGAGCGCGGGGCACCCGTATCGACGATGAAGGCCGCCTCGTGGGCGACCGGCGCGCCATCGCGCGTGCCGTGCAGGGTGAGCGTCACCGAGGGCAGCTCATTGCTGAACTGGATCGGCACCGCCACGTCCTGCGCCCGCTCGGCTGCGGGCAGCGCGCTGCGCGGCCAGGTGGTGAAGGACGCGAATGCCGGCCGGGTGACATCGGGTACTTCATCGCCGGCCCTGAGCATCGGCACGATGGTGCGCTGGTAGTCCTCGCGCACGCGCAACATCAGGCTCGCCCATCCGGCGATATCGCCCTCGATCAGCGCATTGCCCGCGAGGGTGGACTCGCACAGGAACGCCAGACCCTGCAATGCGGGTGGGGCATCCCGGGTTTCCTCCAGGCACTGGCGTGCTGCACGGTTGGAAGCGGCCAGTTCACCACGGACGCGGTGGTACCCGGCCGCGCCCAGGTGACGCCGCGGACCGGGTGCGCCGCTCATGTCGCGCAGCGTGGTCAGCTCCGCGCGCAGCACCGCGTCGCTGTAGCCGAACCCATCGTGCAGCGCCACCGGATCGGCCGCTACCGTGGCCGGCATCACCGCTACGCACATGCCCAGCACCCATCTCCGCATCGCGTACTCCCGTCTGCATCCCCGCTCGACCCTAGCACGGGAACCACGCTGCACTCACGCCTGCTTTCGACAGCGCGGGTCATGCTGAAGGCCGATTCGGCACGGAGTGGCGGCATGCATTACGAACTGTATTACTGGACCGGCATCCAGGGTCGCGGCGAGTTTGTCCGCCTCGCGCTTGAGGATGCCGGCGCCGGCTACACCGACATGGCGCGCGTGCACGGCGATGCCGTGATGCAGCCGTACCTGGACGGCAAGGTCGAGGGTCTGCAGCCGTTCGCTCCGCCCTTTCTACGCACGGGCAAGCAGGTCATCGCCCAGGTCGGCGCGATCCTGGATCATCTGGGACCGACGCTCGGCCTGGTGCCCGACGCCAGCTCACGGCGGCAGCAGGCACTCCAGCTGCAATTGACCATCGCCGATCTGGTCGCCGAGGTGCACGACACCCATCACCCCATCGCTGCGTCGAAGTACTACGAGGATCAGAAGCACGAAGCCAAGGCGCGCGCCGCGTCGATGCGCGGCGAGCGCATGCCCAAGTTCCTGACGTATTTCGAAAGCGTGCTCAAGCACAATGGCGGGCGGCATCCGCTGCGTGAGCATTCCTACGTGGATCTGTCGCTGTTCCAGCTGCTGAGCGGGCTGGACTACATGTTCCCGCGCCGCATGCAGGCGCTGTGGCCCACGCTGCCGCAACTGCGTGCTTTGAAGGACCGCGTGGAGACCCGGCCCAACATCGCCGCGTACCTCGCTTCCGAACGGCGTCTGCCGTTCAACACCAACGGCATCTTCCGGCATTACCCGGAGCTGGATGGCGAGCAATGATGCCTCGCCGGCGGCCGCGACGCGTGCAGCGGTAGCTCACGACCGTTGGTCGTGAGCACGTAGTGCCGGCCGCTGGCCGGCTCCGCAGCAGAACGGCCCATTCGGCAGCTCACGACCGTGGGTCGTGAGCGCAAGGAAAAGCAGCCGGCCAGCGGCCGGCACTACCGGGGCGTTACGCACGCTCCGCAGGCTGCTTCTGCAGCGAGAGCAGCGCCAGCAACCCGGCCAGCGCCACATACGCGCCGGTGAACTGCCAGCTGATGATCTTCGGCAGTCCTTCCAGCTGCCACGGCAGGTAGATGCCACCGCGCGGGTCCACCGAGTGGATCAGGCCGAACAGCGTCAGCGCCGCAGCCACCAGCAGGAACCCGGAGGCGCGCAGCAGCTTCCCGTCGATCATCGCCACCACAGCGGCGATCCACAGCATCGAGGTGATGATGAAGCCATTGCCCAGGGTGAAGATCACCGCCAGCTCCGGCAGGCCATGCCCGTCCAGGGTGGTGGTCATCGCTGCCAGCTGTTCCGGTGCGATCCAGCCCGGCGCCTTGATCGCCAGCAGGTAGGCCACCGAGGGCAGGAAACCGAGCACCATCGCGCCGGCATGTTCGCGCGGCGTGGCCTGGAAGGCCTGGGTGGTGATGTCGATCGCCACGTACACGATGATCGGGGCCAGCACGGCCAGCGGCAGCCACTGCACCAGCCCCGAAATCACGCCCAGCATGCCGCCGATGCCGACGAACAGGCCGGTCAGCAGCGTGTAACCGCTGCGCGCGCCCATGTGCTTGTAGGCGGGCTGGCCGATGTACGGTGTGGTCTGCGCCACACCGCCGCAGAAGCCGGCCACCAGCGTGGCGATGGCTTCCACCAGCAGGATGTCGCGGGTGCGGTAATCGTCACCGGCCGCGCGCGCGCTCTCGGAGACGTTGATGCCGCCCACCACCATCAGCAGGCCGAACGGCAGCAGCAGCGGCAGGTAGGTGATCGCGGTCGGCAGGCCATCGATGAAGCCCAGCGTCGGCCACGGCAGCACCACCTGCGGCGGCACCCACTCGGGCACCTTGAAGCCCGGTGCACCCAGCCCGGCAAGCCCGAGGCCGTAATACAGGATCGTGCCGAACACGAACGCGACCAGCACGCCGGGCGCGCGGATCGGCAGCTTGCGCTTGGCGATCAGCACGTACAGCAGCAGGCCCAGCGTGACGAACCCGACGATCGGCGAGCGCAGCGTTTCCAGCAGCGGCAGGAAGCCCATCAGCACGATCGCGATACCGGCGATGGAGCCCAGCAGCGAGGCACGCGGCAGCGCGCGGGTGACCGCTTCGCCGAAGAACGAGAGGATCACCTTCAGCACGCCCATGATCACCAGCGAGGCCATGCCCAGCTGCCAGGTGGCGATGGCCGCATCGTGCGGTGCCAGGCCCTGTCCCTTGAAGGCGAGGAAGGCCGGGCCGAGCACCAGCAGCGCCATGCCGATGCTGGTGGGCGCATCCAGGCCGAGCGGCATCGCGGTGACATCGTCACGACCGGTGCGCGCGGCCAGGCGTCGGGCCATCCAGGTGTAGAGCACGTTGCCGACCAGCACGCCGAAGGCGGTGCCCGGGAACATGCGGCCGAAGACCACATCGGCCGGGAACTGGAAGATGCCGACCAGTGCCATCGCGATGAAGCCGAGGATCGACAGGTTGTCGACCACCAGGCCGAAGAAGCCGTTGAGATCGCCGGCAACGAACCAGCGGGGACGTCCGGAGCGGACGGGAGCAGTGGCGGACATGCGCAGGGCGGCCGTGGGGAGGGGGTAGCCGATGGTAGGGCCTCCCCGCCCCCAGTAACAGGCGCATGAATGGAACACCGGGAGACGCCCGCCGACGGGGGACGCGGCACTACCGGACCGCGTGGGGATCAGGGCTTGTTGAGGAAGTTGTTCGCCAGCAGGTCCCGCACATCCCCGACCCGCCCGCTCAGCAGCGCCTTGGCGGCGTACAGGGCAGTACCGGCCACCTGCTTGGCCTCCACCTGCGGCGGCATCACCAGTTCGGTCGGGCTGGTGTGCACGTCCAGCAGCGCCGGGCCGGGATGGGCCAGGATGTCCTGCACGGCCTGCTCCAGGTCGTCCGAGCGGGTGACCGTGCGCCCGTAGAAACCAATCACTTCGGCCAGCCGGCCGAAATCGGGGTTCTTCAGATCGGTGTAGTTGTCCAGCAGGCCTTCGACCTTCTGCTCCAGCTCCACGAAGTTCAGCGAGCTGTTGTTGTAGACCACCACCTTGATCGGCAGGTTTTCCTGCACGGCGGTGAGCAGGTCGCCGAGCAGCATCGCCAGGCCGCCGTCACCGGACAGCGAGATCACCTGTCGGCCCGGATAGGCCTTCTGCAGGCCCAGCGCCTGCGGCATCGCGTTGGCCATCGTGCCGTGCAGCAGGCTGGTCAGCGTGCGGCGGCGGCCGTTGACGCGGATATGGCGCAGGATCCAGACCATCGGCGAGCCGCCGTCGGCAGTGAACAGCGCATCATCGGCGGCATGGCGGTCGATCAGCGCGGTCAGGTGCTGCGGGTGGATCAGCTCGCCCTCGCCCGGCTGTTCTTCCTTGGCCCGCGTGGCCAGCGCCTTCTCCCGGTGCTGCAGGCATTCGTCCAGGAAGCTGCGGTCCTCGCGCTCGGGCAGCAACGGCAGCAGCGCCTCCAGGGTCGGGCCGATGTCACCGACCACGCCAAGGTTCACGGGATGCCGGCGGCCAAGATGGCTGCCATCGCGATCCACCTGGATCAACGTGGCCTTGTCCGGGTAGTACTGGCCCCACGCGAAGTCCGCGCCGAGCAGCAGCAGCGTGTCGCAGGCCATCAGCGTGTGATACCCGGACTCGATGCCGAAGATGCCGGTCATGCCCATGTTGTACGGGTTGTCGTACTCCACGAAATCCTTCGCGCGCGAGGTATGCGCGATCGGCGCCTTGAGCCGGGCCCCGAGGGCGACCAGCGCATCGTGCGCATGCTCGCAGCCGGCGCCGGCATAGATGCCGATCCGCTTGCCCTCGCCGATCAGCGCCGCGATGCGCTGCAGTTCGTCGTCCGAGGGTCGCAGCACCGGCTGGGTGTAGTGCACCGAGAACGGCGCATCGTGCTTGACCTCGGCTTCGCTGATGTCGGCGGGCAGTATCACCACCGCCACCCCGCGGCGGCTGATGGCGGCCTGGCAGGCAAGGGTCACTACGCGGCGCGCCTGTTCTGCGCTCTGTACCTGTTCGCAGAACACGCTGCAGCTGCCGTACACCGCCTTGAAATCGACTTCCTGCGGGAACTCCATGCCCAGCTCGGCGGTGACCACCTGGCTGGCGATCAACACCATCGGCGCGCGGTTGCGGTTGGTCTCGAACACGCCGTTGATGAAGTGCAGGCCACCGGGACCGCACGAGCCGGCGCAGGCGGTGAGCTGCCCGCTGATCAACGACTCGGCACCGGCGGCGAACGCGGCCACTTCCTCATGCCGCATGTGCACCCACTCGATCTCGCTGTGGTGGATGGCATCGGTGACGTAGTTGAGGGTATCGCCGACGATGCCGTAACAGTGACGGACACCGGCGGCCTGCAGGGTTTCAACCACGATCTCGGCAACGCGCTTGCTCATGACATGCTTCCACGACGAGGGGGAAGGGTCAGCGTAGTCCCGGGCAAGTGACACTCATGTGGGTTTACCCGTGGCAGCGCCCGATCACGGCTGCGTGTTCACCCAGCCCACCACCGCGCCCCGTGTGGGATTGTCATAACGCACCTGCACCCAGCCATCGCGCTCATCCAGCAGTTCCACGCGGTCATCGCGCACCAGATACCGCTTGGTCGTGGCATCACCGGGCCGGCTGTACAGGGGCAGCCGCGCCACCATCACATGACCGGAAATGCGCAGCAGTGGCACGCCGGCACGCGGCGTCTCCAGGCCATCGCCGATGGCGGTCTCCAGCACGTTGCCGTCAGGATCAAAGGTGCTCCAGACCGCCAGCGGACCGCTGTCGGCGGTCTGCTTGATGAACACGTAAGGCTCGAGCACGTCGTCGAGCATCAGCAGGCGCTCGGCACGGTACAGGTACAGGCGCGCACCGTCGTAGCGGTACTGGTCCACGTACCACATCGGACCGCTGCGGCAACTGCTGCTCAGGGTGCGGTTGTCTTCGTCCACGGTCAGACCCATCAGGTCACCGCATTGCGCGCGGTCGTTCGGGATGGGCGCCAGCGCAACCAGTTCCTGTCGCGCTGGAACGTAGCGGTAGACCGCGACCGCTTCGTTGACCATGCCGACCGAGGCACGTGCCACCAGCTCCGGATGGCCATCGAAATCGACGTCCTCGGCGGACAGGCGTGCGTTGCCGTCCGCGTCGGTCACCCCGGGCAGCACCTGACGCTTGCCCGACGGTGCCAGTACGACGGAAATACCGCCGTCGTCCTGCAGCGTCGCCTGCACCTGCACGCCGGCAGCCACCTCGAGCTGAAGCCGGGCCGGGGCGGCAGCCTGCGCGTGCGCGCACGTCACCGCCAGGCCCATCAACAGCGCGGCCAGCATCGCATCCCTGTGTTTCATCATCACTCCGTGCAGCGCCACCGCGGCGCCCTGGCTCAGAACGATACTTCAACCGCCTGCTGTGCCCACAGCACCGACTGGTGCCCGGTGGCCTGTTTCCATGCCAGGCGGATCGCTTCGATGTCGGCGCGGCGCTGCGGGGTGTTCTCGTGCAGGACCACCAGCACCTTGGTGCGCAGGCGGTTTGGCTCGGGCGCACCGCGGAACAGCCACTGGCCGTAGGCGTCGAACACGGTCAGGCCGTCCGGGAAGCGCGGGGTCACTTGCTTGTCGAGGAAGGCGCGCCACTGCGCGTCGGTGATGCCTTCGGTCTGCGGCCGATCGGCCACGCCGGTTTCTTCCCCCACCCCGAAATAGAGCTCGCTGCGGACCCAGCCGGCCGCCGCATCCGGGCGCGCCGCATCGCCCTGCAGGGTGGCCGTGGCGGTGGCGGGCGGGGTCGGCTTGGCAGCCGGGGCGGCGGTGGCACAGCCGCTGGTGGCCAGGACCAGGGCAAACACAATGGCGCGGAACGACATGGACAACTCTCCGGAAACACGGGGACAGGCAGGGGAAGGAGCGTGCCGGACATCCGGGTCCGGCGCAGATCGCCAACGGCTATCTGCTGATAACCACCGCGATGGGACTTGCGTCACACGGGGCGATCACGCGAAGATAATATATCGCTTCATCCGGATGGATTGGTAGTACCGACCACTGGTCGGCAACGCCGGTCCCCCCTCCCCCGTCCCTCCCCCTCGTCGTCCTGCTGGAGTCCGCATGTCCCGTCCGTCCGCGTCCCGCCTTGGCCTTGCCATCGCGCTCGTCCTCTCCTCCCCCCTGCTGGCCCAGGACGTACTTGCGCAGGACGCGCCGAACACTGCCAAAACGCTGGACACCGTGATCGTCACCGGCACCCGCGCCGTCGACCGGACCGTGCTGGAATCGACCTCGCCGGTAGACGTGCTCACCGCCGAGGACATCCGCAAGGCCGGCGTGGTCAATGGCGAACTGGGCAGCGCGCTGCAGGCGCTGCTGCCCTCGTTCAACTTCCCGCGCCAGTCCAACTCCGGCGGTGCCGACCACATCCGTGCCGCCCAGCTGCGCGGGCTCTCGCCCGACCAGGTGCTGGTGCTGGTCAATGGCAAGCGCCGCCACAGCAGTGCGCTGGTCAACACCGACAGCAAGATCGGCAAGGGCACCACCCCGGTCGATTTCAACGCGATCCCGGTCAGCGCGATCAAGCGCATCGAGGTGCTGCGCGATGGCGCCGGCGCGCTGTACGGCTCCGATGCGGTGGCCGGCGTGATCAACGTGATCCTGGATGACGCCCCGGAAGGTGGCGCGTTCGAAGCCAGCTTCGGCGCCAACCACACCGATCTCAAGCCGATCGACCGCACCCTCACCGATGGCCAGACCAGCTACGCCAGCGCCAAGGTCGGTACCGCACTGGGCGACGACGGCGGCTTCCTGCGCGTCGGCCTGGAGCTGAAGAACCACGAGGGCACCAACCGCGCCGGCTTCGATCAGATCCCGCCGTGGGACCAGAGCGATACCAACCTTGCGCTGCAGGGCAAGCGCAACTACGTGCTCGGCGACGGCAAGACCAAGGATCTCAACGCCTGGTACAACGCGCAGCTGCCGTTCGGTGAAACCTCCACGTTCTACAGCTTCGCCACCTTCAACCAGCGCGACAGCGAAGGCGCGAACTACTTCCGCTATCCAGACAGCGATGCCAACTGGGCCCAGGTCTACCCCAACGGCTACCGCCCGATCTCCGAAGGCGAAAACCGCGACGTACAGGCCGTGGCCGGTGCGAAGGGCCAGTGGGGCGAGTGGAACTACGATGCCAGCCTGGATTACGGCATCAACACGTTCACCTACCGCCTGCGCAACTCGATCAACGCCTCGCTGGGCCCGACCAGCCCGACCCGGTTCAAGACCGGCGACTACCGCAATGAACTGACCGTCGCGAATGTCGATCTGGGCCGCGTGTTCTCGCAGGGCGACAGCATCACCCACAGCCTGGGCCTGGGCCTGGAAGCGCGCCGCGACCATTACCAAACCCGCCCCGGTGACCCGAGCAGCTATGCCGCGGGCCCGTTCACGGATCGCCCGACCGGCTCGCAGGCCGGTGGTGGCCTGACTCCGCAGGACGCCACCTCGCTGTCGCGCGATGTGGCCAGCGCCTATGTCAGCCTGTCCAGCCAGTTCGGCGAGCATTTCTCCAGCGATCTGGCGGCGCGCTACGAGCACAGCGACGACTTCGGCGGTGAGCTCACCGGCAAGCTGGGCCTGCGCTACGAATTCACCCCGGCCTTCGCGCTGCGCGGTGCGATCTCCAACAACTTCCGCGCGCCGTCGCTGGCGCAGATCGGCTACGAGTCGACCTCCACCGGCTACAACGCGGCCGGCCAACTGGTGCAGGGCCGCGTGCTGTCGGTCAACAATCCGATCGCGCGTGGCCTGGGCGCCACCGATCTGAAGCCGGAGAAGTCGCTCAACACCAGCCTGGGCTTCACCAGCCGCATCGGCGACCACTTCGATGTCTCGCTGGACTTCTTCCAGATCGACATCGATGACCGCATCGCGCTGTCGGAGAGCATCACCGGTGATGCGTTGACCGACTACGTGCAGCAGCAGTTCGGGGTGGCCGGCCTGCAGAGCGCCAGCTTCTTCGTCAACGCCGCCGATACCCGTACCCGCGGTGCGGAACTGGTGAGCAACTGGCGGCAGTCGCTGGGTGGCGGCGAACTGGTGCTGACCGGCACCTATGCCTATACCAAGACCACGCTGAAGAACGTGCTCGCCACGCCGCCGGGCCTGCTCGCGCTGGATCCGGACTACGTGCTGTTCGGCGTGGAAGAAACCAATACGCTGACCGATGCCACGCCGCGCACCCGCGCCGCGCTCGCCGCCAGCTGGGCCGACGATCATTGGTCGCTGACCAGCCGTCTGAGCCGGTATGGCAGCGTGACCCGCGTGTTCAACTTCGGCGATGGCTACATCCCCCGCCAGACCTACGGCGCCGAGTGGCAGCTGGATGCCGAAGTGGAATACAAGATCACCCCGCAGTGGAGCGTGGCGGTGGGTGGGCAGAACCTGACCGACAACTACTCGGATCTGTCCAACGACGACATCTACTACTTCGGCAACCTGCCGTACGACGTGCTGTCACCGATCGGCAGCAATGGTGCGTATTACTACGGGCGCGTGCGCTATACGTTCTGACGGGGGAGCAGCCGGCCAGCGGCCGGTATCACGGCGTGGATGTGGTCATCATTAACCTGGTAATCACATCCACGCTGGCATGTTGGCCGCTATGGCCAACGACTTCCCCCAACGTCCGCCGCCGCCACTGCTGGACGATGCCTGTGCGCTGTTCCTGGACGTGGATGGCACCCTTATCGAATTCGCGGACGACCCCGAGTCGGTCGTCCTGCTGCCCGATGTGCGTGAAGCCATCGGCCGCATCAGCGACCGGCTGGATGGCGCGGTCGCCCTGATCAGCGGGCGACCGCTGGCCCAGCTGGACGCGCTGTTCGCTCCCTTGAACCTGCCCGCCGCCGGGTTGCACGGCCATGAGCTGCGCAACCATGAACAGCGCGCGCAGAGCAGCGATCCGTCCGCCGATACCAGCGAATGGCTGCATGCCCTGCACCAGCAGGCGATGCGGTTCGCGCACGGCACGCCCGGCGTCCTGGTCGAGGACAAGGGTCGCAGCCTGGCCCTGCACTGGCGCGGGGCACCGCACGCCGCCAATGACGTGCGCGCCTTCGCAGAGCGGCATATCCGCGGCCATGCCGGCTACCGGCTGCAGCCCGGCGACCATGTCATCGAGTTCCTGCCGGAAGGCAGCGACAAGGGGCGCGCGATGCGGCAGTTGATGCTGCAGCCGCCGTTCCGCGACCGCATGCCGGTGTTCGTCGGCGATGACCTCACCGATGAATTCGGCTTCGGCGCCGCCAACGACCTGCATGGCTGGAGCGTGCTGGTCGGTGAACGCGAGCCCAGCGATGCGGTGTTCGCCCTGCCCACCATACGCAGCGTGCACGCCTGGCTTCGCGAGAATGCCTACTGATGCCTTGACCCCCAAGGCCCCCTGACGCCGCGCGCAGGTCTCCCCCACCGGTGTGCCACCGCGGCATGACACGAGACTTTCTGCATCATGAGCGAACCCGATCTGAATCTGGGCGTGGTCGGCAATGGCAGCTTCGGCGCGCTGATCGACAAGCACGCGCGCGTCGTCTGGAGTTGCCTGCCGACCTTCGACGGCGACCCGACCTTCTGCGCCCTGCTCGGCCCCAATCAACAGGAAGGCGGTGACTTCGGCATCGAGCTGGAGGACATGGTCGACAGCGAGCAGAGCTACCTGACCAATACCGCCATCCTGCGCACCGTACTGCGCGACAAGCATGGCGGCGCGCTGGAAATCATCGACTTCGCGCCGCGCTGGCGCCAGAACGACCGCTTCTACCGGCCGGTCAGCCTGATCCGCCAGGTGCGGCCGCTGTCCGGCAACCCGCGCATCATCGTGCGCGCGCGTCCGCTGGCCGACTGGGGCGCCCGCGTCCCCGATGCCACGTGGGGCAGCAACCATATCCGTTGGGTGCTCCCCGACCATGTGCTGCGCCTGACCACCGATGTGCCGCTGCGTTTCGTCCGCGATGGCCTGCCGTTCGTGCTCAACCATCCCGTGCATCTGGTGCTCGGCGTGGACGAATCGCTGAACCGTTCGCTCAGTGGCTACGTGCAGGAATCCTTCCAGCGCACGCGCGACTACTGGCGCGAATGGGTGCGTTATCTGTCCATCCCGCTGGAATGGCAGGACGCGGTGATCCGCAGCGCGATCACGCTCAAGCTCTGCCAGTACGAAGACAGCGGCGCGATCATCGCCGCGATGACCACCTCCATTCCCGAAGCGCCCGGCAGCATCCGCAACTGGGATTACCGCTACTGCTGGCTGCGCGATGCCGCCTTCGTGGTGCGCACGCTCAACCGCCTCGGTGCGACCCGCACGATGGAGCAGTTCCTGGGCTACATCTTCAACCTGGCCACCGCCGATGGCAGCCTGCAGCCGCTGTATGGCATCAGCTTCGAAGCCAAGCTGGAGGAAACCGAAGTCGCGTCGCTGTCCGGCTACCGCGGCATGGGCCCAGTGCGGCGCGGCAACCTGGCCTGGGTGCAGCGCCAGCACGATGTGTACGGCAGCGTGGTGCTCGCCTCCACCCAGTTGTTCTTTGATCGTCGCCTGCAGGATCCGGGCGATGCGCATACGTTCGCGCGGCTGGAGCCGCTTGGCGAGCAGGCGTTCACCCTGCACGACGTACCCGATGCCGGGCTGTGGGAGTTCCGCGGCCGCACCGAAGTGCACACCTACACCAGCGCGATGTGCTGGGCCGCGTGCGACCGCCTGTGCAAGATCGCGGTGCGCCTGAAGCTGGATGACCGCGCCACTTACTGGCGTGAGCGCGCCGACACCATCCACACGCGCATCCTGCGCGAGGCATGGAGCGAGGAACTCGGCCACTTCACCGATACCTTCGGCGGCCACCGGCTGGATGCCTCGTTGCTGCTGCTGGCCGACATCGGCTTCATCGAGGCGACCGATGCGCGCTTCGTCGCCACGGTCGAAGCAATTGGCCGCGATCTCAAGCACGGCAACGCGCTGTACCGCTACGTGGCGCCGGATGACTTCGGTGAGCCGGAAACCAGCTTCACCATCTGCACGTTCTGGTACATCGACGCACTGGCCGCGATCGGTCGCCTGGACGAAGCGCGCGAGATGTTCGAAACGCTGCTGGAGCGCCGCAACCATCTGGGCCTGCTGTCGGAGGATCTGGCCTTCGACAACGGCGAAGCGTGGGGCAACTTCCCGCAGACCTATTCGCACGTCGGCCTGATCACCGCCGCCATGCGCCTGTCGCGCAGCTGGCAGGAGGCCTCATGAGCCGCCTGGTCGTCGTCTCCAACCGGGTCGCCGTTCCCGGTGAATCCCGCGCCGGCGGCCTGGCGGTCGGCCTGCTGGCCGCGCTCAAGGAGCGTGGCGGCCTGTGGTTCGGCTGGAGCGGCAAGTCGGTCCGTGACAACAGCGGCGCCCTGCACAAGCAGGTCGATGGTGACATCCGCTACGTCACCATGGACCTCAACAAGCGCGACGTCGATGGCTACTACAACGGCTTCGCCAACCGCACATTGTGGCCGCTGCTGCACTTCCGGCTGGACCTGGTCGACTACGATCGCGCCACGCGCGAAACCTATCGCCGGGTCAACGCGCTGTTCGCCGAAAAGCTCGCGCCGCTGCTGCGCGAGGACGATATCGTCTGGATCCACGACTATCACCTGATCCCGCTCGCGTCGTTGCTGCGCGAGCGCGGCATCGGCTGCCGCATCGGTTTCTTCCTGCATGTACCGATGCCCTCGGCCGATCTGCTGCAGGCGCTGCCGGATCACCTGCGGCTGTTCTCCAGCCTGTACGCCTACGATCTGGTCGGCTTCCAGACCCAGCGCGATGCGGACCGTTTCCAGTCCTACGTTCGCCTGTTCGGTGGTGGTCGGGTACTGCCGGATGGCGAGCTGGAAGCGCCCGGCGGTCGGCGCTTCCGCGCTACCGCTTTCCCGATCGGCATCGATACCGAGTTCATCGCCCGCCAGGCCAAGGCCGGTGCGAACAAGCCGGCGGTCAAGGACCTGCGCGGGAGCCTGCGCAATCGTCAGCTGGCGATCGGTGTGGACCGGCTGGACTACTCCAAGGGACTGCCCGAGCGTTTCCAGGGGTTCGAACGGTATCTGGAGCGCCATCCGGACCAGCACGGCTCGCTGACCTACCTGCAGATCGCCCCGGTCTCGCGAGGGGATGTCACCGAGTACCGTCACCTGCGCAGCCAGCTGGAACAGATCGCCGGCCACATCAACGGCGGGCATGCCGCACCGGACTGGACCCCGTTGCGCTACGTCAACCAGAACTTCACCCACGCCACCCTGACCGGTTTCTACCGGGCGGCCGCGGTCGGGCTGGTGACGCCGCTGCGCGACGGCATGAACCTGGTCGCCAAGGAGTACGTGGCCTCGCAGGACCCGGAAAACCCGGGCGTGCTGGTGCTCTCACTGCTGGCCGGTGCCGCCGATGAATTGAAACAGGCGCTGCTGGTCAACCCCCATGACCTCGATGGCGTGGCCGATGCGATCGCCACGGCGGCGACCATGCCGCTGAAGAAGCGCGTGGAGCGCTGGCAGGCGATGATGGAGCACCTGCGCACCTACGACATCAATCATTGGCGGCGGACGTATCTGCAGGCGCTGGAAGGGTGATGCCTGCCAGCGGCCGGCACTACCAGGACCGCTTGCGGTAGTGCCGGCCGCTGGCCGGCAACCCGTCCCTGCTTAGTCGAGGAAACGCGCCGCCTGCGCCGGAGTCGGCAGAAAACACGTGTCGTGACGACCGAACCACCGATACCGGTTGCGCGCGAGCGCGCGGTACGCGCGGTCGCGCAGCCTGCGGGGCAACCAGCGCAGCACGCCCAGCACACGCCATGCACCGCCCAACCCGGTCAGCACGCGGAGGATCGCATCGGTGTCCGTCCATGCGCCCCCCTGCTCGAGCAGCAGGAACGACGACGGATCCTCCGGATCCAGCCCGTGCGCCTGCAGCAGGGCGCGTCCGTGCACGCCCTGCATCGCAGCGAAGCGATAGCGGCCGCGCGTATCAAAGCGCAGCAGGAACCGCACCCAGCGGCTGCACAGTGCGCAGACGCCGTCGAAGACGATGACCGCGTCGGCCGCTCCACTCCCCGTCTGTCCAACGGTCAGGGCGCGATCCACGCCAGGGTCGCCATGCGCCCGGTGCGGCGGTCGCGCCGGTGCGAGTAGAACCGCTGCGAGTCGGCCAGGGTGCAGTACTGGCCGCCGCTGATGCGTGCCGGGTCCAGACCCGCAGATTGCAGGCGCCGGCGAGCCAGCGCGTACAGGTCCACCTTCCAGTGCCCCGGCCGGGTCGCCACGAAGGCAGCCGCGGCGCCCTCGTCGCGCTCGACGAAGGCCTCGAACACGTCCTCGCCGATCTCATACAGCGCGGGCCCGGCCGCCGGGCCCAGCCATGCCTGCAATTGCGCGGCCGGGGTCTGCATGGCGGCCACGGTGGCCTCCAGCATGCCGTCGGCCAGCCCCCGCCAACCGGCATGGGCGGCGCCGATCTCACCGCCATCGCGGGCGGCGAAGACCACCGGCAGGCAGTCAGCGGTGAGGATAGCCAGCACCACGCCCGGAACCGAGGTCACCGCCGCATCGGCGGTGGGTTCGGCCTCGACGCCAACGGCCGTCGGCGGCGCGGTGAAGCGACGCACCCCGGTGCCATGCACCTGGCGCAGCCAATGGGGTGCGGAGGGCAAGCCCAGCCCGGGCACGAGCAGATCGCGGTTGCGCTGCACCTGCGCCGGATCATCGCCGTCGGCGGCGTACCGGTTGCCCATGTTGAACTGATTGAACGGCGCCACCGAACCGCCCGCGCCGAAACGCAGGGTGGTCACGGCATGGACCCCGCTCGGGGCTGGCCAGTCGGCGGGCAGCACGGGCACGGTGGTGTCCATCAGCGGCGGTTGCGTTCCTGCTCGGCGAACCGCTTGCTGTCTTCGCGCAGCGCGTGCAGCAGGGCCTGCATGTCGGCCGGCGGCGGTGCGCTGTTGGTGATCTTCTCGCCGGTGATCGGGTGCACGAACTCCAGCGTTTCAGCGTGCAGCGCCTGCCGCTTGAAGCCGCGCAGTTCGGCCACGAGTTCCTCGCTGGCGCCCTTGGGCAGCTTCAGCGCGCCGCCATACAGCTGATCGCCGATGATCGGATGACGCAGGTGCGCCATGTGCACGCGGATCTGGTGGGTACGGCCGGTTTCCAGGCGGCATTCCAGCGCGGTGTGTGCGCGGAAACGCTCGCGCAGGCGGTAATGGGTGATCGCTTCCTTGCCGTCTTCGCGCACGGCCATGCGGATGCGGTCGCGCGGGTGGCGGTCGATACCGGCGGTGGCGGTGCCGCCGGAGACCAGCGCACCGACCACCACGGCCAGGTACTGGCGATGCACTTCACGTGCCGAGAGCTGCTCGACCAGCGCGGTCTGCGCCTGGATCGTGCGAGCGATGACCATCACGCCGCTGGTGTCCTTGTCCAGGCGGTGCACGATGCCCGCACGCGGCAGCACCGACAGCGAGGGATCGCGGAACAGCAGCGCATTGACCAGGGTGCCGGTCGGGTTGCCCGCGCCGGGGTGGACCACCAGGCCGACCGGCTTGTTGATCACGAATACATGCTCGTCCTCGTACAGGACCTCCAGCGGGATGTCCTCCGGCTCGGCGTGGGTCTGCGTGTCGAGCACGACATGCAGGCTGGCCACCTCGCCGCCGCGCACCGGGTCGCGCCCGCGCACGGTGTCGCCGTCCAGCAGGACGTCGCCGGACTTGATCCACTCGGTCAGCTTGGACCGGGAGAACTCGGGGAACAGCTCGGCCAGGACCGCGTCAAAACGCCGGCCGGCGGCGGTATCGGGCACGATGGCCTGGCGGGGGGAATCGGAATCAGCAGGGGTATCGGACATGGGGGCACACCGCAATAGGGACAATTTTGGGGTCCGGGCGACCAGTTTCAGTCGCGGGACAGGCCACTAGGCTATCATCGACCCTTCGTATTCCAGCCGCGTCCCGCCCTGACCCCATGATCCGACGCTCCGTTATGCTGTCCGCGCCCGTCCGCCTCGCCGCCCTGATGCTGGTGCTGCTCTTCGTCGCCACCGGCTGTCACCGCGGTACCAAGGACAAGAATCCGGATGAAGGTCTGCCGGTTCAAACGCTCTATGAGAAGAGCCACAAGCTCATGGAAGGGGGGAACTGGAGCGGTGCCGAAGCCAGCTTCCGCCGCCTGGTAGCCCAGTACCCGTATGGCCCGTACACCGAACAGGCGATGATCGAAAGCGCCTACGCCCAGTACAAGGCCGGCAAGCACGATGACGCGGTGTCCAGCGTGGACCGCTTCATCCGTACCTACCCGACCCACCGCAACATCGCCTACATGTACTACCTGCGCGGCCTGGCCAATGGCAATCGCGACACGGTCTTCCTGCGCCGCGTCTGGTCGCTGGACCCGAGCCGCCGTGACCTGTCCAGCCCGCGCCAGGCCTATGCCGATTTCACCATCGTCACCGAGCGCTACCCCAACAGCCGCTACGCCGCCGATGCGCGCCAGCGGATGATCGCCCTGCGCGACGTGTTCGCCCAGTACGAGCTGGACAACGCCCTGTACTACCTGCGCCGCGAGGCGTACGTCTCGGCCGCTGGCCGCGCCAACTTCCTGCTGGAGAACTACCCGCAGAGCGCGTTCCAGTACGACGCCGTGGCCGCCCTGGGCGAGGCCTACACCCACCTGGGCAACAAGACCCTGGCCGACGATGCCCGTCGCGTGCTCGAGCTGAACCAGCCCGATCACCCGTGGCTGCAGGGCAAGTGGCCGAAGTACCCGTGGATGGTGCGCAAGCTGAACCCGTTTGCCGGCGAGAAGTCCGCCAGTACCGGTGAACGCAACGCCACGATGAACCGCAAGTAATAAAAAAGGCCCCGAAAGGGGCCTTTTTATTACCCGGCGGCGCCGCCGACGGGGGCGTCGCGGCAGCGGCGCCGGTAGAGCCGACCGCTGGCCGGCTGCTCTCTGCGGGTTATACCGGCCATCTCGCCAGCCCCCTCACAGGCCGCCCTTCGCCGCCAGCCCCACGCCCCACCCTGCGCCGACCAACGGTCGGCGCCTACCGGCTGGCGTCTCAGCCCTTGTACCCATTGCTGATCGGGTACCGCCGCTCACGCCCGAACGCCCGGCGCGACACCTTCGGCCCCGGGGCGGCCTGATGGCGCTTCCACTCGCTGGTGCGCACCAGCCGCAGCACACGGTCCACCACCTCGGCGGCGTACCCGGCGGCCACGATCTCCTCGCGCGACTGCTCCTGGTCCACATAGCGGTACAGGATGCCGTCCAGCACGTCGTAGGCCGGCAGCGAGTCCTGGTCGGTCTGGTTGGCGCGCAGCTCGGCCGAGGGCGGGCGGGAAATCACCGCCGGCGGGATCACCGGGGCGCCGCCCACGGTATTGCGCCACTTGGAGAGCCCGAACACCTCCGTCTTGTACAGGTCCTTGAGCGGGGCGTAGCCGCCGCACATGTCGCCGTAGATGGTGGCGTAGCCCACCGCGTACTCGCTCTTGTTGCCGGTGGTCAGCAGCAGCCCGCCGAACTTGTTGGACAGCGCCATCAGGATCACACCCCGGCTGCGCGACTGCAGGTTCTCTTCGGTCACATCGGCCGCCTGCCCCTCGAACATCGGGCCGAGCGCAGCCATCAGGCCCTCGAACACCGGCTCGATCGAGACAGCCTCCAAGGTGACGCCCAGCGCGCGGCACTGCTCGGCCGCCAGATCGTTGGACATGTCCGCCGTGTAACGCGACGGCAGCCGCACCGCGGTGACGTTCGCAGCGCCCAGCGCGTCCACGGCCATCGCCAGCACCAGGGCCGAATCGATACCGCCGGACAGGCCGATCCAGACCTTCTTGAAGCCGTTCTTGCGGCAGTAATCCTGGATCCCGCGGGTCACCGCGCGCCAGGCCAGCGCATCCATGCTCTCGTCGCCGTCGTCCATCCACTCGCGCGGCAGGAAGCGGCGCGCATCGGCGTCGTAATCCACCACCAGCCACTGGTCGGTGAAGGCCGCCGCGGCCGGATGCACCGTGCCGTCGCCGTCTGCGACGACCGAGGCACCATCAAACACCAGCGCGTCCTGCCCACCCACCACGTTGAGGTAAGCGATCGCCGCTCCGCTCTCGCGGGTACGCTCGGCCAGCAGTGCGTCGCGCTGGGCATGCTTGCCACGCTCGTACGGGGAGGCATTGGGCACGATCACCAGCTGCGCGCCGGCACGGACGGTATCGGCCAGCGGTTCGGCAAACCAGAGGTCTTCGCAGACCAGCACGCCGACCGGCACGCCCTTCAGCTCGAACACGCAGCTGCCGCCGTCCGGATCGACATCGAAGTAACGGCGCTCATCGAACACCGCGTAATTGGGCAGCTCGCGCTTGCGGTAGGTGTGTTCGACCTTGCCATCGCGCAGCACGCTGGCCGCGTTGTAGACCACCGCACCGGCGGCCTGTGGCCAACCGACCACGGCCGCGATGCCGGTGGTGGCCGCCGCGATGCGCTCCAGCGCCTGCTGGCAGTCGTACAGGAAGCCCGGGCGCAGCAGCAGATCCTCCGGCGGATAGCCGCTGATCGCCAGCTCCGGGAACACCACCAGCTCGGCACCGTACTCATCGCGCGCCTCGGCGATCATCGCGATGATGGTGTCGGTGTTCTGCGCCACGGCGCCAACCGGAAAATCGAACTGCGCCAGGGCAATGCGGAGCGAGGTCATGGTGTTCCAGCCTGTAGGTGTACTGCGCTCATTGTAGTGCCGGCCGCTGGCCGGCAACCACGCATTCGGCGGCAGCACGATGAGGAGCCGGCCAGCGGCCGGCACTACGTGGCGTGCTTGCCTTCCAGCGACCGGGACCTACCGCTCCGGGTATCGCCTTGAACGCAGAAAGGCCGCCCGGAGGCGGCCTTTCTGTTTCGAGCAGCCGACCAACGGTCGGCTTCTACAGACACGTCAGCCGCTGCGCGGCTGGCGGTCTTATTTCACCAGCTTGGCGATGGCAGCGCCCAGGTCGCCCGGCGAGCGGACGGTGACAACACCGGCAGCTTCCATGGCGGCGAACTTGCCTTCGGCGGTGCCCTTGCCACCCGATGCGATCGCACCGGCGTGGCCCATGCGCTTGCCGGCCGGAGCCGAGGCGCCCGCGATGAAACCGACGACCGGCTTCTTCACGTGGGCCTTGATGTACTCGGCACCGGCTTCTTCAGCGTCGCCGCCGATTTCGCCGACCATGATGATGCCCAGGGTCTGCGGATCTTCGTTGAACAGCTTCAGGCAGTCGACGAAGTTCAGGCCGTTGATCGGGTCACCACCGATGCCGATGCAGGTGGACTGGCCCAGGCCGACTTCGGTGGTCTGCTTGACCGCTTCATAGGTCAGGGTGCCCGAACGCGACACGATGCCGATCTTGCCCGGCATGTGGATGTGGCCCGGCATGATGCCGATCTTGCACTCGCCCGGGGTGATCACGCCGGGGCAGTTCGGGCCGACCAGCACGGTGTCCGGATGGGCACGGGTCAGCACGTTCTTGACGCGCAGCATGTCCAGCACCGGAATGCCTTCGGTGATGCACACGATGACCTGGATGCCGGCAGCGGCCGCTTCCAGGATCGCGTCAGCCGCGTACGGCGGCGGCACGTAGATGACCGACGCGTTGGCGCCGGTGCTCTGCACGGCGTCGGCAACGGTGTTGAAGACCGGCAGATCGATGTGGGTGGTGCCGCCCTTGCCGGGGGTCACGCCGCCAACAACCTGGGTGCCGTACTCGATCATCTGAGTGGCGTGGAAGGTGCCCTGCTGGCCGGTGAAGCCCTGCACGATCACCTTGGTGTTCTTGTTAATCAAAACGGACATTTCGTTGAGTCCTTCGTAATTTTGTTGAACCGGCTCCGGACGCATCGGCATCGACCTTCGGTCAATGCCCGCTGCATGCCACCAGAACCCCCGTCACGTCGCTTCGCGACGCGCCAGCCCCCTTGACTCAAGGGGGCACATCAGGATTCTGCCGACGGTCCGATGCCGTGGAATATCAGGCAGCGTTCTTGACAGCTTCGACGACCTTCTTGGCACCGTCGTTGATGTTGTCGGCCGGGATGATGGCCATGCCGCTGTCACGCAGCAGCTGCTTGCCTTCTTCCACGTTGGTGCCTTCCAGGCGCACCACGACCGGAACCTTGACGCCCACTTCCTTGACCGCGGCGATGATGCCTTCGGCAATCATGTCGCAGCGGACGATGCCGCCGAAGATGTTGACGAAGATGCCTTCGACCTTGTCCGAGGACAGGATCAGCTTGAACGCTTCGATGACGCGCTGCTTGTTCGCACCGCCGCCCACGTCCAGGAAGTTCGCCGGCTCGCCGCCGTTGAGCTTGATGACGTCCATGGTGGCCATGGCCAGACCGGCGCCGTTGACCATGCAGCCGATGTTGCCATCCATGGTGACGTAGTTGATGTCCAGCTCCGAAGCGGTCACTTCGGTTTCGTCTTCCTGGGTCTTGTCGCGCATGGCAACCAGCGCCTTCTGACGGAACGCGGCGTTGTCGTCGCTGTCGAACTTGCCGTCCAGCGCGTACAGGTTGCCGTCGTCCAGGATGGCCAGCGGGTTGATTTCAACCAGGGCCAGGTCCTTTTCGTTGAACAGGCGGTACAGGTTCACCATGATGCTGGCGAACTGGCCGGCCTGCTTGGCGGTCAGGCCCAGCTTGAAGCCGAAATCACGGCCGTGGTAACCCTGCACGCCTTCAACGAAATCAACGTTGAGCGAGTGGATCAGCTCCGGGGTTTCAGCGGCGACCTGCTCGATCTCCACGCCGCCTTCCGAAGAGGCGATGTAGGTGATGGTCTTGGTGCCACGGTCAACCAGCACCGACAGGTACAGTTCCTTGACGATCTCACCGGCGGTGGTCACCAGCACCAGGTTGACCGGCAGCTCAACGCCGGCGGTCTGGTAGGTGGCCATCTTGGTGCCGAGCATCTTGGCCGCAGCGGCCTTCACGTCGTCGGTGGTCTTGCAGAACTTGACGCCGCCAGCCTTGCCGCGGCCGCCAGCGTGGATCTGCGCCTTGACCATCCAGGGGCCCTGGCCCAGGGCGTTGGCAGCGTCAACCGCTTCGTCCGGAGTAGCCGCGACCTTGCCGGCCGGAACGGGAATGCCGTACTCGGCAAGCAGCTGTTTTGACTGGTATTCGTGGAAATTCATGCGTCACCGTGGGAATAGGAACGACCGCACGCATCTCCAAGGCTCCCTCACGGGGGCGCCGGTAAGGACCGCGGCGGGCCCACTATTGTGGACGACCCGGCGCGCGCGCGCAAAGAAGTCAGTCCCAAGACACGCGCGCGGGGCCGTTTCCAGCGCAATTTCAGGCAGTTGCGGGTCGTGCCCGAAGCCGCTGCCCGGCCGGCCAGGCCGGGGCCGCGCAGCCGGCCTGTCCCCGCCCACGGCCCGGCCTTCACGCCCTCGCCCCTGGCGGCAGCCCCCAAACCGGGCCGGACGCCCTACACTGGCTCCGTGCCAGAAGGGGAGTTCCGGCGTGTCACCCAGTGCTTCATTGATCGACCGCATCGAATCGATTCCGCGGCGCGAGCTGTACTTCTTCGCGCTGTACCGCCTGCTGATGGCCTCGGTCATCGCCGCCTTGCTGTTCAGCCCGCTCAGCAGCCTGGTGGGCTCGGCCGAGCATCCGCGCCTGGCCACCATTGTGGTCATTGCCTACCTGGTCGTCGCCCTGCTGGTGCTGCTGTTCGGCCGCAACGAGCGCTGGCTGCGCACCATCGTGGTGTGGAGCGTGGCCTCCGACATCATCGCCGCCACCCTGCTGGCGCATGCCCTGCCCGGCGCCAGCGCGGGCATCTCGATGTCGCTGCTGTTCAACATCGCCGCCGCCGCGACCCTGCTGCCGCTCAGCATGGGGTTGGGCCTGGCAGTCGCGGCCAGCCTCGCCACGGCCGGCGAATACATGTGGAAGCTGGTCGAAGGCGGTGATCCCACCCGCACCCTGGCCGAGCTGGCCATGTTCGTCACCAGCTACCTGGCCATCGCCTTCATCAGCTACCAGGTCGGCAACCGCGCCCGCATGAACCAGCAGCTGGCCAACCGGCGCGGCGATGAAGTGGCCAACCTGTTCCAGATCAACGAACTGATCATCCGGCGCATGCGCACCGGGGTGATCGTGGTCGATGGCGCCAACCGCATCACCCTGGCCAACGAAGCGGCCTCCACCCTGCTCGGCGATGCCGACGGCAACAGTGGCAGCGGCCGCCTGGAACTGGGCAGCGCCGCGCCCGAGCTGAGCCGCCGCCTGCAGCGCTGGCGCAACGGCTGGACCAACGAAGAGCTGCCCCTGCAGCTCTCGCCGGACCAGCCCGAGGTGCAGCCGCGTTTCGCCCGCCTGCTGGCCGGCAGCGACCTGACCCTGGTGTTCCTGGACGACTCCACCGTGGTCTCGCGCCGCGCCGAATCCCTCACCCTGTCGGCGATGGGCCGCTTCTCGGCCAGCCTGGCCCATGAAATCCGCAACCCGCTGGCGGCGATCAACTACGCGGCCCAGCTGCTGGAAGAGTCCACCGACCTCGGCGACACCGACCGCCGCCTGCTGCAGATCATCGGCCAGCAGTGCCAGCGCACCAACGGCATCGTGGAAAGCGTGCTCGGCCTGGCGCGGCGCGAGCGCGCCAACCCGGAGAACGTGGATCTGGCCGCCTTCGTGCGCCGCTTCGTGCTGGAGTACAAGCAGGGCCTGTCGCTGGAAACCGACAGCGTGGAGCCGATCATCAGCGAGACCTCGGTGCATGCCCTGGTGGACCCGCGCCACCTGCACCAGATCCTCACCGTGCTGGTCCACAACGCGCTCAAGTACGGCCGCGTGGCCGAGGAGCCGGCGCGGGTGCGGCTGCGCGTGTCGCGCCAGGACCGCATCGCCATCATCGATGTGATGGACCGCGGCCCGGGGATTCCCGAGACCGTGGCCAGCCAGCTGTTCCGTCCGTTCTTCACCACCTCCGAGCACGGCACCGGCCTGGGCCTGTACATCGCCCGCGAGCTGTGCCGCGCCAACCAGGCCCGGCTGGAGTACGTCTCGGTGCCGGCGGGCGGCGCCTGTTTCCGGCTGATGCTGGCCGGGCCGCACACGATGATGTCGGGATGAACGTCACGCCACATCCGGCCCCCACCGTCAAACATTTGTCGCCAACGACCGCCCTCGGCTATCTTCCTTTCCTATGAATGACACCCGCAGCGCCCTCGTCGTCGACGACGAACGCGACATCCGCGAACTGCTGGTACTGACCCTGGGCCGGATGGGCCTGCGCATCAGCACCGCGGCCAATCTCGCCGAAGCCCGTGAGCTGCTCGCCAGCAACCCCTACGACCTGTGCATCACCGACATGCGGTTGCCCGACGGCAACGGCATCGAACTGGTCACCGAGATCGCGCAGCATTACCCGCGCACCCCGGTGGCGATGATCACCGCGTTCGGCAGCATGGACCTGGCGGTGGAAGCGCTGAAGGCCGGCGCGTTCGATTTCGTCAGCAAGCCGGTCGACATCTCGGTGCTGCGCGGCCTGGTCAAGCACGCGCTGGAGCTCAACAACACCGAGCGTGCCGCCCCGGCGCCACTCGCGCCCGAACAGGCCGCGCGCCTGCTCGGCGATTCGCCCTCGATGGACGTGTTGCGCGCCACCATCGGCAAAGTCGCGCGCAGCCAGGCCCCGGTCTACATCCTCGGCGAATCCGGCGTCGGCAAAGAGTTGGTGGCCCGCACCATCCATGCGCAGAGCGCGCGCGCGCCCGGCGCTTTCGTGCCGGTCAACTGCGGCGCGATCCCCTCCGAGTTGATGGAGAGCGAGTTCTTCGGCCACAAGAAGGGCAGCTTCAGTGGCGCGCACGCGGACAAGCCCGGCCTGTTCCAGGCGGCGCATGGCGGCACCCTGTTCCTGGATGAAGTGGCCGAGCTGCCCCTGCAGATGCAGGTCAAGCTGCTGCGCGCGATCCAGGAAAAATCCATCCGCCCGGTCGGTGCCGCCACCGAGGTACCGGTGGACGTGCGCATCCTCTCGGCCACCCACAAGGACCTGGGCGAGCTGGTCGAAGACGGCCGCTTCCGCCACGACCTGTACTACCGCATCAACGTGATCGAACTGCGCGTGCCGCCGCTGCGCGAGCGCCGCAGCGACCTGCCCGCGCTGGCCGCCTCGATCCTGGCCCGGCTGGCCCGCACCCACAACCGCCCGACCCCGCTGCTCGCGCCCTCGGCGCTGGATGCACTGGCCCAGTACCACTTCCCCGGCAACGTGCGCGAACTGGAGAACATCCTGGAACGCGCCCTGGCCCTGGCCGAAGAAGACCGCATCGGCGCCAGCGACCTGCGCCTGCCGCAGCACGCGCCGCGCTTCGGTGCCAGCACTGTGGCCACCACACAGCAGGAGGCCGTGATCGACCTGCCCACCGGCAGCGGTGCCCTGCCCTCCTACATCGAACAGATGGAGCGCACCGCGATCCAGAAGGCGCTGGAAGAGAACCGCTGGAACAAGACCCGCACCGCCGCGCAGCTGGGCATCACCTTCCGCGCGTTGCGCTACAAGCTGAAAAAGCTGGGCATGGACTGAGCCCACCCGCCGCCACAACGAAAAAGGCCCGCATTCGCGGGCCTTTTCGTAGGTTATGAGGCGACGATCAATCCTTGGTGACGCGATTGATCTCGGCCAGACCGGTCACACCGGCGGCAGCCTTGGCCAGCGCGGACTGGCGCAGGTCGTTCACCCCCGCCTGCTGCGCGGCCTCGGCGATCTGCAGCGCATTGCCACCGGCCAGCACGATCGTGGAGATCTCATCCGTCATCGGCATCACCTGGTAGATACCGGTACGGCCCTTGTAGCCCTCGGTGCACTCATCGCAGCCGACCGGCTCGAACAGCTTGATGCCGGCCTCCAGCTGGGCCTGGGTGAAGCCTTCGGCCAGCAGGGCATTGGCCGGCAGCTCGACCGGGCGCTTGCAGCGGCTGCACAACCGGCGTGCCAGGCGCTGGGCGATCACCAGCGTCACCGAGCTGGTGATGTTGTACGGCGCGATACCCATGTTCATCAGACGCGCGATGGTCTGCGGCGCATCGTTGGTATGCAGGGTGGACAGCACCATGTGGCCGGTCTGCGCGGCCTTGATCGCGATCTCGGCCGTTTCCAGGTCGCGGATTTCGCCGACCATGATGATGTCCGGATCCTGGCGCAGGAACGAGCGCAGCGCCGCGGCGAAGGTCATGCCGCGCTTGACGTTCTGCTGCACCTGGTTGACGCCGGGCAGGCGGATTTCCACCGGGTCTTCCGCGGTGGAGATGTTGCGCGTCTCATCGTTGAGGATGCCCAGCGCGGTATACAGCGACACGGTCTTGCCCGAGCCGGTCGGGCCGGTCACCAGCACCATGCCATAGGGCTTGTGGATCGCATCCAGGAACAGCTTCTGCTGGGCCGGCTCGTAGCCGAGCTTGTCGATGCCCAGCTTGGCCGCGCTGCCATCGAGGATACGCAGCACCACCTTCTCGCCGAACAGGGTCGGCAAAGTGCTGACGCGGAAATCGATCTGCTTGGTCTTGGACAGGTTGAGCTTGATGCGCCCATCCTGCGGGACCCGCTTCTCGGCGATGTCCAGCTGCGCCATGACCTTCAGGCGCGCGGCGATGCGCTGGTTGAGCTTGACCGGGGCCTTGGCCACGTTCTTGAGCAGACCATCGATGCGCAGACGCACCCGATAGTCGTCTTCATAGGGTTCGAAATGGATGTCCGAGGCGCCCTTGCGGATCGCATCGACCAGCACCTTGTTGATGAACTTCACGACCGGTGTGTCGTCGCCCTTGGCATCGACACCGGAGTCGGTTGCGCCGCCTTCCTCATCGCCGGCCGAGACATCCAGGTCGCCCATGTCATCGTCACCCCCGCCCAGCGCCGAGCCCAGGGTGTCCTGGCTGGTCTGCCACTGCTCCAGCGTGCGGCGGATCTGCTCCTCGTCGACCAGGATCGGCTCGACCACCAGGTTGGTGTGGAACTTGATCTCGTCCAGCGAATGGGTCGGGTTGCTGGTGCCCACGAACAGCTTGCCACCACGCTTGAACAGCGGCAGCACGTGGTGCTTGCGCAGCAGCTCCTCGCTGACCAGCTTCATGGCGTTGTGGCTGGTGTCGAACGCGGTCACGTCCAGCAGCGGCATGCCGAACTCCAGCGCGTTGGCCGCGGCCAGCTGTGCGGCGGTGACGAGCTTCTTGTCCGCGAACCACTGCGGCAGCGGCTGCCGGGCAGCGGTGGCGTCGGCCATGGCAGCGCGGGCGACGGCTTCCTCCAGCGCACCGTCCTGGACCAAGCGGCGGGCGATGCCGGTGATCCCCACAAGATTGGCAGTAGCGGCAGCTGCGACAGTATTCATGTGGTTTGCTCGATCAGGACACATCTAGGGTAACAACAAGGCGGCACCGTTGGACCAAAACAGAAATGCCCGCGATCTCTCGCGGGCATTTCCTGAAACTCACTGCATAACCTGACGCCCGATCAATTACGGGGCATTCAGATTGTCGCAATCCTTGCCTTCGTACGTCGCAGCACCGGAATCAACCACAACGCAAGCCCAAGTGATCGGCGTTTCGCCGTTGTCGTCGATGTTGGGAGTAATGGTCACGGTGGCAGTGTTATCGTTCGAAGCACCAGCCAGTACACCCTCACCACTGCACTTGCCAGCGACGATGCCGGTGCAAAGGTCGGCGACTTCAGAGCTGTGGTTCTCACCGACCTTGATCTTCTCCCCGGCAACGCTGGCAACCGCCTGGGCGATCTTGGCGCGGGCAGTGTAGTTCTTGTACTGCGGCAGCGCGATGGCGGCCAGGATCGCAATGATCGCCACAACGATCATCAGTTCGATCAGGGTAAAGCCCTTCTGGTTCTTCATGTGTACATCCCCTAGAGATAGATAATTTTTTAGGGCACTGGGCCGTCGCCGGACCGGCAGGCCGGTTGAGCGGGGCGGGCGCCCTGTGCGGGTGGATCGAAGCAGGTTGCATGCCAACTGGGTCGGCAATGCTCCCCAGCATTCCCCGGCGCAATGATGGCAGCAATCTTCCGGATTGGAACCCCCCGCACAACAAATTGCGATGGACCCGGCAATGTGACCGGGTGCGTCACCTTGTGACACAACCGGTCCAGGCCACCCCATCGCTCCGGGGCACCCGGCAGGACTGCCCAGCGCCCACGGAACCGGCTACCATGCCGCGAGATAGCCCGCCTGGGGATGGTGTGGCTGGGGAGCCTGAAATGTCTGTCAGCCGTAGTGCGATCAAGAAAGAGCCCGTGGTCCGCAACACCATGGAGATGAAGCCGTTTGTCTGGGTGGGGACCGACAAGCGCGGCATCAAGATGAAGGGCGAAACGCCCGCCAAGAACGCCAACCTGCTGCGCGCCGAGCTGCGCCGCCAGGGCATCACGCCCACGGTGGTCAAGCCCAAGCCCAAGCCCTTGTTCGGGGCAACCGGCAGCGCGATCAGCACCAAGGACATCGCCTTCTTCAGCCGCCAGATGGCGACGATGATGAAGTCCGGCGTGCCGATCGTCAGCTCGCTGGAGATCATCGGCAGCGGGCACAAGAACCCGCGCATGCGCAAGATGGTGGAGAGCGTCCGTACCGACATCGAGGGCGGCTCCTCATTGTACGAAGCAATCAGCAAGCACCCCGTGCAGTTCGACGAGCTCTACCGCAACCTGGTGCGGGCCGGCGAAGGCGCCGGTGTGCTGGAAACCGTGCTCGACACGGTGGCCAATTATAAAGAGAACATCGAGGCCCTGAAGGGCAAGATCAAGAAGGCGCTGTTCTACCCGGCCATGGTCATCGCGGTGGCGCTGATCGTCAGTGCGATCCTGCTGATTTTCGTGGTGCCGCAGTTCGAGGATGTGTTCAAGAGCTTCGGTGCTGATCTGCCAGCTTTCACCCAGCTGATCGTGGCCGCCTCCAGGTTCATGGTGGCATGGTGGTGGCTCATCCTGTTCATCGTCATTGGCGGCATCGTGGGTTTCATCTTCGCCTACAGGCGTTCGCCCTCGATGCAGCACGGCATGGACCGCTTCATCCTGAAAGTGCCGGTGATCGGCCAGATCATGCACAACAGCTCGATCGCCCGCTTCGCTCGGACCACGGCGGTGACCTTCAAGGCCGGCGTACCGCTGGTGGAGGCGCTGGGCATCGTGGCCGGCGCCACCGGCAACAAGGTCTACGAGGAAGCCGTGCTGCGCATGCGCGACGACGTGTCCGTCGGCTACCCGGTCAACATGGCCATGAAGCAGGTCAACATCTTCCCGCACATGGTGGTGCAGATGACCGCGATCGGCGAAGAGGCCGGCGCGCTGGACACCATGCTGTTCAAGGTGGCCGAGTACTTCGAGCAGGAGGTCAACAATGCGGTCGATGCCTTGAGCAGCCTGCTCGAACCGATGATCATGGTCTTCATCGGTGTGGTCGTCGGCGGTATGGTGGTCGGCATGTACCTGCCCATCTTCAAACTCGCCTCCGTGGTTGGATAATCAATAAATGGCATTTCTCGACCAGCACCCCATCCTCGGCTACCCCGCCGCGGCCGGACTGGGGCTGCTCCTGGGCAGCTTCCTCAACGTCGTCATCCTGCGCCTGCCCAAGCGGCTGGAGTGGGAGTGGAAGCGCGATGCGCGCGAGGTGCTGGAAGAGCCGGACATCTACGAGCCGCCACCGCCCGGAATCGTGGTGGAGCCCTCGCACTGCCCGCACTGCAAGCACAAGCTGTCCTGGTTCGAGAACATCCCGCTGTTCAGCTGGCTGGCGCTGCGCGGCAAGTGTCGCCATTGCCACGCCCCGATCTCGATCCAGTACCCGCTGGTGGAGCTGCTGACCGCCGTGCTGGTGCTCGCCAGCGTCTGGCAGTTCGGGTTCGGCTGGCAGGGCTTCGGCGCGATCGTGCTGAGCTGCTTCCTGGTGGCGCTGTCCGGCATCGATCTGCGTACCCAGCTGTTACCGGATCAGTTGACCCTGCCCTTGATGTGGCTCGGCCTGATCGCGGCCAGCGACAACCTGTACATGCCGGCCAAACCGGCCTTGCTGGGTGCGCTGGCCGGCTATCTCTCGTTGTGGTCGGTGTGGTGGCTGTTCAAGCAGATCACCGGCAAGGAAGGCATGGGCCACGGCGATTTCAAGCTGCTGGCCGCGCTGGGTGCCTGGTGTGGGCTCAAGGGCATCCTGCCGATCATCCTGCTGTCGTCCATCGTGGGCGCCATCATCGGCTCGATCTGGCTGTACTCGCGCGGCCGCGACCGGGCCACGCCGATCCCGTTCGGTCCGTACCTGGCCATTGCCGGCTGGATCGTGTTCATGTGGGGCGAGCCGTTGATCAACGGCTACCTGAGCTACGCCGGCCTGCGTTGAGGCCGGTGCGATGAGTCGCTTCGTCATCGGGCTGACCGGCGGCATTGCCGCCGGCAAAAGCGAGGTCAGCCGTCGCTTCGAAGCGCTGGGCATCACCGTGGCCGACGCCGATCTGGCTGCCCGCGCGGTGGTTGCACCGGGCAGCGAGGGGCTGGCGCGGATTGCCGCGCATTTCGGGCATGGCATCCTGCTGGCTGACGGCCAGCTCGACCGTGCCGCGCTGCGCGCGCGCATCTTCGATTCGGCGCAGGAGCGCCAGGCGCTGGAGGCGATCACCCATCCGGCGATCCGCCAGCTGCTGCGCCAGACCTGCGAACAGGCCGACGGGCCGTATGCGATCGCCGCGATCCCCCTGCTCACCGAAGCCGGTGGCCGCCAGCAGTACCCGTGGCTGGACCGGATCCTGGTGGTGGACGTGCCGGTGGCCGTGCAGCATGCACGGCTGATGCAGCGCGACGGGATCGACAGCGCCCTGGCCGACCGCATGATCGCCGCCCAGGCCAGCCGCGAGGCGCGCCTGGCCCTGGCCGATGATGTGGTGGTCAATGATGGCCAGCCGGCGCACCTGCAAGCGCACGTGGAGCGGCTGGATCAGGCGTACCGGGTGCTGGCGGCGCGGTAGATCTGGGGGCGCCGACCAACGGTCGGCTCTACCGACTTATGCTGGAGAGAAGGTCAGCGTGGCGATGACGCCGCGCTCTGCGCCGGGGCGGACGTTGACCTGCCAGCCGTAGAGGTCGCACAGGCGGCTGACGATCGACAGGCCGATGCCGCCGCCCTGCGAGTGCCCCGCATGCGTGCCGCGATAGCCGCGCTGGAACAGCTTGGCCGCATCTTCCTCGCTCAGGCCGGGGCCGCTGTCGATCACCTCGACCGCGTTGTTGCCTACACGCACGCGCACGGCGCCTTCCTTGGAGTACTTCACGGCATTGCCGATCAGGTTGCCCAAGGCGACCGACAGGGCCGATTCCGGCGCATCGATCACCAGGTCGTGATTGCCTTCCAGGATCAGCTCCAACGGCTTGCCGCCCAGCTGGGCGCGGTGCGAATCCAGCAACTGCTCCGAGACCCGGGCGACATTGCTGCTGCCCTGCCCGCGCTCGTTGCGCGAGAGCAGCAGCAGCGCGCCGATCAGATCGGTGCATTGCTGTTCGGCACGCTGGATGCGCTGCAGGCGCTGCAGCACCTTGGGATCGAGATCCGGGCGGGTCAGCAGCAGTTCGGTGGCACCACGGATCACCGCCAGCGGCGTGCGCAGCTCGTGGCTGACGTCGGCGTTGAACTCGCGGTCGCGCTGCACCACTTCGGTCAGCCGGGCGGAATAGTCGTCCAGCGCTTGAGCCAGCTGGCCGACCTCATCGTCCGGGAAGCGCGGCGCCAGCGGCTCCGGCTCGCTGGTGCCACCGCGATACGCGCGCAGTCGGGCTGCCAGATCGGACACCGGCTTCATGACCTTGGAGGCCGACCACCAGCCCAGCACCAGCGACAGCACACTGAACACCAGCACCGAGAAGAACAGCGCGCGGTTGAGCTGGCTCTCGCCGCGGATGCTCTCGGTCATGTCATAGGCGAGGAAGAACCACACATCTGGCGTCTTGCGCACCGCGAGCTTGTAGGAAAACGGCTTGCCGCCCTCATCCACACCGCTTACGCCGTGGATGCCATCGTTGAGGTTGTACCAGTCCGGCTGTTCCTGGCGCAGGGCTTCAAACTTGTCCGGCCTGACCAGCCGCGCGTACATCTGCTGCACCGGCAGGTCGGGGCTGCGCGAGGGATCTGCCGCGAAGCGCTTGGCGTACTCGTTGATGTTGCGATTCATCACATCTTCGACCAGCTGGTTTTCCACGCGGGCGCGGGTCCAGTTGGTGGCGAACGCAAACAACGTGGTCAGGCAGAAGCCCAACAGCACGAACGAGACGATGATGCGGCTGCGCAGCCGGCGCCGGTATGGCGCGCGGCGGCGCTCCCCCTTCCCCGTCACCGGATCAGGCTTCCGGCGCGGCGATGCGGTATCCGATGCCATGGCGGGTCTGGATCATCGGCACCTCGAAAGGCTTGTCGACCACAGCGCGCAGGCCGTGGATGTGCACACGCAGGGAATCCGAATCCGGCAGCTCTTCGCCCCAGACGCGGGTTTCCAGCTCCTGGCGGGTGACGACGGCCGGTGAGGCCTCCATCAGTGCCTGCAGGATCTTCAACGCAGTCGGGTTCAGTTGCAGCAGCTTGCCCTGGCGGCGCACTTCCAGCGTGTCCAGGTTGTATTCCAGATCGCCGGTTTCCAGCACACGGGTCTGCACACCCTTGCCGCGACGCGACAGGGCATTCAAGCGCACTTCGACTTCCTGCAGCGCGAACGGCTTGATCAGGTAGTCATCGGCACCGGAATCGAAACCGGCGAGCTTGTTGTCCAGCGAATCGCGGGCGGTCAGCATCAGCACCGGAGTCTGCTTGCGCGCTTCATTGCGCAGCTTGCGGCAGACCTCGATCCCGTCCATACCCGGCAGGTTGAGGTCCAGCACGATCGCGTCAAACTCGTGGACGACCGCCAGATGCAGGCCGGTGACGCCGTCGGCGGCGAAGTCGACGGTGTGGCCGCGGTCTTCGAGGTAATCGCCCAGGTTGGCGGCAATGTCGCTGTTGTCTTCGATGACGAGAATTCGCACTGGGACCTCTGTTTCAGGGTGTTCGACGGAAAAGACTGACCTGCGCCGCTGCGCGGCAGGGCGCGCGGCACGGGTTCAGGCTGAAGATACAGGCTTCATTGTTAACATTAGACACCGTCGAATGCTGAAAGCGCGTCAAAGCGTCATTTCCTTGGGTGCCAGGCGGCGCGGATCGTCCATCAAGCTCTTGGCCCGTTCGGTCGCTTCCCGGCGCTGGGCCACGGTCATGCAGATGCTCTTGTTCATGTTGCTGCCGGTGGCGCGCTCGCGGCGGCAGACCATGCGGCTGTCGGCCTTGGCACGGGTCATGATGGTATTGACCACTTCCTGATCGTTGAATATCTCGGTGAGCTGCTGCGCCGGCAGCTGGTCCATGCGCTCGCGGTCACCCATCCGGTTGCGGATACGGGTCACAGCCGCCTGTACCCGGCTTTTGTCTTCCATGCTGATCTCACTGTAAGCCTCGCTTCCCAGCGCGCGTTCGACATTGGCCAGTTGTTCGGCCACGGGCGCATCGGCGGTGATGGCCACCGCAGCATCCCGTCCCTTGCCGTCGGCGCCGGCCTGCGCGGCCAACGGGAGGCTTGCAAGCAACGCAATAGCGAGCAATCGATACATCCGCGACATCCTTATCCACATGTATGGGCGCCAACTTTACGAGCTTGGAAGCGGCACCCACAAGTTACTGATGGCAGGGTGGAATCTGGGCGCCACCGGCCTTCAATCCGGAAAAAGGCCCGGACAGCTGGCGCTGACCGGGCCTGAAGGTGTTTCCCGATTACCGTTCCTGCTGAGGAGGGCAGAGCTGCGGTTCGACAGAGCCTACGCCGGGATCGATTAAACCGATGTTAAGACCCTCCCCCACTGCAGAAACCCCTGTCAACCCCTTGTATTGACAGGTTTTTTCAACGAAACGACATGGTCGATGATGCGCCCGGCCAGGTCTTCCCGGCAGATCGCCTCGATGCCCTCCAGGCCTGGGGTGGAATTCACCTCCAGCACCAGCGGACCACGGCTTGAGCGGATCAGATCGACTCCCGCCACGCCCAGGCCCAGTGCCTTGGCCGAACGCACGGCCACCTGCTGCTCCGCCCGGCTCGCCTTGGCAGCGCGCGCACTGCCCCCGGCATGCAGATTCGAGCGGAAGTCGCCCTCCGGCGCCTGGCGCTGCATGGCGCCGACTACCTGGTCGCCGACCACCAGGCAGCGCAGGTCCGCGCCTTGGGCCTCACCGATGAACTCCTGCATCAGGAAGTTGGCATACAGTCCGCGCAGCGCCTCCACGATGCCGCGCGAGGCGCTGGCCTTCTCGGTGAGGATCACGCCGCGGCCCTGGGTACCCTCGTTGAGCTTCACCACGTGCGGCGGCGGGCCGAGCATCGAGAGCAGATCAACGGTGTCGTCCGGGTTGTCACCGAACACCGTGACCGGCATGTCGATGCCCTTGGAGGCCAGGATCTGGTGCGCCCGCAGCTTGTCGCGGGCGCGCAGGATGGCATCGGAGGGGTTGGGCGTGCGGGCCCCCATCATCTCGAACTGGCGCAGCACCGCCGTCCCGTACCGGGTGACCGAGGCACCGATGCGCGGGATCACCGCGTCCACCCCGGTGATCGGCCGCCCCTTGTAATGCATGGTGAAGCCGTCCGCCGCGATCCGCATGTAGCAGCGCAGCGGATCAAGGATGCGCACGGTATGGCCCCGCGCGCGCGCGGCCTCCACCAGGCGACGCGTGGAGTACAGCTTGCTGTTGCGGGACAGGATGGCGAGTTTCATCGCGGCGCAGGGGGCGGGAAAGCGCGAAGCATAGCGCGCGCCCGGGATGGTGCGATGACGATCTTCCCGCGATGTTTCAGCACGACAACCGTGCCGACAGCGGGCGGAGAAGATTTAAAAAAGGGGATTCAGCAGAAAGGCGCGGCAGTTGGAGCGGGTGAAGGGAATCGAACCCTCGTCAGTAGCTTGGGAAGCTACAGCTCTACCATTGAGCTACACCCGCAAGGCGCGGCGTAAGTCTATTCGGGCGGGGGCATGAAAGGCAACGGGCGGCACTGGGCCGCCCGTTGTTTCTCGCTTTCCGCTGCCGTGCGCGGTGCCCGCGAACGGGCACTGCGCACGCTGGATCAGAAGCTGGCGCCGAAGCTGGCGAACAGCGACACGTCACGTGCACGCTTCTGCATCGTGGTGGTGCTCATGCCGATGTTGCTGCTGAGGCCCCACAGGTTCAGGCGCGCACCCAGTACGGCGGTGGCGTAGTCCCGATCGAACTCCAGGCCCGGCACCTTGTACATGCCCACGTCCGGCATGCTCTGCAGCCAGGCGCTTGCCTGCTTGCTGTCCTCGAACTCGTGATCGTAGGTGACCTGCACGTACGGCTTGACGTTGCCGCCATCGAAGCGGGCCTGCCAGCCGACGCGGCCGACGGTCGAATCCACGTCCTGGTCGGCATAGCCCAGCGCCGAGGCGCTCGGGTTGGACTCGGCATAGCCATCCAGCTTCACCTTCTGCCAGATCACGGCGGCAACCGGACCGTGGCGGAAGCCGCCCTCGGTGCCGAACTCGTAACCGGCATTCAAGGCCGCGGTCAGGTTGCTGCCTTCCGGCGAGCCCTTGTGGATGCGCGTTGCCGGGCCGAGCTGCAGCTTGCGGGTCACGTCGTAGTCCAGCCAGCTGTAGCTGACCTGGCCGTTGACCCAGGCGCGCTCGCCATACCAGCCGGCGAACAGGCCCAGCGTGGTGTCGGACTGGGTGAAGTCACCCTTGTTGTTGCCGAAATCGGCGTCCATGCGGCCGTAGCCGGCGAAGCCGCCAACTACCATGCCGTCGCGCGCCCAATCCACACCGAACAGGCCGGCCGGCGCCATGCCGTCGTACAGATCGGCGTGCGCGTAGCGCTGCATGTCGCCGCGCAGGTTGCCCCACCAGCTCAGGCCGTCGGCCGGGCGGCCGTCGACGTGCCAGCTGACCTGGTCAGCGCGCGAACGGCCGATGGTCTGTGCCGAGTGGGTCAGGATCTGCTGGTTGCGCGGGGCTTCCAGGATCGACAGCGTGTACTGGCCCAGCATCTCGTGCGTGGCCGTGGTCGGGTGCACGCCGTCGGCGAACACGTAGCTGTTGGCAGCATTCGGGGTGGCGTAGCTGGTCGGGTTGCAGGTCAGCGACGACGCCGTCGTGCAGGCCGGGCTGGTCACGTTGACGAAGCCGTACTGGCCCGGGTTGGCGACGATTTCCTGCAGGATGTGGAAGGTATCGACCGGGATCACCTGCAGGCCGGCGGCCTTCAGGCCACCGAACAGGGCGTCGTTGTACGCCTTGGCCAGCGCGGTGCCGGCGGCCATGCCGGCCGGGCCACCGGCGCGGGCGCCCGGGGTCAGGCCGACGTCCGGAATGGTGGGCACCACGATGTATTCAGCGCCAGCGCCCTTCAGGGTGCCGACGATGCCGACCTGGTCGCGCACGGCGTTGGTCAGGGTCGAGACCAGCGGCGCGCCGGCCTGGATGGCGAACAGATCATTGGCACCGCCCCACACGGCGTACAGCGCGTTCGGGTCGGCCTTGCCGCCGTTGGCCGCCAGGTACTGCGCGGTCTGGGTCTTGAGCGAGTACACCGGAATGGCCGGGGTACCGGCAGCCAGCACCTGGGTGGTGTCCACGCCGACGCGCGCGCCGCCGATGGCGTAGTTGTCACCGGTCTGGCCGTTGCCGTGGGCCGCACCGTTGGTGCCGTAGTAGTTGGCCACGTGCTGGGCCCAGGTCCAGCCCGGGTTGGTGGTGAACTGGCCGGTCACCGGCTGCACCGAGGCGGGCAGCAGCGGACGGAAGTAGCCGGCATCGGTGAGGCTGTCGCCGATGAAGACGGTCTTGGTGTACGGCGACTGCGCCATGGCCGGCACCGCAGCCAGGGCGATGGCCACGGCCATGAGGGAGCGGATCGGGCGTTTGCTGAGCAACATGAAAATTCCTTTAAGGTGGGGAAAACGGCGGACGTACGCCGGCGCACGGTGCCATGTTTCCACTGCACCCCGCCGGCATCACGCTGCGTTGCGGCATGAACTGCCACAGCCCGCCGCCCGGCCATCGTTGGCCTGACGCTCGCGGCACCACTGCCGCGGGGCGCACAGGGTACGCACTGCAGGGTGATTGCGGGACAATACCGTCATGAACATCCAGCTCAACGGCGAGAACCGCCAGCTTCCGCACACCGCCACCGTCCACGATCTGCTGCGCAGCGAAGACCTGCTCGAGCGCCGCGTCGCGGTCGAGGTCAACGGCGAGATCGTGACCCGCAGCCAGCACGCCAGCCATGGCCTGCGCGAGGGCGACGTGGTCGAGATCGTGCATGCGCTGGGCGGTGGCTGAGGCAGCATCGTGACGCGCGATAGGCGATAATTCGGCCATGAATGCACCTGCCCCCACTGATTCGCTGGTGATCGCCGGCAAGACCTATGCTTCCCGCCTGCTCACCGGCACCGGCAAGTTCAAGGATCTGGAAGAAACCCGCCTGGCCACCGAGGCCGCTGGCGCCCGGATCGTCACCGTGGCGATCCGCCGCACCAACATCGGGCAGAACCCGGGCGAGCCGAACCTGCTCGACGTGCTGCCGCCGGACCGTTACACCATCCTGCCCAACACTGCCGGCTGCTACACCGCCGAAGATGCCGTGCGCACCTGCCGGCTGGCCCGCGAGCTGCTCGACGGCCACAACCTGACCAAGCTGGAAGTGCTGGGCGACCAGAAGAGCCTGTACCCGGATGTGGTGCAGACCCTCAAGGCGGCCGAGCAGCTGGTCAAGGATGGTTTCGAGGTGATGGTCTATACCTCCGATGACCCGATCCTGGCCAAGCGCCTGGAAGAGATCGGCTGCGCGGCGGTGATGCCGCTGGCCGCGCCGATCGGCTCGGGCCTGGGCATCCAGAACAAGTACAACCTGCTGCAGATCATCGAAGACGCCAAGGTGCCGATCATCGTCGATGCCGGCGTGGGCACGGCCTCCGATGCAGCCATCGCGATGGAACTGGGCTGCGACGGCGTGCTGATGAACACCGCCATCGCCGGCGCGCGCAACCCGATCCTGATGGCCAGCGCAATGCGCAAGGCCGTGGAAGCCGGGCGCGAGGCCTTCCTGGCCGGGCGCATTCCGCGCAAGCGCTACGCCAGTGCGTCCTCGCCGATCGACGGGGTGATCGGCTGATGACCAATCCTTTCGACAGCGCCGGTGCCAAGGCACCGCCCAAGCCCTTCACCATTACCGAAGGCCGCCGCGAGGTCCGCAGTTTCGTGCTGCGCCAGGGCCGCTTCACCCCCGCCCAGCAGCGTGCATTCGACGACCGCTGGCCGCGCTTCGGGCTGGACTTCACCGGTGAGCCACGCGATCTGGATGCTACCTTCGGGCGCGATGCACACAAGGTGCTGGAAATCGGCTTTGGCAACGGAGCCGCGCTGCGCTTCGCCGCGCAGCAGGACCCGAGTCGCGATTACATCGGCCTGGAAGTGCACGCCCCCGGCGTGGGCCGCCTGCTCAACGCCCTGGCCGACGACAATGCCGACCATGTGCGCCTGTACCACCACGATGCCGTGGAGGTGCTGGAGAAGGAAATCGCCGATGGCGCGCTGGATGAAGTGCGCATCTATTTCCCGGACCCGTGGCACAAGAAGCGCCACAACAAGCGTCGCCTGATCCAGCCTGGCTTTGCCGAGCTGCTGGTGCGCAAGCTGCGCGTCGGTGGACGCCTGCACTGCGCCACGGACTGGGAAGACTATGCCGAGCAGATGTGGGACGTGCTCGATGCCACCACTGGGCTGACCAACCGCGCCGGTCCGCGTGGGCAGGTCGAACGTCCGCAATGGCGCCCGCAGACCCACTTCGAAACCCGTGGCCAGAAGCTCGGCCATGGCGTGTGGGACCTGTTGTACGACCGCACCTGATCCCACAAGGAACCGCGCCACCCCATGGATACCGCGCTGACGCTGACTACCGACATGAAGCTCGTCCTCGGGCTGGTCGGCTTCACGATGGCGATGTTCCTGTTCGAGCGCATCCGCGCCGACGTGGTGGCGCTGGTGGTGCTGGTGGTGCTCGGTGTCACCGGGCTGATCGCGCCGGAGGAGATCTTCGGTGGTTTCTCCGGTAACGCGGTGATGAGCATCATCGCCACCACCATCCTCGGCGCGGGCCTGGACCGCACCGGGGCACTGAACCGGTTGGCGGCGTGGCTGCTGCGGCGCGGGCATGGCGTGGAGACACGCCTGCTGATGATGACCACCGCGATCGCCGGCTTGAACTCCTCGTTCATGCAGAACCCCTCGGTGATGGCGCTGTACCTGCCGGTCGCCTCACGGCTGGCCGCACGCACCGGGCTGACCCTGCAGCGCCTGCTGCTGCCGATCGCCGCGGCCATCGTGATGGGGGGCGCACTGACGATGGTCGGCAATTCGCCGCTGATTCTGCTCAACGATCTGCTGGCCTCGGCCAACAACAACCTGCCCTCAGGCCTGGCCACGATCGAGCCGCTGCGGATGTTCGCGCCGCTGCCGATCGGCGTGGCGCTGCTGATCGCCTCGCTGCTGTATTTCCGCTACTTCGGTGATCGCAAGCTGGTGGAGGAAGAGACGCTGGCCAACGATGGCGTCACCCCGTCGCGCACCGAAAGCTACTTCGCCAAGACCTACGGCATCGAAGGCGATGTGTTCGAGCTGGTGGTCACCGCCGAGAGCCCGCTGGTCGGCATGACCCTGGGCGAGGCCGAGAACGTGCACGATGCACCGCTGCTGCTGGCGCTCAAGACCGGCAATGACACCCGTCTGGCACCGCCGGCGGAGATGCGCATCTGGGTGGGCAGCGTGCTGGGTGTGATGGGCGCGCGCCAGCAGGTCAGCGATTTCGCACAGAACCAGTTCCTGCGGATGTCCTCGCGGTTGAAGCACCTGGGTGATCTGTTCAACCCGAGCCGCGCCGGCATTTCCGAAGCGGTGGTGCCGCCCACGTCCGACGTGATCGGCAAGAGCGCTTCGGACCTGCGCCTGCGCAAGCAGCGCGGCATCAGCCTGCTGGCGATCAACCGCGACAAGCAGGTGATCCGCGAAGACGTGCGCAATGTGGCCCTGCGCGCGGGCGACATGCTGGTCTTCCACAGCATCTGGACCGATCTGGCCCAGGCCGCCAAGAGCCGCGACTTCGTGGTGGTGACCGATTACCCCAAGGGCGAGCAGCGGCCGCACAAGTTCAAGATCGCGATGAGCATCTTCGCCATCACCATCCTGATCGCGCTGACCTCCAAGCTGCCCGTGGCGCTGACCCTGATGACCGGCGTGGCCGGCATGCTGCTGACCGGCGTGCTGCGCATGGACGAGGCCTACGCCTCGATCAACTGGAAAACCGTGTTCATGATGGCTGGGCTGATTCCGCTCGGCTGGGCGATGGACAGCAGTGGCGCGGCGGCGTGGATCGCCGGGCACACCATCGACCGCCTGCCGACCGGCATTCCGGTGTGGGTGCTGGAAATCGCGCTGGCGTTGTTGACCACGATGTTCTCGCTGGTGATCAGCCACGTGGGCGCAACCATCGTGATGGTGCCCATCGCGGTGAACCTGGCGCTGGCCGCCGGGGGCAGCCCGACCGCGTTCGCACTGATCGTGGCGTTGTCGGCCTCGAACAATCTGATGACCGCCTCCAACCCGGTGATTTCGATGATCACCGGCCCGGCCAATTACACCCCGCGTGAGCTGTGGCGCGTCGGCGCCCCGCTGTCGTTGATCTATACGGCGGTGGTGGTGCTGATGATCAACCTGATGTTCTAGGGAGTGCCGGCCGCTGGCCGGCCCGCCCGATGCCCCAGGTAGTGCCGGCCGCTGGCCGGCTCCACGTACGGTTGGCCGTCAAGAGCAGCCGGCCAGCGGCCGGCACTACCGGTCGGTGGGCGACATCCGAGGCGTAGAGACCAACGGTCGCTATCTACCGATGGGGCCCGGCCCAACGGTCGTTGTCACGCCAACCAGACCTGCCCGTCGCGCACCTGCACGGGCACCGCGCGCAGGCGATCACCACGGCATGGCCCTGCGACACAGTCACCGGTGTCCAGCGAGAATGAAGCGCCGTGCGCTGCGCAGACCAGGTGCCCTTCCTTGCTTTTCAGGAACTGCCCCGGGGCCCAATCCAACCGGCGGCCGGCATGGGGGCAGATGTTCAGCCAGGCGCGCACCTGGTCGCCGTCGCGGTACAACACCACCGATTCGCTGTCCCCCTCAATGCGGGCATCGGTTTCGGCGAACCCCCCGTCGGCCATGGCGTCCAGGGCGATGAGGGCGGCGGCGGCGGTCTCTGGAACGGACATGGCATCTACAAGAGGCAGTGGAGGCACAGTGTCTCACGCGCTCATGTCACTGGCTGCCGGATGAATACAAGTCATTGATTTGCAATGCGTGCGGGGGGCGTTTAACGCTTTTTTCACTCAGTCACAAAGGTCAGCACGGATACTCGTCCACTGCTGACCTCAGCCAAAAAGAGTGCCATGTACAGCCGCATCTTCCAGTTCAACCAGTTCCGTGCCCTGTTCGCGCCGCGCAAGCCGCGCCACCCGTTGGTGCGCGTCGCGGTCGGTCTGTTGGGCCTTGCGATCCTGGCCGCGCTGGTGTTCGTCGGTGTGTTCGTGGGCGCGGCGATGATCATCGCCGGTCTGGCATGGAAGCTGCTCGCCCAGCGCAAGAGTGCGCGCACCGTTCCGTCGCAGGTCGTGGACGGCGAGTACCGGGTGGTCCGCAAGCAGGCCTTGCCGATGTCGCGTTGATCAGCGCGCATTCCTCCTGATGACGGCCGCGCCCTGCGCGGCCGTTTCTGTTTCTGGCAGCGGGAAAACGCTCTAGACTGCGGCGAAACCTCTCCACAGGACGCGCGCATGACCGATGTAATTCCCACGCCCGAGCAACCCCGTATTCCGGTCGCCGGCGGCGGTACCTTCCCGGTGCGTCGTATCTACTGTGTCGGTCGCAATTTCGCCGATCACGCGCGCGAGATGGGCGCGGCCGTGCCGTCCGCCGATGATCGCGGCCGCCCGATGTTCTTCAGCAAGCCGGCCGATGCGATCGTGGTCGGCCATGACGATGTAATCCCCTACCCGCTCGCCACCCAGGACCTGCACCACGAGGTGGAGCTGGTGGTGGCGATCGGCAAGGACGCGCCTGCTGGCGAGCTGCCGGTCGACCAGGCCGAGTCGCTGGTGTTCGGGTACGGCGTCGGCCTGGACCTGACCCGGCGCGATCTGCAGGCGCAGGCCAAGGCCAAGGGCCACCCGTGGGATCCGGCCAAGGGTTTCGATCAGTCCGCCCCCGTGAGCGAGCTGGTCCCGGCCGGTGAAGTCGGCGATCTGGCCGCCCTCAATCTGTCGCTGGAGATCAACGGCGAAGTGCGCCAGCAGTCGCTGCTGGACCAGATGATCTGGAACGTGCCGGAGATCCTGCATGAGCTGTCCAAGTTGTGGGCGCTGCGCGCAGGCGATCTGGTGTTCATGGGCACGCCGTCCGGCGTCGCCGCCTTGAAGCCGGGCGACCGTTTCAGCGCGCGCCTGGAGAACGTGGCCGAGCGCCACGGCATCATCGCTGGATGACATCCGCTGCGTTACGCTGCGGCGTCTTTTTCCCCACTGCGACAGGAGAGCCCGATGGGTGTACTGACTGAGTTCAAAGAATTCGCCATGCGCGGCAACGTCATCGATCTGGCCGTCGGTGTGGTCATCGGTGCGGCGTTCGGCAAGATCGTCACCGCGCTGGTGGACAAGATCATCATGCCGCCGCTGGGCTGGATGATCGGCCGCGTGGACTTCTCCGAGCTGGCCTGGACCCTGGCCCCGGCCCGGGTTGCGGCCGATGGCAAAGAGATTCCAGCGGTGGTGATCGGCTACGGCGACTTCCTCAACACCGTGGTGCAGTTCGTGATCGTGGCCTTTGCGATCTTCATGGTCGTGAAGTTCATCAACCGCCTGGCCCGCAAGAAGCAGGCCGAGCCGGCCGCCCCGGCGGCGCCGAGCGAAGAAGTGCTGCTGCTGCGCGAGATCCGCGACAACCTCAAGCACTGAGGCGGCTATACGGGTAGTGCCGGCCGCCGGCCGGCAGCCCGGAAACGGTAGTGCCGGCCGCTGGCCGGCTCACCGGATAACCTGCATCGCGCGGAGCCGGCCAGCGGCCGGCACTACCTTGAGAACCCCGCTTTGGCGGGGATTTCGCTTTTGGAAAACAGCATTCGGCGGAGCATGACCTACCGCCCATGTGCGTCTGGGAGAGGCTGGTAAGCTCGGACGCTTCCGCCCCGTTTCCCGGAGTTCGTCCATGCGTCGCCGCGTCCTCGCCATCGCATCTTCCCTCGCCCTGCTGGCCGCACCCGCGTTCGCGGCGACCGGCATCACCACGCTGCCGCCCAAGTCGCTGGCCACTGCTGCCGAGCTGCGCGAGCAGGCGCTCAAGGACGACACCGGCTGGAAGGTGGTCGAGTCGCTCACCACCGAGATCGGCCCGCGCATCGCCGGCAGTGAAGCCGACGCACGCGCCGTGGCCTGGGCGGTGGCCAAGTTCAAGTCGCTGGGCTTTGACAAGGTCTGGACCGAGCCGGTCACCTTCCCCAAGTGGGAGCGCCGCAGTGAGCACGCTGAAGTGATCGGCAAGCATGCCCAGCCGCTGACGATCACCGCCCTTGGCGGCAGCCCGGGCGGCACGGTGGAGGCTGAAGTCGTGCGCTTCGCCGACCTGGCCGCGCTGCAGGCCGCGCCGGAAGGCTCGCTGAAAGGCAAGATCGCCTTCGTCGATTACCAGATGACCGCCTACCGCGATGGCCGCGACTACGGCAACGGTGGCGCGGTGCGCAGCAAGGGCCCGTCCGAGGCGATCCGCAAGGGTGCGATCGGCTTCGTGATGCGCTCGGCCGGCACCGATTCGCACCGCGTGCCGCATACGGGCATCACCCGCTTCGATGACGGCCTGACTCCAGTCCCGGCCGCGGCACTGTCGGTGCCCGATGCCAACCAGCTGGCGCGCCTGGTCGCGCTCGGCAGCACCACGCTCAAACTCAGCCTGGATTGCGGCTGGGACGGCAAGGCGACCTCGTACAACGTGATCGGCGAGATCACCGGGCGCAGCCTGCCCAAGGAAGTGGTGGTGATCGGCGGTCACCTCGATTCCTGGGACCTGGGCACCGGCGCGGTGGATGACGGCGCCGGCGTGGGCATCACCATGGCAGCCGGCCATCTGATCGGCCAGCTCAAGCAGGCGCCCAAGCGCACCATCCGCGTGATCGCCTTCGCCAACGAGGAGCAGGGCCTGTACGGCGGCAAGGCGTATGCCGAAGCGCACGCCAAGGATGTGGTACTGCACCAGCTGGCGGCCGAGAGCGATTTCGGTGCGGGCCGCATCTACGCCTTCAACACCGGCTCGCCGAACCCGGCCAACTCGCGCGAGGCCACCCGCCAGATCGCCGAGGTGCTCAAGCCGCTCGGCATCGAGTACGCCGCCGACAAGGGCGGCCCAGGGCCGGACGTGGGTCCGCTGGCGGCCAAGGGCGGTGCATGGGCGTGGCTGGCGCAGGATGGCAGCGACTACTTCCACCTGCACCACACCGCCGACGACACGCTCGACAAGATCGACCCGGCCGCACTGGCGCAGAACGTAGCGGCCTACACCGTGTTCGCCTATCTGGCGGCCGAGGCCGAGGGCAGCTTCGGCAGCGAAGCCAAGCCGACCACACCACCGAGCGAATGATCCCGACACGCAAGTGATGGGTACAAAAAAAGCCCGGTCGCACAGCGACCGGGCTACCGGGATACATCACACCCCACGCGGTGAGCGCCGCTAGACCCTCGCGGTCCGGACAAGCGGGGCGCCGCGCTGCGGGGGTGTCTCTCCTCACCCACGCAGCACCGCGTCCGCCCGGCACTGTGCGCAGTTTTCACTGCATGCACTATGCGATTAATCCGAAAGCGATGTAGTCACGACGAGTTCGGTGAAACCGATCACACCGTGGGCAGCGCGAATGATGACGCGCGTCCCCGAAACATGCGGCCAATGGTCAAACGCGACGGCGTCCAAACCACTGCGCCAACAGTACCGCCGTTGCCGAGGCAACGTTGAGGCTTTCCACCGCACCGGTACCGGGAATCGATACCTGGTGATCGCAGTCCTGCGCCAATTCGCGATCCATGCCTTCGCCTTCGGCGCCCATCACATAGACCAGGCGCGACGGCAGCGCGCTGGCGAACAGATCTTCGCCACCATCCACCAGCGTTGCGGCCAGGCTCAGCCCGGCTGCACGCAGCTGGGCCATGGCCTCGGGCAGTTCCGGCAGGCGCACCAGCGGCACCGATTCAGCGCCACCCTCGGCCACGCGCGCGGCCGCGCCGGACAACGCCAGCGTCGACCCCGGCGGCAGCAGCAGCCCGGCCACGCCGAAATGTGCCGCCGAGCGCAGGATCGCGCCGAAGTTGTGCGGGTTGCCCACGCCATCCAGCCACAGCGCCAGCACCGGTTTGTCGGCCGGCAGCGTAGCGAGCCACTCCTCCAGCTCCAGCATCGGTGCCCGCAGCACATCGGCCACCAGGCCTTCGTGATGCGTGGTTGCGGCGAGCTTGTTCAGATCCCCCTCTTCCACCACGCGGTAACCGACGCGGTTGGCCACGCACCACTTCAACACCGGCTGCATGCGCGGGATCAGCGACTCGGTCAGGTACAGCTTGCGCAGCGCCTGCGGGCGATGCTCGAACAGCGCCTGCACGGCATTCCAGCCGTACAGGCGCAGCTCGTCGTTGCCACGGCCGGGCGGCGGCGGGGTGCCACCTTCGCGGGGGGGCAGCGGCGTGGCGCGCGGCGGCCGTGCGGACGGACGGCGCGCATTCTTCCAGGGATCATTCACTACGGGACAGCTCCAGCTTGCGTTGACGCCAGAAATCGGCGTTCTTGATGCCCAGGGCATCGGGGTCGAAGGTCGGATCCAGGCCGAGCTTCTTTTGACGCTCATAGTCGCGCAGCGCCAGCATCGCCGGCTTCTGCACGATCAGGATCGCGATGATGTTCAACCACGCCATCAGGCCCACGCCGATGTCGCCCAGCGCCCACGCCATGCCGGCATTGTGGAATGCACCGAAGATCACCATGCCGATGATGCCCAGGCGCAGCAGCAGCACGGTCAGCGGGCGCTTGGCGTTGTTGTTGACGTAGGTCAGGTTGGTTTCGGCCATGTAGTAATAGGCCATGATCGTGGTGAAGGCGAAGAAGAAGATCGCGATCGCCACGAAGGCCGCGCCGAAGCCCGGAATGACGGTTTCCACCGCCGCCTGCGCGTAGCCCGCGCCCTCGGCGACACCGGCCAGGCCGGCGAACACGGGCGCGCCGCCCGGGACCGGGGAATACACGTTGTAGGTGCCCGCCGCCAGGATCAGGAACGCGGTGGCGGTGCACACCATCATGGTGTCGAAGTAGATCGCGAAGGCCTGCACGTACCCCTGCTTGGCCGGATGCGAAACCTCCGAGGCGGCCGCTGCATGCGGGCCGGTACCCTGGCCGGCCTCGTTGGCGTAGATGCCGCGCTTGACGCCCCACTCCACCGCCAGGCCCATCATCGCGCCGAATGCGGCATGCGCACCGAAGGCGCTGCTGAACACCGTGCGGAACATGTCCGGCACGCGGTCGTAGTTGATGATCATGATGGTGATGGCCATCAGGATGAAGGCGGCGGCCATGAACGGAACGACCACCTCGGCGAAGTTGGCGATGCGCTTGACGCCGCCGAAGATCACGACCGACAGCAGCAGCGCGACCACGATGCCGATGCCCAGCTTGAGCGCCTGCACCGATTCCAGGCCCATGAACTGCCCATCCAGCGGCCCGCACAAGGCGCCGCCACGGCAGGCATTGATGATGCTGTCGGCGATGGCATTGGCCTGCACGCCCGGCATCAGGAAGCCAGCGGCGATGATGGTCGCCACGGCGAATGCCAGCGCGTACCACTTCAGGCCCATGGCCTTTTCGATGTAATACGCCGGGCCACCGCGGTAGCGGCCTTCGGCATCCTTGGTCTTGTAGATCTGCGCCAGGGTGCACTCCACGTACGACGTCGAGGCGCCGAGGAAGCCCATCACCCACATCCAGAAGATCGCACCGGGGCCACCGAAGGCGATCGCGGTGGCGACACCGGCGATGTTGCCGATACCCATGCGCCCGGCCATGGACATGGCCAGCGCCTGGAACGAGGAGACACCGGCGTCGGATTTCTCACCCTGTACGGTGAGGCGGCACATCTCCACGAACCCGCGGATCTGCATGAAACGGGTACGGGCACTGAAGTACAGACCTGCGGCAAGACACAGGAAGATCAGCGCTTTGCTCCAGATGATCCCGTTGATGAAACTGACTACTTCTTCCACGCGCTCTCTCCAGTCGGCGGAAACAAAAGGAACGTCCCCGTCGGCTGGGACCCGGTCGATTCTCCACGATCCGGGCCGGACTGCGTAGTGGCAATTTCAATGAATGGGCGGCATTGCCGCCCATTCGGGTCAGGCATGGCCACCGACCGAAGGCGTTTCCGCTTCCTGGCGGGCCAGTTCGCGGGCCACGGCTTCCGGCGAGCGGGTGTACGGGGCCAGCAGCGAGTAGAACGCCGGCACCACGAACAGCGACAGGAAGGTGGACACGGTCACGCCGAAGATCACCACCACACCGATCGTGCCGCGGCTGGCCGAACCCGGGCCCCCGGCCACCACCAGCGGGATCGCACCGACCACGGTGGCGATGGAGGTCATCAGGATCGGGCGCAGGCGCACCATCGCCGATTCGACGATGGCCTGGTGCACGTTGCGACCTTCATCGCGCAGCTGATTGGCGAATTCCACGATCAGGATGCCGTTCTTGGCCGCCAGGCCCACCAGCATCACGATGCCGATCTGACTGAACAGGTTGATCGTGCCACCACTGACATACAGCCCCAGCAACGCGCCGAGCACGCCCAGCGGCACGGTCAACATGATCACCAGCGGATGGATGAAGCTCTCGAACTGCGCGGCCAACACCAGGAACACCACCAGCAGGGCCATCGCGAAGGTCAGCAGCACGGCGCTGCCGGCATTCTGGTACTCGCGCGATTCGCCCTTCCAGCTGATCTGTGCGTGCTGCGGCAGCTCCTCGCTGGCCACCTGCTGGGCCCAGGCGATGGCCTCGCCCAACGGGTAGCCCGGGGCCAGGCCGGCGCTGATGGTGATCGAGCGCAGCCGGTTGAAGCGGTTGAGGCTGCCGGCTTCGGCCACTTCGCTGAGCGTGACCAGGTTGGACAGCGGGACCAGTTCGCCGCCACTGGCACGCACGCGGATCGCGGCCAGATCGGCCGGCGAGGCACGGCCTTCGCGACCGGCCTGGACCAGCACGTCGTACTCCTCGCCGTTGTCGACGAAGGTGGTGACGCGGCGCGAGCCCATCATGGTTTCCAGCGCGCTGCCGATCGCGGTGACCGACACGCCCAGATCGGCCGCACGCTGGCGGTCGATGTTCACGCGCATCTGCGGGCGGGTTTCCTTGTAGTCCGAGTCGGTGCCGACCAGGCCCGGGTTGTCGGCCATGCGCAGCAGCATGCGGTCGCGCCACTGTGCGATTTCCGCGTACTCCGGGCCCCCCAGCACGATCTGGAACGGCTGGCCCTGGCTGCGCACCAGGCCACCACCGACCTGGGTGCGCACGCGTACGCCCCGCAGGTCATTGAGGTGGGTCTGCAGCTCGGCCGCCACATCCGGGGTGGACACATCGCGTTGGCGCCATGGCTGCAGGAACACGCTGATGCGGCCGGTGTGCATTTCTTCGCTGGAGCCCCAGCCACCGGGCACGCGCGGGTTGGCGCGCACGATCGGCTCATCTTCGCCAACGAAGCCGGAGACGATTTTCTCGACCTGCTGGACCTGGCCGACGGTGTAGTCGAAGCCGGCACCTTCCGGGCCATCAATCATGATCTGGAACGAGCCACGGTCTTCGGCCGGGGCCAGCTCGGACGGCAGCACCTTGAGCAGCAGCGCGCTGGCCAGCAGCGAGAGGATCATCACCACGATGTAGACCCACGTGCGGGTCACATGCGCTTCCAGGAAGCGCCCGTACGCCGCCGACAGGCGATCCAGATTGCGGTTGATCACCCCGTGCAGGCCCTTCGGTGCCTGGCCGGTATGCGGCTTGAGCAGCTTGGAGGCCATCATCGGGGTCAGCGTCAGCGACACGAACGCCGACAGCGCCACCGCCGCGGCCAGCGCCACGGCCAGCTCGCGGAACAGACGGCCGGTATTGCCTTCCAGGAAGCCGACCGGCAGGAACACCGCGACCAGCACGGCAGTGGTGGCGATCACCGCGAACGCCACCTGGGTGGTACCCCGCTTTGATGCGACCAGCGGTGGCTCGCCCAGATCGATGCGACGCTGCACGTTCTCCACCACGACGATGGCGTCATCCACCACCAGGCCGATACACAGCACCAACGCGAGCAGGGTCAGCAGGTTGATCGAAAAACCGAAGGCGTACAGCGCGATGAAGGCGGCGATCAGACAGACCGGCACCGTTACCGCGGGAATCAACGCCGCGCGGAAACTGCCCAGGAACAGCCAGATCACCGCCAGCACCAGCAGCATCGCCTCGACCAGCGTGGCGTACACGCGATCGACCGCCGCCTCGATGAAGGTGGTGTTGTCGAAGGCCACGAAGATGCGCGTGCCTTCCGGCAGCGTGCTGCTGATCCGGTCGGCTTCGGCGCGTGCTTCGCGGGCGACATCCAGCGCGTTGGCAGTGGAGGTCTTGACGATGCCCAGGCCGATGTTCGGCTCACCGTTGCTGCGGTAGTAGGCCCGGCGTTCGGACGAGGCCAGTTCGATCTTGGCCACATCGCCCATGCGCACGACGTAACCGTCGGTGCCCTTGCCGAGCGGGATGCCGGCGAAGTCCTCGGGTTTGACGTAGTTGCGCTCCACCCGCAGGGTGAAATCGCGGTCGGCCGATTCGATGCGGCCGGCCGGCAGTTCCACGTTCTCGTTGCGCAGCGCGCTTTCCACATCGCCTACGGTCAGACCGCGCGCAGCGAGCTGGTCGCGGTCCAGCCAGATCCGCATCGCATAGCGCTGGCGGCCACCGATGCGCACCTGGGCGACACCATCCAGGCTGGAGAAGCGGTCGACGATGTAGCGGTCGGCGTAGTCGCTCAGCTCCAGCGTATCCATCGAGGTCGAGCTCATGTTGAGCCAGATGATGGGGTCAGCGTCGCTCTCGACCTTGGCGATTTCCGGTGGCCGCGCCTCTTCGGGCATGCGGTCGGCAACACGGCTGACCGCATCGCGCACGTCGTTGGCGGCCGCTTCGATATCGCGGTTGGAGGTGAACTCGATACTGACCTGCGAGCGCCCGTTGGAGCTGCGCGCGTTGATCGTGTCGATGCCTTCAATACCGGCCAGGGCATCTTCCAGCACCTGGGTGATGCGGCTCTCGATGACCGCCGCCGAGGCACCGGTGTAATCCACCGAGACCGACACGATCGGCGGATCGATGGCGGGCAGCTCGCGCAGGGTCAAGCGGGTGAACGACATGAAGCCCAGCACGACCAGCAGCAGGCTCATCACCACGGCGAAGACCGGCCGCTGGATGGAAATGTCGGAGAGTTTCATCCGGCGGTGTCCGGCTGGGTGGCAGGTGCCGGTGCAGAGGTCGCGGGCGCGGCCTCATCAGCCTGCACTTTCAGGCCCGGGCGCAGCTTGCCGGTGCCGTCCACCACGATGCGGTCGCCCGCGGCGAGGCCTTCGCGGATTTCCACCACACCGCTGCGACGCCCACCGGCGATGATATCGGCGCGTTCCACGCTCTGGTCCTGCTTGACCCGGAACACGTAGGAATCGCGACCGACCTGGACCACCGCGATCTCCGGGATCACCAGCGCCTGGCGCTCCGGGCGGAACATGCGCACGTCCAGCAGCATGCCCGGGCGCAGTGCGTGGTCGGCATTGATGAAGTCCGCGCGCACGGTAACCGCACGCGTGCCGGGATCGACACGGGTATCGATGGTGGCGACCTCGCCTTCGAAACTGCGACCCGGGTACGCCACGCTGGTGGCAGTGACCTTGTCGCCGTTGCTCAGCGAGGCCAACTCGGCCTCGGGCACCTGGAAGTCCACGTGCATGCGCTCGATGTCGTCCAGGGTGGTGATCGCGGTGCTCGGCGTGACCAGCGAACCGGCGCTGACCTGACGGATGCCGAGCACGCCGGCGAACGGCGCGCGCACGCGACGGTCACCGATGTCCGACTGCATTTCACGCACACGCGCCTCGGCGGCATCGCGGATGGCGCGCTGCGTATCCAGGGTGGAGCTGGCCACCAGCTGCTGGGCCGCGAGTTCGCGCTGCCGCTTGTACAGCTGATCGGCTTCCTGGAAGGTCGCCTGGGCCTGCAGCAGGGCCGCTTCCTGGGCCTGGCCGCGCAGGGTCACCAACGGCGTACCGGCGCTGACCTGCTGGCCGCTCTCGAAGTGGACCGTTTCGATGATTTCGCTGACCTTGGCGGTGACCGTCACCGACTCGCGCGCCTTGGCCGTGCCCAGCGCCTGCAGGGTGTCGCTCCATGCCGAGGTCTGCACCACCTGGGTGGTGACCGGTACGGCGTCTGCCTGCCGGCGAGCGGCCTCGTCTTTGCTGCCACACCCTGCCAAAGCGACCAAGGCGATGCCAGCGGCGAAGCGCGCTGCGATGCGTCCCAACATGTAATGCAATCCCGGTTGTTTCTCGACCGCCGAGTGTATAGAGGGCCCGGGTGAAGGCATATGTGCCAAGCGTTTACCGGCGTCTTCACATCTACCGGTGACGGGCGAAAGCCCTTTCGTGCTGGGGGGCCTGGCGCGTGTAACGCCATGTATCAACGCATGTCGAAGTGCGCACTGCCTGCGACGCGGGGGAACGGTGGAATGCGCTGGCAGCCATCACCCTCTTTAGACGGTGATGGTCTGCGTCAGCGATTCCCAGGTCGGCGGCAGCGGCCAGTTGGCTTCCTGGTTGCCGTCGATCACCCGGCGCAGGTCGCGGGTATCGATCTGCGGGGCGAGCACGTGCACCAGTTCCAGCGCGTAATCACGCAGCACGCGGTCGCGCGGCAGCACCGCCCAGGCGATGCACTCGTCGATCGGCGCCGGGGCCGGCCAGGACCGAAGGTCTTCATCGCTGGCGTTGACCGCCATTTCCGCCAGCAGGCCCACGCCAAGGCCGGTGCGCACGTAGGTCTTGATCAGGTCCGCATCGAGGGCGGTCAAGGCGATGTCCGGGGTCAGCCCGGCGCTGGCGAAGGCGCGCTGCAGCGAGGAGCTGCCGCGGGTGGAGGATTCGTAGCTGATCAGCGGGTGGCTGGCGAGCGCCTGCAGGTCCGGCGCCGCGCCCGGGCGATCCAGCGCGTGCCCACGCGGCACCAGCACCAGCCGGCGCCAGCGGTACAGCGGAATGGCCAGGCCGGCCGTGGGCTCACCGCCCGCGGTGCTGATGATGGCGATGTCCGCATCGCCCTGGCTGAGCAGGTCCAGCGCGTCGCTTTCAGCGGCCTGCTGCAGGTGCACGCTGACCTGCGGGTAGGCCTGCTTGATGCGCGCCACCGCCGGCGGCAGCACGAAGCGCGCCTGGGTGTGGGTGGTGGTGAGCACCAGTTGGCCCTGGCTTTCACGGCGCTGGTTGGCCGCATAGGTCCGGATATTGTTGGCCTCGCCCAGGACGGCGCGGGCACGGCCGATCACTTCCACGCCCGCCGGGGTCACCGCTTCCAGGCTGCGGCCCTTGCGCACGAACAGCAGAAAGCCGAGTTCATCCTCCAGCTGCTTGAGCTGTTTGGACAGGCCGGGCTGGGTGGCGTGCACACGGGACGCCGCCAGTGTGATGTTCAGCTCGGCGTCGGCGATGGCGACCAGGTAGCGAAGTTGAGTCAGCGTCATGGGCGGGCGATACGGCGCATGGAGAGGGGGCCATCCGACTGTAGGGCAAATGCCGTCACCAGCTTATAACCAAACGTTGTTTAAGAAGGTAATCAGGTCATTTCGCGCGGTCATATGCCAGCGGTACGGTCTGACCGACCCCCGGCCCGGCCGCGCGCGGGCGCCTTGCGCCGCCACCGGCCCGACCCTTCCCCTGCCGCACGGCCCCCGGGCGGCACCGACTTCTCCGGAGCATCCCCATGGCCCTGTACGACTCCATCCTGGACACCATCGGCAACACCCCGGTGGTGCGCCTGCACCGTCTCGCCCCCAAGCACGTCAGCCTGTATGCCAAGGTCGAGTCGTTCAACCCCGGCGGCTCAGTCAAGGACCGCCTGGCGCTGGCGATCATTCTCGACGCCGAGGCCAAGGGCCTGCTCAAGCCCGGCGATACCATCGTGGAAGCGACGTCGGGCAACACCGGCGTGGCGCTGGCGATGGTGGCCGCCGCGCGCGGCTACAAGTTCGTGGCCACGATGGTGGAGACCTTCTCCATCGAGCGCCGCAAGCTGATGCGCGCCTATGGCGCCAAGGTGATCCTGACCCCGGCCGCCGAACGCGGCTCGGGCATGGTGCGCCGGGCGAAGGAACTGGCCGAGGAACACGGCTGGTTCCTGGCCAGTCAGTTCGCCAACCCGGCCAACCCGGCCTATCACCGCAACACCACCGCCCCGGAAATCCTGCGCGATTTCGCCGGCAAGCGACTGGACTACTTCGTGACCGGCTGGGGCACCGGCGGCACCCTGACCGGCGTCGGCGAGGTGCTCAAGGTGGCGCGACCGGAGACCCGGATCGTCGCCACGGAGCCGGAAGGCGCCGCCCTGCTCAAAGGCGACGAGTGGAAGCCGCACAAGATCCAGGGCTGGACCCCGGACTTCGTGCCGGAGGTGCTCAACCGCGGTGTCTACGATGAACTGCTGACCATCGACGACGCCCGCGCGATCGAGACCTCGCGCCGGCTGGCGGCCGAGGAAGGCATCTTCGTCGGCATCTCGGCCGGTGCCACGGTCGCCAGCGCGCTGGACATCGCCGCCAAGGCCGCACCCGGCTCGGTGATCCTGGCGATGCTGCCCGACACCGGCGAGCGCTACTTCTCCACCCCGCTGTTCGCCGACATCAACGAAGGCTCCGACGACGACTGGCTGGCCGGTCTGCCCTGATCCCGGCGTTGGTCCGTATGAACGAAACGCCCGCCTTGATCGGCGGGCGTTCTGCGTGGTGACGCGCTTCATCTTCCGTGAAGCGATCCGGCGGCATCGTGTGAATGTCAGCCAGCGCCCGCCGGGTCGCACTGCCTGAGACGACGATGACGCAGCCTAGATGTCGCGCAGGTTACGGTGCAGCGCAGGCACGTCATTTCGTTGTATGGACCCGGTATCAGCACGTAAGGAGCGGTACGCATGAAGATCGAAGTGTGGCAGGGCGACATCACGACCCTGGCGGTGGATGCGATCGTCAATGCGGCCAACGAATCCCTGCTCGGCGGCGGTGGCGTGGACGGCGCGATCCATCGCGCGGCCGGCCCGCAGCTGCTCGACGCCTGCCGCGCCCTGCCGGAGATCCGCCCCGGCATGCGCTGCCCGACCGGGGAAGTACGCGAAACTCCGGCGTTCGATCTGCCGGCAAAGCACGTGTTCCATACGGTCGGCCCGGTCTGGCAGGACGGTCTGCGCGACGAGCCGGCGCTGCTGGCCAACTGCTATTGGAAGTCGCTGCAGCTGGCTGAAAAGCTGGAACTGGAATCCATCGCCTTCCCGGCGATCAGCTGCGGGGTGTTCGGGTACCCGCTGCACCAGGCCGCCCATATCGCCGCCACCGAAACCCTGACCTGGCAGCGCTCGCACCACCAGCCACGCCGGATCATCCTGGTGGCGTACAACGCGGCCACGTACAAGGCCTACCAGTCGGCGCTGGCCGCGCTGGGTCAGCCGGTCGAGCCGTCAACCTCGGCGATCTTCGCGCCGCTGGCGATGGGATTACCACCGGCGGCGGCGCACTGAAGCGTCAGCCCACGCCATAGACCCACTGCGCGAAGAACGGCTGCAATGATCGGCCGGCCGCGGTTTCCATCGCACGCTGGAAATCGGCGGTCACCACCGACCGCCCATCATTGGCCTGCGTGTACGCACGGATGCCGCGCCAGAACGCGGCCTCGCCCATTTCGCCGCGCAACAGGTGCAGTACGTACGCGCCCTTCTGGTACACCACCGCGCGGTCATCGCCGGTCGGCGCGCTCCAGTCCGCGTACACCAGCGCATGATCCGCGCCCTTGGCACGCAGCGCGTCCAGCCGCGTGCGCCAGATGGTGACCTGCGCCTGGTAGGCCGCCTCTCCCTGCGCCTGCTGGAGGTAGGCGGCGGTCATGAAGTTGGCCATGCCTTCGTTGAGCCAGAAATGTTCCCAGCCGGCGCAGGTCACCCGGTTTCCCCACCACTGATGTGCGGCCTCGTGCGCCATCAACGCGGTTTGGGCGGGGTCTTCCAGCAATTGCTGGCCGTAGCGCTCGGACATCAGCGATAGCCCGGCCATTTCCTGCCCGATCGTGCGGGCCACCAGCGCCTGCTGATAGTCGCCGCGATACGGCAGTCCCGCGCGTGCGGCGAAGAAATCCAACATCGCGCCCGTAGCGGTGAACACGCGCTGCAGCTGCCCGGGCGAGCGCTCCCTGGACAGGAACCGCAAGCCGGTCGCGCCATGCTGCTGGGTGGCTTCGTGATAACGGCCCGCGGTGAAGCCGTAGACATACCCCGGCATCGGCGTCTCCAGCTGCCATCGGTGTTCGATGCGCCCATCGGGAAGCGTGCGCACCGGCAGCGCGCGACCGGTCCCGGCGGCCAACAGGCCCGCCGGCAGGGTCACGGACAGGGCCAGCGTGGCGCGCTCGTCGGGGGCATCCACCGAGGGCATCCACTGACTGGTCGAAAAGATCGTGTAGACCTCGTCGCGCTCGGGCGCGAATTCCAGGCCATACGGCGGTTGGCCGTGATAGCGGATCGTCACGCTGGCGGTATCGCCCCGCGCAAGCGGTTCGGCCAGCGTGATGTGCACCTTCGCCTCGTCCTGCGCGAACGCCAACCCGCGATCGCCCTGCAGCACCGCCGTCACCTTGAGCGCGCCGCTGTCCAGCGTCACTGCGCGCAGCGCATGCTCGGCCCGGAACCGCACCGTCTGCTCGCCAGTGACGCGCTTGTGGGCGATGTCGGGCACCAGCGCGACCTCGTAATGCAGCACATCGAAGCCGCGCGATGCCACGGCGTGCGCCGATGCGCTCACCAGCAGCAACGGCAGTACACACAGCCAGATACAGAGGCGAGCGAACATGAGACCCATCCATGCGAAGGTGGACCGCATCGTGCCAGAGCACGCGCGCCTTTGCGCACCGTTGTATCGCGCAAACAAAAACGCCGGCACAAGGCCGGCGTTCTCGTTGACGGTGGTCAGGCGTGAATCAGCCGTTCCACTTGCCCAGGGCGGCCTGGCCGTTTTCCTTGGCGCGATCAAACACGGTCTGCTGTGCCTTGGCGATGTTGGCCTTGGTGTCCTTGGCCCACAGCTTCAGCGCAGCCTGCTGCATGGCGCGGCCGTAGGAGAAGCTCAGCGGCCACGGCAGGTTGCCCATCTGGTTCATGGCGTTCAGATGCGCGGTGGACTGCTCATCGCTCTGGCCACCGGACAGGAACACCACGCCCGGCAGGATCGCCGGCACGGTGCTCTTGAGGCACATCACGGTCGACTCGGCCACTTCCTCGACGTCGGCCTGCTCTTCGCAGCCCTTGCCGGAGATGACCATCGAGGCCTTCAGGATGGTGCCTTCCAGCAGCACGTTCTGCTGGTACAGCGCGTCGAACAGCGAACGCAGGGTGGCTTCGGTGACTTCGTAGCAGGTCTCGATGTCGTGGTCGCCGTCCATGATCACTTCCGGCTCGACCATCGGCACCAGGCCGCATTCCTGGCACAGCGCCGCATAACGGGCCAGCGCGTGGGCGTTGGACTCGATGCAGGTGCCCGACGGGATGCTTTCACCGATGTTGATGACCGCACGCCACTTGGCGAAGCGCGCACCCAGCTTGTAGTACTCCTGCAGGCGCTCGCGCAGGCCATCCAGGCCTTCGGTGACCAGCTCGCCCGGGCAGCCGGCCAGGGCATGGGCACCCTTGTCGACCTTGATGCCCGGAATGATGCCCTGGGCCGCCATGTACTTGGCGAACGGGACGCCATCCTTGGTGGACTGACGGATGGTCTCGTCATACAGGATCGCGCCGGAGATGTGCTCGTTCAGCTTGGGCGTGGTGAGCAGCAGTTCGCGGTAGGCGCGACGGTTCTCCTCGGTGTTCTCCAGGCCGACGCTGGCGAAGCGCTTGCCGATGGTGCCGGTGGATTCGTCGATCGCGATGATGCCCTTGCCCGGGGCGACCATGGCCTGTGCGGTTTCAGCCAGCTGTTCGATGCTCATGTACTTCCTGTGGCGGGTGCGGGAAAACGCCAATTATAGACCCCGCCTCCCGTGAACTGGCCGTCCACGAAATCTGGAAACGATTCCATCTGAAACGACGAACCCGCGCGGCCGTGAGGCCACGCGGGTCCGGGTCTTTCGAGGTGGGTCGGTTAGAGTTCGCCGAGACCGCTCGCACGGCCGTCTTCGCCCACTTCCAGCAGGCGCAGCGTGTTGGTGGCGCCATGGGTTTCCATGTGCTCACCGCTGGTGAAGACGACGCGGTCGCCGCTCTGCAGCTGGTTCGCTTCGAACAGCAGGCGGATGCTGCCGCGCGCGGCTTCGCGCGGGGTCAGGCCGCGGCTGTCGAAGTTGATCGGGAACACATCGCGCATCAGCGCCATCTGGCGGCGGGCGCCGTCATGGCGGGTCACCGCGAACACCGGTGCCGAGGCACGGAAGCGCGACAGGTAACGCGCGGTGCCACCGGATTCGGTCATCGCCACGATCGCGCGCACGCCCACGTGCTGGGACAGGAACATGGTGGCCATGGCGATCGCCTGATCGGCACGTTCCAGGTTGCGCGGCGAGGCGCCGAAATCGGTCTCGGTCTGGAACTGGCGTTCGGCACCGAGGCAGATGCGCGCCATCGCTTCGACCGCCTTGACCGGGTACATGCCCGCGGCGGTTTCGGCCGACAGCATCACCGCATCGGTACCGTCGATGACCGAGTTGGCCACGTCCAGCACTTCGGCGCGGGTCGGGATCGGGCTTTCGACCATCGACTGCAGCATCTGGGTGGCGGTGATCACCACCTTGTTCTGCGCCAGCGAGGCCTTGATGATCTTCTTCTGCAGGCCCGGCAGTTCGGCATCGCCGATTTCCACGCCCAGATCGCCACGCGCGACCATGACCACGTCACTGGCGTCGACGATCTCTTCGAGGTTCTCGATCGCTTCGGTGCGCTCGATCTTGGAGACCAGCGCGGCGTAGCAGCCGTGCGACTCGGCGATCTCGCGCGCGTCGTTCATGTCCTGCGCGTTGCGGCAGAACGAAACGGCGATGAAATCCACGCCGATCTTGGCCACGATGCCGATCAGTTCTTTGTCGCGCTCGGTCAGCGCGCCCAGCGACAGGCCACCGCCCTGCTTGTTCAGGCCCTTGCGGTCGGACAGCACGCCATCGTTGAGCACCGTGTTGATGATGCGTTCGCCCTGCACTTCGATCACCTGCAGCTGCATCAGGCCATCGTCGAGCAGCAGCACGTCACCGGCGACCACGTCCTGCGGCAGGCCGAGGTAGCTCACGCCGACCTGGGTGGTGTCGCCCGGCGGCGGGGTGGCCGAGGCAACCAGGTCGAAGCGGTCGCCCGCCTTGAGCTTGATCTTGCCTTCAGCGAAACGCTCGATACGGATCTTCGGGCCCGGCAGATCGGCCAGGATGCCCACTTCCACGCCCACGCGGGCGGCGGCGGCACGTACATCGGCGGCGCGCTTGGCCTGCCCGGACGGGTCACCGTGGCTGAAGTTGAGGCGAACCACGTTCACGCCGGCGCGGAAGAGATCCTCCAGCACGCCCGGCGGGTCGGTTGCCGGTCCGAGGGTGGCAAGGATCTTGGTGCGACGCTGACGCTCAATCATGGTTAATGGGCTCCCGTTAAAGGAGTGAAATTAGCACACCCGTCACGTCCCATGAATACGATTACACCGCTGGCACGCTTGGGTTTCGCTGTTGTCCTGCAGACAGCCCGAGACGACCGGGCGGACAGTCGTTTGACCGCCCGGCGGCCAGCGCCAATCGCGGCGGGGCTTTGCGCAGGACATGCGGCGGCGTACGGATCGCCGCCGCGACCCTCAATCGATCAGGGTGAGCAGGTCGTCCGGTGCCTGCGCGAGGTGCGCCGCCCCGGCGACCGTGAGCTCTTCGGCACCGCCGAAGCCCCACAACACGCCGATATTGCGCAGACCGTGATGGCGGGCGCCTTCGATATCCATGCGCCGGTCGCCGATCATCCAGCACTCCGCAGGGGTCAGCGACAGCCGGTGCAGGGCCTCGGCGACCAGCTGCGGCTTCTCGCTGCGGCTGCCATCCGGGGTGGCCCCGATCACATCCTCGAAGCAGTCGCCGAACGGCAGGTGCTCGACGATGCGCCGGGCGTGTGGCTCGTTCTTGGCGGTGACGATCGCCAGCCGATGGCCGCGTTCCTTCAAGGCCTGCACGACCTGGCCGATCCGCGGGTAGACCTCGTGCTCGCGCCAGCCGACCACGTCGAAGCGCTCGCGGTAATACGTCACCGCCTGTTCGACCTGGGCCGCATCGTTGAACAACGGCGCGAAGCTGGTGCGCAGCGACGGCCCGATCCAGCGCCGCAGGTCCGCCTGCGGCGGAACCGGCAGGCCCATCTGGGTGAGCGCATGCGCCACGCACCCGGTGATCCCGACGGCCGAATCGATCAGCGTGCCGTCGAGATCGAAGAACAGCACATCGCGGCTCACGAGCCGCGGGCCTCCAGCGCGGCGACGGCCGGCAGGGTCTTGCCTTCCAGGAACTCCAGGAACGCACCGCCACCGGTGGAGATGTAGCTCACCTCGCCCGCGATGTCGTACTTGTCGACCGCGGCCAGGGTGTCGCCACCACCGGCGATCGAGAACGCCGGCGAGGCCGCGATGGCACGGGCCAGCGCCTCGGTGCCATGGCTGAAGGCCTCGAACTCGAACACGCCGACCGGGCCGTTCCAGACCACGGTGCCGGCCTTGGCGATCAGGCCAGCGTAGTGCTGGGCGGTATCCGGGCCGATATCCAGGATCAGGTCATCCTCGGCCACGTCGGCGACGGCCTTCACCGTGGCGTCGGCGTCCGGCAGGAACTGCTTGGCCACGACCACGTCGGTCGGCAGCGGGATGTCGGCGCCACGCGCCTTGGCATCGGCCACGATCTTCTTCGCAGTGTCCAGCAGGTCCGGCTCATACAGCGACTTGCCGACCGAGTAACCGGCGGCCGCGATGAAGGTGTTGGCGATGCCACCGCCGACGATCAGTTGGTCGACCTTGCCGACCAGGCTGGAGAGCAGTTCGAGCTTGGTGCTGACCTTGCTGCCGGCCACGATCGCCAGCAGCGGCTGGGCCGGGGCGAGCAGCGCCTTGGCCAGCGCGTCCAGTTCGGCCATCAGCAGCGGACCGCCAGCGGCGACCGGAGCGAAGCGGATCACGCCGTGGGTGGAGGCCTGCGCGCGGTGCGCGGTGCCGAAGGCATCCATGACGAACACATCGCACAGCGCGGCGTACTTCTTCGCCAGCGCTTCATCGTCCTTGCCTTCGCCGACATTCATGCGGCAGTTTTCCAGCAGCACGATGGAACCCGGTGCGACGTCCACGCCATCGACCCAATCACGCACCAGCGGCACCTCGACCCCGAGCAGCTGCGACAGGCGCAGCGCCACCGGGGCCAGCGATTCGGCCTCGCTCCACACGCCTTCCTTCGGACGCCCCAGGTGCGAGGTCACCATCACGGCGGCGCCCTTCTCCAGCGCCAGCTTCAGCGTCGGCAGCGACGCGGTGATGCGCTGCTCGGAGGTGATCTGGCCGTTGTCGATCGGCACGTTCAGATCCTGGCGGATCAGCACGCGCTTGCCGGAGAGATCGAGGTCGGTCATGCGAACGATGGACATAAGCAACTCTTTGGCTCTGAAGAAGGAAGGGCGCCGTGCGGCGCAGACGATCATTGTCCCGGCTGCGCGGGTGCATCGCAAATCCATAACAGGGACGGAGGTAGTTAAGCGCGCTTAACTACCTCCGTCCCTGGGCGGCTGGCGCAGCAGGCTCACCGCGAACCCACCGACGATCAGTACGCCGATCACCAGCAACGCCCACAGCAGCCACTGTTTCCAGTCGCGCTGCGGGGCCACCGCGGCATCGCCGGCGAGGACTTCCGGTGCGCCCTGCACGGTGGCCTGCGCCGGTTGCCACTGCGCGCCATGCTGCTCGCGCAACTGCGCGACCACCGTGGCCACTGGCGCCTCCTGGCGTTCGGCACGGAGGCTGCCGGCGGCCACCGCAAACGGCGGCTCGCCCTGACTGAGGAAGACCAGCGCTTCGGGCTGATAGCCAAGCTTGAGTGTTGGCGCCGGCATCGACTGCGGCTGGCTGGCCACCAGCTTCCAGTAACGGTCACGCGTGCTGCGTGCCAGCGGCTGGGTCTGCGATTGGCGACGGTCGGCGGCGTCCTGCAGCTGATAGGCCACCCACGGGCCGGCGCGCACCTGCCACGGTTGATCGGCATCATCGCGGCTCAACAGCGTCCACTGCACCACGCTGTTGTCGGCGGTGGCGATATCGGCCTGCGCGATCGGGAAGCGCCCGTCCAGCTGATACTCGAATTCGCCGGGTTTGCCGGCGGTACCGGTCAGCGACTGCCAGCGCCACGCGATCGCCTGCGCGGCCGGCGCCAGCTCGGCCTGCACCGTGGACAGCGCCGGCAAGGCATCGGCGCCGATCGGCAGGATGCGGAAGTACTTGGCCTGGCGCGCGATCTCGATGCGGCGCTGCTGCAGACGGCGACCTTCGTACTGCAGGTCCACCAGCGGCACGTCGTCGGCGATGCGCAGCCAATCGCGCAGATCGTTGCTCATCTCCACGCGAACGCGCGCCTGCAGCGGCGACTGTGTCTGCCAGTCCAGGCGCAGCGCCTGCACGCCGGTCTTCAGCGCGCTGGCATCAATCAACCAGCCGGCCGGTTGCCCGGCCGCGCCACCGCGTCCCAGCCGCGCTTCCACCCGGCGCACGCTGCCGTCGGTATTGCGCTCTGTCAGCAGCTGCAGATCATCGCCGGAGGTGCCGGCCATCGGTGGCAATGGGAACCAGGACAGCGTCTGCCATTGCGGGGCCTGCGCCAGTGGCTGGTCGGCGGCCAGCAGTGCCGAGGGCAGTGCCTGGCCTTGTGCGTTGAACACCTGCACGTCGGCCAGGCGTGGCGACACCGCGGTGCGATAGACGCCCTCGTCCAGCGTCAGCCGGTAGGCACCGGCCTGCGGCTGCGCGAGCTGCAGCGGCCACTGCTGGCGATAGGCCTGGCGGTCATCGGTGACCTGGGCCTGGGCTTGCGCCAGCGCCGGAAGCGCCAGCGCGGTGAGGAGGATCAGCGGGCGAAAGGTCATCAAGACTGTGGCTCCACGGCGGGGTCCGGCGCGCGCGGCGGCGCCGGTGCCAGATAGCCCACGACCGTGCACAGCAGGCCGTAAGCGATGAAAGAAGAAATGCCCAGCAGGTTGCCCAGGTGCTGGCGGTCGATCAGCACCAGCTTGGCCAGCACCACGCCCATCAGCACCGCACCGACCAGCCACAGCGCGCGTTGCCCGCGGCGCGAGCCCCACACCCAGCTGATCACGCCGAGCACGCTCCACACCACGGTCAGGCTGGTCTGGGCCAGGGTCGAGGACCACAAGCGCTCGTTCCACGGCACCCCACCCCAGTGATGCACGGCGTGCAGGGTGATGCTGGTCAGGGCGACGAAGCCGGCAATCGCCAGCAGCGGTATGCGCACCGCACGCAGGCCATCCGGCGCCTGCGCGGACCACAGCCAGCGCGCGGCGAGCACCAGTACGGCGAGCTGCGCCAGTTCCACCGGGTTGAGCAGCGGCAGCCACGGCAGCGGTGCAGCGCCGGCCGGGACCAGCAACAGGCCCGCCCAGCTCACGCCAAGCACCGCGAACAACGTGCCCTGCAGCGGCGTGCGCATCGGATCGAAACGCTCGCCAAGCGGCACGGTCAGCCAGCGCCAGCGCAGCAGCGCCACTGCGGTGACGAGCAGCCACGGCAGCAGCATCAGGGCCAGGCCCCAGCCCTGTGCCAGCGCGAAACGGTCGGCCAGCCACAGGCAGGCCAGCGACACCACGGACGGCCACAGCAACCACCACAGGAACTGCGCCGCCAGCGACGTGCGGTCGTCGCCTGCGCGCAGACACCACAGGCTGCGCACGCCCAGCAGCGCGAACACCGCCCAGGCCAGTGCGCCATAACCGGCGAACGGCTGGTCATGCACGTCCGCTTGCCACAGCGCCAGCGGGAACGCGGCCAGCACCATCGCCAGCGTGGTGAGCACCAGTGCGCGTGCCGGCCAGCGCCGATGCATCTCGGCGGCCAGCCACCCGGTGACGGCCGCGGCGATCAGCAGCGCATCGGGTTCGCTGCGGTGCGCGACGAACCGCAGGATCTCGTGGGTGACACTGCCCAGCCACCACAGCAGGCCCCACAGGTAGTAGACGATGGCCGGTGCATCGCGCTGCGCACGGCGATAGCTGAAGGCCGCGGCAAAACCGGCCAGCGCCAGCAGCAGGCCGCTCATGAAGGTCGGGTTGGCAATGGCCGTGGCGTCAAGATGCCAGTAGTCCGCGCCGACCACGAAGCCGAACGCGGCCCCCAGCGTCAGCAACGCACCGGTGATCTGCGGCAGCCAGCGCTGCTGGCGCAGCCCGAGCCAGGCCAAGGCGGCCCCTTCCAGCGCGAACACGCTGGCGGTGGCCCGTGCAGACAGCGCCAGCGGCACCGCCAGCGTCGCAAAGCCCACCGCGAGTACCGCATGCGACTGCCCCAGCGCGGCATAGCGCTCGCGCTTGATCAGCGCCCACGCCAACCCCGCATACAACGCGGCCAATGCCAGCGAGCACAACGCCAGCAGCAGGCGGTCGTCATGCAGCAGGCCTGCCTGCAGCGAGAACGCGATCAGCGGCGTGCCGAACACCAGGCTGCCATCGATCAGGTCGCGCTTCTCCGCGCTTTGCCGACGCGCATAGAGGATCGGGATCAGCAGGTAGAAGGCGAAGAACAGCAGCAGGAACGGCTCGGTACTGGTGAACTTGTCCGCGCTGTACTGAAGCACGCCCCAGGCCGTACCGATACCGAAGGTGAAGGCGAAACCAAGCAGGTTCAGCGCGCGCCACGGGCGCCACCAGGCAATCGCCAGGATCGCCGCATTGAGCACCGCGTAATACGAGAACAGCGCGACATGGTTGCCGCTGCCGGTGGACAGCCAGATCGGCGCCATGAAGCCGGCCAGAATGCCGAGCACGGCCAGCGTGCGCGAGTTCTGCACCACCGCCAGCACCCCCATGCCAGCGACCAGCAGCACGCTGAGCGCGAACGCCGGTGCGGCGGGAATCAGGTCGTAGCGCTTGAACGCAGCGAAGATGGTCAGCAGCAGGATGCCGATCGCACCGCCCTGCAGCGCCAGCGCGAACAGGCGCCGGGTATCGCGCTGCACCCAGCCGAACACCAGCCCGGCCAGCGCCGCCAGCGCGATGGCGGCCAGGCGCAGCTCGATCGGTGCGTTCAACCAGCCCTGGTCGCTGGCGTACTTGAGCAGCGCGGCGACGCCGGCCAGCAGCACCAGCATGCCGATCTTGACCGGCACGTTGCCCTCGGTGAACCACTGTTTGAGGGTGCCGATAATGCGCTCGCCGATGCCGGGGCCTGGTGGTTCAACCGGTGCCACCGGCGGCGCGGGCCGGGGCGGCAGCGGGGGCGGCATCGTGGCTGCCGCTGCGGGGGCAGCGACGGCGTCCGGGGTCTGGACGGGCGTCTCGACCGCTGGCCGCATGGCGAAGTCCAGCGGCGCGGCCACGGTGTCCACGGATTCAATATCCGTCCACCGCAGCGGCCTTTCCGGTTCGCTCGGCGCCGGCGCGGCGTCCCAGGCAGACCCGGCCGCGCGGTGTTCCAGCGCGGCCACGCGACGGCGCAGGCCCGCGATCATCACCAGCGCCACGATCAGCAGCAGCGGGATCGCCAGCAGTACCAGCACCAGCAGGACAATCAGAGCTTCCATTCCAGGTCATCCTCAAGAGGTCGCCCCGGCTGCACCCGGCAGGCGCAGTGCCGGGGCACGCGAGCCATGCTAATGGATCGGCGGCACACGCGGGATCAAGGCCTGGCGCCCCCCCCTGAAACGACAGACCCCGGCACGGGGCCGGGGTCTGTGGAATGACGCAAGGGCAGCGCTGGCTTACGCAGCGACGACCTTGACCATTTCCAGGCACTTGTTGGAATAGCCCCATTCGTTGTCGTACCACGACACCAGCTTGACGAAGGTGCCATCCAGCGCGATGCCGGCATCGGCGTCGAACACCGAGGTGTGGGTTTCACCGCGGAAGTCGGTCGCCACGACCTTGTCTTCGGTGTAGCCCAGGATGCCCTTCAGCGCGCCTTCGCTCTGTGCCTTCACTTCAGCGCAGATCTCGGCGTAGGTGGCTTCCTTCTCCAGCTCGACGGTCAGATCGACCACCGACACGTCCGAGGTCGGCACGCGGAAGCTCATGCCGGTCAGCTTCTTGTTCAATTCCGGGATCACCACGCCGACGGCCTTGGCCGCACCGGTGGAGGACGGAATGATGTTTTCCAGGATGCCACGGCCACCGCGCCAGTCCTTGTTGGACGGGCCATCGACGGTCTTCTGGGTGGCGGTCGCGGCGTGCACGGTGGTCATCAGGCCACGCTTGATACCCCACTTGTCGTTGATGACCTTGGCCAGCGGGGCCAGGCAGTTGGTGGTGCACGATGCGTTGGAGACGATCGCCTGGCCGGCGTAGGTCTTGTCGTTCACGCCGAACACGAACATCGGGGTGTCGTCCTTCGACGGCGCCGACAGGATCACCTTCTTGGCGCCCGCATCGATGTGCTTCTGCGCGGTTTCCTTGGTCAGGAACAGGCCGGTGGATTCGATCACGACGTCCACGCCGACTTCGTCCCACTTCAGGTTGGCCGGATCGCGTTCCTGGGTCAGGCGGATCTTCTTGCCGTTGACCAGCAGGTCGTTGCCGGAGACCTCCACGTCGGCCTTGAAGCGGCCATGCACGGAGTCGTACTTCAGCATGTACGCCAGGTAGTCCGGCTCCAGCAGATCGTTGATGGCGACGATTTCGATGTCATTGCCGAAGTTCAGCACGGCCGAGCGCAGCACGTTGCGCCCGATGCGACCGAAACCGTTGATGCCAACCTTGATTGCCATGTTCACAAGCTCCTGCAGCCGCGACGGTGCGGCGCCGATGGAAAGGGGCGTTCATTCTAGCAGGGCCGGAACCGGCCCGGCCCGAGGCAGACGAATGGGAACCGGTTACAACGGTAAATACCCGGATTGATCCGGATCAAGGCGCGCAGGCGCATGGACGGGAAAACTGGCGCCATTCCAACCCGCCACGAGACCGTCTCATGCGCAAGACCTCCCCCCTCCTGCTCTCCAGCCTGGCCGCCGCCCTGGCGCTGGCCGCCGCCCCCGCCATGGCCCAGTCCAAGGGTGACTGGACGATCGGTGCCGGCGTGCACCAGGTTGCCCCGAAGTCCAACAACGGCTCGCTGGCCGGCGGCACGCTGAAGGTCGACGTCGACAACGACATCAAGCCGACCATCACCGGTGAGTACTTCATTGCCGACAACCTGGGCATCGAGCTCCTGGCCGCGCTGCCGTTCAAGCACGACATCAACATCGCCGGCCTGGGCAACGTGGGCAGTACCAAGCATCTGCCGCCGGTGGTGTCGCTGCAGTATCACTTCAACAGCAAGGGCAAAGTCTCCCCGTTCCTGGGCGCCGGCATCAACTACACCACGTTCTTCAGCGAGAAGACCGGCGGCGCGTTGGCTGGCAGCAAGCTGAAGATGGAAGACTCCTGGGGTCTGGCCGCCCATGCCGGTCTGGATTTCGCGATCAACGACAAGGGCTCGCTGCGCGTGGATGTACGCTGGATGGACATCGACAGCAAGGTAAAGCTCGACGGCGAAAAGATCGGCACCGTCAACATCGACCCGCTCGCCTACGGCGTGTCGTACGTGTTCAAGTTCTGATCGGCGGATCAGAACCCAACAAGGCAACACCCTCGCAGCAAGACAGTTTCCCCGGCTTCGGCCGGGGTTTTTTTCGTTCTTCTTCCAGCTGCGGGGCGTGACGTTCGCGGTTACCCTGCAGAGAGAAGATGCCGTCCCGCCGCCTGCGCATGCAGCGTGGTCGTATCGAACACCGGGACCGTTGCATCCTGCGCGCCGACCAGCAGCATGATCTCCGTGCACCCCAGGATGATGCCCTGTGCACCGCGGTCCACCAGTCGCTGCATCACCGCCCGGCAGGTCTCGCGCGATGCGGGCAGCACCTGCCCCTGCACCAGCTCGTCATAGATGATCCGGTGCACCGCCGCGCGGTCATCGGCCTCGGGAACCAGCACCTCCAGGCCGTGCGCCTGCGCGAGCCGCCCCGTGTAGAAATCCTGCTCCATGGTGAACGCGGTGCCCAGCAACCCCACCCGTTGCAGCCCGGCGGCCTTGATCGCCTCGGCCGTGGGATCGGCGATGTGCAGCAGCGGAATCGCGATACCCGCCTGCACCGCGTCGGCCATGCGGTGCATCGTGTTAGTGCAGATCACGATGGCCGTCGCACCCGCGCCCTGCAGGCGCTGGGCCGCATCGATCATCCGCTGGGTGGCGGTGTCCCAGTCGCCTGCATGCTGAAGTGCCTCGATCTCGGCGAAATCGAACGACCACAGCAGGATCCGGCCCGAGTGCAGGCCGCCCAAGGTGTCGCGCACCTGCGCGTTGATCAGGCGGTAATAGTGGGCCGAGCTTTCCCAGCTCATGCCGCCGATCAGGCCAACGATGTGGGCCATGGGGTGATGCCTCCATTCGCCCGGCAATGGGCACCCGACGAGCCTAGCCCAAGCTGACTGGCGCCGCAGCCGGCCAGATCCCGGCAAGCCCGCGCGCGGCCGGCCCGCTAGAATGCCGCGGATGAAAATGCCTTCCCTGCTCCCGGCCACCGCCCTCGCGCTGGCCCTCACCTTCGTTTCCACCGATGCCCTGGCCTGGGGCGCACAGGGCCACCGCCTGGTGGCGCGGATCGCCGAAACCCGGCTGACCCCGCAGACCCAAGCCGAGGTTGACCGTCTGCTCGCTGCCGAGCCGGACCCGACACTGCACGCCATCGCCCCTTGGGCCGATCAGCTGCGCGCCAAGGATCCGGACCTGGGCAAGCGCTCGGCCGGCTGGCACTACGTCAACATCGGCGAAGACGATTGCCACTATGAAGTGCGCAAGCACTGCAAAAACGGCAACTGCGTGGTCGAGGCGCTGAAGGTGCAGACCGCGATTCTCGGCGACCGCAGCAAGTCCGATGCAGAGCGCGCCCAGGCGCTGAAGTTCGTCGTGCATTTCGCCGGTGACATCCACCAGCCGATGCATGCCGGCTACGGCCACGACAAGGGCGGCAACGATTTCCAGGTGCAGTTCAACAACCGCGGTACCAACCTGCACTCGCTGTGGGACAGCGGCATGCTGAACGAGCAGACGCTGGACGACGACCAGTACCTCAAGCGCCTGCTCGCCCTGCCCACGCCCGCATTCGGCAAGCGCTCCAACATCACTGTCGACGCCGTGCAGTGGGCCGAAGCGAGCTGCCGGATCGCCATTGCACCTGGCGTTTACCCGGACAAGCGTACGCTGGGCCCCAGCTATGCGGCGACCTACCGCCCGGTCGCCGAGCGCGAGCTGCGCGTGGCCGGTGAACGCTTGGCCGTGCTGCTCAACGACACCCTGGGCAAACGCTGAGGTCAGCACCATGTCACTGCACGTCGCCAGTTTCTTCCACCCGGACAGCCACACCTTCAGTTACGTGGTGCATGACCCGGCGACGTTGCAGGCGGCGGTGATCGACCCCGTGCTGGATTACGACCCGGACACCGCTGCACTCGGTGCCGGGCCACTGCAGCCGCTGCTTGCCCATGTGCGCGAGCACGGGCTGCAGGTGCGCTGGCTGCTGGACACCCACGCCCACGCCGATCACATCAGCGCCGGGCGCTGGCTGAAATCCCAGTGGTCGGACGCGACGCTGGCGATGGGCCAGGGCATCGTGCAGGTGCAGCGCACCTTCGCGCCACGCTATGCGCTGGATGTACCGACCGATGGCTCGCAGTTCGACCATCTGTTCACCGATGGCGAGCGCTTCACCCTCGGTGATATCGACGCCGAAGTGATCGCAGTGCCGGGGCACACCAGCGACAGCGTCGCCTATCGCATCGGCGATGCGCTGTTCACCGGCGATTCGTTGTTCATGCCGGACGGCGGCACCGCCCGCTGCGACTTTCCGGGCGGTGATGCGGGACAACTGTACCGCTCGATCCAGCGGATGCTGGCATTGCCCGATGCGACCCGTGTGTTCATCTGCCATGACTACGGCCCGGGCGGCCGCGAGGTCGCCAATCAGACCACCATCGGCGAGCAACGCGCGCACAACATCCACCTGCATGACGGCGTCAGCGAAGCCGAGTTCGTTGCTACCCGGCAGGCACGTGATGCCACGCTGGCCGAACCAAAGCTGATGGACGCTTCAATGAAGGCGAACATCCAGGGCGGCGCCCTTCGCGGCGGATAGGGATCCCGCCGCGTGATGAGGCATCGCGTCCGGCTACTTCGCCCGCGTCCCGCTGCGCACGGTCGCCTTGCCTTTCACGATTTCGAAGGTGAAGGCATACAGCAGGCTGACCGGGACAGGTTCGATGCGCGCGGCATCCTTGCAATCGCCCCGGTTCGCTGGAACCTTCCCCTCCGCGAAGTGACACACCGCTGCGGGTACGTACTGCCAGACCGCCACCGCATCCTGCGCTGACTGCAGCAACGGCGCATTCTCAGGGGCATTGCCAGCGGCGCATTCGTCACGGTCCTGCACCGGCAGACTTCGCTCCACGCGGCCCTGGGCATCGATGACCAACTGCAGACACACCGTCGTGGGCGCAAGCTCACTGCGCGGATCGCGATCGCCAAGCACCGGGTCCGGGCCGGCATTGAGCTGCGGCATCCGGTAGCCTTCGGCGGCCTTCAGCTGGTAGCTCGCCGTCTGCGCAGTACCCGTGCCGCTGGCCGGATCCAGGCGCTGATGCCCGACATTCTCTGCCCGCGTGTCCACTGACGTAAGCGTCTCATGGGTGGCACAGCCAGCCATCAACAGCGCTGCCAGTGCGGGGACGCAAGGCTGCCTCATGGCGTTGGCACCTCGTCATCCATGGCAAAGGTGACCGGAACCTTCAACGCCGATGCCACGGCCTTGCCATTCCTGATCGCCGGCTCGAAGGTCCATTGCTTCGCCGCAGCGACCGTCGCCTCATCGAACACACCCGCCGGAGTCGCCTCCAGCACGCGTACGTTGGTCGCCTTGCCTTCGGCATCGATGTCCACCCGCACCACGACCTTGCCGACGATGCTCTGCTCGAAGGCGATCTTCGGGTATGACGGCGGCGGCATCTTGTGGGCGATGGCATTGCGATCGGCCAGCTCTGCGCCCTGGCCGATCCCGCTGGCGGGGACGCCGCCGCTGCCCTGACTCGCCCACGCTACCGTGCACAGCCCCACGCACAGCCCGACCACCAGCACCTGCCCGGTCAACCACGGCAACGCCTTCGGCTTGTGTTCCTTCAACATGGCAATCCGCTCCTTCAACATCGGTTGGCTGCGCCAGTGGCAGGCCATCGGGGCAACCGGGTGGACCAACTGCGCCTTGAGCAGCGCGTTGGCGTAAAGCCGGCGCAGCGCCGGATGCGGGTCGACCGTGCGCGCGTCGCAGGCCAGTTCCTGATCCCGCACGAACCGGCGCGCCGCCCACGGCAGCAACGGGTGGAACCAGAACACGCAGCGCAGCGCGGCCAGCGCGGCGTTTGCCCAGGGATCGCCATGACGGCGGTGGCTGTGTTCATGGCGCAGGATCAGGTCCTGCTCGGCAGGGCTGAACCGCTGCTCGAAGTCGGGGCCGACCACGATCCGCGGCCGCCACAGGCCGACCAGCGCCGGCAGGCCCGGGTCGCCACTGGCCTGCCAGCTGCCATCCGTACGCGGCTGCAGCGTGCCCAGGGCCTGCGCGAAGCGGCGCTGCGCGCGCCAGCTGACGCAGGCCATCGCCACCGCGCCCAGCAACCACACCGCCAACAGCAGCAGCGCCCACTGCGAGGCATCGGTGGGCACGGCAGGCGCGCGCAGCGCCGAGGCCATGACCATCACCGGCGCCGTTTCGCTGATCGGCAGCTGCGGCAGTGGCAGGCACGGGGCGACCAGCATCAGCGGCAACAGCCACCAGCTGCGATACGCCAGGGCGGCGCCCCCCAAATGCAGCAGCACAGGCCGTGCGGCGGCCACCACGAGCGCCGCGACCGCCAGCCACACGCTGGCCTGCAGCAGTCCATCGAGCAGGTCAGTCATGGTCCAGCGCCTGGATGAGTTGCTTCAGTTCGGCGATGTCCTGCGCGCTGAGCTCGCCGCGCTGGCTGAAATGCGCCACCAGTGGCGCCACGCGACCATCGAAGACCCGGCCCAGGAAGCCTTCGCTCTGTTCGGCCACCCAGGCCTGGCGCTGCAGCACCGGCGAATACAGATAGCGACGCCCGTCGCGGCTGGCGCTGACCGCCCCTTTGGTCAGCAACCGGTTAAGCAGGGTCTTGATAGTGGGCTCGGCCCAGTCGCGACTGGCCAGCGCGGCGACCACCTCGTCGGCGCCCAGCGGGTGGCTGCGCCACAGCACATCCATCACCACAGCTTCGGCTTCACTGATCTGGCTCATCATTTACACCCGTAATCGACAACTCGATTACGCCCGTAATCAGCGTGTGTGTCAACCCTTCGACAGCCGGTTCATGCAGCCGCTGCCAGCATCGGTCCATGCCCCACGACACGCTCGATGAGACACGACCCAACGGTCGCGCGAAGCCGGGACTGCAGCGCGCCGTGCCCGCGTCGCCGTCTGTTCAAACCCGAAATGCTGTAATGGCCCGCATGATTTCGCAGGATAGCGCCGCATGACCGAACACCTGACCGACCTGGACGCCGCCGTCGACTGGCTGCTGCAGCGGGTCGATGGCCCCCTGCGCATTGGCGCCCCGCTCGCCCTGGGCAAGCCGCACCGGCTGCTCAACGCGCTGTACGCCCGTGTGGAAAACGACGCCTCGCGACCGCTGCAGGTGTACACCGCACTGTCGCTGAACCCGCCGCGCGGCGGTGCCGGGCTGGAAGCACGCTTCATGAAGCCCTTCGCCGAACGTCATTTCGGTGAGGACTTCCCGCGCCTGGCCTACGCCGATGCGATGGTGCGCGACCAGCTGCCGGCGCATGTGCAGGTGGAAGAGTTCTATATGCAGTCCGGCGCATTGTTGAATTCCTCGCAGGCCCAGCGCAGCTACACCAGCCTCAACTACACGCACGCCGCCGATGCGGTGGCCCAGCGCGCGCCGCATGCGATCGTGCAGAAAGTGGCGATGCGCGCGAATGATCGGCGCCTGTCGCTGTCGTGCAACAACGACATCACCCAGGACACGCTGGATGCGATGGTCGCCCGCGGGCTGCCCCGGCCGTTGATGATCGCCGAGATCGATCCGCAGCTGCCGTATCTGGCCGGCTCGGCCACGGTGGATGTGTCGTTCTTCGATCTGGTGATCACCCCGCCGGGGCCCTACCCGGCGCTGTTCGGACTGCCCCGCCAGCCAGTCAGCGATGCCGATTACGCGATCGGCCTGTACGCCAGCACGCTGGTGCGCGATGGTGGCACGCTGCAGATCGGCATCGGCACGCTGGCCGATGCGCTCAGCCATGCGCTGGTGCTGCGGCATACCGACAACGCGCGTTACCGCCAGATTCTGCAGGCGCTGGATCCCGGCCTGGCCAGCCACCCCACCGTGCTGGAGTGCGGTGGCCTGGAGCCGTTCGAGATCGGTCTGTACGGCTGCAGCGAAATGCTCAACGAAGGCTTCCGCCGGCTGGTCCAGACCGGGGTGATCCGGCGCAAGGTGCATGACGATCTGGCGTTGTTGCAGCGGATCGAGAACGGCACCGCCTGGACCACCGACTACGCCACGCTCGAGGCCGAGGGCGAATACCTGCACGGCGCGTTCTATCTGGGCTCGCCGGAGTTCTACCAGTGGCTGCGCGATCTGCCTGATGAGGAACGCAGCGCGATCGGCATGCGCCGCATCAGTGAGATCAACCAGCTCTACGGCGGCGATGAAACGCTGGAGCGGATGCAGCGCCGCGATGCACGCTTTTTCAACTCCTGCATGATGGCCACCGCGCTCGGCGCGGCCGTTTCCGATGCGCTGGAAGACGGCCGCGTGGTCTCCGGCGTGGGCGGCCAGTACAACTTCGTGGCGATGGCGCATGCCCTGCCGGGCGCCCGCAGTGCGCTGATCTTCCGCGCCACCCGCGAGGACAAGGGCGTACTGCACTCCAACGTGCGCTGGAACTACGGACACACCACGATTCCGCGGCATCTGCGCGACCTCTACATCAACGAGTACGGCATCGCCGACCTGCGCAACATGACCGACGAGGACTGCGTGATCGCCATGGCTGCGATCACCGACGCGCAGTTCCAGGCCGCGTTGCTGGACAAGGCGAAGGCGTCGAAGAAACTGGCGACTGGTTTCACTGCGGCCGGTGATGGGCAGCGCAACACGGCCGCCGCCGTCAGTGCCGCACTGGCACCGTTCCGCCAGTCCGGACTGCTGCCGGACTACCCACTGGGCAGTGATTTCACCGAGGTCGAGCAGCATCTCGTCAAAGCATTGGGCTGGCTCAAACAGAACACCCAGACGCCGATGGCCAAGCTGCGCACGGTGCTGTCCGCCATCGCCCAACCCGCCGGTGATGGCGATCAGGCCTATCTGCAGCGGATGGGGCTGGAGGCGCCGAAGACGTTCGGCGAACGCATCGAGGCGCGGTTGCTGCGGCTGGGGTTGGCGCGCACCGCAGCCGGGTGATGTAGATCCACGCCATGCGTGTATCTACCCTCGATCAAGGATGGCGTGGTGTTTGCCCTTCGTACAAACGAAAAGGCCGGGGAATCTCCCCGGCCTTTCGCGTTGCAGCTACCGGGCAGCGCCCGGCGCCACCATCAGTTCGCCAGCTGCGCCTTGGCCGCAGCCACGACGTGCTCGGCAGTGATGCCGAAGTGCTTGTACAGCGCCTCCGCCGGGGCCGACGCACCGAAGGTGTCGATACCCACCACCGCACCGTCCAGGCCCACGTACTGGCGCCAGAAACCGGTGACGCCGGCTTCCACGGCCACGCGGTTGCGCACGGCGTTGGGCAGCACGGACTCACGGTAGGCCGCGTCCTGACGCTCGAAGACGTCGGTCGACGGCATCGACACCACGCGGGTCTTGATGCCGGCGGCATCCAGTTCCGCCTTGGCGGTCACGGCCAGGCCGACTTCCGAACCGGTGCCGATCAGGATCACGTCCGGCACGCCACCTTCCGCATCGGCCAGCACGTACCCACCGCGCGCGATCTGGGCGACCTGCTCGGTGCTGCGCGGCTGGTGCGGCAGGTTCTGACGGCTGAAGACCAGACAGCTCGGGCCATCCTTGCGGGTGATCGCGGCCTTCCAGCTGACCGCCGATTCAACCGCATCGCACGGGCGCCACACATCGTTGTTCGGGATGTAGCGCAGCGAGGCCAGATGCTCCACCGGCTGGTGGGTCGGGCCGTCTTCGCCCAGGCCGATCGAATCGTGCGTGTACACGTGGATCGCGTGGGCCGGGATCAGCGCGCTCATGCGCACGCCGTTGCGGGCGTAATCGCTGAACACCAGGAAGGTGGCGTCGAACGGAATGAACCCGCCATGCAGGGCCAGGCCGTTGGCGATGGCGGTCATGCCGAACTCGCGCACGCCGTAGTACACGTAGTTGGCGTTCGGGTCATCGGTGGCAACCGACTTGCTGGCCTTCCACAGGGTCAGGTTGGAGTGCGCCAGATCGGCCGAACCGCCCACCAGTTCCGGCAGCAGCGGCGCGAACGCTTCGATCGCCAGCTGCGAGGCCTTGCGCGAGGCGATGGTCTGGCCATCGGCCTGGACCTGGGCGATGTAGGCATCGGCCTTGGCGATGAAATCGGCCGGCAGCTCGCCGTGCGAACGACGGATCAGCTCATCGGCTTCGGCCGGGAACTGCGCGGCGTACTTGTCGAACTGCTGTTCCCACTCGGCCTGGCGCAGGGTGCCGGTGCCGCCGGCACGCCAGCCGGCGTAGATCTCTTCGGGAATCTCGAACGGGCCGTACGGCCAGCCCAGCTGCTTGCGGGTCGCTTCCAGCTCATCCTTGCCCAGCGGGGCGCCGTGGCTGGATTCCTTGCCGGCCTTGTTCGGCGAACCGAAGCCGATGGTGGTGCGGCAGCAGATCAGGGTCGGCTTGTCGAACTGCGACAACGCGCTGTCGATGGCGGACTTGATGCTGTCCGGATCGTGGCCATCGACGCCGCGCACCACGTTCCAGCCATAGGCTTCGAAACGCTCGGGGGTGTTGTCGGTGAACCAGCCATCGGTGTTGCCGTCGATGGAGATGTGGTTGTCGTCCCAGAAGCAGACCAGCTTGGACAGGCCCCAGGTGCCGGCCAGCGAGGCGGCTTCATGCGAGATGCCTTCCATCAGGCAGCCATCGCCCAGGAACACCCAGGTGCGGTGGTCGACGATCTCGTGTTCCGGGCGGTTGTAGCGCTGTGCCAGCAGCTTCTCGGCCAGGGCGAAGCCCACGGCGTTGGCCAGACCCTGACCGAGCGGACCGGTGGTGGTTTCCACGCCGGGGGTTTCATGGTGTTCCGGGTGGCCGGCGGTCTTGCTGCCCAGCTGGCGGAACTGCTTGAGCTGCTCGATCGGCAGGTCGTAGCCGCTCAGGTGCAGCAGCGCGTACTGCAGCATCGAGCCGTGGCCGTTGGACAGCACGAAGCGGTCGCGGTTGAACCACTTGGGATTCTTGGGGTTGTGACGGAGGTAGTCGTTCCAGAGCACTTCGGCGATGTCGGCCATGCCCATCGGCATGCCGGGATGACCGGACTTGGCGGTTTCGACCGCATCAGCGGCAAGGAAGCGGATGGCATTGGCCAACTGGCGGCGGGTAGGCTGCGTCATGGTTCTGTCGGAATCGGGAGGCGGCCGCGAACGTGCGGGCGGCCCATTGTCCCACAGCTGATCGGCCGGGTCAGGCCAAAGACAGGCCCGGCCCTTAACGACGACGCCCCGCACAAGGCGGGGCGTCGGGAACCACCAGACCTGCGCAGGCTCAGTCGCGCGGAGCCGGCGCGGGTGCCGGGGCCACCGCGGCCACGACCGGGCCGTCGTCCACCTCGCCCTTGGCCACCAGGGTGGTGAGGGCCAGATCCCCGGTGACGTTCAGCGCGGTACGGCACATGTCCAGGAAGTGGTTCACGCCCAGGATCAGGCCGATGCCCAGCGGGTTCACGCCGACCATGGCGCAGATCATCGCCACCACCGGCAGCGAGCCGGAGGGCACGCCGGCGGTGCCGATGCCGCCCAGGATGCAGACCGCCATCACCATGATCTGCTGGCCGATGCTCAGGTCCACCCCGAAGAACTGCGCCAGGAAGATCACCGTCACGCCCTCGAACAGCGCCGTGCCGTTCTGGTTGGCGGTGGCGCCCACGGTCAGCACGAAGCGCGAGACTTTCTGCGGCAGGCCCATCTGGTCGGCCACGCGCAGCGCGGTCGGCAGGGTGGCGTTGCTGGAGGCAGTGGAGAAGGCCATCACGGTGGCCTCCTGGGTATCGCGGAAGAACGCCAGCGGCGAGCGGCCGGACAGCCACACGGCCACGCCGTAGGTCACCACCATGTGCAGGCCCAGCGCCAGCACCACCACGCCCACGTACGCGCCCAGGCGGATGATCAGCTCGAAGCCGAACAACGCGGCCAGGTTGAACATGAAGCAGGCCACCGCGTACGGGGCCAGGCGGATGACCAGGTTGATCAGGGTCATCGAGACTTCGAAGATGCCTTCGATGGCACGACGCAGCGGGGCCACCTTCTCTTCGGGCGAGAGCACCATGCCGATGCCGAACATCAGTGCGAAGAACATCAGCGACAGGATCGCGCTGTTGCTGGAGGCCGCCTCGACCACGTTGCCCGGCACGATCGACAGCAGCATGTCCATGCCCTTCGGCGTGCCATGGATACCGGCGACGATCTCCTTGCTGCGCTCTGCATTCTCGGCCAGCATCTGCGCGGCCACGACCGGGTCCACGCCCACGCCGGGCTTGAGCACATTGACCAGCACCAGACCGATGCCCACGGCGATGCCGGACAGCACGATGGTGTAGGCCAGCGTCTTCCAGCCGATGCGGCCGAGGGCGCGGATGTCGCCCATCTCCGACACGCCCATGATCAGCGCCGAGAAGATCAGCGGCACGATGAGCATGAAGATCAGATTGAGGAACAGGCCCGACGCCGGGCTGGTGATGTAGTCCATCACCCACTTGGCCACGCCGCTCAGGCCGTCAACGGTGCCGCCGAGGGCATGCACGGTCAGCCCGAGGACCAGGCCGATGATGAAGCCAATGCCCATTTTCCAGTGCAAAGGCAGTTTCTGCCGGGTCGTTGCGGCCTCAGTCATGGAGCGGCGTTCCTCGAAAAAATGAAATCAGCTTAGCAAAGCCAGCCACCCTGACCGACACGCCTTTTTATGAATGCGCGGATGGGTACAACGGCGCAAGGCCATTGTTCTGGGCGGCCGCATGCGCCCGCCAGTGTGGTCCGTCATGGAAGGCGCGCCGCAGGTCCTGTCGGGCCTGGCCGACATCGCCGCCCTGCCCGCCCCAACGGACCTGCTGCATCTGGACCAACGCCTCGCGCTGCTGCGCGTCGTCGAGGCGCGCCAGCACCTGCTCCAGGGTGTGCACACCGCCCATGCCCGCCAGCACCGCGATGATCTCGTCCAACCCGCCCGCTTCCATGGCCCGGCGCAGGTCGGCGCGGGTGTACGCGCTCCCTGCCGCGGCGACGGGAACGACCCCTTCGGCACTGCGCACGGCAACAGGACGACGGCGACGTCGCCAGTCCCAGACCAGGGTCAGCAGCCACAGCACGGCCAGGCCCGCGGACAGCGCTATCCAGCCCCAGGGCCGTGGCGCGCCCTGCGCCGGCGCCAGCTGCAGATCGGTAGAGGCCGCTGCCGGTTCGCCCGGCAGCGCCGAGGTGGTGTCCACCGGCAGGGTGGGTGCGGCACTGCCGGCGCCCCCGGCGGCGATGTCCAGTTGCAGGTCCGGCAGGGTGGCGCTGCGCGGTTGACCGGCGGCCACGTCCCACCACGCCATGCGCAGGCCCGGGACCGTCAGCGGCCCAGCCTGGCGCGGCACGATCGCAAAGCGCCGGGTCAGCGTGAGCTGCGGAGTGTTGCCATTGAAGGTTTCATCGAACTGCGGCGGCTCGGCGAACACCTGCGCGCCCGGGCCCACATCGGGCACCGGCAGCTCCGGGAACTGCGCCTTGGTCGCGCCCTCGGCCACGGCCTCCACCACCACGGTGGCCGCTTCACCGGCACGGCCGGTGGTCGGCGCGGCGGTGTAGCGCAGGCGCAGCCCATGCAGTGGCAGCCACGGTTGGGGTGCCGAGGCTGGCTGCGCTTGGACCTGCAGCGTGCGCTGGGCCGAGGCCGCGCGCAGCCGGCCATCACCGCCGAACATGTCGTTGAAGAAGCCGCCCGCACTGCGCCCATTGAACTGCGCGGCCGGCAGCACCAGCGGCCCACTGCGCTCGGGGATCAGCAGAAAGCGCCGCTCCACCACGTTGTAGCGGCGGCCGTTGACCTCGCGTACCTGGCTGCGGTCATCGCCCACCCGCTGCAGCGATGCACCGGCCGGCGTATCGAGCACCAGCTCACCGCTGAGCAGTTGCGCGGCGTAGAACAGCCGCACCACCACGCCCACGCTCTGCTGCACATAGGGTGTGGAATCGTCGACCTCGGTTTCCAGGAAAACGGCGGCATTGCTGCCGGCCGCCGCCGGGGCTGCGGCGCTGCTGGCAGCGACCTGCAGGGTCAGCGGCTGGGTCCGGCTGCTGCCCACCTGCAGGGCGGGAATCTGCAGCGTGCCACTGCGCCTGGGAGTGAGCAGCACGGCATACAGCGCGCGCGAGGTCGTCGCGCCGTTGCTCCACTGCACCTGGCGGCTGCTGGTCTGGCTGCTGAGATCGAAGTCGGTCCGCAGCGGGCCATAATCCGGCGCGCCGCCGCCCGCATCGGATTCGATGTTCAGGGTGACGGTATCGCTGTCGGTGATCTGTTCGCGGTCGAGCCAGGCGCGGGTCTGCGCATGCGCGGCCATGCTCGCGCACAGCAGCAGGGCAAGCCCGGCGCGCAACCCGCGCTGTATCGTGGAATGTGTCATCGCCCTTCCCGTTTCCTGCGTTCGTTTTCCAGCTGGAACTTGGCCCGCAGCAGGCTGCCCGGGTCGTCCGGTACCCGCCGCATCCAGGCCTCTACCGCCTGCTGCTGCTCGCGCTGCTGCGGGGTGCCGCTGACCTGGCCCTGCGCCTTGTCGGTGCCGTCGTTCTTCCCTTGGCGCTGCATCGCCTGCTGCATGCGCTCGCGCTGGGCCGCGTCGGCCTCGGCCTGCGCCTGGCTGTCGGCAGCTTGCGGCGACTTCTCGCCCTGGGAGCGGCCATCCTTCGGATCACCGGACGAGGGCGGCGGTGACTGCCCGTCTTTACCCTGCCCCTGGTTCTTGCCGGCGTCGGGCTTGTCGGGCGGCTTCTTTCCGTCCTTCTGATCGCTGTTCTGGTCGTTGTTCTGCGGTGGCTTGCGCTTGCGTGCGGCATCGACCGCAGCGCGATTGGCGACCGCATCCGCCATGCCCGGGTGCGCTTTCAGCGCACGGTCGTAGGCATCGATGGCGGCGTCGTACTGGCCCTGTCGCGCCAACGCATTGCCCAGGTTGTACCAGCCTGCGTCCGTATCGATGCCCTCGAACTGCTGCTGGGCCGCCTTGAAGTCGCCCTTGCGGTACGCATCCACCCCCGTGGACAGGCGCTGCTGGTCGACCTGATCGGCGCGCTGCCACCACGTCCGCTCGGCGGCGTGTGCCGTCGTCGGCATCGCCATCGGCAGCGCCGCCATCATCACCAGCGCCACGAGCAGACCGCGGCGGCGGAACGCGAACAGTGCCAGCAGCATCAGCGGCGGCAGCAGCCAGAAGCCTTCATCGCGCCACGTGCGGCCCTGCCCTTCCCGGCTGTCATCGGCACTGACCCGCGGGGTCAACACGTCCAGCGCCGCGAGATCCTTGTCATCGGAGGCGATACGCGCATAGCGGCCGCCGCCACGGCTGGCGACACCCCGCAGCGTGCCCTCCTCCAGCCGCGCCGGCACGATCTGGCCCTCGCCGTTGCGGTAGGCCGCGCCCTGCGGCGTGCCCAGACCGAGCACGGAGACCACGAAGCCCTGCGCACGTGCCGAGGCCGCGGCCTGTTCGGCATCGGCGTCGGCGCGGTCAGTCAGCAGCAGGATGTCGCCGCTGCGCGCGCCGGATTGCTGCAGCAGCTTGACTGCCGTTTCCAGCGCCCGATCGGCACGCTGGCCATCGCGTGGCATGACATCCGGTGCAAGCGCATCCAGATACAGCGCGACATTGGCCATGTCGTCGGTCAGTGGCGCTACGGTGTAGGCATCATCGGCGTACACCAGCAAGGCAATTTCGCCGCCCTGGCGCTCGCGCAGCAAGGTGGCCAGCTTGGCGCGCGCCTGCAGCAGCCGCGACGGCGGCAGATCGGTCGCGGTAACGCGCGAGGAGAGGTCCAGTGCAACCACCAGCGGCGACGGCGTCTGCCACAACGGCTGGGCGACCTGCCGCCACGACGGCCCGGCCAGCGCCACGATGGCGATCGCTGTGCCGAGCAGCAGCAGGATCAACCCACCCCAGGCGCGGCGGTCGCGGCCAACCAGCAGATGACGCAGCAGATGGGCATCGACCGTCTGCCGCCACACATTGCTGCGCCGCCGGCGCAGCCACCAGATCGCCACCAGCAGCGGCAGCGCCAGCAGCGCCCACAGCGCCTCGGGGCGCACAAAATGCAGGACATCCCAGCTTATGTTCATCGCCAACGCCTCGGCAGCAGCCAGGCCAGGCCGGCCAGCAGCAGTGCCAACGCCAGCGGCATCGCATAGCGCTCGATCCGCGGCCGCACCGCGGGTCCGGCCGATTTCACCGGCTCCAGGCGTTCCAGTTCGGCATAGATGCCGGCCAGCTCATTGGTATTGCGCGCCCGGAACGAGCGGCCGCCGGTGAGCTCGGCAATCTTGTTCAAGGTGGCCTCGTCGACCGGATCCTCGCCCGGGGCGATCTGCACGCCAAACAGACTGATGCCGCCGTCACCGCCGAAGGCCACGGTATAGACGCGCACGCCTTCGGTCTGGGCCAGCTCGGCCGCACGCAGCGGCTCAAGCACGCCGGCGTTGCTCACACCGTCGGTAAGCAGGATCAGCACGCGTTGGCCTTCGGGTTGTTCGCGCAGGCGTTTGACCGCCAGCGCGATCGCATCGCCAATGGCGGTCTCACGCCCGGCCAGGCCGACCACGCTGTCGCGCAGCTGATCGCGCACACTGGTGAGGTCGGCGGTCAATGGGGTCAGCGTATAGGCACGTTCACCGAAGATCAGCAGGCCCACCCGATCGCCCACTCGGCGGTCGAGGAAGTCGGCCAGCACGGCCTTGGCCGCCGTCAGCCGCTCCACCACCTGGTTGCCAAGCATCATGTCCGCTTCGCTCATGCTGCCGGACACGTCCACCGCGAGCATCATCTGCCGGCCCTGCTGCGGTGGCGTCACCGCCTCACCCAACTGCTGCGGTCGCGCGGCGGCCACGCACAGGCAGGCCCACGCCAGCCATAGCAGCGCGCGACCCAATCGTGGCCCGGGACCGCCCGAAGCAGCCCCGAGCGATTGCAGCTGATCGGCGGCATACGGCACCCGCAACGCGGCACCTGCACCGGGGCGCGAGGGCCACCAGCGCATCAGGATCGGTAGCGGCAACGCCACCAGCATCCACGGCCAGGCCAAGCCGTCGAGCCAGCTCAACCATGCCGGCAATGTGACCGCGATCATCGGCGCCGCTCCGTCAGCAGCGACAGATAGCGGCGGCGTGCGAGGACGCGCAACCGCTGCACCGCTTCGGCGTCGACACTCGGCCGATAGCCGCCATCGAGCAGCAGCGCGCCGTCGCCCTCGGAAAAGGCCCGGCTGTTCTTCTCGTCCAGGAACGCCAGCCATGCGTCGCCCTGCAGACGTTCCGCCCCGGGCTGGTATTGACGTGCGGCGCGGCGCAGCAACTCGGCGATGGCCGCCACTTCCAGCACCGGCGAACCGGCCTGGGATACCTGGGCATCGAACAGATCGAGCCAACGCTGGCGTGCACGTCGCCGGCGCCATTGCCACGCCCAGATCGCCGCCACCACCAGCATGATCGCGGCAAATACCAGCCACCAGCCCGGTGCGGGCGGCCACCACGACGGGGAGGCTGGCAGTTGCACATCGCGCAACGGCAACGACGCCGCGGCGCTCATGCCACCACCGCGGTCGGCAGCGGGCTCAACCAGCTGTCGCTGGCGTCATCGGTGGCCACCACGTGCACCTGGATGCGGCGCGCAGCCAGGCCGTTCTGCAGCGCTTCCAGCGGTGCCACGAAACGATCGCGCCAGTGTTCGCGCACCGCTGCGCTGCCCAGATCGAGCAGCACCCGGCGGCCCTGCGAAAGAAATGGCAATGCCTCGGCCGGCGGCGCCAGCTCCAGCGGATCGACCAGCAGCATCACCACCACTTCGTGGTGCATGGCCAGTGCGGCCCAGCGTGCACTGCTGATCGTCGCGGCGCGCGCCGGATCGGCCAGCACCACCACGCGTGCGCCGGGGCGAAGCAGCCGCGCCGCCTGCTCCAGGGCACGATCCAGGCCGGCATCGTCGGCGGGCGGTTCGGCATACCAGCGGGTCAAGGCATCGAGCACGCGCAGCACACCCCGGGTGCCGCCGGCCGGTGCGATCGGCGGCTCCTGAGTGCTGCCGCGCACGGCAGCCAGGCGATCGCCTTGGCGCTGCGCCAGCCACGCCGCGACCGCGCCGACGCGCGCGGCCTGCACGGATTTGAAGCGGACCCGGGTGCCGAAATACAGCACCGGGTCGGTATCGGCGACGAGCAGCGTCAAACGCTCGCGCTCGGCCTGGAAGAGTTTGGTATGTGCGCGCCCGGTGCGCGCGGTGACGCGCCAGTCGATATGCCGCGCGTCATCGCCCGGCACGTACTCGCGCGACTCGGCGTATTCCATGCCGCGCCCGCGCGCGGGCGACGGTGCACTGCCGGCATGACCGAGCCGGCCTCGCCTCGCCGGCGGTGCTCGATGCGCACTGCGCCGCAGCGCGACCAGTTCGGCCAGGCGCGGCTGCAGGCCATCGCCGTCAAGCGGCGTGGCGGGATGCGCGGGCACGTCCATGACGCTCAGGGCGCCGGCACGCGGGCCAGCAGCTCGGCCACCAGGCGATCGCCATCCCAGCCCTCGGCGGTGGCTTCATAGCTGGGCAGCACGCGGTGGCGCAGCACGTCCGGAGCCACGTTGCGCACATCTTCCGGGGTCACGAAGTCGCGGCCCGCCAGCCAGGCGCGCGCACGTGCGCAGCGCTCCAGGGCGATCGAGCCACGCGGGCTGGCGCCCCAGGCGATACGCCGGGCAAGCGCCGGGTCATAGCGGGCGGCATCGCGCGAGGCCAGCACGATTTCGATGAGATAGCGCTCCAGCGCCGGCGCCATGTGCAGCGACAGCACCGCCTTGCGTGCAGCGAATACATCGCTCAACGGCATGCGGGCGGGCGCGGCGATCGGGGTGGACAGCGCCTCCCGGGCCCGCTCACGCGCCAGGCGCAGGATCTCGGCCTCGGCGTCCGAATCCGGGTAACCGATCCGGACGTGCATCAGGAAGCGGTCCAGCTGGGCTTCGGGAAGCGGGAAGGTGCCTTCCTGCTCGATCGGGTTCTGCGTGGCCATCACCAGGAACAGCGACGGCAGCGGATAGGTATGGCGGCCCACGGTGACCTGGCGCTCGCCCATCGCTTCAAGCAGCGCGGACTGCACCTTGGCCGGCGCGCGATTGATTTCGTCGGCCAGCAGGATCGGATGGAAGATCGGGCCGGGCACGAATTCGAAGCGGCCTTCCTGCGGGCGCCAGATCTCGGTGCCGGTCAGATCGGCCGGCAGCAGATCGGGCGTGAACTGCACGCGGGAGAAATCCGCATCGAGCCGGGCGGCCAGCGCCCGGATCGCGGTGGTCTTGGCCAGGCCGGGCGCGCCTTCGACCAGCAGGTGGCCATCGGCCAGCAGCGCGGTCAGCAGGCGCTCCACGAGCGCGCTCTGGCCGACGATCTCGGCGGACAAGGCGTCGCGCAGTGCGCGGAACGCGTCGTGCAGGCGGTCGTGCTCCGCCGGAGCGGATGAAGCGGTATCAGGCATGGGGGGCGGCAGATTCATGGCATCCATGTGACCTCCACGGCGGGCAGAGGTTCCATTCCCATGATGGCAGGACAGCGGCGGTTACGGCATCAAGATTGGCTGAACACGAAACGGGTCACCGGCGGATCCCACACTAGGCCGCGTTCGAACCGACGACACGGCCCTCAGTGGAATAGATCGCGCTGCAGTACGGGCCGGACATCACGAAGCGCCGGCACGCCTGAGGCCGGTCGTCATAGATGCTGCAGTTCATGCGCTGGCGGTCCAGCGCCACGCACCATCCGTCCGCACCCTGGGCCATCACGCGCAGCCCGCCCGGCCGTTCCGTGGTCAGATCCGCCGGAATGCAGTCCGATGCCTCAAGCACAACGGTCAGGCGACAACACTGCGCGCCGCAGCTGGAACAGTTGGCTCTTGCCATGGAAAATCACACGCTTCTGCGAAACATCAAGAGGCAGCATAGCGCGGATCCCCGCCCACCCGGTGATGCCCGCCCCGCAAACGGGAAAGGGCCGCACCGGGCGGCCCTTTCCTTGCTGCACTCAGACGCGCGTCAGTTGACGGCCGGGGTATTCCGGGACACACGCAGCACCTTGGGGGTCACGAACACCAGCAGTTCGGCCTTGTCCTTGTTGCGGCTGCGCTTCTTGAACAGATTGCCCAGGAACGGCACGTCCCCAAGGAACGGCACCTTGTTGACACTGTTGCGGTCGGTGAACTCGTACACGCCACCGATCACGACGGTCTGACCGTCGTCGACCAGCACGGCGGTATTCACTTCACGGCGGTTGATGGTCGGCACGGTGCCGTAGCCATCCAGCACGATGTAGCTGTCCACTTCGTCCTTCTTGACCGCCATGTTCAGGAACACGCGGTTGTCGTTGGTGATGGTCGGGGTGACCTTCAGCTCCAGCACCACCTCCTTGAACTGCACGTTGGCCTGGGCCACACCGCCGGCACCGCCGCCACTGATGGTGACGTAGCCGATTTCCTTACCCTGTTTGATCACCGCTTCACGCTGGTTGGTGGTGACCACGCGCGGGTTGGAGATCACTTCGCCGCGGGATTCTTCCTGCATCGCCGAGAGTTCGACGTCCAGCAGGTAGCCCGCGTTGAGGATCGACAGCGCCAGCGAACCGGGGCTCTTGAGCGCATCGACCGGCAGGTTCCAGTTCAGGCCACTGTTGATCGTGGACGGGGCGCGGACCGGAATCGAGCCGGTGCGGCCACCGGCCACCCAGTCGTTGATTGCTTTCTGGTACTCGAAATCCTTGGCCGAACGGTCGTTGATGTTCTTGCCGTTCTGCCCCAGGTCACCACTGAAATAAACGTTGTCGCGGCTGCCGCTGATGCCGAACTTTGCGCCGAGCTCGCGGGCGAACGTATCGGTGGCGATCACGATGCGGCTTTCGATCAGGACCTGGTCGACCGGGCGGTCGATCACGTTGATCAGTTCACGCATCCGCGCGATCTTCTTCGGGATGTCGCTGATCATCAGCGTATTGGTGCGCTCGTCAGCCACGATGCGGCCGCGCGAGGACAGGAAGCCGCTTTCTTCCTGTGAATTGCTGCCACTGCCACCACCACCGCTGCCACTGTTACCGCCGCCGATGCCCTTGGCTTCGGTCAGCGCTTTGAAGATCACGGCCGCGTTGTGATAGTTGATCTGGATGTAGTCGGTGACCAGGTCCTCGCGATTCTCGATCGCGATGCGCGCGTCTTCCTTGTCCTGCTCGAACTTGGCCAGTTCCGGCTGCGGGGCGACCCAGATCACGCCACCATCGCGACGCTTGTCCAGGCCCTTGGCCCGCAGCACGATGTCCAGCGCCTGGTCCCACGGCACGTTGATCAGGCGCAGGGTCACGTTGCCCTGCACGCTGTCGGAGGCGACCACGTTGAGGTTGGATTCCTCGGCGACCAGCTGCAGCACGGTGCGCACCGGAACGTCCTGGAAGTTGAAGGTCACCGGCTTGCCGCTGTAGCCACGCTGGGCAACCGACGCTGCCGCCTGGCTCACCGTGGTGGCGTTGACCGCACCGGTTGCCGGCGCCGCCTGGCGCGGGCTGATCTCGACCACATACTCATTGCCGCTCTGATACGCGAGCGATTCGAATGCGGTGTTGGTGTTGAGCACCAGCTGGGTACCGCCGCCGTACGGCTTGGCGTCGATGCGCTGCACCGGGGTCGCGAAATCGGTCACGTTGATCGGCTTCTGCAGCGCTTCAGGCAGACGCGCGTTGCCGACATCGATCACCACGCTGTTGCCCTGGCTGCGCAGGTCCGGGCTGGCGCCCTGCCCGTCGAACTGCAGGATCAGCCGGCCGGCGCCATCGTCGCCGCGCTTGAAATCGATCTTGGATACCGACAGCGACGCCGGTGCGGTGGCCGCCGCCGGCGTGCCTGCCGGCTTGGGCGCAGCCGCACTGGGCGTGGCCGCCATCACTGTGCCGTTGGCCACCATGAGCGCGACTCCCAGCGCGCACAGGTGGATCAGCTTCTGCCGCCGGACCGGACGCAGCCGCAGGGCGTTGGAAAAGGTCATCGTGCTATCCCCATAATCATTCATTGATCTTCAAGCGCGAGCGTTGCAGGCCGTTCCAGCCAGCCACCCGCGCCATCCGGCACCAGTTCAATCAGCTCAATCCGGTCCTCGAAGACCCCGGTTACCCGCCCGTCGCTCTGCCCCAGATAGACGCCCGGACGCACCCGATAGGTGACCTTGTCCGGTGCCATCACCAGTGCGACGAGCCCGCCCCCGCGACCGATCGAACCGACCATGTCCAAGGCATCCAGAGGGAAGTCCTCCATCGGCTCCTTGCGGCGGTTCGGATCCGGACGCAGCCCCGATCCCCCTTGCGGATTGGTCCAGGCGTCGGTGAACGGGTCGCGCATCCCCTGCGCGGAATATTCAAACGTCTCGAACTGCTGCATCACCGGCAGCGGCTCAAGCGGCGGTGCCGGACGTGCGCGCACGTCGGCCACCCACTTTTCCAGATTCGGGGCATCACCGGGGGTACTGGTCACGCCGCGTGCGCAGCCGGCCAGCAGTACCACGCCCAGCAGGCCGCATACCCGTGCGGTCGAGGTCAGGCGGCTCATTTCCTGCCCCCTTTCTTCTCTGCCTTTTCCCGTTCGGCAGCCGCTTTTTCCTGCGCTTCCATCTCCACGTCATCCAGGTAACGGTAAGTCTTGACCGTTCCGGACAACTCCAGCGCACCGCTGCGGGCGGTGATGCCGGTCTTGGGATCCTTCGGCTTCAGGTTGATGTCGTGCATGGTCAGGATGACCACGCGCGGCAGCGAGGCCACACCGCTGACGAATGCACCGAACTGGTGGTAGCTGCCCACCATGCGCAGGGCGATCGGCTTTTCGGCGTAGAACTCCTTGGGCTGCTCGGCACCGGGCTGGAACAGCTCGTTGGCCAGGCCGCTGGAGAGCGCCGTCTGCGAGATGTCGATGATCAGGTCCGGCATTTCGGTCTTGCTGGGCAGCTGGCGCAGCATCTGCTGCAGCACCTGCTCCATCTGGGTCAGCTGCTGCTTGAGCGGCTCCAGGTTCACCGCCCGGCCCTGCTCCTTTTCAAACTCGGTGCGCAGCTCGGTTTCCTTGTTCACCAGCGAGGCAAGCTCGTCGCGCTTGCCACTGATCAGCAGGAACCAGCCCATGACCACGATGAACAGCGCGAGCACCACGCAGAACACGACCTTGGCCTGCTGCGGCCAGTTGCCGATGTTGTTGAAGTCCAGCTCTTTGAGATTGATTTTCTGGCTCATTGCTGGCTCCCCTCCTGCGCGTTGGCAGGCGCCGGCGGTGGTGCGGGCGGCGTGGTCGGAACAATCCGGCTGCCGGCCGGCTTGGCCGGTGCGGTCGCGTCCGGTGCAGCGGGTGCGGCGGCCGGTTCCTGGGTCGCGGCGGCCGGCGCAGCGGACAGCGGCGCTACCGGTGGAACCGGCGCGGCCTCGGCGGCCGTGTCGACCACGGTGCCATCATCGGCCAGGGCCGTGTCGCTCTGTGCGGGCAGGTTCACCTTGACCACGAACATGTACGGCAAGGACTTGATGTCCATCACCGGGCCGGGCGCCGTGGACGTCTTTTCCTTGTCCGGGGCCTTGGCTTCGATGATCGACAGCTCCGGATTGGTCATCCAGCCCGAGCTTTCCAGGTTGCGCATGTAGGCGCTGACGCGTGCGTTGGACTGCGTGCGCCCTTCCAGGGTCAGCACGTCGCCCTCCTGCTTGAGCGTGGTCAGCACCACCCCGTCGGGGATGGTCCGGACCAGCGCATCGAACAGGTGCACCATCTGCGAACGCTTGGCCTGCAGTTCCTCGATCACGGCCTTGCGGGCCAGCAGTCGATCCTTCTGGCGGTCCAGACGCTCGATCTCCTTGTTCTGCTCCTTGACCTTGTCGATCTCGGCCTGCAGGAAGGTATTGCGATCGGCCTGCCCGCTGACCTGACGGTCGTAGTAGAACCAGATCAACAACGACAGCAGCAGGCCACCGATGGCGGCCCCACCCAGCATGGCGTAGAAGTCGCGCTGGCGTTGCTTGCGCCGCTCGGCGCGCCAGGGCAATAGGTTGATGCGCGCCATCAGTCAAAGCTCCTCAGCGCCAGACCGGTCGCAATCATCAGCGCCGGGGCGTCCTGGGCCAGCGCGTGCGCCTGCACCTTCGGACCCAGCGTCATCTGTGCCAGCGGGTTGGCCACCACGGTGGCCACGCCCAGCTGCTCTTCCACCATGTCCGGCAAGCCGGTCAGGGCCGCGCAACCGCCGGCGAGCACGATGTGATCGACCCGGTTGAACTCGCTGCCCGCATAGAAGAACTGCAGCAGACGGCTGATCTGCTGGACGGTGGCTTCCTTGAACGGCTCGAGCACTTCCATCTCGTAGCTTTCCGGCAACCCACCCTGACGCTTGGCCAGGCCGGCCTCTTCATAGGTCAGCCCGTAGCGGCGCATCACTTCGTCGGTCAGCTGCTTGCCGCCGAACACCTGTTCGCGGCTGTACAGGCTGCGCCCGCCGCGCAGGACGTTCAGGGTGGTCATGGTGGCACCGATGTCCACCAGCGCGACCACGCCATCACTGGCCACCGGCAGCTCGCTGGCGACCAGGGCAAAGGCGTTCTCGACCGCGAAGGCCTCCACGTCCATGACCCGCGCGACCAGTCCGCCCAGTTCCAGCGCCGACTGGCGCAGCTCGACGTTCTCCGAACGCGAGGCCGCCAGCAGCACCTGGACCATTTCCGGGTTGTTCGGAATCGCACCCAGCACTTCGAAATCGAGGTTCACTTCCTCGATCGGGTACGGGATGTAGTTGACCGCCTCGAGCTCGACCTGGGCTTCCATCTCGTTCTCGTCCAGATCGGCCGGCATCGGGATCAGCTTGGTGATCACGGCCGAACCGGCCACGGCCGCGGCAGCATGCCGAGCCTTGGTCCCGGAGCGGTTCACGGCACGTCGAATGGCCTCCCCGACCGCTTCGACCTCCACGATGTTCTTTTCCACCACCGCATTCGGCGGAAGTGGTTCCACAGCGTAATGTTCCACGCGGAAACGATTGCCGCTGCGGGATAGCTGCAACAGCTTTACTGCAGTCGAGCTGATATCGACGCCGATAAGAGGCGACTGGCTTTTTGGGATAAGCCCCACGGTTTCTCCCCTGCCGATGGGCACTTGGACGCAGAAGCTGCGACCGCGCATTAATAACGTTTTTTTTGCAAATCGCAACCGTCAAGCTGTAAAACGGGCATCACTGCTCGTTTCACGCGTCCCCAGACGGCGATCGACTGCTCTCCCCGGGAACACCCCCAGCCGTTCCCTTGCGTAATCTATACTCTGCGACCACGAAATTCGCAATCGGAATCTGTCACTGATGACACGTCTTCGCCGTTGGCTGCGCTGGATGCTGGTCGCGTTCCTGGTCCTGGCATTGATCGGCGCTGCGGTGGCCGGCGGCCTCTACTACGCCATTTCCTCCAAGCTCCCCGACGTGCAGACCCTGCGCGACGTGGAGATGCAGGAGCCCATGTATGTCTATGCCAGCGATGGCAAGCTCATGGCGGTGTTCGGCGAGACCCGGCGCACTCCCATCACCATGAAGGACGTCCCGGAGCGCCTCAAGCAGGCCTTCCTGGCCACCGAGGATGCCCGCTTCTACGAGCACGGCGGGGTGGACTACAAGGGCATCGGCCGCGCCGTCTGGCTGCTGGCCACCACCAGCGACAAGCGCGTGCCGGGTGGCTCGACCATCACCCAGCAGGTCGCCCGCCAGTTCTTCCTGAGCTCGGAGTACAGCTACACCCGAAAGCTGGCCGAGATCCTGCTGGCCCGGAAGATCGAGAGCGAGCTGAGCAAGGACGAGATCTTCGAGCTTTACCTGAACAAGAGTTTCTTCGGCAACCGCGCCTACGGCGTGGCCGCCGCGGCCGAGTTCTATTACGGCAAGAAGCTGGGCGAGCTGGACCTGGACGAAATGGCCTCGCTGGCCGGCATCCCCAAGTTCCCCTCCTCCGGCAACCCGATCAGCAACCCCGAGCGCGCCCGTGAGCGCCGCGACTTCTATGTACTGCAGCGCATGGCCAGCCTGGGCTTCATCTCCCAGGCCGAGGCCGACGCGGCCAAGGCCGTGCCGATGCACGCCACCGCGCATGAGCCGCCGGTGCAGGTCGAGGCGCCCTACGTGGCCGAGCTGGTCCGCCAGGAAATGATTGCCCGCTTCGGCGGCGACGTGGTCAACAAGGGTTACCACGTGACCACCACGATCAATGCCGAACTGCAGACCGCGGCCAACCTGTCGGTGCGCGATGGCCTGCTGGCCTACGACCACCGCCACGGCTGGCACGGGGTGGAGCAGCACGTGGAAGTGCCGGCTGACGCCGATGCCGCCGCGTTGGCGCTCAAGCTGGCCGGCATCCCGGCCCAGACCGGCCTGCTGCCGGCGATCGTAGCGGCGACCGCCGCCGATGGCAGCGCCACCGTGGTGCTGGGCAACCGCAGCGAAGTGGTACTGCCTGCCAGCGCCGCCCGCTGGACCAACAAGACCCCGGCCAAGCTGGTCACCCGCGGCGACATCGTGCGGGTGCGGGCCGGTGAGAAAGAAGGCGAGTGGCTGCTTGACCAGATCCCGCGCGGCCAGGCCGCCCTGGTCTCGCTGGACGCCGAAAACGGGGCCTTGAAGGCGCTGGTCGGCGGCTTCAGCTTCTCCGGCAACAAGTTCAACCGTGCCACCCAGGCACGCCGTCAGCCGGGTTCGAGCTTCAAGCCTTTCATCTACGCGGCCGCCTTCGACAAGGGCTTCAATCCGGCCTCGATCGTGCTCGACGCCCCGGTCGTGTTCCGCGACCGCCGCGGCAAGACCTGGTCGCCGCAGAACGACGGCGGCGGCTTCCGCGGCCCGATGCGGCTGCGTGAAGCGCTGGTGCAGTCGCGCAACCTGGTCTCGGTGCGCCTGCTCGATGGCATGGGCGTGGATTACGCGCGCAAGTACATCAGCGAGTTCGGCTTCGCCGAGGCCGAGCTGCCGCCGAACCTGTCGATGTCGCTGGGCACCGCGTCGCTGACCCCGCTCTCGGTGGCGCGCGGCTATGCGGTGTTCGCCAACGGCGGCTCGCGCGTGGACACCTGGCTGATCGACCGGGTCACCGACCGTGACGGCGTGGAAGTGTTCAAGGAAAACCCGGCCATCGCCTGCCGCGACTGCGCCGGCAGCAGCGGCGTGCCGGTCAGCCAGGTCGTGGACGGCTTCAACTTCGGCTCCGCGCCCGCGGCGAACGCCGCACCGGCCAAGCCGCAGCAGGCGGCCGCCGTCGAAGCACCGGTACCGGTCAACCCGGATGCCAAGGTCGCCCCGCGTGCGATCGATGCCCGTACCGCGTACCAGCTCAACTCGATGATGCGCGACGTGGTCCAGCGCGGCACCGGCACCGCGGCCAAGGTGCTCGGCCGCGAAGACGTGGGCGGCAAGACCGGCTCGACCAACGATCACCGCGACGCCTGGTTCTCCGGTTTCGGTGGCCCCTACGCGACCACCGTGTGGGTGGGCCGCGACGACTTCCGCTCGCTGGGCTACCGCGAGTACGGCGGCCGCGCCGCGCTGCCGATCTGGATCGAGTACATGCGCGTCGCGCTGAAGGACACCCCGATCGCGCAGAACGAGCCGCCTTCGGGCATGGTCCAGGCCACGCTCAACGGCGCCACCGAGTGGGTCAAGGTGGAGGATATGGAGAAGCTGGAGGAGTACGACTTCAACAGCCAGACCCCGCAGGCCGACGACGCCGCGTTCGATATTTTCTGACCGCATGCGCCGGGTTCGCCCGGCGCCGCCGCGTATCGTCCGCCCCATCGCCGCGGTAGAGCCACCCCATGGGTGGCTGCACGTAATCCTTGAACGCAGGCACAGCCAGCCATGGGCTGGCTCTACCTGCCTGTCACATCGCCGGTGTACATTGCCGTGCAGGTCGCCAAGGAGTACCGGTCATGCATCGAGCCCGTCAGCATGCAGCCACCCAGACCCGTGAGCGTCGCCACCAGCTGGCGCATGAAGCCGCCCGCCTGATGGCCGAGGGCGGCATCCGCGACTATCACCAGGCCAAGCTCAAGGCCGCCACCCGGCTCGGCATCCATGACGATGCCTCCCTGCCCCGCAACACCGAGATCGAAGACGCCCTGCGCGAGTACCAGCGCCTGTTCGCCGGTGCCGACCATGGCGCGCAGCTGCGCCAGCGCCGCGAGGCCGCCCTGCGCGCGATGGACTTCCTGCACGCCTTCTCACCGCGCCTGTGCGGCCCGGTGCTCGACGGCACCGCCGATGCCAACAGCCCCGTGCAGCTGCAGGTGCACAGCGACGATGCCGATGCCGTGCAGCGCTACCTCGATGAACATGGCATCCCGGCCGAATCGCGCACGCGTCGGCTGCGGCTGGACCGCGAACGCAGCCTGGATGCGCCGGTCTGGGTATTCAGTGCCGAGGATCTGACCTTCGACATCGCCGTGCTGCCTTACGATGGCCTGCGCCAGCCGCCGCTGTCGGCCATCGATGAGAAGCCGATGCGGCGCGCGTCGGCCACGCAGTTGCGTGAACTGCTGGCTGACAGCGAGATCGAGGGTTACCTGGGCCGTGGGTGAGACTACGCGCGGCCTCCTTCAGGCCTCGGCGAACGGGACCAGAAAGCGCTCGATCGTCGCAACCAGGCCCAGCGGTGTTTCGTTCATCGGGTAGTGACCCGCATTTTCCAGCACCTCCAGGGTGGCCTGCCGATAGCGGCGCAGGTAGGTCCTGTCCATGAGGGCCGCGTTGAACACCGGATCGTGCTCGCCGATAAGCACTTTCACCGGATGCCGGCCGACGATCTCCGCGCTGAAGTCGGTATCAGCCCAGGCCGGGAAGTAACCGGCGAATGCCTCCGGCGACGCGTGCGCCATCGAGTACTGCGCCTTCCAGTCCAGCCACGCGGCGGGCAACCGCCCACCGGTGCTGCGATCGATGATGCCACGGCGGATGCTCACGCTGCCCGCGGCCGCTTCAAGCAACTGCCGCGTCGGTGAATCGTAGGCGATGCCACCGCACGGCACGGGCGCAACGGCGACCAGCGCGCGCACGCGATCCGGGGCGAGCACCGCGATCCGCTCGATGGCCATGCCGCCCATCGAATGCCCGATCAGGCTGAAGGTCTCGATGCCCAGCGTGTCGGCCAAGGTCAGCGCGTCGTTGGCGATCTCGTCGATGGTGTAGTTGCCACGCACATCGCGCATCCCGCCGTAGCCGCGGCAGTCCATGAACACATAGGTGAACTCCTCACCGGACAGCCACGGTTCGATGGGGTCGAACGCATGCGCGTCGCCAAACCAGCCGTGCAGGACCAGGACAGGATGGGCGCCAGTGCCGGCGCGATGAAAGGTGGGGGACATGGCGGCATCGTCAGGAAGAAAGGCTGGGCGATGATCGTAGGGCGTCGGCGCGTGGCCCGCCGTCGATATCAGGCCGATGGCGATAGAATCCGGGCCATGCGCAATACCCTGCTCGATCCCTTTGAAGATCTACCGCGCGCCGTGGTGGTCACCGCCAATGACTACGCCGCCGGATCCGTCTTCCCCGACCACGCGCATCGGCGCGGTCAGTTCGCGTTCGCCTCGCGCGGCACCATCAGCCTCACCACACCCGAGGGACACTGGCTGGTACCACCACAGCGTGCCTGCTGGGTGCCCGCAGGCGTCACGCACGCCATGGCGATGCGTGGCCCGGTCACGATGCTCAATGTCTTCGTGACGGCCGAAGAAGTGGCGGCGGTCCAGTTGCCTGCGCGCTGCGGCGTGTACGCCGTATCGGCGCTGCTGCGGCACCTGATGGACGATGCGGTCGACCTGCCGGCACTGTACGACCGGGAGGGGCGTGCCGGCCGGCTGATGCAGCTGCTGGTCGCCGAGATCGCCGCGATGCCACGCCTGTCACTGCATGCACCGCTGCCCCGCGACCCGCGCCTGGTGCGCGCCTGCCAGCCGCTGTTGGATGCGCCCTCGATCGCCTCCACGCTCGATGAGGTCGCCGCCGAAGCGGGCATGAGCCGACGCACGTTCACCCGCCAGTTCCGCGCGGACACCGGGGTGGGGTTTGCCGAATGGCGCCAGCAGATCTGTCTGCTCGCCGCGATCGAACGGCTGGGTGCCGGGCAGCCGGTCACCCGGATCGCACTGGACCTGGGATACGCCAGCCCAAGCGCGTTCACCTCGGCATTCCGCCGCGTGCTCGGCGAAGCACCCAGCCGGTATGTGGAAACCCGACCGGCGACGTAGAAACGCCCTCGATGCGCATCATCGGCGCACGGACGAACAGGCAAAAAAACGCCCCGCAATGCGGGGCGCTTTCAACACAACCTGCCGGAGCGATCAGCTCTGGTAGTCGCGCACGTCGCTGCCGGTGTAGACCTGGCGCGGACGGCCGATCTTCATTTCAGGATCCACCTGCTGTTCCAGCCAATGTGCGACCGGATCGCGGTAAGTTACCAGGCGCGACGCACACCCAGCTGCGCACCGGCATCCTTGTAACCGCTGTCACCGCGCTGCACACGCAGGTCACCCCACGCCGACCAGCGTTCGCCCAGCCGCAGCTGTGCGCCGGCCTGCGCTTCGTAACGGTTGGTCGGCAGCTTGGCATCCAGCGTTTCGCCGTCGAAGCGCATCGTGTCGCCGCGCGCGTTGTACAGCCAGTTCACCGCGACGAACGGCTGCACGCGGTTGCCGGCGGCATTGTCGTGGCCGAACAGGCGCACGCCAACACGCGTCTCCAGGCCGCCCGCGTTGCCGTCTTCCACGAGGGTGCCGTTCACTTCCTGCAGCGTGTCGCCCTTGTAGTCGGTATAGCTGACCTGCACCTGCGGCTGCAGGTAGATCGCGCGGCGGTCGCTGTTGCTCAGGGCGAAGCCGTAACCGGCTTCCACCGACGCCGCGCGGGTGGTGGCGTTGTACGTCTCACGGGCCAGCCCGTCGCCCTGCACCCAGCTGTCGTAACGGCCGTACTGCAGCCAGCCATCCACGTACAGGCCTGCACTTTCCTCGGCGCTCTGCACCCAGGTGCCATACACGCCCACCGCATCGCCCTTGACCTTGCCGCGCGTGCCGTAACCGGTGATCTGCGAGGTTGCCTGCGTGTTGGCATCGCCGGTGGCCAGCATGATGCCGATCTGGCCGCGACCGCCCTGGCCCCAGCGGTACACGTCGCTGCCGATCTGCAGCGCGTTGCTTTGGCTGTGCGCGTCAACCTGGCCGGCGATGGTGGTGTGCAACTGGTCACGCGAAACCCGCGCCCACGCACCGATGCTGTCGTGCTCGAACGCCGGCTCACCACGGTCGTGGCGGCGCTGCTGGAACATGCGGATCGCGGCGGCCTGGTTGGCCAGGTATGCGCCGGGCTCCGGGCGCAGCACCGGCACCGGATCGGTGGGGTCCGGGGTGATCGGGTCCACCGGGGTCACCGGGTCGGTCGGATCGGTCGGATCAACCGGCGCGCAGATCGGCAGCGACGGGTTCAAGTCGCAGGGATCGCCGGTGTAGGCCGAGCGCAGGTACCAGCCGCCATCGGCCGGGTTGGTGACCCCGCCCTTGTACAGCAGGTATTCGTAGACGCCGCCGGTGGCACGGCCGTTCATCGCGAACGTCGCCCCCGAGGTGCCGGCTACCGAGATCAGCTGGATGCCGTCGGTGGTCTGCGCACCGGCACCGCCGATGTTGTTGACCACGATGTTGCCGTTGCCGGAGGTGTTGCCGCCTACCACGAGCTTGTCCGACGGTGCGCCGTCACCGGCCAGCACGCTGTTGAAGATCAGCGTGCCACCGTTGACCGTCATGTCACCGGCCACGGCGACCGTCTTGTAGCCCGGCGACGGCGCGGCGAAGGCCAGCGTGCCCGACCCCAGGTTCAAGGCGCCCACGGTGGAATCGGCGGTGACGTTCCAGCGCGAGGCGTCGGCCAGGGCCATCGAGGTGACGTTGGTGAGCGCGCCGGTGAGACTGGCGGCGTTTTGGAAGGTGAGGTTGGCCGTGGCCGTGGAATCGACTACGACATTGCCGTTCAACGCGGTGTTGCTGGCAGTGAAGTCAGTGCCATATGTGCCCTTCACTTCCAGGATGTTTCCGTTTCCGCCCACCAACTGAGCATTGTTTTGCACCACGATCGTGGATTGCTCAGGATCTGCCCCGCTTCGCACTGCCTGGACGACAATGGCAGCGCCAGTGGCGCTTTCCACCCGGGAATCGTCGACCAGGACATGCCACGTGGCGGGATCGAGATTGGTGGGCTGACCAGAGAAGCTGTTGGAGACTGAAATGCCTGCAACGCCCCCCCGGACGACCGATCCGCCGGTTACTTCAATGCTGCCGGCGGGAACGTACGCCCCGAAGCGTTGCCCGGTCACTGTAGCGCCCACCAGCGTCAAGGTGCCGCCCGCGCTGACCAGCGCCCCATCCGTGCCTCCACTGACCACGCTGTTGCGCAGGAGAACCGACGGAATGCCGGGGGTCGTTGGCAGGAGCCCGGCAAGGGACAGCCCCGTCGCATTCCCATTGGTGATGGAGCTATTGGAGATCGTTGCCGTTCCACTATTGATAGTGACGGAGGCCGGACCGGTCGAAGTGACCGTTCCTCCGTCCATAAGCAGATTGCCTGCTGCGCCGTTGGCCGCGATGGAACCCGTCGCAGTCCCGTTCCGGATGTCGAGGGTACCGTTGGTGGTGCTGAACGTTTCCGTCGGGCTGTAGTCGCCCGGGTTGACCACCAGCGTTTGCCCGGGACCGACCACTACGGCGGCCAGCGCCGAGTTCTCGCCGGCTACCAGCGCCCCAGACATCAATGCGGCGGCGATGGACAGGGACAGGAAGCGATGTTGGCTGCCACGCGCAACCGTAGTCATCGATGAAAAGCGATGAGACTTCATAGTACGTACTCCCGTCAGGAGAGAGAAAAGCGGCCGTTACTATTCCCTGAGATCATCCGCATTGACATGCAAGAAATTGCAATTCAGGTGATGGAGGTCTCAACGCGACTGAGACATAAGTCGCTCAGATCGGGAGAACCATGCTGCAGGGTGATGTGAAGCGCTCGTAAAGAACGGGGGGCGCTGCATGGGAGTGCAGCGTGGCGTTACATGGGCTTTCCAGCTGCCAAAAAAAACGCCCCCTTGCGGAGGCGTCTTTTCATCATCCGATCAACCGGGGCGATCAGCCCTGGTAATCACGCACGTCGCTACCGGTGTAGACCTGGCGCGGACGGCCGATCTTCATTTCAGGATCCACCTGCTGTTCCAGCCAATGTGCGACCCAGCCGGAGGTACGGCCGAGGGCGAACATGACGGTGAACATTTCGGTCGGGATCTGCAGCGCCTTGTAGATGATGCCGCTGTAGAAATCGACGTTCGGGTACAGCTTGCGGGCGACGAAGTAGTCGTCCTGCAGCGCGGCCTGCTCCAGCTTGACGGCCACGTCCAGCAGCGGATCCTGCACACCCAGCTGTTCCAGCACCTTGCCGGTCATCACACCGATGACCTTGGCGCGCGGGTCGAAGTTCTTGTACACGCGGTGGCCGAAGCCCATCAGGCGGAAGCCGGAGGTCTTGTCCTTGGCCTTGAGCACGGCCGATTCGACGTTGTCGGCCGAACCGATCTCTTCCAGCATCTTCAGCACGGCTTCGTTGGCACCGCCGTGGGCCGGACCCCACAGCGCGGTGACGCCAGCGGCGACCGACGCGTACGGGTTGGCGCCGGTCGAACCGACCAGACGCACGGTCGAGGTCGAGGCGTTCTGCTCATGATCGGCGTGCAGGATGAACAGCAGATCCAGCGCCTTGACCACGTCCTGGTTCAGCTCGTACTGGCCATCGGCCGACTCGAAGGTCTGCTTCAGGAAGCGGCTGACGTAATCCAGCGAGGTGTCCGGCTTGTTGGCCGGCAGGCCCTTGCCGTGGCGGTAGATCAGGGCCGACAGGGTCGGCACCTTGGCGATCAGGCGCACCGCGGCGTGGCGACGCTGTTCGGCGTCGGACAGGTCCAGCGAGGCGTGGTAGATGCCCGACAGCTGCGCGATGGCGGCGGTCAGGATGGCCATCGGATGGGCATCCTTGGCGAAGCTGCCGATCAGCGTGTTGATCGACGGATCCACATCGGCTTCGGCGGCCAGCTCGTCGGTGAAGGCCTTCAGCTGCTCGGCGCTCGGACGCTCGCCGTTGATCAGCAGGTAGGCCACTTCGACGTAGCTCGACTTTTCCGAGAGCTGCTCGATGGGATAGCCGCGATACAGCAGCACGCCCTTGTCACCGTCGATATAGGTGATGGCGGACTTGCAGCTGGCGGTGGCGGTGAAGCCGGAGTCGTACGTGAAGAGACCGGTTTCCTTGGTCAGCTTCGAGATATCGACGCAATCGTTGCCGAGCGTAGGTTTGATGACGGGCAGAACAACCGACTTTTCGCCGGCGTTGAGCGTGACCTGATCAAGATCGGACACTGTGTGCGCTCCTCGAGGGAAGGCGCCCGCCCAAGCGCATGGGTCAGGCACGTGAAGGAAGTCCACGATCGTTATCGTGGATCCCGCCATTATCGCACAGCAACATTTTCGACGCCCTAGGACGGAAGTCGTAGACGCAGGTTCCAGACCTCGCCGCAGGCCCTATCCCAGCGCGCGCAACGGCTCGCGCCAACGCACGGACACAGCGTTCCGTCGGCGGGGCATGCAGGCCTCACCTGGCGTTCAGTAAACCGGGAACAACAAAAAACAACGGCCGCCAAGGCGACCGTTGTTTTCAAGCAGCTGCGTCGACAGATCAGGCCGCGGTCGGCGCCGGCTTGCCGAAACGCTTCTGGAACTTGTCGATACGGCCGCTGGTGTCGATCACCTTGTGCTTGCCCGTGTAGAACGGATGCGAAGCCGAGGAGATTTCAACCTTGACGAGCGGATACTCGTTGCCGTCTTCCCACTTGATCGTGTCCTTGGTGGACATGGTCGAACGGGTCAGGATCTTGAAATCAGAGGTAACGTCGTGGAAAACCACGTCGCGGTAAGCAGGATGAATATCGGCCTTCATGGGCGCGCACCGTAATAAGGGCTGGTGGTCAAGAGCGGCATTATAGTCCCGGCCGCCGCAAAGGGCAAGCCGGGTCCATCAACCGTGCGAAAGGTCCGCCGCAGCGGCGTCATCAGACGCCGAGTGCCGCCCTCACCTGGGCCTCGAAGCGACCCTGGTCGTAGGCCATCAGCAGCTGAGTGTTGTCAGGCTGCCCGGTCTGGCGGTTCCAGTCGACAATGGTAGCACCCCGGCTGTGCACGCCGGCCAGTTCCACGTTCAGCGGACGCGATTCGACCCGCAGCGCGCCTTCCGGCTGCAGCGCCCAGGCCATCGCCAGCGCATCGGCGGCGTACCAGCGCTCGCCACGGCTGTCTTCGGACCACAGGCGGGTCTGGCGCGAGATCAGCTCGTAGAAACGGGCCTTGTCGCTGTCGGCCGCCAGCCACTGCTCGACGTCCGCGTGCAGCAGGCCGTGGGCCACGGTGGCCTCCCAGTCGGCCACTTCGATGTGCGGGAAGCCGGTGAACACGATGTGCGCCGCCTCCGGATCGAAGGCGATGTTGAACTCGGCGGCCGGGGTGATGTTGCCGTGGCAGGTCACCGCCCCACCCATGACCAGGAAGCGCTTCACGCGCTGCGGCAGGGTCGGGTCGAGCTTCAGGGCCAGGGCCAGGTTGGTCAGCGGGCCGAGTGCGACCAGGAACAGCTCACCGGCGTATTCGTGCGACAGGCGCAGGATCGCCAGCGCGGCGTGCTCGGCCTCGGCCTGGCGCTTGGCGGCCGGCAGGTTCACATCGCCAAAGCCATCGGCGCCGTGCACATGGGCGGCATCGACGGAGGGGTGCAGCAGCGGGTCGGCGGTACCGGCGTAGACCGGCACGTCGTCGCGGCCAGCCACTTCGCACAGTTTCAAGGCATTGCGGACCGTGTGGTCCAGGCCTACGTTGCCGGCGGCGATGGTCAGGCCAACGATATCGTGGCGCTCATCGGCGAAGGCCATCAACAGGGCCAGGGCATCATCGACACCCGGGTCGGTGTCGATCAACAGCGGAATCTTCTTGCTCATCGTTGCCGTCTTGATAATCGGCAAGGGACTTTCGCACCCTGTCATGACAAATACAAGGCGGCGCCCGCCGACGCCTCACGTTGGCCACAAAGCCGACGGGCCTTGAATGTGCGTGGCTCCTGCTTCGATTACTCGACCGCAATCGGATGGGCCACTTCGCGGCCGGCAGGCCTGTCTGCAAATGTCCCCCGGTATCCGCCTGGCGGCGGCTACCTCCTCCTTGATTTTGCCGACAGGCCTACCAGCTGCGAAGCGGCTCTGATCTGGAGGGACGTGTGCCGGCCTTCGCCCCCCCCCCCCTGCCGACCGCCCGCGGTTTATGCCGACGCGTACCGCACGGCCGTGCCGATCCAGCGCCGCACCACCTGATCGGCCACGTCAGGTGCCTCGGCCAGCAGCCGCTCGGCAAGGTCATGCACGCCCGGCAGCAGATCCGCGTCGCGGGCCAGATCGGCCATCCTGAAGCCGGCCAGGCCGGTCTGTCGTGTGCCCAGCAGTTCGCCCGGGCCGCGCAGCTCCAGATCCTTCTCGGCGATCAGGAAGCCATCGTTGGTCTGCCGCATCGTTTCCAGCCGCTCGCGCGCCATGTTCGACAGCGGCGCCTGGTACAGCAGCACGCACCGCGACACGGCCGAGCCGCGCCCTACCCGGCCGCGCAGCTGGTGCAGCTGCGCCAGGCCGAGACGCTCGGCGTTCTCGATGATCATCAACGACGCGTTGGGCACGTCCACGCCCACTTCGATCACCGTGGTGGCCACCAGCAGATCGATCTCACCGGCCTTGAAGGCAACCATCGTGGCGAGTTTCTCACTCGCCTTCAGCCGCCCGTGCACCAGCCCCACGCGCACGCCCGGCAACAGCGCCTGCAGCGATTCGAACGTGGCCTGGGCGGGTGTCGCATCAAGCTCTTCGCTTTCCTCGATCAGCGTGCAGACCCAGTACACCTGCTGGCCTTCGCGGCACGCGACCGCGATGCGTTCGATCAGCTCCGGCCGGCGATCATTGTTGAGCGCCACGGTCTGCACCGGCGTACGCCCCGGCGGCAGTTCGTCGATCGCCGAGACATCCAGATCGGCGTACTCGGACATCGCCAGGGTGCGCGGAATCGGTGTCGCGGTCATCACCAGCTGGTGCGGCACGCTGCGCCCGTCCGCGCCCTTGTCGCGCAGCGCCAGCCGCTGGTGTACGCCGAAACGGTGCTGCTCATCGACGATCGCCAGCGCGAGATCCTTGAACACCACACTGTCCTGCATCAGCGCATGTGTACCGACCACCACCTGCGCCTCGCCCGAGGCGACCTCGGCCAATACCTTGGTGCGCGCCTTGCCGGTGACCTTGCCGGCCAGCCATGCAGTGCGCACGCCCAGCGGCTCCAGCCAGGCGCGCAGATTGTTCATATGCTGCTCGGCCAGCAGCTCGGTGGGTGCAGCCAATGCGACCTGCTTGCCCCGCTCCACCGCCAGCATCGCGGCCAACGCAGCCACCACGGTCTTGCCCGAGCCGACGTCACCCTGCACCAGCCGCAGCATCGGATGCGCCTTGGCGAGGTCCTTGCGGATCTGCTCGAACACGCGCTGCTGCGCACCGGTCAGCTGGAACGGCAGGCTGTCGCGCAGCTGCGCCACCAAGGCACCCTGCCCGCGCAGCGATGGCGCGTGATGCGCCTGCAACGCCATGCGCTGCCGGCGCAGACTCAGGTGGTGTGCCAGCAGTTCTTCGATGGCCAACCGGCGTTGCGCCGGATGCCGGCCCGCGGCCAGCGCCACCAGATCGGCGTCCGGCGGTGGGCGGTGCACGGTCAGCAGCGCACTGCGCAGCGAGGGCAACCCCAGCCCCGACAACCAACCGGCTGGCAGCAGTTCCAGCGTGGATTCTTCCGGCAACTTGTCCAGCGCCAGCCCGATGAATTTACGCATCGTCGCCGGCCCGACTCCCTCGACCGCCGGATAGACCGGATCGAGGCTGTCGCCCAGCGCATCCTCTTCATTGCCGCCCATTACCCGGTAACTGGGGTGGACGATCTCCAGCCCGTGATGGCCGGGCTTGGCGGTGCCGTAGCAGCGGACGCGCGTGCCCACGGCAAACTGCGCGACCTGCTGGGCGCGGAAGTGGAAGAAACGCAGCACCAGCGTGCCGTACGAATCATCCTCGATCGCGACCTTGAGCACCGGCCGATAGCGGAACCCGCGCTCGACCGCACTCACCCGCCCCTCCACCTGCGCCGCCACACCCGGCTGCAACTGGGCAATGGTGGTCAGCCGGGTACGGTCTTCATAGCGCAGCGGCAGATGCAGCCACAGATCCTGCAGCGACGACAGGCCACGGGCGGCCAGCTTGATCGCCACCGCCGGCCCGATACCGGAGAGCATCGACAACGATGCCTCCCCGGCTGCGGCCAGCGCCGGTGCAGGAGCCCGTGACCGCGCCACGTCAGGCCTGGTCGAGCACCATCACCGCATCGACTTCGAAGTTGGCGGCCTTCGGCAGACCCGCCACTTCGATGGTCGAACGTGCCGGGAACGGCGCCTTGAAGTAATCCTGCATGACCGCATTGACCTTGGCGAACTCGCCCAGATCGGTCAGGTACAGGCCCAGACGCACGATCTGATCCAGCGAACCACCGGCCTCTTCGGCCACGGCCTTCAGGTTGTCGAACGCACGACGCGCCTGCGCCTCGATATCGCCCACACCCACGATGTCACCGGTGGCCGGATCCAGCGGAATCTGGCCCGAGAAATACACGGTATTGCCCGCACGCACGGCCTGCGAATACGGACCGATGGCCGCCGGGGCCTTGGCACTGGTAATGATCTGACGGGACATGGAAGCTCCACGATTCAAAAGGGGGAACGCAATTGTAGCGCCCCCGCAGGTAGCGCCACGCCATGCGTGGACGCCCTCCAACCGCGCAGCGCCAATGACCCATCCGTTCGCGGTAGCCACGCCACCTCTCTCCGCACCCCCGCCCGCCCTGGCAGGGAGGTGACGGGTGGGCCGGGGCAGGACCGTGTGTTGCCATGGATGGCAACACACGAGCTTACAGGGACGTACTTGCAGCGGGTCCTGCCCCGGCCTGCGCGTCACCTCCCCACGCGAGAAGCAGGCGCACGTGAGCCGCGGTTAGCAGTGCCCAATCAGGAGCATCACCGCGCCACGCGAAGCCAGCCGACCAACGGTCGGCTCTACCCATCCAATCGCCCGACCACCCTCGGCGGGCGGGTGGGTTACTGGCGCCGCACCGACTGCACCACCGACAACCGCCGCAGACGCCGCATCACTTCCGCCAGATGGTTGCGATCGCGCACCTGGATATTGAACGCCAGCACCGCCGCATTGAAATCGCGGTCCAGATAATCCACGCGCTCGATGTTGGAATGGCTCTGCGCGATCGCCGCCGCCAACTGCGCCAGCACACCGGTCCCGTTCTCCACCTCGACGATCAACGACGTGTCGTAATCCCCCGACACCGTCGTATCCCACCCGATCGGCACCCAGCGCTCCGGCGACTTGCGCAGCTCGGCCAGGTTCGGGCAGTCCAGACGGTGCACCACGATGCCCTTGCCGGCCGTGTGGTAGCCCATGATGTCGTCGCCCGGAATCGGCTGACAACAGTTCGCGAAGCTCACCACCCCGCGCTCGCTGCCATTGATCAGGATCTTTTCCTGCGAGTGCTTCGAATGCGCCCCACCGCGCAGCTCCGCATACGCCATCAGTGCCTGCGCGGCCTGGTTCGGCATCCAGTTGCCCAGCGCCACTTCGGCCAGCAGGGCCTCCAGGCGCGGATACCGGTGCTCGGCCAGGAACGCATCCAGGCGGCCCTTCGGCAGCCGCTCCAGCGAGCTGTCCATCGCCTCCAGCGCGCGGTCCAGCATCCGATGGCCCAGCTGCACCGCGTCCTCGTGCTCCAGCTGCTTGAGCTGGTGACGGATCGCCGTGCGCGCCTTGGAACTGACCACGAACTCCAGCCACTGCGGCTTGGGCGTGGCCGAACGCGCGGTGATCACTTCCACCGTCTGCCCGCTGACCAGCTTGGTGCGCAGCGGGACCAGTTTCTTGTCGACCCGCGAGGCCACCGCCATGTTGCCCACATCGGTATGCACCGCATAGGCGAAATCCAGCGCCGTGGAATTGCGCGGCAGCGCCAGGATCTTGCCCTTCGGCGTGAACAGATAGACCTCGTCCGGGAACAGATCCACCTTGACGTTGTCCAGGAACTCCAGCGACGAGCCGGCGGCACGCTGCGAATCGATCAACTCCACGATCCACGCATGCGCACGGCTCTGTGCGCTGTTGGGTGAGTCGCCACCGAACTTGTAGGTCCAGTGCGCGGCCACGCCGCGCTCGGCGATCAGGTCCATTTCCTCGGTACGGATCTGCACCTCGATCGGCGAGCCATACGGCCCGAACAGCACCGTGTGCAGCGACTGGTAGCCGTTGGCCTTAGGGATCGCGATGAAATCGCGGAAGCGCCCGTCCAGCGGCTTGAAGGTGGCATGCACCGCGCCGAGCGCGTGGTAGGCACTGGGCACGTTGCGCACGACCAGGCGGAAGCCGAACACGTCCATGACCTGGTCGAAGGATTTGTTCTCGTCGTGCATCTTGTTGTAGATGCTCCACGGGGTCTTGATGCGGCTGACCAGGCGATGCTCCAGCCCTTCCTTGGCCAGGCGCTGGCTCAACTGCACCTCCACCTGCGCCATGGCCTCGCGGCGCACCACCGGCTGGCTGCGGATGTGTTTTTCCAGGATCGCGTGGCGCCACGGGTACAGCGCCTTGAAGCCGAGGTTCTGCAACTCGCTCTTGACCAGGCTCATGCCCAGCCGCTGCGCGATCGGGGCGTAGATTTCCAGCGTTTCGCGGGCGATGCGGCCGCGTGCTTCGCGGCTCTGCGCGCCCAGCGTACGCATGTTGTGCAGGCGGTCAGCCAGCTTGATCATGATCACGCGCAGGTCGCGCGACATCGCCAGCAGCATCTTGCGGAAGCTCTCGGCGGCCGCCTCCTGGCGGTCGCGGAACTTCAGCTTGTCCAGCTTGGTGACGCCATCGACCAGTTCGGCCACGGCTTCGCCGAACTCAGCGGCCAGCTCCTCGCGGGTCAGCGGCGTGTCTTCGATGGTGTCGTGCAGGATCGCGGCGATCAGCGCCTCCACGTCCAGGCCGAGCTCGGCCAGCACCTGGGCAACGGCGACCGGATGGGTGATGTAGGGCTCGCCCGACTTGCGGGTCTGGCCGGCATGCGCGGCGGCGCCTACTTCCCAGGCGCGGCGCAGCAGTGGCAGTTGGTCGGGCGGCAGATAGTGCGCTGCGCGCTCAAGCTGGAGGACATAGTCGGGTACGGCCGCGCCGGCGGGCGTGGCGACCTTGGCAGTGGGGCCTGGGTTCATGCTCAAAGACTATGCCAGCGGCGTGATATCGGCAAATCCTGAACAGGGAGTTTCACCTGCAACAACATGCCCTCACCGCAGCCACTGGCGGCACAAACGAAACAGCCCGCCAAAAGGCGGGCTGTTCGCAGCAACAACAACGGACGCGCGAGGCGATCAGTCGTCGTTCTTGGACATGTCTTCGTCGGCGACGACTTCGGCAGCGGCCCATTCCAGTGCTTCACGCTCGGCACGCTCGCGCTCGGCCTTCTCGACTTCGTCGATCAGGGCGTTGTCGATCTTGCGGGCGGCAATTTCGCGCAGCGCCAGCACGGTCGGCTTGTCTTCGGTTTCGCTGTTGTCCAGGGTGGCCTGGACGCCATTGGCCAGCTGACGGGCGCGCTTGGACGCCATCATGACCAGTTCGAAACGGTTGTTCACGACTTCCAGACAATCTTCTACGGTGATGCGGGCCATGCGGGCTCCCGGCAGCCGGTGAGGGCTGCTCAATCGAATGAGGGAAAGGGGACGGATTGTACCGGCCAGGGCTGGACAAAATCAAGCCAACCGGCTAGCACCCCGTTGAGAATCAGTCGGTTGTGGCCGGATCCTGGGTCAGCAGGGCCTGGATGAGGCCCGCGTGGCGGACCTTCTGGGCTTCCCGGCGCAGGCGGCTGGCCGTGAAGATGGCACACAGTTCGTCCACCGCGGTCTCGAAAACCTCGTTGACGATCACGTAGTCGAAGTCGTTGAAGTGCAGCATTTCTTCACGCGCGGCGGCCAGGCGCTGGGCGATCACCGCCTCGCTGTCCTGCCCGCGCTTGCGCATCCGGTCCTGCAGCGCCTGCTTGGACGGCGGCAGGATGAACACGGTGACCGTGCCCGGCACCAGCTGGCGGACCTGCTGGGCGCCCTGCCAATCGATTTCCAGCAGCACGTCCTGGCCGGCCGACAGCTGCGGCTCGACCGACTGCCGCGCGGTGCCCTTCCAGTCGCCATGCACCCAGGCATGTTCGAAGAAGTCACCGGCGGCGATCATCCGCTCGAATTCCTCGGCGCTGACGAAGTGGTAGTGCTCGCCATTGATCTCACCCGGGCGCGTGGCGCGCGAAGTGAACGAGATCGACAGGGCGATCTGCGGGTCGCGGGCCAGGGTGGCGTTGACGATGCTGCTTTTGCCGGCCCCGGAAGGCGCGGCCACGATGTACAGCGTGCCGCGCGCAGGCGCGCCGACGGGCGGGATCTGGCTGCTCATTCGATGTTCTGCACCTGTTCGCGGATCTGGTCGATCAGCACCTTCAGCTCGACGGCGGCATTGGAGGTGCGGCTGTCCACCGATTTGGAGCCCAGCGTGTTGGCCTCGCGGTTGAACTCCTGCAGCAGGAAGTCCAGGCGGCGGCCGACCGGCTCACGCTGCTTGAAGACGCGGCGGATCTCGGCGATGTGGCTGCCCAGGCGGTCCAGCTCCTCATCCACGTCCAGCTTCTGCAGCCACATCACCAGCTCCTGCTCGGCACGGCCGGGATCGACCGGGTGCGGCAGGTCGGCCAGGCGGGCCGCCAGCTTGGTGCGCTGGCCTTCGCGGATCAGCGGGATCAGGGTGGTGACCTCGGCAGCGATGCGCTCGATGCTGTCCACGCGCTCCTGGATCGCGGTGGCCAGCTTGTCGCCTTCACGCTCACGCGCGGCGACGAAGCCGTCCAGCGCCGTATCCAGCAGCGCCAGGGCTTCGGCATGCAGCGCGGCCGCATCGACCGCCTCGCCCTGCATCACACCCGGCATCTGCAGCAGTTCGGTGAAGCTCACCTGCAGGCTCGGGAAGCCCGAGGACAGCCGGGTCGCCAGCTCACCGAGCTGGCCCAGCAGCGCATCGTTGACCACCAGCGCACCGGTGACCTCCGGCGCACGCAGGCGCATGACCAGATCGATCTTGCCGCGGCTGCAGCGGGAAGCGACGCGCTCGCGCAGGTGCGGCTCCAACGCACGCAGTTCTTCAGGCAGCCGGACGCCGACCTCCAGGAACCGGTGGTTGACCGAGCGCAGCTCACAGGCCAGCGTGCCCCAGCGGGTGGCGCGCTCGCCGTTGGCATAGGCGGTCATGCTTCGAATCATGCGGGTTTCCGGTGCTCTCAAAGTGCAAATGGTACCCTAGCGGTCTCCTTAGAGCCTCCTCGCCCGCCGGTCCCCGGCCCGGGCGTGGCCCCGCATCCCCCGTCTTACCGGAACTTGAGCATGACTGATTCCCGTCCCAGTGGCCGCCAGGCCGACCAGCTGCGCGAAGTGCGCATCGAGCGCGCCTTCACCCGTCACGCCGAGGGCTCGGTCCTGGTCAGCTTCGGCGAGACCCGCGTGCTGTGCACGGCCAGCGTGGAAAACCGCGTGCCGGGCTTCCTGCGTGGCAAGGGCGAAGGCTGGGTGACCGCCGAGTACGGCATGCTGCCGCGTTCGACCCACACCCGTAACGACCGCGAAGCCGCCCGCGGCAAGCAGGGTGGCCGCACGCTGGAAATCCAGCGCCTGATCGGCCGCACGTTGCGCGCCTGCATCGACCGCGGCGCACTCGGCGAGCGCACCATCACCCTGGACTGCGACGTGCTGCAGGCCGATGGCGGCACCCGTACCGCGGCCATCACCGGCGCCTACGTGGCCCTGGTGGATGCGGTGAACTTCCTGATCAAGCGCGGCGACATCAAGCGCAACCCGATCTTCGGCGCCGTCGCGGCGGTGTCGGTCGGCGTGTACCGCGGCACCCCGGTGCTGGATCTGGATTACGCCGAAGACAGCGACTGCGATACCGACATGAACGTTGTGATGAACGACGGTGGCGGTTTCATCGAACTGCAGGGCACCGCCGAAGGCCATGCCTTCCGCCGCGATGAACTGGATGCGCTGCTGGTCCTGGCCGAAAAGGGCATCAAGGATCTGTTCGCTGCGCAGCAGGCGGCCCTGGCCAAGGCATGAACCGTCGCATCGCCCTGACCACCCTGGTGGTAGCCGACTACGACGAGGCGATCGCCTGGTACACCGGCGCGCTGGGCTTCAGCCTGATCGATGACATCGACCAGGGCGACAAGCGCTGGGTGGTGGTCGGGCCGGGCGATGGCAGCGCGGCGGCCCTGCTGCTGGCACGCGCCAGCAACGACGAACAGCGCGCGCGGATCGGCAACCAGACCGGTGGCCGGGTCGGCTTCTTCCTGAACACCGATGATTTCTGGCGCGACCACGCGGCGATGACCGCGCGTGGCGTGGTCTTCCTCGAAACCCCACGCGAGGAGGTCTACGCGACGGTCGCGGTATTCCGCGATCTGTACGGCAACACGTGGGATCTGCTGGAGCCCAAGCAATGAAACTGGTCCTGGCCAGCGGCAACGCCGGCAAACTGAAGGAACTGCAGGCCATGCTCGGCGGCCTGCCGCTGGAGATCGTGGCGCAGGGCGAACTGGGCGTCAGCGACGTCCCGGAAACCGGCCTGACCTTCGTCGAGAATGCCCTGATCAAAGCGCGCCACGCCTGCGAAAGCACCGGCCTGCCCGCGCTGGCCGACGACTCGGGCCTGATCGTGGATGCCCTCGACGGCGCCCCCGGCCTGTACAGCGCGCGCTATGCCGGCAGCCCGACCAACGATGCCGCCAACAACGCCAAGCTGCTCGAGGCGATGCGCGACGTACCGGCCGATCGCCGCACGGCCCGCTTCTATGCGGTGATCGTGCTGCTGCGCCATGCCAATGACCCGCAGCCGCTGATCTGCGAAGGCAGCTGGGAGGGCGTGATCCTCGATGAGCTGCGTGGCAGCCACGGCTTCGGCTACAACCCGCTGTTCCTCGACCCGGTGCTGGCGCAGACCGCAGCTGAAATGGCACCGGACCTGAAGAACGCGATGAGCCACCGCGCCAAAGCCCTGCAGCTGCTCAAGCAGAAGCTGCCCGCCCTGCTCTGATGGCACACGACCACTGCTCCCACCTGCCCGGCGAAGCCTGCACGGGCGATCACGACCACGCCCCGCGGTTGGTTACGCCGCCGCTGGCACTGTATGTGCATCTGCCGTGGTGCGTGCGCAAATGCCCGTACTGCGATTTCAACTCGCATGCGGCCAAGGGTGAGCTGCCGTTCGAGGCTTACATCGACGCGTTGATCCGCGATCTCGATCAGGACCTGCCGCTCGTGTGGGGCCGGGTGGTGAGCAGCGTGTTCTTCGGTGGCGGCACGCCAAGCCTGTTCCCGCCGGAGGCGATCGACCGCTTCCTGCAGGCGGCCTCGGCCCGGCTGCGCTTCGCACCGAACCTGGAGGTGACCCTGGAGACCAACCCGGGCACCGCCGAGCACGGCCGTTTCGACCGTTACCGCGCCGCCGGTGTGAACCGGATCAGCTTCGGCATCCAGACCTTCAACGACGAGGCGCTCAAGCGCCTGGGCCGCATCCACGACAGTGGCGAGGCCGAGCGGGCGGTGAAGCTGGCGCAGGACGCCGGCTACGACAACTTCAACATCGACCTGATGTACGCGCTGCCGCAGCAGACGCTGGCCCAGGCCGAGCATGATCTGGAGCGTGCCTTCGCGCTGCAGCCCACGCATATGTCGCATTACCAGCTCACCCTGGAGCCCAACACCGTGTTCTTCGCGCGGCCGCCGCAGGGCATCCCGGACGAAGATTCGGCATGGGACATCCAGGAGCACTGCCAGCAGATGCTGGCCGAGGCCGGCTATGCGCAGTACGAGGTCAGCGCCTACGCAAAGCCCGGCCGGCAGAGCCAGCACAACCTCAATTACTGGCGCTTTGGCGATTACCTGGGGATCGGCGCCGGTGCACACGGCAAGATCAGCAGCGGTGCCGAAGAACACGTGCTGCGCCGCTGGAAGCACAAGCATCCGCAGACCTTCATGGACACGGCCGGGACCGCAGCCTCGATCGGCGGCGACGATGTGATCAGCGCCGAGCGGCTGCCGTTCGAGTACATGCTCAACCTGCTTCGGCTGCACGAAGGCTTTGCGCTGAAGGATTTCGAATCGCGTACCGGGTTGGACCGGGCCCGGATCGACGCGCCGCTGCGCATTGCCGTGGCCAAGGGCTGGATGACCGTGACCGGCGATGAGGTCATGCCTACCGAGCTGGGCCGGCGCTTCACCAACGATGTGGTCGAGCTGTTCCTGCCCTGAGCAGGCGGCGCCCGCCCGGACGGTAACGCCGGCCGCTGGCCGGCGCCGGAAACCTCGAACGTTGTCGCGTCTGGCAGGGACCGGGCGAAACCGTTAGATTCCGTGTTCTCAGGGGAGCTGGAAGAACATCGGATGTCTGCGCCCGCACCTTCGTCGTCCCAGCCCGACATGACCCGCTTTGCGGACGTGGCGGCGCCCCCGCGCGTGCGCCGCCTGCTGGCAGCGCTGCACGGGCTGGCGGTCCAGACCCTCACCACCCCGCTCAGATTGACCGTCGTGGAGCTGGAGCGCGAGCTGTTCCGCGATGCCGAGCGCGCCCGCAACAGCCAGATCCAGGCGGACATCTTCGCGCAGGCGCGGCAGCTGCATGAGGTCAACGCGCAGTTCGGCCCCCGCTTTCTGGACGCACTGAGCGACAGCCTGGCCACCCTGCGCGGGCCCCGGCACACCCAGCGCACCGTGTCGACCGAGGTAGCCGTCACCGCCACTGCGCTGACCCTGGTCAACGACACCGACGTGGATCGCGACATCGTCCTGGTCGATATCATCCGCCGCGAAGCCCAGCGCTCGGCCAGCGCCCTGCAGTTGCTTGGCCAACGCTTCGGCGTGCTCGCCGCCGGGCCGGCCTTCGATGCCGATGACCTGCCGTTCGGGCCGCAGGCGCTGTGCCGGATCGTGCGCGAACTGGGTGAAGACTTCGGTCTGGGCCTGGAAACACAGCTGGCGCTGTACCGCGTGTTCGACCGCCAACTGCTGGAGCGGCTGGGTGAGCTGCTGGAACGCGCCAACATCCTGCTGGGGCACGAAGGCGTCCTGCCCGGGCTGGTCTACACCCCGTATCTGGCACGCTCGGCCACGACGCGCCGGATCATCACCGGCCCCGAGCGCGGCCTGCCCGGCGCACGCGGCGGCGCCGCGGCACGCCCATTGACCGGCTGGAACGGCAGCGCACCGAGCGCCGGCTGGGCGGCCATGACCGAGGAAGCCATGGCGATGGCGCCGTCGGCCGCCTCGCCGGCCTACCGCACGGCCACCGATGACAGTACCGGTGCCGCGGCGTCCGCACCTGCATCGGCGGCGGCCACCACTACCCCGCCTGCGGCCGCCGACCTTGGCGCACCGGCGATGTCGGCCCTGCACCAGTTGCTGGGCGCCGCCCGCCAGGCGCATGCCGCCGGCACGGTGCCGGGCGGCGGTGCGACGGCCGCGCAGGCGGTTGCGGCACCGGGTGAGCTGCCTGCGCATCCCACCGACACCGCCTTCCTCGCCCCCGAAACACCGGCGGCACTGGCCGTGCCCGCCGAGGCCGTGCATGCCACCCTGGCCAGGCTGCAGAGCCAGGCGGTGGCCCCGGGCGGTGCGCGCCGCAGCATGGCCGATCTGCACAACGCCCTGCTTGCCCAGGTCCGTGCGGACCATGGCGCACAGGCGACATTGACGGTCAAGGACAGCGACACCTTCGATCTGCTCGACATGCTGTACGGGCAGATCCAGCGCGAGGTCCGGCCCGAGGCGGTGGCCACCGATCTGCTCACCCGGCTGCAAGTGCCGGTCGCCCGCGCGGCCCTGTCCGACCCGGCGTTCTTCGTCCGCGACCAGCACCCGGCGCGCGAACTGCTCAATGCGGTGGCCGAGGCCGGCGCCAACTGGCTGGGCGACGAAGACGTCGATCCGCAGCTGGTGCAGAAGCTGGGGCAGGCCGTCGATCAGGTGGTCAACGAGTACGACGGCGATGTGGCGGTCTTCGACACCGCCAACGAGGAGATCCAGCAGCACTTCCGCGCGCTGGCGCACAAGGCCGAACTGGCCGAGCGTCGTCATGTCGAAGCCGCCCGCGGCAAGGAGCGGCTGGAGGCGGCCAAGCAACAGGCCAGCACCAGCATCGAACAGTTGTGCGCGCAGGCCGCGCCTCCATGCTTCGTGCAGGCGCTGCTGAAACAGGCATGGTCGGACGTGCTCACGCTCACCCTGCTGCGCAACGGCGAGACCTCGCCACAGTGGCAGCAGCGCCAGCAGGAAACCGCCCGGATCGCCGAAGTGACCTGCCTGACGCCCGGCGCAGCCGAGCGCGATGACGTGCTGGGCAACGAAGTCGAATCCGCCCTGCTGCAGGTCGGCTACCACCAGGACGAAGCGGCCGCGATCGCGCGGCGCCTGTCCACGCCGGGGGGCGAGGACGACAGCAGCTCGCGGACCGAACTCACCGCACGCCTTCGCGCGCGCACCCGGCTGGGCGAGCAGGCAGACGCCAGCGACCCGCGCAAGGTCGCCCCGCTCGCGCGCAGCACCGCCGAGGACGACTGCTATCGCCAGCTGCGCACCCTGCCCTTCGGCACCTGGTTCGAGTTCACCACCAACCAGCAGGGCGACGTCCGCCGGCAGCGACTGTCCTGGTACAGCCTGATCACCGACAACGCCCTGTTCGTCAATCAACGCGGGCAGAAGGTCGGCGAGCATTCGCTGGACGCACTGGCACGGCTGATGGCACACGGCCAGGTGCGGATCGTCACCGAAGACAAGGGCAGGCTGATTGATCGTGCCTGGCAGGCCACGCTGCGCACCCTGCGCTCGCTGGCCGGCAGTCCCGCGGAGAATGCCGAATGACCACACCCGATACCCGCCGCGCGCCGCGCCGCCAGGTGACCGAGCTGGTGCCCGTCACCGACCTGATGGCCGAGACCGTGATCGGCCGGCTCGGCAATGTCTCCGAGACCGGCATGCTGATGCTGGCCTCGGTGCCGATGCAGGACGATGCGTTGCACCAGTTGCAGTTCACCATCACCGGCCCGCAGGGACAGCCACTGCTGATCGACGTCGGCGTGCACCTGCTGTGGAGCGAGCAGACCCATGCACCGGGCCAGGCCTGGGTGGGCTTCCGCTTCCTGACCCTGGCGCGCGAATCACGCGAGCAGCTGCGGCAGTGGATCGCCGAGGAAACTTCGGCAGTCTGAGCGCCGGTTCCGGCACAGCGCCGGTGGCCCGATTACGGCAGAATCTAGGGCTGCATTCCGCACTGTCAGCGAGCTTCATGCCATGAACCAGCCAGACCTCGGCGCCCTGTATTCCCACCATGCCAGCGTGATGCGCCAGCGCGCCGATGAAGCGCTGGCCCGTGGCGGCTTCGACCATCTGGTGATTCCCAGCGGCACCCAGCATTACCAGGCCTTCGATGATCGCGATTACCCCTATGCGGTGAACCCGAACTTCAAGGCCTGGCTGCCGCTGACCAAGCTGCCCAACAGCTGGCTGGTGTACACCCCGGGCAAGCGCCCGACGCTGATCTTCCATCAGCCCTTCGATTACTGGCACGTGGTGCCGGATGCGCCGAACGGCTGGTGGGTCGAGCATGTCGACATCCAGATCATCCGCACGCCCGACGAGGCGCTGGCGCTGCTGCCCAAGGACGCGGCGCGTTGCGCGATCCTGGGCGAGCCGCAGAGCGCGCTTGGGGCCTTCGTGCCGAACAATCCCGCACCGGTCCTCGATTACCTGGACTGGCAGCGCGGCTACAAGACCCCGTATGAAATCGAACTGATGCGCGAAGCGCAGCGGCTGGGCGTGCGCGGCCACCGTGCTGCCGAAGCGGCCTTCCGCAGTGGTGCCAGCGAGTTCGAGATCCACATGGCGTATTGCCGTGCGGTCGGGCAGGACGCCAACGAACTGCCGTACGGCAACATCATCGGCCTCAATGAACATGCCGCCGTACTGCACTACACCGATCTTGGCCGCAGCGCGCCGACCCCGCTGCGCAGCTTCCTGATCGACGCCGGCGCCAGCGCGTACGGCTATGCCAGTGATATCACCCGTACCTATGCGGCCAGCGGCCATGACGAATTCCAGGCGCTGATCGATGCGGTGGACGCGGCCCAGCAGCAGATGGGCGCCGCTGTGCGTGCCGGCGTGGATTACAAGCAGCTGCACATCGACGCGCACCTGTCGCTGATGGGCATCCTCAAGGACGTCGGCGTGCTCAACGTTTCGCCGGAAGCGGCGCTGGCCACCGGCGTGAGCGCGGCCTTCTTCCCGCACGGCCTGGGCCATCTGATCGGGCTGCAGGTGCATGATGTGGCCGGCTTTGCGGCCAGCGATCGCGGTGGCCGCATCGAGCGCCCGCAGGGTCACCCGTACCTGCGCATGACCCGCGTGCTGGAGCCTGGCATGGTGGTCACGATCGAACCGGGCGTGTACTTCATCGACATGCTGCTGGACGAAGTGAAGCAGGCCGGCAATGGCGCCAGCATCAACTGGGACCGCGTGGATTTCTTCCGCCCGTATGGCGGTGTGCGCATCGAGGACGAGGTGCTGTGCACCGAGAGCGATGCGGACAACCTGACCCGCCCGGTGTTTGCGGCCGCGAGTTGAGCGGCGATGCGGGTGCCGACCCACGGTCGGTACCTGCACGGCATCGTGTGCCCGCCGCTGGCCGCTGATTGCCGCCCCGGTATCCGCGTAGAGCCACCCCATGGGTGGCTGAAGACCACCTCGGCACGGAGCGCCGCCCCCCATGGGGTGGCGCTACCCGGGCGCGGATCAGCGCTTGGCCATCGCTTCTTCGATCTCATCGGCACTGCGCGCCAAGGCAGCCGTCAGCACCTGGTGGCCGTCCTCGGTGATCAGCACGTCATCTTCGGTACGAATGCCGATACCGCGCCAGCGCGCTTCCACGCTGCGGTCCTCCGGTGAGACATACAGGCCGGGCTCGATGGTGAACACCATGCCCGGTTCCAGCATCCGCGAGTCACCTGCCAAGCGGTAATCGCCCACGTCATGCACGTCCAGGCCCAGCCAGTGCCCGGTCTTGTGCCGGTAGAAGCGCTGGTAATGCGCTTCGGCGATGTTCTCTTCCAGCGTGCCTTTGAGCAGGCCGAGCCGCAGCAGGCCGTCGGTCAGGGTTTCCACCGCGGCCAGATGGCCGGCTTCGTAGGCATTGCCCGGACGCGCCTGGGCCAGCGCCGCAGCCTGCGCCGCACCGACCAGATCATGCAGCGCGCGCTGTTCGGCGGTGAAACGGCCGTTGACCGGGAAGGTCCGGGTGATGTCGCTGGCGTAGCCGCGGTACTCGGCACCGGCATCGATCAGGACCAGATCGCCATCGTGCGAGCGCGCATTGTTGTCGCGGTAATGCAGGATGCAGCCGTTGGCACCGGCACCGACAATGCTGCTGTAAGCCGCACAGGCATCATTGGCACGGAACACACGTTCCAGATCGGCCTGCAGTTCGTACTCGTGGATGCCCGGCCGCGCCACGTGCATCGCGGCCAGATGTGCCTGCACGCTGATATCGGCAGCGCGCTGCATCACGGCGATTTCCGCGGTCGATTTGAACAGTCGCTGCTCGTGCAGCAGGTGGCCCAGTTCCAGGAACTCATGCGGTGGCTGCGCGCCATGCCGCACCTGCGAGCGCACCCGGTTGACCCAGCCGATCAGTTTGAGATCGAACTCGGCATCGCGGCCGAAGTGGTAGTACACCCGCGAGCGCCCTTCCAGCAGGCCGGGCAGGATGTCGTCCAGATCGTCGATCGGGTACGCATCGTCCATGCCGTACTGCGAGACCGCGCCTTCCTGGCCGGCGCGCGCGCCATCCCAGGCTTCACGGTCCGCGTCGCGTTCACGGCAGAACAGGATGACCTCGCCATGGCGGCGGCCCGGGATCAGCACCAGCACGGCCTCCGGTTCCGGGAAGCCGCTCAGGTACCAGAAGTCCGAGTCCTGGCGGAACGGATAATGCGTATCCAGGCTGCGCACCCGCTCGGATGCGGCCGGCAGCACCAGGATCGCGTCGTCGCCGGCCATCTCCATCAACTGCTGGCGGCGGCGGGTGTATTCGGCGGCGGAGATGCCGGTCAGCTGCCGGATATCCATCTCAGTTCAGGCGCTGCCGATGGCGCGCGGCCATGACACAGTCGCCGTGCAGGAGCAGCACCGCCACGCGGATGAACTCCTCGATCTCGGCCAGCGCGTCTTCGTCATCGTCGTTGCCGCTTTCAAAGTCCTCGCTGGAGGCCTGGGCCAGCTTGGCCAGATCGGTCAGGGCTTCATCGCCCTCTTCGGACAAGGCCGGCCGGTTCTGGCCGGAGCCCAGCCCGAAGCCGCCCAGGAACGCGCGCGCCCAGGTGAACAGCGCATCGGCCTGCGCGGCGGTCTCGGTGGCATCACTCAGCAGCAGCTCGAAGGCGAAATCGCGGTCTTCCATCTGCGCCACGCTGGCATCGAGCAGGCGCGACAAGGCGTCACCTTCGGCCGGGGTCGGCAGGTTGTCATCGGCCAGCACGCGGGCCGGCCATTCACGCACCGGCGCACCGCCGGCGGACAGCCAGCCGCACAGGCCGCCGTGCAGTTCAGCGGCGCTGGCGCCCAGGCCCAGGGCCTGGCTGGCCTGGTTTACGTCGTCGACACTCGGGAGTTCGGTCATCTTGGGGCTACGGTTTGTGAGCGCCACAGTGTAGCAATCCACCTGTGTCCACCGGGTTGCCATGGCCCGCCCCCGAGCCCGCCCCGGCACCGCCGGGCCAGCTGCCGGCAGGCCCCGTCATTATTCGCTTGACCGCCCCATCCGCCCTTGCCTATCGTGCCGGACATGGAACCCGCCGACGCCATCGCCCAATTGCAGGCCTTCGCCGCCCGGGTGGAGGCGTTGCTTGAGCGCAACCAGCGCCTGGCCGAGGAGAACCGCAGCCTGCGCCACCAGCAGGAGCAGCTGGTGGCCGAGCGCTCCCAGCTGCTGGCCAAGAACGAGCAGGCCCGCTCCCGGGTGGAAGCGATGATCACCCGCCTCAAATCCCTGGAGCAGCACACATGAGCCAGACCGAACCGGTCAGTGTCCGCATCCTGGATCGTGAATACACGGTGGGCGTGGGCGCCGAGGAGCGCGAAAGCCTGACCGCCGCCGCCCGCCTGTTGGACGCCAAGATGCGCGAGATCCGGGGCAGCAACCGGATGGCCGCGGTCGACCGCGTCGCGGTGCTGGCCGCGCTGAACCTGGCGCACGAGCTGCAGCAGCTGCGCGACGAGCACGCACGCCAGGCGATCGCGCTGCAGCAGACCCTGAGCGATCTGAACCGGCGCCTGGATCGGGCGTTTGACGGCGCAGGTTGATCCACGCATCGGTTCCACGCGGTGTTTGATTGCACAAGTGCATCGCGCGGTCTTCATCGATCTGAATTGACATGCAATCGGACCGACGAACGGACTGGTCGAATCGCACAAGAGGGCTATAATCCTCGTCGCGTTCTCTGCTGTGAACGACGGCGTGTGCAAACATTCGCCTTGTCCCTTAATTACGACCACGGGTGCGCGACGGCGCCGGGAGTGCAAGTCCGCCTTGTAGCGGGAAGCCCGATGGAACCCCAGCGTACCCACTTGAACCCCGGGTTCAAGGTCGTTTCGCATGCATCGTCACGGCGGAGAATGCAATATTCCAGCAAGAGCGGCGTTCCCCTGGGACGTCGCTCTTGTTTTATCCGCTTCCCCCGCACGCTCCGGACCCAGGCATGACCGACCCGCGCTCCGCACTGCGCCAGCAGCTGCGCCAACGCCGCCGTGATCTCCCCGCCGCCGTGCGCCTGGCCGCCGCCGAACATCTGGCCGATGGCCTGCTCTGCCTTCCTTTCGCGCCCACGCAGGGCCATGTCGCCGGCTACTGGTCGATGGATGGGGAAATCGCGCTGCACCGCTGGCAGATGCAGTTGCCCGCCGGCCTGACCTACTGCCTGCCGGTCCTGCACGAGAAGACGCTGCGCTTCGCACCCTGGCGCCCGGGGCAGGCACTGACCACCAACCGCTTCGGCATCCCTGAGCCCGATCTCGCGCTGGACGACACCCTCGCACCGGAGCAGATGGCGCTGGTGGTCGCGCCGCTGGTCGGTTTCGACGCACAGGGCCGGCGGCTGGGCATGGGAGGCGGCTGGTATGATCGCAGCTTCGCATTCCGCCACCAGCGCCCGGCGCCGCCGTGGCTGGTCGGGGTCGGCTTCTCGGTCCAGCAGGTCGATGATCTGCCGGTACAACCGTGGGACGTCGCGGTGGATGCGATCTGCACCGACGTCTCCACCCTTGTCTGCGTACCGACCAACGGTCGGCACCTACCGTAATCAAAGACTCCGCATGACCGCACGCAAGCGCTACTGGCTGATGAAGTCCGAACCGGACGCCTTTTCCATCGATGATCTGCAGCGCGTGGGCCGAGAGCCCTGGAACGGCGTCCGCAACTACCAGGCGCGCAACTTCATGCGCGATGGCATGAAGGTCGGCGACGGGGTGTTGTTCTACCACTCCAATACCAAGGTGCCGGGCATCGTCGGGCTGGCCACGGTGGCCAGCGAGGCCTATCCGGACGACACCCAGTTCGATCCCGGATCGGACTATTACGACGCCAAGGCGACCCGCGAAGAACCGCGCTGGATGCTGGTGGACGTCGCCTTCGAGCGCAAACTGCGCGACACCATTTCGCTGGACGAGATCAAGCTGCACGCCGATGCGCTGGGCGAGGGTTTTGCGCTGACCGCGCGCGGCAACCGCCTTTCGATCCTCCCGGTGACGGCCGCGCAGTGGAAGCTGCTGCTGTCGCTGGAAAAGCACTGACCCCCTTTCCTCCAAGAGTTGCCCGCCATGTCCGAAGCCAAGCGCCTGGCCGCTGAAAAAGCCATTGAATACGTTGAAGACGGCATGATCGTCGGGGTCGGCACCGGGTCCACCGTGGCCTACTTCATCGACGCCCTGGCCAAGATCCAGCACCGCATCAAGGGCGCCGTGTCCAGCTCGGACCAGAGTACCGCGCGCCTGAAGCAGCACGGCATCGAGGTACTCGAGCTCAACCACACCGGCAATCTGTCGCTGTATGTGGACGGGGCCGATGAGTGCGACGGCAACAAGAACCTGATCAAAGGCGGCGGCGCCGCGCTGACCCGCGAGAAGATCATCGCCGAGGCCAGCGAGCGCTTCGTGTGCATCATCGACCCGAGCAAGCAGGTCAAGGTGCTGGGCAGGTTCCCGCTGCCGGTGGAAGTGATCCCGATGGCGCGCAGTCTGGTCGCCCGCCGCATCATGGACATGACCGGCGGCCAGCCGGCCTGGCGTGAGGGCGTGGTCACCGACAACGGCAACGTGATCCTGGACATCCACCACCTGGAGATCACCGATCCGGTCAAGCTGGAGCGCGAGCTCAACCAGCTGCCGGGCGTGGTCGCCGTCGGCCTGTTCGCGCGTCGCCCGGCCGATGTGGTGATCATCGGCGGTGAGCCGCCGATCGTGATCTGACCCCGTGGCCGGCCTGTGCGCCGGCCACCCCAACGAGGTACGCCCATGTCCCTGTTGCGCCTGCTGCCCCTGCTCCTGCTGTTCACCCTGACCGGCTGCGCCAGCACCAATGCCCGCCACTGGGTGGAGCTGGACGGCAACCGTTACCACGTTGAACTGGCCACCAATGACGACACCCGCGCCCGCGGGCTGATGTTCCGCGACCAGATGCCCGAGGACCACGGCATGCTGTTCATCCACGAACGCGAAGAGCTGCAGGCGTACTGGATGAAGAACACCAAGATCGCGCTGGACATCCTGTACTTCGATGCGCAGCGCCGCCTGGTCAGCCAGCAGCGCGATGTGCCGCCGTGTTCGGCCGGCGATCGTTGCCCGCCCTACCCCAGCAGCGAACCGGCCCGCTACGTGCTGGAACTCAACGCCGGGCAGGCCGAAAAGATGGCGCTCAAGGACGGCACCGAACTCACGTTCGGCCCCGGCATCGCCGACGGCAAATAAAACTGTCCTGATAAACGCGCCGCGCCCTTGAATCGCGGCGCGTTTGTCGCCAGTCTTGTCCCATGCAGGGGCAGATCACATTGCCGACGTGGGACTCACTGGCCGAGCTGGATGACGAGGCGCTGCCGCTGTTGCCGACCGCGTTGCTGATCGCCCGGGACGAATACCCGGATCTGGACCCCGCCGTCTACGACGCGGTCCTGCAGAGCCACGCCGACCACCTGCGCACCGAGATCGCCACGATCGACATGTGGCCGCTGAAGATTGCCGCGGTCAACCGCCACCTGTTCGACGAGCTGGGCTACAGCGGCGACCACGGCGAGTACTACGACCCGCGCAACAGCTATCTGAACCAGGTCTTCGAACGCCGCCTGGGCAACCCGATCTCGCTGGCGCTGGTGCAGATGGAAGTCTCGCGCCGGCTCGGCATCCCGCTGGACGGGGTGTCCTTCCCCGGGCATTTCCTGGTGCGCCTGCCGCTCAACGACGGCGTGCTGGTGATGGACCCGTTCAACGGCGGCCGCCCGCTGGGCGTGGAGGAACTGCGCGAACGCGCACGCTCACACCTGGGCGGTGAAGTTCCCGACGACGATGTGCTCGCGCAGATCCTGGACCCGGCCCCGGCGCGCGCGATCCTGATGCGGATGCTGCGCAACCTGCATGGCGTGTACGTCGAACGGGGGGAATGGGACCGCGCCGCACGCAGTGCCGATCGCCTGCTGAAACTCGCCCCCGAGCAGGACGATGCCCTGCGCGATCGCGGCATGGCCTACCTGCAGCTGGATTACGAGGCCGGCGCGCGCAACGATCTGGGGCTGTACCTCAAGCGCAATGCCAAGGCCAGCGATGCGCAGTTCGTGCGTGAGAAGCTGGTCGGCCTCGGTGGCGTGGTGCCGCGCCTGCATTGAGCGCACCAACACGCGCGCCCGGGCGATGACGTCCGGGCGTTGCTCAGTCGACTTCGACCATCTCGAAATCATCCTTGGTCACGCCGCAGTCCGGGCACGTCCACGTATCGGGAATGTCTTCCCAGCGCGTGCCCGGGGCGATGCCCTCTTCCGGCAGCCCGTCCTCTTCCCTATACAGGAAGCCGCAGACAACGCACATCCAGGTGCGGAAGGTGGTGGCGGTTGCGTCGGTCATCGGATAATCACGGCAGGACAAGAGCTGACAGCGCTCATTGTCCCACTCCCGTTGCGCTACCGGTAGCCATTGATGAATCACGCTTCAGCCCCCACACCGCCCCGCGGCGTCTACCTCATCACTCCCGACGAGCCCGATACCGCACGGCTGCTGGCGCGCACCGCGCCGCTGCTGGCGGCTGGCGCCACCTGGCTGCAGTACCGCAACAAGACCGCTGACGTAGCCCTGCGCCACGCCCAGGCCGCTGCGCTGCAGGGCCTGTGCCAGCCGTACGCGGTGCCGCTGCTCATCAATGACGACGTGGCCCTGGCCCAGGCGGTCGGCGCGGCCGGTGTGCACCTGGGCGAGGACGATGGCGATATCGCCGCCGCCCGGGCCCTGCTCGGCCCGCAGGCCATCATCGGCGCCTCCTGCTATGACACCCTGGCGCTGGCCGAGCGCGCGGTCGCCGCCGGCGCCAGCTACGTCGCCTTCGGGGCCTTCTTCCCCAGCACCAGCAAGGCCACCACCCGCCGCGCCGCGCCGGACCTGCTGCGGCAAAGCGCCGCACTCGGGGTGCCGCGGGTGGCCATCGGCGGGCTGAGCCCGGACAATGTGGCACCGCTCATCGCTGCCGGCGCCGATCTGGTTGCCGTCATCAGCAGCGTGTACGCCGCGCCCGACCCGGTCGCCACGCTGCACGCCTACCTCGCTTGCTTCCAGGATACGACCGCATGAACCACGACCAGTCCCACGCCCTGTTCACCCGCGCCCAGAAGCTGCTGCCGGGCGGCGTCAACTCGCCGGTGCGCGCGTTCAAATCGGTCGGCGGCGAGCCGTTCTTCGTGCAGCGCGCCGATGGCCCGTACCTGTACGACGTCGATGGCAACCGCTACATCGATTACGTCGGCTCCTGGGGCCCGATGATCGTCGGCCACAACCACACCGCCGTGCGCCAGGCGGTCAAGCAGGCGATCGGCAACGGCCTGTCGTTCGGCGCGCCGTGCGAAGCCGAAGTCACGATGGCCGAAACGCTGACCCGGCTGGTGCCGTCCTGCGAGATGGTGCGCATGGTCAACTCGGGCACCGAGGCCACCCTGTCGGCGATCCGGCTGGCACGCGGTGCCACCGGCCGCAGCCGCATCGTCAAGTTCGAGGGCTGCTACCACGGCCACGGCGACTCGTTCCTGGTCAAGGCCGGCAGCGGCATGCTGACCCTGGGCGTGCCGACCTCGCCGGGCGTTCCCGCCGGCCTGAGCGAGCTCACCCTGACCCTGCCGTACAACGATGTCGAGGCGGCCACCGCGCTGTTCGCCGAACAGGGCGAGCACATCGCCGGGCTGATCATCGAGCCGGTGGTCGGCAACGCCAACTGCATCCCGCCCCGCGAGGGCTACCTGCAGCACCTGCGCGCACTGTGCACGCAGTACGGCACGGTGCTGATCTTCGATGAAGTGATGACCGGCTTCCGCGTGGCGCTCGGTGGCGCGCAGGCGCATTACGGCGTCACCCCGGACCTGACCACCTTCGGCAAGATCATCGGCGGCGGCATGCCGGTGGGCGCCTACGGTGGTCGTCGCGAACTGATGTCGCAGATTTCCCCGGCCGGCCCGATCTACCAGGCGGGCACGCTCAGTGGCAACCCGGTGGCGATGGCGGCCGGCCAGGCGATGCTGGAACTGGTGCAGGAGCCGGGCTTCCATGATCGCCTGAGTGCGTCGGCCGCGCGTCTGTGCGCGGGGCTGGAAGCGGCGGCAGCGGATGCAGGCGTGGCAGCGACCACCACCCAGGTCGGCGCGATGTTCGGCCTGTTCTTCACTGACCAGAAGGTGGAAACCTACGCGCAGGCCGTTGCGTGCGACATCACCGCGTTCAACACCTTCTTCCACGCGATGCTGGAGCGCGGCGTGTTCCTGGCCCCTTCCGCATATGAAGCCGGCTTCCTGTCCAGCGCACATGACGACAGCATCATCGATGCGACGATCGAAGCCGCCCGCGAAGCGTTCAAGGTCGTCAAAGGCTGATCAAACAACAGGGACGGGGGTAGTTAATAACTACCTCCGTCCCCGTTAATCGGATAATCAGCCAAACACGAAGCGGCCCTTCATCATCGCGAAGTGGCCGGGGAACGAGCAGAAGAAGGTGTAGTCGCCGCCCTTGGTCAGCTTGGCGGTGGAGAAGGTGACGCTGGTGGTCTGGCCGCCGCCGATCACCGGGGTATGCGCCAGCACGCGCGCATCGCCCTTGGGCAGGTAGCTGTCGGCCAACGTCGTGCGCATGCCGGCCATCGCCACCGGCTGGTAATCGGCGGTGCGGGTCAGTACCCAGTTGTGACCCATCGCGGTCGCGGCGAGCTTGCCGGTGTGGCGCAGGGTCAGTTTGACCTGGGTGCAATCGGCGGCAACCTTGAGCTCCTTCTGACTGAAGCTCATCTGGTCGGTACTGTCGATGGTGATCGCGCAGACGCGCGCATGGGCGGCCGGGGCCAGCATCAGGCCGGCAAGCAACACGGGGGCAAGCAGTTTCAAGGCTATCTCCATCAGGCAGTCTCCGCGATTCTAGTGACCGCCCGTGCAGGCGACGTGCGACGCGATGTCGCAGCGCAGGCACTGGCTGGGTTACGGTCAGCGCTGGATCTGGACGAGATGGCCCCATGCCGCGTGTGATCGAGTGCCTGCTGCTGGATTTCGATGGCGTACTGGTGCGCTATGCGCGGCACCTGCGTGTGCGCCATCTGGCCGCGAGCGTGGGCTGCAGCGCGGCGCAGGTGCAGGCGGCGCTGTTCGACAGTGGGCTGGAACGTGCCTACGACAGCGGCATGGCGACCGACCCCTACCTGCGGCAACTGGGCGATGCGCTGCACACCACCATCAACATCGCGCAGTGGCAGGCCGCGCGCATCGCCGCGTGCGCACCGCAAACAGGTGTGATCGAACGCGTGGCGCGGATCGCGCAGGCACTGCCGATCGGCATCCTGACCAACAACGGCGCGCTGATGGCGCAGACGATTCCACAGCTCGTTCCACCCCTGGCCGATGCCCTGCACGGCCGCATCCTGTGCAGCGGTGCGCTGGGCGGGCGCAAGCCGGATCCGGCGATATTCACCAAGGCGGTGACGCTGCTGGGGGCGCGCGCCGAGCGCACGCTGTTCATCGATGACCTGTTCGTCAACGTGCGCGGGGCTCGGGTGGCCGGCCTGCAGGCCGAGACCGCGACGGACAGCCGCGCGTTCGGCAAGGTCATGAAGCGATACGCCCTGACGTAGAGCCGACCAACGGTCGGCTCTACCGCCATTGGCTAGCGCGTCGCGATGAACGATTGCACGGCCGCACGCAGACGCTTCAGGCCTTCGGCGATTTCTTCATCGGTGATGTTCAGCGACGGCACGAAGCGCAGCACGTCCGGGCCAGCCTGCAGGGTCAGCAGGCCGTGCTCGGCGGCGTGATCCAGGATGGGACCGGCCTGGCCGGCAAAATCCTTGTCCAGCACCGCGCCCAGCATCAGTCCGCGGCCGCGGACCTGGCTGAACACCTTGAACTCGTCGTTGATCTTGCCCAGGCCATCGCGCAGCGCCTGCGACTGACGGCTCACGTTGTGCGCGATCTCCGGCGAGGACAGCTTGCGCAGCGCCACGCGGGCCACGGCGGCGGCCAGCGGATTGCCACCGAAGGTGGTGCCGTGCGCGCCGAACTGCATCACCTCGGCCACCTTCGGGCCGGCCAGCATCGCGCCGATCGGGAAACCGCCGCCCAGTGCCTTGGCCAGGGTGACGATGTCCGGTTTGATGTTGTCCTGCCAGTGCGCAAACAGCGTGCCGGTGCGACCCATGCCGGCCTGGATCTCATCGAGCACCACCAGCGCGTTGTGCTGTTCGCACAGTTCGCGCACGCGCTGCAGGAAGCCCGGCTTGGCCGGCATCACGCCGCCCTCGCCCTGGATCGGCTCCAGCATCACCGCCGCGACATCGCCGGCGGCCATCGCGGTCTCCAGCTGCACCTCGTCATTGAAATCGACATAGCGGAAGCCACCGGGCAGCGGCTCGTAACCTTCCTGGTACTTCGGCTGGGCGGTGGCGGTCACCGCCGCCAGGGTGCGGCCGTGGAAGCTGCCGCGGAAGGTGACGATCACGCGCTGATGCGCCGGGCGGCCCAGCGAGGAGGCCCACTTGCGGACCAGCTTGATCGCCACTTCATTGGCTTCTGCGCCGGAGTTGCACAGGAACACGCGCTCGGCGAAACGCGAGGCGGTGACCAGTTCTTCGGCCAGGCGCAGCGGCGGCTCGCTGTAGAACACGTTGCTGGTGTGCCAGAGCTTGCCGGCCTGCTCGATCAGCGCCGCGGTGAGGTCCGGATCGTTGTGGCCCAGGCCACACACCGCAATGCCGGCGGCCAGATCGATGAATTCGCGGCCCTGGTTGTCCCAGACGCGCGCGCCCTGGCCACGTTCGAGCACTACCTGGCGCGGTTTGTAGACCGGCAGGTAGTAATGCGACAGGGACAACAGCGGATCGGTGGCAGCGGCAGTCATGGCAGTCAACGGCTCAGGAAAGATCCCATTCTCGCGCTTTGGGCCGGTGGGGCACAATGCGCCCCATGCGACCGTTCACCGCCCCCCAGCTCAACCCCGCCACCGAATCCGGCTGGCGCCGCCAGTGGTTCGACATCATCTACCGGCACGACACCCGGCCCTCGCGCAATTTCGACCTGCTGCTGGTCTACGCGATCATCGCCAGCGTGGTGGTGGTCATGTTCGACAGCGTGCAGCGCTTCCATGCGGCCTATGCCGACGGGCTCTACGTGCTGGAATGGGGCTTCACCATCCTGTTCACCGCTGAGTACCTGCTCCGGCTGGTGGTGGTCAAGCGCCCGCTTCGCTACGCATTCAGCATCTGGGGCATCATCGATCTGGCCTCGATCCTGCCCACCTACCTGTCGCTGTTCATCCCCGGCGCGCAGAGCCTGCTGGTGGTGCGCGCGCTGCGCATCCTGCGGGTGTTCCGGATCCTCAAGCTGACCCGCTACATCGAAGAGAGCGGCGTGTTGATGGAGTCGTTGTGGCGCAGCCGCCGCAAGGTGCTGCTGTTCCTGTTCACGGTGATCACCATCACCATCATCGCCGGCACCATGATGTACGTGATCGAAGGCCCCAACCATGGCTTCACCAGCATCCCCAGCAGCATGTACTGGGCGGTGGTGACCATGGCCACGGTGGGCTTCGGCGACATCGTGCCGCAGACCGTGCTGGGCCGGTTCGTCACCTCGGTGCTGATCCTGATCGGCTACAGCATCATCGCGGTGCCGACCGGCATCTACACCGCCGAACTGGCCAATACCATGCGTGATGCCGAGCACGCCGCGCGCCGGGATGCGCGCGGCTGCCCGCACTGCGGGCTGGAAGGCCACGAACCGGATGCGCTGCACTGCCGCCACTGCGGCGAGAAGCTGCCCCCGGTCTTCAACGTCTGATCAACGCGGGGCGGGCCGCCTGGCAGCCCGTCCCGCGCCGGCTCAGCGTGCGCCGCTGGACTGCGCCAGGCGGTTGCTCATGTCGACCAGGTCGTTGTAGCTGACCAGCAACGCTTCGGCCGAGCCCTGCGGGTTGTTGATCCGGCCGCCGCTCTCGATCAGCATCTGCTCGCTGCGGGTGTACGGCTTCTTTGACTCGACGCGCTCGATACGGCGACCGGCATCACGGGCCAGCGTATCGGCCGCACGCTCCAGGTGCCCCCACATCGCATCGCCCTTGCCGACCTTGTCATCCTGCGCCTGCTGCAGCAACGCCTGGAATGCGGAGAGCTGAGTGCGGGCCACGGTCAGGTCCGGCGCCTCGGTGTTGAGCAGTTGGGTCAGCTGCTTGCCATCGCCGAGGATCTTGATCTGGTAGTACGCCATCGAGCGGCCTTCGGAAGCTTCAATCTCCTTGAGCTGTTCCGCACGGCGTTCGTCTTCGCGCTTTTCCAGCGCGGCATCCAGCGCGGTGCCTGCATCGAAGAACGCCATATAGGCCTTCATCAACGGCGCATGCTGGCTGCGCATCCCGGCATGATCATCGCGCAGGTAGTCCTCGCGGCTGTAGTAACGGTCGGCCTGCTCGATCAGGGCGTACAGGTCGACGAAGGTCTTCTGGTAGTTGCGGGCTGCCGGATCCAGTGCAGGCTCGGCCGGCGTCATCGCCAGCGCAGCGACCATGGGCGCGTTGCACGCGTCCACACGATGCGACAGCACCGTGCCCGGGCCACGTACCTTCTTCTCGTTACCGGTCGGGCCGGCCTCCGGGTCCTGCATCCAGCCGGTGTACTGCTGGAAGCCTTCGTGGATCGGCTGTTCGACGGCATTGAAGCAGGCGATGTAGGCGTTCACCTTCTCCACGCCCTGGGTATCAGCGACGCTGCCCGGGCCCTTGCTGCAGGCGCCGAGCAGGCTGATCAATGCGATGGCGGCGGCGAGCGGCGCGGTCCGTGTGCGAGATGACATGCGAGTGTCCATACCAATGGGGGGACGCACCATAGCAGCCCAGTGTGTGCAGCTGTTGTCATCGCGCGCCACGAACGCGCGTCACTCCAGGAACAGATCCGGCATCAGCGGGCGCGATGGATCGACGGCGTAGCCGCTCAGATCGGTGATGCCGGCCTGCGCCAACACCTCGTCATCGAGCAGGAACTGCCCGCTGAAACCGGCGGCCTCACGGCACAGCACCGCGTGTGCGGCGTCGGCCAGAATCGCCGGCGTGCGGCAGCCACCGATATCCACCCCGGGGATCATGTTGATCGCATCGGTGGCGATCACCGTGCGCGGCCACAGCGCGTTGACCGCCACCCCCTGCGGGCCGAACTCGGCTGCCAGGCCAAGGGTAACGAAGCTCATGCCCATCTTGGCCAGCGTGTAGCCGGTGTGCGGGCCCCACCACTTCGGGTCCAGCGTCGGCGGCGGCGCCAGCGTGAGGATGTGCGGATTGGGCGCCTGCAGCAGATGCGGCAGGCAGGCCTGCGCGCACAGGAAGCTGCCGCGCGAATTGACCTGCTGCATCAGGTCGAAGCGCTTCATCGGCGTATCCAGCGTGCCGCGCAGCCAGATCGCACTGGCGTTGTTGATCAGGATGTCGATGCCGCCGAAGGTATCGACGGTGGCGGCGACGGCCGCGCGCACCTGGTCCTCCTCGCGGATGTCGCACTTCAGCGCCAGCCCTTGCCCACCTGCGGCGGTTACCGCCTCTGCGGCGCTGTGGATGGTGCCCGGCAGCTTGGGGTTGGGCACGGACGACTTGGCCGCGATCGCGACGTTGGCGCCGTCGCGTGCCGCACGCAGCGCGATGGCCAGGCCGATCCCGCGCGAGGCGCCGGTGATGAACAGGGTCTTGCCTTGCAGACTGGCCATGCGCAGGTTCCTTCGGTGCGATTGCAATGGACCCGCATTATGCCGCCCCGGCGCACACGCCGGATTCATCCGCCACGTCGATACTGGCGGCTCCCGTTCTGCATGGAATGAGCGACATGACGGCGATCCGCCTTCCCCTGACCGCGTTGGCCCTGGTGTTGAGTAGTGCGGCCTGCCAGCCCGCCGGCGATCCGGCCACGTCCGCCACGTCGGCGGCCGCCACGGTGCCGGGCACCGCCGGTGGCGTCTCGCCCTTCAGCGACGCGGCGATCTGGGACGGCGAGGTGGATGCCTGCCGCGGCCAGGGACCGGTTGCCGATGATTGCCTGGCCAAGGTCATGCAGGCCGCCAAGGCGAGCCCGCAGGCGATCGCGGCCGCCCATCAGCTCGGTGCCCAGGGCAATCCCGGCTATGTGAGTGCATGGCGCAACCAGGACGGCGTCGGCATCGCCACCATCGAGTATCCGTTCCGCGCCAATACCAACGAGGGCACGCTGCTGGTCGACAGTGCGGGCCACACGCAGGATGTGGACGCCGACGTGCTGCCGGAAATGTCGCGCGCCGACGCCACGGTCAAGCCGTTCCTGGATGCACACCCGGACGCCACGCCTTTCGCACCGGCGCAGGCCAGCGGCAGCGAAGCGCTGCCCGACGGAGGCGTGCGCTTGATCTACAGCACACCGATGCGCACCTGCCATGCCTGCGCCAACGATGGGGTGCTGCGCGTCGCCTACGATTTCGATGCGCAGCGCCGCTTCAGCGGGAAGCAGATTCTCGATCTGCGCTGAGCATCCCAACGCCTACGGCTTGGGGCCCTGCCCTTCGTTGTCTTCCCAGTGCAGGATTTTCCGCGTGACAAAGCGGTAGACCGGCTTGCCGGTACGGAACCAGAGATCGCGCACCCATGAGGTGCGTTTGAGCAGCCGCTTTTCCACCGGGGTCAGCGACTGCCGGCAGTACATGCGCTTGTGCTTGAGCAGATGGCGCAGGTCTTCGCGGGCCAGAAGGCGCATCCAGCGTGAGCGCGGATCGCCGATCACCGCCAGCTGGAAATCGATCAGGGCCGGCGAGCCGTCTTCGCGTACCAGCCAGTTGGCCTCCTTGGCCAGGTCGTTGTGTGCGATGCCATGGCGATGCACCTGCTGCAGCAGCCGTCGGGCCGCGCGGAAGTAGGCCAGGTCGCCATGTGGCGGACGCTGGTACATGGCATCACCGGCCATGAAGCTGCGGTCCAGCCAGCGCCCGTTCCAGCCCAGCAACCGCGGCGTGGCGGGCATGCCATCCAGATGCGCCAGCGCGCGTGCCTCGCGCCGGGCCAACCACCACGCCGGCAGCCGCAGCCACCAGGGCGTGGCCTCCAGATCACGGCGTACGAACCGGTGGCCGTCCTCCTCCATCAGCAGGATGCGGCCGAAACTGTCGGCTTTGAGGGCGGTCGGCGCGGGATCGGGAGGGCGTGTCATGCCGCCATTCTAGGCGGGTGATCGCGTTCATTCACTGCAGATGCCGCACATTCCCGGCGTCTGGCGGGCAGTCAGTCACTTTGCCCCCTCTATAATCCCCCGATGGACTCGTCATGGATCGATGCCACGCTTGCGTGGATCTCAGCTCACCCCGTGCTTGCCGGTGCGGTCATTTTCCTCATCGCCTTCTGCGATGCGGTCATCGTGCTGGGCGCGATCGTGCCCGCGTTGCCGCTGCTGTTCGCCGTCGGTGTGTTCATCGGCCTGGGCCAGATCTCCGGGCCTTACGCGGTGGCGTGCGCCGCGTTGGGCGCGTTTGCCGGTGACGGCATCAGCTACTGGATCGGCCGGCGCTGGGGGGATCGCCTGCGTGGCTTCTGGCCCTTCAGCAAGTACCCGCAGCTGCTCGACCGTGGCGAGACGATGTTCCGCCGCAACGCCTTCAAGAGCATCCTGGTGGCGCGTTATGTCGGCGCGATCCGCCCGTTCGTGCCAGCCATCGCCGGCATGATGAAGATGCCGCTGTCGCGCTACATCCAGGCCAGCGGCATCGCCAGTCTGTCCTGGGCGGTGCTGTTCCTCGCGCCCGGCTGGGTGCTCGGCGAGGCGTATGACGCGGTCGCGGCGGTCGCCGGCCGGCTGGTGATGGTACTGGCCCTGCTCGGCGTGATCATGGGCCTGGTCTGGGCGATCGTGCTGTATGGCTACCGCTGGTCGGCCTCGCGCATGGACAGCTGGCTGGCCAGCCTGCTGGCCTGGTCGCAGCGTCACCCGACCCTGGGTCGTTACTCCGTCGCCGTGTTCGACCCGCAGCGCCGTGAGTCGGTGCCGCTGGCGATGCTGGCGGTGATGCTGCTGTTGCTCGGCTGGGGCTGGTTCGCCCTGCTGATGGCGGTGGTCGCCCACGGCGAACCGCTGATGGTCGATCTGGCCGTGCATCACGCGATGCTGGCCCTGCGCAATCCGCTGGCCGATTACCCGATGGCCGCGCTGGCCTCGCTGGGCGCCTGGCAGGTCCTGCTGCCCGCCACCGCCGCCGGCATGGGCTATCTGCTCTGGCGTCGCCGCTGGATGGCGGCCGCGCACTGGCTGGCCGCCCTCGCCTTCGGGCTGGCGCTGTGCAAGCTGCTCGGTGCGACGGTGGACGTGGTCCGCCCGCCGGATGCGAGCAGCGGCTTCGGCTTCCCGTCGGTGTCGGTGACGATGGCTACGATCACCTTCGGCTTCTTCGCCGTGCTGATCGCCCGTGAACTGCCGGGGCGCACCCGCGTATGGCCCTACCTGCTGTCGGGCATCATCGTCAGCCTGATCGGCTTCGCCCGCATCTACCTCGGCGCGCATTGGCTGAGCGATGTGATCGGCGGCATGCTGTTCGGCCTGTTCTGGCTGCTGGTGCTGGGCATCGCCTACCGCCGCCGCTTCAACCGCTCGTTCTGGGTCAAGCCGGTGGCATGGCTGTTCTACGGCACGTTCGCCATCGCCGCGCTCTGGTACGCCCCGCGCAACATTCCGGTGAAACTGGCGCGCTTCGAGCCAGCCCAGCCGACGCCGGCACCGCTGGATGCCCAGGCCTGGTGGACGACCGGCTGGCAGCACCTGCCGTCGCGCCGCAATGAGTTCGATGACGATCAGCGCTGGCCGCTGGACGTGCAGGTGGCCGGTCCACTGGCCCCGTTGCAGCGTCGGCTGGAAAGCCAGGGCTGGCGCGTGCAGCCGCAGGCCGGCTGGGAACAGGCGCTGTTGATGCTCGACAAGTCCTCCGACAAGGACAAGGTACCGGTGCTGCCGGCCACGCTGGATACGCAGGTCGAATCGCTGCTGATGCTTCGCGCCGGCAATGCGCCCAATGAGATCTTCGCGCTGCGCCTGTGGCCGGCACCGGCACGCCTGGCGGCGCCGGACAATGAACCGCTGTGGCTGGGCAGTGCGCAGACGCTGCATTACCAGCAGCACTTCAAGCTGATCGGGATGTGGCGGCCGATGCGTGGCATCGACCCGTCGCTCAATGCGGTCCGCCAGGCACTGGACGGCCTGCCGCAGCAGGTCGATACCCATCCAGACACCGAGATGCCGGTGCTGCGCGTGCGCATGCCACCGGCCGAGTGATGCAGCGCCGGAGCTACCCGGCCAAGGGGGCGTAACGCGGGGCGGAACCGTGCGTTACGGCATCCAGTCCAGCAGCGCCTGCAGGCGCTGGTGCGGGTCATCGTGTTGCAGCAGTTGCAGGCGTTGCGCGTCCTGCAGCGGCAGCAGTTCGGCCAGGCGCCAGCCGACCCAGCTGGCCTGCTCCATCTGCGCCGGGCTGACCGGTGCGAAGGCCGCACCGGCCTGCTCGATGATGTGCTCCAGCACGGTCGCCATCAGCGCGTGCTCGGGCTGCAGCTCGTCGTCGCTGTCGGCCGCGCACCAGGTCACTTCGGCAATGATCAGCCCGTTGTCGCGCACGCGGGTCCGATCCACATGGAAGCGGCGCTGGCCACGCAGGCGCAGCACCAGCACGCCATCGGCGCCCACGTCGAAATCCTCGATCCGCGCCTCGACCCCATAGGCGGCAGGCAACGCCGGCGCACCGACCTCCTCACCGTCCAGGATCAGGCACACACCGAAGGCCGTCCCCGCACGGCTGCATTCGCGCAGCATGTCCAGGTAGCGGCGTTCGAACACCCGCAGGCCGAGCGCCGCGCCGGGCAGCAGCACGGTGTGCAGCGGGAACAGGGGCAGTGAAGCGGTGTCGGTCATGGCCCGCGTCCCTCAGGGCTGCTGCAGCTGCGCCAGGAAGCGGCGCGGCGCCCCATCGAAACCGCCGTTGGACATGAACACCACATGGTCACCCGGCGCTGCGATCGCGCCCAGCTGAGCCAGCAACGCATCGGTGTCCGGCACGGCATGGGCCTGGCCACGCACGGCGGCGATCACGCTGGCCGCATCCCAGGCCAGCTCGGGGCGATGCAGGAACACCACCGCGTCGGCACCGTCCAGCGAAGGCGCCAGCGCCTGCGCGTGCGCCCCCAGCCGCATCGAGTTGCTACGCGGCTCCATGGCCACCACGATGCGGGCATCGCCCACCTTGGCACGCAGGCCATCGAGGGTCGTGCGGATCGCGGTGGGGTGATGCGCGAAATCGTCGTAAATGGTGATGTCGCGCGCCTGGCCGATCACTTCCAGCCGGCGCTTGACGCTGCGGAACGCGGCCAGCGCCGGGATCACCGTGGCCAGCTCGACGCCGACCGCGTGTGCGGCAGCCAGGGCGGCCAACCCGTTGAGGACGTTGTGGCGGCCTAGCAACGACCAGCGCACTTCACCGACGCGCTCGCCACGATGGTGCACGACGAACACACTGCCGTCGGCCTCCACCAGCTCGGCGTGCCACTCCAGCGTGGGATCGAAGCCGAACCGCTCCACCGGGGTCCAGCAGCCCATCGCCAGCACCTCGGCGAGATAGCCGTCTTCACCATTGACGATCAGTCGCCCGCGCGCGGGCACGGTGCGGATCAGATGGTGGAACTGGCGCTGGATCGCGGCCACGTCCGGAAAGATATCGGCGTGGTCGTATTCAAGGTTGTTGAGGATGGCCACCAGCGGCCGGTAGTGCACGAACTTGCTGCGCTTGTCGAAAAACGCGGTGTCGTACTCGTCCGCCTCGACCACGAACTCACGGCCGCTGCCGACGCGGGCGGAGACGCCGAAATCCTCGGCCACGCCGCCGATCAGGAAGCCGGGGTCACGCCCGGCGCTGTGCAGCAGCCAGGTCAGGATGGTGGTGGTGGTGGTCTTGCCGTGGGTGCCGGCGACGGCCAGGGTGTCGCGGCCTGGCAGCACCTGCTCGGACAGCCACTGGGCGCCGGAGATGTAGCGTTGGCCTGCATCCAGCACCGCTTCCACGGCGGGATTGCCACGCGACAGCGCATTGCCGATCACCACCTCGTCGCAGTCCGGCGCCACGCTGTCGGCGCGGTAGCCCGGATCCAGGGCGATGCCCAGGCGTTCGAGCTGGGTGGACATCGGCGGGTAGATCGCCTGGTCGCTGCCGCGGACCGTATGGCCCTTCTCGCGCGCCAGTGCGGCCACGCCGCCCATGAAAGTGCCTGCAATGCCAAGAATGTGGATCGTGCTCATGCGTGCGATTGTCGCCGATCACCATCGCCGATGGAGATCGCCGTCAGACAACTCCTGGTCGACTATAAGAAAAGTCCAGCGGGATGTCGGGGAATTCCCGATAGCGCCGTATTGTGAAGACGGACACAATTGTCTCGGCCAGCCGCAGTACCCCATTGGTCCTACTCCCCAAGAGGCCATCCCCAGGGGGGCTCATGCTGCGGGGCTCTGAGCAAGCCCGCTCGCTGGCACCTTCAAACCACACGCCTGGTCCCTTCGGGGGCCGGGCGTGTGTGTTTTCGGCCCTGCACACGCGGTACGGGTGCGGTGCCGCCGTAGCGGCACCGACCGGCTCAGGCCTGGATCGCGGCGCGGATGCGCGCTTCCACATCGTTCAGTTCGCCCACGCCATCGACGCGTGCAAGCGTGCCGCGGCCGGCATAGAAATCCACCACCGGTGCGGTCTGGTCGTTGTAGACCTGCAGGCGCTGGCGCACGGATTCGGGATTGTCATCGGCACGGCCCTGTTCGGCCGCACGGCCGGCGATGCGCTCGACCAGCAGTTCGGTCGGCACGTCCAGCTGCACCACGGCATCCAGCGGCTGGCCGATCTTGGCCAACAGGGTATCCAGCGCATTGGCCTGGGCCACGTTGCGCGGGTAACCGTCGAGGATGAAGCCATTGGCCACATCGTCCTGGCCCAGACGCGACTCGAGCATGCCCAGCAGGATGTCGTCGGACACCAGATTGCCGGCATCCATCACGGCCTTGGCCTGCTTGCCCAGCTCGGTGCCGGCGGCCACTTCGGCCCGCAGCAGATCACCGGTGGAAATGTGCGCAATGGCGAGGTGTTCCTTCAGGCGCGTCGCCTGTGTCCCCTTGCCCGAACCGGGCGGTCCCAACAGAACCAATCGCATCAACCTGACTCCAACTTGGTAAGAAAACGGAGGGCGCGCGCCCCGGGAATGTCCACAATCACGCTGCACCGCAATACGCGCACTTTACCCCATCCGGGTAATGTCTCTGCAATGTCCGTCCCCCCAGACCAAGGTCGCACCATGTCCAAAGGTACCCTCCTCTACGCTCAGTCAGGTGGCGTCACCGCCGTCATCAATGCCACCGCCTCGGCGGTCATCAGCACGGCCAGGGCCAAAGGAATCAAGGTCTTGGCCGCGCGCAACGGCATCCTCGGCGCGCTCCGCGAAGACCTGATCGACACCTCCAAGGAGACCGCAGCCGCCATCGCTGCCCTCGCCCATACTCCCGGCGGCGCGTTCGGCTCATGCCGTTACAAGCTCAAATCGCTGGAGGCCGACCGCGGCAAGTACGAGCGCCTGCTCGAGGTGCTGCGCGCCCATGACGTGCGCTGGTTCCTCTACAACGGCGGCAACGATTCGGCCGATACCGCCTGGAAGGTCTCCCAGCTGGCCAAGGCCTTCGACTACGACCTGACCTGCATCGGCGTGCCCAAGACCATCGACAACGATCTGGCCGTGACCGATACCTGCCCGGGCTTCGGCTCGGCCGCCAAGTACACCGCCGTCTCCGTACGCGAAGCAGCGCTGGATGTGGCCGCGATGGCCGAGACCTCGACCAAGGTATTCGTCTACGAGGCGATGGGCCGCCACGCCGGCTGGCTCGCGGCGGCTGCGGGACTGGCCGGCCAGGGCGCCGATGACGCCCCGCACATCATCCTGCTGCCCGAGCGCGCGTATGACGAGGCCGCGTTCCTGGCCAAGGTCAAACAGGTGGTCGAGCGGGTGGGCTACTGCGTGGTGGTCGCCTCCGAAGGCATCCAGACCGCCGATGGCCGCTTCGTCGCCGATGCCGGCGGCGGCACCGATTCGTTCGGGCATACCCAGCTCGGTGGCGTGGCCTCGCAGCTGGCCGCGCGGGTCAAGGATGGGCTCGGCTACAAGGTCCACTGGACCCTGCCCGACTACCTGCAGCGTTCGGCGCGCCACCTGGCCTCCAAGACCGATTGGGAGCAGGCACAGGCGGTGGGCAAGGCGGCGGTGCAGTTCGCGCTGAAGGGCCAGAACGCGGTGATGCCGGTGATCGTGCGCACCAGCGACACGCCCTACCGCTGGAAGATCGAGGCGGCCCCGCTGCACAAGGTGGCCAACCATGAGAAGAAGATGCCGGCCGGCTTCATCCGCCGCGATGGCTTCGGCATCACCGACAAGGCCCGCACCTATCTCGCCCCGCTGATCAAGGGGGAAGCCCCGTTGCCGTACGGTCCCGATGGCCTGCCGAAGTACGTGACGCTGAAGAACGTGGCGGTGAAGAAGAAGCTGCCTGCCTTCGAGGCGTAATCGACCCGGTAGTGCCGGCCGCTGGCCGGCACCGCGGGCTGTCCGTCGCTCGGGTAGTGCCGGCCGCTGGCCGGCACCGCGGGCTGTCCGTCGCTCGGGTAGTGCCGGCCGCTGGCCGGCACCGCGCTGTCCGGCAGCGTCCTGGGGCGGGCCAGCGGCCGGTTTCATCGCGCCTCTGACGGTCCGCGTGGAGCCGGCCAGCGGCCGGCACTACCCGCCGTCACGGGGCGTCAGTTGCAGGCCTTGCCCTCGACCTTCATCTGCGCGGCAAACATCGGCACCTGGGCGATCTTGCCGGCGGCCGCCTGCTTTTTCGCGTCCTCCAGATAGATGCGCGACTGGCCCTGCCCATCGAGCTCGGGCTTGGTGGTGACCGGCATCCGCCACACGCGCACCACCGCCTGCTGCGCCGGGCAGGAGGCATTCGGCACGCGGATCACATCATTGAGCTTCCAGCCCGTGGCTTCCGTGGGCTGCGCCTTGTCGTAATCGACAAAGCGGGCACGCGGCTGGCACTGCTCGCTGGTGCGGACCACGGCGAACTTGTACGGCTGTGCCGCTTCGCCGGTGAACACGCCTTCCAGCCGTGCACAGGCTTCGGGAATCTGGCGCAGGGTATGCGCCGCGCCCACCGCCTGCGGTGTGCCGGCGGCGCGCTGCAGCTCGGGGGTTTCGGCGGCGAAGGCGGACACGGCGGGCAACAGGGCCAGCCACAACAGATGACGGGGGGACATGGCAGCACTCCAACGGCGGGGGATGGGCCGAGGCTGCCAGTAAATCGCTGAACGGCGTGGCAAAGGCGGTCCTTCGTCCGGATCTGCGTGGTTGCCGGCCAGCGGCCGGCACTACCTCCGTCGTTGGCGATCCGGGCACGCACGCGCAGTTTGAAATCCTTGCTGGCATGCATCGAGGATTTACCCGCATACTCGGGCCACCAGGGATTGCTGAACACCGCCACACGCTTGAAGACCGGCACGGTCTGAACGGGTTGGTTCATGGTTGCAGCCTGTTGTGCCCCCGCGTGGAGACGTTCATCCGTTCACTGGATGTCATTCCATCACCCGGGAGGGGACATGCTGGAACGTTACGGGCTTTCTCTGGCGCTGTTGTGCGCCATCCTCGCGATTCTCTACGGCATTGTGTCGGCACGCTGGATCCTCCGGCAACCGGCTGGCAATGCCCGCATGCAGGAAATCGCCGCCGCCATCCAGGAAGGCGCGCGCGCCTATCTCAACCGTCAATACCTGACCATCGCCATCGCCGGTGCCGTGCTGTTCGTGCTGGTCGGCCTCTTCCTCAGCTGGTACACCGCGATCGGCTTCGCGATCGGCGCCGTGCTGTCCGGCGCGGCGGGCTACATCGGCATGAACGTCTCGGTGCGTGCCAACGTGCGTACCGCAGAGGCGGCCCGCAACGGCCTGAGTGCGGCCATGGACGTCGCCTTCCGCGGCGGTGCGATCACCGGCATGCTGGTGGTCGGGCTGGGCCTGCTGGGCGTGGCCGGCTACTACGCGCTGCTGCTGCGCCTCGGGCTGGATGTCGCGCAGACGCTGCACGCCCTGGTCGGGCTGGCGTTTGGCTCATCGCTGATCTCGATCTTCGCGCGGCTGGGCGGTGGCATCTTCACCAAGGGCGCCGATGTCGGCGCGGACCTGGTCGGCAAGGTCGAAGCCGGCATCCCCGAGGATGACCCGCGCAACCCGGCGGTGATCGCCGACAACGTGGGCGACAACGTCGGCGACTGCGCCGGCATGGCCGCCGACCTGTTTGAAACCTACGCCGTCACCGTGATCGCCACGATGCTGCTCGGCAACCTGATGATCGCCGAGGCCGGGGCGAATGCGGTGTTGTATCCGCTGGTGCTGGGCGGCGTCTCGATCATCGCCTCGATCATTGGCGCGCTGTTCGTCAAGGTGAAGCCGGGCGGTTCGATCATGGGCGCGCTGTACAAAGGCGTGATCGTGTCCGCTGTACTGGCCGCCATCGCGTTCTATCCCATCACCACCCAGCTGATGCCGGACAACGCATACGGTGCGCTGAACCTGTATTTCTGCGCCTTGATCGGGTTGGTGCTGACCGGCCTGATCGTGTGGATCACCGAGTACTACACCGGCACCCAGTACAAACCCGTGCAGCACGTGGCGCAGGCCTCCACCACCGGGCACGGCACCAACATCATCGCCGGCCTCGGTGTCTCGATGAAGTCCACGGCCCTGCCGGTGATCGCGGTGTGCGTGGCGATCTGGCTGGCGCACTACTTCGGCGGCCTGTACGGCATCGCCATCGCCGCGACCGCGATGCTCTCGATGGCCGGCATGATCGTGGCACTGGACGCCTACGGCCCGATCACCGACAACGCCGGCGGCATCGCCGAGATGGCCGAACTGCCGCCGGAAATCCGCGACATCACCGACCCCCTCGATGCCGTCGGCAACACCACCAAGGCGGTGACCAAGGGCTACGCGATCGGCTCAGCGGCGCTGGCCGCGCTGGTGCTGTTCGCCGACTACACCCACAACCTGCAGGCAGCCAATCCCGGCGAGGTCTTCGCCTTCGACCTGTCCAACCATGAGGTGATCATCGGCCTGCTGCTCGGCGGCCTGATCCCCTACCTGTTCGGTGCGATGGCGATGGAAGCGGTGGGTCGCGCAGCGGGGGCGGTGGTGGAGGAAGTGCGCCGTCAGTTCCGCGAGATTCCCGGGATCATGGACGGCACCGGCAAGCCGCAGTACGACCGCGCGGTGGATCTACTGACCCGCTCGGCCATCCGCGAAATGATCATCCCCTCGCTGTTGCCCGTCGCGGTACCGGTGGTGGTCGGCCTGCTGCTCGGGCCACGCGCGCTCGGCGGCCTGCTGATCGGCACCATCGTCACCGGCCTGTTCGTCGCGATTTCGATGACCACCGGCGGCGGCGCGTGGGACAACGCCAAGAAGTACATCGAGGATGGCCACTTCGGCGGCAAGGGCAGCGAGGCGCACAAGGCCGCGGTCACCGGCGATACCGTCGGCGATCCCTACAAGGACACCGCCGGCCCGGCCATCAACCCGCTGATCAAGATCATCAACATCGTGGCATTGCTGCTGGTGCCGCTGCTCTGAGGCAGGATGGGCGCGCTGGCCTTATGCCAGCGCGTCCGTGCAGCGCGTGCGGGGTGTCACGCCTCAACGCCGCCGGAGGAAGAATGTCACCGGCACCATCACCTCCACCGGGTCGCCGGTGATCTCTGCTGGCGGCGGCGGCAACGGGCTGCCGCGCCGCACCGTAGCCAACGTTTCCTCATCCAGCAGCGGATGGCCGCTGCTCTGGCCCAGCCGGATGTTGGAGGCGTTGCCCTGCCGGTCCACCGAGAAGCGCACATAGGCCACACCCTGCTGGCGCAGACGTTCGGCCTGGCGCGGGTAGCGGCGATACTGTTCCAGATGGCCCAGCACCAGGCCCTGCCAGGTCACGGCCGCGCTGCCCTGGCGGCCGGCCACCGTCTGCGTGGCGGCATAGCGCTCGGATGGCCGTGCGGACACCTCCGGCGGGGCCAGCGTCTGGTCCACGTTGTGCTGGTCCGTCGGCGCAGCTTCGCGCGGTGTCTCGCGGCGCAGCACGTCCTGCGCGTCCGGGGTGTCGTCCGGCGGGAGATCGATCTTTGGCACCGGCGTCGGTTCGGGCCGATGCTGTTCCTGCTGCAACGGCCCGGGTGGGATCTCTTTCGGCGGTGCGGACGGCGCCTCCGGTAACGGCGCCAACTCCACCATCACCGCTTCCACCGGCGTATCGCTGACCGGCACCGGCGCTCGCTGCTGCCACCACAGCGCGCCGCCGATCAGCACGGCATGCGCGGCAAGGACCAGCGCCAGACTGCCTACCCAGCGCAGCATTGCGGCGGTGTCGCGGCTCATTCGCTGCGCTGCTCCACGCCCACCAGCGCGATCCGGCGATACCCGGCCGCGCGCAGCGCGTTCATGGTCTGCATCAGGTCGCCATAGGGCACGGTCTGATCGGCACGCAGGTAGATGCGCTGTTCGCGGTCGCCAGCGGTCAGCCGCTCCAGCGTGGCATTCAGCCCGTCAGTGCCGACCGGCACATCGTTGACGTTCAGCGACAGATCGGCCTGCACCGAGAGGAACACCGGTTCGGCATCGCGTGGCTGCGGCTGCGCGGTGCTGGCCGGCAGATCCACCGGCGTATCCACCGTGGCCAGCGGCGCGGCCACCATGAAGATGATCAGCAGCACCAGCATGACGTCGATGAAGGGGGTGACGTTGATTTCGTGGCTTTCTTCCAGTGCGTCGTCGTCGTGGCGGGCGGTCTTGATGGCCATGGCCGGTCCTCAGCGCGCGTCGCGCACGGCCGGCGCATTGCAGAGCCGGTCCAGATCACGCGAGACCAGCTGCTGCACGCCGGCGGACAGATCACCGAGCAAGCCGCGGATGCCGGCCAGCACGCGGGTGAAGTGGTTGTAGATCACCACGGCGGGGATCGCCGCGACCAGGCCGAGCGCGGTGGCCAGCAACGCCTCTGCGATACCCGGCGCGACCACGGCCAGATTGGTAGTGTTGGCGTGGGCGATGCCGATGAAACTGTTCATGATCCCCCACACCGTGCCGAACAGGCCGACGAACGGCGCGATCGCGCCGATGCTGGCGAGCAGGCCCACCCCGGTACGCAGCTGCCGCGCATGCGCCAGTTCGATGCGTTCCAGGCGCGAAGCGACGCGCTCCTTGATCCCGACCGGATCCTGCGCATCCTGCGAGAGGCGCAGCTCGGTGCGGGCGGCGTCGATCAGGTCGTGTGCCGCGCCGTCGTCGAGCAACGCATGGGTCTGCGCCACCGGCAGGTGCGCGGCCTGCAGCAGCAGCGCGCGTGCCTGGCGCAGCCGCGTGCGTTGCCGGCCCAGCTCCCAGATCTTGGCCACCAGCACTGTCCAGGTGGCGATGGAGGCGAGCGCCAGCCCGATCATCACGGTCTGCACCACGCCATCGGCGGCCTGGTACATGCCCCACGGGGTCAGGTCGTGCGGCAGTGCCGCCACGGCGGCAGGAAGAGCGAAGGGCAAGGTCATGGGCGGAGTCGTCGGTCAGGGGCATCTCGGCACGGAGCAGGGCCGGAAGCGGGAAAGGGGCGGAAAGTATCGGGGGTGAGGCGGTGGGAATCAGTACCGGGCGGACAGCACGTTCAGCGCTGCGGCGGGCGATCGGCCGTGGCCGACGGCTGCGGCCCAGGCCGTGACAGCACATACGCCGCGCTGGCCACGAAGAACAGGCCGACGCCGAGCAGCAGCGGCCAGGACGGATGCGCGCCCCAGCAGAACATGACGAAGCCGAACGCCATGCCGGCGCCCGCGAAGGCCTTGCCCTTGCGGCTGATCGCGCCCTGTTCGCGCCACAGGCGCAGCGATGGACCGTAACGGGGGTGCTCGAGCAGGCGGCGTTCGAACGTCGGCGAGCTGCGCGCGAAGCAGCCGACCGCCAGGATCAGGAAGATCGTGGTCGGCATCACCGGCAGCAATGCGCCGATGACGCCCAGCGCCACCATGATCCAGCCCAGGCCGAACCAGAGCCAGCGCATCATGGGCGGTGGTTGCGGCCCGGCGCGACGTACCTGGGAGGCGCAGCGGTCATGCGAATTCTTCCTCGACATGCCCATGCACGCTGCGGAACGCCGCATCGGCCGCATCGATCATCTGCTGCTCCTGCGCCTCGGTCAGCGCGACGCCATCCAGCGCGGCGGTGAACTCGCGCCAGTGGCGGGCGGCACCATCGGGATGGGCGGCCAGGTGGCGGGCGCCGAAATTGCTGTCCAGGCCGAGACGTGCCGCCATCTTGTACAGCACGGTGCCACCGAGATTGGAGCCTTCGGCCACGTACAGCCAGCCCAGCGCCGCGGGCAGCGGCAGATCACCATCCAACCGGGTGGACGCAGGTGGCGGCAGCGTCTGTTCCAGGTCGGAAAGATCACGGGCGATCAGCGGCAGCCGTCGGCGCTCGTCCAGATCGGGCAGCAGCGCGTCCAGCGCGGGACTGCCGTAGAGCGCATCGATGTCACGATGGAAGCGGTACTGCACGCGCAGGAATCTGGCGAACAGGTCGCGGCTGGCGAAAATGTCGCCGGCCATGATGCGTTTGTCCAGCGCGCCGTGGCTGTCACGGGTGGCCGCCTTGAGGCGTTGGCTGCGGGTGGCTTCGGGAGTATCGATGACGATCATGGCACTGCTTGGATGGGGAAGTGGGGCACGGTTCTCTGTTGAAGACGTCTGGCACGGGGGTAACCCCAAGCCCAGTGTCGCGTGATCAGCGGATGCGAACGTCACATGCCACCGTCACGGCCTTGCCCCGATAATACGGACCACGCCCTGCCACTGGAATGACACGATGATCACCACCGAACCGCGCATGACCAATCTGTTCCTGCAGCTCGGCCTGGACGCCAGCGAGGAGGCAATTGCCGCCTTCATCCGCGATCACCAGCTGTCCAACGAGATCCGCCTGATCGAAGCGCCGTACTGGAACGACGGGCAGCGCCAGTTCCTGACCGAGCAGCTGCGCTCGGATGCGGAGTGGGCGATCGTGGTCGATGAGCTCAGTGAAGCGCTGCACGCCGATGCGACCGTACAGGCCAACGCCAGCTGAGCGCTGGGTTGAACGAAATGCCGTCCGGCCGCCTGATGCGCCGGCCGGACGCACGCAGCGGCCGGCAATGCCGGCCCCTGTCGTGTCCTGGCATCAGTAGCGGTAGGTCAGCGCCAGCCGCACGGTCCGGCCCGGTGCGGGCATCACGCCCAGCGCCAGCGGATCGAGGTAGTAACGATCGGTCAGGTTGTCCACATTGAGGTCCACCGCGAACTGCTCGCTGGCCTGCCAGCTGGCGAACAGATCCACGATGGTCGCCGGGCGGTACAGCTGCTGGATCGCCGACAGGCCGACATTCCATTCCTTGTCCAGCGTGCTGATCGGGCCGGCGTTGTGGATCACCCGGGTGCCGACGCTGAAACGCTGGTCGAACAGGCGCGAGCCCAGGGTCAGGTTGACGTTGTAGCGCGGCGGGTTCTGGGTGTTGCTGTAGGACCCTTCAAAGCCACCATCCACGCAGTCCGGAGTGTTCTTCAGTTCCTCGATCTTCCGCTGGATCCCGTAGGCGCGGCGCTCGGCGGCGATGTCCGGCGCGCAGGTCTTGGCCTGGATGTAGTAATGCGCGGACAGATCGGCGAACACCGTGCCGCTGTCATAGCTGGACTGGAACTCCACGCCGGAGACCTTGAAACGGTCCACGTTGCGGATCAGGCCGGCCGACAGGGTGCGGTAGTCGCGGGTGATCAGGTCATCGATGCGTGTGTTGAAGTAAGCCAGCTTGAAGCCGGCCTGGTCGCCCTCGGTGAACAGGCTGTGGCGCACCGTGCTCGCGCCGATCTCCCAGGTCCCTGCCCGCTCCGGCCTGAGCTCGCCGGTGGGCTTGGCCGCGGTGAACAGGCCCAGCGTGGTCTCGAACAGGCTGGGCAGTTTCACGCCTTCGGCGTACTTCACGTACACCATGGTGTCTTCGTCGAAGCGGTAGGCGACGCTGGCGCTCGGCATGAAGGCACTGTCGCGGCGACGGATCGGCTGCGACCAGGTCCAGCTGACCGGCACGCTCAGGTCCTGCGTTCGGGTGACATCGTGGAAGTTCCAGCCGGTGATGTCGGCAACCGTGCCCTTCTCATACGGGGAGGCCAGCAACGAGGCCTCGGTGAACTGGCCATTGGCATCGGGATACCAGTTCAGCATCGCGATGCGCTTGGCGCGCCACGCCGGCAGGTTCGGGTTGCCATTGAGCAGCTGGGTGTAGCGGTACTGCCCGATCACGCCGTAGGTGTCCGGCGTGGCCAGGCGGTTGCGGTCGTGCACGTTGACGCGGTTGTAGCGGCCACCGACCACCACTTCCCAATGCTCGTCCGGCTGCCATTTGACCGAGGCCACGGCGCTGTATTCCTTGCGCTCGGCGTTGCGCAGGAAACGGTTGTTCACCAGGTCGTCGTGCATGACCGGCGAGTGCGGGCCGGGGCCGACGTCCTCATCGCTGAAGGACAGACCGTAGTCCAGCGTGAACAGCCCAGCGCCGGTATCCAGATGCGTGGTGTTGCCCACATCGAAGCCGAGCCGGGTCTGGGTCAGCTCATTGCGGTAGGCGTCCTTGTAGCCCGGATCGGTGTTGAACGACGGGCCGTCATACCACTCGGTGCGGCGGTCGAAGTACCACGGGGTGATGCCGGTCAGGCCGTTGTACATGAGGCTGTCGGCGTCGGTGTACCAGAGGTTGGCCTTCAGATCGATCAGCGCGTTGTCCGGGTTGAAGCGGTAGCGCAGGTTGTAGGCGTCCATGTCGACATGGCCCGGATCCCACTGCGGCACGCGGTCGCGGTCCACGCGGATGATCTGCGAGGCCATGATTTCGCCGGCGGTGCCTTCATAGCGGCGGTAGCCGGCTTCCAGCGTCTGGTTGTCGTCGATGCGCCAGGTGCCCTTGAGCAGGAACGACTCCGAGCGCGAGGACGTGTTGAACACCTCGGTATCGGGCGGATTCAACGGCGCCAAGGTACGCCGGGTCTGCGGGAAATCGTCGTAGCCGTGCTTGCCCGAGAAGTAGTTGCCGTTCTCGCGCCATGCGTACGCCGCGACCAGGTCGACGCGATCCCAATGCTTGGCGGTGGCGATGTTGAAGAACTGGCTGCCCAGCGCGCTGCGGTCGGTACGCGGTGCGGCGTCATAGGCGGGCACGTTGTTGGCGCTGGCATTGGCCATGCCGGTGCGCACGCGCAGCCCGGCGTCGCGACCATCACGCAGCACGTCCTCGATCTTCAGCGTTTCCATCTCGACCACGCCGCCGATGCCACCGGAAGCATTGACGCCCAGGCTCGGCCCCTTGGTGATGGTGATGTTGGAGATCAGGTCCGGATCGAGATAGGTGCGCTGCGACTGGCCCGCGTAGCCACGGTAGGTATCCATGGTGGACTGCCCACCGTCGATGATCACCGGGATGCGGCTCTGGCCCTGGAGGCCACGGATGTTCACGTCCAGCGCGTTGGCGGTACGCGGATCACCCGCGGTGACGCCGGCCACACCCTTGACGATGTCCGCGGTGGAGGTGCCGCGGAAGCGCTCGATGGTGGCGCGCGCGATGTAGGCGCTGGACCCCGCCGTGCGGTACACCTCCAGCGCACGTTCGGCGTCGCTGCCGCCCTCGATGCGGTCACCGGCCACGCTCAGCGCGTCAGTAACGATCAGGCCATCGTCGCTGGCTGCCACTGCAGCGCCCTGCAGCGTCACCGCGTCCGGACCGACCTGGCGCAGGCTCAGCCCGCTGCCCTGCAGCAGGCGCAGCAAGGCCGCCTGCGCATCCATCTGCCCGACGACGGCGGCGGACGTCACGCCCTCGGCCAGCGCCGCCGGATAGGCAACCTGCACCCCGGACTGACGCATGTAAGTGCGCAGCGCATCGGACAGCGGCTGGGCGGGAATGTCGAAGCGCAGCGTCACCGCAGCCGGCACCTGGCTGGATTGGGCGAATGCCGGCAGGCTGGGCGCGGCCGCCAGGCCAGCAGTGAGCAGAGCGATGCAGAGACGTGACGGGCGCGGACGATGGCCCGCGCGAGGAGAAATACGCATGGAAAAACCTGTCAGAAGATCAGTGCCGCAGAGGCGGGTCACCCGCACACGGGTGCGGATGCAGCGGACGTACGTGGCGGCGGCGGGTACGTTATGCCGAGTAAGACGAACGAACCGGGCACATCCCCAAGGCCGGTTGCGCTACTGCGCCGGTGCCACGATCGCCACGCCCATCGGCAGGCGGGTGACACTCAGCCCGGCGCTGACGGCCAGTGCATCGAGCGCCTGCTCCGGGCGATCAATGCGGAACGCCGCGTTGACCGCCGGCAAGGCCGACAGATCGCCACGCACAAAGGTGGCACCCGAGCGGTAGCGCGCGATGCGTTGCACCGCCTCATCCACGCTGGCCGTCTCCAGCAGCAGCTCGCCGTCGCGCCAGGCCGCAATGCGGTCCAGGGTGACATCGTCCAGCCGCGTGACCCGGCCGGCTGGCGCAAAGCGTGCACGCTGGCCCGCATCGAGATAGGTCCAGCCGCCTTGTTCAGTGGCCGCAACCCGCACGCGCCCCTGCTCGACCACCGCCTCGACCTGGTCGTTCCAGCGGGACACCGCGAATGCAGTGGAAACATCTTCAACCACGCCGCCCTGCGCTTCCACCTGGAACGGACGGGACGCCTCGTGCGCCACCTCGAACCAGGCCTGGCCACGCAGCAGCGCGATACGGCGCGTATGAGCGTCGTAGTGGACGGCGATGGCGCTGTCGGCATCCAGTACCGCACGGCTGCCATCGGGCAGCGATACCGTCTCGATCGCACGCGTGCTGCGGTGATCGGCCTGCAGCCGCAGCCACGCGTCGGGCGCGACCCACGCCAAGGCCAGCACTGCGGCCGTCGCCACGCTCCACGCGGACCAACGGACCCGCCGTCGACGCGGCACGGCCGCTGCCGCCGCGGGGGGGCGTGGCCCCAGACTGCGCCAGAGCTGCCGTTCGTGTTCGAAGGCATGCCGGTGCCCGGGCTCTCCCAGCCACTGCTCGAAGGCCTGCATCTGCCCCGCATCGGTCGCGCCGGAGGCCAGCCAGGCAATCCAGGCCCGCGCCTGGACAGCGACAGCGTCGGACGGTGACGGGCAGGGAGAGGAAGAAGGTGGGTGCGGGCTCATGGCTGGCGAAGGGTGGCGCAGTCACGCGCGGGCAAGGGAAGGACGCAGTCAACACGTCATTATGATCAAGACGGTCGGCAGACGTGTATCCCCAAGCGGGATATCAGCGCGCTCAGCGCCCCCTGCGTGCCCAGGCCAGTCGCTGCAGTGCGCTGCGCACATGATTCTCCACGGTCGTTACCGACACCCCCTGGCGCTTGGCGACGTCCACCTGGGTCATGCCCTGCAGGCGGTTGAGCCGGAACAGGGTGCGGGTCGGCTCGGGCAGATGCTCGACCGCCTCCAGCACGCGCTGCAGTTCGTCCTGCGCCATGACCTGCTCTTCGGTGGAGAGCACTTCGTCCGGCCCCCACAGGTAATGCTCGGCAAGCAGGCGCGTGCGCCGCGTGCGCTCACGGCCGTGATCGGTGGCCAGATTCGCCGCCAAACGATAGAGGTAGGCGCGGGGATTGCTAATCGGCTGGCCGCTATCCACGCCACGCGCCTTGAACCAGATGGACTGGATCACATCTTCGGCACCGCCGTCACTGCCCAGGATGCGCTGGACCAGGCGCAGCAGCGCCGGGCGCTCGCGGATCAACAGGTCGGTAAGAGTGGTGGCGTTGGAGGACATGGGCCGATGCACGTAGCGGGACCGCAGGAAGACGGCCATCCGTGAGCCGCGGCATGTTACTCCGCAAATGAGAATGAGTCACGTTTAAGTCGTGCAGGATCTCGACGTGACGATGCGCCCTTAGAGGCACGCCGTCAGTCCGTCGTAGATGCTGTCCGGGGTTCCGGGCAACGCCGCATGCAAGGCGTCGTCCTGCTCCAGCGTCTGCAGCAGGACGGGCAGCAGCGTGGTGGCCGCCAGCGGCGCGCGGCAGGCCCACGTCTGGGCGTCCACCGCGATACGGCCCGTCGCAGTGTCCACGCGCGCCGTGCTGCCGGTGAATGTCCACAGGCATTCACCCACACGGCCCGAGGCCGCCTGCACCGAACACCGGAAACGCAGCGGCTGCAGGTTGTGGAACTCGCCTTCGCAGAACGTGTCCCCGCAGATGGCGTCGAAGCCGCGCACCAGCCGCGCCTCCACTGCGCGGAAGCGCTCCCAGCCCTCGGCCTCGCTGGGGTACTCACGTGCATCGACATAGGGACCGGCAGCGTGGCCGGCGGCAATGGCCGTGCAGGTGGCAAGCAGCAGCATGCCCGCAATGAGGGTCTTCATCGGCAGTCTCCAGTGCAGATTGAAAAGGGGTGGCAGGTCAATTGAGGCAGTCGAACAGGGCGTCATGCATCGAGCGGTCCGAGCCAGGCAGTGGTCTGCGCAGCGCGCCGCGGCGTGCCAGGGCCACGTGCAGGGTTTCCACGGGGGTATTGGCCCCGAGTGGCGCAGCGCAGGCCCAGGTACGGCTGTCCGGGACCACCCGGCCGCTGCCAGGCTCCACCTCGAGGTTGCCGGCGCCGACCACAAGCGTGCAGGCCTGGACGATGCCGCTGGCCGCATGGACCGAGCAACGGAACTGCAGCGCGACATGATTGCTGTACGCGCCCTCACAGTAGGTATCACCACAGAGATCGTGGAATTCCCGGATCAGGTGATCCTCCAGATCATAGAAGCGATCCCAGTTGGCCTCCTTGTGCGGGAAGTCGACCAGATCGACATACGGCCCCTCGCGCCCGGCGGCGCTGAAGATGCCGGCCGCCAGCAATGGCAGGGCCAGGGAAAGGGTGGCCAGCGGGGTCATCAGCTTCATCACCAGGCTCCAGACGGGTTGGCTGCCATGATCGTCAGGTCCGCTGACGGCAGATATCGGCGCCAACCCCGCCTCTGTGTGAGCATTTCCAGCAACGGCCCGTGCTCACCTGCCTGCGGCCGGGTCGGTGAAACGCCCTTCGAGCCACCGGCCGCTGCACGGCGGCCGGCAAAGGGCCTAAAATGTCGGACTTTGCGCCCCTACCCCCTCTCGGAGTAAACCCATGGGTCTGGAACTCGTCTCGCCCGGCAAGAACCCGCCGGAAGAAATCAACGTCATCATCGAAATCCCGAAGGATTCCGAGCCGGTGAAGTACGAAGTGGACAAGGAAACCGGCGCGATCTTCGTCGACCGCATCCTCTCCACCCCGATGCGCTACCCCTGCAACTACGGCTACGTGCCGAGCACCCTGTGCGGCGACGGTGACCCGGCCGACGTGCTGGTGGTGCTGCCGCTGCCGCTGGTCCCGGGCTCGGTGGTGCGTTGCCGTCCGGTCGGCGTGCTCAAGATGAGCGACGAGGCCGGCAGCGACGAGAAGATCCTGGCCGTGCCGATCTCCAAGGTGTTCAGTGGCTATGCGCACGTCGAAGACATCGAGCAGGTGTCCAGCCATTGGCTGGAGCGCATCGGCCACTTCTTCGAGCACTACAAGGACCTGGAAAAGGGCAAGTGGGTCAAGCTGGATGGTTGGGGCGGCGCCGCCGAAGCCAAGAAAATCCTGGTTGAAGCGCACCAGCGCTACCTCGGCAACATCGCCTGAGACTGAACCACATCGCTCCGGCACACCGCTGCCGGAGCGATGCGCATCACGTTTTTTCAATGCGGCACATCACTATTCGTGCCGGATTGGGTACATTGCGTCTCTTCACACCGTCCACGGTGGGTTTCACCGTGGTCAGCCAGGGGACCGTGTCGTGCGCATTCTGCTTGTTGGGGACGAAGCCAGCCTGTCGGCTGAGCTGTTGGAATTCATTGCCGATCTTGGGGAAGAGTGGCAACCGCTGACTGCCGTCGATGGCCATAGCGCCATGGGCATCGTGGCCGGCCTGCCGGTCGATGCGGTGATCGTGTGCCCGCAGCTGCCGGATCTCAACGCCACCACGCTGCTCGGCCAGATCCGTACGCTGCGCCCTGAGACCATCCGCATCGCCCTGGTGGACGCCGAACACGGCAACCGCCCGCCACCGGCACGCCTGATCGGCGTGGCCCATCGCTTCCTGCCGATGCCGCTGGCCCCGGAAGTCCTGCTGGAAGCACTGACCAGCCTGGAAGAGCTGCGCGAACTGCTCGACAGCGCGCGACTGCGCAGCGCCATCGGCCGGATCGAGAAGCTGCCCTCCCCGCCCCACCTTTACCTGTCGCTGACCCAGGCGCTGGAACACGACGACGACACCAACACCGCGGACGTGGCCAAGCTGGTCGCAGCCGACCCGGCTATCGCCGCCAAGGTACTGCAGCTGTCCAATTCGGCGTTCTTCAACAATGGCCGGATCATTTCCGACCTGCGCACCGCAGTGACCCGCCTTGGGTTGTCGACCCTGCGCGACCTGGTCCTGGCCAGCGAGGTGTTCTCTGCACCGCCGCTGTCCGGCGCCGAACGCAACTCGCTGCAGCAGCGGGCACTGCTGGCGTCCCGTCTGGCAGCCAAGCTGCTGCCGGAGTCCAGCGCGGAACTGGGTGCCACCGCGGCCCTGCTGGCCGACATCGGCCTGCTGCTGCCGGGCGTACGCAACGAGCGTGGCGAGCCGGCCGATGCCGCTGACGACCGTCCCGGTCACGCCGAGGCCGGTGCCTACCTGCTCGGCCTGTGGGGCCTGCCGATGCCGATCATCGAGGCGGTGGCGTTCCACCTGCAGCCGCAGAAGTCCAACACCCGCAGCTTCTGGGTCACCGGTGCGGTGCACGTGGCGCTGGCGCTGATCAACGGCGACCCGGTCGATGAGGAGTACCTGCAGCGCGCAGGCGTGCTCAACAAGCTGCCACTGTGGCGGGAGCATGCCAATGCACTGATGGGGCTGGTCGCCAGCGACGCCTGAACATTCAACGGGATGTGACGACGATGGCGCGCCCAGGTGGCGCGCCATCGTCGTTTCAGCGGTTCGCTGATCCACACCTGTTGGTGGATCCACAACGAAAAGAGGGCGGACCTTGCGGTCCGCCCTCCTTTGTCTGCACCAATGCTTCGATGGATCAGAAGCGCTGGGTGTACTTCATGTACAGGAAGCGACCGATGTCGAAGCCACCGTAGTAGGCGAAGCTCGAGTTCGGCTGCGTGAACATGATCGGACCCTGCTTGTCGAACAGATTGTTCGCGCCCACCGCGATCGTGGCATCCCACGGCGCGTTGTAGCTGACCTGCAGGTCGTGGAACGTGTTCGAACCCGTCTTGCGGACCGGCATTGCATCGCCGTCGACGTAACGGTCCGGCAGGGTGCACGGACGTGCAGCCACGCAGTCTTCCTTCATGCCCGAGTAGTAACGGGCCATGTAGGACACGCCGAAATCGCCGCGCGACCAGGTGACACCAACGTTCGAGCGGACGCGGAACAGGCCGGCATCGCCAACGCGACCCTGCATGACCGTGTTGCCTTCACCGTTCTGGGTTTCTTCGTCGTACTTGGACAGGTAGCTGGTCTGCCAATCGATGGCGAACTGACCGATGGACAGTTCCGGCAGGCGGTACTTGATACCCAGGTCGTAGCCTTCGGTTTCCATGCGGCCCAGATTGGCCAGGCCGTAGGTCATCGAGTTGATGTGGCCATCGGCTGCGCGGGTGTGGCTGGCGCAACGCGATGCATCACCGGCGACGTAGCACTCACGCAGGATGCGGTCGACGCTGTCAGCGATGATCATGTCGCTGATTTCGTACTTGTACCAATCCAGCGAGATGTCCAGGCCCTGCACCCAACGCGGGCTCCAGACCATACCGAAGGTGGTGCTCTTCGAGGTTTCCGGCTTCAGGTTCTCGTTGGAGCCCGAGATGAACTGGTCCGGGGTGGCGCACGGCGTCGCGGTGCACGGGGTCAGACCCTGGCCCACCTGCGTGTAGCCGACCGGCACGCCAGCGGCGGAGCACGAAGCATTGCCGTTGACGCTGCCCGGCGCGGTGATGCCGCACGGATCGGTGTACGACTCGAAGCTGCTGTTCAGGCCGCCGTACAGATCGTTGATCGACGGCGCGCGGAAGCCTTCGGCGTAGGTGCCGCGGACCAGCAGTTCGTCGATCGGACGCCAGGTGAAGCCGAACTTGGAGTTGATGGTGTCGCCGAAGTTGCTGTAGTCCGAGTAGCGGCTGGCAGCGTTCAGGGTCAGTTCCTTGGCGAACGGCACGTCCGCCAGGATCGGCACGTTCAGTTCGAGGTAGAACTCGTCCAGCTCGTAGTTGCCCTGGGTGGTCTGAGCGCCCAGACCGGTCGACTCACCCGACTGCGCGAACGCGTCCGGCGAGAAGCGGCCTTCTTCCTTACGGTGCTCCACGCCCATCGCGATACCCACTTCGCCGGCCGGCAGCTCGAACAGCGAGCCGGACAGGTTGGCGGTGTAGCTGGTGGTCTTGGTGTAACCGGTGTCGGTGAAGTACGGGAACAGGAAGGCCTGCGTGGCCGCATCGGCCAGCGAGCCCGGGCCTGCGACGCCGTACGGCAGCAGCGGGTTCCACGGACGGCAGCTGCCGACGGCATCACCCGGCGAACCGCACTGCGCAACGCCGTTGGCGTCGATGTACGAAGCACCCAGGGCCTGGCGCGACGCGATCAGGCTCATGTCGCCATGACCGGTCTTGGTCGATTCGTTACGGTTCCACAGCGCACCGACGTCCCAATCCCAGGTCTTGCCGGCGAATTCGAAGTAGCCGCTGACGGTCGGCGCGAAGCGCAGGGTCTTCAGCTGGCTCTCGGTGGTACGCGGCATTTCCCACAGGCGACGACGGAAATCGACGTCTGCACCGGTCGGGTTGAAGGCGCTGTCAGCCGACAGCGGGGTGCCGAAGGCCTGCGACTGGTACGGGTAACCGGCGATCTGCTGGTCCGTGGTGCGCTCGTTGTAGAGCACGTCGGCGTTGAAGGTGATCGAATCGGTCAGATCGTAGTTGCCGTTGACGTACACGGACTTACGCTCGATACCGGTCTGGACCATCATCTGCTGGTTGGCATTGACGCGGTCGGCCGACGTTTCGGCGCGGTAATCAGCACGGTTGGTCGGATCGCCACCTTCGCGCAGGGTGAACCAGCGCTGGTCGGCCGAACCGACGTAACCCGGCTGACCTTCTTCCAGGTCCGGGGTCAGGCAGGGATCGCAGAACGCGCCGTTCTGGTTGATCGGGCTGTTGCCCGAGCCCGGGTAGTTCGGGCCGGCATTGCCGTCACGGCTGAAGAAACGATCCTTCGCCCAGACCGGATCAGCCTTGTAGTACTCGGCGGCCATGGTGACGCCGCCGCGCTCGCCCTGCGAACCCAGGGTGAAGGAGTACTGATTGGTCGAACCGTCGCCCTGGCCGTACTGGCCGAAGTAGACGCTGGCTTCGCCGCCGTCCACACGCTTGCGGGTGATCACGTTGACCACGCCGGCGATGGCGTCGGAGCCGTAGATGGACGATGCACCGTCCTTCAGGATCTCGATGCGCTCGATGGCGGCCATCGGGATCTGGCTCAGGTCCTGCAGACCCGAGGTGGACGCGCCGAGGCGCTTGCCGTTCATCAGCACCAGCGTACGCTGCGCGCCGAGGTTGCGGATGTCGACGTAGTAACCGCCCACGTCCTCGCCCGATGCCAGCGATTCCGAACGCGAGATGGCCGGGGAACCGGCCGAGGTCATGTTCTGCAGCACGTCGGCGACGGAGGTGTAACCCTGCTTTTCCAGGGCTTCACGGGTCATGGTCAGGATCGGCTGCTGCGTCTCCATGTTGGCGCCACGAATGCGCGAACCAGTGACTTCAATGCGATCCAGGTCGGTCGCGCCCTTGGCTTCCTGTGCGGAAGCGAAGGTCGGCGTCAGCGCAAGCGCAATGCCGGCGGGCAGAAGGCCCAGCCGCACTGCGGGAGTACGAAAATTCATTTATCTCTCCGAGGTACGTTAGTAGCGTGTTAAACCGCCTCGGAAAGTTACGATTGCGTTGCAGTTAATTATTTGCGTGATGCAACCAATGGCTTTGCCGAATCTGGCGACAGGTTCGCACCTGCCTCACGGTAGCGTGACGCGGACAGCCCAAAACGTGCTCGAAACGCCCGTGCGAAGCTGCAGCAGTTGTCAAATCCACTGGCCGCGGCAACCTCACCCACCATCATGTCGGTGTCACGCAGCAGATCGGCCGCACGCTCCAGTCGCAGCCGTGCGGAGAGCGATTGCGGACTCTCTGCATACAGGCTCTGGAACGTCTTGGAAAGGTACCAGCTGGAGAAGTTGGTGAGTTCGGCCAGTTCACCGATGCGCACCACGCGGTGGCTGTTGCCTTCCAGATAGAGGCGCGCACGCTGCATGCGGCCGAAGACCTGACGCTTGCGGCTGCGCGAACGGCCCGGGCAGCGCTGCACGCCGGTGGCCATGCCCTGCTGCAGGGCGGCCAGGTGCAGCAGGGCCGGACGCAGGGCCTGCATCGGGCGGTCGCTGTCCAGCGCATCGCGCCACAGGCGCATCGCCACCCGCATCTCACCGCGCGTCATGGTGCCGCGCCCGGCATAGAGGTTGCAGTCGACCAGTTCACCCAGCGCACGCAGGGCATCGGGCGACAGGCTCAGGCCGATGCACAGCCCGTCACGTCCGGCCTGCACCATCGGCTTGGAGTCTTTCTCGAAGGCGATCCACTCGCGCTGGCGCAGGCGGAACTTGCCCTCCTTGGATTCAACCCACGCGCTGCCACGCACCTGCATCCACACCGTGAACGTCGTGCCGGCCGTCTGCAGGCTGCCCAGGCGGGCAACCCCGAGACAACTCGGCAGCACGCCGTCGTCGGCGATCTTGTCCAGGGAGAGAGATTGACCGCGATCGGCCAAGGAGAGCTGACGCATGACTGCACCGTGTGTTTGCCTTTGCTGGCGTGCAGTTTTGCCAAGTCAGGCCACTTCTCTCAGGACGTCTTGGCGAGATTGATCCGAATTCGCCACGACAACCTCACGAAGAACTTACGAAGGATCTTTTCCCTTCATAAACATGAGGTTGGAGAATGCAGGGAAGAACGAGGAGGTCGGCTCGGGCAGGTTCATGATGCCGATGTCGGAGCCGTCGGCCACCGCCAGGGCCACATACACGGCACTGCCGTCCGGGCTGGCGCTGAATCCGTTGCCCGTGCCGAGCCGCTCGGCGTCCAGGCAGGCACCGGTGTCGGTGGTGGCCGCACTGAGTCGCGCGAACGCCGTGGCACAGTCGGCACGATTGGACAGGTAATCGATCTGACCGCTACCCGACACGGCCCATGCCCGATAACGCCACCGCGACGGCTGGTCGTCACGCACCTGGCGGATACTCTGCGGGGTGAGTGCCGCATCGGCCGACCACAGACCACTGGCCGACAGGCGGGTAAACAGCACGCGCTCCCCGGCCACGTCGTAGCGTGCCTGGGAGACACCATCGATGCTGCCCAACAGGCGCCACGGCGTGGTGGTCCGATCAAACAGGGACAGGCGCATCCGCTCATCCTCATCGCGCTCCACCACCAGCATCTGCCCGGGCAGTTGCCCGTACAGCGCCTGCAGCGGCTGCGCTGCCGGCACCGCCAGCCGCACGATCTGATCGTCACGCGGTGAGACTTCGAACACGGCCGGATTGGCATGTTCATCGCGCCCCAGCACCAACAGATGGTGGCTGTCGCGCGACCAGTCCGGAATCTGGCGGGTTTCCGGGCGCAGGCCCTCGATCGGGCGCAGTGATTCGGGACGTTGCAGATCGGCCCACCACAAGGAGTAGCTGCCGGAGCGATTGGAACTGAAGACCAATTGGCGACCATCCGGCGCGATCATCGGCTGCGCATCGCGGCCACCGGAGGCGAACAGCCGTTCGGGCACGCCTGGGCCATCGGCGCCGATAGGCACCTTGAACAAGCCGAACTGCGCACGCCGGTGCATGAAGGCCAACATGTTGTTGCTGCGCGACAACGCCGGTGACTGCGCATCGTCCAGCCCCAGGTCACGCAGCGTATGGGTGCGCGTATCCAGTTCATACAAGCGCGCTTCGCTGTCGACGCGGCGGCCGAACACGATGTGGCGGCTGTCGCTGCGCCAGGCCCAGCCACGGATCTCCGCCGAATCGTTGGTCAGTTGTTCCGGCACCCCACCCCCGGCCGGAATCCGCCACAGATCGCCGACCTGGGGATTGCGCACGAACACGATCCAACGCCCATCCGGCGAATAGCGCGGGGCGTATTCGAAGCTGTCCGGATCCATGTCGTAGTCCAGGGCGCTCCAACTGCCACTGGCCAGGTTGAAGGTACGGATGCCACGGTGCGCGTACTTGCCCGACAGTGAGCCGAACAGCAGGCCGCGGCCGTCCGGCGTCCAATCGAAACTGAGCAGTTCGGTGCCATCGCAACGGGTGACGTGGCGCAGTGCGCCGCCGGTGGCACTGGCGATGAGGACTTCACAGCTGCCGTCCGGACCGAACCGCGCGAAGGCGATATCACGGCCATTGGGCGACCAGTTGGGGAACCGGTCCGAGTAGGTATCCGGGGTATCCATCAGCACCCGCGCCGGCGCATTGCCCGAGGTCTGGACCTTGATGACGTTGCCTTCGCGCGACGGCATGCCGGCTTCGTAGGCAACCTGCGAACCATCCGGAGACAAGGTGGGGTACGTTTCAAAGCCGGCCGAGGCGGTGATCAGGCGATAGGGCCGTTCCGGGCTGCCGATCACGCGCGTGCCGTCTTCCACCGCCGCTTCCACCGCCGTTGCAGGCCGCTCGCGCTGCACCAGCAGGGCGGCCATGACCAGCAGCGCGATCATCATCGTCAGGCCGATCGCCAGCAGCACATACCGGCGGATGCGGCGCCAGCGCCGGCGCATCGGGCTGGCGACGCGCTTGGCGGGAACACCGGTGACGGGGCGAGGTGCACCGTCGTCGCTGATGACGTCCGCGCCCGTCTCTTCCGCGTCGGCCAGGCCGCGCGCCTCGTCGACCACGCTCACGGGTACCAGCAGGCGGTAACCGGTCTTGGCGATGGTCTCGATGTAGGTGGTGCCGGCGTCTTCGTCAGTGGCGAAGGCTTTGCGCAACTGGGTGACGGCCTGGGTCAGCACGTCATTGGTCGGCAGCGTATCGGGCCACACCTCGGCGAACAGTTCATCGCGCGTCACCACGGTACCGGGCGAGCGCATCAGCGCCTTCAAGACACCCAGTGCCTTCGGAGTGAGACGACGCGGGCGACGCACGCCCACCACCATGACTTCCCGGGAGGAAAGTACTACGGTGCAATCGCCGATTCGGACTACATCGGCGGCGGGGCGCTCACTGTCGTTGTTGATCATTCCGGTGACACGAGTGAATGCAGGACTACTGGAACGCAGCATTCATCACAATCGACACCGATCGAACGAACCGCCAGATTCCGCACAAACCATCAGCGCAAAGCGCAAAACAACTGAAGGCCGCGAATACTAGCCTATGTGGGTTAACCGCAGCTGTGCGTGCGGCCAACATCAGGCTCTCTCTCGCCGACGAAATTACATAAACTGATTCAGTATTCGCGCCTTCGGGCGCGAATTTTTTATGTGCGATTCAGTTTTGTATGCGCCGGATCATGGTCAATCCGACCAGGCGCGAAACCACCAATGCGACGTACATCACGCCTGCAAACTGCTCCAGCATGACCAATGCCCGCGCCTGCGGATGGACAGGAATCACATCACTGAGTCCCACCCCGGACAGCAAGCTGAAGCTGAGATAAAGCAACTCCATCCAGGTACGCAGTTCTGTCTCGCTGGTGGCCATGAAACTGCCGGGATACCACTGTTGGCACACCGAGAAGGCGAAGGCGAAGGCCCACGCCAGCAGCGTGAAGGTCGCGCCCGCGGCGAACAGCTCGTCACGGGTCACCTTGTGGTCCTGGAGCATGTAGGCGATCAGGCTGCCGGCCGTATACAGATACAGCAGGCATTCGAGCAGCTGCGCGGTGGTGACCAGCGCCGGGCGATCCAACAGGGCGCCGGCGATGGAGAACACCACCGAGGGGATCGCCAGCAGCAATGCCACCCACATCCCGAGCGGGCTGCGTCGGACCACCCACAAGGCCAGGCCGAGCACGGCGATGCCGAACGCACCAAACAGCGCGCGACTGGCGCCGGCCTCATCCATCGCCGGGTACAACAACACGCCGAGCAGTTGTACGGCCAACAGCCAGGCAGAGGGATGCCGGCGCGCGATGGCCAGCCATTTGGTGCTGCGTGCTATCGCCATCGTCGTCCCCGCCCCTGCCTGGTCGCGCCGAGCTTAGCTGGAATCACGCCGCCGACGGATGATGGCCGTGGCGGCGCGCCCCGCCACGGCCGGTGCCTTACTCCTGGCGATACACCTGCGCCCCGAGATCCCGGAACTGCGCGGACTTCTCGGCCATGCCGGCCTCCAACGCCTGCTGCGCATCCAGGCCCTGCCCCGCCGCATAGTCACGCACATCCTGGGTGATCTTCATCGAACAGAAGTGCGGGCCGCACATCGAGCAGAAGTGGGCGAGCTTGTGCGCATCCTTGGGCAGCGTCTCGTCATGGAATTCCTTGGCCTTCTCCGGATCCAGCCCAAGGTGGAACTGGTCCTCCCACCGGAATTCAAAACGCGCCTTGCTCAACGCGTTGTCGCGGACCTGCGCGCCGGGGTGGCCCTTGGCCAGGTCCGAGGCGTGCGCAGCAATGCGGTAGGCCATGATGCCGTCGCGTACGTCCTGGCGGTTGGGCAAGCCCAGGTGTTCCTTCGGGGTGACATAGCAGAGCATCGCCGTGCCGTACCAGCCGATCATGGCCGCACCGATCGCACTGGTGATGTGGTCGTAGCCCGGCGCGATATCGGTGGTCAGCGGGCCCAACGTATAGAACGGCGCTTCACCGCACTCGCGCAGCTGCTTGTCCATGTTTTCCTTGATCAGCTGCATCGGCACGTGGCCGGGGCCTTCGATCATGGTCTGCACATCATGCTTCCACGCGATCTTCGTCAGCTCGCCCAGCGTCTCGAGCTCGCCGAACTGCGCGGCATCGTTGGCATCGGCGATACAGCCCGGGCGCAGGCCGTCGCCCAGCGAGAAGGTCACGTCGTAGGCCTTCATGATCTCGCAGATGTCCTCGAAGTGCGTGTAGAGGAAGTTCTCCTTGTGATGGGCCAGGCACCACTTGGCCATGATCGAGCCACCACGCGAGACGATGCCGGTCACGCGCTTGGCGGTCAGCGGCACGTAGCGCAGCAGCACGCCGGCGTGGATGGTGAAATAGTCCACGCCCTGCTCGGCCTGCTCGATCAGCGTGTCGCGGAAGATCGCCCAGTTCAGTTCCTCGGCACGGCCATCGACCTTCTCCAGGGCCTGGTAGATCGGCACGGTGCCGATCGCCACCGGCGAGTTGCGCAGGATCCACTCGCGCGTTTCATGGATGTGCTTGCCGGTGGACAGGTCCATCACGGTATCGCCGCCCCAGCGGATCGCCCAGACCAGCTTTTCCACCTCTTCGGCAATGCCCGAGGACACCGCGCTGTTGCCGATGTTGGCGTTGATCTTGGTCAGGAAGTTGCGACCGATGATCATCGGCTCGCTTTCCGGGTGGTTGATGTTGTTGGGCAGCACAGCGCGGCCACGCGCGATCTCATCGCGGACGAACTCGGGAGTGATGATCCCGGGGATCGAGGCACCAAAGGACTCGCCGGGATGCTGCTTCAGCAGTGCGGCGTCGCGGATCGCATCGAGGCGCTGGTTCTCGCGGATCGCCACGAACTCCATCTCCGGCGTGATGATGCCGCGGCGCGCGTAGTGCATCTGGGTGACGTTGGCGCCTGCCCGTGCACGGCGTGGCTGCAACCGCGAGGGGAAGCGCACCGCATCCAGGCGGGCATCGGTTTCACGCGAGCGTCCGAATGCGGAGCTCAACCCATCCAGTACCTCGGTATCGTCGCGCTCGGCCACCCAGGCGGCGCGCAGCGCAGGCAGGCCGGCGGAGAGATCGATAGCGACAGCCGGGTCGGTGTACGGGCCAGAGGTGTCGTAGACGGTGACCGGCGCATTCTCTTCGCCGCCGAACAAGGTGGGCGTGCGGGTCAGCGTGATCTCGCGCATCGGCACCTGCAGGTCGCTGCGCGAGCCCTGCACGTGGATCTTGTGCGAGCCGGGAATCGGTCGCGTGACCGATTCGGAGAGTTGCTGGGCCTGTTGCTGCAGGGCGGAGAGATGTGCGTTCATCGAGGCATCGTCCTAGGTTCAATCCCCGCACAGGGACTGTGCGGTTCTATGCGAGGGATTCGCATGGGAGGGACGAAACGGCGGCGCTCGACGGACGGATTGCGGGCGGTCTCCGGGCGCGGTGGCCCTACGGCGCAATGCATCTGCAGATGCGAAGCTTCCCTACGCCGGTATCAACCGGATCAGGTTCGAAGGGACTGTCTCAACCTTGGCCACTGGGCCGCGGTACCCCCGCTTCGGGGCGAATTAGAGCACAAAGCGACGCCCACGGGCGCACGGCCAGGCCCCAGAGTGACGTGATCGGCCTTTGCATGTGAACGGAGCACCCACACGCCATGCACTACCATGCTGCAGCGCGGTATGCGGTGCGGTCAGGGGTAGCCTCCCGATCGTGCGCACACCTCGCTCTGCTCGACGCCATTGACGTCCGTACTGACCGGCCTCGACCGGCTTGATCCGCCCCAGTCGTTGCCGTTGTGCCGCTGGAGATTGCAAGCCTCGGCTCGCCCCTACTGATCGGAGACACGCCTGCATGGTGTTCCGCATTTCCATCGCACTGGTCGCACTGCTGGTGCTGATCGCCGGCCTCGCGCCGGGCCCTTTCAACGAGGTTGTCCAGAGCGGCCTGTCCACCATCATCCGCAGTACCGGCTGGCTGTATCTGCTGGTGGTGTTCATCACGCTGTCGTTCCTGATGTACCTGGCCTTCGGCCGCTTCGGTTCGCTGCGCATCGGCGGCGAGGATGCCGAGCCTGATTTTTCCAATGCGAGCTGGATGTCGATGCTGTTCGCCGCTGGCATGGGCATCGGCCTGGTGTTCTGGGGCGCGGCCGAACCGATCTCGCACTTCGTGAAGCCGCCCGAGGGACTGGCGCCGCAGAGCATGGAGGCGGCACGCGCGTCGATGCGTTATGCCTTCTTCCATTGGGGCCTGCATCCGTGGGCCATCTATGCGCTGATCGGCCTGGCGATGGCCTGGTTCCAGTTCAACCGCAACGGCCGCGGGCTGATCAGCGATCTGCTGCAGCCGATCATCGGCGCCCGGCATCGCGGCTGGATGGGCACCGTCGTCAACGTCGCCGCCGTGGTCGCCACGGCGATCGGCGTGGCCACGACGCTGGGCTTCGGCACGATCCAGATCGCTGCCGGCCTCGAGCGCGTGTTCGGCATCCAGGCCTCGGTGCCGGTGCAGCTGACCATCATCGCGGTGGCGTTCGTGCTGTACATGGCCTCCACCACCAGCGGCGTGCACCGCGGCATCAAGTGGTTGTCAAATTTCAATCTCGGTCTGGCGGCGTTGCTGCTCGCGCTGATCCTCGTGCTGGGACCGACCGGTTTCATCTTCGATACGTTCACCACCACGATCGGCTCGTACCTCAATTCACTGGTGACGATGAGCCTGCGCATGTCCCCATTCTCGGGCAGCACGTGGGTGGCGGACTGGACGATCTTCTACTGGGCGTGGTGGATCGCGTGGGCGCCGTTCGTGGGCTCGTTCATCGCACGCGTCTCGCGTGGGCGGAGCATCCGCGAGTTCGTGCTGGGCGTGGTGATCGCGCCGAGCGTGCTGGGCTTCCTGTGGTTCTCGGTATTCGGTGGCACGGCGCTGTGGTCGCAGATCTTCGGCCACGTGGATCTGGCGCAGGCGCTGGGCAATGGCTACGAGACGGTGCTGTTCACGATGTTCGACAGCCTGCCGATGCCGACGGTGCTGTCGGTGATCGCGCTGGTGCTGTTGATGATCTTCTTCGTGACCTCGGCCGATTCGGCAGTGCTGGTGCTGGCGACGATGTCGACGGAGGAATCCGGTGATCCGCCCCTGGCGCGCCGGATGGTGTGGGGCGTGGCGATTGCGTTGATCGCGGGCGTGCTCTTGTTGGCCGGCGGTCTCAATGCGCTGCAGGGGATGATCACGATCGCCGCGTTGCCGTTTGCGTTGTTGATGCTGGCGGTGATGTGGTCGTTGTACCGGGTACTCGATATGGAGCATGCGCTGCAGCGGCGCCGTGCGCAGCGCGCGCGGCGGTTGATGGACGAGTGGATCGAGCGGGAGATCGCGGCGCAGGAAGAGACGCGCGATGAGGCGGCTCGGGCGCCTTAGGGTGGTCGGGTTGGTCGCTTAGAGCGGCACGCTTCCCGGGCTATCGGTGGGCGGGCCGGGACGGGTGGGTTGGCGGGACACGCCGTGAATCCGTCCATGGAGGCTCATGTCGCGCCATCCATGGCGCTCATGGTCCCGACAACCCACCCGCCCCGTCCCGCTCACAGTTTTAAGGTGGTTCTGGTAAAGCCGCCGAGCAGTGCTAGACAAGGCGCGCCCGACTCACAGTGTCAGAGTTCCAACGCGCAGCGTAGCCAAAGCTCGACACAGTCGACGTTCCGCGCACTGCGCTTGGGGTAATTCAGGCAACGCAGCCGAGCAACGCTCGGCACAGCAGCGTGCACCCGACGCATCGGATCATCGTTGAGGAAAAAGGAGCCACGCACGGCGTGGCTCTACCGCTTTTGCCATGCGCACCGACCCACTGTGGGTGGGTCGGCCTGGGTGAGTTGGCGGGACTATGAGCCGCATGGATGCGGCGACATGAGCCTCCATGGACGGATTCACGGCGTGTCCCGCAAACCCACCCAGGCCGGCCCACTACCCGCAGCCCCAGAGCGTCCTGCTCTACGCTCTGCTGTGCTCTGCGCTTCTGCCGACCAACGGTCGGCACTACGGAGCACGAGAGAATCAGTACCCCGCCGCCTGCCCATCCTTTCGGCTTTCCGACGCCCCGTAATACACACCGGACTCGGGATCCCGCAGGATCGCCTGATACCCACCGTACGGACCATCCGCGAACACCACCCGGTGACCCTTGCGCATCAACGCGCGCACCGTCTCATACGGGAAGCCGGTTTCCAGATTCACCTCGCCGCCATCGCTCATCGCCGTCGCCTGCCCGGTCGGCTCGGTCGAGCCCTCATGCTGGATGCGCGGCGCATCGCCGGCTTCCTGCAGATTCATCCCGAAGTCGACCATGTTCATCACGATCTGCGCATGGCCCTGCGGCTGCATCGCACCACCCATCACACCGAAGCTCATCCACGGCTTGCCGTCCTTGGTGACGAAGCCCGGGATGATGGTCTGGAACGGGCGCTTGCCCGGCGCATAACCGTTCGGGTGATCCTTGCGCAGCACGAACATCTCGCCGCGGTCCTGCAGGATGAAGCCCAGGCCCGGAGGCGCCATGCCGCTGCCCATGCCCCGGTAATTGGACTGGATCAGCGAGACCATCATGCCGTCCGCATCGGCCACGGTCAGGTAGATCGTGTCGCCTTCCTTCAATTGCTTCGGCGTCCCCGGCTGCACTTCACTCAGCGCCTTGTCCATCGAGATCAGCGTGCGGCGCTCGGCGGCGTAGCCTTTGGAGATCAGCGTATCGACCGGGGCCGGGTGGAACGCCGGGTCGGTGTAAAAGCGCGCGCGGTCGGCGAAGGCCAGCTTCTTGGCTTCCACGAACAGGTGCACATGCTCGGGCGAGCCGAAGGGGATGTTGGAGAAATCGTACCCTTCCAGCACGTTGAGGATCTGCAGCGCGGCGATGCCCTGGCTGTTCGGCGGCAGTTCCCATACGTCATAGCCACGGTAGTTGCTGCTGACCGGCTCCACCCACTCGCCGTGATGGCTGGCCATGTCCTCATAGCTCAGGTAGCCGCCATTGGCCTTGAAGTAGGTGCCGATGGTGCGGGCGATCTCGCCTTTGTAGAAGGCATCGCGGCCGCCCTGGGCGATCTGCTCCAGCGTGTGGGCCAGGTTCGGGTTCTTCCACATCTCGCCCTTGCGCGGGGCATGGCCGTTGATCGTGAACTGCTCGGTGAAACCGGGGTACTTGGACAGCCGCGGGACCGACCGGTCCCAGTAGTAGGCGATGACCTCGGCGACCGGGTGGCCCTCGCGGGCGTAGCGGATGGCGGGCGCGAGGTTGTCGGCCATCGGCTTGCGGCCGAAGCGGTCGTGCAGGGCGAACCAGCCATCCACCGCGCCAGGCACCGAGACCGGCAGCGGGCCGGTCGCCGGGATCTCCTTCAGGCCGCGGCGTTGGAACTCGGCCAGGGTCAGCGACTTCGGCGAGCGGCCCGAGCCGTTGTAGCCATACAGCTTCTCGGTTTTGGGGTCCCACACGATCGCGAACAGATCACCGCCCACGCCGTTGCCGGTGGGTTCCATCAAACCGAGGGCGGCATTGGCCGCGATCGCGGCGTCCACGGCCGAGCCGCCGGACTTCATCACGTCCAGGGCGATCTGGGTGGCCAGGGGCTGGGAGGTGGCGGCCATCGCGTGCGGGGCGATCACCTCCGAGCGGGTGGCGAAGGTGTGGCCGGTGATCCGGTCGGCGGCGATGGCGGCGGCCGGCAGCGTACACAGGACGGCGGCGGCGAGCAGGCCGCGGGCAAGGCGTGAGGACACGGGGTGGTTCCTGAGAGGGGGTAGCAAGCTGATGGTGGCGGCAGATGCTGCCGGAGGACATCCCACTATGGTCATGCACCTCGCACAAATCCGCCCCGAATCCGCGCAATCTCGCCCGGCAAAATGCTGAATTCCGGTTCACCGGAACGCTTTCAGCCGCAACCATCCTTGTACGGCGGGGCCTTGCGGTGGATGCAGGCGAAACCGATGGAAATTGTCTTTCCAGGGTTGACACCGCCAAAACCCGTGTGGTTTTCTCAATCTCATGTTGCAGCGCACAGCCACCCGCGAATCCATCGAGCACGCCGACCACGGCGCGGCCTCCATCCATTCGCTTCTCGTCCTCGTACTTATTACCCAACCAACAGGTGCGGGACGGACCGGCGTGTAAGCAAGACTGCCAGGTATCCATCAAAACCCGCACCCGACCAGGTGCGGGTTTTTTCGTTTCAGAACCCGTCGATTTCCATCCTCCCCGCTGAGTTGCCTTCCACCATGACCCGCCAGCCCACCTCGAGCCAGCCAATGCCCACCGCCCCCACGGCGGGTGCGTTCGCGTGTGCTCGCGGCCAGGCCGGCGCCACCCCTTCCCCTGATGGGCCGACGCGTCGCTGACCGTCGGCCCTCTTTTTTTCTTGCCTCCAAAGGACCTCCCCCATGAGCACCAACGACCTGCCCCAGATCAAGATCGCTGTTGTCGGCTACGGCAGCCAGGGCCGCGCGCACGCGCTGAATCTGCGTGAATCCGGTTTCGATGTCGTCGTCGGGCTGCGCCCGGGCGGTCCTACCGAGGTCAAGGCCCAGGCCGACGGCTTCACCGTCAAAGCCCCGGCCGAGGCGGTGAAGGATGCCGATCTGGTCGCCGTGCTGACCCCGGACATGGTGCAGAAGAAGCTCTACGAAGACGTGCTCGCGCCGAACATGAAACAGGGCGCGGTGCTGCTGTTCGCGCATGGTCTGAACGTGCATTTCGACATGATCAAACCGCGCGAGGATCTGGACGTGGTGCTGGTCGCACCGAAGGGCCCGGGCGCGCTGGTCCGCCGCGAGTATGAAATCGGCCGCGGCGTGCCGTGCATCTGGGCGGTCTACCAGGACAAGAGCGGCAAGGCCGCCGAGTTCGCCCTGGCCTACGCCGGTGGGCTGGGCGGCGCGCGCGCCAACCTGATCCAGACCACCTTCAAGGAAGAGACCGAGACCGATCTGTTCGGCGAGCAGGCCGTGCTGTGCGGTGGCGCTTCGGCACTGGTGCAGGCCGGTTTCGAAACCCTGGTCGAAGCCGGCTACCAGCCGGAAATCGCCTACTACGAAGTACTGCACGAACTGAAGCTGATCGTGGACCTGTTCTACGAAGGCGGCATCACCCGCATGCTGGAATTCATCTCCGAGACCGCGCAGTACGGCGACTACGTCAGCGGCCCGCGCGTGATCGATGCCGGTACCAAGGCGCGTATGAAGGACGTACTGACCGATATCCAGAACGGCACCTTCACCAAGAACTGGGTGGCCGAGTACGAAGCGGGTCTGCCGAACTACAACAAGTTCAAGCAGGCCGACCTGGAGCACCCGATCGAAAAGGTAGGCAAAGAACTGCGCGCCAAGATGGTCTGGTTGCAAAGTCAAGCCGCGTAAACGCGCGGCTCCCCCACCCGCTTTCGTAAAGGTCACCGCATGAATACCTCCGCACACAGCACCGCGCCCCGCAACGGCGCACGCTGGTTGACGCAGGCCCTGGAAGCCGAGGGCGTGCATACGCTGTTCGGCTATCCGGGCGGCACCATCATGCCGTTCTATGACGCCCTGGTGGATTCCGGGCTGAAGCACATCCTGGTCCGCCACGAGCAGGGCGCCGCCCTGGCCGCCAACGGCTTCGCCCGTGCCAGCGGCCGGGTCGGCGTGTGCGTCGCCACCTCCGGTCCGGGCGCCTCCAACCTGGTTACCGGCATCGCCGATGCGATGCTGGATTCGGTGCCGATGGTCTGCATCACCGGCCAGGTCGCCACCCCGCTGCTGGGCACCGACGCGTTCCAGGAACTGGACGTGTTCGGGCTGACCCTGCCGATCGTCAAGCACAGCTGGCTGGTGCGCTCGGTCGATGACCTGCCGCAGGTGGTCGCCGATGCGTTCCGTATCGCCCGCGAGGGTCGCCCGGGGCCGGTGCTGATCGATCTGCCCAAGGACGTGCAGGTGGCCGATGCGTCGCACCTGCCGGACCACGTGCCGTCCACGGTGGTCGCACCGCCTGCCCCGAATGACGACGCCATCGCGCAGACCATCGCCGCCATCGCCGGGGCCGAGAAGCCGGTGATCTATGCCGGGGGTGGCGTGGCGCTGGGCGATGCGGTGGAGGACTTCCGTGCCTTCGTCGAGGCGACCCGTATTCCGACCGTGCTGACCCTGCGCGGCCTGGGCGCGCTGCCGCCGCAGCATCCCCACTACCTGGGCATGCTGGGCATGCACGGCACCCGCGCGGCCAACATGGCCGTGCAGGAAAGCGATCTGCTGGTCGTGGTCGGCGCCCGTTTCGATGACCGCGCGACCGGCAAGTTGAACGAGTTCGCCCCGTTTGCCCGCGTCGTGCATATCGATGCCGATGCGTACGAAATCTCCAAGCTGCGCACCGCCGACATCGCGGTGCCGGGCAATGTCGGTACGGCGCTGCGCGCACTGACCGCCGCGGCCACCGCACCGGCCACGCAGGAGGCCTGGGCCAAGCGCTGCCAGGGCCATCGTGAACGCTTCGCCCCGCGCTACGACGCACCGGGCAAGCACATCTACGCACCGGCGCTGCTGAAGCGCCTGAGCGAGCTGGCGCCGAGCGACGCGATCATCGCCTGCGATGTCGGCCAGCATCAGATGTGGGTCGCCCAGCATTGCCGCTTCACCCACCCGCGCAACCACCTGACCAGCGGTGCGCTGGGCACCATGGGCTTCGGCCTGCCCGCGGCGATGGGGGCGCAGTTCGCCTGCCCGGATCGCACCGTGGTGCTGGTCTCCGGCGATGGCAGTTTCATGATGAACGTGCAGGAGCTGGTCACCATCGCCCGCTGCCGCCTGCCGGTGAAGATCGTGCTGCTGGACAACAGCTCGCTGGGCATGGTCCGCCAGTGGCAGGAGCTGTTCTTCGCCGAGCGCTACAGCGAGATCGATCTGTCCGACAACCCGGACTTTGCTGCGCTGGCCCAGGTGTTCGGCATCCCGGCCAGGCGCATCGAAGCGCGTGACGATGTCGAAGGTGGCCTCGCCGCGATGCTGGCCCAGCCCGGCCCGGCGCTGCTGCATGTGGCCATCGATGCGCGTGCCAACGTGTGGCCGCTGGTGCCGCCCAACAACGCCAACAGCACCATGCTGGAAAGCAACCCCGCTCATCAGTCCCAGGAGTTCCCCAATGCAATACCGGCTTGACCTGGTGCTGACCCCGGCCGAAGGCGCGCTGCTGCGCGTGATCGGCATGGCCGAACGCCGCGGCTTCGCGCCGCGCGCGATCGCCGGTGCGCCCAATGCCGCCGACGACGGCCGCTGGCACCTGCAGCTGGTGGTCGATTCCACCCGGCCGCCGGAAACCCTGCGCCGCCAGATCGAGAAGATCTACGACTGTGTTTCGGTGCGCATCAGCGCGCTGGAACCCGGTACGGGAGTATCCGCATGAACGCCCGCACCGTTGCATCGGTGCCGGTACGGAGGTGTCTTCTCGGTCGTGCGTCGCACCGCGCGCCGTGGCAGCGCGCGTCGCTCCGCGACGATCACCATGGCCGGGTGCGTGATGCCGGCTAGCCGTACCCCGCAGGAACCGGAGGTAGGCGATGTAAGCGTCGCCGATGTGCTGGCCGCGCAGGCGCGGCTGCGCCGCTTCCTGCCGCCCACGCCGCTGCATTACGCCGAACGTTTCGGCGTCTGGCTGAAGCTGGAGAACCTGCAGCGCACCGGCTCCTACAAGGTGCGCGGTGCGTTGAACGCCCTGCTGGCCGGCCGTGAACGCGGCGACGACCGCCCGGTCATCTGTGCCTCGGCCGGCAACCACGCCCAGGGCGTGGCGTGGGCCGCCTACCGCTTGAACATCCCCGCCATTACGGTGATGCCGCACGGTGCACCGGCCACCAAGATCGCTGGTGTCGCCCACTGGGGCGCCACGGTGCGCCAGCACGGCGAGAGCTACGACGAGGCCTATGCCTTCGCCCGTGCCCTGGCCGATCAGCACGGCTACCGCTTCCTGTCCGCCTTCGACGACCCGGACGTGATCGCCGGCCAGGGCACCTTGGGCATCGAGCTGGCCCCGCATGCGCCGGACGTGGTGATCGTGCCGATCGGCGGCGGTGGCCTGGCCTCCGGCGTCGCGCTGGCGCTGAAATCGCAGGGCGTGCGTATCGTCGGTGCACAGGTGGAGGGCGTCGATTCGATGGCCCGCGCCATCCGCGGCGACGTGCGTGAGATCGCCCCGGTCGCCACCCTGGCCGACGGCGTCAAGGTGAAGATTCCCGGTTTCCTGACCCGCAAGCTGTGCAGTGCACTGCTGGACGATGTCGTGATCGTGCGTGAGGCCGAGCTGCGCGAAACGCTGGTGCGGCTGGCGCTGGAAGAACACGTCATCGCCGAAGGTGCCGGCGCACTGGCACTGGCCGCCGGTCGCCGCGTCGCCGGCAAGCGCAAGTGCGCGGTGGTCTCCGGCGGCAACATCGATGCGCTGGTATTGGCCCAGCTGCTGGCTGATATCCGTCCCCGCCCCCCGCGCAAACCGCGCCGCCGTGCCAGCGAGCGAACACGCCCGCCCCTACCAACCGTGCTGGCGACATCCCCGATTTCCGCTTCGATTCCTACCTCTGCCATCCCATCCGACCTTGCCGTCGAGGAGACCTCCTGGTGACCATGCCCAACTCCCCCCGAATCAGAATTTTCGACACCACCCTGCGCGACGGCGAGCAATCGCCCGGCTGCAGCATGAGCCCGCAGCAGAAGCTGGTGATGGCCCGCGCACTGGACGAACTGGGCGTGGATGTCATGGAAACCGGCTTCCCGGCCAGCTCCCAGTCCGACCGCGAAGCGATGGCGATGATCGCCCGCGAAGTGCGACGCCCGACCCTGGCCGTGCTGTCGCGCTGCCTGGCCGCCGATATCGAAACCTCGGCCAAGGCGCTGGAGGCAGCGGCGAACCCGCGCCTGCATGTGTTCCTGTCGACCAGCCCGCTGCACCGCGAGCACAAGCTGCGCATGACCCGCGAGCAGGTGCTGGAGTCGGTGCACAAGCACGTCAGCATGGCCCGCAGCTACGTGGGTGATGTGGAGTTCTCCGCTGAAGATGCCACGCGGACCGAGGAGGACTTCCTGATCGAGGTCGCCCGCGTGGCCGTGGCTGCCGGCGCGACCACCATCAACCTGCCCGACACCGTGGGCTTCACCACGCCGGAAGAGATCCGCGGCATGTTCCAGCGCGTGATCGCCGGCGTGCCGGACAGCGACCGCATCATCTTCAGCGCGCACTGCCACAACGATCTGGGCTTGGCCGTGGCCAATTCGCTGGCCGCCATCGAAGGCGGTGCGCGTCAGGTCGAATGCACCGTCAACGGTATCGGCGAGCGCGCGGGCAACTGCTCGCTGGAAGAAATCGCGATGGTGCTGAAGGTCCGCAATGCCTTCTACGACGAAGACACGCGCATCAACACCCCGCGCATCGTGGCCACCTCGCAGCTGCTGCAGCGCCTGGTCGGCATGCCGGTCCAGCGCAACAAGGCGATCGTCGGCGCCAACGCCTTCGCCCACGAGTCGGGCATCCACCAGCACGGCATGCTGCGCCACCGCGGCACCTACGAAATCATGCGCCCGGAAGACGTCGGCTGGGAGTCCTCGCAGATGGTGCTGGGCCGCCACAGTGGCCGCGCTGCGGTCGAACAACGCCTGCGTGCGCTGGGCTTCTTCCTGTACGAGGAGGAGCTGAAGCACGTCTTCGAGCAGTTCAAGGCGCTGTGCGAGCAGCAGCGCGTGGTCACCGACGCCGACCTGCAGACCCTGATGCAGGGCAGCGCCACCCAGAACGGCTACCGGCTGGCCTCGATGACGATCAGCGACGTCGGCAGCCGCGCCAATGCGCTGGTCGAGCTGTCCGATCCGGAGGGCAACCGTGTGGCCGAGACGGCGCAGGGCGATGGTCCGGTCGACGCGCTGTTCGGCGCATTGTCGGCCGCCACCGGCGTGCAGTTGATGCTGGACAGCTACCACGTGCACAGTGTGGGCATCGGCGCCGATGCGCGCGGCGAAGCCAACCTGAGCGTACGCCACGAGGGTGTGGAGTACGAAGGCACCGGCACCAGCCGCGACATCATCGAAGCCTCCGCACTGGCGTGGCTGGAGGTGGCCAACCGTCTGCTGCGCCAGCGCAATGCGACAGCTGAGCAGCCCGCGACCACCGCCGCGGCCTGAACACCCCATTACGTATCCCGAACTGCAGCAAGGCCAGTCCATGACCCCAGCTCCCCGCACCCTGTACGACAAACTGTGGGATGCCCACGTCGTCGTTCCCGAGACCGACAGCGCGCCCGCCGTGCTGTACATCGACCTGCACCTGATCCACGAAGTGACCTCACCGCAGGCCTTCACCGAACTGCGCGAGCGCGGCCTCTCTCCGCGCCGTCCGGACCGGACCAAGGCCACGATGGATCACTCCACCCCCACCCTGCCGGCCGGCGCCGACGGCAAGCTGCCCTATGCCAGCGCCGCCTCCGAAGCCCAGGTAGCGATGCTGGCCGACAACTGCGCCGCGCATGGCATCGAGCTGTTCGACCTGCAGTCGGCCAGCCGCGGCATCGTGCATGTGATCGCCCCTGAGCAGGGCTTCACCCAGCCCGGCATGACCATCGTCTGTGGCGACAGCCACACCTCCACGCATGGTGCATTTGGCGCGCTGGCCTTTGGCATCGGCACCAGCGAGGTCGGCCATGTGCTGGCGACGCAGTGCCTGCTGCAGCGCAAAGCCAGGACGATGGCGATCACCGTCGATGGCGCGCTGGCCCAGGGCGTCGGCGCCAAGGACGTGGTGCTGCACATCATCGGTGTGATCGGCGTCAACGGCGGCACCGGCCATGTGCTGGAGTTCCGTGGCAGCGCGATCGAAGCGATGGACATGGAGCAGCGCATGACGTTGTGCAACATGTCCATCGAAGCCGGGGCACGTGCAGGCATGGTCGCCCCCGACCAGATCACCTTCGACTGGGTGGCCGCCACCCCGCGTGGTCCCAAGGGCGCCGAATTCGATGCTGCCGTGGCCGCGTGGTCGCAGCTGCGCAGCGATGTCGGTGCGCGCTTCGATGTCGAGGTCCACATCGATGCCGCCGACATCCGCCCCACCCTGACCTGGGGCACCCACCCCGGCACCGCCATCGCCGTGGACCAGCCGATTCCGGCGGCCAACGACGCGGCCGCGCAGAAGGGCCTGGACTACATGCACTTCCACGCCGGGCAGACTCTGGCCGGCACGCCGGTGGATGTGGTCTTCGTCGGCTCCTGCACCAACGGCCGCCTGAGCGACATGCGTGAAGTGGCGCAGGTGCTGCAGGGCCGCCGCGTCGCCCCGAGCGTGCGCATGCTGGTGGTGCCGGGCTCGGAAATCGTCAAGCGCCAAGCCGAAGCCGAAGGCATCGATGTGGTGGTGCGCGCGGCCGGTGCCGAATGGCGCGAGCCGGGCTGTTCGATGTGCATCGCCATGAACGGCGATCTGGTCGCGCCGGGACAACTGGCGGTCAGTACCAGCAATCGGAATTTCGAAGGCCGCCAAGGCCCCGGCTCGCGGACCCTGCTGGCCTCGCCGATGACGGCCGCCTGGGCCGCGGTGAACGGCCGCGTGGCTGACCCGCGCGAACTGTATGCCACGCTGGAGGTGGCCTGATGAGCGGCTTCCGTACCCTGACCTCGACCAGCGTGGTGCTGCGCGAGACCAACATCGACACCGACCAGATCATTCCGGCGCGCTTTCTGTCCACCACCGAGCGCGTCGGCCTGGGCAAGCACGCGTTCAATGATTGGCGCTGGCAGAGCGAGGGCGTGCCGAACCCGGCGTTCGCCTTCAACCAGCCGCACAACGCCGGCCGCAGCATCCTGCTGGCCGGCCGCAACTTCGGCTGCGGCTCCTCGCGTGAGCATGCGCCGTGGGCCCTGACCGACCTGGGCCTGCGCGCCATCGTCAGCAGCGAGATCGCCGATATCTTCCGCGGCAACGCGCTGAAGAACGGTCTGCTGCCGATCGTGCTGGACGAAGCCGATGTGCAGACGCTGATGCAGCGCCCGGATGACGAATTGACCATCGATGTGGCCGCGCGCGAACTGCGCACCCCCGATGGGCGCGTGTATGCCTTCCCGCTGGATGGCTTCTCGCAGACCTGTCTGCTGGAAGGCGTGGACCAATTGGGGTATCTGTTGGGCCGTACCCCTGACATTGAACGTTACGAGAGTGAACATGCACGCTGAGATTGTCGTATTGCCGGGTGACGGCATCGGTCCGGAAGTCGCCGCTGCCGCCGTGGCGGTGCTGGAGGCCGTCGCCACCCGTTTCGGACACACCTTCGGGTTCCAGGAACACGACATCGGTGGCATCGCCATCGATCGCCACGGCGAGCCGCTGCCGGCCAACACGCTGGACGCTTGCCGCAAGGCAGACGCCATCCTGCTCGGCGCGGTCGGCGGCCCGAAGTGGTCCGACCCGAATGCCAAGGTCCGCCCGGAGCAGGGCCTGCTGGCGATCCGCAAGGCGCTGGGGCTGTACGCCAACCTGCGCCCGGTGCGCACGCATGCGGCTGCGCTCGGTGCCTCGCCGATCAAGGCCGAGCTGCTGGAGGGCGTGGACTTCGTGGTCGTGCGTGAGCTGACCGGCGGCATCTACTTCGGTGAGAAGACCCGCACTGCCGATACCGCCAGCGACCTGTGCAGCTACAGCGTCGGCGAGATCGAGCGCGTCATGCGCACCGCGTTCGGGCTGGCGCAGACCCGCCGCGGCAAGGTCACCTCGGTGGACAAGGCCAACGTGCTGGAAACCTCGCGCCTGTGGCGTGATGTCGCTGCGCGCATCGGCCGCGAGGAATTCCCGGAGATCGCCTTGGAGCACCAGCTGGTCGATTCGATGGCCATGCACCTGCTGGCCAAGCCGCGCGAGTACGACGTGATCGTGACCGAGAACATGTTCGGCGACATCCTCACCGACGAAGCCTCGATGCTGGCCGGTTCGCTCGGCCTGCTGCCCTCGGCGTCGCTGGGCGAACCCGGCGCAGTGGGCATCTACGAGCCGATCCATGGCTCGGCACCGGACATCGCGGGCAAGGGCATTGCCAACCCGTATGCCACGATCTTCAGCGCGGCGATGCTGCTGCGTCATTCACTGGGGCTGGACGAAGAAGCTGCTACGGTCGAGGCAGCGGTGTATGCCGTGCTGGATGACGGCGTGTTCACCGCCGATCTCGCCGCCAAGGGTTATGCGGTGAGTACCGCCGCAGCGACCGACGCGGTCCTTGCCAAGCTGCAATGATCGCAAGGACGCGGCCTCAGGGCCGCGTTCGTGTTTCCACCTCCCGCACGGCCTCCCTGTCCCGTCGGCCACGTCGCTGCCAGCGGCTGGCCCCCAACAAGGAAAGCCCTTGAACCATCGTTCCTCTGCCGACTTTCTCAACCACGTGGCCCAGCGCGATCCGCATCAGCCGGAATTCCTGCAGGCCGTCAAAGAAGTGATCCAGAGCCTGTGGCCGTTCCTGGAGCGCAACCCCCGCTACCTGGAACACGGCCTGCTGGAGCGGCTGGTGGAGCCGGAGCGGGTGATCCAGTTCCGCGTGGCCTGGGCCGATGACGCCGGCAAGACCCATGTGAATCGCGGCTGGCGCGTGCAGCACAGTTCGGCGATCGGCCCGTTCAAGGGCGGCATGCGCTTTCATCCATCGGTCAACCAGTCGATCCTGAAGTTCCTCGCGTTCGAGCAGACGCTGAAGAACGCGCTCACTACCCTGCCCATGGGCGGTGGCAAAGGCGGCGCGGATTTCAATCCCAAAGGCCGCAGCGACGCCGAAGTGATGCGCTTCTGCCAGGCGTTGATGCTGGAGCTCCATCGTCACCTTGGTGCCGATACCGATGTGCCGGCCGGTGACATCGGCGTAGGCGCACGCGAGGTCGGCTACATGACCGGCATGATGAAGAAGATCACCAACGACGCCTCCTGTGTGTTCACCGGCAAGGGCCTGTCCTACGGTGGCAGCCTGATGCGCCCGGAGGCGACCGGCTTCGGTACGGTCTACTTCGTCGAGCAGATGCTGCACCATGCCCGCCGCGATACCGATGGCGCGAAGGTGCTGATTTCCGGCGCTGGCAACGTCGCCCAGCATGCCGCGATCAAGGCCATCGAACTGGGCGCAAAAGTGCTCACGCTCTCCGATTCCGGTGGCACGCTGTATGCCCGCGATGGCTTCGATGACGCAGCGCTGCAGGAGGTGGTGGAACTGCGCAACGAGCGCCGCGGCTGCCTGTCCGAACTGGCCGATGACACGCGCTTCGAGTACCTCGACGGCAAGCGTCCCTGGCATATCCCGGCCGAGATCGCCCTGCCCTGCGCCACCCAGAACGAGTTGGACGAAGACGATGCCCGCGCTTTGGTGGACAACGGTGTGCTGTGCGTGGCCGAAGGCGCCAACATGCCCTCCACGCTGGAGGCGGTGGAGGTCTTCCTCGAGGCCGGCACCCTGTACGCACCGGGCAAGGCCAGCAATGCAGGTGGCGTGGCCACCTCGGGGCTGGAAATGAGCCAGAACGCGCAGCGGCTGTCGTGGCATCACGCCGATGTCGACGAACGCCTGCATGGGATCATGAAGGACATCCACGCCAACTGCGTTCGCCACGGCAAGCGTGCCGACGGCAGCGTGAACTACGTGGATGGCGCCAATATCGCCGGCTTCGTCAAAGTCGCCGATGCGATGCTGGCGCAGGGCGTTTACTGAGGGCAGACCGGTGAAGCGGCGCAGCGGTGTTCACCCGCTGCGCCCTGCCGTATCTCCTACGGCAGCACTCAGTCCGCCGAGCGGACCTCGCTCGTCATACAGCCGGCCAGCACGCCACCGCCGTCGGTGGGTATCACGCTGAATGCCTGCACGCGCGTGTATCCGGAGGACGCCTCCCGGGAAGCTTCGCGCATCCAATACCCTTCCGCCTGACGATCCGCCGCGCCCAGGCCAGTGGCGTCGAGCACCGCCTTCAGCGGCGCATCGCCCATGTCGGCTGCGATGTAGCCGCCATACGCAAGGACGAGCGACGTCGCAGCCACGCCCTTCAACGCCACCGGCTGCTCCAGGGTGATGACCATGACTGGCATCTCCTGGCCATCAACACGGTACTCACGCTCGGCAACCGCGCTGACATTGTCCGGCCATGCCAGCGGCGACAGTTCCGACACACGCTCCCACATGTTCGCGATGCGCTGCATGGCAGCGTCGTCAGCCCGGCACTCGAGCGCAGCCCCCATATCACTGGCCGTGGCGGTGTCGCGCAATCGCGGTGGAACACGCGCGTCCTGCATCGGACCGGGATAATCACATCCCACCCGATAGCCCTCACCATCGCTGCTCACCACGATGGAGCCCGCCGATGAGGGCCTACCGGATGCAGCGGGCGCTGACCATACCTGGAACGGCTCACGCAAGGTGCTAGATCGGCGTTGCAGCCCGTTCCCGCTGACAATGCGCGCGCGCTGCCCTGCATCGACGGGAATCGAGAAACCCATGTCATCCGCCACCACGCGGTGCGTTGTGATGCCGTGTGCCGTCAACGTCACCGGCATGTCGATGAGGGTCGTCGCGTGCTCCTCGTCACCGCTGCGCGTGAAGCTCCAGCCCTGCAGATGCGCCGGTCGTTCCTGCGGCGCGCCATACCGTGCGCCACGCAACGCGGTCGTCACCGCCTGCATCGTTGCCGGTGAGGCACGGCACTCCAGCAGCTCGACGAGATCGCGCTGGAAACCGGCAGCGGTGGTCGCCTGCGCTGGCAACGCGGAAACCATCAGCAGAACGATCGCCGCCGCAGTGGCGAACCGAGAAGAGGAACGTGACGACATCATGCGCGACCAAAGAAATCCGGTGTGCATTGTGCGCTTGCTGGCACGACGAAGACGACAGGCATTTGCGTCGCACTCAAACAATGAAGCCGGCCATCGGCCGGCTTCATCGTCCCTCAGCCTTCGCTGGTCTTCGCCTCATCCGGCTTCACCCGGAACCACGCGGCATACAGCGCCGGCAGGAACACCAGGGTCAACACGGTGCCGACGATCAGGCCGCCCATGATCGAGATCGCCATCGAGCCGTAGAAGGCACTGCGCGACAGCGGAATCATCGCCAGCACCGCCGCCAACGCCGTCAGCACGATCGGGCGGAAGCGGCGCACGGTGGCGTCGATGATCGCGTGCCAGCGGTCATGCCCTGCGTCGATATCCTGCTGGATCTGATCGATCAGGATCACCGAGTTGCGCATGATCATGCCGGCCAGCGCGATCGTCCCCAGCAGCGCCACGAAGCCGAACGGCGCGCGGAACAGCAGCAGGAACAGGGTCGCGCCGATGATGCCCAGCGGTGCGGTGACCAGCACCATCGCCGCACGCGAGAAGCTGCGCAGCTGCAGCATCAGCAAGGTCGCCACCACGATCAGGAACAACGGCATGCCGGCCTTGATCGAATCCTGGCCACGGGTGGAATCCTCTACCGTACCGCCGGTTTCCAGCAGGTAGCCTGACGGCAGCTCGGCACGGATGCCCTCCAGCGTCGGCAGGATCTGCTGCACCACGTCCAGCGGCTGCTTGGCGTCGGCGATGTCGGCGCGCACGGTCACCGTCGGCAGGCGGTTGCGGTGCCAGATGATGCCGTCCTCGAACACGTACTCCAGGCGCGCCACCTGCGACAGCGTCACCGAGGTGCCGCTGGCAGTCGGAATGGCCAGGCTGCCCAGCATGTCCAAGCGCACACGCTCGTTGTCCGGGCCACGCAGCAGCATTTCGATCAGGCGGTTGCCCTCCCGGTAAGTGCTCACGCTCATGCCCGACAACGAGGTACCCAGCAACTGGCTCACCTGCGCGCTGCTCACACCCAGTGCGCGTGCACGGTCCTGGTCGATCACCAGCCGCACCACTTTGCTCGGCTCGCTCCAGTCCAGGTTGACGTTCATCACGTGTGGATTTGCACGCACCTTGGCTTCCACTTGCCGTGCGATGGCCTGCACCTGCTCGATATGCTCGCCGGAGATGCGCATCTGCACCGGGTAGCCGACCGGCGGGCCGTTCTCCAGACGGGTCACGCGCATCTGCACGTCCGGGAACTGCGGAATCACATCCTTGAGCAGCCAGTCGCGGGTCGCCTCACGTGCGGTGGCATTCTCGGTCAGCACAACGAACTGCGAGAAGTTGGTGGCCGGCAGCTGCTGGTCCAACGGCAGGTAGAAACGCGGCGAGCCGGTGCCCACGTAGGCCACGTAATTGCTGATGCCTTCGCGGTCCTTGAGCAGCTTTTCCAGCTTGGCCGCCTGGGCCTGGGTGGCCTGCAATGAGGCACCCTCGGCCAGCTCGATGTCCACCATCAGTTCCGGGCGGGTCGAATCCGGGAAGAACTGCTGCGGCACGAAGCGGAAGATCAACAGCGAGAACACGAACAGCGCGGCGGTGGCGGCGATCACCCACCAGCGATGGCGCAGGCAGACATCCAGGAAACGGCGGAAGCGCACGTAGAACGGACGCTGGTACGGATCATGGTCGTGCGCATGCACCTTCGGCGCGATCCAGCGCGCGAACGCGGGATGGCGGTCGGCCCACTGCAGGCGACGGGCATGCCAGCGCCCCGCCAGGCTGTCCGGCTTGGGCGGCTGCGGGTTGAACAGGTCCGGCAACATCTTGTCGCCCAGGTACGGAATGAACAGCACCGCGGCGATCCACGACACCACCAGCGCGATGGTCACCACCTGGAACAAGGAGCGGGTGTATTCGCCCGTGCTGGAGGCAGCCGTGGCGATCGGCAGGAAGCCGGCCGCGGTGATCAGCGTGCCAGTCAGCATCGGGAAGGCGGTCGACTCCCACGCGAAACTGGCCGCGCGCAGGCGGTCGTAGCCCTGCTCCATCTTGGTGGCCATCATCTCCACCGCGATGATCGCATCGTCCACCAACAGGCCCAGCGCCAGCACCAGCGCGCCGAGGGAAATCTTGTGCAGGCCGATGCCGAAGTAATGCATGACGAAGAACGTCATCGCCAGCACCAGCGGAATGGTCACGCCCACCACCAGGCCGGTGCGCAGGCCGAGCGAGAAGAAGCTCACCAGCAGCACGATCACCACCGCTTCGGTCAGCACCTGCACGAACTCGCCGACGGACTCTTCCACCGCATGCGGCTGGTCGGAGACCTTGCGCAGCTGCATGCCGGCCGGCAGCGTCTTCTGCAGGCGTTCGAACTCGGCGTCCAGCGTACTACCCAGCTTGAGGATGTCGCCGCCGTCTTTCATCGCCACCGCGATGCCGATCGCGTCCTCACCCATGAAGCGCATCTTCGGCGACGCCGGATCGGCAAAACCGCGCTTGATCTCGGCAATGTCGCCCAGGTGCACGGTGCGGTCGCCAGCCTGGATCGGGAAGCTGCGGATATCCTCCACGCTCTTGAACTGGCCGGTGACGCGCAGCTGCACACGATCGGTCGGGGTTTCGAAGAAACTGGTGGCAGCAATGGCATTCTGGTCGGCCAATGCCTGCTGCACCTGCTGCAGCGACACGCCCAGCGTAGCCAGCTTGGTGTTGGACAGCTCGATCCAGACCTTCTCGTCCTGCAGGCCTTCCAGTTCGATCTTGCCCACATCCGGCACGCGCTGCAGTTCCAGCTGGATGCGGTCGGCGTAGTCGCGCATCACCGCGTAGTCGAAGCCCTGCCCGGTCAACGCGTAGATGTTGCCGAAGGTATCGCCGAATTCATCGTTGAAGAACGGGCCGACGATTTCGCGCGGCAGCGTCGGCTTGATGTCGCCCACGCGCTTGCGTACCTGGTACCAGAGGTCGGGAATCGCCTTGGAGCGCAGGCTGTCGCGCGCCACGAAGATCACCTGCGATTCGCCCGGGCGCGAGTAGGAGCGGATGAACTCGTATTGCCCGGTGTTCAGCAGTGCTTTCTCGATCGGCTCGGTGACCTGGCGTGAGACCTGTTCGGCGGTCGCGCCGGGCCAGTTCGTGCGCACCACCATCACCTTGAAGGTGAACGGTGGATCTTCGGACTGGCCCAGGTGTTTGTACGACCACGCGCCGATGATCGCGAAGGCGAGCATCGCAAACAGCACCAGTGGCCGGTTGCCCAGCGCCCATTCGGAGAGGTTGAAGCGGCGCACGGGATCAGTTTCCCTTGCCGGTGGCAGGCGCGGCGGCGGCGGCAGGCTTGGCTGCCGGTGCCAGCACCGGGCGGTTCTGGCGGTCCACTGCCGTCACCGGCTGGCCCTCGCGCAGCAGATGGCCGCCGGCGGCCACCACCCAGTCGTTCGCGTTCACCCCGCTCAGCACCGGAACGGATTCAACGCCGTACGCGCCGACCGTCACCGGCGTGGCTTTCAACGTGCGCTTGGCTGGATCGACGACCCACACGCTGCTGCGCCCATCGGCACCGCGCTGCACCGCCCCGAGCGGCAACTGCAGCGTGCCCTGGCGACCGGCCGCGGCGAACACGCGCGCGCTCTGGCCCAGTTCCACTTCGGTCAGGGCTTCCGGGGCCAGGCTGACGCGGGTGGCATAGGTACGCCCCTGGGCATCGGCGGCCGGGGCGATCTCACGGATCGTGCCGGCCAACAGCTGGCCCGGGCGGTTCCACAGTTCCACCTGCACCGGCTGGCCCACCTGGTAATCGCGGATGTTGCTTTCCGGCAGCGCGATCACGACTTCGCGGCCGCCATCCGCGGCCAGGGTGAATACGGTCTGCCCGGCACTGACCACCTGCCCGGCTTCGGCCTGGCGGCTGGCGATCACGCCATCGGCCGGCGCACGCAGCTGCGCATACTCGGCCTGGTTGCGGGCCACGGCCAGATTGGCGCGGGCGGCATTGGCCTGGCCCTGCGCAGCCTTGAAGGCAGCCGTCTGGCTGTCCAGCGCGGACTGGCTGACCAGCTGCTGCTCGGCCAACGTGGCGTAGCGCTTCTGGTCATCCCGGGCGCGGACCAGGTCGGCTTCGGCGGCAGCGAGCTGCGCCTGCGACGCACTGGCTTGCGAGGCATAGTCGGCGGCGTCCAGCTCGGCCAGCAGCTGGCCCTTGCGCACGCGCTGGCCGGCATCGACATGGCGCTTGATCAGGTTGCCCCCGACGCGGAACGACAGCGGGCTTTCCTCGCGGGCCCGGATCTCACCGGGATAGGCAGCCACTTCCTGGCCGGCCACGGTGCCGGCGTGGACCACCAGCACCGGAATCGGCGCGACCGGCTCGGCGTCCTGCTTGCCACATGCTGCCAGCGCGATCGCCAGCAACCCACCACCCATCCATCGCATGTTTTTCATGAGGTCCTGGACCTGAAAAGTAACCCGGGAAAAGCCGCTGGAGACACACTGTTCCAGCCGCTTCAATATTGAACCAGCCGGTATAGTATAAATATCGAACCGATTGGTCTAGTATTGTTTGGATGACTGATGCCACCCCCTCTACATCGCCCTCCAAGCCGCCCGCCAAGGCCGCCGGACCGGGGCGCCCGAAGGATCTGGGCAAGCGCGCGGCCATTCTGGAAGCCGCCAAATCGCTGTTCGTCGACCAGGGCTACAACGGTGTGAGCATGGACAGCATCGCTGCCCAGGCAGGCGTTTCGAAGCTGACCGTTTACAGCCATTTCGGCGACAAAGAAACCCTTTTCACCGAAGCTGTGCAATCCAAGTGCGTCGAGATGCTGCCGGACGAGCTGTTCGTCACCGACATCGAAGGCCCGCTGCGTGACCAGCTGATGGGCATCGGCCATGCGTTCTTCAGCCTGATCACCTCCGATGCGGCGGTCGCCGTGCAGCGGGTGATGATGTCCCCGGATACCGATGACCGGATCCGCGAGATGTTCTGGCTGGCCGGCCCGCAGCGGACCACCGACGCGCTGGCCGACTTCCTGCGGGCCCGCACCGCCCGCGGCGAGCTGGAGATCACCGATTTCCCGACCGCCGCGATCCAGTTCCTGACCTTGATCAAGGGCGAGCTGCATACGCATATGATGTGCGGGTTGCGGCCGGCCCCGGCCGAGTGCGATGCCGACGCCCACGTGAGCGCCAGCGTCGACTTTTTCCTGCGGGCGTATGCCCGGCGGGACTAAACTGAATGGACCGGAGGTCGCGGTGACTTCCGGCACTGCGACCCCGGCGCGACGGCAGCGATGCTCTCAGCGCGCCGCCGGCTCCCGGCACCGGTAAAATGGCCGGCCCACTGCGCTGGATATAGAACCTCATGACGATCGATTACTCCCACGCCCGCGAACTGATGGTCGAACAGCAGATCCGCCCCTGGGATGTGCTGGAAATTCGCGTGCTCGATGTACTGGCACGCTTGCCGCGGGAGGCGTTCGTCGCTGAATCGCACCGGGCCCTGGCCTACACCGATATCGAGCTGCCGCTGGGCAACGGCCAGAAGATGATGAAGCCGGTCATCGAAGGCCGCACCCTGCAGGCGCTGGATCTGCAGCCGGGCGATGAAGTGCTGGAAATCGGCACCGGCAGCGGCTACCTGAGCGCCTGCATGGGCGAGCTGGCCCGCGAAGTGCTGAGCCTGGAAATCGATGCCGAGCTGGCCACGACCGCGCGTGCGCGCCTGGACGCGGCCGGCCTGGGCAACAACGTCCGCATCGAAACCGCCGACGCCCTGACCTGGGACACCGAGCGCCGCTTCGATGCGATCTGCGTCACCGGCGCGGTGGATGTCATCCCGTCACGTTTCGCCCAGTGGCTGCGTCCCGGCGGTCGACTGTTCGTGATCCGTGGCCGGTCGCCGGTCATGGAAGCGGTGCTGGTCAAGGCGGACGGCACCACTGAATCGCTGTTCGAAACCGATATCGATTACCTGCGCGGTGCCGCCCCGGCACCCCAGTTCCAACTCTGAGTCCAAGGAAGCCGCAATGATCCGCCGATCCCTCGCCCTTGCGCTGGCCGCCGCCCTGCTGCCGATGACCGCCTCTGCCGCCGACCTGCTGCAGGTCTACGAAATGGCGCGCAATGGCGATCCGCAGCTCTCGGCTGCCGAGTCGACCCGCCTGTATGACAAGGAAGGCGCCGTGCAGGCGCGTGCCGCATTGCTGCCGCAGCTCAACGGCGAGGCCTCGCTCAACCGCAGCCGCACCAACCCGAACCATGATCTGACCTCCAGCTCGTTCACCACCAAGAGCCGGAACTACACGATCAACGGCAGCCAGACGGTCTTCAACTTCACCCAGTTCGCCAACCTGCGTTCGCAGCGCGAGCTCAGCAAGGCGGCCGACTTCACCCTGGATTCGGCCAACGACGACCTGATCGTGCGCACCTCGGCGGCGTACTTCAACGTGCTGGTGGGCATTGAATCGCTGTCGGCCGCGCAGACCAACGAAGCCGCTGCCAAGAAGCAGTTCGACTTCGCCGACAAGCGCCTGGAAGTGGGCCTGGCCCCGATCACCGACGTGCACGAAGCCCGTGCCCAGTACGATCAGGCGCGCGCCAACACGATCATCGCGCAGAACACCTTGGCCGACGCCTACCAGGCGCTGACTGAGCTGACCGGCCAGCCGGTCACCGACCTGCGCGCTCTGCCGGCCGATTTCCGTCCGGAGCTGCCGGCCAAGTACGCCACCATCGATACGCTGGTGAACGAGGCCGTGGCACAGAACCCGGCGCTGAAGGCGCAGGAACTGAAGGTCAACGCCGCCGAATCCGGCGTCTCGGCCGCCCGCGGCGCGCACTACCCGACTCTGTCGCTCGGTGCCACCGCCGGCAAGTCGGCCAGCTGGGGCGATGTGGTCGGCGACAGCGGCAGCTTCAGCCCGGACCGCCGCACCAACAGCGTCGGCCTGACCCTCAACGTGCCGATCTTCTCCGGCGGTGCTACCCAGTCCGGCGTGCGCCAGGCGCTGGCCCAGCGCGACATCGCCCAGGACGGTTACGAGCAGCAGAAGCGTGCCCTGGACCGCAACACCCGCAATGCCTACCAGACCCTGGTGGCGGGCATCAGCGAAGTGGAAGCGCGTCGCCTGGCGGTCGTGTCGGCACAGAGCGCCTATGACGCTTCGCAGGTCGGCCTGGAAGTCGGCACGCGTACCGTGCTGGACGTGATCCAGAACCAGCGCATCCTGTTCTCCGCACAGCTGGACTACGCCAACGCCCGCTACACCTTCCTGCAGAACCGCCTGCAGCTGGGCCAGGCGGTCGGCACGCTGGACATCGCCGAACTGCAGGACATCAACCGCCTGCTGACCCAGAAGGCCGCCACGCCGAGCACCACCGTCAACTGATCGACGGCGCAGGGCGAGACAGAAAAACCACCCGCATGCGGGTGGTTTTTTTATGGGTGCTTTTCATGAACGATCGATCGCTGAAGATGCACTTCAATGTGGTGGAGAACACGAACGCGCTTCACTCGCCCCATGACGTCATGGCACCGCGTCAGCTCAACCACTGCTTCGCCCGAACAAACATTTTTTGGCGGACTCATCTGGCGGGGCGATTCAAACAAAAAGCCCCGACCAAGGCTGGGGCTTTTTGCTGTATCTGGTACCGGAAATAGGAATCGAACCTATGACTTACGCAGTGCAACCAAGCCATCTGAACCCCAGCAACTGATCTCGGCCACCCGCATGCGGGGAGAGGATCCAGCCCAGACTGGCCCTACGGATGGCTGCAGACAATGATGACTACGATTCAATGCCGAACGTGAATATGACAGCATTGCCCGTTGAAACACAGGAAACAGAGCCACCTAAAGATAGGCCAGAACCGGTCGGATTCTCCATCGCGACTTGCCAGACGGATTCCTCAAGAACCATATCCTCGTCCGTAGCAAACAACTCAATGACTGAGTCACCCATAGAAAGAACAAGTCGACCGTCGGAATCGAGGTCAACACCGGAGATTCCAGCGCCGATCTTTCCATAGACCTCAGGAAGAAATTCCTCTCTCCCCACAAAGAAATCAACATTCCCGGGATTGCTGGAAAAGGTGCGCCCGTCACGAAGAGTGGCCGCACAGGAAAAGCTCAGATCCACGTACAGCGATTTACCAGGACACGCCCTGGTGTTAATTAACCTCAAAATTACCTGAAGGCTGCTGACGTTGAATGAATCAAGATAGGAACCAAGCAACATTCTCTCCAAGCTCGAGCGGGCTGCCGCCACATCAACTTCCTTCCTCTCGATTCGCGCCATCATGGTTTCTCTCGATAGTAAATATGACTTCCCGTGCGCTGTTCGCCCTTGGGAATATTGCCAAAGTTTTTCCCATTCTCAGGATTTACGGGCTGACGCGGGTTACCTTCTCGCGTCACCGATATTCTGGGTGGATGCTTCGGCCCGCCGTCCATGACTCTAACGTCCATCTTCATAGACGACACATTGTGAAGCGTTCCCGATTCCGTGCCAGCGTCGTTCAATATCCGCGTTCCCATGTACCCAGCATCCTCCAGCGCCGTTCTGGTATCAGCGGGCTTATCCCCAACCTTCACTCCGGCAACAGTGCGACCTTGCACCTCCGATACCGCAGCCCTGGCAAAAGGGGCAGCAATTGCTCGAAGAATTCCCGGTAGAGTTACGCCACCTGTGCTCAGAGCTAACAGAGCGCTGCCATTGTAGTGAAAAGCATCGTCACCGAGCTCATTCCCGAAGCCAGGATTCCCCATCTGATCAACGTTTGAGAACCACTCTTCATCACGACCGTCCGGGTCGATAAACTTGTACGGATTGTTCAACGCGTACGCGTATCTATTGAACTTCGCGCCAGACTTCATATCAACCACCACCGGATCAACCGATAGGAACATACCCAGCTGCGGATCCATGTACCGCTGCTGCATGTAGCTGAGGAGCGTGGCGCCATCCCGAACATGGCCGGTGAAACCCGGACCATCGACTGACACCGCACCCAAAGCGTTGCCATACGGCTCATACACAATGCGCTCGGTTACCACGCCTGCAGCATTGGAGTAAGCCACAGGCGAACCCAACGCATCCGTGTGCACGTACCGCACCGTTTCCTGCGCCCAACCAGTCTGCGCAGCTACGAGCAATAGCCCTGCCGAGAGTATCCGTTTCATCCAACCCGTCCCTGATCCTTTGGTCACTGGCGCTCCATCGAGCTGCTCATTCAGTATAAAGCCCCGCTGCGTTGCACCCTCGTTGTGGATCTAGATCCAGCCGCCACTATCGTAGTACCGCTGTTTTATTCGCGACACCAACTGCCTGCTCGCTACCGCATCTGCTGAAACGTTACGCTCAACTCGTTCTGATCTCGAGACTCAACAACACTTACCTTAAATTGCTTAGACGGAAACTCGCCCTGTAGTTTCGCGCTCCACATGTCATGGACTATGTGCGCCAGGTGACCAGTGAAAGAAACAGGAACCCCTGGCAACATGCCATCAATATTCGTGAAGTTGCACCAGTACTCGACCTCACCATCCGACAAATCCTGCGATTTCAGGAGCGGCAGCTTGTCCTTCTCTGACGCAAGTACGATCAGCCCTCCCACTTCTAGAAGCTGAGGCCATAGCCATCCAACTAATGCACCTAGCACATCGGTTGTCATCCTCCCTTGCACAACCTGAGCATGAATGTAATCAGAGAAGTCAAATGCACCGGCATTGGCATCGACCCACTGAGCAAAGTCCGGCATATCCTCAACCATGCTGTAGTCCTCTACCATGTCATCAACCTCCAGGAATTCCTTCTGGGCGCGCCGGCCTCACTTCCGGCTTGCTGGGATACTGCTGGCCATTTGAGGCAGTATTCAGATGCGTCTCTTTGACGTTCGGCAGACTGACATCGGTCACCGAGAAAGACAGTGCGCCATTCGAATTGCTGACTTGGTCACCAAAGATGTTTGCCCCGAGCACGTCGACCTTCCGACTCTTCGCAAGTCGACGTTCGGCCTCTTCCAACGGCTCCTTCGCGGTGTCCCGCGCGTGGACAGAAGACATCATCAGCACCAGCGAAGCGCCGATAGCAGCATGCTTCATCATGTTCCCCGAAGTTGGACATCCATTTCCCACGCGACTCATCCGCACATGCCGGCGCTGCAAGATTCGCAGAAGGCGGGTTTGTTCCGGGGACGAAGGCGAACAGGCACACCACCACCTTGCGGAGTAAAGCACCTCCAATACATCCGCTTCAAGTTTGTTCAGCTTTGTTTTTTCTATTGCCGCCGCTTGATTGATTGGTTCGCCATAGGGCCGGTCGCGACAGTCTGCCGCACGTTGCAACGCAGCTCTCCCTGACCGACCACCACTAAAAACTCCCCACCAGTAAGCACTCTCAACCGCGACCAGGCCCACAGAACGCAGTCAAACGACAGAAACCTGTTGACCTGACCTCGCCGGGTGACTAAGGTCCGCCCCGCACCACCTTCCCTTTCCCTCCAGAGGCCCCCTCCTTGGACAGTCATAGTCGATCTCGTTGCTGCTCCTGAGCCGACGGACCCACTGACCCCAAGGTCGGTTCCGTCCGCACAGGACGGGGCCCACCGGCGCAGCTGACACGCTCGCCCGCCTCGCATCATCCGTATCGCCGTTCCACCGACCCCAAGAAGGGTGCCGCTGGCGTTTCCGTTTGCCTGGAGATTGCCCATGCACGTTTCCCGTGTGTTCGCCCTGCCCCTCGTGGCCGTGGCGATGCTTCCGTTCGACACCCGCGCCGCCGCCAGCCTGATGGTGGATGACGCCGCCATCACCGATGCTGGCCGCTGCCAGCTGGAAAGCTGGGCCCGCCACACCGATGCGGGCGCGGAGTGGACCGCCGTACCGGCCTGCACCTTCGCCGATACGGAGTGGTCGCTCGGCCTGAGCCACCAGCACGCTGTCTCGTCCACGCAATGGGCGCTGGGTGCCAAGCGCGTGCTGCGCGACATCGACCAGCGCCGTTGGGGCCTGGCGCTGAGTGCCGGTGTGGGTAGCGACTGGCACCACCTGCGTGGCGATGACTGGGGCATCAACGCGCCCCTGACCCTCGCCCTTGGCGCCAGCGATCGCTCACTGCTGCACCTCAACCTGGGCTGGGCCCGCACGGCCGGCGCACGCGGCCGCACCGATGGCATCGGCCTGGAAATCGTCACCGCGCCGCACTGGTCGCTGCTGGCCGAAACCGCACGTGACGCGACACGCCAGCGCAGCAGTCAGTTCGGTGTCCGCCACGAACTCTGGCGCGGCGCCAGCGTGGATCTGCTCGCGGGTCGTGTCCACCACCAGCGCGACGGTCACTGGATCACGCTCGGCTTCAACCTGGCCTCTGCACCGTAACGCCCTGCGTGCCGCCTGACGGCACCGATCGACCGGACCGCGTACACGTCAGCACACGGCCCATGCACCCACCGATACCTGCCCCGCTCGAGCCCTGCCCGTGCGTCGGCCTTGTGTACCTCAGCGCACTGCGCTGCTTTTTGCTGGAGAACCACCATGAACCGCGAAGACCTCCTGTTCTCGATCCGCACCCTCTCGCTTTCGCTCGACGCCGCCGGCTTTGTCAGCATCGCCGCGACCACGCATCCCTCCGATCTGGTCGATGCACTCGATGCACTGAGCGTGGACAAGACACTCCCCTTGCTGATGATGCTCGAGCCGCAGGTGCGCGCCGAGCTGTTCGCACACTTCACCGAGATACGCCAGGATCAGCTGCTGGCAGCGATGGCACGCGAAGCGGTCGTACAGCTGTTCGAGCACATGCCATCGGATGATCGCGCCGACCTGTACAACCGGCTTGGCGAGGATGCCAAGCAGAAGCTGCTGCCCGCGCTCACCAAGGTGGAGCGCGACGACATCCTCAAGATGGCGTCCTATCCCGAGGGCACGGTCGGTTCGGCGACGACGTCCGATTATGTCTGGGTGTCACCGGAGATGACCGTGGCGCAGGCGCTGGCACATATCCGCGCCACGGCGCTGCACAGCGAGACGGTGAACATCCTGTTCGTGCTCGACCATACGATGCGGCTGCGCGGTACCGTTGCACTGCGCGATCTGGTGCTGACCAACGAGAACCGCACGGTCGCCTCGATCATGCATGAGCAGCCGGTGGCTGCGAAGGCGCACTGGCCGCGGCTGCAGGCGGCCGAGCTGATCCGTCGCTACGATCTGCTCGCCCTGCCGGTGACCAATGGGGGCGACCGCATGATCGGCATTGTCACCGTCGATGATGCGATGGACATCGAGAAAGAACAGGATGCTTCACAGCTGGCGCGTTTCGGCGGCACGGTGAGCGGGAACGGCAACGATCTGGATGTACGCAGCACGCCGCTCAAGCAGATGTTCCGGGTGCGTGTGTTCTGGCTGGCGATCCTGACCTGCTTCGGCATTGTCACCAGTACGTTTGTCGCCGCGCAGGAGGAGCTGCTGTCGCAGGTGATCGTACTGGCCGCCTTCATCGCCCCGATCGTGGACATGGGCGGCAATACCGGCAGCCAGTCGGCCACGCTGGTGATCCGCAGCATGGCGCTGGGCGAGCTGAAACTGAGCTGGCGCGACGTGTGGTTCGTGATCCAGCGCGAACTGCCGGTCGCGGCGGGGCTGGGCATCACCATTGCCGTACTCGAAGCGATCCTGGCTTACTTCAGCAAAGGCGTGGGCATGGACGTGCTGCTGGTGGTGGGCTCGAGCATGCTGGTGTGCACCGCGTTGGGCGGCATCATCGGCGCACTGCTGCCCTTCGCCGCACGCCGCATCGGGGCGGATCCGGCCACGCTGTCGGCACCGATGATCACCTCGGTCATGGACCTCATCGGCGTGTTCATCTACTTCGGGTTTGCGTATGCCTTCCTGGGGGATCTGCTGGTCGCCGCGGGCTGATGGATCGGCCGGCCTGGTCGCCATGCAGGGCGGCCAGGCCGGGCGCGATCACGCCACCGGCGGCGGCAACTGCGGGGCGATCAATGCCACGGTGCGCTTCAACGCGCCACGGCCGTTGCTGACCAGCTCGCAGCCGGCACGCGCCATGTCTTCGCGCGCCTGTGGGTCCCGCAGCAGCGTCAGCAGCGCATCGCCGACCCCGTTGGCATCCTCGGCGATCACCACCGCGCCAGCTTCGCGCATGCGTCGGGAAATCTCGGCGAAGTTGTGCAGGTGCGGCCCGGTGACCGCCGCCGTGCCCATGGCCGCGGGCTCCAGCAGATTATGGCCGCCGATGGCCTGCAGGCTGCCACCGACGAAGGCCACCTGCGCGCAACCGTAGAACGACATCAGCTCGCCCAGGGTATCGATCACGAACACATCCGTATCTGCCTGCGGCCACTGCTGCTGGCGGCGCGTGGCCACCTTCCAGCCCTGCTCGCGGACGAGCGCTTCGACCCGCGGGAAGCGCTCGGGATGCCGCGGCGCCCACAACAGCAGCAGGCCCGGCACTGCTTCGCGCAGGCGGCGGTGCAGATCGATGGTGGCCTGCTCTTCGCCCTCGTGCGTACTGGCGGCGATCCAGACCGGACGCGTGGCCGGCACCAGATCATGGAAGCGCGCGATGAAGTCCTGCACGTTCGGTGTGGCGATGTCGAATTTCAGATTACCCAGCGGCTGCACCTGTTCAGGGCGGGCACCGAGCTGGATGAACCGCTCGGCGTCGTCGGCCGACTGCGCAGCCACGCAGGTGACGGTGCGCAGTGCACGTCCAATCAGGGCACTGAGCAGCCGGTAACCGCGCAGCGAGCGCGCCGACAGGCGGGCATTGAGGATGTAGACGGGGATCTTGCGGTCGCGGCAGCCGAACAGCAGGTTCGGCCACAGCTCCGTTTCCAGGATCAACGCCAGGCTGGGCTTGAAGTGGCCCAGGAAGCGGCCGACGCTGCCCGGCACGTCATACGGCAGATAGACATGATCGACGGCATCGCCCCATAGCGAGCGGACGCGCTCGGAGCCGGTCGGGGTGATGGTGGTAATCACCCAGCGGATGTCCGGGCGCAGCGCGCGCAAGGCGTTCACCAGTGGCGCTGCGGCGTTCACCTCACCCACCGAGACCGCGTGCAGCCAGACCCGCGGCTGGCCGCTGGAGTGTGGATAGGAGGCATAGCGCTCATCCCAGCGCTGGAAGTACTCGCGCACCCGGAAGCCCCGCCAGACCAGGTGGTACACGGTGATCGGCAACAGCAGGTAGAGCACGGCCGAGTACAGGCCGCGCAGGATCCATTCGACAGGGCTTTTACGCATGGACAAAGGATACGGGAGCGGCGCGGGGAAGACACGCCGCGCCGCCGTGATGGCCCTGCCGGGACGCATCCGGGCGCATCCATTAGAATCGAGGCATGTCCGATAACGCTTCCACCGCCACCCGGCCGTCCCTGCGCAATCCGCGCCACTGGCCGACCTTCGCTTTCATGCTGGTCGCCTTCGCGATCGCCCGCCTGCCGTGGATGCTGCAGCGTGCGCTGGGCCGCGGTGTCGGCACGGTCGCCTACCGGCTGGCCAGCAGCCGCCGGCGTGCCGCCGAGGTCAACCTGAAGCTGTGCTTCCCCGAGAAGGACGACGCCTGGCGCCAGCGCCTGCTGCGCGATAGCTTCGACGCGCTGGGCGTAGGCATCTTTGAATTCGCCCGGGCCTGGTGGGGCAGCATCGACAGCATCCGCCCGCAGGTACAGATCGACGGGCTGGAGCATCTGCACCGCATGCAGGCCGAAGGCCGTGGCGTGCTGCTGGTCTCCGGCCACTTCATGACGCTGGAGATGTGCGGCCGCCTGCTGTGCGATCACGTTGAACTGTCCGGCATGTACCGCAAGCACCGCAACCCGGTGTACGAGTGGGCGGTGAAGTTCGGCCGCCTGCGCTACGCCAAGGCGATGTACGCCAACGAGGACATCCGCGCCACGGTGCGGCATCTGAAGAAGGGCGGCTTCCTCTGGTATGCGCCGGACCAGGACATGCGCGGCAAGGACACGGTGTTCGTGCCGTTCTTCGGCCACACCGCCTCGACCATCACGGCCACGCACCAGCTGGCGCGGATGACCGGCTGTGCGGTGATCCCGTATTTCCACCGTCGCGAAGGTGGGAAATACTTCCTGAAGATCGGCGCACCGCTGGAAAATTTCCCCAGCGAGGATGTCGAGGCCGATACCGCCCGGGTCAACCAGGCCATCGAAGCCATGGTGCGCGAGGCCCCGGACCAGTACCTGTGGATCCACCGCCGGTTCAAGCGTCAGCCCGGTGGGCGGAGCGATTATTACCGGTAACGCCGGACGTTTTCCGCGGTTACCTCTCGTCTTTCGCCAACAGACTGCCCGCATACAACGCGGCCAGCAGCAGGGTCAGGCCACCCCAGAAGGTCGAATAGAACGCCAGATGGGTGTTGAGCGGGAACACCGTCACCGCCAGCGCGAGCATCGCCGGGCGCGCGCGCTCACGCGCGTCCGGCGGGGCGAAGCGCCATGCGCGCCAGGCTTGAGCCACGGCGGCCAGCCACAGCAGCAGACCGAGAATGCCGGTCTCGGACAGGATCTCAAGCAGGATCTGGTGCGCATGCAATGCCGGGCCCGCACCCCACACCTCCTGGGCGGCCGGACTGGGATTGCAGCCCGGGTAGGCATCGCGGAAGCCACGTGCGCCGACACCATTGATCGGGTGCTCTTCGATCATGCACGCCGCCGCGGCCCAGATCTGGGCGCGGCCGGACAAGGCCTGATTGACGCCGTCGCTCTCGCCTTCCCACGCCATGGCAGTGCGCGCGACCCGGTCACCGACCTGGGGCACGCTCACGGTGAGCACGACTGCCGCGACCGCACCGACGGCGACGCAGGCCAGCAACCCGCGCACGCCCACCAGCCGCCAGCCGGAGAACACCAGCACCAGGGCATAGGTCAGCCACGCCGCGCGCGAACCCGCCAAGACCAGCACGACCCCCACCGCGGCGGCCACCAGTGACCAACCGAGGATGCCTGCGCGTCGTGAGGCGGCGAACAACAGGAAGGGCGAGAGGCTGGCCAGCACCTGGCCGAATTTGAGGTTGCACGGGCCGAGCACGCCGCTGAGGCGATCCACCGCCGCCATCTCCTGCGGTGAACACAACCCATGGCCGCTGACCGCCCACTTGAGCTGGTCCATCGACCAGAACAGCGGGCTGCTGCCGACGATTGCCTGCGCCAGCGCATCCACCGTCCACAGCCCGGTGATCACCGCCAGCCCGCCCAGCGTCAGCGCGCGCCGCTGCGGGGTCGCCACGGCAATCGCCACCAGCCACATGAACGGTAGATACCGCAGGCCGGCCGCGGCTTTTCGCCATGCCGTACCGGGATCGATCGCATCGAAGGCGGAGAACGCCTGCGGCAACCAATAGCCGAGGAACAGGATGCTGGTCAGCGCCCAGGCCGGGCTGCTCAGCAGACGCTGCTTGCCCTGCAGGCGCAGCTGGACCATGCGCACCGCCGCGTACAGCGCACCGAGCACGAGCACGCCCTCGGCGATCCCGGGCAGCGGCCACAACGCGACAAACGCAATCACCCACCACGGGGCCCAGCGGCCCGCGCGGGAGCCCGGCGAACCGGGAAGGACGATGGGCTCAGCTGATGAGGGAGGTATAGAGCTGGAGCGTGTCACGCTGCATGGCCTGCAAGGTAAACGGAATCCGCGTCGGCAGTGCGGGCGGCTGCAGCAGCACCTGCTGCGCGCGCGCCAGCAGTGCATCAGCGTCGCCCAAGGGTACCGCGCCGGAGGGTTGCAGCTGAGTCAACAACTCGCCGACGCCACCATGGTTCCAGCCCAGCACGGGGCGGCCCACCGACAACGCTTCGACCACAGTGCGGCCAAACGCTTCGGCCTTGTCCGAGAGCTGCAGCACCAGATCACTGGCTGCATAGGCCTGCGCGATGCGCGAGGTCGGCGCGGTCATCAGCACCGCATCGAACACACCAAGGCTGCGCGCTTGTGCTTCCAGTTCGGCGACATAGGATTCGCGGCCGGGCTCGCGCGTGCCCGGCATCCACAGCGTGGCCGGCACGCCGGCGGCATGTAGTCCTGCCAGCAGGCTCAGCGCGTGGCGATGCCCTTTCAGGCGTGTGCCACGACCAGGCAGCAACAGCAACGGCGCATCGCCGGCCAGCGCGGGATGCTGCGCGGCCACGGCCAGGCGCGCACGCCGATCCTGGCGGGCCACACGCGGGAACTGGCTGACATCCACGCCACGTGGGATCACCTGCAGGCGCTCGGCCGGCACGCTCGGATAATGCGTACGCACGAACTCACGCACGCTGTTGGATACGCAGATCACGCGCTCGCCGCTGGTCATCACCGCGCTGTAGCGGCCCGGCGAGTTGAGCCCGTGCACGGTGGTGACCCAGTGCGGGCGGGTCGCCGCCGGCAGGTTGCGCACCGCGTACAGGCCCAGCCAGGCCGGCAGCCGCGAACGCGCGTGCACGATGTCCGCGCCCACCTCGTTGAACAGGTTGCGCAGGGTCAGCACATGGCGCAGCGTCAGCAGCGACTTGCGGCCGATATCCAGGGTCAGGTGTTCGGCACCACTGGCGAGCAACGGCTCGACCAGGCGCCCACCGGCGGACACGACGATGGCCCGGTGGCCGGCGGCAACCAGGGCGGAGGCGATCTCAAGGGTGGAGCGTTCGACCCCGCCGGAGTGCAGCGCCGGCAGCAGCTGCACCACGGTCAGACGGCGCACAGTGTGGTCCGCGGATCAGTCGGCGAGCACGAACACGGCGCCGCAGTACGGGCACGCAGCCTCGCAGTTGGGCTCGTCTTCGATCGGCAGGTACACGCGCGGATGCGAGTTCCACAGCGCCATTTCCGGCGTCGGGCAGCTCAGCGGCAGGTCGCTGCGGTGCACGGTGTAACGCTTCTCGGCATTGGCGGGCGCGGTGGCGGTATGGCTCATGGCGTGGACACACAAAGGGGGTTGCGAGACCGCCGATTCTAGCATCTGGCGGCTGCGGACGGCCGCTGGAGCATAGCGCCCCGGGTTGGGACGGCCGAGCTCACGCCCAACGGACCACCGGCGCTTTTAAATCGATCCAAATTCATTGTCAACAATGGGCATTGAAACGAATTTGCCGGATTTAGATCGAACTAATTGCACTTGTCAGGGCCAGTTCCCGTGATGCAGGATCGTCCGGGTACCGATCATCGACCCGATCGCCTGCCCGACCCCACCGGACATGCATCGCCTCTTTCCTGCCGTCTGCCGATGGCTGGGGCGACGCCGTCCGCCGTGGCCATCGATGCGGGTCCTGCCTGCCGCCTGCCCTTCCCGGGAGACCCTTGCATGACCCTGTCCGACCTGCGCCCCGCCCGGCGTGCCCTTCCCTTCGCCCTGGCCCTGGCCTGCGCCTCGATCGCCCTGCCGGCTGCCGCGCAGGGCCTGCAGACCTCGTTCGAGCCGGGTCAGCCGGCCCCGGCCACGGGCGACGACGCGCTGCAGGTGCGGATCGGCACCGGGCCGTCGGCGCCCTATGCGGCCAAGCCCGGCGTCGGCTACAGCGGCCTGCATGCGCTGCATTACGCCAGCGCCGGTGGCACGACGCGCCGCCAGCTGTTCACGACCGACCTGGCCATCGAAGCCGATACCACCCTGTCCTGGCTGGTGCTGCCCGAGATTGTCGGCAAGGACACCGTCGCCTCGACCTACGTCTCGCTCGATCTGGTACTCGACGACGGCACCCGGGTCTCGGCCAGCGCCGCGCGCGATCACCACGGCGTGGCACTGGGTGCGCGTGCGCAGGGCGACTCGAAGACGCTGTACCCGCAGCAGTGGGCGCGCAAAGCCGTTCGCCTGGGCGATACCCCGGCGCTGCGCGGACGCCGCGTGGTCGCGCTGGAGTTGGAGGTGGCCAGCGCCGACGGCGCGCCGGTAGCCGGCTGGATCGACGATGTCCGCCTGGACGCGCAACCGCGCAGCACGCCGCAGCGTCCCTCGGACTGGGTGCTGACCACCCGTGGCACGCAGGCCAATGGCACCTTCTCGCGCGGCAACAATTTCCCGGCGACCGCCGTGCCGCACGGCTTCAACTTCTGGACACCGGTGACCGACGCCGGCTCACTGACCTGGCTGTATCGCTGGAACGAACAGAACGATGCGGCCAACCGGCCCCGCCTGCAGGCGCTGGCGCTGAGCCACCAGCCCAGCCCGTGGATGGGCGACCGCCAGACCTTCCAGGTGATGCCGTCGGCGACCCGTGGCGTGCCCGAGGCCGACCGCAGCAAGCGTGCGCTGAGCTTCTCGCGCGACAACGAGCGGGCCCGCCCGTACCGCTATGACGTGCGCTTCGACAACGGCATCGCCGCGTCGATCGCACCGACCGACCACGCCGCCGTCTTCCGCTTCGCGTTCCCCGAAGGCGGTGATGCCAACCTGCTGTTCGACAACGTCGACGCGCGCGGCGGGCTGACGCTGGATGCGGCGACCCAGACACTCTCCGGCTATACCGATACCCGCAGCGGCCTGTCCACCGGCGCCACCCGCATGTATGTGGTGGCCAGCTTCGACCGCCCGTGGCGCAGCAGCGGCACGGTGAAGACCGGCCGCCCGACCGGCTACATCAAGTTCGATGCGGGAACCGACCGCCGCGTCTCCATGCGCATCGCCACGTCGCTGATCTCGGTCGAGCAGGCGCGCCACAACCTCGCACTGGAAGTGGCTGCCGACGACGATGTGAATCGCGTGGCCGCGCGCGCGCAGGAGGCGTGGGATCAGCGCCTGGCCCGCTTCGACGTGGGCGATGCCAGCGATGACCAGAAGACGACGTTGTACTCCAACCTGTACCGCCTCTACCTCTATCCCAATTCCGGCCATGAAAACGCCGGCACCGCGGCGGCACCGGACTGGCGCTATGCCAGCCAGGCCAGCGCCTCGGATGAGAACACCGATGGCAGCGCCACGCGCAGCTTCGCGCCGGTGCGCGACGGCAAGGTCTACGTCAACAACGGCTTCTGGGATACCTTCCGCACCACCTGGCCGGCCTATGCGCTGTTCACCACGGACGATGCTGGTGCGCTGGTGCAGGGCTTCCTGGAGCAGTACCGCGCCGGGGGTTGGGTCGCCCGATGGTCCTCGCCCGGCTATGCCGATCTGATGGTGGGCACGAGTTCGGACGTGGCCTTCGCCGATGCGTGGCTGAAGGGCATTGGTGGCTTCGACCCGCAGGAGGCCTACGCTGCCGCACTGAAGAACGCGACCGTGGTCCCGCCGGACCGCCATGTCGGGCGCAAGGGCATGGACCGTTCCACCTTCCGTGGCTATGCCACCGCCGATGTGCACGAAGGCATGTCGTGGACGATGGAAGGCGCACTCAACGATTTCGGTGTGGCCAACATGGCCGAGGTGCTGGCCAAGCAGGCCGATACGCCGGCCGCGCGCGAACGCTATGCGACCGAGGCCGACTACTTCCGTCACCGCGCCGGTACCTATGCCACGCTGTTCGACCCCGCCGCAGGCTTCTTCCAGGGCCGCAAGCCGGACGGCAGCTGGCGCCTGGATGCGAACGACTACGACCCGCGCGTGTGGGGCCATGACTACACCGAATCCAACGGCTGGACGTTCGCCTTCACCGCCGCGCACGACGGCGAAGGGCTGGCGGCGCTGTACGGCGGCCGTGAACAGCTGGCGGCCAAGCTGGACACCTTCTTCGCCACGCCGGAAACCGCCGATGCCGCGTTTGCCGGCTCTTACGGCGGCACTATCCATGAGATGACCGAAGCACGCGATGTACGCATGGGCATGTACGCGCACAGCAACCAGCCGGCGCACCACATCCCGTGGATGTACCTGTATGCCGGGCAGCCGTGGAAGACCCAGCAGCACGTGCGTGAGATCCTCTCGCGCCTGTACCTTGGCAGCGAAATCGGCCAGGGCTACCCGGGCGATGAGGACAACGGCGAGACCTCGGCGTGGTACCTGTTCGCCTCGCTGGGCATCTACCCGCTGCGCATGGGCGCACCGGAGTACGTGATCGGCTCGCCGCTGTTCCGCCATGCCCGCGTGGTGCTGCAGGGCGGCGCGGTACTGACCGTCAACGCGCCGGAAAACTCGGACCGCAACATCTACGTGCAGTCGCTGAAGGTCAACGGCACCCCGTGGACCAAGACCTGGCTGCCGCACGAGCTGCTGGCCAAGGGCGCCACGCTGGACTTCGTCATGGGCCCGGAACCCTCGCGCTGGGGCAGCGGCCCGGACGATGCGCCGCGCTCGCTCACAGCGCGCGGCCAGCAGCCGGCCCTGCTGCATGATCTTCTCGGCAGCGGCGCGGCCGCCCAGCTCGGCGATGGCCGCGCGGCCGCCGCGTTGATCGATGACGACGCCGCCACAGCACTGCCGCTGGGTGGCTCGAGCACGATCACTTTCAGCAACGTCGCAGCGGGCATGCCGTCGATGTACACGCTGACCAGCGGCAACGGCCCGATCCGCGGTGGCGAGTGGACGCTGGAGGCGCGCACCACCGGTGGGCGCTGGGTGCAGGTCGACCAGCGCCGTGGCGAAGCCTTCGCCTGGGCCATGCAGACCCGACCGTTCCGCATCGCCCAGCCGGGCCGCTACGCCGAATACCGGCTGCGCATCGGTGCACCGGGTCGCCTGCAATTGGCAGAAGTGGAGCTGCTTGCGCCTGCGGTTTCGGCTGCGGCTGAGGCTGCGGCTGCGGCTGCGGCTGCGGCTGCGGCGACACGATGAGGACTGCCCTGCCCATCACCCGGTGCCTGCTGACCGCCCTGCTCGTCACCGCCGGGCTCGCCGATGCGCACGCGTTCGAGACCACACAGACCCGCGAGGACGTGACCCTGCACTACCGCGACGCCAGCGATGCGCTGGCCGCGCCGGTGCGGGAGCGCATCATCGAGACCTTCTTCGGCGCGTATCTGCGCGAGCGCGCCGATTTTCATCCGGCCGCACCGAGGCAGGTCGGCATCGTGATCGACCCGGCTTACGACGGCATCGCCTTTGTCGGCGAGAAGGCACAAGCGGCGACGATCACGATCAATCCGGCCTGGCTGCACAAACACCCGGGCGACATTGATCTGGTCACGCATGAGGCGATGCACATCGTGCAGGGCTACCCGGAGTACGCCAATGCGCGCGTGCCGGGCTGGCTGGTGGAAGGCATCGCCGACTACGCACGCGACCGCTATGGCAGGGACAATGCCGGGGCGGGCTGGGCGTTGCCGACGCAGGTCAAACCGGAGCAGAACGTCGATACCGGCTACCGGGTCACCGGTGCATTCCTGGCGTGGAGCGAGGCGCAACATCCCGGGCTGGTGAAGGCGCTGGATGGTGCCCTGCGTGAGGGCCGCTATACGCCGGCGCTGTGGGAAACCCTCAGCGGCGTGGCGCTGCCGGTGTTGTGGGCGCAGTACGCGCACACACGCTGATTGCTCCGGGGGCCCGATCGGCGTCTGCGGGGAGCCGGCCAACGGCCGGCACTACCGGTGCCATCGGTGCCATCGGTGCGGTCGGTACCGTCAATACCATCGGTGCCCATGGGGCGATGGCAGGTACCGACCGTGGGTCGGCACGGTCTTCAGCGCGCGCCGACCAAGCCGGCGTACAGCGCGAACAACTGCTGGAAATACCGTTTCGTCCGTTGATGGCGCATGACACCGTTCCCGTGGCTGATCGTGGTGGATCTGGTCGGGCCCAGGGTGGCGACGCCCCCACCGGAGCGCCGCCACGGCCGGGCCGCGTGGGGGTATTGGGCGCTTGGGACGTTGCAGAGCCATGACGTCTGTGCGGCGCGTGTGTGGCAGATGCACATGCCACAACGACCGCAGGCCAAAGGCAAAAAGGATGCCTGCCGACCAACGGTCGGCAGCTACCGGTTTCGCTGCGCGAAACGAGAACGCGCCCCGAAGGGCGCGTTCTGGCAACCGAGAGGGGAAAGAACGCCTTACGCGTTCTTCTCCGCCTCCAGTTGCTTGCGGATCTGCGCATCCACGGCCGCGATGGCGGTCATGTTGAGCACGCGGCGCGAGGTCGCGCTGGTGGTCAGGATATGCACCGGCTTGGCCACGCCCATCAGGATCGGGCCGATCGCCACGCCGTCGGTGAACACGCGCACCAGGTTGTAGGCGATGTTGGCCGCTTCCAGGTTGGGCAGCACGAACAGGTTGGCACGGCCCTTCAGCGTGCTGTTGGGCAGCAGCTTCTGGCGCAGGGCTTCATCCCACGCGGTATCCCCCTGCATTTCGCCATCCACGTTCAAGCGCGGGTTGCGCTTGAGCAGCATCTCGCGGACCGCCCGCATCTTCAGCGCGTCCTTGGAGTCGTGGCTGCCGAAGTTGGAGTGCGACAGCAGCGCCACCTTCGGTTCGATGCCGAACAGCTTCATGCGGTAAGCCGCCTGCAGCGTCGCTTCGGTGATCTGCTCGGCGGTCGGGTCTTCCTGCACGTGGGTATCCACGAAGAAGAACACGCCCTGCTGGTTGATCACGCCGGTCATCGCCGAGGTGGAGGTCACCTTGGCTTCCAGCGGCAGCACGCTGCGCACATAGCCGAGCTTCTTGTGGAAGCGGCCGACCACGCCGGTCAGCATCGCATCGGCTTCGCCACGCGCCACCATCACGGCGGCGATCAGGGTCGGCCGCGAGCGCATCAGGTTCTTGGCGGCGGCCACGGTCACACCGCGACGGCCGGTGAGGTTGTGGTAGTACTGCCAGTACTCGTTGAAGCGCGGATCATCGTTGATGTTGGTGATGTCGAAATCGACACCGGCCTTCATGCGCAGGCCGAGGCGCTCGACACGGGCCTCGATCACGTCCGGGCGGCCGATCAGGATCGGCTGCGCCAGGCCTTCATCGACCACGTTCTGCACCGCGCGCAGCACCACTTCTTCCTCGCCTTCGGCGTACACCACGCGCTGCTTGTCCGACCGCGCGCGGTCGTAGACCGGCTTCATCATCAGGCTGGTGCGGTAGACGAACTGGGCCAGCTTCTCGCGGTAGGCGCCCATATCGGCGACCGGACGGGTAGCTACGCCGGAATCCATCGCGGCCTGCGCCACGGCGGCCGACAGCTCCACCAGCAGGCGGCGATCGAACGGACGCGGGATCAGGTAGTCACGACCGAAGCTCGGGGTCTCATCGCCATAGGCCGAGCCCAGGTCGCTGGCCTCGCGGCGTGCCATCGCGGCGATCGCGTGCACGCAGGCGATCTTCATTTCTTCGTTGATCGCCGTCGCGCCGACGTCCAGCGCACCGCGGAACAGGTACGGGAAGCACAGCACGTTGTTGATCTGGTTCGGGTAGTCCGAACGACCGGTACCGATCAGCGCGTCCGGGCGAACCGAACGGGCTACTTCCGGCATGATTTCCGGGGTCGGGTTGGCGAGCGCGAAGATCACCGGATCCTTGGCCATGGTCTTGACCATGTCCGCGGTCAGGATGCCTGGCGCCGACAGGCCCAGGAAGATATCCGCACCATCGACGATCTCGGCCAGCGTGCGCTTGTCGGTATCACGCGCATAGCGCGCCTTTTCCGGGTCCAGATCGGTGCGACCGGTGTGGATCACGCCGTCGCGGTCGAAGGCCAGGATGTTCTCTTTCTTCAGGCCCAGCGAGACCAGCATGTTGACGCAGGAAATACCCGCCGCGCCCATGCCGGTGGTGGCCAGCTTCACCTCTTCGATCTTCTTGCCGGTCACGAGCATGGCGTTGAGCACGGCAGCGCCGACGATGATCGCGGTGCCGTGCTGGTCGTCATGGAACACCGGGATGTTCATCCGCTCGCGCAGTTTGCGCTCCACGATGAAACACTCCGGCGCCTTGATGTCTTCCAGGTTGATGCCACCGAAGGTCGGTTCCAGCGAAGCGATGATGTCGACCAGCTTGTCCGGGTCGTTTTCATCGATCTCGATGTCGAAGACATCGATGCCGGCGAACTTCTGGAACAGCACGCCCTTGCCTTCCATCACCGGCTTGCCGGCCAGCGGGCCGATGTTGCCCAGGCCCAGCACGGCGGTGCCGTTGGAAATGACGGCAACCAGATTGCCGCGGGCGGTCAGTTCACTGGCCTGCTGCGGATCGGCCATGATCGCTTCGCAGGCGTGTGCCACGCCCGGCGAATACGCCAACGACAGATCACGCTGGGTCAGCATCGGCTTGGTCGCTGCGACGCGGATCTTGCCCGGCGGCGACATGCGGTGGTAATCGAGAGCAGCCTGTTTGAAATCTTCGTTGGACATCGCTTTCTGCAGATGAATGGGCGAGAGGAACAGGGGATCATACCCCCGTTGGCGTGGACGGACCTGTCGCTACGCTGTCGCGGCGATGTTGCAACCGCACATATTCCAGCACCGCGCACCGGGCCTTGAAAACAAAACATGGCCGTGCCGCCCCGGCAGGAACGGCACGACCATGCACCACACAATCAGGGCATCGGGCTCAGTGCGCCGGGGCCGGCAGCGCGTCCGGCAGGTCGGCCACGACCAGCGGCGGCAACTCGGCTTCGCGGCCGTCCAGCACCATCGCCAGGCGGTCGCGATCCAGCGCGTTTTCCCAGCGCGAGACCACCACGGTGGCCACCGCATTGCCGATGAAGTTGGTCAGCGAGCGGCATTCGCTCATGAAGCGGTCCACGCCCAGGATCAGCGCCATGCCGGCCACCGGCACTTCCGGCACCACCGCCAGGGTCGCGGCCAGGGTGATGAAGCCGGCACCGGTGACACCGGCGGCGCCCTTGGAGCTGAGCATCGCCACCAGCAGCAGGGCGATCTGATGGCCCAGGGTCAGTTCGGTGTTGGTCGCCTGGGCGATGAACAGCGCCGCCAGGGTCATGTAGATGTTGGTGCCGTCCAGGTTGAACGAGTAGCCGGTCGGGACCACCAGGCCCACCACGGACTTGCTGCAGCCGGCCTTTTCCATCTTCTCCATCAGCGAGGGCAGCGCCGATTCCGAGGAGGAGGTGCCCAGCACCAGCAGCAGTTCGGCCTTGAGGTAACGGGCCAGCTTGAACACCGAGAAGCCGCACAGGCGGCACACCACACCCAGGATCACCGCCACGAACAGGAAGGCGGTCAGGTAGAACGAGCCGACCAGCCAGGCCAGGTTGACCAGCGAGCCGACCCCGTACTTGCCGATGGTGAAGGCGATCGCACCGAACGCGCCGATCGGGGCCGCCTTCATCAGGATGTGGACCAGGCGGAACACCGGGGCGGTCAGCGCCTCCAGGAAGGTCAGCACCGGACGACCCTTGGCGCCGGTCAGGGCCAGCGCGATGCCGAACAGCACCGCCACGAACAGCACCTGCAGGATGTTGCCTTCGACGAAGGCGCTGACCAGGGTGGCCGGGATGATGTCCAGCGCGAAGCCGACCAGGGTCAGCTCATGCGACTTCTGCACATAGCCGTTGACCGCGGTCTGGTCCAGATCGGCCGGGTTGATGTTCATCCCCGCGCCCGGCTGCACCACGTGCGCCACCACCATGCCCACGATCAGGGCCAGCGTGGAGAAGAACAGGAAGTAAGCCATCGATTTGGCGAAGACCCGGCCCACGGTGCGCAGGTGGGTCATGCCGGCGATACCGGTGACGATGGTCAGGAAGATCACCGGGGCGATGATCATCTTCACCAGCTTGATGAAGGCATCGCCCAGCGGCTTGAGCGATTCGGCGAAGGCCGGCTCGTAATGGCCGAGGATGGCACCGAGAACGATCGCCACCACCACCTGGAAATACAGTTGGCGGTAGAACGGCAGCGGCTTGGCTGCCAGCGGGGCGGTGGTGGGAACGTGCATGGGAAGCTCCGGCAGTGTCACGAAGGATGCCGGCCGCGCTGGGCGGCATCTGGCGTGGCCTTTTTACGCCCGCATCGGGCCAACGCAGATAACCTATTGGTACTAGCCCCCCGGTTCAGCTGACCGCACTGCCTACACTGGCCCGGCACCGCGCCCCCACGGCGGCGGGTGGCCCTGCGGCGGATCAAGGGTAAAATTCCCAAAGATTTGCCGTTCGCGGCCGTTGTTGTTCTGCCCCACTCTTACTTGCAGCTACCGCCCATGCGCTCTACACCCCTGTTCATTGCCCTGGCCCTGGCCACCGCCCCGCTCGCCGCCACCGCGGCCGACTGGGACAACTGGCCGACCAAGGCCACCTTCAGCGATGGCACCGAACTGGCCGCCACCGCCAACATCGCCTACGACCTGAACGACTTCTCCGGCAACAGCGGCATTGAAGATGGCGATGCCGTGCGCCGCAAGGAATTCGGCGCGACCCTGAAGAAGAAGGGCGTGTATGACGCCATGGTCTATTACGACTTCCAGTCCGATACCTGGCTGGACGTCTTCGTCCGCTTCGAAAGCAAGGCCTTCTTCGGCAGCGACATCGGGCGCTTCCGCTTCGGCTACATGAAGACCCCGGTCGGCCTGGACGCGGGCACCTCCTCGCGCGCCGGCAGCTTCCTGGAGACCGCCCTGCCCGTGCAGGCGTTCTACGAAGGCCGCCGCACCGGTGCCGAATGGGTGCTGGAGCGCCCGCAGTACCTGCTGCAGGCCGGTGCCTACGGCGGCAAGGATCTGCAGGGTGACAATCCCGGCACCACCCAGGCCGTGCGTGCGGTGTGGACCCCGGTCAAGGCCGCAGGCGACGTGATCCACCTGGGTCTGGCCTATTCGCAGGAAAACCCGCGCGGTTACCGCGATGGTCGCGATGTCTCGCACCCGGCCAGCGCCCGCCTGCGCGCGCGCCCGGAAGCCGGCCTGACCGATATCCGCCTGGTCGACTCCGGTGCATTGACCACCGCCGACAAGATCGTCCGTACCGGTCTGGAAGGCATCTGGATCCGCGGTCCGTTCTCGCTGCAGGGCGAAGCGCTGCAGACCACGGTCAGCCGTGATGGCAAGCCGGATTACACCGGCAATGGCCAGTACGCGATGGCGAGCTGGATCCTGACCGGCGAATCGCGCCCGTACAACGCCGGTGCCGTGGCCAACGTGAAGCCGGCCCACAGCTACGGCGCGGTCGAGTTGGTGACCCGTTACAGCCGTATCGATCTGGATGACGCCGATGTGTTTGGCGGCCGTCAGCACGACTGGACCCTGGGTGCCAACTGGTACCTGACCTCGCACTTCAAGTTCCAGGCGAACTACGTGAAGGTCGACGCCAGCCGTCGTGGCGTCCGCAGCCAGCCGGAAATCTTCGAACTGCGCGCTCAGATGCACTTCTGATCCCGCCCGGCGGACGCGTTGACGCGCGTCCGCCGTGTCCTGCCTAGACTGACGGCATGTACCGCGTCTCCCGCTATCGCCCCTGGCTGCTGATCATCGCCCTGATGCTCGGCGGCACGGTGCTGTGCGCGCTGCTGGCCGGGCGCTATGCACAGCAGCGGGCGCTGGATGACGAAAGCCTGCAGGTCCGGCGCCAGCTGGGCCTGTACGCGCAGACCCTGCAGCAGCGGATCGATCGCTTCGGCACCTTGCCGCAGGTGCTGGCGCTGGATCCGGACCTGCACCAGGCCGTGTCCCACCCGCTCACCGCCGCAGAACGCCAGCGGCTGAATCTCAAACTGGCCCAGGCCAACAATGTCACCCGCGCCTCGACCCTGACGCTGATCGACAAGCACGGCATCGCCGTGGCGGCCAGCAACTGGGACCAGCCGACCACCAACGTCGGCGAGGACTACAGCTACCGCCCCTATTTCCAGCAGGCGATGGCGCACGGCAGCGGGCACTTCTACGGCATCGGCATGACCACTGCCGTGCCCGGCTACTTCCTTTCCCAGGCGATCTACGACGAACGCGGCGCCGTGCTGGGTGTGATCGCGATCAAGATCGAACTGCGCGCGCTGGAGCAGGAGTGGCTGCAGAGCCCGGACATCGTGCTCGCCACCGATGCGCATGACGTGGTGTTCCTGGCCAACGGTGATGCGTGGCGCTACCGCCTGCTGCGCCCACTCGGTCCACAGGAACGCAACGAGATGCTGGCCACCCGCCAGTACGCGGATCGGTCGCTGCAGCCCTTGGAGGCGCGCGTCCTGGAGCTGCTCGCCGATGGCGGGCGTATGGTCCGCATCGAGCAGCCCGCGCTGCCACGGCCGGTGTTGTGGCAGACCCTGGCGCTGAGCGAGCCGCAGTGGAAGCTGCACCTGCTGCACGATGCCAGCGCCAGCACGGCGGTCGGCCGCAGCGCCGCGCTGGCCGCCGGCGGCATCTGGCTGGCGCTGTGTTTCCTGGGCCTGTTCGTGCAGCAGCGTCGGCGCCTGGCGGCCCACCGGCAGCGCAGCCGGCGCGAGCTGGAGAGCGTGCTCAAGCAGCACGCGCAGGAGCTGCGCACCGCCCAGGACGGCGTGCTGCAGGCCGCCCAGCAGGCCGACAGCGGCCTCAGCCGCAGCCTGGCGCACCTGCCGCAGGGCGTGGTGGTGATCGACAACGAGCAGAAGCTGGTGGCGTGGAACGCCCGCTATCTGGAGCTGTTCCGCTTCCCGACCGGGCTGATCCGGGTGGGTCGTCCGATCGAAGAGATCTTCCACTTCAACGCGCGCCGCGGCCTGCTCGGCCCCGGCCCGATCGACGAAGCCATCGAGCGCCGCCTGAACCACCTGCGCAGCGGCCGCCCGCACATGCGCGAGAGCGAGAAAGACGACGGCACCGTGCTGGAGATCCGCGGCAATCCGCTGCCCGACGGCGGTTTCGTCACCAGCTACGCCGATATCACCGCCTACAAGAACACCGCTCGCGAGCTGCGCTCGCTCGCCGATGCGCTGGAGCATCGCGTCGCCGAGCGCACCCGCGATCTGGATGAAGCGCGCCGTGAAGCCGAGCGGGCCAACCGCTACAAATCGCGCTTCGTGGCCTCGGCCGTGCACGACCTGCTGCAGCCGTTGAACGCTGCGCGGATGTTCGTCTCGGTGCTGCGCGGCAAACTGCAGGGCGATGCCCGCGAGCTCAGCGAACATGTGGACGCTGCGCTGGCCGCGCAGGACGCCATCCTCAACAGCCTGCTGGACATCTCCCGACTCGAATCAGGCGCACTGAAGACGCATGTGCGCGCCTTCGCGCTGTCGCCGCTGCTGGAAACCCTTGCCCGTGAGTTCGGCCTGGCCGCCGACAGCCGTGGCCTGCAGCTGCGCTGGGTGGACACGCGCGCGGTGGTAGTCAGCGATGAGGCCCTGCTGCGCCGGATCCTGCAGAACTTCCTGTCCAACGCACTGCGTTACACCCCGCGCGGCCGCGTGCTGATCGGCTGCCGCCGCGACGGCGGTCAGCTGCGCATCGAGGTGCACGACCAGGGACCCGGTATACCGGAGAGCCTGCAGGGTGAGATTTTCGAAGAGTTCCGGCGCCTCGACGACGGCGTGGACCAGGAACGTGGTGCCGGGCTGGGCCTGGCGATCGTGGAGCGGATCGGCCGCCTGCTTGGCCACCCGATCCGGCTGCGTTCGACGCTGGGGCGTGGCAGCGTGTTTTCAGTGAGTCTGCCCCTGGGTGAGGCCGCGGACGTGGTGATCGCGCCGGCGCCCGCGGTCGCCCCGGTGGTCGATAGCGGCGATGACAGCCCGTTGCACCACTGCCGGGTCTGGAGCATCGACGACGACCCGCGTGTCTGCGCCGCCACCCGGGCGCTGCTGGAGCGCTGGGGCTGTGTGGTGGAACTGGCCGATGGCCCGCAGGCCGCGCTGGAGATCGCCTCGGCCTTCAACGTGCCCAGGCTTCTGCTGCTGGACGTGCGCATGGGCCAGTGGCACGGCCCGGATCTGTACGAACACCTGTGCGGCCTGTGGCATGCGCGCCCGCCGGTGATCCTCGTCACCGCAGAGCGCGATGACGCGTTGAAGGCCCACGCTGCGGAGAACGGCTGGGGCTTTCTGTCCAAGCCGGTGCGCCCGCCCGCGCTGCGGGCCCTGATGACACAGCTGCTGCTACGCCACCGCAGCTGAGACCGTGCCGCTAGACGCCGGCGCCCGCATCGCCTTCCGGCTCCAGCGCTTTGACCAGCACCGCCGCCTGTGTGCGGCTGTGGCATTCCAGCTTCTTCAGGATCGCGGTGACGTGCACCTTCACCGTGTTCTCGGCCAGGCCCAGTTCGTAGGCGATCTGCTTGTTGAGCAGGCCATCGGCCAGGCACAACAGCACCCGGAACTGCTGCGGAGTGAGCTGCGCCAGGCGCGTGGCCAGCAGCGCATCGGATTCGGAGCGTTCGGCCGCCATCGCCGGGAACCAGACCCCACCATCGAGCACCGCGGCCACCGCCTGGCCGAGGGTTTCGGCCGGCGCGGATTTGGGAATGAAACCTGCCGCGCCGAACTGCTGCGCACGCCGGATCACCCGCGGGTGATCGTTGGAGGACACGATCACCACCGGCACATCCGGATGCGCGCCGCGCACATGCAACAACGAGGAGAACCCGCGTGCACCGGGCATGGTCAGATCGAGCAGGACCAGCTCGATCTCCGCATGCTGGTCCAGCGCGCTCTCCAGCGTGGCGGCGCTGGCCACTTCGATCACAGTGACCTGCGGCAGCGCCTGGCGCAGCGAATGCACGACCGCAGCACGCAGCAGGGGATGGTCGTCGGCGACCAGAACGGTGATGTCACTCATGCGGGCCATTGTAATGAGGTTGACGGCCAGCGGCCGTCACTACCGGCATCCCTGCGGCGTAGCGGACCCAACCTGCCGATACACGTTGAGTGTCTGGAGAAGAGCCCCCTTCGTGTTGAAGGGGGCGCGCCAACGGCCTCACCGTCCCTGCTGCATGCTGCCGCGCCATGCCTCCAGGAACTGGCGGCGCTTGAGCGCGTCCAGATACACCAGCAGGCCCGGGCCGAGCTGGATGGGGCGATAACTGCGCTCGGGCGAGGCGCCCCGGCGCTGGCCCGCCGCCGGCAGGATCGGCATCAAACGCGCTTCGCGGGAGAGCACCTGTTGCCCACGGGGCGACAGCAGGTAATCCAGGAACCGGCGGGCCTCCTCAGGGTGCTTTCCGCCGCGCGGGATCACCGCGGTACGCAGCATCACCAGCGTGTAGTCCTCCGGCTCGATGATGCCCAGCGGCGCGCCGGCATCGATGCGTGCCTGCGCGTAGGAGCCCAGCACGTTGTAGACCAGCGAGAGCTGGCCGCTGCTGACCCGGTCTAGCAGCACCCCGGTACGCTCCTCCAGCTGCACCCGGTTGTCTCCCAGCGCGCCCAGCAGCGCGCCGGCCATGCTGCCGCGCTGGCCATCCTGGGTGGCGAGCAGATACCCGACGCTGCTGCGTTGGACATCGTAAGTGCCGACCCGACCCAGCAGCGGCGCATCCGGCGCGCGCAGCAGCTCCAGCAGTTGGCGACGGGTATGTGGCACGCGCGACGCGGGCAGCGTGCGCGTGTTGTAGACCATCGCGACCGGCTCATAGCTGATGCCGAATGCCTCGTGCCGCCACTGCGCCCAGGCGGGCAACGCATCGGTCTGCGCCGAGCGATGCGCCAGCGCGTGGCCATCGTTGACCAGCTTGGCCTGCAGGTCCATGCCACTGCTGATCAGCATGTCCGGTGCGGCCGCGCCGCTGCGGTCACGCAGGTAACGCGCGTACATGTCCTGGGTGATGATGTCTTCGTAGATCACCTCCGTGCCGGGATGCAGCCGCTGGTAGTCGGCAATGACCGTGCCGAACACTTCGATGTCCGTCGAGCCGTGGATGCGCAGCTGCGCGGTCGGCGCGCCTTGCGCGGGGAAGCGCTGCACGTCCCCGGGATCGGCATAAGCCGTGGTGGCGAACAGCGACATCAACATCAACAGGCCCTGCCAGCGTTTCATGCGTATCTCCTCGGCAGCCGGATGGTGGCGATGAGGCCACCGTCGACCCGGTTGGACAGGTCGATATGGCCGCCATGGCTGTCGACCACGCGTTTGACGATCGCCAGGCCGAGCCCGGCGCCGCCGGCAGCTGCGCCCTCGCCGCGCGCGAAGCGCTCGAAGACCCGCTCCGCATCGGCGGGCGCGATCCCAGGGCCATGGTCGGCGATGGTCAGCACGCAGTGGCTGTCATCCGTGGTCAACGCGAGCTGCAACGCGCCGTCGCCACCGTATTTGAGTGCATTGTCGATCAGGTTCTTGATCGCTTCGCGCAGCAGCAGGGCATCCCCGTTGACCCACGCCGGATCGCTGGTCACCGCCAGCTGCACGCGGGGTGCCGGCAATGCCTGTGGCAACGCCTCGTGCAGGCCCTGGTGCACGATCTCGGCCAGATCGACCAGCGCAAAGCGCTGCAGGTTGGCGCGGTGAATCACACTGGCATCGCTGAGCAACTGATTGAGCAGACGGCTCATGTGCGTGGCATTGCGCTCGATGGCCTCCAGGCTGCGGCGCATGTCTTCGGGGTCTTCATCATCCAGCGCCAGTTGCGCCTGTGCACGCAGTGCGGCCAGCGGCGTGCGCATCTGATGCGCCGCCTCGGCCATGAACGCGCGCAGAGTTTCATTGCTGGTCGAGAGCCGGCCCATGAAGTGGTTCAAGGCGCCGACCATCTGGTCCATCTCCTGCGGTGTGGTCGCATCCAGCGGCCGCAGATCGGACGGCTCGCGCCGCGAGAGCTCACGTTCGACCCGCACCAGCGGGCGCAGCGCCCGGTGCACGCCGAGCGCGACCAGCGCCAGCGACAACAGCGAGAGCACCACGATCGCGACCAGCGCGCGGGTCACCATGTCCTGCGCCAGCGCTTCGCGCGCCCGCCGGGTCTGCCCGACCTGCACACGCACCTCGGCCTGCGCGGACGGTGATGACACCCGCCGCGACACCACCACGAAGCGCACGGTTTCGCCGCTGTAGGGGGCGTCGAACAGCTGCGGGCGATCGGTCGGCGTGCGCGGTGGCGCCGGCAGATCGTCGTAGCCGGTTACGGTCTGGTTGCGCGCATCGAAGACGCGATAGAACACGCGGTCTTCCGGCGCCATGGCCAGCAGATCGAGCGAGGCATAGGGCAGATCCACCTGCCACTGCGCGTCCACCAGCGCCACCGAATCGATGATCGAGAGCGCCGAGGACACCAGCAGGTGATCGTAGGAGCGATTGGCCGCACGCTGGCCGTAGTCACGCGCGCCAAAGAACAATGCGACCGCGAACAGTGCCATCAACCCCCCCAGATACAGCCACAGCGTGCGCCGGATCGAGGTCGGCGCGCGGGCCTCAGTCACCATCGCGACTGCCCTCGCCCGCCGCATCGTGCGCCTCCAGCAGATAGCCGCTGCCGCGCACGGTCACGATGCGCAGCGGTGCATCAGCCAACTTGCGGCGCAGGCGCCCGACATACAGCTCGATCGCGTTGGGACCGGCCTCATCATCGAAGCCGAACAGGCCGTTGCCGATCTCGTCCTTGCCCACCACGTGTCCGAGCCGACCCATCAGGATCTCCAGCAGACGGTACTCGCGGTTGGGCAGCTCGATCGGCTGGCCATCCAGGCTGACCCGGTGCGCGGCGTTGTCGAACTGGAACCCACCGATCTGCACCACCTCGCTGGCCTGGCCACGCGTCCGCCGCAAGAGCACACGGCAGCGCGCCTCGAACTCGCGGAAATCGAACGGCTTGCCCAGGTAATCATCGGCACCGACATCCAACGCCTGCACACGGTCTTCGATCCCGTCACGTGCGGTCAGCATCAGCACCGGCGTGCTGTCACCGCGCTCGCGCATGCCGGCCAGCACGCGCAGCCCATCCAGTTTGGGCAGGCCGATATCGAGCACGACCAGATCGAACGACTGGTAGCGCAGCACGCTCGCCGCGGCCAGCCCGTCGCTCTGCCAATCCACGGCATGCCCACTGCGGCGCATGCGGCGGACGATCGCGTCGGCCAGGTCCGGGTTGTCTTCCACCAGCAGGATGCGCATCGGTCGGGATCGGGAAAGGTGCACGAATGCTAGCGCGTGCAGCCGCATCCGTGCGCTCCGCTGCGGTGCAGCAATGACTGACAGGTGGATGACAGCATCCCGGCACTAGGCTGCGCCATCGCGTCACCCCCGAACATCCGGTACCTGGGAGGGTCCATGGAACTGAACGCATTGCGCTGGTGCCTGCCTGCGGCCTGCACGCTGTTGCTGGCCGCGCCGGCCTGGGCCGCCGACGACACCGAGGATGACCGCCCGGTCACCGCCAGCCTTGGCGGCCGCCTGCATCTGGATTTCGCCGACTTCCACAATGACAGCCGCGGCACCCCGAACAAGGACGACACCGAGATCCGTCGCGCATGGCTTGACGTATCCGGCAAGTTCTTCGTGGTCGACTACAAGCTGGAAGCGGATTTCTCCGGCGACCGTGTCGAGGCCAAGGATGTGTTCGTCAGCCGCAGCTTCGGCGATGCCGGCAAGCTTACCGTGGGCCAGTTCAAGCAGTTCTTCTCGCTGGATGACCGCACCAGTTCCAACTACGGCACCTTCCTGGAGCGCGGCAATGCCGGCACCACGCTGGCGCCGCTGTATCGCCTCGGCGCCTCCTGGCAGGCCGCACGCGGCGACATGACCTGGGCCGCCAGCGCCTACAGCCTGGAGAGCATCGACGCGTGGCAGGTCAAGGGTCGCGCCGCCGGCGGCCGCGCGACCTGGGCCCCGGGCGCCACCGCCGGTGATGTGCTGCACCTGGGCGTGTCGCTGGCGCATGAGCGCTACGACAACCCTGGCGCCGACGGCGTGCCTGCCCTGCGCATCCGCCCGCGCCCGGCCGGCCATCTCTCCGACAACAGCCGCCTGACCCTGGTCGATTTCTCGGCCGGGCGCGACACCGACGTCAACAAGTGGTCGCTGGAGTACGCGCAGGTGCGCGGCCCGCTGTCGTGGCAGGGCGAGTTCAGCGGCGCCACCTTCGACGACGGCAGCCAGCGCGGCAAAGTGCTGGCCGGCTATGGCCTGGTCAGCTGGTTCGTCACCGGCGAGTCGCGCGTGTATGACCGCAAGACCGGGCGCTTCGGCCGGGTCAAGGATTTCCAGCACGCCGCCGGCGCGTTCGAACTGGCACTGCGCTATGACCAGATGCGCGGCGACCAGCACCTGATCGGGCAGCCCGACCTGCGCGACGGCCAGACCGAGGCGTGGACGCTGGGTGGCAACTGGTACATGCGCCCGAACCTGCGCTTCATGCTCAACCTGATCGAAAGCCGCAACCGCGACCGCCTGGCCGACGCCACCGTGGACCGCACACGCGCGGTCACCGGCCGCCTGCAGTACGACTTCTGATGCCTACTTCCCGCACCGTTTCTTCTGGAGAATGCAGATGATGCTGAGCATCCTCGGCTTTGGCATGGTCATTACATTCATGTATTTGATCATGAGCAAGCGGCTCTCGCCGCTGGTCGCCCTCATCACCATTCCGATCCTGTTCGCGCTGATCGGCGGCTTCGCGGCCGGCATCGACGACATGATGCTGGAAGGCATCAAGAAGATCGCGCCGACCGGCGTGATGTTGATGTTCGCCATCCTGTACTTCGGGGTGATGATCGATGCGGGCCTGTTCGATCCGCTGGTGCGGATCATCCTGCGCTTCGTCAAGGGCGACCCGATGAAGATCGTGCTCGGCACCGCCATCCTGGCGATGCTGATCTCGCTCGACGGCGATGGCTCGACCACCTACATGATCACCGTGTCGGCGATGCTGCCGTTGTATCAGCGCCTGGGCATGAACGCGTTGAACATGACCTGCGTGACCATCCTCGCCGGCGGCGTGATGAACCTCACCCCGTGGGGTGGCCCGACCGCCCGCGCCGCCACCGCGCTGCACGTGGACCCGGCCGACGTGTTCGTGCCGCTGATCCCCTCGATGGTGATCGCCTGCGCCGGCGTACTGGTGCTGGCCTGGTACCTGGGCATGAAGGAGCGCCGTCGCCTTGGCGTGGTGACACTGCCGCAGGGCGGCAGCTGGATGGACAACAGCGTCTCCGATGATGGCAACACCCTGCCGACCGTGGAAGACGCCGAAGACACCAAGCGCCCGAAGCTGCTGTGGGTCAACCTGGGCCTGACCATCGCCCTGATGACCGCGCTGATCCTGGGTGTGCTGCCGATGCCGGTGCTGTTCATGGTCGGCTTCGCGATCGCCCTGGTGATCAACTACCCCAACCTGGCCGAGCAGCGCCGCCGCGTGGTCAACCATGCCGGCAACGTGCTCTCCGTGGTCTCGCTGATCTTCGCGGCCGGCATCTTCACCGGCATCCTCAACAACACCGGCATGGTCGAGGCGATGTCGCACAGCTTCCTGGCGATCATTCCCGACAGCTGGGGCCCGTACCTGGCGGTGATCACCGCGCTGGCCTCGATGCCGTTCACCTTCTTCATGTCCAACGATGCTTTTTACTTCGGCGTCCTTCCGATCCTGTCCGAAGCGGCCGGCAACTACGGCATCACGCCGGTGGAGATGGCGCGCGCCTCGCTGGCCGGCCAGCCGGTGCATCTGCTCAGCCCGCTGGTGCCCTCGACCTACCTGCTGGTCGGCCTGGCCAAGGTGGAGTTCGCCGATCACCAGAAGTTCACCCTGAAGTGGGCCATCGCCATTTCGATGCTGCTGATGTTCGGTGGGCTGCTGTTCGGCCTGTATCCGCTTGCGTCCTGATCCGCCTACCAAGGAGCGTTCCGCCATGACTCTTCGCATCGCTTACGTCACCAGTGCCATGGGCAGTGTCGGCACTGCCATCTGCCAGAAGCTGGCCCGCAACGGTCACACCGTGGTCGCCGGCTGCGCCCCCAATTCACCGCGCAAGGCTGCCTGGATGCGCGAGCAGCGCGAACTGGGCTTCGATTTCATCGCCTCGGAAGGCAATGCCGCGGACTGGGCGTCGACGGTGGCCGCGTTCGCCAAGGTGAAGGCCGAGGTCGGCGAGATCGATGTGCTGGTCAACAATGCCGGCGGCAGCCGCGATGTGCTGTTCCGGCAGATGAGTCCGGACGATTGGAACGCGGTGATGGGTTCGAACCTGCATGCGCTGTTCAACATCACCAAGCAGGTGATCGATGGCATGAGTACGCGGGGCTGGGGCCGGATCGTGAACATCGGCTCGGTGAGTGCGCACAAGGGCCAGATCGGCCAGGTGAATTTCGCGACGGCGAAGGCGGCGATGCATGGTTTCAGCCGGGCGTTGGCCAATGAGGTGGCGACGCGGGGTGTGACGGTGAATACGATTTCGCCGGGCTATATCGCGAGTCAGTCGATCAGCAGTTTTCCGCCGGATGTGTTGGATCGTCTGGCAGGTTCGGTGCCGATCCGGCGGTTGGGCAAGCCGGAGGAGGTGGCGAGTCTGTGTGCGTGGTTGGCATCCGATGATGCGGCGTATGTGACGGGTGCGGATTATGCGGTGAATGGTGGTCTGCACATGTTCTGATGATTTTGCGCATCCCACGTGATGCGTGGCCTCCCCCACGAGGTGTGCCGCGATGCTGGTTGGCATCGCGGCTTTTTTTCTTTTGCTTCCGTGGTTTCGGGAACGTTGGGCTATTTGCAATGGCAACCGCAACTGCAACTCCAACTGCAACGGCGGGGCAAAAGCCGGACTGCAGGCCCGTGTCGCGCTGGGCAGGCACGGGTGGGTTGGCGGGACCCGCTGCAAGTACGTCCATGTAAGCTCGTGTGTTGCCATCCATGGCAACACACGGTCCCGCCAACCCACCCGTGCCTACCCTCTGACAGTGAGCTGGTGCGCCACCTGATGCTCCGTTGCATTGGCTTGGCCTGTTGGCTTGGCCTGTTGGCTTGCTTGTCCTGCTTGGTTCGATTGATCTGCGTGACTTTCTCAGATCGAGTCGCCGCGCCCTGTCCGTCTGCAGCTTGGCTTTACTTCGCCATGGCCACCAGCCAACTGTCGGAGGCGTGGGGTGTGTGGGTTGGCGCGACCGTTGTGCCGCATGGATGCGGCTCACGAGCCCCCATGGATGGGTTTACGGCGCGTCCCGCGAACCCACACACCCCACGCCTGGCCCAGTCATCTGCGAAGCTCTGCGCTCTAGGCGTTGCGCTGTTGGCGTTGCGCTGTTGGCGTTGCGCCCTTGCATCTGCACAAAGCAAAGCCACCGACCAACGGTCGGTGGCTACCCTTGCCCAAGCAAGCGGAGATCAGAACTCCGCAGCCACCGTCATGAACACCTGGCGCGGCGCACTGGCATGGATCGCATAGCGCGTGCCGGTCGGATCCGTCGGCGCGAACGAACTCAGCTGGCCGGCATACCGCTTGTTGGTCAGGTTGGTCGCATTGAGCGACACCTTGATATCGCGCAGACCCATGCCCGGCCCGAACGAATACCCCATCCCCGCATCGAACGTCGTCACGCCGGGCACCGACTGATCGTTGGTGTAGGTGTAATAACGCTTGCCCGTGTACTTCGCACGCAGACTCGCGAAGAACCCATCGCGGTTCCAGCTGATCTCACTGGAGGCCATGCGCTCGGGCGTGTCCACCGTGATCTTGCCGGCCACCGGCACGATCGCGCCGCCCGAGGTGTAGTTGTCCTCGTAGGTCGTCTTGTTCCACGAGAGCGCGTTGTACCACTGCAGGCCATCCATCGGCTTGAGGATGAAGGTCAGTTCCGCGCCGCGGCTCTTCACCGAGCCGACGTTGATGAAGCGCGTGATGCACTCCGGGCGCGTGCCTACTTCGATGCTGGTGCAGGGGTTGAGCGAGAGCAGGCGGTTGTCGAAGGTCACGTGATAGGCGGCGATCGAGGCCTGGTACTTTTCACCGAAGGTACGGAAGCCGGCTTCCAGCGTCTTGGACTTCTCCGGTTCCAGCCCGGCGCTGGCCGCAAAGGATTCCGGCGAGACCTGCAGCGGGCCGCCGCTGCCACCGCCGACGAAGGCGGCGATGTTCTCGGAGTACGAGGCGAACACTTCCTGGTTCGGGCTCAGCTTGAAGCCGATGCCGGCCTGCGGCAGTACCGATTCCTTGGCGGTCAGGGTGCCGGAGGCGTAGCTGGCTTCGGTGCCCGGCTTCGCGTTGGCGGTCATGCGGGTGTTCGGGCTCTTGATGCCCACATCCACGGTCAGGCGGTCGTCCAGGAAGCGCATGCGGTCCTGCACGTAGAACTGGCGCGTGCGGATGTCGAAGTCCTGATCGAACAGGCGGCGGTCCGGGTGGTTGAGGTAGCCGTCATCCAGGAACGGGCCGGTGATGTAGTAGAAATTGCGCTCGACGTTGTGGTCGTTGCGTTCGTACCACAGCCCCGCTTCCAATTCGTGGATGCCCCACTGCCAGCTCAACGCGGCGGTGATGCCCTGGCGGTTGATGGTGTAGTTCGTGCTGCGGATGGAGATCGGCAGCATCTCCGGGGTGCCGGGGTTGGACGGCTGGCCCGGTGCCCACCAGTGGCCCTGGCCACGGTTCTCGTGGTGGTAGCCAAGCAGCTTCAGGCGGGCGCTGTCGCCCAGCGCGAGGTCGGCATCCAGCGAGTACAGGTTGTCGTCGCGCAGCGCGCGGCTCTGGTAGTACGCGTCATCGATGCTGTTGACGCCACCGGTGAACGCACACTTCTGTGCGTTGTAGGTGCCGGGTGCGCAGTAGGCGGCGGCAACGGCGCGATCCCAGTCCGGTGCGTAGATGTTCCAGTCCCAGCCGAGGCCACGCGCGAGCATGCTCTTGGACAGGTAAGCGTAGTTGGCCTGGCTCACGCGCGAGGTGGCAGCGAAGGCGCCGAAGCGGTTGTCGCCCACGTTCCAGATCGCCTTGGCATTGAACTGGCGGGTGGTCTGGTTCTGGTTCGGTTCGGCCCACATGTCCGAATCCTGATGCACGCCGGAGACATAGGCCGAGAAGCCGTTGATGTCGCCGGTGTCCACGCGCAGGTAGCCGCGGCGCTGGTTGTCATCGCCGACGGTGACGCTGGCCTTGCCGCCGAACTCGGTGGACGGGTCCTGCGAGAAGTACTGGATGGTGCCGCCGAGGTTGCTGGTCGAGGCAACACCCAGCGAGCCAATGCCCTGGGACAGTTCTGCGCCGGCGAGATTCTCGGCGATCAGCGCACGGGCGATGCTCAGGCCGTTGTAATTGCCGTAGCTGTTGTCGCCCAGCGGAATGCCATCCAGCGTGTAGCCCAGGCGGCTCTTGTCGAAGCCGCGCAGGCTGATCGTCTGCGATTCTTCGTTGGCGCCGAAGGCATCGTTGGACTGCACGGATACACCCGGCAGGCGATCAAGGATCTTCTGGCCGCTGGTGCCCGGCGGCAGCACTTCCTTGTCCACGGCCGTGATGCGCTGCACCTGGCGGGTCTCACCCTGGCCGATCACCGAAACGGTATCCAGGGTCTGCGCGCTGAGCGCGACGTTGGCAGCGGCGGTGGCGTCTACATCGGCAGCGTTGGCAGTGGCGGCGCACAGCGCGAGCGCCACCGCGATCGTCAGGGGTCGGGTAAGCATGGTCGTCCGTTACATGGGGGAAGATGACCTGCGCAATGCAGGTGCATGACCAGCATGCGAGCGGAACATGAAAGGATGTTTACGGTTCAGCGCATCACAGATGAATTGCGATGCAGTGCTCATTGACGCATGGGAGCGCGCGGAGGGAGCGCGAGGCAGCCGGCCAGCGGCCGGCACTACTCGGGGGCGAGCTGATCCATGCGGATGCGGTTGGCGAACAGCGAGAACGCGAGCATGCCGGCCAATCCGTTCGCGCGGCTGACCCAATGCGGCAGCCAGCGCGGTGGGCGCAGGATGCCTTCTTCGAACAAGGGGGCGAAGGCGATCGCGTCGGTCAGCGACATCTTGCCGGCGAACAACCAGCGGCAGACCTGCAGGCGGTCTTCGGCGAGCATGTGGCGGAAGAAGGTGTGCACCGAGACCAGCCCGCGCAGATACACCGTGTCCTTGGTGAAGGCCGCGCCACCGCTCGGGGGCACACCGCGGAACACGCGCTGGGCGGAGGCGAAGCTCTCTTCGTTGTTCTGGCCGGCCGCGCAGAAGTAGCGGAACACCTGGATGAAATCGGCCCCTTCGCGCGCCATGGCGATGGCTTCGGTGCGCAGGCTGATGCGCTTGAGGCGCTCGATGTCGATGCTGCCGGTGATCTGCTCGGCAAAGGTCGCCAGCCCTTCCTGGGTGGCGGTGACCCGCGGCGAGGACAGCGCCAGGCTGGGCAGGTGCGGCTGCTCGCGGCCGTTGAGCGCGGTCAGCGAATGCACCAGCGCCTCGTGGTGGAACAACTGCGCACGGTCGTAGGCGCTGAAACGCGCACTGGTGCGCAGACGGATCCGGTTCGGGCCGGCGGCGGCCTTGGAAATCAGGTCGGGATCCAGCTGGACGCTGATGATCCGCGATTCGAAGAACGCATCCAGATCACTCTGCAGCTGCAGTTGCAGCGCAGTGGCCGAGACCGGCACCTGTTCTTCCGGCGCGAGCAGCTCATGGTCCAGCTCCTGCGCGATCTGGATGAAATGGCGGGCGGCATCGCGGGTGCTGGGGCCATTGCCGGGCAGCGGCTGCTCGGGCGCGCCGAACAGTTCCACCGAGTAACGGTCCACCTCGACGGTGCCCAGCGACTCGAGCAGGCCGGCGGCCTGGTCCCAGCTGTGCGCCGAGCGCTGCACGTACAGGCCGATGGGATGGTCGGGATCGCATTGCGCGCTGATCGCAGCCAGCCGGTGGCGGGTATCGGCGAAATCAAGTCTGGGATAGTCGACCTGCGGCAGCACTGGCTGACCGCGGGCGACGCTGGCCAGGAACGGTGCCTGCAGCGCGGCCGGCCAGCTGGTCAGCCCAAGCAGTTTGATCCCGCCTACCGCCTCGACCAGTTGGGCATCGAGCGCGGTGTGGTGGGCGACGTCACGATCCACGGTCATTGGCGTGTCCATGGACGGACAGTAGCAAAAGCTATCGCCGGCCGCCCTTTCCGCCCGGGCGCCACTGCGCGCCCTTGCCGACGTGCTTGCGCTCGATGGCCTGCTGCGCCTGGCGCACGGCGAGCTTGGCCGCGGCGGCAGCCACTTCTTCTTTCAGCTTGAAGTAGTTGAGCAGGCGCTCTTCATCCAGCGTGCCGTCATCGATGGCCGCGCGGATCGCACAGCCCGGCTCACGCTGGTGGGCGCAGTCGCGGAAACGGCATTGCGCCGACAGCGCCTCTACATCGGAGAAACCGCCTTCGCTCAGCGCCTCTTCACCGGTCGGCTTGAGCTCGCGCATACCCGGCGTATCGATCAGGCAGGCCCCGGCCGGCAAAGGAATAAGCGCGCGGTGGGTGGTGGTGTGGCGGCCGCGCGAGTCGTTGACGCGCACATCGGCGGTCTTCATGCGCTCGTGCCCGAGAAGCGTATTGGTCAGGGTCGACTTGCCCGCACCGGAGGAGCCGACCAGTACCACGGTCTGGCCAGCGGCGAGCCACGGCAACAGGGCCGAGGCGCTGGCCGGGTCCTTGCCATTGATCGCCAGCAGCGGAATGTTCTGCGCCGCCAGTTCTTCCAGCACGTCCAGGGCATCCTGGCTGTATTCAGTCTGGTCGGCCTTGGTCAGCACCACCACCGGCTGCGCACCGCCCCCGCCGACCAGCAGCAGGTAGCGCTCGATCCGGCGCGGATTGAAGTCCGCATCCAGCCCGCAGACGATGAACACCGTATCGATGTTGGCCGCGATCACCTGCTGGTGGTAATGCTCGCCGGCCGCGCCGCGCTTGATCGCGGTGCGCCGGGGCAGCAGGGCAACGATCTTGATGCCCTCCAGCAGCACCCAGTCGCCGACCGCCGCGCGCTCGTGGCTGGGGAAGCGTGGGCGCTGCCATTCCGGCGGGGATTCGGTCTTGATTGCCGCTTCCGGCGCATCGGAGACGATGTACCCGGTGCGATGCTGCTCGATCACCCGGCCCGGGCGCGCCTGCGGGAACTGCTCGAACAGGGCCTGCCAGTCCGGCAGCTCCGGGCCGCCCGGCCAGGGCCAGCCAATGGTCTGCAGGGCAAGGTAATCAGTGGGTTCGCTCATCGTGCCCATTCTAATGGGTGTGGCGACCAGGCGTCGGCGCGGGGGACCGCGCAGGCGTGGACGGACGGAAATCCTTTCATCTGCAACTGCCTTGCAGGGCCGGGCGTTGGGCCGGAAACGCTTGCCCTGCAACGCAACAATTCCGCTACCATGCGGTTTCCATGCCTGAATGACGGCCCGTTCATGTCCACGCCCCCGCTGAAGCCGCTCGCCACCCGCGAGCGCCTGTCCGAAGTCCGCTACGAGATCCGGGGCGAACTGGCGCGACGAGCGCGGGAGCTGGAGGCCCAGGGCCGCAAGCTGATCAAGCTCAACATCGGCAACCCGGGCAACTTCGGGTTCCGCGCGCCGGAGCACCTGCAGCGTGCGATCGCCGATGACATGGGCCGCACTGATCCGTACACCCACCAGCAGGGCCTGCCGGAGGCGCGCGAAGCCATCGCCGCCGCCTACGCCCGTCGCGGCGCACCCGATGCGCACCCGGACCGGGTGTTCATCGGCAATGGCGTCAGCGAGCTGATCGACCTGTCGCTGCGCGCCCTGCTCAATCCGGGCGACGAAGTGCTGGTGCCCTCGCCGGATTACCCGCTGTGGTCGGCCGCGACCATCCTCAACGATGGCCGCCCGGTGTATTACCGCTGCGCACCGGAGAACGGCTTCCAGCCAGACCCGGTCGAGATCGAGGCGCTGGTGTCCTCGCGCACCCGCGCGATCGTGCTGATCAACCCGAACAACCCCAGCGGCGCCAGCTACTCGCGCGAGCTGCTGGAGCGCATCGTCGCCATCGCGGCCAAGCACCACCTGCTGCTGATGGTCGATGAGATCTACGACCAGATCCTCTACGACGACGCGCAGTTCCATGCGGTCGCGCCACTGGCCGGCGAGCATCCGTGCATCACCTTCAGCGGCTTGAGCAAGGTGCATCGCGCCTGCGGCTGGCGCGTGGGCTGGGCGATGCTGTCCGGCGCGGGCGAGCGGCTGGGTGAGTTCCGTGCGGCGATGGACCTGCTCAGCGCGCTGCGCCTGTGCGCCAACGTGCCGGGCCAGTACGCCATCGATGCGGCGGTCAACGGGCCGGACACCATCTCGCCGCTGTGCGCACCCGGTGGCCGTCTGTATGAAACCCGCCGCGCGGTGATCGAGGCCTGCAACGCCAGCGAGCATCTGTCGCTGGTGGCCCCGGCCGGCGCGCTGTACGCATTCCCGGCGGTGGTCGGTGCGGCGGCACGCAGCTTCGACGACCATGATTTCGCGCTGGAACTGATGAACGAAGAAGGCGTGCTGGTGGTCCCGGGCTCGAGCTTCAACGTGCCTTATCGCCACCACTTCCGCGTGACCCTGCTGCCCGAGCCGGAGGTGATGCGCGATGTGTTCGCGCGCATCGACCGCGCCCTGGCACGCCGTGCCGAGGCCAACACCAAGGTGGTGCCGCTCAAGCCGCGCAGCGCGGTGGCCTGATGGGCCTGCCGTACCTGGCGCTGGGCGATTCCTACACGATCGGCGAAGGCGTCGAGCCGGCCGGGCGCTGGCCGATGCAGTTGGCCGCGGCGCTGCGCGACATCGGCGTTGCGGTGGACGACCCGACGATCATCGCCACCACCGGCTGGACCACCGACGAGCTTGAGGCCGGCATCGACGCCGACGCACCTCAGGGGCCGTTCGAGTGTGTCAGCCTGCTGATCGGGGTCAACGATCAATACCGTGGGCGCAGCGTGGACGAGTACCGCCCGCGCTTCACCGCCCTGCTGCAGCGGGCGCTTGCCTTCGCGGGCGACCGTGCACCGCGCGTGCTGGTTCTTTCGATCCCGGACTGGGGCGTGACTCCCTATGCCGTGGCATCCGGCCGCGACCGTGTGCGGATCGGGCAGGAACTGGATGCCTACAACGCTGCTGCTGCGGCGATCTGCGCCGAACATGACGTGGCCTTCGTCGACATCACCGACCTGAGCCGCCAACTGGGCGGCGAGAGCGTCATGCTGGCCGAGGATGGTCTGCATCCGTCCGCCACGATGTACACGCTGTGGCATCAGCGCGCGTTTGAAGTGACGCGCGTGCTGTGGGCGGAGCCGACCCGCTGAGCGAGGCCACGCTGCCGCTGGCCAGAGAGCAGGCCCGCCGGATCGCATCGGCGTTCCTGCCGACGCAGCGCTTCGGCAATCGCCGCGATTATTACTACAGCCGCGGCAAGCTCGGCAGTGATCCGCTGTATCCCGGCGTGCTCGCCGCGTTGAACGACGCGCCCGCGGCACCGTTGCTGGATATCGGCTGCGGCCTGGGGCTGCTGGCCCACGTGCTGCGCCAGCAGGGCAGCACACTTGCGTATCACGGTGTGGACATCGACGCTGGCAAGGTCGCCCGTGCCGAGCAGGCCAGCTCGCGTGCCGCGCTGCCACAGGCCACCTTCACCTGCGTAGATGCCAGTGCCGCGCTGCCCGCCCACCACGGCAACGTCACGTTGCTCGACGTGCTGCAGTACCTGCCCGCGCCCGCGCAGACGCAACTGCTGCTCGACGCCGCCGCGCGCGTGGCCCCCGGGGCGCGGCTGATGATCCGCACCACGTTGGCTGACCATAGTGGCCGCGACCGCACCACGCGGATCACCGACATGCTCGCGCATCTGGTGGGCTGGATGGGCACGCGCCCACGCCATTATCCCGACGCCGAGAGCGTGCGCGCTCCGTTGGAAACCGCCGGGCTGCACCTGCGGATGACACCGCTGTATGGCAATACGCCGTTCAACAATTGGTTGATCGTCGGCGATCGTCCGCTCGCTGCGTAGTCGCCGTGGCTCGCGCCGCCGACCGCACGCGCGCATACTCGCCCCCCTTTCCGGCACGGAGCCGCCCATGCAAAGACAGACTCGACATTCCGCGCTGGGCATCGCTGCGCTGGTCGTCAGTGCCTGCGGCCTGCTGTTGCTGGTCCTCAGCATGCATTACGCGCATGCGCCCGAACACGCGGCCATGCGCGAACTGCCGTGGTCGCTGGCGGCGCTGCTCGGCAGCAGTATCGGACTGGCCATTCTGGCGGCGCTGCTCGGTCTGGGCAGCGTTCTGCAGCCGCGCCGCCGCAGGCTGTTCGGGATCATCGCGCTGCTGGCGACACTGGGGCTGGTGATCGCCCAGCTGTCGCTGGGCGGCTGGATCCGCGACCAATGGCGGACATCGCATCCGCCGAGCGATGTTGCAGGCGCACTGCCTGCGGCACACTGAGTCACTCTTTCACCGCATCGACAAGGAACCCGGATGCACACCCCGCATTCTCCCCATTCCGGCATGGGTATTGCCTCGTTCATCACTGCCGTGGGCGGCGCACTGCTGATGCTGGGGCTGATCGTACTGGCCGGCGTCATCGAGACCACCACGCCCGGCGGCATGGAGGAGACCTCGATGTCGGCGATCCTGGTCGGCCTCGGTCTGATGTGCACCGCACTGATGCAGCTGGTGGCCTTCGGCCTGGGCGTCGCCGGTGCATTTCAGGCAGACCGCCGCCGCGTGTTCGCGATCCTCGGCCTGGTGATCTCGATCGGCAGCATGCTCGGGGTGGTGCTGCTGATGATCATCGGCTCCCTGAGCTGATCCCCGCACTCCCGCCGGCGTAGGCCTCGGCCTCAGTCCGGCAGCCCGGCGTGCAGGCCACGGGCCTGCACCGCCTGCAGGATGGCCTCGATGATCACCAGGTTGTGGCCATGTGCAGCGCCCTCATGCAGCAGCACGATGCTGCCCGGCGCCAGATCACGCGTGATCCGCTCGACCACCTGCCCGGGCGTGCAATCCACCCCGTCGAAACCCCGCGCGCTCCAGCCGACCCGGGTCAGCTGCCACTGCTTCAACACAGGGGCCACGAACGGATTGGTCATCCCGACCACCGAGCGGTACCAGCGCGGTGGCGTGCCGGCGATCGCGGTGAGGGCCTGCTGGCACTGCGTGATCTCCGCCGCCATGGCCTGTCGCCCCAGCCGCCAGAACCGCGTCTGCGGGTGGCGGTGGCTGTGGTTGCCCAGGCTGTGCCCCCGGGCCAGCATCGCGCGGACCAGGTCCGGCTGCGCCTGCGCGCGCTCGCCGACCAGGAAGAAGGTCGCCTTGGCCTCATAGCGGTCCAGCAGATCGAGCACCGCCGGGGTTTCCGCCGACGGGCCATCATCGATGGTCAGCCAGACCTGGCGGGCGTCGCCGGGCAGGCGGCTGAGCACTGGGGCATAAAAGCGGCTGTTGGGGAGGAATACCGGCACCATGAACAGGGCATGCGTGGCCACCATCACTGGCAGGCCGTAGCGCCAGCCCCAAGCCACCCAGACCCCTACCACCAGCGCCTGTGACAGCACGAGCCACGGCACCCAGCGCCAAGGGCGCCGGGGAATGCGATGCAACGTTTCCGGTACGGTCATGCCCCATGATGCCATGCCGCGTAGAATAGGCGGTTCGCATATCCGGACCCCGACCGTCATGTCCCTTGATCCCGCCCTGCGCTCGCGCATCGAATCCATTCTCAACGCCAACCGCGTCGTGCTGTTCATGAAGGGTCAGCCGAGCATGCCGCAGTGCGGTTTCTCGGCCAAGGCCGTCGGCGCCCTGCAGGACCTGGGCGTGGAGTTCGACCACGTCAACGTGCTGGCCGACGCGGACATCCGCGAAGGCATCAAAGCCTATGGCGAGTGGCCGACCATCCCGCAGCTGTACATCGACGGCGAGCTGATCGGTGGCAGCGACATCATCCTGCAGATGGCCGGCAACGGTGAGCTGAGCAGCGTGCTCGGCCTGGCCGCACCGGACCGCACCCCGCCGCGCATCACCGTGACCCCGGCCGCCGTGGAAATGCTGCGTGGCGCGCTCGCCGACTCCCCGGGTGCCTCACTGCAGCTGGGCATCGACGCGCGCTTCCAGCCGAACTTCCAGCTGGCCCCGCACGACGACAACGCGATCGCCGCCGAATCCAACGGCCTGCGCGTGCAGTTCGATCTGGCCAGCGCGCGACGCGCCGAAGGCATCACCATCGACTGGGTCGACGACATCCGTGGCAAGGGCCTGGCGATCGACAACCCGAACGCGCCCAAGGCCGTGCAGGAACTGAGCGTGCGCGACGCCGACGACCAGCTCCGCGCCGGCAGCATCACCGTGGTCGACGTGCGCCCCGCCGACGAGCGTGCGATCGCGGCGATCAACGCCCCGTTCGAAACCTTCGACGGTGACAACCGCGCCCGCCTGGAAGCCCTGCCCAAGGACACCGCGCTGGCCTTCCTGTGCCACCACGGCGGCCGCAGCGCGCAGGCCGCCGAGCAGTTCCGCGCCCTGGGCTTCACCAAGGTGTCCAACATCACCGGCGGCATCGACGCGTGGTCGAACGAGGTGGACAACGGCGTGCCGAAGTACTGATCTTCAGCGCGTTGCGGGACAAGAAAAACGCCGGCATTGCCGGCGTTTTTTTGTTCGTGGTGCCGGTGGCGTCCATCCACCGGTTACCCCGCAAATCCGCCCTCGGCCAGATAATCCAGCTCTTCCGGCGTCGGCATCCGACCCAGCACCGCATTACGGTGTGGGAAGCGCCCGAAGCGACGGATGATGTCGCGGTGCAGTTCGGCGTACTGCAGGTATTCCTTGTCGCCCAGCACATCGAACATCGCCACCGAACGCTCCTGGTCCTGCGGATCCTCGGAGTGCTCGAACGGCAGGTAGATGAAGGCACGCAGCTTGGGAACCAGTTGCAGATCCAGGCCCTCCTCCACCGCGCGCATCGCGTAGTGACGCGCCAGTCCATCAGTGGCGTAGGAGTGCGCGGTATCGCGGAAGCAATTGCGCGGGAACTGGTCGAGCAGGATCATCAGCGCCAGCGCGCCCTCGGCGCTGCTCAGCCAATGCTCGCGGGCGCGGCGGGCGGCAGCGAAATGTTCTTCCTGGAACTGCTGGCGCAAGCGCGCATCGAACGCGTCATCGCGCGCGAACCACTTCTGCGGTCCAGCCTCGCGCCAGAATTCCACTACTTGTGCCGCCACGTCCATTCACTACCCCTGTAGGGGGCGCCCCAAGACGCACACCCGTTCCATTGCCGTTACTCGTCAAAGCGCAGGTGGCGGACCGACTCGCCGTTGCGCCGCATAAGCTTAAGCGCCTCGATACCGATCTGGATATGGTTCTCGACGAACTGGGCGCTGACCCCGGCATCGGAGGCCTTGGTGTTCACTCCATCGAGGATCATCGGCTGGTCGGCGACCAACAGCAAGGCCCCGATCGGATCACGGGCGTCGAAACCGGCCGCGAACGGGGTCGCCCACCGCATCCATGTGGTCATGGCCGCAAGGCCAATGCAAAGAAAAAGGCGGCCAATGGCCGCCTTTTTCCGTTTACCGGTACCGCTGGATCAGAACTGCACGGACCAGCGCGCGGTGACGCTGCGGTCGCGGGCGTCATCACCGAAGGTGCCGTTGTAGCCCAGCTCCAGCTGGTTGCGCGGGCTCAACCAGGCCGACAGGCCCAGCTCGGCAACCACCGCGTTGTCGGCGATCGCCGCACCGCTGACAGCAAAGCTGCTGCCGCCGGTCCAGGCCAGATCGGCGACCTGGCTGCGGTCACCGGAGGCACGACGGTAGCCGACGCCACCGCGGACGTGCAGCCAGCTTTCCTGCTGCCAGGACGTCTTCAGGCCCTTGTCAAAGCGCACGCCGGCGGTCGCCACGTTGGTGCTCGTGTCGGCGACCTGACCGTTCAGTGCTGCGGCGCCGCCCTGTTCGGCGAAGCCGTCCACGTCCACCTCAACGCGGGCGAACTGCACGTACGGCTCCAGACCCGCCTCGCGACCGCCGAAGCGGTACGCGCCTTCGATGAAGGCCTGGCGGGTGGTGGCGTCGTACTTGGCCGACAGCGCATCCTGATAGCCGGCGAAGGTCAGCTGACGCTTGCTGTCCACGTCATGGCGGGAATAGCCCAGACCGGCACGAAGACCGAACGCACCCCACTGATTACCGACATACGCACCGAAATGGGTGTTGTCGATTTCCGAACGGGCACCACGGCCCGCCGCCTGCTTGATGTCGGTGCGACCGGTACCGACCAGCGCGCCGACCTGCCAGCCGCCACCGAACACATGGTCGGCACCGACCAGCAGACCATTGCTGTTGGAATCGGTACGCGCGGCATTGGCATCGCCATCAAGCTTGCCGCTGCCACCGATCGCCTGCACCCATGCACCGCCGGCGGCAGCGTCATCGCCGGCAGCCGGCGAACGCACGCCCACGGCACGGCTCAGGGCCGCATCCCGCAGGTAACGGCTGCTTTCCACCAGCGCCATCGGCGTGGCGGCGTGGATTTCACCACTCAGCGCGTCCAGCGCCGCACCAACCTGGGCCGGGAACAGCTGGGTCAGCGGCTTCGGCAGACCCTGGTTGACGCCCAGGCCGTCGGCGCTGGTGGCCACAGCGATCTGGTTGGCAGTGACCGCCGCGCTGACCAGCGAGTTGCCACGCGTGACGCCGATGCTCATGCCATTGGCCGTGTAGGCCAGGCTGAACTGCAGGAACGGCGAGAACGCGGAGAAGTCGGTGGTGGCGAACTGACCGTTCACACCGCCAGCGGCCTGCAGGAAGTTGAACTGCTCACCGAGGTAGTAGACGCCCACTTCCGGCAGCGCCTTCAAGGTGCCGTCCAGCGTGGCGCGGCCGGTGACGCGCAGCACGTCGCTGCGGCTGCCCGGGGCCAGTTCGGCCTGGTAGACGCCGGTGGCAGTCTGCACGTAATCGCCGTTGATGGTCAGCGTGCCGATCGAGTTGCCCGGCGCGATGATGCCTTCAACGCGGGTGCTGCCCAGCGTGCCGACACCCTTCAGGGTGCCCTTGGCGCCGACGACGGTCGAACCGTCCTGCTGCACGCCGTTGAAGGACACGGTGCCAGCGGTGACGAACAGGTCCGAGCCGTCCAGCAGCGCACCGGCATTGACGCGGGTGGTGCCGGCCGAGGTCAGCGTGCTGTCGACCAGACGGCCGTTGAGCACGAAGCTGCCGCCGCTGCCGACGGTGGTGTCACCGTCGCGCTGCAGGCCATTGAACGTGACCGAACCGCCGGTCACATTGAGTGCCGAGCCATCGAGCACGCCGGTGTTGGAGATCACGCTGCTGCCGCCCAGGCTGTTGAGCGTGGTGGACACCAGGCTGCCGTTGAGCAGGAACTGGCCGCCCTGCACATCGACCGAGGCGGTCAGTGCATTGGCACCGTCCAGCTCCAGCACACCCTCGCGCACGATCGCGCCGTTGAAGGTGTTGTCGCCGCTCAGACGCAGCCAGCCGATACCGGACTTGGTCAGCTTGCCCGGGCCGCCGATGTCGTTGGTCCAGTCGTCCCACGCATCGCCTTCCCACACCTTCAGGCCGCCGGCCTTCTGGTTCATGACCACGTCGGTGTCGACGCGCAGCATGCCGTAGCCTTCGATCGCGCTGGCCAGGTTCATCAGGCCCCAGCCGTAGACGTCGTCCACGCCGGCGGCACCAAGATCGGTGGCGGTGGTCAGCAGCACGTCGCGGACCTGCGCGTTGCTCAGGTACGGGAAGCGTTCGAACAGCAGGCCGAGGGCACCGGTGACGTGCGGCGCCGCCATCGAGGTGCCGCTCAGGTCCCGGTAGGAATACGTCGGGACTTGGCCGTTGATTTCCAGGACCAGATTACCGCCTTCGTCGTACAGATCGGCGTCGATCTGCGAGTCGGCGCCATAGACCGTGGACGTGATGACAGACCCCGGTGCCGCCAGGCACCAGTTGGCCGCCAGTCCGCAGCGCATCGAGCTGTTGCTCAGCTCACTGTCCTGGTTGACGTTGACCACGGCCAGCCAGTACTGCTCGATATCGGCGATGGCACGCGGCAGCGAGGCATACATGCCGGCGATGGGCGCCTGCTCCGGAGAGGGATTGGGCGCGTCGGTATTGCCTGCGGCCCATACCTGGATCAAACCGCGGCTGCGAGAGCCTTCGGCCATGGCAGCCAATGCATCGGCGAACACCGGATGCGACTGGTACATGTCCAGCATGTCAGCGCTGTCCGGCTCGTTGGCCAGGCCCCAGCTGTGGTTGACCGCGCGCGTGCCCTGATCGTTGAGCTGAGCGTACAACTGCGGGTAGATCGAATCGGATGCACCGATCCCGGCGACGTTCTGCGAATCCAGGTAAAGGTTGCCACCGATGTTGACCACCGAGAGGTAGCTCACACTGTTGGAGAACAAGCGCGCCACGCTCAGATCGGCACCGAATGCCACACCATGGGTCCCGCTGCCGTCACGGTTGGCGGCGATGGTACCTGAGACATGGGTACCGTGAATCTGATAGCTGGCGCCTTCGTAGTAGCCGTTCCTGTTGAGCAGCGCCGCATACGCTGGATCAATGATCTGGTAGTCAACCGCCACCTGGTCGCCATCGCTGCTGAAGCATGCGTCTGGGCCATCCACAACGGTCGTATTGCCGCACAGGCTGCCGTCGGGCAGCACATCCGCCAGATGGATGCTGCGGTGGTCCTTGCCGGCGAACTCATCGTGGTCAAGGCCGGTACCGCTGTCGAACACGCCCAGGCGGATGCCCTTGCCCGTCAGCCCGCGCGCGTACGCAGCGTCGGCATTGATTGCTTCCAGGCCCCAATCGGCGTTGAACTCAGCACTGCGCCAGCTTTCCAGATCACCAGGCTCACCCATGACCGGGCCGTTGGAAACGGAACTGGGACGCGGGGTGGTGAGGGCTGCGTTCGGGCCAGCCGACGCTGCCGGAATGGCAAAGGTGGCGGCGAGCGAGGCGGTCTGCAGTTCACGGCCAAAGGCGGCGGACTGTTCGGCACGCTGCTGCTGGTAACGCTGCAGCACATCGCTGGTTGGGGTGGCCAGGGCCGGGACGGCAATGGCGGCCAGCAGGGTGCCGGTGATGGCCGAGGCCAACAGGGACGGCGAGAGGCGGCGGGAGGCCGCGCGGGACTTCGAATGCAGGATCATGTACGGAGAACTTCCTTGGTCTGTTTCGTGTTTTGGCATGGGGGCGAGGTGCGGACATGAAACATGCCCGCTGGACTATCGGCCGCTCCAACGCACCACTTGAGCCTAACCGAAAAAATTCATGAAAAGTTCACAATTGTTTCTTGTAAAAGCGTTAAGTCTCATTTGATAAAGCTATGCAAAAGGTCACTTGGCAAGCCGCCCCTCTCCCGGCTAGCGTCGATGGATTGTGTCCATGCGGCTCGGGGAGAACCATGCAGAAGTTGTTGAGCGTCGGCGTTGGCCTGGCGTTGATGTCGATCGTGTCCGCGCCGGCGCCCGCCGCGTCGCGCTTCCTCCAGGATCCCTACCCCAGCACCTATGCGCCGATCGCTTCTGCCCCGGTGTTGATCAGCAACGCGACGGTGCTCACCGGCACCGGCGTGCGCCTGGACAACGCCGATGTGCTGTTGCAGGGCGGCCGCATCGCGGCGGTCGGCACCGGCCTGAGCGCGCCGGCCGACGCGGTCCGCGTCGACGGCCAGGGCAAATGGGTCACCCCCGGCATCATCGATGTGCACTCGCACCTGGGCGTGTATCCGAGCCCGGGCGTGAGCGCGCACAGCGACGGCAACGAGATGACCGCCCCGGTCACCGCCAATGTCTGGGCCGAGCACTCGGTGTGGCCGCAGGATCCCGGCTTTGCCGCGGCACTGGCCGGCGGCGTGACCTCGATGCAGGTGCTGCCCGGCTCGGCCAACCTGGTCGGCGGCCGCGGGGTGACGTTGAAGAACGTGCCCGCGACGACCTACCAGGCCATGAAGTTCCCCGGCGCGCCCTGGGGTCTGAAGATGGCCTGCGGCGAGAACCCCAAGCGCGTGTACGGCGGCAAGGGCACCGCGCCGGGCACGCGCATGGGCAACGTCGCCGGCTATCGCGCGGCCTTCATCGATGCCAGCGACTACATCGCCAAGAACACCCCGAAGCAGCCGAAGAAGAAGCGCTGGTTCAGTGGCGATGACAAGGGCGACAGCGCCGGTGACAGTGGCGGCAAGCGCGATCTCAAGCTGGATACGCTGGCCGGCGCGATCCAGGGCGACATCCGCGTGCACATCCACTGCTACCGCGCCGACGAGATGGCCACGATGCTGGATCTCTCCAAGGAGTTCGGCTTCAAGATCGCCGCCTTCCATCACGCGGTGGAGGCCTACAAGCTGGCCGACCGGCTCGCCGAGGAAGGCGTGTGCGGTGCGCTGTGGGCCGACTGGTGGGGCTTCAAGATGGAGGCCTTCGATGGCATCCAGGACAACATCGCCCTGGTCGACCGGCCGGCCAACAGCTGCGCGATCGTGCATTCCGATTCCCCGGAGGGCATCCAGCGCTTGAACCAGGAAGCGGCCAAGGTGATCGCCAACGCACGCCGTGCCGGCATCGAGATCGCCCCGGAGCGCGCCATGATGTGGCTGACCTCCAACGCGGCGCGCTCGCTGGGCGTGGAGAAGCAGACCGGCAGCCTGGAGGCCGGCAAGATGGGTGACGTGGTGGTCTGGAACGGCAGCCCCTTCAGTTCCTACGCGCTGGCCGAAAAGGTCTACGTTGATGGCCATCAGGTCTATGACCGGCAGGACGTGAGGCGGCAGCCGCTGTCGGACTTCATGCTCGGCCAGGAGGCACGCCCATGAGCCGCCGCGCCTCGATGCGTCTGCTTCCGCAGGCCTTGCTGTTGATTGCCGGAGCCTGCGTGGCACCGTCGTTGTTCGCCCAGGATCTGCTGATCCGCAACGCCACGGTGCACACCGCCGCCACACGCGGCAGCCTGGCCCACAGCGATGTGCTGATCCAGGGCGGCGTGATCCGGGCCGTCGGTCCCGGCCTGTCCGCACCGGCCGGTGTAGCGGTGGTCGAGGCCGCGGGCAAGCCGCTCACCCCGGCGCTGTTCGGCGGCATCACCGATATCGGCATTGAGGAAGTCTCCGGTGAATCGGCCACGGTGGACAGCACGCTCAAGCTGGAGGACCAGCCGCTGCGCCCGGAATTCGACGTCACCCTGGCCTTCAATCCGGACTCGGTGCTGATCCCGGTCGCGCGGCTGGATGGCATCGGCTTCACCGTACTGGGCGCCAACACCGGCGGCGGCTTCATCGCCGGCCAGGGCGGGGTGATGCGGCTGGATGGCAGCGCCGACCCGGTCGGCCCGCTGGCATTGTTCATCCGTCTTGGCGCGTCCGGCGCCGAGCTGACCGGCAGCTCTCGGGCCGCGCAGTGGATGCTGCTGGAACAGATGGTCAGCGAAGCACGGGGCCGCGTCCCGGCCGACTCGCCGCATGCCCTGCTCACACCCGCCGGGCGCGCCACGCTGGCGCGTTACCTGGCCGGCCAGGGTCGGATCGTGGTGCAGGTCGACCGTGCCGCCGACATCCGCCAACTGCTGCGCTGGGCCACCCGCGAGAAGGTCAAGATCGCCATCGCCGGCGGTGCCGAGGCGTGGCGTCTGGCCCCGCAGCTGGCCCAGGCCGGCGTGCCGGTGTTCGTCGATGGGCTGGGCAATCTGCCGAGCAGCTTCGACCAGCTCGGCGCGACCCTGCAGAACGCCGCGCGCTTGAAGGCGGCCGGCGTGCAGGTCAGCTTCGCCCAGCGCGACGATGCCTCGCACAACGCACGCAAAATGCGCCAGCTCGCCGGCAATGCGGTCGCCAACGGATTGCCCTGGGATGATGGCCTGGCGGGCCTGACCCGGGTGCCGGCGCAGGCGCTGGGCGTCGGCGACCGGCTTGGCACCATCGAGCCAGGCAAGCTGGCCGATCTGGTGCTGTGGGAAGGCGATCCGCTGGATGTCGGGCACTACGCCGAGCAGGTCTGGCTGGGCGGCCGCGCGATGCCGATGCGGTCGCGCCAGACCGAGCTGCGCGACCGCTACCAGGCGCCGGCGTCGACCGAACCGCGCGCATACTCGCGCTGAGTCCCTGCACAGGGCCGCTGCCTGCGGCGGCCCTGTCATCTGCACCACTGCCGCCCTGCAACGTGAGCCCCCGATCATGGCCCTGCGCTGGTATTTCGATTTCGTCTCACCGTTCGCTTACCTGCACTGGCAGCAGCTCAAGGCCCTGCCGCAGTACAAGAGCATCATCCCGGTACCGATCGCCTTCGGCGCGGTGCTGCATCACCTGGGCAATCTGGGCCCTGCCGAGATCCCCGCCAAACGGGTGTTCACCTATCGCCAGGCGCTGTGGCAGGCCCGCAGCGCCGGGGTGACATTGCGTTTTCCACCGGGCCACCCGTTCAATCCGCTGGCCGCCCTGCGCCTGTGCCTGGCCGCCGGGGCCAGTCACGAGACGGTCGACCTCCTGTTCAACTGGATCTGGCGCGACGGCCACGCCGGTGACAGTGCGGCCGCGCTCGCCCTGCCCGGCGCGATGCTGGACATCACCGATGTTGCCGCGGCGATCAGCGAGCCGTCGGTCAAGGAAGCGCTACGCCGCAATACGGATGCCGCCCTCGCCGCCGGCGTGTTCGGCGTCCCGACGCTGGCGATCGGCAGCGAACTGTTCTGGGGCAATGACGCCCACCCGCTGATGCAGGCGGTGCTGGCCGATCCCAGCCTGCTCGAGACGGGCGAATGGGCCCGGATCAAGGACCTGCCGGTGGCGGTGGAACGCAGCCGCTGAGCCCTGGCCGGCTCCCCGGTCAGGCAAAACATCTCATTTTGAGATAGCGTTCACGTTTCCGAACCTACAACCTGCCGGAGGGGCACAGGATGCGCATCGGAATCGTGGTCGACTCTGCGTGCGATCTGCCGCAGGATTTCATTGAACAACACAACATCGTGCTGCTGCCGATCACCGTCCGCATTGGCGAGGCCGTGCTGGCCGACCATCGCGACGAACAGGCGACACTGAGCTTTCTGCACGCCCACGTTGCCGAGCACGGCGCCGAGGCGGAGACCATTCCGTTCAGCGTCAATCAGATCCGGGATCTGTTCCTGGGCAAGCTGGTGATCGATTACGACCATGTCTTCTGCATGACGATCACCAAGACCCGCAGCCCGATCCACGACAACGCGATGCAGGCCAGCTTCGCGATCCTCAACGATTACAAGCCGGTGCGGCAGGCAGCGGGCTTCAATTCGCCGTTCGCGCTGCGCGTGCTCGATACGCAGAACCTGTTCGCCGCCCAGGGGGTGACCGCAGTGGAAGCGGTGCGCCTGCGCGAGAGTGGTGCGAGCGTGCAGCAGATCCGCGAGCGGCTGGAGCTGCTGGCGCACAACGTGCACGGCTACATGATCACCCGCGATCTGTACTACATGCGCGCCCGTGCGCGGCACAAGGGCGACCGCAGCGTGGGCCTGATCAGCGCCGCGCTGGGCAGTGCGCTGGACATCAAGCCGGTGCTGCATGGCTACCGCGGCGAGACCGGGCCGGTGGCCAAGATCAAGGGCTTCGACAATGCGGTGCAGAAACTGTTCGATTTCGTCGGCCAGCGGGTCAGGGGCGGCCTGATGACGCCAACCGTGTGCATCAGCTACGGCGGCGAGCTGGCCGACCTGCAGGCCCTGCCCGGCTACGCCACGTTGCGTGAGACCTGCCAGGCGCATGGCGTGGATGTGTTCGAGGCGGTGATGAGCCTGACCGGCATGGTCAACGTGGGCAAGGGCGCGGTGACGATCGGGTTTGCCGACGAGCCGCATACCTTCAGCGCCTGACCTGCGTTCTGCACGCGGATTGCACCGCGGCTCTGCCAGCCTTGCCACATTCAAAGGAGGTAACCATGCCAAGTTATGACATCAGCCTGCCGGACCCGGCCAAGGCACGCGGCAACGATCCGGACCTGTCCTTCCACGCCCAGGGCGCGGCGGGCCTGGCCGAGGAACTTCAGAACGCCCTGCGCACCCCGGTGCTGTTCGACCGCTGGCGCGCCAAGCAGGACGATCCCGACGCCGTTGACCCGCAGTGGGGCGCGATCGATCCGTCCGCCACCGTCACCGGCGCGCAGGACGATCTGCGGATCAATCTGGTGGCCACCACCAGCATCGACAGCGACGTGTTCAAGCAGCGCCTGCGCATGCTGGCCGGAAGTCACTGGGAACTGCGCAACGTACGTTGAGTGGGTTGAAGTTGCCCAGGTAGTGGCGGCCGACCGCCAGCACTACCTGGGCGCCACGCCTGGTGTTATCGTGCCGCCCGCCAACGCTGGCTGCATGGATGCTTATGGACCCGAAACTGAAAGCCCTGGTCGAACAGACCAACCTGGCAGACCTGCTGCCGTCTGCCCCGCAGGAAATGGACCTTCGCCAGCCGGTGGCACCGCCAGAGCCGGCCAGGCCGCAACCGGCACGCTCCACGCACGATGCGTTGCAGGTGACGTTCGGTGGTACCGACATGGTGGGAAAGCTGGCCAATGCGCCGACCAGCGGGCGGGTGAAGACGTTCGCGATGGTCATGTTCGGCGGACCGACAATCGTCTTCGCTCTCATCCTCCTGGCCACGGTATGGACCGCGCCAGGCAATTCGGCGGTCGCGCTGGTCTGCGGCACGGCCATTTCACTGGGGCTGATCTGTATCTGGCCCTACCTGCTGTTCCGCAAGCGCGAAAAGCCGTCGACCTGAAGCCTCCAACCGCCCCGCCAGGCAGTTGCCCGGCGGGTGGCCAAACGGCATGCCTCAGGCGTACAAGGCCTTGGCGTGGTGCGCGATGTGCTCGCCGATGAAGCTGCTGATGAAGTAGTAGCTGTGGTCGTAACCGGGCTGCAGGCGCATCGTCAGCGGGTGACCGGCCGCAGTGCACGCCGCCTGCAGCCACTGCGGCTGCAACTGGCTGTCGAGGAACTCATCACCACCGCCCTGGTCGACCAGCAACGGCAGGCGCTCGGTAGCCGTGGCCACCAGCTCGCTGGCATCCCACGCCGCCCAGCGGGCGCGATCTTCGCCCAGATACGCGGTGAACGCCTTCTGGCCCCACGGCACGCGGGTCGGCGCGACGATCGGCGAAAACGCCGAGACGCTTTTGTAGCGCCCCGGATTCTTCAACGCGATCACCAGCGCACCATGCCCCCCCATCGAGTGGCCACTGATGCTGCGTGCACCCGTCGTCTGGAAATGCGCCTCGATCAAGGCAGGCAGCTCCTCCACCACATAGTCGTACATGCGGTAATGCGCCGCCCACGGCTGCTCGCTGGCGTTCAAATAGAAACCCGCCCCCTTGCCCAGGTCGTAGCCCTCGGCATCGGCGACATCATCGCCGCGCGGGCTGGTGTCCGGTGCGACCAGGATCACGCCATGTTCGGCGGCATAACGCTGCGCGCCGGCCTTGGTGATGAAGTTCTGTTCGTTGCAGGTCAGCCCGCTGAGCCAGTACAGCACCGGCAGCTTCTGCGTGGCGGCCTGCGGCGGCAGGTAGACAGCGACGTTCATGTCACAGCCCAGCACCTGCGAGGTGTGGCGGTAGACGTCCTGCCAGCCGCCGGAGGCGGCGCGATGTTCGATGCGTTCCATGATGGTTCTCCGTAGGGGCGGCGCGGACCACGCGCCGCCCGCAGTGGCTCAGAAATGTACGACCGAGCGGATCGACTTGCCTTCATGCATCAGATCGAACGCGTCGTTGATCTCGTCCAGGCCCATCGTGTGGGTCACGAACGGGGCCAGCTCGATGTCGCCCTTCATCGCATCTTCGACCATGCCCGGCAGCTGGCTGCGGCCCTTGACGCCACCGAAGGCGGTGCCCTTCCACGAGCGGCCGGTAACCAGCTGGAACGGACGGGTCGAGATTTCCTGACCCGAACCAGCCACACCGATCACCACGGACTGGCCCCAGCCACGGTGCGCGCATTCCAGCGCCGCACGCATCACGTTGACGTTGCCGATGCACTCGAAGGTATGGTCCACGCCCCAGGTGGTCATCTCCACGATGACCTGCTGGATCGGCTTGTCATGGTCCTTCGGGTTGACGCAGTCGGTGGCACCGAACTGCTTGGCCAACTCAAACTTGGAGGGGTTGGTATCGATCGCGAAGATACGGCCGGCCTTGGCCTGGCGCGCACCCTGGATGACCGCCAGGCCGATACCGCCCAGCCCGAACACCGCCACCGAATCGCCTTCCTGCACCTTGGCCGTGTTGTGCACCGCGCCGATGCCGGTGGTGACGCCGCAGCCGAGCAGGCACACGTGTTCCGGATTGGCGTCCGGATGGATCTTGGCCAGCGAGACTTCGGCCACCACGGTGTACTCGCTGAAGGTCGAGCAGCCCATGTAGTGGTAGATCGGCTCGCCGTTGTAGCTGAAGCGGGTGGTGCCATCGGGCATCACGCCCTTGCCCTGGGTGGCACGCACGGCCACGCACAGGTTGGTCTTGCCCGAGGTGCAGAACAGACACTCACCACATTCGGCGGTGTACAGCGGGATCACGTGGTCGCCCGGCTTGACGCTGGTGACGCCCTCGCCCACTTCGACCACGATGCCCGCGCCTTCATGACCGAGCACGGCCGGGAACAGACCTTCCGGATCATCACCGGACAGCGTGAACGCATCGGTGTGGCAGACACCGGTGTGGGTAATCTTGACCAGCACTTCGCCCTTCTGCGGCGGGGCGACGTCGATCTCGACGATCTTCAGCGGTTCGCCAGCGGCGAAGGCAACAGCAGCACGGGATTTCATGGGGAGCACTCCAAGGCAGGGAACAGAATGTGGCAGCACGCGGTTGTCAGCGCACTCATTTGAGGTAGGACCGGATCAGCATGCTCATCTCGCGCACGCGTTCGTCGCGCTGCGCATCGGATTGGGCCGGCTGCCCGAACTCTTCGCGCAGATGCGCTTCCATCACTTCGGACATCAGCCCGTTGACGGCACCGCGGATCGCGGCGATCTGCTGCAGCACCGGCCCGCACTCGGCCCCGGCTTCCAGCGCGCGGTCCAGCGCATCGCACTGACCACGGATCCGACGGACCCGGGCGAGAACGCGCTTTTTTTCCTGCGGTGAATGGGGCATGGGGGAAAAGCCGGTTAACTATACTGGGGGTGAGTATACAGCATCAGTGAAACCACCCCTTTCGTGCCGCTAACCGCGCAGCAGATCAATGAATGCCCGCAGCGCCGACGACATCTGCCGCTGCCGCGGGTAGTACACCGCAAAACCCGCGAATGGCTCGCTCCAGTCTTCCAGCACCGCCACCAGCCGGCCGTCATCCAGATACGGGCGCGCGGAATCTTCCAGCACGTAGGCCAACCCCAACCCGTCGACCACCGCCTGCAGGATCGTGTTCTGATCGCCCAGCGTCAGCCGCCCCGGGACATCGATTTCCAGCGCTTGTCCGTCGCGTTCGAACTGCCACTTGTAGAGATGGCCGCTGGCGAAGCGGAACCGTACACACTCATGGTGATGCAGATCACGGGGGTGCCGAGGTATCTCGCGCCCTGCCAGATATGCTGGCGCACCCACGATCAAACCGCGCAGCGCCGGCCCCAGTGGCACGGCCACCATGTCTTCCGGCACCGATTCGTGCAGGCGCACGCCAGCGTCGTAACCGCCGGCGACGATATCCACCAGACCGTCATCCTGGGCGAGCTCCAGACGCACATCCGGATGCGCGAGCAGGAACTTCGCCAGCCGTGGGCCCAACTGGGTCTGCACGGCGGCGCGGGTGGCGTTGATGCGCAACAGGCCAGCCGGTGCCGCACGGAAGTGGTTCATTTCTTCCAGTGCGTCATGCACCTGCCCAAGCGCGGGTTGCAGGCGCTCCAGCAGGCGCTGACCGGCTTCGGTGAGGGCCACGCTGCGGGTGGTGCGGTGGAACAGGCCCACGCCCAGGCGCTCTTCCAGCGCGCGGATCGCGTAACTGACCGCCGAGGTGGACAGCGCCAGCTCCGCCCCGGCCTTGCGGAAGCTGCGGTGGCGGGCCACAGCGGCGAAGGCAGCCAGATGGGTCAGGTTGTCAGTGACCATGATTATCCAGTCTTACTTGATGAATCATGCCGATATCCTGACTGTCTGTGCACGGGATCGGGGCGTATTGTAAAGCGCCTTTCTACAAACCTGCCAAGGATTCCCCCATGTCCCTCGCCCATGGTTATGCGGTGCACGACCAGACCGCGCCGCTGGTGCCGTTCTCCTTCGAACGTCGCGCGGCCGGTCCCGATGACGTCCGCATCGAGATTCTCTTCAGTGGCATCTGTCACTCCGATCTGCATCAGGCCCGCGATGATTGGGGTGGCGCCAAGTTCCCGATGGTCCCCGGCCACGAGATCATCGGCCGCGTGACCGAGGTCGGTGCCAACGTCACCGGCTTCAAGGTCGGCGATTTCGCCGGCGTCGGCTGCATGGTCGACTCCTGCCGCCACTGCGCCGCCTGCGATGAAGACCTGGAACAGTACTGCGAGAAGGGCGCGACCTTCACCTACAACAGCACCGAGCGTGACAGCGGCCAGCCGACCTTCGGCGGTTACTCCGACCACATCGTGGTCGAGCAGCGCTTCGTGGTGAAGGTGTCCGAGACGCTCGACCTCAAGGCCGCCGCGCCGCTGCTGTGTGCTGGCATCACCACCTATTCGCCGCTGCGCCACTGGAAGGTCGGCCCCGGCCAGAAGGTCGGCGTGATCGGCTTGGGTGGCCTGGGCCACATGGGCGTGAAGTTCGCCAAGGCGATGGGCGCCACCGTGGTGATGATCACCACCACCCCGGAAAAGGGTGCCGACGCCAAGCGCCTGGGCGCCGATGAAGTGCTGGTCTCGCGTGATCCGGCGCAGATGAAGGCCCATGCGGGCAGCTTCGATTTCCTGCTCAACACCATCCCGGTCAGCCACGACACCAACCCGTACATGTCCCTGCTCAAGCGCGATGCCACCATGTGCCTGGTCGGTGTGCTGACCGAGCTGGATCCGCCGCTGATGGGCGCTTCGGTGATGTTCGGCCGCAAGCACATCACCGGCTCGGCGATCGGCGGCATGGCCGAAACGCAGGAAATGATGGACTTCTGTGCCGAGCACAACATCGTCAGCGACGTGGAAGTGATCGACATCAAGACCGTCAACGAAGCCTGGGAGCGCATGGCGAAGAATGACGTGCGCTACCGCTTCGTGATCGACATGGCCACGCTGGAAAAGGCGGCCTGATCCTTCCGCACAGGCATGAAAAAACCCCGGCAATGCCGGGGTTTTTTGTTGATCAATGCGCACTCAGTACGCGAATTCCTTGAACACCGGGTCGATGTTGCCGCCCCACTCGCCGTGGAACAGCGCCAGCTTGCGATCGGCTGGGGTCAGCCCGGAATCGACGATCTCCTGCAGCACCTCCAGGAACTTGCTTTCGTCCTGACCATCGGCATTGCGCGCGGCGCGGCGCTTGAGGCCAGCCACGGCGATCTTCAACGCTTCGCGTGACAGATCCAGCACGGTGCCGTTGCGGAACGGCAGCTTCAACCCATGCTTCGGCACGCCATCACGCAGGACATTGCGCTCGACCAGGCTGAAATCACGGACCAGGTCCCACGCAGCATCCAGCGCGGCATCGTCATACAGCAGGCCCACCCAGAACGCGGGCAGCGCGCACAGGCGACTCCACGGGCCCGCATCTGCGCCGCGCATTTCCAGGTACTTCTTCAGGCGCACTTCCGGGAAGGCGGTGGTCATGTGGTCGGACCAGTCGCGCAGCGTGGGCAGCTGGCCCGGCAGCACCGGCAGCTTGCCGACCATGAAATCGCGGAAGCTCTGGCCGCTGGCATCGTGGTACTTGCCATCGCGGTAGGAGAAGTACATCGGCACATCCAACAGGTAATCCACATAACGCTCATAACCGAAGCCGTCTTCGAAGACGAAGTCGAGCATGCCGGTGCGGTCGTTGTCGGTGTCGGTCCAGATGTGCGAGCGGTAGCTCTGGTAGCCGTTCGGCGCGCCTTCGGTGAACGGCGAATCGGCGAACAGCGCGGTGGCGATCGGCTGCAGCGCCAGCGACACGCGGAATTTCTTCACCATGTCCGCTTCGGTGGCGTAGTCCAGGTTGACCTGCACCGTGCAGGTGCGGGTCATCATGTCCAGGCCGAGCGTGCCGACCTTGGGCATGTACTCGCGCATGATCTTGTAGCGGCCCTTGGGCATCCACGGCATTTCATCGCGGGCCCACTTCGGCTGGAAGCCCATGCCGAGGAAGCCCAGCTGCAGTTCACCGGCGACCTGCGCCACTTCGTTGAGGTGGGTGCCGGTTTCCACGCAGGTCTGGTGGATGGTCTCCACCGCCGCGCCGGACAGCTCCAGCTGGCCGGCCGGCTCCAGCGTCACCGAGGCGTTGTCGCGCAGCAGCGCGATGGTATGGCCGCCCTCTTCCACTGGATCCCAGCCGAAGCGGGTCAGGCCCTTGAGCAGTGCTTCGATGCCGCGGTCACCTTCGAAGGTAGGCGGGCGCAGGTCATCCAGGCGGAAGCCGAACTTCTCGTGCTCGGTGCCGATGCGCCACTGCGCCTGGGGCTTTTCGCCGGAGGCCAACGTGGCGACCAGTTCATTACGGTCGGTGATCGGCGTCTCGGCGACGTGGCTGGGGCTCGACAAGGGGAGGCTCGCAGAATTCTGGTCAGGGCGGGGATGTGGGGTTCACGCCCCCGCATCGCAAGGGCGCACTATATCGTGGCGTCCCCTGCCGTCGTGTCACCGTGACGGTTTTCAGCATCCTACTGGCATGGGCTTGACGATGCCCTGGCCCTAAACTGACCCCATGAGCCGATCCCGACATCCGGAAGTCCATCGCTCCGACCGTGTCGGCTGGCTGCGTGCCGCCGTGCTCGGCGCCAATGACGGCATTGTTTCGGTGGCCGGCCTGGTCGTCGGCATCGCTGCCAGCGGCGCCTCGGCTTCCACGATCCTGGCCACCGGCATCGCCGGGACCGTGGCCGGCGCGATGTCGATGGCGGCCGGCGAGTATGTTTCGGTGCAGTCCCAAGCCGATACCGAGCGTGCCGACCTGGCAGTGGAGAAGCGCGAACTGCACGAAGACCCGCACAGCGAGCTGGAAGAGCTGGCCGCGATTTACCGCCATCGTGGGCTGAGTCCCGAGCTGGCGCATGAAGTGGCCACCCAGCTCACCGCGCACGACGCACTGGGGGCGCATGCCCGCGATGAGCTGGGCATCACCGAGGAACTGCGGGCGCGCCCGATGCAGGCCGCCATGGCCTCGGCCGGCGCCTTCATCAGTGGCGCCGCGTTGCCGGTGCTGACTGCCCTGCTCGCGCCGCATGCTGTCGTCGGCCAGGCCACCACCGTGGTGACGCTGCTGGGGCTGTGCCTGACTGGCACCCTGGCCGCGCACGCCGGCGGCGCCTCGCGCGTGCGTGGCGCGCTGCGCGTGACCTTCTGGGGCGCGATCGCGATGGCCGCCGCCGCACTGGTCGGCCAGCTGTTCAACGTGGCAGGCTGAGTGATGTCCGCCCCCGTTGATACCACCACCTCGCTGCTGGCGACCCTGGCCAGCCTGGCCGACTGCCAGCGCGCGGATGGTTACGCCTGCATCACTGCGCGCCGCGAGCATGGCGCCTCGTCGGTGGAGATTCCGCAGCCGCAGTTCGCGATCCTGCTGCAGGGTCGCAAGCAGGTGCGCACCGCGCAGCAGTCACTGGAATTCGCGCCGGGCGATCTGTTCCTGATCACCCGCCGCTGCCGCATTGATGTGGTCAACATCCCCGATCCGCACAGCGGCCTCTATCTCAGTGCGATCGTGCCGATGTGCGCCGAGGCGCTCACGGCTGCCCGCGCGCTGTGGAACGAGCCGCTGCCGCAGGCCGGTGAAGCACTGGCCAGGCTGCCACTGGCCGAGCATGGCGCGACCCTGCTGCAGTGGCGGCAGGCGCTGGAACACGGTCACTACACCGAAGCACGGTTGGCCCTGGCCTCGCTTGCCGTGGCCTTCTGCCGGCGCGGGCACGGCAGCCTGCTGGTTCCCCCCGAGCCGAGCCTGGGTGATCGCATCCGCGACCTGATCGCAGCCCAGCCCGAGCGCGATTGGCAGTCACGCGATTTCGAAGCGCAGCTGGGCCTCAGCGGTGCCACGCTGCGCCGGCGCTTGGCCAGCGAACACTCCAGCGTGCGCGAACTGATCACCGATGCGCGGCTCGCGCATGCGATGGGCCTGCTCTACACCACCCGGCTGCCGTTGAAGACCGTGGCCGCGCGCGTGGGCTACCGTTCGCTGGGCAGCTTCAACAAGCGCTTCGCCGAACGCTATGGGCTGGAACCAGCGGCGATCGGCAACAGCTGAGCGCGAGCGGATCGCGCGGCATTCTGAGCGGAACGCAGCAGACAGGACGCGCAGCATGGAGGCACCGCGGCGCAGCCGCCCTGTACGGAATCTGTCATGCCCATTCCCTGCGTTCGCACGCTCGCCGCCGCCGTGTTGCTGGCCGTTGTCGCCAGCCCTGCGTTTGCCACCACCACGCACACCCCGCACCAGCAGGTCCCCGGCGTGTATCACCAGACCATCGGCACGCTGCAGGTCACCGCGCTGTTCGATGGCACCGTCGCACTGGGCCGCCAGGAACTGGTCGGAATCGCCCCCGGCGCGGTCACCCGCCTGCTCGATCACCGCTATGTGCCCGAAGATGGCAAGGGCCTGCAGACGGCGGTCAATGCGTACCTGGTGCAGCAGGGCGATCACCTGACCCTGGTCGACACCGGCACCGCGCAGTGCTTCGGCCCCGGCCTGGGCCAGGTGCTGGGCAACCTGCGCAAGGCCGGCTACGACCCGGCCGAGGTGGATGAGGTGGTACTGACCCACGCGCACCCGGATCACCTGTGCGGCCTGCTCGATGCGCAGGACAGGATTGCCTACCCGAATGCCACGGTGTGGCTGTCGGCGGCTGATGCCGCGTTCTGGCTGGATCCGGCCAGCGAGGCAACCGCGCCGCAGGGCGTGCGCTTTGCCTTCGCCTTGGCGCGCAAGGCGGTGTCGCCGTATGAAGCGAGCGGGAAACTGAAGCGCTTTGCACCTGGCGACACATTGCCGGCGGGCATCACCGCTTTGGACAGCCATGGTCATACGGTCGGCCATGTGTCGTACAAGATCGATGGCGGCACCGGCCACCAGTTGCTGGTGTGGGGCGACATCGTGCATTTCCACGCGGTGCAGTTCGCGCAGCCTCAGGCGTCGTTTGAAGCGGACAGCGACCGCGTCGCCGCGATCGCCAGCCGGCGCCGGATGATGGCGCAGGCGGCGGATCAGGGCTGGTGGGTAGCCGGCGCGCACCTGCCCTTCCCGGGGCTGGGGCATGTGCGTCGCGAAGGGGAGGCATTCGCCTGGGTACCGGGCGAATTCGCGCCGTTGCCGGCGAAATGATGGGAGCCGGCCAGCGGCCGGCACTACCCGCGTCGCGCGGTCCGTTGGACTGCCGCGACGTCTGGGATCAGACCGCTTCCGGCGCCGGCTTGTTCAGGCCCAGCCAGCCGCCGATGATGCCGCGGGCTTCATCCACGCCCTGGCGGGCGGGACCGGAGAAGGTCTGCACGCTGACGGTATCGCCGAAGGAGGACTGCAGTTCCTTGCGCACCTTCTGCAGAGCGATGCCCTGCTGGCCGCGGCCGAGCTTGTCGGCCTTGGTCAGCAGCGCGTGCGCCGGCAGGCCACGCTGCACTGCATAGGCAAGCATCTGGCGGTCGTAGTCCTTCAGCGGGTGACGGATGTCCATCACCACCACCAGGCCACGCAGGGCCTCGCGGGTACGGAAGTACTGGTCGATGAACGCCTGCCAGTGCGCCTGCAGATCCAGCGGGACCTTGGCGTAGCCATAGCCGGGCAGATCGACCAGCTTGGCCTCCGGGGTGACCTCGAAGAACACCAGCTGCTGGGTGCGGCCGGGGGTCTTGGAGACCCGGGCCAGGCTGTTCTGGCGGGTCAGGGCGTTGAGGGCGCTGGACTTGCCAGCATTTGAGCGACCGGCAAAGGCGACTTCCGCGCCCACGTCGTCCGGCAATTGCCGGGTGTTGTGGGCCGAAAGCAGGTATTGGGCGCGTTCGAGGAGCAATGACATGGGTATAGGATCGCATGTCCGGGCCCGATCCGCGCTGCCCGCGCTCGGTTTTGCTGCACCCTGCGTTGACCGTGGCGTGAAACGGCGTTGATAATCGGGCGATCCCCGTGGTTGCGGTCCCGCAACCGCCAGGCCGGTCCACACGGAGCTTCCGCATGCGCCATGCTCGCGTTCTTGCCGTTTCCGCACTTGCTGTCTCGCTGCTCGCCGCCGTTGCCGTTGCCCAGACCTCGATCACGCCCCTGCCGGACAACGGGCCGATCAAGACCGCCTCGCTGGAGGTCGATTTCAGCAAAACCACCTGGGGCGATCCCAAGGCCGGGCAGACCAAGGCGGCCGCCTGCGCGGCCTGTCACTCGGCCGATGGCAATTCCACGGTGGAGATGTACCCGAGCATCGCCGGCCAGAGCGAGCGCTACAGCGCGCAGCAGATGGCCCTGATCGCCAATGGCCAGCGCACCTCCGGGGCCTCGGCGGCGATGGTGCCGTTCGTGCAGGACCTCACCCCGCAGGACATGCGCGACATCGGCGCCTACTTCGCCACCCAGAAGGCCACGGCCGGCATCGCCGACGATGGCGCGGTGACCGAGGGCCCGTACGCCGGCAAGAAGTTCTTCGAGATCGGCCAGCAGCTGTACCGCGGCGGCGATGCCGAGCGCGGCATCCCGGCCTGCATGGCCTGTCACGGCCCGACCGGCGCCGGCAATCCGGGCCCGGCCTACCCGCACATCAGCGGCCAGCACTCGGCCTACGTTGCCCGCCGGCTGCAGGAGTACCAGGCCGGGACCACCCAGGAAACCGACAAGGCGCACTTCCAGATCATGGCCACGATCGCCAAGTCGTTGACCGAGCAGGAGATCCAGGCCTTGGCCAGCTACCTGCAGGGCCTGCACAACCGGGCCGATGATGTCGCCGCTGCGGCCACCGTTGCCGGGGGCACGCCGGCACCGTAACCACCGCCCGCACCGCAGCGCATCCCCTTGGTCGGATGACAGATGCGACCGCCGTGGCTGGCGGGGTATGTTCACTGCCACGCCGGCGACTGGGCCGGCGTCGTTTTTTCTGTATGGAGATGGATGTAGATGACGTTGATGCCCCGCCTGATGTTGGTGCTGCTGGCCCTGAGCCCGTTGACCACCCTCGCTGCCACCCCGACACCGCTGGTGGAGGGCAAGGATTACGAACGCATCGCCGATGCCGGTCCGTTCGCGCCGCTGGCCGGCAAGATCGAAGTCGTGGAGATGTTCGGCTACACCTGCCCGCACTGCGCGCACTTCGAGCCGCAGCTGGAAGCCTGGGCCGCCAAACTGCCCAAGGATGTCCGCTTCACCCCGGTGCCGGCCGCTTTCGGTGGCGTATGGGATTCGTTCGCCCGCGCCTACTACGCCGCCGATCAGCTGGGCGTGGCCAAGCGCAGCCACCGCGCCATGTTCGATGCCCTGCATGAGAAGGGCTCGCTGCCGATGCAGAACGTCTCGCCGGACGAACTGGCCGCGTTCTACCAGGGCTTCGGCGTAGCCCCGGCGCAGTACATCACCGCGCTCAAGAGCGACGCCGTGGATGCCAAGGTCAAGGCCGCCCGTGCCTTCGCCCTGCGCACCAAGGTGCCGGGCACGCCGACGTTGATCGTCAACGGCGTGTACCTGGTCAAGGGCGACTCGTTCGAGTCGATGCTGCGCAATGCAGATGCCCTGATCGCCCGCGCGCGCAGCGGCAAGGCGCTCTAACAGCGCTCGCTGAACCATCACGCACCGTGCACGCGGGACGCTCGTTTCCGCGTGTCATCATGCTTCCCTGGCCGATGCTCCCAGCATCGGCCCCACCATGCTCATCCGCTGGAGATCCCTCGATGAAGACCCGTTTCGCCATTACGCTCATGGCCCTGCTGCCGATCCTGGCCGCCTGCAAGGCCCAGGACGGTACCGCCAACACCACCGCTCCGGCCGAACCGGCCACCCCGGCCAGCGCCCCGGCCACCGAAACGGCGACGCCGACCGAGCAGGCCCCGGCCGCCAGCGGTGACACCGCCGCTGCCGAGACCGCTGCCGCCGAAGCCACCACCCCGGCGCCGGCCCCGGCCTCTTCGCGCCCGACCGGCCCGGAGCCGGTTGCCGGCACCGACTACGTGGTGATCGAGAACGGCCAGCCGTTCCAGCCGGCAGCGGGCAAGATCGAAGTCGCTGAGATCTTCGGTTACGTCTGCCCGGCCTGCGCCGCGTTCCAGCCGCTGATCGGGCCGTGGAAGGCGGGCCTGCCGAGCGATGTGAACTTCGTCTATGTGCCGGCCATGTTCGGCGGCACCTGGGATGACTACGGCCGCGCGTTCTACGCGGCACAGAGCATGGGCCTGCAGGAAAAGACCCACGAAGCGCTGTACGCCGCCATCCACGCCGAGCAGAGCCTGAAGGGTGAGCGCGGCCGCGATTCGGTCGAGGACATCGCCAAGTTCTACGCCAAGCACGGTGCCGACCCGAAGCAGTTCGCCGCCACCATGGGCAGCTTCGCGATCAACGCCAAGACCAACTCGGCCAAGCAGTTCGCCCAGCGCAGCAAGATCTCGGGCACCCCGTCGGTGATCGTCAACGGCAAGTACCTGGTCAAGGGCAAGAGCTTCCCGGACATGCTGCGCATCGCCGATCACCTGATCGCACGCGAACGCGCCGGCAAGGCCAACTGATCCTGCGATAGCGAACCGTCGTGAATTCCCCCCACACGCGGACCCTGCGCCTGCTGACGGCCAATATCCAGGCCGGTTCGAGCACCCGCCGTTACAGTGACTACGTGACCCGCAGCTGGTCGCACGCACTGCCGGCCGGGCGCAAGCGAACCAGCCTGGATGCCATCGCGCAGATGGCCCGCGAACACGACATCGTCGGTCTGCAGGAGGCCGACCCCGGCAGCCTGCGCTCGGGTTTCACCAACCAGACCCACTATCTGGCCGAGCGCGCCGGCTTCAATTACTGGAGCCACCAGCCCAACCGCCGGATGGGCGGGGTGGCCTCCAGCGCCAACGGCCTGCTCAGCAAGCTCGAGCCGGTCGAGGTCCAGGACCACGCCCTGCCCGGCCGGATCGGCGGGCGCGGCGTGCTGCTGGCCAAGTTCGGTGAAGGCAGCCAGGGGCTGGCGGTGGCGGTGGCGCATCTGTCGCTGGGGACCAATTCGCGCATGTCGCAATTGGCCTTCATTGCCGATCTGCTCTCCGACCACCCCAATGCCGTGCTGATGGGCGATTTCAACTGCCTGGCCGAACGGCCGGAAATGCAGGTGCTGTACCAGAAGACGACGCTGCAGCCGCCTGGCTGCGTAGTGCCGACCTTCCCCAGCTGGCGCCCGGACCGGGCCATTGACCACATCCTGCTCAGCAATGGCCTGCAGCAACGCAGCGCCGAAGCTGTGCCCGCCGCGTTCTCAGATCATCTCGCGCTGGCGATGTCGATCGACGTTCCTACCAGCGCGCTGCGCTGAGCCATGCCCACCCGCCGCCCTTGTGCGGCGGGCATCGTGAGCGTCTAAACAGGCTGTCCACAGCGCCTGTGCGATAAATCCGCCGTCCGCCGGACCGGCACCAGAGTATCCCTCCCCCCATGAGTACCGTGGAGCCGCCTCTGCCCGAGGTGCGCACGCTTCGACCCGTGTTCCTGCTTGCCGCCACCATCGTGGCGGCATTCGCCATTCTGGTCACCGCGTTTCCGATCGATGCCGGCGTGATGCTGCTCGATGCCCAGACCTGGGCCTCGCGCAATGTCGGCTGGTATTACCTGCTGGCGATGACCGTGTACCTAGTGTTCGTGGTCGGCGTGGCGCTGTCCGGCTATGGCAACGTCAAGCTGGGCGCGGACCATGACGAACCGGAGTTCAGCTATCTCTCCTGGGCCGGCATGCTGTTCGCCGCCGGCATCAGCATCACCCTGTTCTTCTTCTGCGTCTCCGAGCCGCTGACCCATTACCTGCTGCCACCGCAGGGCGGCACCGGCAGTGGCGAGGCCAGCGCGCGCCAGGCGATGCAGCTGCTGTTCCTGCACTGGGGCCTGCATGGCTGGGGCGTGTTCGCGCTGGCCGCGATGGCGCTGGCCTACTTCGCCTACCGCCACAACCTGCCCCTGGCGCTGCGCTCAGCGCTGTATCCGCTGATCGGCAAGCGCATCAACGGGCCGATCGGCTACACCGTGGATGCCCTGGGCATCGTGGCCACTGTGTTCGGCCTCGGCGCGGACATGGGCTTTGGCGTGCTGCATCTCAACGCGGGCCTGAACACCTTGTTCCCGGTACCGCATGCGGCCTGGGTGCAGGTCGGGCTGATCGTACTGATGATGGGCGCGGCGATCACCGTGGCCGTATCCGGCGTGGAGAAAGGCGTGCGCTGGATGTCCAACATCAACATGCTGCTGGCGATCTCGTTGCTGCTGTTCATGCTGTTCGCCGGCCCCACCCAGTACCTGCTCAATGCCTTCATGCAGAACATGGGCGACTACCTGGGCAACGTGGTCGGCAAGAGTTTCGATGTGTACGCCTACGGCGGGCGCCCGGACTGGCTGGGCAACTGGACGGTGTTCTACTGGGCCTGGTGGATCGGCTGGGCGCCGTTCGTAGGTTTGTTCATCGCGCGCATCTCGCGCGGCCGCACCATCCGCGAGTTCGTGCTCGGCGTGCTGCTGATTCCGCTCGGTTTCACCCTGGCGTGGCTGTCGATCTTCGGCAACAGCGCGCTGGATCAGATCCTGCACCACGACCAGGTGCACCTGGCACAGATGGCGGTGGAGAATCCACCGACCGTGCTGTACGCACTGCTGGAAAGCTATCCGTGGAGCCGCACCGTCATCGCGGTCACGGTGATCGTCAGCTTCATCTTCTTCGTCACCTCGGCCGATTCCGGCACCGTGGTGCTGTCCACGCTGTCCTCGCAGGGCGGCAATCCGGAAGACGACGGCCCGCGCTGGCTGCGCGTGTTCTGGGGCGTGATGACCGGTCTGGTCACCGCCGGGCTGCTGCTGGCGGGCAGCATGGATGCGCTCAAATCCGCCGTGGTATTGGCCTCACTACCGTTCTCGGTGGTCCTGCTGCTGATGCTGTGGGGCCTTACCCGTGCGCTGGGCGAAGAATCGCAGCGCAAGAAGGCCTCGCAGTACTCGCCAATCCCGTTGATCGGGCAATCGCGGCATCAGCGCGGCTGGCGCCAGCGCATCACCCAGGCGGTGCATTTCCCGGTACGCGACGAGGTGTACCGGTTCATGGATACCGATGTGAAGCCGGCGATCGAAGCCGTCGCGGCGCAGCTGCTCGAACAGGGCCTGGATGTGCAGACGAAGTTCGAGCCGGGCGAGATGGAACTCACCGTGGATCACGGCGAGCAGCAGGTGTTCACCTACCAGGTGATCATGCGCGGCTATCTCACCCCCTCCTTCGCCGCGCAGCGCTTCCGCAACCAGCGTTACTACCGCGCCGAAGTGCACCTCTATGAAGGTGGACAGGACTACGAGCTGTTCGGCTACAGCCGCCAGCAGATCATCAACGACATCATCGATCAGTACGAGCGTCACCTGCAGTTCCTGCATCTCACGCGTTGACGCACTGATCTCCCGCTGCAAAGGAGTCATCGACATGCCTACCCTCCCCGACCAGCTGCTGTACATCGGCGGCCGCTACGTTCCCTCCCAGGGGGGAAAGACCTTCGAGGTCATCAACCCGGCCACCGGCGAGCTGCTCGCCAACGTCCACAGCGCCAACAGCGACGATCTCGACGCCACCGTGGAGAGCGCCCAGGCCGGCCAGAAAGTGTGGGCCGCGCTGACCACCGTGGAGCGCTCGCGCATCCTGCTGCGGGCGGTGGCGCTGCTGCGCGAGCGCAACGATGCGCTTGCCGAGCTGGAATCGCGCAACACCGGCAAGGCCCTGAGCGAAACGCTCAGCGTGGACGTGGTCACCGGCGCGGACGTGCTGGAGTACTACGCCGGTGTCATGCACGGGCTGGAAGGCAGCCAGGTGCCGCTGCGCGAGAGCAGCTTCTTCTACACCCGGCAGGAACCACTGGGCGTGGTCGGGGCGATCGGCGCGTGGAACTACCCGATCCAGATCGCACTGTGGAAGGCTGCCCCGGCGCTGGCCGCCGGCAACGCGATGATCTTCAAGCCCAGCGAAGTGACGCCGTTGACCGCGCTGAAGCTGGCAGAGATCTTCACCGAGGCCGGCCTGCCCGATGGTGTGTTCAACGTGTTGCCCGGCGATGGTGCCGGCGTCGGTTCGGCCCTGACCGAGCACCCGCTGATCGAGAAAATCTCTTTCACCGGCGGCACCGCGACCGGCCGCAAGGTGATGGCCAGTGCCTCCAGCTCCACACTCAAGGACGTCACCATGGAGCTGGGCGGCAAGTCGCCGCTGATCATCTGCGCGGACGCCGATCTGGACCTGGCCGCCGACGTGGCGATGATGGCCAACTTCTACAGCTCCGGCCAGGTGTGCACCAACGGTACCCGCGTGTTCGTTCCGCGCAGCACGCTGGCCGCGTTCGAAGCCAAGCTGCTGGAACGGGTCAAGCGCATCCGCATTGGTGACCCGCTGGCCAAGGACACCAACTTCGGCCCGCTGGTCAGCGCCGCGCACATGCAGCGCGTGCTTGAGCACATCGGCAGCGGCAAGGCCGAGGGTGCACGGCTGGTCTGCGGCGGCGAACGGCTGACCGACGGCGCGCTGGGCAAGGGCTGCTATGTGGCACCGACCATCTTCAGCGATTGCCGCGATGACATGCGCATCGTGCGCGAGGAAATCTTCGGGCCGGTGATGAGCCTGCTGGCCTACGACGACGAAGACGACGCCGTGCGCCGCGCCAACGACACCGATTTCGGTCTCGCCGCCGGTGTGGTGACGCCGGACCTGGCGCGCGCGCATCGGCTGATCCACCAGCTCGAGGCCGGCATCTGCTGGGTCAACAGCTGGGGCGAATCGCCGGCGCAGATGCCGGTGGGTGGCTACAAGCAGTCCGGTGTCGGCCGCGAAAACGGACTGGCCACGCTGCGTGCCTACACCCGCACCAAATCCATCCAGATTGAACTGGACCGCTACGCGTCGGTGTTCTAACCGGCCTTACCAGGAGACACCGCGATGAAGCGCGAGTACGACTACATCATCATCGGCGCCGGGTCGGCCGGCAACACGCTGGCCGCACGCCTGACCGAAGACGCCGGCGTCAGCGTGCTGCTGCTGGAAGCCGGCGGCCCGGATTACCGGATGGATTTCCGCACCCAGATGCCGGCCGCACTGGCCTATCCGCTGCAGGGCCGCCGCTACAACTGGGCGTATGAAACCGAGCCGGAGCCCTACATGAACAACCGGCGCATGGAATGCGGCCGCGGCAAGGGCCTGGGCGGCTCCTCGCTGATCAACGGCATGTGCTACATCCGCGGCAACGCGATGGACTTCGATCAGTGGGCCAGCTTCGATGGTCTGGAGGACTGGAGCTACCACGACGTGCTGCCGTACTTCCGCAAGGCAGAGACCCGCGACATCGGGGCCAACGATTACCACGGTGGCGACGGCCCGGTCAGCGTGGCCACCCCGAAGAACGGCAACAACGTGCTGTTCCACGCGATGGTCGAGGCCGGTGTGCAGGCCGGCTACCCACGTACCGATGACCTCAACGGCTACCAGCAGGAAGGCTTCGGCCCGATGGACCGCACAGTGACTCCGCGCGGGCGCCGTTCCAGTACCGCGCGCGGTTACCTGGACATGGCCAAGGACCGCGAGGGGCTGGAGATCGTGGTGCACGCCACCACCGACCGCATCCTGTTCGCCGGCAAGCGCGCGGTGGGCGTGCGCTACCTGGCCGGCAACAGCGCCGAGCCGATCGATGCCCATGCGCGCCGCGAGGTGCTGCTGTGTGCCGGTGCGATCGCCTCGCCGCAGATCCTGCAGCGCTCCGGCGTGGGCGCGCCGGCGTTGCTGGCCGCACTTGGCGTACCGCTGGTGCACGACCTGCCCGGCGTCGGCGAGAACCTGCAGGATCACCTGGAGGTGTACATGCAGTACGCCTGCAAGAAGCCGGTCTCGCTGTACCCGGCCCTGCAGTGGTGGAACCAGCCGGCCATCGGTGCGGAATGGTTGTTCGCCGGCACCGGCATCGGCGCCAGCAACCAGTTCGAAGCCGGTGGCTTCATCCGCACCCGCGAGGAGTTCGACTGGCCCAACATCCAGTACCACTTCCTGCCGGTGGCGATCAATTACAACGGCACCAATGCGGTCAAGGAACACGGCTTCCAGGCACATGTGGGCTCGATGCGCACGCCCAGCCGCGGCCACGTGCATGCCAAGTCGCTGGACCCGCGTGAGCATCCCTCGATCCTGTTCAACTACCAGTCCACCGATCAAGACTGGCAGGAATTCCGCGATGCGCTGCGGATCACGCGGGAGATCATCGCCCAGCCCGCGCTGGACGAGTACCGCGGCCGCGAGATCAGCCCGAGCGCCGAGTGCCAGACCGATGCGGAACTCGACGCGTTCGTGCGCGCGCATGCCGAAACCGCCTACCACCCCTCCTGCTCCTGCGCGATGGGCACCGACGCGATGAGCGTGGTCGACGGCCAGGGCCGCGTGCACGGGATGGAGAGCCTGCGGGTGGTCGATGCCTCGATCATGCCGCGCATCATCACCGGCAACCTCAACGCCACCACGATCATGATCGCCGAGAAGATCGCCGACCGGATCCGGGGACGTGCACCGCTGCCGCGCAGCACCGCTGCGTATTACGTGGCCGGGGACGCGCCTGCACGGCGCTGAGGGCGCCGCGATCAATGGGTAGGCGTCGAACGTTGCTCGGCGCACGAATCCCGGTAGTGCCGGCCGCTGGCCGGCTCCTCACGTCCTGGTAGTGCCGGCCGCTGGCCGGCTCCTCACGATCCACCAGAACCGGAAAGCCGGCCAGCGGCCGGCACTACCGGTCACGGCATCGTGTTCATGCTGGCGCGCCCGGCACCAAGGGCACCGCTCGCTTCGCGGTCAACGTACTGCCCACCGACGCCACCACGGTGCAGCCGATCGCCGCCCACTGCAGCGGGGTCAGGTGCTCGGCGAGCAGCCCCATCGCCAGCAGCGCGGCGACGGCCGGCTCCATGCTGATCAGAATGCCGAAGGTCTCCTTCGGCAGCCGCTTGAGCGCCATCATCTCCAGCGACATCGGGATCGCGCTGGAGACGATCGCCACGCCCAGCCCGAACAGCAGGATCTTCGGATCCAGCAGTGCCATGCCGGCGTGCGCCACGCCGACCGGCACCACCACCAGCGCCGCCGCGCACAGCCCCAGCGAGACCGTGTGCCCGGCCGGCAGATGCCCGGCACGCTTGCCGAAGATGATGTACATCGCCCAGCACACCGCCGCGCCCAGCGCGAACATCACCCCGGCCGGATCCAGTGGCTCACCATGGCCCAGCGGCAGCAGCAGCAACAGCCCGACCAGCGCGCAGCCGACCCAGATGAAATCGACCGGCCGCCGCGAGGACCACATCGCCACCGCCAGAGGCCCGCAGAATTCGATGGCCACCGCGATGCCAAACGGGATCGTCCGCAGCGCCATGTAGAACAGCAGGTTCATCACGCCGAGCGTGATGCCGTAGCGGATGATCGTCCCGGCGTCGGCGCGCGAGGTGGTCCATCGCCACGGCCGGAACACCATCAGCAGCACCAGCGCTGAGAAACCCACGCGCAGCGCGCTCGTGCCCTGCGCACCGATCAGCGGGAACAGCTGTTTGGCATACGAGGTGCCGACGGCCAGCGAGGTGACCGAGCCCAGGACGGCCAGGGCGGGAAAGAACGTAGAAAGGCGGGAGGTCGACATGCGCACAGGATATTGCGGATCGCCTGCCGACGCCGCCTTGCTGCAGGTCCTGAGGCGGCCTCGATGTGCCGCGCTCTGAAGGCGCTGAACGTTCCCCGGGCGGAGGCACCTGCGTCAGCGCGTGGCCGACAGCGCAGCATCGAACAATGCCGTTGCTTCCGTGATCGCCGCCCCGTGTGTGGCTTGCTTGTCGGCCGCAACCTGGCAGAGTGCGCCGACGCGCGTCTGGCCCAAAGCCGTGCAGCTGGACAGGAAGTCGTAGTGCCCCACCGCCGGCAAGGTGGTCAGCGTCGCCTTCGGAAGCGACGAGGCAGCCACGTCGCTGTTGGTGGCCGGTGAGGCTACGGTGTCGGCTGCACCGACGATGATCGATACCGGCTGCGTTACTTTCTCCAGTTCCTCCGGCGCGAACGCCTGCACCATGGCCGGCGCGATCAGCACTACCGCACGTACCCCGGCAATGGCGCGATCGTCACCGGCCTTGGCCACCCACGGGGCCAGTTCCGGCGTCGCTGCGGCGGTCATCCGGCGCGCCAGGGTCAATGAGGGAGTCTCGGCCTGCGGGGCGCAGACGCCGTCGTCAGGCTGCGCGCGGCAGAACGCCAGCAGCCGCTGCAGATCCGGGCGTGCGCCCGCGGCGACCAAGGCAGTGAACCCGCCGGCCGAATAGCCCGCGATACCCAACCGGGTGGTATCGATCTCCGCTGCCAGCACCTTATCGGCCTGCACGGCAGCCAGCGCGGCGGCCAGGTCATCCACCCGGTTCCACATCAATATGCTGCCGGCCTCGGTCATCGGGTCCACCCCGTTGTTGCCGGGATGGTCCACCGCGATCACCACGTACCCGGCCCGCGCCATCGCGGTACCGAACCAGCCCATCATCCGGGCACTGCCACCGTTGCCGTGCGAGAGCAGCAGGACCGGCCAGCGGCCTTTGGCAATGGCGGCATCGGCGGCCGCCGTACCGACCTCGAACAAGGGCGCCCCCGGCGGGCCGATCGTCAGCGCGGTTTCCTGCGCATCGGGCTGGGCCGGATACCACACGGTGTAGCGCACGCTGTCGCGGTGGTCGGCATCGCGCACGGCCGCACTGGGCGTATGTGCAACGCCGTGCCGCTCGCCAACGGGCGGCACGGCCCCAGCGGCAAACAGGGGCAGGCAGAACGCCAGCAGCGCGGCACAACAACGGGCGGTCATTCGCATCGGTCAATCTCCTTGAGGTGCAACGTGTCGGCCAGCGGCAGCCAGATCTCCACCCCGCCGTGGCCACTGCGGTCATCGAAGCGCGCGTCGTAGCGCTCCAGGTCCGGTGCGTCGGCCAGGGTCAGGCCGGACGCCGGCAGATAGTCATTCAACAACCAGAACCAGGTGGAGCGGATCGCGGAAATGTGCCCGGCATGCCAGGCCACCAGATACTCGCGGGGCGCAATCGAGATCGCCTGCCAGCCAGCGGGCACGGGCGCGGATGCACTGATCTCCACGCCGGCGATGTAGTCGAAGCCGCCGTCGGCATCGTTGTTGCCGCACACGCCGTAGGCGATCTCCGTACCCAGGCCATGCGCTTCGTCCAGGCGCTGCCATTGCGAGGGAATCGATGCGACGGTCGCGGAAGTGTGGCGTGCACCGATGCCGGCCACGCGCAGGGCACCGCAGTGCGCGCGATGGGGTTCGATCGTGCAGGGTGTCGAGGGGTCGATCAGTTTCAGTGCCTCGACCAGCGCCACGCCGGCCAGCCCCTGCTCGCGTACCTGCTCGGGCGAGCGTCCGAACTGCTCGGAAAATGCGCGGGTAAAGGCCGCATGCGAGGCGTAGCCGGCAGCGATGGCCACCTCGAGGATGCCATCAGCCCCGGCGGCCAACTGATGTGCGGCGTCGGTCAGCCGGCGGCCACGCAGATAGCGCACCACCGAGGTGCCGGTGCTGAGTTGGAACAGCCGCGAGAGATGGAACGGCGACAGCCCCACCACGCCGGCGATATCGGCCAGCGACGGGTTTTCAGCGAAGTGGCTTTCGATGTACCACAAGGCCCTGCGTGCCGCACCCATACCGCCAGATCCATCGCTGTTGAACGGGACCGCAGCGTAACCCAGCGCGCACCGCGGCATTTGATCGTTCTTGCTGTAAGTTGCAACACACGACGGGGACGCGGTCTCAGCCCCTTACCGCCGCCTCGATGGCCGCCACGTCAATCCTGCGCATGGTCATCATCGCCTCGAACGCACGCCGGGCCACGGCCGGATCCTTGCTGGTCACCGCGTCGGTCAGCACGCGCGGCGTGATCTGCCAGGACAGGCCCCACTTGTCACGGCACCAGCCGCAGGCGCTTTCCTCACCCCCATTCCCGACAATCGCGCTCCATAGCCGGTCCGTCTCGGCCTGGTCATCGGTGGCGATCTGGAAGGAGAACGCTTCGCTGTGTTTGAACGCCGGCCCGCCATTGAGTCCGATGCAGGGGATGCCGGCGACGGTGAAATCGACGGTCAGTACGTCGCCCTGTTTGCCGGAGGGAAAATCGCTCGGCGCGTGGTGCACCGCGTGCACCGCGCTGTCCGGGAAGGTGGCGGCGTAGAAGGTGGCGGCGTCCAGCGCGGTACCGTCGAACCAGAGGCAGATCGTGTTCTTGCTGACCATGGGCGTCTCCTGCAGCAGAGGATGGATTGCGCCCGCTCACGTTAGGCGCGCCGGTGTTAAGCCTGCGCGCGGATGCCCCGCCTGGATGAATACGCACATGCCTTGGTCCACCATCGTCAGGATCAATACAGAGATCGGATGCGGTTGATGATGCGAATCATTGCCATTACCATAGTGTGATCCGGGTCGCGCAAGGGATGCGCACCCGTGAACAGTTATCGAGCCCGCGTCGGGTCACCGCCCCCGCCAGCCGCTGCCTGCCCCACCCCGCTCCGCCGCAGGCCACCCAGGACGCCGGCCATGCCCGTTGCCGCCTTTCTGGAAACGCCGATGACCCGCTCCGCCCACGTGCTGTCCCGCCCGTCGATGCACCGTCGCCCGCTGCCTCAGGCCTTGATGGTGGCCCTGTGCACCCTCGCCATTGCGCCTGCGTTCGCGCAGGATGCTGCCGCTGATGCCACCACCCTGGACAAGATCGTGGTCAAGGGCGAGCGCGCCGAAGGTTATTCGGTCCGCAGGACCTCGGCCGGCACCCGCTTCGATCTGGCCCCACGCGAGATCCCGCAGTCGGTCAGCATCATCAGCCACCAGCGCATCGAGGATCAGAACCTCGATGACATCATCGACGTGCTGGCCAACACCACCGGCGTGAGCAGCACCCAGTCCGATACCGAGCGCACCGAGTTCTACGCGCGCGGCTTCTACATCGACAGCTACCAGTTCGACGGCCTGCCGACCCAGATGGTGCAGAACTGGAGCTACGGCGATTCCGGCCTGGACCTGGCCCTGTATGACCGCGTGGAAGTGGTGCGTGGCGCCACCGGCCTGCTGAGCGGCGCCGGCAACCCGTCCGCCTCGGTGAACCTGATCCGCAAGCATGCCGACAGCGCCGAGCTGACCGGCAGCGTGTCGGTGAACGTCGGCAGCTGGGGCCGCACCCGCAGCACCGTGGATGTGACCACCCCGCTGAACGCCAGCGGCTCGGTGCGCGCGCGCGTGATCGGCAGTTACCTGGATACCGAATCGCAGATGGACCGCTACGACCAGCACAAGACGCTGGGCTATGCGGTCATCGATGCCGACCTGACCCCGGACACCCAGCTGAGCGTGGGCTATGACTACCAGCAGAAGCGCGCCAACGGCGCGACCTGGGGTGGCTTCCCGATGCTGTTCTCCGATGGCACCTCCACCGGTTACGACGAATCGTTCAATGCCAATCCGGGCTGGACGTATTGGGATACGACCAGCAAGCGCGCCTTTGCCACTCTCGAACACGGGTTTGCCAGTGGCTGGAAGTTCAAAATCGGCGCGACGCATGACGAAACCAAGGCCGATGATAAATTGTTCTACACCGCCTACAACGACTGGATGACTGGCGCGTCCTACTTTGACAAAGAAACCGGCGCTGGTATCACGCCTTCTGCAGGCTTCTACAACACCGAGCGCAAGGTCAGCGCGGTCGATGGCTTCATCGACGGCCCGTTTCAGCTGTTTGGTCGCGAGCATCAGTTCATGGCCGGCCTGAGCTACAACAAGCGGGAGTACGCCAACAAAGGCGATTACCAGCCGGATTTTTACAGTGATCCGATTGCGCCGTACCTAGCGTTGCCCAACTATCTCGGCTGGAACGGCAATTTCCCAGAACCAGAGTGGCGCGCAATGAAGCTGCAGAGCCGTGGCACGATCACTCAGAAAGCGGGTTACGCGGCTACCCGCCTATCATTGGCCGAACCGCTGAAGCTGATCATTGGTGCGCGCTATACCGACTGGAGCTTGGACGGTCTGGAGGGCACAGTCGTCAGTCGCTTTAGCCACAAGGTCACCACGCCGTACGCAGGCCTGGTGTTCGACCTCAACGACACCTATTCCACCTACGCCAGCTACACCGAGATCTTCCAGCCTCAGACGCTGAAGAACCGCGCAGGCAGCTACCTGGATCCGGTGGACGGCAAGAGCTACGAGGTGGGCGTCAAGGGCGCGTGGTTCGACAACCGCCTGAACGCGTCGCTGGCAGTGTTCCGCATGGAGCAGGACAACGTCGGCCAGGCCACCACCGAGCCCGTCCAGGGCAGCCCCAATGAGTTCGCCTACATCGCCGCGCGCGGCACGGTGAGCCGCGGTTTCGAGTTCGAGCTCAACGGTGAACTGGCCCCGGGCTGGAACGCAACCTTCGGTGCCTCGCGCTACGTGGCCAAGGACATCAACGACGCGGACATCAACACCAACCTGCCGCAGACCACCATCAAGCTGTTCACCAGCTACACCCCGCAGTCGCTGAGCGCGCTGACGGTCGGCGGCGGTGCCAACTGGCAGAACGGGATCTACTATCCGGTGCCGGCCTACGGCCGCATCGAGCAGGGCGGCTACGCGCTGGTCAGTGCCTTCGTGCGCTACCGCATCTCCCCGGAGTTCAGCGTGCAGGCCAACCTCAACAATCTGCTGGACAAGACGTACTTCTCGCAGATCAACGGGTACGGTGCGTACGGTGATGGTCGCAATGGCGGCCTGACGTTTACCTGGTCGTTCTGATCGGTCATTGACCGTAACGCTTCAACAAAGGAGAGCCGGGCATTGCCCGGCTCTCTGCGTTTTGCACGATGCGCAACGGCCGCGCGGCGCCGCACGGCCAGACCTCGGTAGTGCCGGCCGCTGGCCGGCAGCCTCATGAACGATGAAAGTCCTGCCTGGTTGCCGGCCAGCGGCCGGCACTACCATCAACGTCGTGCGCGCAGCACCAGCGCCAGACCATCACGGCCGTGCGCGCAGCAGCGCCAACCCGAACCCGATGAAGATCGTGCCGACCACGCGGTCGAACACCTTGCGCAGCCCCGGCTTGGCCAGATAGCCGGCCAGCCCGCGGCCGCCGGCGGCGTACACCGCATACCAGAACATCTCCATCACCGCGAAGGTGCCCACCAGGATCACGAACTGCGGCAGCTGCGGCTGGGTGAGATCGACGAACTGCGGCAGGAACGCCGATGCGAACAGCAGCAGCTTCGGGTTGCTGATGCCGATGATGAAGCCATCGCGGAACAGCACGGTGCGTGAACTGGGCACCAAAGACGTGGTACTGCCGACGTCGATCGGCGCATCACCGCCGCGCCAGGCCTTGATCCCCAGGTACACCAGGTACGCCACGCCCGCGTAGCGCAGCACGTCGAACACCATCGGCGAGGCCTTGAGCACCGCGCCCAGCCCGGCGGCGGAGATCGCCAGGGCCAGTACCAGCGCGGTCAGGCAGCCGGCCATGGCGGCGATACTGCGGCGGAAGCCGACGCGCACACTGCGGGTCATCACGTGCAGCATGTTCGGGCCGGGCGTGCCGCACAGGACGAACACGGTGACGGCGAAGATCCACCAGGTATGCAGGTTCATGGCAATGCCGTTCTAGAGAGAGGTAGTGCCGGCCGCTGGCCGGCAGAGCAATGATGCCTGACGGAAACAGCATCGGCAGGCCGGACTCGCGAGATGGCCGGTCCTCGCAACAGCGTTGTCCGCCCGAAACGCACCGGGGCGCCCTCATGGCGCCCCGGTATGTCACGCCCGCATCAGCCCGCGATCAGAACCGCAGGTCCGCGCGCACGTACCAGTAGCGCCCGCGCGGGATGTCGTAGGTGGAGGCGTCATAGCCGTTGAGCGAGCACGACAGGCAGATCGGCGGATCCTTGTCGAACACGTTGTTCAGGCCGGCGCTGAGCTGCAGGCCCTTCATCCAGTCGATCTTGTAGCCCACCTGCATGTCGTGGAAGGTGGTCGCCGCCAGCTCGTTGGTGCCTTCGGCCTGGTTGCCGCAGATCGGGAACGCCGCCACGTCGCCACACTCCTCGGTGAGCTTGGAGATGTGGCGCACCGTCCAGGAGGCATTCCAGTTGGCCAGATTCCAGCTCAGCGTGGCATTGCTGGTCCACTCCGGAATCGAGCTGTCGGCCACTTCCACACCGGGCTCCTGCGGCTGCTTCTGGCCGGCTGCCCCCAAGGCCTCATAGCGGCCGACGAAGGTGTTCTGCCAGCCCAGCTTGAACTGCCCGATCTCCGTCTGCGGCAGGGTCCAGAACAGATCCACATCCCAGCCATCGGTCTTGATCGAACCCAGGTTGGTCAACCGGTTGTTGAAGCTGCTGACCGCACCGGTCGAGGCGCGGGTGATGCCACTGCAGTACAGCGGGTCCAGCGTGTCCACGCACAGGTCGAGCTGGGTCTGCGCATTGATCGCCTGGATCGCGCCTTCGATGTGGTGGCGGTAGAACGTCACCTCGACATCGAAGCGCTCCGACCACGACGCATTGCTGCCAAACCACGGACTCCACACGAAGCCGGCACTGAAGCTGCGCGAACGCTCCGGATCCAGTTCCGCGTTGCCGCCGGTGGTGACCGATATCTGCGAGTTGGCCTGCTGGAAGCCGCCCGGCACGCCAAGCGCCGCACAGTTGGCCGCGCTGCCGCGCGGCGGGGTGCCACCCAGCCCGACCGAGCAGGGATCGAACAACTGCAGATCGGCACGCGCGGCCGAGCCGTACAGCTCGCCGATCGACGGCGCGCGGAAGCCTTCGGCATAGCTGGTGCGCAGCACGAAGTCATTGGTCACCTGCCAGCGCAGGCCGTACTTCGGGGTGAACTCGCCGCCGAAGGTGGAGTAATCCGAGTAGCGCCCGGCCAGGCTCAGGTCGAGCTTTTCGCCGAGCGCGCTCTTGGCGAAGATCGGTACGCTCAGCTCCAGGTAGGCCTCGTTGACATCGTAGGACCCGGAGGTGGGCAGCGACGGCACGCCGTTGTAGTGACCGATCACGGTCAGCGGATCCGGATCGTAGCGGCCCTCGTACTTGCGGTACTCATAGCCGGTGGCGAACGAGACCGGGCCGGCCGGCAGGGTGAACAGTTCGCTGCTGAGGTTGGCGGTGAACAGGCTCAGCTCGTTCTGGCTGCGATCACGGACCACCGGCTGGATCCAGCGCAGCATGTCCGGGGTGATCGAGCCGACCCCACCGAAGATGTTCAGCGGTACGCAGCCGGGGGTGGCCGCACACACCGCCGGATCGCCCAGCGCCATGTTGACCTTGTAGATGTCGTAGCTGCCGTAGTTGGTCTGTTCGGCCTTGTTCTTGCTGTACATGCCGTTGAGGTCCCAGAACCAGCTGCGGTCCGCGGCCTGGAACTGGCCCACCAGCCCGGTGGCGAAGTACTGGGTGTTGACCTCCTGCTCGAACACGCGCGGGCCGCCTTCCACCGGGCGGCGACCGATCAGGCTCATGTTGCTCGACGCATCCAGATCGAAGCCGAACGGGTTGTACGGGTTGAGCGCGGAAACCACGATGTTGTCCGCCAGCGGGTTGCCGGTGGCGCCGTCCGGGCCGAAGAACAGCGGCTCGGGGCCAGCCTGGTTGGTGGACTCGCGGCGGTTGCCCAGTGCCTTGATGTACCACTGGATGTCATCGGTGAGGTCGAAACGGAACTGACCGAAGATACCCTTCCGCTCGGACGGGGTGAGCACCAGGTTGTACTCGGCGAAGTTGAAACGGTCGGCCGAGGTGAAGCAGTGGTAATCGTCGCTGCGGTTGCAACCGGCAGTGCCGTCATAGCGTGGATTGCTCACGCCGGTGTTGGGCACGATGTTCTGGCTGGCGCCGGTGTTGGGGTCCACGAAGGCGAACCGGCCCTGCGGAATGCCACCACTGCCGAAGGCCAGCCCGGTACCCGGAATCGGGAAGCGCGACTGTTCGCGGTCCCGTGCATATACCGGGTCCTGCTTGGTCCAGCTCGCACCCAGGAACAGGCTGTAGCGGTCGCCACTGGTGCCCCAGGCCAGGTCGACGCCCTTCTGGGTGCCGTCGCCCTTGGTGTACTCGCCATAATTCATCGTCACCTGCGCGCCATCGAATTCGCGGCGGGTGATGATGTTGACCACGCCGGCGATGGCGTCGGAGCCGTACAGCGATGAAGCGCCGTCTTCGAGCACTTCGATGCGCTCGACGATGGCCAGCGGGATGGTGTTCAAGTCTGTCGCCGCGCCCACGCCGGAGGCGGAGGATTCGTTGACCCAGCGGATGCCGTCGACCAGCACCAGCACGCGCTTGGCGCCCAGGTGCCGCAGATCGACCTGGGCCGAGCCCGCGCCCACACCGCTGCCGTCCGGCGGGAAGCCGAAGTTGCCCGAGGAATTGAACTTCGCATTGAGCGCCGAACCGGAGCCGGTCAGCTGTTGCAGCACATCGCCGATCGAGGTCAAGCCGGTACGTTCGATCTCGGTACGGGTCAGGGTCTGGATCGGCACCTGCCCTTCCACCTCGGCCCGCTTGATGCGGCTGCCGGTCACTTCCACCCGGTCCAGATCGGTCGTACTGCGGGGCGCGTCCTGCGCGCTGGCCAAGACCGGCGCAGCCAGCAGCAGGCACACGGATACGGCAACCGCCAGCGGGCGGTGATGCAGGTTGTTCATTCGCTCTCTCTCCAAAGGAATGTCGGGCTGGGCTGCCGCGCCCCCCCTGCATGGCGGCAGCGTCTCCTTTGTAAACAAACGGTAAACAGGCCGACGTGACGGCCGACACCTTTTCACGCGGAATCGACAAAGCCGACTGTGGAAATCGAAGACAGATGTGCTCGCAGGATCTGCAGGGAGCTCGGCCAAAAGCCTTGTTTTCAAAGGCGCTTATGGTCCACAGCATCGCCAACGAGGCATGACTGGGCAGAAGGAATGCCGCGCGACGTTTATCCCTGAGATGTCGAAGAAACCACCGTCTCCATGGCTCCCTGCGCGTCGCGATCGGCTGAAATGCGTTATCGCGACGACCCGATAGCCTCCCGCTCTGCCCGCTCGGCATCCATCACGGCGGCCATGTTCCGCAGGAACGCGGATTCGATCGAGCGAAATAATCCGCATCGCCAACCCGCCCGCCGCGCGGCGAGTGGTTTGTCATCTGGTCTGCATTTCCGGACGCTGCTCGGCGCGGGCGCTGTTCATCCTCGAGTCGGCTTGCCCTCACTCCCTTTCACCCCGCGCCGTTATGCTTTCCCGCATGACTCGACTTCCCCTGTATTTCTTCAGCGCAACCGTCCTGCTGGCCTGCACCGGCGTCAGCCCGGTCGCCGATGCCCAGAACCTGGATGCGCAGCGCGCGCAGCTCAAAGCCGTCATCGACAACGCCGAGCGCGGCCAGTTCGATCCTGCCCAGGCGGCCGCATTGAGCCGGCACCCGCTGTATGGCTGGGTCGAATTCGCGAACCTGCGGCGCAACATCGACACCGTCAGCAATGCGCAGGCCCAGGACTTCCTGAAGCGTTACAACGGCCAGGCCGTGGCCACCAGCTTCCGCAACGTATGGCTGCCGGCGGTGGCGCGGCGCCAGGATTGGCCGACGCTGCTGGCCAACTGGACCGACACCTCCAACGCCGGCCTGCGCTGTGCACAGCTCAACGCGCGCCAGGCCACCGGCAAAGCCGATGCGCAGTGGGTCAGCGAGGCGCAGGCGATCTGGCGCAGCACCGGCAAGTCGCTGCCCGATGCCTGCGACCCGGTGTTCGCTGTACTGGATGCCAAGGGCGGCCTGAGCGCGGAGCTGCGCTGGGCACGTATCGACGCGGCGGCCGATGAGCAGCAGCCTGCGGTGATGCGCAGTGCGGCGCGCGGGCTACCCGCGGCCGATCTGGCCCTGGCCAACACGTATGCCGCCTTCGTCGACAAGCCCAACGCCAGCGCGCTGAACTGGCCGCGCAATGAGCGCAGCCGGCGCATCGCCACCGATGGCCTGGCCAAGCTGGCCAAGGCCGATCCCGGGGCCACCGAACAGCAGTTGCCGCAGTACGCCGATGCCCTGCAGCTGAGCGCCGCGCAGCGCGCGCAGGTGCTGTACCAGATCGCGCTGTGGACGGTGGCCTCGTACGGTCCCGAGTCGGCCCGTCGCCTCAATGCGGTGCCCGAATCGGCGTACGACGAGCGCCTGCACGAATGGCGTGCGCGCGAAGCGCTGTCGCGCGGCGACTGGCCGGCCGCACTGACCGCGATCCGCAAGATGGGCCCGACCCAGCGCGCCGATTCGCGCTGGCGCTATTTCGAAGCGCGCATGCTGGACAAGACCGGCAAACGCAGCGAAGCGCAGGCGGCCTTCCGTGAGGCGGCCCGTGCGGCCACCTTCCATGGCTTCCTGGCCGCCGACCAGCTCGGCCAGAACTACACGCTGTGCCCGTGGGAACCCAACGACAGCGCCCAGGCGCAGGCGGCGGTCGCGCGCGACCCGGCGATCGTGCGCGCGATGGAACTGTTCAAGATCGAACGTGCGGGCTGGGCCGTGGCCGAGTGGAACGATGCGCTGAGCCGTTACGACAACACACAGCGTCGTCTCGCCGTGGAAGTCGCCCGCGACAACGGCTGGTTCGACCGTGCGGTGTTCTCGCTCGGCAAGACCCCGGACGAGCAGCGCCTGTACGCGTTGCGCTTCCCGCTGCACCACGACGACAGCATCCGCCGCGAGTCCGCCCGCAATGCCATCGACCCGGCCTGGGTGGCCGCGGAGATCCGCGCCGAGAGCATCTTCAACCCGAAGGCCCGCTCGCCGGCCAACGCGATGGGCCTGATGCAGGTGCTGCCCGCCACCGGCGCGGCGGTGGCCAAATCGATCGGGCTGACCAACTACGGCGGCGCCGCCAGCCTCTACGATGCGGACACCAACATCGCCATCGGCACGGCCTACCTGCGCCAGCTGATGAACAAGTACGACGGCCTGCCCTACGTCACCATCGCCGCCTACAACGCCGGCCCGACCCCGACCGCCCGCTGGCAGTCGCAGCGCCCGGGCTTCGATCCGGACATCTGGATCGAGACGATCAGCTACAAGGAAACCCGCGAGTACGTCGCGCGCATCCTGGCCTTCAGCGTGATCTACGACTGGCGCTTGAACGGTGACGCGCTGCCGGTGACCGACCGCATGAACGGCCGCCTGCAGGTCAAGCGCAAGACCTTTGCCTGCGCCGCCAACGCCGACAAGGGCGGGGACTGAGCGGCTCCGGGCTGCCGGGCGGCTCCGCAAATCCGGCACTCCCGGTTGGCGTGGCCTTGGTCCACTGCGGCATCATGGGCATATGAAAATCTATCTGGTTGGCGGCGCCGTGCGCGACCGCCTCTTGCAGCGCGCCCCGGGCGACCGCGACTGGGTCGTGGTCGGGGCCACCCAGGCGCAGATGGAAGCGCAGGGGTACAAGGCCGTGGGCCGTGATTTCCCGGTGTTCCTGCATCCCGACACCGGTGAGGAATATGCGCTGGCCCGCACCGAGCGCAAGTCCGGTCGCGGCTACCGGGGCTTCGTGGTCGATGCCGATCCGGCCGTGACGCTGGAGGAGGACCTGCAGCGTCGCGATTTCACCATCAACGCGATCGCCTGTGATGAAGCCACCGGCGCCCTGGTGGACCCATATGGCGGCGTGCGCGACATCGAGCAGCGCGTGCTGCGCCACGTCGGCCCGGCCTTCGTCGAAGATCCGCTGCGCGTGCTGCGCGCGGCCCGCTTCATGGCGCGCTTTGCGCCGCTCGGCTTCACCGTCGCCGACGAGACGATGGCCCTGATGCGGGAGGTCGCCGCCAGCGGCGAGCTCAGTGCTTTGGTGCCCGAGCGTGTGTGGCAGGAGCTGCGCCGTGCGCTCGCCTCGGCGCGGCCGTCTGCCTTCCTGCGCACGCTGCATGACGCACATGCACTGGGCGCGATCCTGCCCGAGCTGGAGGCCCTGTACGGTGTACCCCAGCGCGCGGAGTTCCATCCGGAAGTCGATACCGGCGTGCACCAGGAAATGGTGAGCGACATGGCCGCTCAGCTGGCCCCGGGCGATGACCTGATCGGCTTCGCCGCGCTGACCCACGACCTCGGCAAGGGCCTGACCCCGCCGGCCGAATGGCCGCGCCACATCATGCATGAGCAGCGCGGCGTCGCCCCGCTGCGTGGGTTGGCCGAACGCCTGAAGGTGCCGGTCGATCACCGCCAACTGGCCGAAGCGGTCTGCCGAGATCATCTCAACGTGCACCGCATCGACGAACTGCGCGATGCCACCGTGCTGGAACTGCTCGGCCGCTGCGATGGGTTCCGCCGTCCCGAGCGCGTCGCGCAGATCGCGCTGTGCTGCGAAGCCGACAAGCGCGGCCGGCTCGGCTTCGAGGACAGCGACTATCCGCAGGGTGAAACGCTCAAACGCCTGCACCAGGCGGCGCTGGCGGTGCAGGCGCGCGATCTGGATCTGACTGGGCTGAAGGGGCCTGCGGTGGGTGAAGCGCTGGCCAAGGCGCGTACGCGGGCGATTGCGGCGGCGCGCTGAACGTCTGCGCCCCTGCCCGCCCATGCATCAACCGGCCGGCGCGGCGTAGCCGTTTTCAGCGTCCATCCACCAGCTCAGCGGCCTGTTTGCAGGCCGGTTGTGCGAGAAGCCATTCGCGCGCCGCCGCGGCCGCGTCCTGCCCTGCGCCTACCGTAACGTCGGGCTGCAAGCGGCTGCCGTCGCCTACGCCGTTGCGGTCGGCGATCACGCTACCGGTCAACAGCAGCAGACTGCCATCTGGCAGACGCTGGGGGGTATTGGCGGTGGAATAGCCGGCAGTGGGCTGGCCGAAGCTGCGCGAGGCTGCCCGGCCGCGGAAGGCCAGCACCGATGCCTCGCCGGAACTGGCAGTGCGCGGCCCGAACAGGACGGCCACCGGCGCGCCTGGGTGACGCAGTGTGTACTGCGTGTTGCGCGATCCGACCACCGCCTTGCCGTCCAGCCAGACCGCACCGTCGCGGTACGCCCACGGCTGGCGTTTGTCGGCCAGCAGGAACATGCCCACCGGATCAGCGCCCTTGGCATCGCCCAGCAACGGGCCCATGCCCAACAGCATGGGCCACATATTGCCGCCGCCATTGCTGCGCAGGTCAACCACCCAGCCACAGCGGTTGCCATCGTCCTGTTCCTGGATGCGCGCCTGCAGCGCGATGGCCGCCTGCTTGCGGGCTTGGTATTGCACGTCCTTGGGCTGGGAGGAATCGTCCATGTAGGCGCCCACTCTGATCCACCCCAGACGCGCTGTCGGTCCGGTGCGGGCGTCATCTGTCTGCGGGGTCGCAACACCCATCGCGGTTTGAGTGGCCTGTGCGCGCTGCGACTGCGTGCGCTGCTGGCTGGTCGATATCCAACGCCCGTGCCCGCCACTGCTGCGCTGGATCACATGGTCCAGCAGCCGCCGCGTCTGCGCCGGGTCACGCGCAGCCGCCAGCTCCACGCGCGCCTTGGACCAGTCCACACGGTCGCGATACAGCGACTGCTGCTGCAGCAGCTCCAGGATCCGCGCCTGTGCCTCGGCGCTGGGTACGTCCTGTGCGTGTGCAGCGCCGCTTGTGGTTGCAAGCGCTACCATCAACAGCCAAACACGTCCTGCGATCATCGTGCTACATCCCTGTAGTGAAGAGGTCGCAGCTTAGCGCCGCAAACGGTCATCGGCACAATGCACCGTTCACATGACCAGCGACGCGTGACACTGCAATGGAGCCGGCATCGCCGATTCCGTCCGGCGTGCCGCCGTGGATTCCTGCCGGCCGTCGCCCTACCAGTCCAGCCGCACGCCAATATTCCCCTCGATGCTCTTGCGCTCCTTCTGCGCACTGCTTTCCAGATCGCGCGTGTAATCGGCCACCGCAAACGCGCTGACATTACCGTTGAAGCGCGCGACCACACCGACACCGACTTCCAGCGCGCGGGCCCCCTGCTGATTGATCAGCTCATTGGTGCCGAACGTGATGCGATCCTCGCCGTCGAAGGTCTGCCAGTAGTTCACTTTGAGGTACGGCTGCCAGCCATTGCCGGCCAGGTTGTAGTCGGCTGCCAGACGCAGGCCGACGCGGCCGGTCCAGGCATCTTCGTTGTCGTATCCGATCGTGGAGATGCGGTCGGCACTGTCATCCAACGCGCTGCGCTGCCAGATCACCTGCGCCTGCGGCTCCAGCCACCAGGCCGATTGCCCGAGCTGCAGCAACGGCTTGCCGACCTCCAGTGACGCCGTGGTGCCATCGCCGCGCAGATCGATCCCAAGGCCACGCGCCGACCATGCATTGCCGTCGTAACGACTCTGCATGACCACCGCGTCGAGGTAACCACCCGCACTGCCCACGCGGGTCCAGTACAGACCGACATGTTTGTCGTCCAGGCGCGTGCGGCCCACTGCCACGTTATCCCAGCCGACCGCGAAGCCGTTGACGTTGCCCTGCGCGCGGGTACGCCCGACGAACACACCGAACTGATTGCGCGCCTGATCATCGGCCGTTGCGTACAGATCCACACCGGCCTGAATGCCCTGGATGTCACCGTCGAAGCTGGGCTTGGCATCGCCTTGCCAATGCTGGTCATGGCTCTGCCCGATCATCCGCGCCCATGCCGAACGAACACCGCCCTGTCCGGCCAACAGGCGCTGTTCGCCCTGGCGTTCGTGGAAGGTACCGAGACTGAGCAGACTGGTCTCACGCAGCAGCGGCGGCACCACCGCGTAGGTGGCCGCCTCCACGCGGTACAACGGAACGATGTCGCCTTCGGCCGGCATTGCACCGGGCGTCGGCGGAACGGCCAGCGGTCCGGGCACGGCGGCCGGCGTGGTCGGTACCGGCGGTGGCGTATCCGTTTCAGGGGGCGCAACCGGCGCCGGCTCGGGCGGCGGCGGCGGCGGGGCCGGTTCCGGTGCCAGCGGATCCGGGTTCTCCGGCAGATCCGGTGACGGTGGCGGCGTCAGCGGGGGCGGTGGCGTACCGGCGTTCTCCGGCGGGGGCGGCAGCGGGGTCACCGTGGATACGCCCGGTGGCGCCGGTGCGGGCGCCGGCGTCGCGCTGGCCACCAGCGTCGAGCGCAGGTACCAGTTCTCGCTGCTGTCAGCACTGACGCCGCCCTTGAACAGGAAATACTCGAACGCGCCCGCCGCGATCGGGTTGTAGAGCGCGAAGGCGTTCGGTGCCGTACTGGCGCCGTTGATCGACTGCACCACCAGGATGCCGTCAGCCACCGTCGCCGCGCCGGCTCCTCCGGCGTTGAGAATTCCCAGCCCGGTGCTGCCACTGGCCACGCCGTTGGAGATCACCAGGCGGTCGGAAGGCGCACCGTCACCGGCCAGCACCGACTGCAGATACACGCCGCCGTTATTGCCGACATAGTTGCCTGCGATGGTAAACGCATCGCCTGGACCGTTGCTGCCGTTGCTCAAGTCAATGCGCCCGGCATTGATCACATTGGCCTGCTGCCCGGCGGTGAAGGTGCGCACGTTCGCATTGAGGCCACCGGCGAACACCGTGCTGGTGCTGTCGATGTCCAGCGTGCCGCCGCTGGTGGTGAAATCGGACAGCACCAGATCGCCATCGAAGGTCAGCTGGCTGTCCTGGCGTAGGTTGATCTGCTCCCAGCCGGTGAAGCGCGAGACACCGCTGGTCTTGACGTTGTTCATCGTGAGCAGATCAGTGCCAAGCCCACCGGTGAACAGCGGAATCGCACCGAGGTGGCTGTTGTTGAGATTGGACAACGTGGTGACGTCGTTGCCCTCCCCCATGTCCACCGTGCCGTACACCACCCCGCCACCGGACCAGTCCAGACGATCGTTGCCGGTGCTGGCGCGGATCTCGCCGCGTACGGTGCCACCGGTGATGGTGATGGAATCATCGCCACCGCTGACGCTGATGTTCCCGCCGATGTAGCCTTCGGAGAGGATGATGGTGTCGTTGCCGAAGCCGGTGACGAGGTTGCCGTCGATGGTCCCGCCGGACATGTCGAAGGTGTTGTTCTCCAGCTTCATGTTGACCCGTCCGATGCGCCCGCCGGTCATCTCGGCATAGTCGCCGTCGTCGAAGCCACCGATGATCTGGCCGCCGGTCATGCGGAAACGGTCGGTGCCGTCGCCCTGCAGCAGGGCGCCGATGGTGCCGCCGGTCATCAAGAACGTATCCACGCCACTGCCTTGCTGTACTGCACCGGTGATGGTGCCGCCGCTGATTTCCAGCGCATCCAGTCCATCGCCCTGGTCGACGCTGTCGATGACCCCGCCACGCACCACCAGGGTGTCGTTGCCGGCTCCCTGCACCACGCCACCGCGGATGCTGCCGGCCAACATCTCCAGGCGGTCATTGCCGGCACCGAACACAATGCCGCCGGTGCTGCCGCTGATCGCTCCACGATTGATCACGGTGGTGGCGGCATCCAGCTGCAGACCACGCCCGGCCACGGCGATGATGCTGCCGTCGTTGGTGATCAAATGACCACCGCCACCGGCCTGCAGCGTGACCGCATTGCCGGTCGCCGGCGCGAGCTGCGCGTTGCCAAGGACGTTGAGCGTGATGTTGCTGCTGCCGGCCACGCCGATAACCGGCACGTTGTCTGGATTGGGCGGCTGGCTGGAGCAGGTCACGGTCTGCCCGCTGGTCGGCGCAGCGTTATCGCATCCCGCCCAGACCGGGAAGGCGCCGGCGATCAATACGGTGCCGAGCGCGCCACGGCGGCCGGCCTGCAGAAGGTGCGAGATCTGGACAGCCAGCAACGGTCGTGCCGGCCAAACGAGCGTCTGGCGCATGTACCTTTCCTGTTCAGCAGAAGGGAAACAGCAACGGCCCAGTGCTTTTACGGATGACCGGCGTAGGTACTTTTACTGTGCAACCGTGATGCGGAGGTAAAAAACCGGTGCCTTCATATCTTCAGGTAGACCCGCCGGTGGTCCAGCGCCCACACCACGCCCCACCAGATCGCCACGAATCCCGCGGCGCAGGCGAGCGAGGCCAGCATCGGCGCCTGCGGCATAACACGCGCCACGGCATGGAACGCCCACGCCCACACACCTGTCGCGCCCAGCACCAGCGCCATTGCCGACGACCCAAGGTAAGCAGCGATCGCATTCACCCCGAAGCGGCGACCCAGCGCAGGCAGGCCCCAGCGGTCGATCAACAGGTGCGCCAGCAGCAGCGCGGCCACCGACAGGCCACCGGCCCAGAGCACGAAGCTGGGCGTCCACAGTTGCTTGTTGAGCGGCAGCCACAGCGTGGCCAGACCACCGACGGCCAGACAGGCCAGCGCCAGGGTGGCCAAGCGGGCCGACTGGCCGGCCCGTAGCAATGCACCGGCACGCAGGCCCAACAGCGTGGTGGCAATCGCCCCGACGCTGCTCAGCAGGCCTTCCGGGTCATGACCCAGGCCGGTGAGCGCGGAATACGTGTAGAGGAACGGGGCGAACAGCGCGGTATCCAGGCGGCTGGCCGGGTTCACCCAGGGCGCCAGCGAGTCGGCAGAAAGAAGGATGGCCGCATAGGCCACCAGCAATCCCACGATCACCACCCACTGCGTCCGCGCCTGCGTGTAGACCGCCAGCACGCCAACCGCCGCCACGCACAGGGCGATCCGCTGCAGCACGCCCCACAGGCGATACGCGGGCAGCTCGAACAGCCACCACGCCATCAGGTGCAGCAGCGCGCCGGCGATCAGGATGCGCAGCGCGCGTTGCAGTACCCCACGCACCAGCGCCGGACGCATGGCCGGGTCGGTGGCGCGCGGGGCCAGGCTGAAGGCCATCGAGACACCTGCGATGAACAGGAACAGCGGGAAGATCAGGTCGGTCGGGGTGAAGCCATGCCAGTCCGCATGCAGCAGCGGCGCGTAGACATGGCTCCAGTCGCCGGGATTGTTGACCAGCAGCATCGCCGCGACGGTCAGGCCGCGCAGTGCGTCGATCGATCCCATCCGCCCCGACGGCGCGTCACTCATACGTCTTCGCGCTGCCCGGCGATCCAGGTGCTGCGTACCTGCAGCGCGTCATCGAGCAGCACCAGATCGGCATGATGGCCCTCGGCGATGTGCCCGTAGCGGTCATCCAGATTCAGGAACTGCGCAGGATAGGTCGACGCCATCCGCGCCGCTTCGGCCAGCGAGACGCCCAGCAGCTGCACGCTGTTGCGCACCGCCGTGGCCATGTCCAGTGCCGAGCCGGCCAGCGAGCCGGCGGCATTGCGCACCACCCCGTCCACGGCGGTGATGACCTCGCCATACAGTTCGTAGCTGGGGTCTTCCGCACCCACCGGCGGCATCGCATCGGTGACCAGCATGACCTTGCCGCGCGGCTTGGTCGCCAGCGCCACACGCAGGCTGGCCGGGTGCACATGCACACCGTCGGCAATGATGCCGACCCAGCTGTCGCGATCTTCCAGCGCCGCGCCGACCGCGCCCGGTTCGCGCCCGGTCAGCGGCGACATCGCGTTGTACAGATGGGTGAAGCCGCGGATACCGGCCTCCAGGCCTGCACGCGCCTCTTCGTAACTGGCGGCGGTATGACCTGCCGCCACCACCACGCCGCGTTCCACCAGCGCGCGGATGCTTTCCAGCGGTACCCGCTCGGGCGCCAGCGTGAGCAGCGTGACGCCGTTGTCCAGCGAGGCAGCCAAGGCGATCTCGGCGGCGTCCGGCACACGGAACTTGTTCGCATCATGCGTGCCCTTGCGCGCCGGGGCGATGTACGGGCCTTCCAGATGGATGCCGAGCACGCCCGGCACGCCCTCGCTGATCGCCTGGCGGGTCGCGGCGATGGCCGCGCGCATCACCTGCACGTCGTCGCTGATCAGGGTCGGCAGCAGACCGGTGGTGCCGAAGCGGCGGTGCGCCTGCGCCAGCGTGCGCAGCGTGGCCACATCCGGGCTGTTGTTGAACAGCACGCCGCCACCGCCATTGACCTGCGCATCGATGAAGCCGGGCAGCAGCCAGCCCCCCCCCAGGTCCACCTGCTCATCGGCCTGACCCAGCATCGGCGCGGCATCGGAAATGAGCGCGGTGATCCGCCCACTTTCGATCACGATCGCCAGGTCGTCGCGGAAGTCGTCGCCGGCCAGGATGCGGGCATTGCGCAGGACAGTTTTCATCAGACGGTTTCCGTCACCTTGTTCAGATGCGGCGGCAGGTCCGGGTTGTGACCACGGCGCAGCGCCAGCGCATTGATCGCGCGGTAGAAACTCTGGATGGTCAGCAGCGGGGCGCAGGCCGGGTGCGGCGCGACCGGCAGCGGCAGGTCCCCGCCGACATCGGCCAGCCACACCTGCGCATCGCGCGCGGCGAACTCCCCCAGCACCGCGCGGGTACCGGCGCCGGTTTCATCCGGCTGGGCAAAGGCCAGCACCGGGAAGCCCGGGCCGACCAGCGCCATCGGGCCGTGCTTGACCTCGGCCGAGCTGTAGGCCTCGGCGTGCAGGCCACAGGTTTCCTTGAACTTCAGCGCCGCTTCCTGCGCCGCGGCCAGGCCAAGACCGCGGCCAAGCACGAACAGATTGTGGGCCGGCACCAGGCCGTCGGTCAGCGAGGACCAGTCGCCGTTCCAGGCCTCGCGCAGCGCATCGGGCAGCGCGCGCAGCGAGGCGATCAGCCCCACGTCCTGGGTCCAGTACGCCACCAGCTGCAGGATCGCCGACAGCGAGGCCAGGTAGCTCTTGGTCGCCGCCACGCTGCGCTCGGCACCAGCGCCCAGTGGAATCACCGTCTCGGCCAGCTGCGCCAGCGGCGAATCCTCGACATTCACCAGCGCCACCACGCGTGCGCCGGCCGCACGCGCGGCCTCGGCGTTGCGCAGCAGGTCCGGGCTCTTGCCCGACTGCGAGATCACGATGTACAGCGCGCCGCGCAGCTTCAGGGGTGCTTCGTAGACCGAGCCGACCGAGGGCGACGCCGAGGCGGTGACCAGCCCGAGGCGCGTTTCCAGCAGGTACTTGGCATAGGTGGCGGCGTGGTCGGAACTGCCGCGCGCGCAGGTCACCACGAACGGCGGCGGTGCCGCGCGCAGGCTGGCGGCCAGCGTCTCCACGGCCACCTGGTTGCGCGCGAACTGCGCGGCGATCACATCGGCAGCCTCGGCGGCTTCGCGGTACATCAGGGTGTCGTGGGGAGCAGGCAGGGACATGGGGACTCAGGTCGTTTCAGGAGAAGGAAGCCGTGCACCCTGCGGGCGCATCGGCGCGGTGGAGCCACGCACCACCAGCTGCGGCACGAAACCCTGGTTCTGCAGCTGCAGCGGCGCGTCGTCGTAGGCATCGCTGCGCAGCTGCGCGATCAGCAGGCGCGCGGCATGCCGGGCGATGTCTTCGGTGGCCTGCTTGGCGGTGGTCAACGGCGGCCAGGACTGGCGCGAGAACGGGCTGTCCTCGAAACCCGCGATGGACAGGTCGTAGGGCACGTTCATGCCGGTGGATTTGGCCGCCGCCAGCACGCCGGCAGCGATTTCATCGTTGGAACCGAAGATCGCGGTGGGCGGTTCGCGCAGCGCCAGCAGGCGGCGCGCGCCGCGGAAGCCGTCATCGAAGGTGTAGTCGCCCTGCACCACCAGGTGCTTGTCGATGGACATGCCGTAATCGCGCAGCGCCGCTTCATAGCCGGCGTAGCGCTCGCCGCTGGAACGGTGCGAGCTACCGCCCCAGAGGAACCCGATGCGCTGGTGCCCGAGCTGGATCAGGTGTTCGGTGATTTCATAGGCGGCCTCGCGGTCGTCGACGAACACGCAGGCACCATCTTCGGGATCGGCGGTGGCGGCGATGATGCGCACCAGCTTGATACCCCGGGCGGTGAGCGCGGCCACCAGATCCTTGCGCTCGGACATCGGCGCGGTCAGCACCAGCCCGGCCAGGCGCGAACGCTGCACCCAGTCGGCCAGTTCCTCGGCGAGCATCGGCGAACTGGAGTCGCAGGGGTGGATCTGCAGCCCGAACCCGGTTTCGCGGCAGGCGGCGAGCACGCCGTTCTGCACGCCTATGATGTGGTACGGGTTGGGGTTGTCGTAGACCAGCCCGACCACCAGCGTGGTGCCGGTGCGCAGGTTGCGCGCGGCCGGATCAGGCTCGTAGTCCAGCTCGGCGATCGCACGCAGCACGCGCGCGCGCGTGGCCTGCATCACCGAGGGTTCGTTGTTGATCACCCGCGAGACCGTCTTCAGCGATACCTTGGCCCGTTCGGCGACATCCTTGATGGTCGCTCTACGCATCGTTTTTCCCTGGCTGACCGGTTGAACCTCCATGATCGCCGATCACTGCCCGTCGCGGGACAGCCCGACCCGGTGGCCGCGCATCGAATAGAACAGGATGTACAGGTAGCAGGGCACCATCAGGCCGGCGAAGACCCACTGGAAATCAAAGTGCTGCTTGAGCACCGCGAACAGCTGCGGAATGATCGCGCCACCGGCGATGGCCATCACCAGCAGGGCCGAGCCGGTCTCGGTGAAGCGGCCCAGGCCGCGGATCGCCAGCGGAAAGATTGCCGGCCACATCATCGCATTGGCAAAGCCCAGCGCGGCCACGAAGCCCACCGAGACATAGCCGTGGGTCAGCAGCGCACCGATGCTGAACAGCACGCCCAGCACGGCCGAAATGCTCAGGTAGCGCGATTGCGTCACAAGGTGCGGAATCAGCGCCAGGCCCACCACGTAACCCGACAGCATGAATGCCAGGGTGATCGAGGTGAACATCTTGGTCTGGTCCAGCGGCAGGTCGAAGCCGTGGCCGTAAGTGCCGATCGCATCGCCGGCCATCACTTCCACGCCGACGTACACGAACAGGCACAGCACGCCCAGCCACAGATGCGGGAACTGGAAGATGCTGGTGCGCTCGGCCACCCCGGGCGCGCGGGCCGGCGTGGCATTGGCTTCAGCGGTCTTCAGCTCGGGCAGCGGCGAGAACAGCACCGCAACCGCGAGCACCACCAGCAGCCCGGCCATGGCCATGTACGGCAGCTGGATCTTGGCAGCGAAGTCATTGAGCAGCACGGTCTTGGCAGCCGCATCGGCGACCTTCACCTGGGCGTCCAGATCGCCGATGCCATGCAGCACCAGCGTGCCGATCAGCACCGGGGCCAGCATGCCGGCGATCTTGTTGCAGATGCCCATCAGCGCGATGCGCCGGGCAGCGGTCTCGATCGGGCCGAGGATGCTGATGTACGGGTTGACCGCTGTCTGCAGCAGGGCCAAACCGCTGCCGATCACGAACAGTCCACTGAGCGCCCCCGGGTACCAGCGCTGCTGGGCAAAGTGCGCGAAGACCACCGCGCCGGCCGCCATCACCAGCAGGCTCAGGCTCAAGCCTTTCTTCATGCCGGTGCGCTTGAGAATCCATGAGGCCGGCAGGGCGAGGAAGAAATACGACAGGTAGAAGACCATCAGCACCAGGAAGGCGCCGACCTCGTCCAGCTCGAAGGCGAGCTTGACGAAGGTGATCAGCGGGCCGTTGAGCCAGGTGAAGAAGCCGATCAGGAAGAACAGTACGCCGATGATCAGGATCGAGGTGAGCACGCTCGAACGCGCGGAGGCAGCAGGCACGGCAGACATCAAGAAGGCTCCTGCATCGACGGCGCGCGATGCGGCGTCGGAAGAGTGACTGGGAACAACGTTGTCACATTTATTCGTCGCCCCTGCCGGGTTTGTCAACAACTGGATAACCGGCCGTCCGGTGAAAACCGCGTGCTGCATCTGCGCAAAAACCCGGTATGGCTCGCCTGACGGGAGCTGGACCCCTGTTTCCAAGCAGTTTGCAAAAACATGACGGCCGTTGGATGAAAACGTTTTCCTGCGACAGGGCCCGCTGCGGCGCAGCATCGAAAGTGTGAGGTTATCGTTGACATCGTTGTCAGAACGATTACAGACTCCGCCTCAATCGCCGGGCCAGCCCTGGCCGTGCCCAACCGATGGAGTCCGTGTGACCAACGCCGCCCACGCTGTACCGGCCCATGCCCCGTCCGCTGCGATGCCGCCGTTCCTGGCCGCCGACGTGGGTGGCACGCATGTCCGGGTGGGCCGGGTCCAGGCCAGCGCGGATCCGGACCATCCGGTGCAGCTGCTGGACTACCGCAAGTTCCGCAATGCCGATTACGCCGGCCTCAGCGCGATCCTGTCCGAATTCCTGGCCGATGGCCCGCGCCCGGCACACTGCGTGGTCGCCACCGCGGGGTATGCACGTGAAGACGGCACCGTGATCACCGCCAACCTGCCCTGGCCGCTGTCGGCGCGGCAGATCGAGCGCGAGGTCGGTCTGGACCAGGTCTACATCGTCAATGACTTCGAGGCGGTGGCCTATGCCGCCGCCCAGGTCGATGCCAGTGGCGTGCTGCAGCTGACCGGCCCGGCCACCGCCCCGCGCGGCCCGACCCTGGTGGTCGGCCCCGGCACCGGGCTGGGCGCGGCGGTGTGGATCCCGACCCCGCACGGCGCCGTCGTGCTGGCGACCGAAGCCGGCCAGCCGACCCTGGCCACTACCACCGAACTGGAGATGGCGATCGTGCGGCACATGCTGCGCGAGCGCTCGCATGTCTCGGTCGAGCAGGCGCTGTCCGGCCCCGGCCTGATGAATCTGTATCGCGCCCTGTGCGCGTTGAGCGGCCAATCGCCGACGCTGACCACCCCCGATGCGATCACCGCCGCCGCCATGTCCGACCAGGACCCGCTCGCGCGGCAGAGCCTGGACGTGTTCTGCGGCCTGCTCGGCAGCACGATCGGCGACATGGCGCTGCAGTACGGCGTCACCGGTGGGGTCTATCTGGCCGGCGGCATCCTGCCGCAGATCCGCGATTTCCTCTTGAACAGCACCTTCGTCGAGCGGTACCTCAACAAGGGGCCGATGCGCGAGGCGCTGGAACGCATTCCCGTGAAGGTGGTCGAGCACGGGCAGCTGGGCGTCATCGGCGCCGCCAGCTGGTACCTGGGACATAGGGACCACCCGAACGCCTGACGGCGCGCAGGGCAAGGCAATACGCAGTACGTGGCACCCATGGCGCACCCGTTCAGGGCGCGCGGCAAAGTCGTACCAGACGCAAGAAGACACGCCGTCGCCGGCGAACCATCGGATTGATGAGGAGAGACATCATGAACCACCGCAAGAGTCTGCTTTCGGCAGCCATTTTCAGCTGTCTGGTGTTCGGCGCGCAGGCGCAGGAAACCTCGACCACCCCCACCGACCTGGATACGGTCAGCGTCGTCGGCATCCGCGCCAGCCTGGAAAAGTCGCTGGATACCAAGCGCAACAATGTCACCATCTCCGAGGCGATCACCGCCGAGGACATCGGCAAGTTCCCCAGCACCAATGTGGCCGAAGCGCTCTCGCAGCTGCCCGGCATCTCGCTGGACCGTCGCTTCGGCCAGGGTGAGCGGGTCAGCATCGATGGCACCGACCCCAGCCTCAACCTGTCCTTCCTGGACGGCCACCCGGTCGCGCAGGCGATCTGGCTGTACGGCGAACAGCCCAACCGCGGCTTCGACTACACCCTGCTCTCGCCGCTGATCCTGGGCCGCATGGAAGTCATCAAGTCCTCCGAAGCGCGCCTGACCGAAGGCAGCCTGGGCGGCACCATCCTGATGCACACCCGCCAGCCGCTGGACATGCGCGCCAATGAAGTGGCCGCCTCGATCGGCTACAGCTACAGCGACCAGGCCAGCAAGGGCAAGCCGAACGCCTCGGCGATCTACAGCTGGAAGAACGACGAGGAAACCTTCGGCATCAACGTGGCCGCGCAGCACTATGAAGAGCGCGTGGACCGCCAGGGCATGGAAGTGTTCGGCTACGCCAAAGCGTCCACCTTCACCAACGCACCCGGGGTGGACCCGAACGCGGACGTGCCCAACTCGGTCAATGCGGCCTGGTTCCAACAGGACCGCAAGCGCGACAGCGCCGTGGTCAATCTGCAGTTCAAGCCGACCGACGAGCTCGAGTTCAATCTGAGCGGCCTGTACATCAAGGAGAACTTCGACAACTACAACCAGTCGATGTACTCCTTCCTGACCTGGAATCCCGGCACCATCGGTGCAGTGAACCAGCTCGGCGATGTGCGCAATGGCGTGGTCAACAGCGGCCACTCCAATGCCAGCGCCACCGCCAACAGCGGCACGGTGATCTACGACAACAACGTGCGCGAATCCGAAGTCACCACCAAGGGCCTGGATCTGCGCGGGGCCTGGAAGGGCGAGAGCTGGGGCATCAGCGGCCAGGCCGGGCAGAGCAAGTCCGAGAACAAGGAATTGGCCCAGTACTTCATCGAACCGTTCTACAACGGTGGTTTCAGCTGGAACCTGGACAACGGCATCACCTTCGACAACCCCGATGCGGCCCGCAACCCGGCCAACTGGGGCTCGGCCGGTGGCTGGTTCGGCAACAACGGCATCTTCTCCACCGACAGCAAGGACACCTACGCGCAGCTGGACTTCAATGTGCAGTTCGACAGCATCTTCAACCAGCTGCAGTTCGGCGTGCGCCACGGCAAGCATGAAGAGAGCTTCGATCTGAACGTGTATGGCGGCGTGCGTCCGGGCACCCTGGCCGACGTCGGCACCATCGGGCTGACCGATATCCAGGGCTTCGCCGATGGCCAGGGCCGTCATGTCCAGGTCGGCCGCGACAATGTGCTGAACTGGGTCAAGGGCAGCCCGCTGGACTTCGCCAACCCGGATCCGGCCAGCTACCTCAACAACAGCTGGGCGCTGGAGCAGACCAACAACGCCGCCTACGCGCAGTTGAACTTCTCCAACGGCCCGGTGCGCGGCAACGTCGGCGTGCGCTACGTGGATTCCAAGACCGCCGGCAGCGGCTTCGTCTACGGCGGCACCCCCACCCTGACCGACCTGGACAGCAAGTGGCAGACCCAGACCAAGAAGGAAGACTTCCTGCTGCCCTCGGTCAACCTGGTCTATGACACGGACAGCGACTGGGTCTTCCGCTTCGGCGCCAGCAAGGTCATCGCCTGGGCACCGTACAACCAGATGGTGAACAACACCTTCCTCAACGACACCACGCTCACCGGCAGCGGCGGCAACGCAGCCCTGTCGCCGTATGAGTCCTGGAACTACAACCTGTCGGCCGAGTATTACTTCGCGCCGCAGTCGGTGGTCGCCTGGTCGCTGTTCTACAAGAAGATCGACAACTACATCGATACCAGCGCCGTCACCGAGCGCCAGTACAACTCGATCCGCGATACCTCGCCGGCCACCTGGGCCAACATCGTGGGCACCAACGGCTGTGCGGCCGACGGCTACTGCGACTACAGCATCCAGCGTCCGCGCAATGCCGGCAGCGGCCACGTCAAGGGCTTCAACCTCAGCTACCAGCAGCCCTTCGGCGAGAGCGGCTTCGGCCTGACCGCCAACTACACCTACGCCAACGGTGAGAACAACTCCGGTGATGCGCTGCCTTACCAGTCGCGCAACTCGGTCGCGTTCAGCCCGTACTACGAGAAGGGTCCGATCAACGCCCGCCTGACCTACAACTGGCGTGACAGCTACCTGGCCGGCGGCTACGTCGCAGGCTCGGCACCGGCCAGCGTGGACGACTACGCCGAGCTGGGCGCCAGCTTCGGCTACACCTTCAACGAAAACTGGTCGGTCACCGTCGACGCCCAGAACCTGCTCGATGAAGAGTATTTCCAGTACCTGGGCGACAAGGATCACCTGGCCTCGCGTTACAAGAGCGGCCGCCGCTACATGGCGACCCTGCACTTCAAGTTCTGATTGCCTTGGCACTATGCTGAATGCCTGATACGGGCCCGGATCTCCGGGCCCGTTTTCACAGGTGGAACCCGAATCGCTACAAAGGAATGACCCGATGCACACCCGCACCCGTCGTACCTCGCTGTCGCTGCTGTCCTTCGCACTGGCACTCTCCCTCGCGCCGTCGGCCCAGGCCACCGATGCACAGGCACCGGAGGGCCCGCGTGCCCTGCCCGGCTCGCTGATGCTGATTCCCGCGCCCGCCAAGGTCGATCGCATCGACGGCACCGGGTACACGGTCACTGCCGGTACACCGGTGCGCGCGCAGGGCGATGCCGCGCGACGCGTGGCCACACAGTTCGCCACGCTGCTGCGTGACAGCGGCGGCCCGGCGGTGACGGTCGCCGGAGGTCGCGGCAAGGACGGCATCGGCTTCGTGCTCGACGCCACGCTCAAGACCGGTGCCGAGGGCTACCAGCTGCGTTCCGACGCGCGTGGCGTGACCGTACAGGCCGCCACCGAGGCCGGCCTGTTCTACGGTGCGGCCACGCTCTCGCAGCTGCTTACCGGCGGCAGCGATGGCAAGCTCCCGGCGCTGCGCATCGACGACGCACCCCGTTTCAGCTGGCGTGGCCTGATGCTCGATTCGGCCCGCCACTTCCAGAGCCTGGATGAGATCAAGCAGGTCCTGGATGCGATGGCCGAGCAGAAGCTCAACACCTTCCATTGGCATCTCACCGACGACCAGGGCTGGCGCATGGAGATCAAGCGCTACCCGAAGCTGACCGGTATCGGCAGCTGCCGCATTCCGGCAGGCGATGGCGGCCGCGACCCGGTCACCGGCGCCGAGCGCCCGTACTGCGGCTTCTATACGCAGGACCAGATCCGTGAGGTGATCGCGTATGCGGCCGCGCGCCATATCCAGGTCATTCCCGAAATCGACGTGCCCGGCCACGCTACCGCAGCGATCGCGGCCTACCCGGAACTCGGCACCATCGAGACACCGCTCAAGCCGCTGAGCGAATGGGGGGTGTTCCCGAATCTGTTCAACACGGAAGACAGCACCTTCACGTTCCTCGAGAACGTGCTGGAGGAAGTCATCGCGTTGTTCCCGGCCAAGTACGTGCACGTCGGCGGCGATGAAGCAGTCAAGGACCAGTGGGAAGCCTCCGCACGGGTGCAGGCGCGCATGCGCGAGCTGGGTGCCGGCGATGAGATGGAGATGCAGAGCCACATCATCAAGCGCCTGGAGACCTTCCTGGAAAAGCACGACCGGCGCCTGATCGGCTGGGATGAAATCCTCGAGGGCGGGCTTCCGCCGGAAGCCACGGTGATGTCCTGGCGCGGTACCGAGGGTGGCCTCAAGGCCGCCAGCGAAGGCCACGACGTGGTCATGTCGCCGGTGACCGACATGTACATGGACTACCTGCAGACCAACTCGCCGAACGAACCGCCGGGCCGCCCGGCGACGATTCCGCTGGCGCGCGTGTACGGCTTCGAGCCGGTGCCGGACGCACTGGCCAGGGACAAGCAGCATCACATCCTCGGCCTGCAGGCCAACATGTTCACCGAGCACACGCGCAGCTACGCACGCCTGCAGCACAACCTGTTCCCGCGCCTGGCCGCCGTGGCCGAGACCGGCTGGTCGCCGCGCGAGCGCCGCGACTATGCGGATTTTCTGGCGCGCCTGCCGGCGCAGCTGCAGCGCTACCAGGCCATGGGCATCGCGTATGCGCAGACGCCATTCCAGGTGGAACTGGACAGCACGGACGACCGTGCCACCGGCACCGCGACGCTGGCCCTGCGTACCCCGCTCGGCTACGACATCCACTACAGCGTGGATGGCAGCGCGGTCACCGCACAGTCGCCACGCTACACCGCCCCGCTGCAGCAACCGCTGCCGGTGGCGCTGCAGGCGGCAACGTTCTTCAACGGCCAGGCGTTGGCCAAGGCGGCCAGCCGCTTCGACATCACCGCCGCATCGCTGCTGTCGCGGACCGACGAACATCTCGCGCAGTGCCCGGGCGAAGGCCAGCTGCTGCTGCGCCTGGAAGATGACGGCCCCGCCGATGGCGAGCGCGCGATCTTCAACGTGGACATCTTCAATCCGTGCTGGTTGTGGAAGGACGCGGATGTGGATGGCATCGCCACACTGCGCGTGCGGGCCGGGCAGATCCCGTACTACTTCCAGTTGGCCCACGACGAGCCGAACCGGCGCTTCGCGCCCAAGCGCAGCGCACACGGAGAAATGGACATCCTCGGCGGCCAGTGCGATGGCAAGCCGCTGGCCAGCGTGCCACTGCCGGCCGCGCCGGGCGCCGATGGCTTCATCACGCTGGAGGCGGCGCTGCCGCGCTCGTTCAAGGGCACCCAGAGTCTCTGCGTGCGCTTCACCGGCGATACCCGGCCGACGATGTGGGTGCTGGATGAGATCACGCTGTTGCCGCGGTAGTTCGGGCACCGGGGTGCCGGCCAGCGGCCGGCACTACCCGTCATGCGTGGCCGGCGTCACACCCATCAACCGCGCAGGCGTACCAGTAGATCATGCAGGGGGGTGAACACGATCGCCATGCCGGCCAGCACGCCCATGCTGTTGGCCAGCGCATCCATGGGATCGGCCATGCGGTTGACGGTCAAGGCGCCCTGCGCGAATTCGATGCCGATGCCCAGCGCGACCAGGGCGACTGCGGCCCAGATCAGCGCCGCACGCCGCTGGTAGATCTGCACGGCGGCTGAGGCCAGCAGGAAATACGCGAGGAAATGCTCGACCTTGTCGCTGTTCTCCGGCAACGGGATCGGCGGCGGCGGGATCAGGCAGACCACGATGGTCCCCAGCACCGCCAGCCACCACAACGCCAGCCAGAACCGCGGCCAGCGCAGCGGCTTCAACACCGGTGTCGCCGCCACCTTACAGACGCCAGGTCAGATCGCCGAGTTCGAAGGCGGCTTCGAAATCGACATCGCGCTGGAAGCCCATCACCTGGAAGCGCTCGCCCATCTCGGTCGGCAGCGTCAGCTTTTTCACCTGATCGCGCAGGCGCACGCGGCCGATCTCGTCGGTGCGCGCATCGGCTTTTTCCAGCAGCGCATCCAGTCCGTTGCCGAGCAGGAAGCTGGCCTGCGTGCAGTAACCGGCCAGTTCGAATCCGGCACCGGTGCCCGACTCGGCCAACGCGGTGAAGTCCACCGAGGCGGTCAGGTCCTGCAGGCCCGGCCAGCGGTACAGATCGTTGTGCACGTGGTGGCGGTAGAACGCGCGCACCGTGCCGTCGTCGCGGTCGTCCTGGTAATACTCGTTGCGCGGGTAGCCGTAATCGACGAACAGCATCGCGCCGCGCTTCAGGCCGCCGGCGATCGCCTGGATCCAGTACGGCAACTGCGGCAGCAGTTCGGAGCGGTAGCCATCGGCGAAGGGCTTTTCACGGTAGCGCTCGACGTGCCGCACCGCCGCCGAGAGCATCGCATCGGCCGGCTGCGCGCCACGCACGAACGCGCCCTGCGCATCCAGCTCGACGGTTTCCTCATAAACCATGCCGTCACGGGCGAGGAAGCGCGGCGTCGGCAAGGCATCGATCACTTCATTGGCGAAGACCATGCCATCCCAGTCGTCGTCGAACGGGCGGTCCAGCCACTCCACCAGGGCGAACACCGGCGGGATCAGCGCCTTTTCCAGGCGCTCGCGCTGGCGCTCGCGCAGGTCCGCGCTGGGCTCCAGGATCGCGTAGCGCTCGGGCAGCGCGTCCAGTTCCAGCATGCGCTTGAGCAGCACTTCGGCGAACGCGCCGCTGCCGCCGCCGACCTCCATGAACCGCGCTTCCGGGCCGAGCTGCTGCATCACCGGGGCGATCGCGTTGGCCAGGGTCGCGGCGAACAGCGCGCCGATTTCCGGCGAGGTGGTGAAATCGCCGGCGGCACCGAACTTGCTGGCACCGGCGCTGTAATAGCCCCAACCGGGCGCGTACAGGCTCAGCTCCATGAAGCGGGAGAACGGCATCGCGCCGCCGTTGGCGAGGATTTCAGCACGCAGCGCCGCAGCCAGCTCGTCGCTGTGGGCCAGGGCGTCGGATTCAGGGGTGGGCAGTGGGGAATGCATGGCGCGGGCGATTGCGGTGACAATGCACAGCATAGCCTGAGCAGGGAGTACCCCCGATGACCGATACCGCCCCCGTGGCGCTGATCACCGGTAGCGCGCGCCGGATCGGCGCGGCCATCGCCCGCCAGTTCCACGCCTGTGGCTGGTCGGTGGTGCTGCACGCCCACACCTCCACCACCGAGCTGCAGCAGATGGCCTTCGACATGGACATGCTGCGGCCGGGCAGCGTGCTGGCCCTGCAGGCCGACCTGCGCGATGCCGATGCCCTGCCCGATCTGATCGACCAGACCGTGGCCCAGTTCGGGCGGCTGGACACGCTGGTCAACAACGCCTCCAACTTCTACCCCACCCTGCTCGGCCAGATCACCGCCGCGCAGTGGGACGACCTGTTCGCGGTCAACGCGCGCGCGCCGCTGCTGCTGGCCCAGGCCGCCGCGCCGCACCTGCGCCGCCAGCAGGGCAGCATCGTCAACCTGACCGATCTGCACGGCACCCAGCCGATGCGGGACCACCCGGTGTACGCGGCCGCCAAGGCAGCCCTGGAAATGGTCACCCGCTCACTGGCGCTGGAGCTGGCGCCCAAGGTGCGGGTCAACGCGGTCGCCCCCGGGGCCATCCTGTGGCCGGAACAGGGCAAGGACGATTTCGCCCGGCAGGCGTTGCTGGCGCGCACGCCGCTGGCCCGCACCGGCACGGTGGAGGAGATCGCCGAGGCGGTGTACTGGCTGGCCACCGAGGCCGCGTTCGTCACCGGGCACACGCTGCGCGTGGATGGTGGGCGGACGTTGTCGTAAACGCCGATTGCACCGCCCCGGTAGTGCCTGATTACCCGGGCCCCAGCTCCATCGTGTCGAATGGCTCGCCGAACTGCCGATGGGCGCGCCACAGCGCCTCCAGGGTCAGTCCGCTGACGGGGTCGCGGAAGTCCGGCGCGATATCGGCCAGCGGCTTGAGCACGAACGCGTGCTTGAGCTCCGGGCGCGGGATGCGCAGATGGCCGGGGCCTTCCACGATCAGGTCGCCGTAGAACACCACATCGATATCCAGGGTGCGGTCGCTGAAGCGCGGGCCGCTGCGGTCACGCCCGTGGGCATCCTCCAGCGCGTGCAGCCAGTCATCCAGCGTCTGCAGCGGCAGATCGGTCTCGATCGCCACGGCGTTGTTGAGGAAATCCGGGCCGTCGAAGCCGACCGCAGCAGTGCGGTAGGCCGGCGAGACCGCGATCGTGCCGAAGCGCGCGCGCAGCGCCTCCACCGCGGCGTGAAGGTGCTGTTGCGGCTGCAGGTTGCTGCCCAGGCTCAGGAGCGCAGTGGTCATGGTATTCAGCGTACGTGGGGCGAATCCACACGGGGCCAACAGGGCCAGCGCATAGAATCGGGGTGCACATCATAGGACACCGACATGACCTATTGCGTCGGCATCGAGGTGGACGAAGGCCTGGTCTTCGCCGCCGACACCCGCACCAACGCCTCGCTGGACGATGTCCGCGTGCACCGCAAGCTGCACGAGTTCGAATTTCCCGGTGAAGCCGCCTTCGTCATCATGGCCGCAGGCAATCTTGCGACCACCCAGCTGCTGATCTCGCGCCTGCGCCGCGATGTGGAGGAACACCGCCCGGAGAACCTCCGCGCCTACCGGCATCTGTTCGAGGTGGCCGAGTACGTGGGCCGGGTGCTGCTCGACAGCCAGGTCAAATCCAGCACCCATGAGGCGGGCCAGGATGGCATCGTGACCCAGGCCACGTTGATCCTGGGCGGTCAGATCGGCGGCGAGCATCCGGGGCTGTACATGATCTATCCGCTCGGCAATGCGATCGCGGCCTCGCCGGAGACCCCGTTCCTTCAGATCGGCGAGTCCAAGTACGGCAAGCCGATCCTGGACCGCATCCTGCGCCCGCAGACCCGACTGGAAGACGCGGCGCGCACCGCCATCGTGTCCTTGGATTCCACCATCCGCTCCAACCTGTCGGTGGGGCTGCCGGTGGATCTGGTGCTGATCCGCAGGGATGACCTGCAGATCACCCAGCGCATGCGCCTGGCCGGTGACAGCCCGTTGTACGCCGAGATCCACGGCAGCTGGTCGCACAAGCTCGAACAGGCTGTCGCCAGCCTGCCGCCGTTCCCGTGGGAAGCCTGATCAGGCGGTCTGCAGCGCTTCGGCGACCGAACGGAACACCTGCTGCATCTCCAGCGGCTTGCGCAGCACATGCACGTTGATGCCGGGCGGAAACACCGCCAGCGGCACGGTGACGTCGGCTTCTTCCAGCACCAGGGCCGGGCCGCGGTAGCCCAGCGTGGCCATCTCACCCAGCAGATGGCTGGCCGAGAGCAGCTTGGAGCCGGCATCGGCGATCACCAGTGCCGGCATGCTCTCCTGCTGCATCCAGCGCAGCGCCGCGGCGCCATCGGAGGCCAGCTGCAGGTGATAGCCCTGGCTGGACAGGGCATTTCCCAGCAGCGACAGCCGCGTGGCTTCGCCATCCACCACCAGGATCGACTGCCCGGCACCGGCGATGGTCGGCGCGTCCACGGTGTCGGCTGCATCGGCCGCCGCCTGCATCGGCAGCAGCACCTCGAAGCGCGTGCCCACCCCTGGCGTACTGTCCACCTGGATGGTGCCGTGCGCACCTTCGACGATGCGCTTGCAGGAAATCAGGCCGAGCCCGGTGCCGGTCGCCTTGGTGGTGAAGAACGGATTGAAGAGATTGGAGAGCGTCTGCGCATCCATGCCGATGCCTTCGTCGGACACCGTGATCTGCAGCCAGTCCTCGCCCTGGGTATCGGCGGCAGCCGCCGCGCGCAGCGTCAGCCGGCCACCATCGGGCATCGCCTGGATGCCGTTCAAGGACAGATTGAGCAGGACCTGCTGCAGCTCGGTGTAGTTGGCATCCACCGCCAGGCCTTCGGCCACCTCCAGGTGCAGGGTGACCTTGGCCGGCAGGTTGCTGCGCAGGAGCAGCTCCACGCCTTCGAACAGATGGACCAGGCAGATGTGTTCGCTCGTATTGCGCGAGCCGCGCACGAAGGACAGCATCGACTCGGCCATCTCATGGCCGCGTCGACCGCACTCGGCGATGATGTCGGCCAGATGGTGCAGTTGCGGATCGTCGGTCCGGGCCTTGAGCAGGTCCGGCATGATCAGCAGCGGTTGCAGGATGTTGCGCAGGTCGTGGCTCAGGCCGGCCGCCAGCAGCGACAGGCTTTCCAGGCGCTGCGCGCGCATCAGCTCGGCTTCCACCCGCTGGCGGTCGATCGCGCTGCGCGCTTCGCGCACCGCACGCGCCACCGCCGAGGGCAGGCGCGCCGGCTGGTGCTTGATGATGTAATCGTTGGCGCCCTGGTGCAGGGCGGCCACGGCGTTTTCCTCACCCATCGTGCCGGACACGAAGATGAAGGGCACCTCCGGCAACGCCGCGCGCACGATCTGCAGCGCCTCATTGCCGGAGAAGCCGGGCATGCTCAGGTCCGACAGCACGATGTCCGGCGCGGCGCGCTCCAACGCCTCCCGCAGTTCCTGCGCGCTCTCGACCCGCTCGAAGCTGGCCTCAAGACCAGCGTCGAGCATCTGCTCGCACATCAGTTCGGCGTCTTCCGGCGAATCCTCGATCAGCAGGATCCGCAGGGCACCCAACGCAGGGCCGGTCAGCGGCATGGGCTTACTCGACCTCCGGTGCCTGGTTGATCAGACCCCAGAACTTGCCCAGGGTCTGCACCGCACCGAAGAACTGGTCCACGTCCACCGGCTTGACGACATAGGCGTTGACGCCCATGTCCCAGCTGCGCGCCAGATCGCTCTCCTCGCGCGAGGAGGACAGGATCACCACCGGCAGCCGCTTGAGCTCTTCGGTGTTGCGGATTTCCTTGAGCACTTCCAGGCCGTCCATGCGCGGCATCTTGATGTCCAGCAGCAACACGGCCGGCAGGCCTTCATCGCGGTTGGCGAACGCGCCACGACGCAGCAGGTAATCCATCGCTTCCACGCCATCTTCAACGTGCACGATCGGATTGGCCAGGCGGGCTTCCTTCAGGGCGTCGATCGCCATCTCGGCGTCGGCAGGGCTGTCCTCGGCGAGGAGGATGGTACGGAGAGCGGTCATGCGGCGGAGCCCTTGTTGATTGCGTCGAGCGCGGGGGGAAGTACGAAGTGGAACGTGGCGCCCTGGTCGACCGCCGACTCGGCCCAGATACGGCCGCCGTGGCGGGTCAACACGCGGCGGACACTGGCCAGGCCGATGCCCGTTCCCGGGTAATCGCTGGCTTTGTGCAGCCGCTGGAACACCCCGAACAACTTGCCGGCGTAGGCCATGTCGAAGCCTGCGCCGTTGTCGCGGACGGTGAACAGGTGGCTGCCGTCGGGCTGCAGTTTGTAGTCCACCTCGATCCGGGCCGGCTTGCGGTTGGAAGAATACTTGATCGCGTTGCCGAGCAGATTCAGCCAGACCTGGCGCATCATGTTTTCGTCGGAGACGATGATCGGCAGTGGCGCGATCTTCCAGTCCACGTGGTGCGGCACGCCGCTGCCCTCGGACTCGCTCTGCTGGTTGGCATCGAGCATGGCGCGGGTATCGGCCACCAGCGACTGCATGTCCACCGCCTGCAGCCGCATGGCGGCCCGGCCAAGCCGCGAATAGACCAGCAGGTCGTCGATCAGGGCGGCCATGCGTCGGGCGGAATTGGAGATGACCCCCAGGTAATGCAGGGATTTTTCGTCCGCATCCTCGCCCAGGTGACGGGTCAGCTTGTCCGAGAAACCCGCCACATGGCGCAGCGGCGCGCGCAGGTCGTGCGAGACCGAGTAGCTGAAGGCTTCCAGTTCGCGGTTGACCTCGGAGACCTGCTCGACCTTGCCTTCCAGCTGACGGTTCAGCTCTTCCACCCGCAGCTGCACGGCGCGCTGGACGGTGACGTCGCTGACCGTCATCAGCACGACCTCGTCGTCCTTGTCCGGCAGCGGCATGCGCCGCGCATTGATCAGCATGATCCGCACGACATCATCGGCGGTGCGCTGTTCGTGTTCGTAATCCCACAGTTCGCGGCCGCGCAGCAGCACATCGGTCAGGCGCTGGCGGACCACCGCATCGGCCCAGGCACCCTCGCCGATGCTGTCCAGCGCCAGGCCTTCAGCCGAGGCGTCTTCGTCCAGGCCGTACAGTTCGGCGAACGCCGGGTTGTGCATCTGCACGCGCAGGCTGCGATCGAGCAGTACGATCGGCTCGCGCACGGTATGCAGCACCGAGGCGGCGCGGCCGGCCGAGCGCAGGGAGGCACGTTCGGCCGTCTCGCGATGGCCGATCTGACGGTGCAGCAGCCACAGCACCAGGCCCAGCAGCAGCAGCTGCACCACCAGCGCCGACCAGGACACCAGTTCGCCCTGCCGCTGCTGTGCGGCGAACAACGCCGAGCGCTTCTTGAGCAGGCGCTCTTCGCTGGCCTGGAGGTCTTCCACCAGGTTGCGGATCGGGTAGCGGGAGGTCAGATCGGCCACCAGCTGGCGCTGATCTTCCGTCGGCGACGAACGTGCAAGTTGCTTGGCCAGTTCAATCCGGCGCTCCAGCATGGACTGGATGCGGCCGATCCTGAGCAGCTGCTCAGGATTGTCGCGGGTGAGTTCGGCGAGCCGTTCAAGCCGGGCAGGCAGCTGGTCGCCACGGGCGACGCGCTCGCGCAGCCCTGGCGAATCGATGCCCTTGGACATCGTCAACGCCGCCGACTCCACATCCAGCACATCGGCCTGGAGCTGGTACACCGCTACACCGACCTCCTGGGTGTGGGTGACCCAATTCATGGCATCGACGTTGTCGTCGGCCAATTTGCGCAGGGTCAGCCAAGGCACCACGATGATGGCCACGGCCGCCAGGGCCAATGCCGGCAATCGCCAGCGGTCCCAGATTTGATCACTGAACACCAGCGCCATAGTCCCTCTTCAGCTCGGTGCCATCGACGACCCGACGCACCCGGGAGGTCCGGCAGTGCGCTGCCCACCGGCGATGGCGAAGCGGTGAATATACTCCACCCGTTTGTGAATACGGGGCAGAACAAAAAAAGCGCGCCCGAAGGCGCGCTTTGTTCAGCGATGCAGCGTGTGGGCTCAGCGTGCAGCGGTCGCAGCAACCTTGAGGTTGGCAGCGTCGACGCGCTTCACACCCTTGATCTGCTGGGTCACGCGCACGGCCTTGTCGTGCTCGGCCTGGCTGGCCACGGTGCCGGTGAGGGTGACCACGCCATTGACGGTCTCCACCTTCACTTCGGTACCCGGGACGTTCTTGCTGGTCAGCAGGTCGGTCTTGACCTTGGTGGTGATCCAGCTGTCGGTGACCGGCTCGGCCGAGTCGTGCTTGTCGGCATGGGTCATCGCGGCATGATCGGTGGTCTTCGGCGGATCCTTGGCCATGGCAGTCGAGGTGCCCAGCACCATGCCCAGGGCCAGCGAAGCAGCAAGCAGATTACGGGTCGTGTTGGTCATGTTCGAATTCCTTTGCGGAGAGTGGGGCCAGTGTCGGTGCAGGGCCGTGGACAGGACGTGGGCGCCACATAACGCTGCCGTGAACCACTCAGGTTGATGCGGAATGGTTCAGATTTCCGCCCCGCAGGCACAACCGTTACGCTGTCCAGCCTCGATATGTTGGAGCGCACCATGGCCGCTGAACTGCAGGTGGGACTGATCGGCTATGGCTTGGCCGGCAGCGTTTTCCACGCACCACTGATCATGCATACGCCGGGCCTTGCGCTGCACAGCATCGTCAGCTCGCAGCGTGATCGGCTGCTGCGCAGCTTCACCGATGTGCGCATCTGCGACGACCCGCAGTTGCTGTTCGACGATCCCGCGCTCGATGCGGTGGTGATCGCCACGCCCAACGACGCGCATGCCCCGTTGGCACGCGCCGCGCTGGCCGCCGGCAAGCACGTACTGGTGGATAAACCGTTCGCCCTGAGCGTAGCCGAAGCCGAATCCGTGGTGCGGGCCGCGCAGGAGGCCGAACGGGTCGTCACCGTGTTCCAGAACCGTCGCCATGACGCCGACTTCCTCACCCTCAAGCAGGTGATCGACGAGGGCAGCATCGGCCGCGTCGCCGAATGCCATTCCCATTTCGACCGGTTCCGCCCGCAGGTTCGCGACCGTTGGCGCGAAAGCGATGCGCCTGGCAGCGGGTTGTGGATGGATCTGGGGCCGCACCTGCTCGACCAGATGCTGCAGTTGTTTGGTTGGCCCGATGCCATCAGCGCAGATCTGATGGCGCAGCGCGAGCATGCGCTCGGCACTGACTATTTCCATGCGGTGCTGCACTACCCGCGCCATCGCGCGATCCTGCATGCCGGCTCGCTGGTCGCCGCGTCCGGTCCGCGATTCATCGTGCATGGTGACGCCGGCAGCTACCTCAAGGACGGGCTGGACGTGCAGGAAGATCAGCTGCGCCGCGGCATTGCCCCGGGCGCGCCGGGCTGGGGACTGGATCCGCAGCACGGTCACTTGGTGCGGATCGATGCCGACGGACACACCCAACGCAGCACCGTGGACAACGTGCCCGGCGATTACCGGGCGTTCTATGCGGCCTTCCGCGATGCGGTGCTCGGCGTGGGCGCGGCCCCCGTCAGCACCGCGCAGGCGCTGCAGCTGATGCGCCTGCTCGAGGCCGGGGCAGAGAGTGCACGCAGCGGGCGGCGTGTCGCGCTCTGACGCGGTCAGGTCGTCTTGATCGCGTGACCACCGAACTCGTTGCGCATCGCGGCCAGCAGGCGGTCGCTGAAGGAGTTCTTCTCGCGCGAGCGCAGGCGTTCGAGCAGTGACAGCGTGATCACCGGGGCCGGCACGTCCAGGTCGATCGCCTCGGCGACGGTCCAACGGCCCTCGCCGGAGTCTTCGACGTACGGCGCGATGCCATCCAGCTGCGGGTTGCGGGCCAGTGCATCGGCACTGAGATCGAGCAGCCACGAACGCACCACGCTGCCGTGCTGCCAGGCCTTGGCCACCTGCGCCAGATCGAGATTGAAATCGGTCTTGTGCTGCATCAACGCGAAGCCTTCCGCGTAGGCCTGCATCATCCCGTACTCGATGCCGTTGTGGACCATCTTGCAGAAGTGCCCTGCCCCGCTCGGCCCCACATGCGCCCAGCCACGGTCCTCAGCCGGCGCCAGCGTGCGGAAGATCGCCCCGATCCGTTCGACCGCCGCCTGGTCACCGCCGATCATCAGGCTGTAGCCCTCCTGCAGGCCCCACACGCCACCGCTGGTGCCACAGTCGATGTAGGTGACGTCCTCGCCCTGCAGCTGTTCGCTGCGGCGCATGGAGTCCTTGTAGTACGAATTGCCGCCGTCGATCACCACATCGCCCTCGGACAGATGCGGCGAGAGGGAGGCCAGGGTCTGGTCGACCACACCGGCCGGCACCATCAGCCAGACCACGCGAGGGACCGGCAGCGCGGCGAGCGTCGCGGCGATCGAGGCGCTGACCTCGAAACCGCGTTCGGCCGCCGCGGTACGTGCCGCCTCACCGGGATCGACACCGATCACGCGGTGCCCGCCGCGATGCAGGCGCTCGGCCATGTTGGCGCCCATGCGGCCCAGCCCGATCATTGCGATATCCATCAATCACCTCTACTCCGTTGTCGTGTTGTCTTGCAGGAAGGCTGTCGGCGGGGAATCGCACTGGCGAAGGCGTGCGTCGATCCAGCGCCGATACAGCGTGGTATGCAGGTTGTGCAGGGCCAGCTCGATCGCGAACGGTGTCCGCGGATTGCGATCGAGCAGGCGGGCGATGTGATACCCGATAGGACGTATACCCCGAGGATGCACGTAAATCAGGAACCCCTGGTAGAACGGATCGTCCAGCAACGCATCCAGTTCCTTCAGCAGCGGTTGCTGCTCGGCCGGAACCTCGCGCCGCCAGATCGGATCGCGCTCGATCAACAGCCGCTCGAACCGGCGCGGCCCCGGGCCCGGCATGCGTTGGGCCAGCGCCCAGATGCGCCGGTTGATCTGGTCGTAATAGGCGAATCCCTCGTGCTCGCGCAGCGCGCGTGCCGCCGCATCGCTGACATCCACCACCACGAAGTTCTCGGCCTGGTTGTTGATGTCGTCCAGGTACTTGCGCTCGAACACGTGCTCGATGAAGCCGGGCGTGCCGACGAAGGCCTGCCGCCCGCGCAGGGCGGTCTTCTTCGCCTTGCCATCGGCCAGGAACTCACCGGCGTGTCGGCCGAGCAGGATGCTGTCGGTCTCGTGCAGGGTCAGAAAGGTGCCGATGGAGAGCTCATCGGCGGAGAACTCGCGATCAAACGCGGCATCGCCGTAGAGCTCGCGCTGGGTCGCCAGTTGCGCGACCTGGCGGCCAACTCCGCATTCGGCCCGCACAAGCCCCTCGTAGAAGGTCTGCAGTGCCGCACTGTTTGCACCGGCCGGCTGATAGCCGCGGCCGAAGCTGCGAAACCGCTCCCAGCCCTTGGCCTGAGCGCCGCCGGCACCGAAGCCGATCCAGCCCAGCTGCAGCGCGGAGAAGCGGAAGCCGTCGTTGTCCTGCAGCGCGGTGGTAGCGCGGCGGGTGGCAGCGCCGAGCGTGAAGGCATACGCACAGACCGTGGCCGGGTCATCGAACAACGTGGGCAGCCACGCCTGCCGCTGGTCCGCCGACCACTGGCGCGGCAGCTGCACGCGCAGGTCGCCGGCGCGGTGCGCCTGGCGCAGATCGGCGCGTTCGCAGACCGGACCACCGTGCACGACCGGCGCGGCGATATCAGCGGCTTCGATCTGCCATCCCAGGTCCGTGAGCACGCCCTGCGCGCAGGACGCCGCGCTCCACGCGCTGCCCGCCGGGATCAGCCCCAGCAGCGCCGCGAGCGCACAGCGACGCCAGCGCCGCGATCCTGCTGCCATGACCTGCCGCACCGCCGCCCGCTCAGTGGAGGGAGGCCGGGGTATCGCTCACCACCGTAGCAGGCGTCGCCTCGACCGCGGCGGCAGGCGCCGGTGCCACCGCTGGTGCAGGCTCGGGCACTGCAGCGGCCGGCAGATACTGCTGCAGGCGTTCGAAGAAGCGACGGTAGAAGCTCGCATCCTGCACCGTGCTGCTGGCCACCTTCACCAGCGAATCGTCATTGCTGCCAAACGGCAGCGACACCGAGCCGAGCGCCCCCACGCCGACACTGGCCGAGGTCGGGCTCTTCTTGAGGGCGTAACGGTCCTGCACCGCGCTGACGAACACCAGTGCCTGGTCCCCGCGCGGCGCGCAGGAGATGCGCAGCACCAGTTGCTCGTGCTCGTCGTCCTTGGGCTGGAAATTCTTGTTGCCTTCCACCGCATCATCGCCGGCACGGGCAATCGCGTAGCCCTGGCTGAGCAGCGTCCGGCGCGCGGCTTCGCAGGCCTGGCCCGGTGCGCCGGGCACGGTACGCGAGTAGGTATCCCCGGAGTCGAACGACTCGCGGATCAGGGTGCTGTCAGCGGCGCGACCGCCACAGGCAGTCAAGGCGGCGACCACCGCCAGCAGCGGGATCGAACGTACACGACGAAAGCGCATGGCCGCTCCTGCGGAAATCCAGCCTCCAAGGATAGACCTGTGTGCGTTGGCGGGAGGTGGATACGCACAGGCCGCCCCGAAGGGCGGCCTGTGGAGTTGTCATCGGTTCAGCTGGCGGCTGCGGGGCGGTCAGTCCGCCCAGCGGCCCACCGCCGTCGACTGCGGCAGCACCTGGGCCGACAGCGGGCGGTCGGTTTCCAGCAGATTCACCGCATCGGCGAGGATCGCGGCCGATTCACGCAGCAGCGGATCCGGACGCTTCTCGGCGGCCTTCTCGCGGGCGGCATCCTTGACGATGTCGCGCTCGTTGCCGGTCAGGCCGTCGTCATTGCTGTCATCGGCCAGCGGATCCAGATCCAGACCCAGTTCCTTGCGGATGGCCTGGCGGTCGGTGCGCTGCTTGTCCTGCTTCTCACGCTCGGCGCGGCGCTCGGCCTCGTTGAGCGAGATGTACTTCTTGGCCTTCTCGGCACGGAACTGCTCGACGTCCTCGTTCCACCACTGGAACTCCTTGTCGGCGGCGATGCGCGTGTCGTGGCGACTCTCCAGCTTGGGCAGCAGCGGGCCGAAATTGCCGTACTGGGTGTGCGGCACGGCGGCGATGCGGGTCCACGGCAGGGCATTGTCGTAGGTGCTTTCACCGTACTCGCTGGCGTCCACGCTGGCCGGGAAGGCCAGATCCGGGACCACACCCTTGTGCTGGGTGCTGCTGCCGCTGACGCGGAAGAACTGGGCGATGGTCAGCTTGACCTGGCCGAAGCGCTGGGTCTCGCCACTCGGCCAACGGTCGAGGTCGACGATGTTCTGCACGGTGCCCTTGCCGAAGGTGGTCTCACCGATCACCAGGCCACGGCCGTAATCCTGGATGGCGCCGGCGAAAATTTCCGACGCCGAGGCCGAGCCACGGTTGATCAGCACGGCCAGCGGGCCGTCCCACGCCACCACTTCGCTGCGGTCACTGTTGACGGTGACGCGGCCACCGGACTCACGCACCTGGACCACCGGGCCCTGTTCGATGAACAGACCGGTCAGCTCAATGGCTTCATCCAGCGAACCACCGCCGTTGTTGCGCAGATCCAGCACCACGCCATCGAGCTTGTCGGCCTTGAAGCCGGCCAGCAGTTTGGCCACGTCGCGGGTCGCAGACGCGTAGTCGGCGGCGTTGCGGCGGCGGCCTTCGAAATCCTGGTAGAAGGTCGGCAGTTTGATCACGCCGACCTTGCGGGCCGGCTCCCCGTCCTTGGCCGGGATGGTCAGGGTCTCGCCCTTGGCGGCCTGTTCGGCCAGACGCACCTTCTGGCGGGTCAGCACCAGGGTGTGGTGCTTGCCGTCGACGCCTTCTTCGGCCGGAATGAACTCCAGACGGACCTGGGTATCGCTCTTGCCGCGGATCTTGGCCACCACATCATCGATGCGCCAGCCGATCACGTCTTCCAGCGGACCGGACTTGCCCTGGCCCACGCCGACGATGCGGTCGCCCGGCTTCAGCGTGCCGTTGACGGCCGCCGGACCACCGGCGATGACCTCGCGGATCACCACCATGTCGTCCTGCCGCTGCAGCTGCGCGCCGATGCCTTCCAGCGACAGCGACATCGCCTGGTTGAAGTTCTCGGCGGTGCGCGGGGTGAAGTAATCGGTGTGCGGATCCACGGCGCTGGTGTAGGCGTTGAGGAAGAACTGGAACACGTCCTCGCCCTTGAGCTCATTGACCGACTTTTCCAGCGTGGCGTAACGCTTGTCCAGCGTCTTGCGGATCTCGGCCGGCTGCTTGCCGGCCAGCTTCAGGCGCAGCCAATCGTTCTTGACCGACTTGCGCCACAGATCGTCCAGTTCGGCGCTGCTCGCGGCCCACGGCACGTCCTTGCGGTCGTACTCGAACTTTTCATCGGTGCTGAAATCGAAATCGGTCTTGAGCAGCTTGCGCGCATAGCCGACACGCTCACCCACGCGCTGCTTGTAGACCGCGAACACCTGGAACGCCGGCTCCAGCTCACCGCCGCGGATGGCCGTGGCGATGTTGGCTTCGAACGGGGCGAAACGGGTGATGTCGGCCTGGGTGAAGAACTGCTTGCTGCTGTCGAGCGACTCCAGGTAGCGCTTGAAGACGTCCTTGGAGGTCGCCGCATCCAGTGCGCGCGGCCGGTAGGCGTATCGGCTGTCCGAGAGCAGTCCGTAGACCAGCTTGGAGGTGGTCACCTGGTCGGCCGTGGCAGCCGAAGGCAGCGCGGGCGAATCGGCGTAGGCGGCCAGTGCCATCGGCGCGGTGAGCGCCAGGGCCATCAGGAATGCGGGGGCTTTGAATTTCATGGACTAGCTCGTGGCACCTTGCCAAGGGAGAGACTGCGTGCATTACAGACACCACGACAGTGCCGAAAGTTGCCGCGTTTGTCACCGGGGCCTTCAGCCTACCGAGGCCGTTGGAGAAATTTGTGAATACCGGCGGGATCAGCAGGCAGGCACAGGCCTGCGGCCATCCGCGGTTCAGGGCCGCGGCCGGGGAAAGACGTGTGGGATTGGCAGAACGGGCCCCGAAGGGCCCGTGGGATCAACCGGCGACGCCGGCGTCGGCCGCCTGGCGGTCGGCGTGGTAGGACGAGCGCACCATTGGACCGGAGGCAACGTGGCTGAAGCCCAGCGCATTGCCGTACTCCTCCAGTGCCTTGTATTCCTCGGGGGTCCAGTAACGCAGCACCGGGTGGTGATGCGCGGTCGGCTGCAGGTACTGGCCGATCGTGATCATGTCCACGTCATGCTCGCGCAGGTCGCGCAGCGTGGCCTGGACCTGCTCCAGGGTCTCGCCGAGGCCGAGCATGATGCCGGACTTGGTGGCGATCTCCGGGTGCTGGGCCTTGAACTTCTTGAGCAGGGTCAGCGACCACTGGTAGTCCGCGCCCGGCCGCACATTGCGGTACAGGTCCGGCACGGTTTCGATGTTGTGGTTGAACACATCCGGCGGGTTGGTCGCCAGGATCTCCAGCGCGCGCTCCATGCGGCCCTTGCCACGGAAATCCGGGGTCAGCACTTCGATCTTGGTCCTGGGCGACTTGGCACGGATGGCACCGATGCAGTCGGCGAAGTGCTGGGCACCGCCGTCGCGCAGGTCATCGCGATCCACGCTGGTCACCACCACATACTTCAGGCCCATGTCGGCCACGGTCTGGGACAGGCTGGCCGGCTCGTTGGCGTCCGGCGGCTTGGGCCGGCCGTGGGCGACGTCGCAGAACGAGCAACGGCGGGTGCAGACCTCGCCTAGGATCATGAAGGTCGCGGTGCCGTGGCTGAAGCACTCGTGGATATTGGGGCAGCTGGCTTCCTCGCAGACCGTGACCAGGCGGTTCTCGCGAAGCTTGGCCTTGAGGTTCTGCACGGCGTTGCCGGAGGGAATCCGCACGCGGATCCACGACGGCTTGCGCAGCACCGGCACGTCGGCGAACTGCACCGGCGAGCGGCCGATCTTGTCACCGCCGATCTGTTTGACGCCCGTCTGCAACGGGGCGGCGGACGGCGTGTCGCCCTGCACGACCTGCAGGGGAATGAGGCGAGCGGTGGTTTCAGTCATGGCCTTGGTCGGCGGCGTTCATGCCGCGTCAGTCAAATCGGGTAATTCAGCGGCCGGCTCGAGGGCCAGGCCGAACTGGCGGGCCAGATGGCCCAGCAGCACAGGCGTGACGGCCGCCATGCCGGACGGTCCCCCCAAGTCTACCACCGAGGTCACCTGCAGCCCTTGATAGCCACAGGGGTTGATCCGGCGGAACGGTTCCAGGTCCATGGCCACATTGAAGGCCAGGCCATGGAAGGTGCAGCCGCGGCGGACGCGGATGCCCAGCGCAGCGATCTTGGCACCGCCCACATAGACGCCCGGGGCGCCATCAAGGCGCTCGGCGCCGATGTTCCACTCGTCCAGGGTATCGATGAGGGCCTGCTCGATCCGGCAGACGTAGTCGCGCACGCCGATCCCCAGCCGCCGCAGCTGCAGCAGCGGGTAGACCACGATCTGGCCGGGGCCGTGATACGTCACCTGGCCGCCACGGTCCACATGCAGCACGGGAATATCGCCCGGGGCGAGCACGTGCTCGTCCTTGCCGGCCTGGCCCAGGGTGAACACGGGATCGTGCTCGACCACCCACAGCTCGTCCGGGGTGTGTTCGGTCCGGGCATCGGTGAAGCGCTGCATGGCGTGCCACACCGGGGCATACGGCTGGCGGCCGAGGTCGCGGACAATGGCAGGCTGCGGGGCCCGGTCGCCCGGGGCCGCCGCGGTGGCGCAGCTGGTTACAGCGTCCACTTCACTTCCGGGTGGTCACGCAGCGCGGTGTGCGCGGCGTCGTACTGGTCGCGGTTGTCGGCCTTGAACACCAGTCGCACCGACACATACTTGCCGTTGGACGAGTGTTTCCAGCTGATGCGTTCGCTCAGCACGTCGACGCCGGCCAGCTCGAGCAGGCGCGGCAGTTCGCGTTCCAGGTCCTTGCCGGCCGCGCCCATGGCGCTGAGTTCGAACTGGCCGGGGAACTGGAAGCCGTGGTCGGGGTTGTCAGACTTGATCTCCATGACCGGGATTATGGGGATGCCTGCGCCCGAACCCAAGCGCTGCTTGATCGTGCGCACACTGGCGCCCAACGGTCTGTGAAAAGACCTGCATCGTGTTTAAAACGCAGCAGTGCGTGCGCAGCGCTGTTCACGGCATCACGCTCTGACTACGCTGTATCGGCTTAAGAAAGCATAAATCCCCGTCTGGTATCCCATGTCCCTGAAGCCCTTCGCGCTGCCGGCCGCCCTTGCCGGTCTCCTGGCCTTGGCTGCCCCTGCCGCCCATGCCGCGTCTCAATGCGGGCCCGATGCGATGCGCGAGCATCCGCCCCAGGTCAACTTCCGCGTCGACAACGATCTGTTCGGCGGCAAGGATCAGGATCAGGGCTATACCAATGGCGCCCAGATCACCCTGGTCTCGCCAAACCTGGTCGATTACACCGACGATCCCTGCCTGCCGCGCCTGGCACGCTGGGTCAACAGCCATCTGGAGCGGCTGCACCCGGGCGAGTTCGAGCAGCAGAACATGATCTTCAGCCTGGCCCAGGGCATTTTCACCCCGACCGATTTCACCCGGAAGGATCTGATCGAGGACGATCGCCCGTATGCGGGCGTGCTGATCGCCAGCTTCGGCTACAACGCGCGCCGCGGCGACCGCCTGCAGACGACGCAGCTGGCGGTGGGCGTGGTGGGGCCGTGGGCGCTTGGCGAGGAGGTGCAGAACGCGGTGCACGAGCTGCTGGGCGACGAGAAGTTCCAGGGCTGGGACAACCAGCTGCACAACGAACCGGTGTTCATGCTGACGCATGAGCGGATGCGCCGTTGGCCGGCCGATGCCAGTGAGAACCTGGGCGGCTGGGGCTGGGATGCGATCAGCCATTACGGCGGCGCGGTGGGCAACCTGGCCACGCACGTCAATGCCGGGGGCGAGGTGCGCTTTGGCTGGAAGCTGCCGGACGATTTCGGCAGTACGCCGCTGCGCCCCGCCGGTGAGAACACGGCGCCGACGCGCGGTGGCAAGCCGAGCGGGTGGTCGTGGCATCTGTTCGGCACCACGGATGCGGCATGGGTGATCCGGGATATCACGCTGGACGGCAATACGTTCCGCAACAGCCACAGTGTGGACAAGCGCCCTGTGGTGGCCCAGGCCGGCTACGGGCTGGCGGTGATGCGCGGGCGCTGGAAGTTCGCGTTGGCCCGTTACCACAGCACGCGGGAGTTCGATGGGCAGCGCGAGGCGCCGGTGTTCGGCAGCTTTACCATCAGCCGCTCGCTGTAACGCCGCCCGGACCAGAAGCCGGCCAGCAGCCGGCACTACCGGGCAGCCGGAAGGGACGCGCAAAAAAAGACCGGCTTTCGCCGGTCTTTTTTCAGTGCGGTAGAACCGGATTATTCCGATTCCCACCACATCCAGAAGCTGTCCCACAGGCGCTTGAAGAAGCCGGCTTCTTCCACGGCGGCCACAGCCACCAGCGGCGCCTGGGCGACGACCTGGTTGTCCAGCATCACCTTCAGGGTGCCGACCTGTTGGCCGGCGGTGAACGGGGCTTCGAGGGTCTTGGGCACATCGATGCTCGGCTTGAGATCGTTGTAACGGCCGCGCGGGACGCTGACCAGCATCGGCTGGGCGACGCCCAGCTGCAGCGTGGCGGTCTTGCCCTTCCACACCTTGTGCTCGGCCACGACCTTGCCCGGCTCGTACATGCGGTGGGTTTCGAAGAAGCGGAAGCCCCAGTTGAGCAGGGCCAGGCTGTCATCGGCGCGCTGCTTTTCCGAGCCGCCACCGAGGACCACGGCCACGAGACGCTGGTCGCCGCGCTGGGCCGAACTCATCAGGCAGTAGCCGGCTTCGGAGGTGTGACCGGTCTTGATACCGTCCACGCTCTGGTCGCGCCACAGCAGCAGGTTGCGGTTGGGCTGGGTGATGCTGCCCACGGTGAATTCCTTCACCTTGTTGTAGGCGTAGGTTTCCGGGTAGTCGCGCACCATCGCACGGCCGAGCAGGGCCAGATCGTAGGCGGTGGTGTGGTGGCCCGGCGCGCTCAGACCGTGCGCGTTGACGAAGTGGGAGTCCTTCATGCCGATCTTGGCGGCGTAGCTGTTCATCAGCGAGGCGAAGGCTTCTTCGCTGCCGGCGACGTGCTCGGCCAGAGCGATCGCGGCATCGTTGCCGGACTGGATCGCCATGCCCTTTTCCATGTCTTCCAGACGCGCGGTCTGGTTGACCGGGAAGCCACTGTAGCTGCCATCAGTGCCGGCGCCGCCCTCGCGCCAGGCGCGCTCGCTCATCATCACCTGGTCGTCGGTACGGACCTTGCCGTTCTTGACCTCGGCGGCCACGACGTACGAGGTCATCACCTTGGTGATGCTGGCCGGAGCCAGTTGTTCGTGCACGTTTTCACCGGCCAGGACCTGCCCGGTGGCGTAATCCATCAGGATCCAGGCCTTGGAGATGCTGGGCTTGGGCGCCGGCGGGGTCGCGACGGTGGCTGGGGCGGCGGCGGCGGCGGGAGCAGGCGCCGGTGCCGGGGTCGGCATTGGGGTCTGGGCGGAAACCATGCCCACGAACAGGGTCGTGGCCATGGCAGCGGCGGCAAAGCGGAATTTCATCGGACAGCAAGCTCCTGGAGGGCGCCAAGGGGGGATGAGGGATAACGGGCATTGTAGGCCCAAGGAGCGGCGGCACGCGCTGGCGTGCCGCGTGCGATGGAAGGCTCAGTCCTTCACGATCTGCGGCGCCCCGAAGCCCAGACCGGCGATCCGGCCGGCAAGTTCCGAGGCACTGGCATGGTCGGGCGCCGGGACGCGCAGGCGCCACAGGGTACGCCCGCCACTGACGATGTCGCTGATGCTGGCCCCGGCGATACCGGCCGAGGACAACTGCCCGAGCGCGCGGGTGGCGTTGTCGCGGCTGGCAAAGCTGGCGACCTGCAGCAGCACGCTGCCCAGGACCTGCTGGGAGAGCGTTGCGCCGGAGGGCGGTGCCGGGCGCGCCGCAGGGGCGGCGGCGGGCAATGCGGCCACCGCCACCGGGGCGGTGTTGATGCTGGCGGCCTGGGTGGTGGCCGGCTTGCCGGTGGCCACGCGCACGCCGTTGTCGCGCATCCAGTGATCAAAGTTGTCGGCGTTGCCCGGCTTGGCCGAGTCGGCGACGCGGTAACGGTACTGCTCGCCGGCCGGCTTGGCGGCAGCGGTCGCCGTGGCAGCCGGCAGCTTGCCGACCAGGGCGTCCAACTCGCTGGCGCTGCGTGCGCCCGCGGCCGGGGTGCTCGCGGCCGCCGCAGCGGCAGCGACCTCGCGGCGCTCGCGGCGACTGGGTTTGTCGGCCAGCAGGTTGTCATCGCCCGGGGCCAGCGCGCGGACTTCGACGTTGCCGGTGCCGCGCTGGGTGATGCCCAGGCGCACCGCGGCGGCGTAGCTGAGATCGACCACGCGGCCATCGTGGAACGGGCCACGATCGTTGACCCGCACGATCACCGATTCGCCGTTGTCCAGGTTGGTCACCCGGGCGAAGCTGGGCAACGGCAGGGTCTTGTGTGCGGCGGTGAAGGCGTACATGTCGTACACCTCACGGTTGGACGTCAGGCGGCCATGGAACTTGGCGCCGTAGTATGAAGCGGTGCCCTTTTCGGCATACCCGCGGGTCTTGTCCATCACCTGGTACTGCTTGCCCAGCACCACGTACGGCGATTTGTTGCCGACCGGCGAACGCGGCAGGTCCACGACCTCCGGCTCCGGGATGCAGGCCACATTGGGAATGTAGGTCGGGGTGCTGTCATTCACGCCCGGCTTGTACAGCCCGCCAGCGCGATAGTCGCCGCGCGTGCTCGGGTCTTCCGACGCGGCCTTGTAAGGCGAGCCTTCAGGGCAATGCGCCGGACGCCCGCCTTTGCCCTGCACCACCGCGCCGGACGGCTTGCTGCTGCCGGCGGTGCTGCCAGCGGGCTTCTTAGGCGCACTGCTGCAGGCGGCCAGTGCCAGTATCAAACAACCCGGGATCAGCCATCTGGAGCGTGCGATCGTGATCATGCCGGCGGCAACTCCTGTCCGGCGATGGCCTGGGACAACTGGTACACAGCCATCGCATACATTTTCGAGAGGTTGTAGCGGGTAATGGCGTAGTAGTTCTGAAAGCCCAGCCAGTACTGCTTGCCGGTACTGCCTTCCAGCGTGATCGGCGTGGCGGTCAGGCCGGCCGCGACCGGGACGCTGGGCTGGTAACCGCGCTGGGCCAGCTCGGACAGGGTCCAGGTCGGCGCCCATTCGGTCGGATTGAACTCTTCACGACCGGCCTGCAGCGTGGCCGGCACGGCGACCGGGCCACCGCGGACCCAACCGCCCTTCTTGACGAAGTAATTGGCGATCGAGGAGAAGACGTCGTCATAGCTGTTGAACAGGTCGCGACGGCCATCGCCGTTGCCGTCCACCGCATAGTCCAGATAGCTGGAGGGCATGAACTGGCCCATGCCCATCGCGCCGGCGTAGCTGCCCTTGATCGCGGTGATGTCCAGCTTCTCGTCGCGGGTCAGTGCGAACAGGCGCGCCAGTTCGTCGCGGAAGAACAGCTCGCGGCGCACTTCGCGTTCGAGCTTGGCCGGATCGCCACTGCGCGGGTACTTGAAGGCCAGCGTGTACAGCGCATCGAGCACCCGGTAGCTGCCGGTGTTGCCGCCGTAGCTGGTTTCCACGCCGATGATCGCCACGATCACCTCGGCCGGCACACCGGTGCGCTGCTGCACCCGCATCAGTTCATCGCGATGCTGGGCGAGGAACTTCTTGCCGCCCTCGATCCGCGCCTGGCTGATGAACATCGGCCGGTATTCGTTCCACGGTTTGACCCGCTCGGCCGGACGCGACATCGCCGCGATGATCGGGTCGCGGATCTGCGCCTGGGCCAGGGTTGCTTCGATCTGGCCGGCAGGAATGCCGTAGCGGGCGGCGGTATCACGGACGAAGTTGGCGCGGGCCACCTCGAACGGGACCGGGGTCAGATCGACCGGGGCCGCAGTGGCGGCCGCCGCCTCCGGGGCCGCTTCTGCTGGGCCCTTGCTGCCGGGAGGCGGGGAAACGGGAACACCCGAGGCCTGCGGCGACGGTGAAGGAGTCTGCGGCTGGGTCGCACAAGCGACCAAACCGAGCGTGAGCATGCAGGCCAGGGAGCGTCGGATCATCGCGGCAGGTTAGCAGGTCATGGATGAATTAAAACCCCTAAGACCATGAATCTCAACGGATTGCGCAAGTTTGCCGGAGGCCGTTAAGGCCGCGTGTAGACAGGCACGCAGGCGTTCCCCATTCATGTTCCGCCGATGGCCAGCGCGGATCGGAGGATCGCGACGGATCATCGCAGCGCGGAGAACGGTCCCGCCGTGATCGATGCACGATGGGCAGGGTGGCAACGCAGGTCTCACTTTTCCGGGTGGCGCCGGCGTGCCAAGAGGTCCGCCGGCTGCGTCCCCATCCCCGCGGACGCAACCGGCCAAACCGGACCCGATCGGCAGCGGCGCGGCGCGCATCTCCCCAGCGCGCGCCTCGCCCTCTCTACCTGTGAGGTCAACTACTCCCCGCCAGACTCCCCCTTCGCGATGCTTGGCTCAGCGCGTCGTTGTTGGCGGGCCGCCATTGTGCAGGCCGTTTGCGACATGTCCATTGATCGAGATCAAGTCACTTCATATCTGTGCGCCACTTCTCACTTTTGCCGCAGCACCTTGACCGTGCCTGCACCTGAAAGCGTTTACGCGTCTCGAGCCCGCGCAAATCGCCACCGCCATCGCTTACGTGGGATGCACCGGCTGATGCTGCCGCGCCGCCATCACCAGCCCGAAACTGGCGAGCAGCGATACCGCCGAGGTACCGCCATAGCTGATCAGCGGCATCGGGACGCCCACGACCGGCAGCACGCCGGAAATCATGCCGCCGTTGACCAGCACATAGACGAAGAACACCAGGCCAGTGGTGCCCACCAGCAGACGCGAGTAGCCGCAGCGCGAGTGGCTGGCGATCCACAGGCAGCGCGCGGTCACGAACAGGAACAGGCTGAGCACCACCGCCACGCCGACCCAGCCGAATTCCTCGGCCAGCACCGAGAAGGCGAAATCGGTGGTGTACTCGGGCAGGAAATCCAGCGTGGCCTGGGTGCCCTGCCCCCAGCCTTTGCCGTGCATGCCGCCCGAGCCGATTGCGATCTTGGACTGGATGATGTTCCAGCCGGTGCCCAGCGGATCGTTCTCCGGATACAGGAAAGTCAGCACGCGATCCTTCTGGTACTGCCGCAGCAGCCCGAACCACGCCAGCGGTGCGGCCACCGACAATCCCCCCAGCGCGACGGCCATCCACCACCAGCGCAGGCCGGCCAGCAGCAGCGCGAATACCCCGCTGGCGGTCACCAGCGTGGCCGTGCCCAGGTTGGGCTGCAGCAGGATCAGCACCGCCGGCCCACCGATCAGCAACGCGGCGGTCAGCACCGCGCGCGGCCGTGGTGGCAACGGCTGCTTGTGCAGGTACCAGGCCATCATCATCGGCAGGCTGAGCTTGAGCAGCTCGGAAGGCTGCAGGTAGAACACGCCCAGGTTCAACCAGCGCTGGCCGTACTTGCCGGTGCCGACCACATACACGGCCAGCAGCGGCAACAAGGACAGCGTGTAGATCCAGGGCGACCACGCGCGCAGCGTCATCACCGGCAGCCGCGACAGCCCCCACAGCGCGGCGAGCCCGGCGCCGTAGCGCATCGCCTGCGCATGCACGGGCCCGTCCACGCTGTGCAGCACGGCCAGCCCGGCCACCATCAGCAGGCACAGCGCGCCCAGCAGGGGCAGATCCAGCGTGCGGAAGAAGAAATGGAACGCGGCGCGTGCGCGCTGCAGTAGTTCGACCATGCGGACGACTCCTGTGGATGACGCGACGCACAGCAGGAGGCGACACGCGAACAGAAAGCGGACCCGCTGCGCGGGCCGGCGCGAGCGCAGGACCGTAACACGCGTGGACACCGCAAACCTTAGCCGACCCGTACCGCAACGCCACGGCACAGGCGGCACGCACGCTCAGCCGTAGCCGCCGTGCACCGGATTGTGGCGACGCACCGCCATCACCAGACCGAAACCGGCCAACAGCGACACCGCAGACGTACCGCCATAACTGATCAGCGGCATCGGCACGCCGACCACCGGCAGCAGGCCGGAGATCATGCCGCCGTTGACCAGCACATAGACGAAGAACGCCAGCCCCGTCGCGCCAGCGAGCAGGCGCGAATAAGAGTCGCGCGACTGCGAGGCGATCCACAGGCAGCGCCCGATCACCACCAGGTACAGCGCCAGCACGATGGCCACACCGATCCACCCGAACTCCTCGCTGAGCACGGAGAACGCGAAGTCGGTGGTCTGCTCGGGAATGAAGTTCAGGTGCGACTGCGAGCCCTGCCCCCAGCCCTTGCCATCCAGGCCACCCGAGCCGATCGCGATCTTGGACTGGATGATGTTCCAGCCCGCGCCGAGCGCGTCGCTCTCCGGGTCCATGAACATCATGATGCGGTCCTTCTGGTATGGCCGCAGCAGCCAGAACCAGGCCACGGGTGCGGCCGCGGCGACACCACCGACCGCCACGCCGACCCACCACCACGGCAGGCCGGCCAGCAGCAGCACGAACGCACCGCTGGCGGCGATCAGCACGCCGGTGCCGAAGTCCGGCTGCAGCATCACCAGCCCGGTCGGCACACCGATGATCACCGCACTGGTCAGCACCGTGGAGAAGCGCGGCGGCAACGGCATGCGATGCAGGTACCAGGCCACCATCATCGGCAGGCTGACTTTGAGCAGCTCGGCCGGCTGCAGGTAGAACAGCTTCAGATCCAGCCATTGCCGGCCGTACTTGCCGGTGCCGAGCACGAACACGGCCAGCAGCGGAATCATCGAGATCGCGTAGATCAACGGCGTGGCCGAGCGGATGCGCAGAATCGACACGCGCGAGATCGCCCACATCGCGGCCAGGCCGACCGCGAAACGCGCACCCTGGGCGAACACCAGCCCATCGCCGCCGGCACTCTTGAGCACCGCCAGGCCGATCAGCATCAGCGCGCCCAGCGCCAGGCACAGTACCCAGTCCAGCGAGCTGCTGAAGCGGACGGCCATGTCGACCGACCAGCGCAGGAAGACCTTCATCGTGGCCGCTCCGGTGCGGTCGGGGGCGGGGTGGCACTGGGCACGGGTGCACCGGGTGCCGGAGCAGGCGCCGGCGCGGCAGGCACACCCACCGCCACCGGCAACAGTTCCAGTGCCGCCACTGCGGCATCGCCCGCGTCGCGCGCGGTGGCACCGCCGCCGTCGAACGCGGTGATGCCGATCGCGGTGGTGCCGCGCTCGCTGTCCAGCGGTTCCAGGCCGTCGGGCATCTTGCCCAGCAGCCAGGCATCGAAAATCTTGCGTGCGATCGGTGCGGCGGCAGAGCCACCGTAACCACCGCCTTCCACCGCGATCGCCACGGCGATGACCGGATTGTCAGCCGGCGCGAAGCCGACGAACAGCGCGCGGTGGCGCAGGTGCATCGGCAGGCTGCGCGGGTTCACCGCCGCGGTACCACGGCGGCTGATCACCTGCGCGGTACCGGTCTTGCCGGCCATGACGTAAGGCGCACCCGCAGCCGCCCGGGCGCCACTGCCGCCGGGCTGCATGGTGCCCATCATGCCCTCGCGCACCGCCTGCAGATTGCTCGGCGTGGGGCTGATCGGCTTGCTCTCGCCCGCCGGCGTCGCGGTCCAGTCCGCATCGAATCCCGCGCGCTGCTGCATCACCAGGTGCGGCTGGCGCAGCTGACCATCTGCGATGCCGGCCACCCCATGCACCAGCTGCAGCGGAGTGACCTTCCAGTCACCCTGCCCGATGCTGACGTTGACCGTATCGCCGGGGTACCAGCGTTCCTTGCGCGATTTGTACTTCGCTGCCGGCGAGGGCAGGATGCCGCCGATCTCGCCGGTCAGGTCGATCCCGGTCGGCGCACCGAACCCGTAATAGCCCATGTAATGGTCGAAGCGATCGATGCCCAGATCCAGCGCGAGCTTGTAGTAATACGTATTCACCGACTGGGTGATCGACTTGCGCAGATCGGTCCAGCCATGGCCGCCACGGTTGGCATCGCCCCAGCCGCGCGAGGTGCCCGGCAGATAGAACATGCCGGTGGACAGGATCTTGTCTTCGGGCCTGCGCACGCCGCTGTCCAGACCGGCCAGGCCGATCAGCGGCTTGATCGTCGAACCCGGTGCGACGCCGCCCAGCACCAGGCGGTTGAACTGCGGCCGCGAGGGGTTGTCGTTGAGCGCCTTGAAATCGGCATGCGAGATGCCGTTGACGAACAGGTTGGGGTCGTAGGACGGCAGGCTCACCATCGCCAGCACTTCGCCGGTGCGCGGGTCCATCGCCACCGCCGCACCTTCGAACTCGCCGAAGGCGGCGACCATCGCGCGCTGCAGATCGGCATCGATGGACAGCCGCAGATCGCTGCCCGACTGCGCCGCGACCCGGCCGATGGTGCGGATCGCGCGGCCCTGCACGTTGGTCTCGACCTGCTCGTAGCCGACCTTGCCGCGCAGCTGCTGCTCGTAATAGCGCTCCAGCCCGGACTTGCCGATGTGGGTCAACGCGGCATTGCCCTCGCCCAGCATCTCCAGGTCCTTGTCATCGACCCGGCCGACGTAGCCGATGATGTGCGCGAACAGATCGCCGTACGGGTAACGACGGGTCAGGTACGGCTCCAGCTCCACGCCCGGGAAGCGCCAGCGGTCCACCGCGAAGCGCGCCATCTCTTCATCGGTGACACGCAGCTTGAGCGTGACCGGCAGGAAGCTGCGACGCGCCTTGCGCGACTTGTTGAAGGTCTCGATGTCTTCCGGGCTGAGCGCGAGGATCTTCGACAGGCCCGCCAGGGTGGCGTCCATGTCCTTGACCTTGTCCGGGGTGATGTCCAGGCGGAACGCCGGCACGTTCTCGGCCAGCAGCCGGCCGTTGCGGTCGTAGATCATCCCGCGCCCCGGCACCACCGGCCGCGGCTTGATCCGGTTGGCCTCCGAGCGCGTGGCGTAGATGTCGTGGTCCATCACCTGCAGCTTGAAGTACCAGCCGCCCAGGCCGAACAGGCACACCAGCACGCCGAGGAAGCCCAGCGCGGCACGGCGCCGGAACTGTTCTGCCTCGGCATGCGGATTCTTGGCCTGGCGGCGCATGTACATGTCAGCGCCCGCGTCGCCCGAAGCGCAGCGCGTCCAGCAGTACGAACACCAGCGGCCACAGCGCCATGCCCAGCAGCGGCGCCCACCAGTACGACCACGGCAGGGTCGGCTCGCCGACCACGATGTGCACCACCGCGCTGACGATGCGGTCGTTGAACAGCAGGCCGCCGATCGCCAGGATCTGCTGGGACATCGGGAAGAAGCGGATCCGCGCGCGGAAGCGCTGCAGGATGAAGGTCAGGATCACCAGCCGCAGCGCCTGCTCGCCCAGCACGCCGCCATAGAGTAGATCGGCGATGACGCCGCTGGCGAAGGCGATGCCCAGCCCGACCCGGTCCGGTGTTTCGATCACCCAGTAGGCCAGCACCAGTGCCAGCCAGTACGGACGCAGCGGCTGCAGCAGCGCCGGCAGGGGCAGCAGGCCGAGCAGCAGGGCCACTACCAGACTGACCGGCAGCACCCAGGGTTTGTCGCGCAGGCGGCTCATGGCCGGTTCTCCACGGGTTCGGCCTGCCGAGCATGGCTCGGCACTACCGTGGATTCGGCTGCGGCACGGCGCGGAGCGGTCACCGGTACCGGTGCGGCCGGACCGGGCCGGTTGGCCTGTGGTGCATTGGCGGGCGCCGCCGCAGGTGCCGTCGTGGCCGGGGATGAACCCGCCGGGGTGGTACTGGCCGGCGCTGCGGTCCCGGCCGGCGTGCCCTCCTGCAGCGGCGCAGCGGCCGGTCCACCGGCTTCGCTGGCATCACGGCGCAGGTTCGGCGGGATGCGGATCGCCTCGCCCGGGCGCAGCAGCAGCACGTCGCGGCCACGGTCGAGCTGGGCGGCCGGCTTCAGCACACCGACCAGGAAGGCATGGGTGTCATCCGGGCGCAGCGCGGTGATGCTGCCGACCGGGAACCCGGCCGGGAAGCGCCCGCCCAGGCCGGAGGTCACGATCTCGTCGCCCACTTCCACCCCGGCGCTGAGCGGGATGTCGCGCAGCTCCAGGGTGTCGCCGCGACCATAGACAATCAGGCGCACGCCGTTGCGGGCCACGGTGACCGGCACGGCATGGTCGGGATCGGTGAGCAGCAGGACGGTCGCGCTGTTGCCGGTGGTGGCGATCACCTGGCCCATCAGGCCACCGGCATCGATCACCGCCTGGCCGACATGCACGCCATCGCGGGTGCCGGCGGCCAGTACCAGGCGCTGGCGCACCGGGTCCAGGTCGATATCCAGGATCGGGGCGAGCTGTACGTCCAGTCCGCTGCGTTCGGCCACGTTGAGCAGCTCGCGCAGCTGGGCGTTGTCCAGCGCGGCGGTCTGCAGGCGCGTCAACCGCGCATTGGCGATGAGCAACTGGTTGCGCAGTTCACGGTTCTCGGTGACGAGCTGACCGTGGCTGGCGGCGTTGTCCTTGACCTGCGTGCCCAGGCGCCCGGGCAGGCCGGCCAGCGCCCATACCGGCTGCACCAGCACGTTGGCCTGCGCGCGCAGGCGCGACAGCCAGCCAGCCTGATCATCGAGCACGATCAGGGTGATGGCCAACGCCAGGTAAGCGAGCAGGCGCAGCGGACTGGCGGCATCGCCCTGACGGGAGGCTACGGGAGGACCGGCGTAAGGCGGCACAGGCGTCGACTGGAAAAGGTGTGGATGAAGCGCGCGGAACAAGAGCGCAGCGGGAACAGCATGCGACAGCGCCCCGGCGAGGTGACGCCCGGCAAGCGAAGCTTGCCGGAGGCATCACGCCGCAGAGGCGCGTCTACGATACACGGCCGGTACGGCTCACTCCGGCGCAAAGAACTCGTTGCCGTGCATGTCCACCAGCTCCAGCGCACGACCACCACCGCGGGCCACACAGGTCAGCGGGTCATCGGCCACCTGCACGTGCAGGCCGGTTTCCTCGGAGATCAGGCGGTCCATGTCACGCAGCAGGGCGCCGCCACCGGTCAGCACGATGCCGCGCTCGGCGACGTCGGCGCACAGTTCCGGCGGGGTCTGCTCCAGCGCCAGCTTGACCGCGCTGACGATGCCCGACAGCGGCTCGTGCAGGGCTTCAAGCACTTCGTTGGAGTTGATCTTGATCATCTTCGGCACGCCCTCGGCGAGGTTGCGGCCGGAGATTTCCATCTCGATCACTTCCGCCTGCGGGTAGGCGCAGCCCAGCTCGACCTTGATCCGCTCGGCGGTCGCTTCACCGATCAGCATGCCGTGGTTGCGGCGCACGTAGTTGGTGATCGATTCGTCGAAGCGGTCGCCGCCGATACGCACGGAGGCCGAGTAGACGATGCCGTTGAGCGAGATCACGGCCACTTCGGTGGTGCCACCGCCGATGTCGATGACCATCGAGCCGCGTGCCTCGGTGACCGGCATGCCGGCGCCGATCGCAGCGGCCATGGGCTCTTCGATCAGGAACACATCACGCGCACCGGCCTCCTCGGCCGATTCCTTGATCGCACGGCGCTCGACCTGGGTCGAACCGGCCGGCACGCAGACCAGCACGCGCGGGCTCGGGCGCAGGAAGCGCGACTTGTGGACCTTCTTGATGAAGTGCTTGAGCATCGCCTCGGTGTAGGTGAAGTCGGCGATGACGCCGTCCTTCATCGGGCGGATGGTGGTGATGTGGCCCGGGGTACGGCCGAGCATCTGCTTGGCCTCGGCGCCCACGGCAGCCACGGAACGGGTACCACCGATGGCACGGTCCTGGCGCACGGCCACGACCGACGGCTCGTTCAGCACGATCCCCTGCCCACGCACGTAGATGAGGGTGTTGGCCGTGCCCAGGTCGATGGACAGGTCATTGGAGAACATGCCACGCAGTTTCTTGAACATCTGGGAGTTGATCCTGAGGGGTGTCGCGCCCAACGCGGGATGGCGAAAAAATGGGCAGAATTCGAGGTCGACAAGCCTAGCAATCCCCCTGTGCGCGAGCAAGGACAAATCTGGCCGAAAGCCAGCCTTCACGGCCATTCAGGCCAATCCGGACAGCCCGGGTTCTGGCCCAAAGCCGCCCTACCCGTTAACCTTTGCGCCGCAGGGCGCCGCAGGGCGCCGTTTCGTTGCCCGCCCAACGGGCCTCAAACCCCCTTCCGCATAGGCCTTACTCGATGTCCGCTTTGATCTGTGGTTCTCTTGCCTTCGACACCATCATGGTGTTCCCGGACCAGTTCAAGAATCACATCCTGCCGGACAAGGTGCACATCCTGAATGTGTCGTTCCTGGTGCCGCGGATGCGTCGTGAATTCGGCGGTTGCGCCGGCAACATCGCCTACAACCTGTACCTGCTGGGTGGCGAACCGATCCCGATGGGCACGGTGGGCTCGGATTTCGGCCCGTACCGCGAGTACTTCCAGGGCCTGGGCATCGACCTGAGCCGGGTCAAGGTGATCGATGAGCTGTTCACCCCGCAGGCGTTCATCACCACCGATCATGACAACAACCAGATCACCGCCTTCCACCCGGGCGCGATGATGCGGTCCTACGAGAACCACGTGAAAGACGTGCCGGGCGTGACCCTGGGCCTGGTCGGCCCGGACGGGCGCGAAGGCATGATCCAGAACTCGCAGGAATTCTTCGACGCCGGCGTGCCGTTCATCTTCGACCCGGGCCAGGCCATGCCGCTGTTCAACGGCCCGGAGCTGCGCACCTTCATCGAGCAGGCCGACTACGTCGTCGTCAACGACTACGAGTCCAACCTGCTGCAGGAGCGCACCGGCTGGGATGAAAAGGCGATCGTGAGCCGGGTCAAGGCCTACATCACCACCCGTGGCCCCAAGGGCGCGGTCATCCACACGCCGGAAAAGACCTATGACATCCCGCCGGCGCACGAGCGCCGCGTGGTCGATCCGACCGGCTGTGGCGATGCGTTCCGCGCCGGCCTGATCTACGGCATCGAGAAGGGCTACGACTGGCTGACCATCGGCCGCATGGGCAACCTGATGGGCGCGCTGAAGGTCGAGCACCCGGGCACCCAGAACCAGCGCTTCACGTTCGATGAGTTCAATGAGCAGTTCAAGCAGCAATTCGGCTACGCGCTGACCGTTTGATCGCAATGCGATCAAACGCGGCCCACGATTCGCCATAGCGAATCGCGGGTCCCAATTGCATGCCACCTGATCCCCGCGCCTTCGGCGCGCCCCCTTGAGACGACTGCGCCTCCGGCGCAACCGTCCCGCGCATTCCGCCTGATCCCCGCGCCTTCGGCGCGCCCCCTTGAACACCAAGGGGGCTTTCCACCAGAGGGGAATCGGGGGTGATGAGGGTAGAGCCAGGCCATGCCTGGCTGCTTTTCAGGTTCGGCGCGGTCAGGCCGACATCTGCTTGCCTTCCCATGCCGCCTGCACCTCGCCGCAGTTGGCCAGGTGCCAGCAGGCCATGCCCGGCCAGGGGTTGTCCGGGGTGTTGACCAGCACGGTGCGGGTGCCGGCGGCACGGCCGCATTCCAGGTCGAAGCGATGGTCGCCGACCATCACCATCCGGGCGGGGACGGCCTGCCAGCGCGCAACGAAGTACTCCAGCCCGGCCGGTGATGGCTTGGGCTCGGCTTCGTCGCGGCCGATGATGTCATCGGGGGCGAACATGTCCCCCACACCGATTGCCTGCAGCGTCACCTGGGCGAGTTCGCGCGCATTGCGGGTGAGGATGCCCAGCCGGCAGCCCGCGGCGTGAAGGGTGCGTACCAGGGCCACTGCGCCTGCTCGGCGAGTGCGCGTTCGTGCGCGAGCAGCCAGTCGTGCTTGGCCGCCGCCACCTCGGCTGGCAACGCGGCGAGGTGGCTGAGGATGTCGTCATCAGGCGGTATCGCAAGTTCGCGTTTGATGCGCTGGAAATCATGCACGGCCACGGTCAGCGTGCCGTCCATGTCGAACACCCAGTGACGGATCGCCGGCAGGTCGCTCACTGCCACCACTGCGGCATCTGGCTGGCGTCCACGCCACCGGTCTCGAACACTGCGGTACGTGTTCCGCCCGCCTTGACCGGGAACTCGATGCTGATCACCTTGGCCTTGCGCGCCAGGTTCCACAGCGCCTTCTGGTCGGTGATGAACATCGCGATGGCTTCATCGGTATCCGGACGCCAGGCGGCCATCGAGACCGGCTTGCCATCGTCGACGGTCACCTTGACCTGGCATTTCGGGCAGCGGAAATCCCCGGCCTGCAGCACCAGATAGGCGTGGCGCTTCCACTCGGGATGGTCGCGGAAGACCAGCTGCACCGGCTTGGCGCCACTGCCGTCCACATCCACGCGCTCCTTGCTGTAGATCTGCGCGGAGGCCTGGATGCCCTTGGTGCCGATCGGAATCTTGTTGTATTGCCACAGTGCCTGCAGGCGCCGCGTTTCGCGCGCGGCCTCGGCCTTGGTCTTGACCTCGGCGTAGCCTGGTTCAATCCGGGCGGCCACGTCGGTGTCCTTGTACTGATCCAGCAGCGAACCCCCGTGGATGCGCGCGCGCTCCCAATCCTGCGAGGCGACGGCCATGTCGTACTGCTTGGCCACGCCTTCGGCCTTCTCTTCCTGCTGCGCCTTGGCGGCGGCCGCGGCGGCTTCCTGCGCCTGGCGTTCGGCCTCGGGGCTGCTGCAGGCCGCCAGCGCGAAGGCGCAGGCCGCTACCAGGATCAGTCGTTTCATTGCGTGCTCCGTGTTGGACGATGACGCGCCGGGCGCCTGAGCCTACTTTATCGCCAAGCGCGTCATGCCGGTGCGGAGCCGCACGCGGCCGATCTCACTTCGTCGCCGGCTGTCCTTCGCGCCACCACTGCGTGGACGGTGCCGGTGCCCGGATATCCAGACGTTCGCCCATATGCGGCGCAGTCAGCGCCACGCCCTGTTCCTGCGCCAGCGCGGTGATGCGTTCGAACGGTTCTGTCCACGGATGCAACGCGAGGTCGAAGGTACCGTTGTGGATCGGCATCATTACCGTGCCACGCACGTCCAGATGTGCCTGCAGGCTCTGTTCGGGCTGCATGTGCACATCCGGCCACTGCGCATCGTAGGCGCCGGTCTCGATCATGGTCAGGTCGAACGGGCCGTAGCGCTCGCCGATGCGGGCAAAGCCGTCGAAGTAGCCGGTGTCGCCGCTGAAGAAGATCCGGGTGTTTCCGGTGTCGATCACCCACGACGCCCACAACGTGCGGTTGCCGTCGGCCAGGGTGCGGCCGGAGAAGTGCTGGGCCGGGGTCGCGACGATCTTCACGCCCTCCACGCGGGTGTCCTGCCACCAGTCCAGCTGCACGACCTTCGCGGCAGGCACGCCCCACCCGATCAAGCGGTCGCCCACGCCGAGCGCGGTGACGAAGTGCTGCACCTTGGGCGCGAGCGCGAGGATGGCCGCGTGGTCGAGGTGATCGTAGTGGTCGTGGGAGATGATCACGCCGGTGATCGGCGGCAGTTCGTCGATGCTCAACGGCGGTGCATGGAACCGCTTGGGCCCCATGAACGACATCGGCGAGGCACGTTCGGCGAAGACCGGGTCGGTCAGCCAGAAATGGCCGTCCAGCTTCATCAGCATCGTCGAGTGACCCAATCGCCACAGGCTGTCGTCGGGCGCGTCGAGCAGGGCCTGGCGGCTCAGCGCCTGTACCGGAATCGGGGCCAGCGGAGTGGCGTCGGCGGGCTTTTCAAACAGCATTTTCCACATCACGCCCAGCGTGCCGACGAAGCCCAGCGCGCTCTTGCCGACGGGATTGTGGAAGCGCCCGTCGCCGAACTGCGGCGACTGGTCATAGGCGGCAGCCGGGCGGGCACCGCAGGTCAACAGGCCAATGGACATGGCGATCAACACCGTCAGAAGGAGGAGGAATCGAGGCAGGCGACGCGTCATCGGGGCTTGCCCTGTAAAGTACACCAGCGAGTGTACTTGTCCTTTCTGAAAAGTAAACTGAACGGTGTAAAATAATCCCATGAACACTTCCGACCGCCCCACCCGCCTGACCGACCGCAAGCGCGCGGCCATCCTCCAAGCGGCGGTGGCCGAGTTCCGGGAATTCGGTTTCGCGGGCACCAGCATGGACCGCATCGCGGCCACGGCCGAGGTCTCCAAGCGCACCGTGTACAACCACTTCGCCAGCAAGGACGAGCTGTTTACCGCCATCCTGTGGCAACTGTTCGAGGCCAGCCAGGCGCTGGCTGTCGTGCCCTACGACCCGGCACGGCCGTTGCGCGATCAACTGTTGCTGTTCGCGGCGCGCAAGATGCACCTGCTTGATGACCCCGGCTTCATCGATCTGTCCCGGGTGGCGATGGCCGAGCTGGTGCACGCGCCCGAACGGGCGCGCGCGATGATGGACAAGCTGGCCGAGAAGGAAGAAGGCCTGACCGGCTGGATCCGCGCCGCCCAGGCCGACGGCCGGCTGCGCCTGGACATGCCACCGGCCGAGGCGGCGCATCAGTTGCAGGCGATGCTCAAGGCCTTCGCGTTCTGGCCGCAGATCACCTTCGGCCAGCCACCGCTCACGCCGGCACAGCAGCAGCAGGTGATGCACGACTGCGTGGACATGTTCCTGGCGGTACGCGCGGTGTGACATAGGCTTCCATGTAAAGAAGCAGGCCTTATCCAGTCGCCGCGGCTCGTTGGTCGGCCCCTAGGGGGCTCGGCTCGCGGTACAAGAGCGGGCATAAAAAAACGGCGGGTTTCCCCGCCGTTTTTCGTTCAACCGATACGTCTGGCGATTACGGCTTGGCCGTGCCCGCCTCGGCCTTGTCCAGCATGTCCTGGACCGAGCCGGTGGTGATCGGGTGGTAGCCCGGCTTGGCCTTGGCGAAGGCCGCCTTGGCGAACGCCAGGCCTTCCGGCGTCTTCACCAGTTCGGCGTAGATCGGCATGATCAGCTTGCGGCGACCGACGCGCTCGATGAACGCACCGGCGGCTTCGTTGGCTTCGCTGTAGCCGCTGCGGATCGTCAGAGGGTACCAGCGCATCGCGATCTCGCCGTTGGCCGTACCGGTGAAGTGGTAAGCCTTGTCCAGCGCAGCCAGCTTCTCGACCGGCAGGGTCTTGCCCAGGCCGTCGATGAAGTGCACCCACTCCTGGGTGCCCCACTCGCCGGTGATCTGCGCCGTCGGCAGCGTGTTGCTGCCCTGCCAGGCGATGCGCGCGGTATCGACGATGGAGAAGTTGCGCGAGCGGGCCTTGGTCGCGAAGGCCGGAATACCCGGCTCATCCAGCCACGCCTTCAGCTCGGCGTCGCTGACGGCGCCCGGCTTCTTGGACAGCAGATTCTTCTTCAGGTATTCGACGAACTGGTCGGTGTTCGCGCTCTGGAAGGCGTGGTCATCGAACCAGCCGCGCAGGAACGGATCGAACGTCTCGCGGCCGAAGCGCTGTTCCAGGAACTGCAGGAACCATGCGCCCTTGACGTAGGCGACCTGGCTCAATGCCTCGTCCGGGTCACGCTCGCTCAGCGGCGGCAGGGCGAGGGCCTGGTCGGCCGCGCTCATGTCCTTCACTTCGGCGAGCAGATCGTTCTGGTCGATCTCGCGCTCCATCTCGGCCATCTCCTGGCCGTACAGCGCCTCGGTGATGCGGCCCTGCACGTAGGTGGTGAAGCCTTCGTTGAGCCAGATGTCCTTCCAGCTGGCGTTGGTCACCAGGTTGCCCGACCAGCTGTGCGCCAGTTCGTGGGCGACCAGCGAGACCAGCGACTTGTCGCCGACGATCACGGTCGGGGTGGCGAACGTCAGACGCGGGTTTTCCATGCCACCGAACGGGAACGACGGCGGCAGCACCAGCATGTCGTAGCGGCCCCAGCGGTATTCGCCGAAGAGCTTCTCGGCGGTGCCGATCATCTTCTCGGTGTCTTCGAATTCCTTGGCGGCCTTGCCGACCATGGTCGGTTCGGCCCAGACGCCGGAGCGGCCGGAAATCGGTTCGAACACCAGATCGCCAGCGGCGATGGCCAGCAGGTAGGACGGGATCGGCTGCGGCATCTTGAAGGTGTAATCACCATCACGCGCGGCCTTGGGATCGTTGTCGGCGCTCATCAGCACCATCACGTCCGGGCGCGAGACCACGTGCGCGCTGTAGGTGAAGCGCACGCTCGGGGTGTCCTGCAGCGGCACCCAGGAACGGGCGTGGATCGCCTGCGACTGGCTGAACATGAAGGGCAGCTGCTTGCCCTCCGTCATCGACGGCTCCAGCCACTGCAGGCCCGAGGCGGTCGGTGCGGTGTGATACGTGATCACGACCTTGGCCGGCTGGTCCGGCGTCTCGATGCTCAGCTTGCTGCCGAACACCTTGTCGGCCGGGGCCAGCACGAAGGGCAGCGGCGCGGTCTTGCCGTCGGCGGCGATCGCCTCGACCTTCTCCACGGTCAGCTCGCGGGTGTCCAGCACCAGCTGCTTGGCGGCCTTGTCCTTCCACTCCAGGGTGTAGGTCGCAGTGCCACCGATCTGCTTGCTGTCGAAATCCAGCTTCAGATCCAGCGCGAGATCCTTGACGACCACCTTGTCCGGCTCGGCGTACGAGCTTTCATCGTGGCTGCGGCTGTCCGCTTTCATGGCAGTGCTCGCCGGCGCGTTGGCAGTGGGATCGACGGTCGGAGCCGCCGGTTCTTTGGAGCAGCCGGACGCCAGGGCGACGGCCAGGGGAATCAACAGGAACGGAGATCGCATGAACGGGACCGATCAGGGTGAAACGACCAGTTTACCCCCTGTCCCGGACCCCGCGCAGGCCGTGTGTGGCGGTTTGCGCATTCAGTCGGCCGCGCGTGGCAGGCCCGCGCGGTGCGCCGCCCGGCCGCGGGCCCGCGGCCCCGCAGACCCCGGGCCGCTCACTCAGAGCTTGTAGCCCGAGTGGATCGAGACGATGCCGCCGGTCAGGTTCTTGTAGTGGCAACGCTCGAAACCGGCCTCGGCCATCATGGTCTTGAGCTGCTCCTGCGGCGGATGCTTGCGGATGCTCTCGGCCAGGTACTGGTAGCTGTCGCCATCACGTGCGAACAGCTGACCCAGCTTGGGCAGGATCTTGAACGAGTGGAAATCGTAGATCGGCTTGAACCAGTCGGCGGTGACTTCGGAGAACTCCAGCACGCGCGCCTGCCCACCCACCTTGAGCACGCGGTGCATCTCGCGCAGGCCGGCCTCTTTATCGGTGACGTTGCGCAGGCCGAAGGCGATCGTGACCAGATCGAAGCTCGCGTCCGGGAACGGCAGCGCCTCGGCGTTGCACTGCACGTAGTTCAGGCCCGCGACCAGGCCGCGGTTGGTCAGCCGGTCACGGCCGACCGAGAGCATGCCGGCGTTGATGTCGCCCAGCACCACTTCACCCTCGTCACCCACCCGCTCCTTGATCAGCGCGGCGATATCGCCGGTGCCGCCGGCCAGATCCAGCACGCGGTCGCCCGGCTTCACCTGCGCCGTGGCGACGTAGTAGCGCTTCCACGCCCGGTGGATGCCCAGGCTCATCAGATCGTTCATCAGGTCGTAGCTGCGCGCGACCGAGGTGAACACTTCGCCCACCAGCTTCTGCTTGTCCTTCGCAGCGACATCGCGGAAGCCGAAATGGGTGGTGCCAGTCTTGTAGGGGGATTCGCTCATGGGACGATTATCGCACCGCCGGCGCCGTTGCGGCAGGCTGCCTACTATCATGGAGGCCTTCACGTTCCTGGATTGCGCATGATCACCACCCCCGACTACGCCGCCCTGCTCGAAACCGCCATCGCCGAAGCCCGCCAGGGCCTGGCCGAGGGCGGCATCCCGATCGGCGCCGCGCTGTACCACAACGACGGCCGCCTGCTCGGCTGCGGCCACAATCGCCGCGTGCAGGAGGGCGATCCGTCGGTGCACGGCGAGACCGATGCCTTCCGCAAGGCCGGCCGCCAGCGCCGCTACCAGGACACCATCATGGTGACCACCCTGGCCCCGTGCTGGTACTGCAGCGGGCTGGTGCGCCAGTTCAACATCGGCACGGTGGTGGTGGGCGAGTCGGTCACCTTCCAGGGCGGCATCGAGTGGCTGCGCGAGAACGGCGTCAAGGTGATCGACATGCAGAGCCAGGCATGCATCGATCTGCTCGGCGGCTTCATCAGCGCCCATCCCGAGGTCTGGAACGAAGACATCGGCGAGTAACAGCCGACGATTCCGCGCGGATGCCCCCTCCGGGTGCCCGCGCAGTCGCCACATACCCTGCGCGTGCGCGGCAGCGTTCTGAATGCTTCAGTGAGTCATCCTGGCCTGAACACCCTGTGCCGTGGGTATCTGCACGACGTGCCGTCACGCGTCGTCGACCGGTGCCGGACGCCGCGAACACGCGGTACTAACAACCGCGCTGCATGAACGTCTTAAGGTAGTTGCACAGGGGGCACCATCGTCGAGGAGACGTCATGCATGCCCAAACCCGCCGCACCTCCTCCGTCGAACCTGCGTTGATTGATGCGTGGGAGAGACTGCAGGTGCACTACGCACGCCACCGCAACGCCGCGCCTTTCTGGGATGCCTACCAGGCCATCCAGGATGAGTTGACGCGGTCCCATCCCGACCATCGCGTTGTGGTCTGCAACCGGCTGGCAACGCTGGCCGAACGCCTCGGCGTTGTCCACCACGCGCAACTGCTGGGCGAGAGCCGTGGCGAACGTCGCCACACCGGCTCCACATCGCCATGACACCGCTTGCACCGCGCCCTACGCCATCATCCAGATTCCCTTCTTCCCATATTGAAGTGACCATGTCTTCCGCCCAGATCTCCATCCCTGCCGTCATCGATGTCGACGCCGAAGTGAGCCACTGGCGCCAGCGTCATGCCGACGGCAACCTCGGGACGGGCTCCTTCGGCCACTACGTGCCGTGGATCAAATTCGCCTGCGATTCACTGATCACGCAACCGCGCGCCAGTGATGAGGAGCGCGATGAAATGTTCCAGACCCATTACGCGCTGCAGATCATGCCGCGCCTGTCCGAAGACCAGGCACGCCAGTTCGTCGATCAATGCTGGGAACACGTCTACCTCGCCGGTCGCCAGGACCAGGCATCGCGCCCGCGGCTGCACGCACGCGCCTGACGCGCACCCGCTGGACAGCGCCTGCTCGGCGCCCTGTCCATGATGCAGGCACCCCGGCCCCCGCCGGTCGTGCCTGATGAAACCGCACAGCCTCACACATCGTGTCGCCAAGACACCCTTGCGCAGTGACGGGCACAGGTGCGGCCCCGTGGCCGCACCTGTGATCCCTCACCCGCGCTCGTGCCAACCGCCCCCGAGCACCTTGTACAACGCCACCTGATTGGACTGCTGGGCCAGCTGCGTGCTGACCAGCGACTGCCGTGCGGTGTACGCCGTGCGCCGCGCATCCAGCAGGGTCAGGAAGCTGTCCAGGCCGGCGTCATAGCGGGCCTGCGACAACCGCTGCGCCTGCTCCGCCGCCGCCACCAACGCCTGCTGCGACGACAGCTGCGCATCCAGGCTCTCGTTGAGGGCCAGCGCATCGGCCGCCTCACGGAAGCCGGACTGGATCGCCCTCTCGTACTGCGCCAGCGCGATGTCGCGATCGGCGGTGGCCATGCCCAGATTGGCGCGCAGCTTGCCCCCCTGGAAGATCGGCAGGTTGAGCTTTGGAATGAAACTCCACACGCGCGTGCCACTGTCGAACAGACCCGACAGCTCCGACGAAGCCGACCCGATGTTGCCGGTCAGGCTGATCGACGGGAAGAATGCCGCGCGCGCGGCGCCGATGTTGGCATTGGCCGAGAGCAGCACGTGCTCGGCGGCCATCACGTCCGGCCGCCGCAGCAGTACATCGCCCGGGACGCCGGCCGGCAGCGGCCGAACGCTGGCGACGTCGGTCACCTCGGCCTGCGGCAGCAGCGCGGCATCGACCGGCCCACCGGCCAGCAGCACCAGTGCATTGCGGTCCTGCGCGACCTGCCCGGCAAAGCGCGCCACGTCGGTACGCGCGGTTTCCACCAGGGTGCGGGTCTGGCTCAGTTCCAGCGCGGAGGCGCCACCGAGCTGACGGCGGGCCTCGGTCAGGCGCAGCGAATCTTCATAGGTGGCCAGCGTCGCTTGGGCGATCCGCAGCTGCTCGCTGTCCGCGCCGAGGGTCAGCCACGCGTTGGCGACCTCGGCCACCAGCGACAGCTGCGCACTGCGGCGATTGGCCGCTTCGGCGAAGTACTGCTGCAGCGCCGCCTGGCTGAGATTGCGCACGCGGCCGAACAGATCCAGTTCGAACTCGACCACGCCGAGGTTGGCACTGAACTGCTCGGTCACCGGGGCATCGCCGCCACTGCGGGTCATCTGGCCCTGCACACCGATCGCCGGCACGCGGTCAGCGCGCTGGATCCGGTACTGCGCGCGGGCACGCTCGACATTGAGCACGGCCACGCGCAGGTCGCGGTTGTTCTCCAGCGACTGGGTGATCACCGCCTGCAGGCGCGGGTCGACGAAGAAATCGCGCCAGCCGATGTCGGCGACATCCGCCGGTGCGGCGCCCTGCGCGCCTGCGGTGGCCGCCACCGGCCACTGCGAGGGAATCGCCGGGGCGACTTCGGTGCTGCGCGGCTCCAGCGTCGAGCAGCCGGACAGCACCAGGCTCACCGCCAGCGCCAGGCTGGCCATCATGGGCTTACGCATCGGAACCTCCGGCGTTCTTGCCGTACTTCTTGCGATTGAACACGCGCTGCACCACCACGAAGAACAGCGGGATGAAGAACACACCCAGCACCGTGCCGACCAGCATGCCGCCGAGCACACCGGTACCGATGGCCTGCTGTGCGCCGGAACCGGCACCGGAGGCGATCGCCAGCGGCAGCACGCCCAGGCCGAAGGCCAGCGAGGTCATGATGATCGGGCGCAGACGGTCACGCACAGCGTGCATCGTCGCCTCGATCAGGCCGGCGCCCTTCTCCAGGTTTTCCTTGGCGAACTCCACGATCAGGATCGCGTTTTTACTGGTCAGACCCACCGTGGTCAGCATCGCCACCTGGAAGTAGATGTCGCGCTCCATGCCACGCATGGTGTTGGCCAGCACCGCACCGAGGATGCCCAGCGGCGCCACCAGCAGCACCGAGGTCGGCACGCTCCAGCTTTCGTACAGCGCGGCCAGGCACAGGAACACGATCAGCAGCGACAGCGTGTACAGCAGCGGCGTCTGCGAGCCCGCCTGGCGTTCCTGGTAGGACAGCGCGGTCCACTCGATATCGAAACCGGCCGGCAACTGCTTGGCCAGTTTCTCCACTTCGTTCATCGCATCGCCCGAGGCCACGCCCTGCGCCGGCTCGCCCTGGATTTCCATCGCGGACACGCCGTTGTAGCGCTCCAGACGCGGCGAACCGTAATCCCAGCGCTGGCTGGCGAAGGCCGAGAACGGCACCATCTCACCGGCCGTGTTCTTCACCGACCACAGGTTGAAGTCTTCCGGATTCATGCGGAACGGCGCATCGGACTGCACATACACGCGCTTGACCCGGCCACGGTCGATGAAGTCATCGATGTAGCTGCTGCCCCAGGCCGCGGCGAGGGTGGTGTTGACCGCCTCCAGCGACAGGCCGAGCGCACTGGCCTTGCCGACGTCGATGTCGATGCGCAGCTGCGGGGTGTCTTCCTGGCCGTTGGGGCGCACGTTGGCCAGCAGCTTGCTCTGCCCGGCCATGCCGAGCAGCTGGTTGCGTGCATCCAGCAGCGCCTGGTGACCGGCACCACTGGTGTCTTTCAGGAAGAACGTGTACCCCGAGCCGATGCCCAGCTCCGGCATCGCCGGCGGCGGGAAGGCGAAGATGAAGGCATCCTTGATTCCGCCCAGCGCCGCCATCGCGCGACCGGTGACCGGCATTGCGCCCTGATCGGCATCGCGGTCCTTCCAGTCCTTGAGCTTGACGAAGGCCATGCCCGCGTTCTGGCCCATGCCGGCGAAGCTGAAGCCCTGCACCGAGAAGATCGACTCGATCGCGTCGGCCTCGTTCTCCATGAAGTGCTTTTCGAGCTTGTCGATCGATTCCAGGGTGCGCTCCTGGGTGGCACCGACCGGGGTCTGCACCAGCGCCATCAGGATGCCCTGGTCTTCGTTGGGCAGGAACGAGCTGGGCAGGCGCATGAACAGCAGGCCCATCACCAGCGCCAGCGCGGCGAACACGCCCATGAAACGCCACGGACGGCCGAGAATGCCGCGCACGCCACGCTGATAGCCATTGCTGGAACGGTCGAAACCGCGGTTGAACGCGTTGAAGAAACGCCCCGACCAGCCCTTGTGGGCCACGTGGTGCTCGCCCTTCTTGAGCGGCTTGAGCATCGTGGCGCACAGCGCCGGGGTCAGTACGATCGCGACCAGCACCGACAGCGCCATCGCCGAGACGATCGTGGCCGAGAACTGGCGGTAGATGACGCCGGTGGCGCCGCTCATGAAGGCCATCGGCACGAACACCGCCGACAGCACCAGGCCGATGCCGACCAGTGCGCCGGTGATCTGGGTCATCGATTTGCGTGTCGCTTCCAGCGGTGACAGGCCCTCTTCGGACATGATCCGCTCGACGTTCTCCACCACGACGATCGCGTCATCGACCAGCAGGCCAATCGCCAGCACCATCGCGAACATGGTCAACATGTTCACCGAGAAGCCCAGCGCGGCCAGGATGCCGAACGTGCCCAGCAGCACCACCGGCACCGCGATCGTGGGGATCAGGGTCGCGCGGAAGTTCTGCAGGAACAGGTACATCACCAGGAACACCAGTACGATGGCTTCGATCAGGGTCTTGATGACGCCCTTGATCGAGACCTGTACGAACGGCGTGGTGTCATACGGCACCACGGCCTTCAGGCCGGCCGGGAAGTTCGGCTCCATCTCATCCAGCGCCGCACGCACGCCATTGGCGGTGTCCAGCGCGTTGGCGCCGGTCGCCAGCGTGATCGCGATACCCGACGACGGCTTGCCGTTGTAACGGGTCACGAAGTCGTACGACTCAGCACCCAGCTCGACGCGGGCAACATCTGAGAGGCGCAGTTCGGCACCGTCCTGCGCGCTGCGCACGATGATGTTGCGGAACTGCTCCGGCGTCTGCAGGCGGTCCTGCGCGTTGATGGTCGCGTTGAGCTGCTGGCCTTTGATCGACGGCGCGCCGCCGAGCTGACCGATGGCGACCTGCGCGTTCTGCGCGGTGATCGCGGCGATCACTTCGGCAGTGGACAGCTTGTAGGTGTGCAGCTTGTTGGGGTCCAGCCAGATGCGCATGGCGTACTTGCCACCGAACACCTGGATGTTGCCCACGCCTGGCACGCGGCTCAGCGGATCGACGATGTTGGAGCCGACGTAATCGGAGATGTCGTTGGCATCCATGCTGCCGTCTTCAGAGACGAAGCCGAGCACCTGCAGGAAGCCGCTGCTCGACTTGGCGACGTTGATGCCCTGCCGCTGCACTTCCTGCGGCAGCAGCGGCATGGCCAGCTGCAGCTTGTTCTGCACCTGCACCTGCGCGATATCCGGGTTGGTCCCGCTCTCGAAGGTGAGGGTGATGGTCGCCTGGCCGTTGGCCGAGCTGTTGGACGAGAAGTAGATCAGGCCATCCAGGCCTTTCATGTTCTGCTCGATGATCTGCGTCACCGAGTCCTCGACCACCTTGGCCGATGCACCCGGGTAGCTGGCGCTGATCTCGACGGCCGGCGGTGCCACTTCCGGGTACATCGACACCGGCAGCTTGAGCACCGCCAGGCCACCGGCGAGCATGATGATGATCGCAATCACCCACGCGAAGATGGGGCGATCAATGAAGAAACGTGCCATGGAATTCTCCGGTTACTGCTGGGCGGCGGGAGCCGCCGGCGCGGCGGCCGGCTTGGCCGGGGCCGCGCCCATTTCGGTGGCCTGCACGGGCATGCCCGGCTGGATCTTCTGCAGGCCTTCGACGATGACCTTGTCACCCGCCTTCAGCCCGTCTTCGACCAGCCACTTGTCGCCGAGCGAACGGCTGACCTTGACCTGCCGCACTTCGACCTTGTCGTCCTTGCCGACCACCATGGCGCTGGTATCGCCCTTGGGATCGCGGGCGATGCCCTGCATCGGCACCAGGATCGCGTTGTCGCGCACACCGCTGCCGACCTGGGCGCGCACGTACATGCCCGGCATCAGCACCTGGTCCGGGTTCTCGACCTTGACCCGCAGCGCGTAGCTGCCGGTGGTCGGATCCACGCTGACTTCAGAGAATTCCAGCGTGCCCTTGTGATCGAACTCGGTGCCGTCATCGAGCAGGATCGTCACCGGCAGGGTCTGGTTGTCCTGCAGACGGCCGCTGGCCAGTTCGCGGCGCAGCTGCAGCAGCTCACTGGCGGACTGGGTCAGGTCGACATAGATCGGGTTCAACTGCTGCACTGTGGCCAGCGCTTCGGCCTGGCCGGCGCTGACCAGCGCGCCCTGGGTCACCGAGGACTTGCCGATGCGGCCGCTGATCGGCGCGGTGATGCGCGCATAACCCAGCGTCACATTGGCGGCGTCCAGCGAGGCACGCGCGGCGCCGACATCGGCTTCGGCCTGCTTGAGCGCAGCGATCGCGTTTTCGTTGTCCTGGGTGCTGACCGCCTCGACCTTGGCCAGCTCGCCGATGCGCTTGGCGCTCAGGCGGGCGGCATTGGCGGTGGCTTCGGCGCGGGCCAGCTGGGCACGGGCGCTGTTGGCCTGGGCGCGATAGCTGGCGTCATCGAGCTGATACAGCGGCTGCCCGGCCGTGACCAGGCCGCCTTCGGTGAACAGCCGCTTGGCCACGATGCCGTTGACCTGCGGGCGCACTTCGGCGACCAGGAAGGCATTGGTGCGGCCCGGCAGCTCGCGGGTCAGCCCGACCTTCTCGGCCTTGAGGGTGGCCACGGTCACCTGGCCGGGTCCGCCCTGCGGACCCTCCTGCTCACCACCGCCACAGGCGGACACGGTCAGGGCGATCGCGAGGGACAGCGCGAGAAGACGGTACGGGGTTCTGGACATGGCGGTAGGGGCTCGCAGACGGAAAAGGGCGCGCCTGCAGCCCAACTTCCGATAAAAGCGAAGAATGACGACAAACAGGCAGCAAATGACGACAAATATCCGAAACGAGACCCGCCGGCTTTCACAGGCAGTCCTCGCTGAGGATCAGTGGGGCGCAAATATACATACATGCATGTTTGTTTGTAAAGCGGTACAATTCAGGCCGGTTTCATCCAGCAACTGCACAGCGCAATGGCCAGAAAAACCAAAGAAGAGGCGCAGGCCACCCGCGAGGGCATCCTCGACGCGGCTCAGCTCTGTTTCCATGAATACGGGGTCGCCGGCACCAGCCTGGCGATGATCGGTGCGCGCGCCGGATTCACCCGCGGCGCGGTGTACTGGCACTTCAAGAACAAGACCGAAGTGCTGACCGCGATGATCGATCGCGAGCGCGTGCCGTTCATCGAGCGGCTGCGACGCACCACCTCGGCCAAGCGCACCACACCGATCCTGGACCTGCGCTCGGCACTGCTGGTGTCATTCCAGGAGTTGTCCGAGGACGAGCGTCTGCGCAACATGATGGAAATCATGCTGCGCAACGATCTGTCTGTGGAAAGCCAGGCAATGCAGGCGCTGCAGCTGGAGGCATCGCGCGAAGAGCTGGGCATCTTCGCGGCCGCGTTCCAGCGCGCGCGGGAGTTGGGGCAGCTGCGCGAGGGGGTGGACGTGGACACGGTGGCGCGCATCGTGAGCACCAGCCTGACCGGGGTGCTGTATAGCGCGATGCTGGAACCTGAGCTGTTCGAGATCCAGCGCGATGGCGCGCAGACGCTGGATGCGATCCTCAGCGCATTCGTGCAGCCGGGTGTATTCACCCCGGGCGCCCCGCCAACCGCCCTGCCAACCGACGACGACGCCTGAGGTAGAAAACGGCGACACCGTCGTGGCATGCGCCATGCGCGCCTGAATCTTTGCGGGCAAGGTCGGTGAGCTGGTCGGGCGCTGGGCCACGACGCCCTTGTCGGCGAATGTCCCCCGGCGTCGGCCTTCGGCCGCCGCCTCCTCCTTTATTTCGCCCACAAGGGCGTCGCGACCCACGTGTCCAGCGCTCTGGCGTCCACCGGAAGGTCTGCTTTGTCGCACGCGGACAGCACGCTTAGCCCCGTAGCGGCCGGCAGGTCCCTGGGCAAAATCAAGGAGGAGGCCGTCGCCTGACGGCGGCGGCCGGGGGACATTTGCCGAGGGGCCTGCCGGTCGCTGCGGGGCCCTCACGCTCGCGGCAGTCCCAAACGGAGACAGCCTTTGACAGAAGAAGCAAAAAAAACGGCGACACCGAAGTGCCGCCGTTCTTCCTACCACCCGATCGTTGCGCGCCGTTACAGGATGTAGCGGCTCAAGTCCGGATCCTGCACCAGCTCACCCAGGTGCGCGTCGACGTAGGCCTGATCGATGCTGATGGTCTCGCCATCGCGGTCCGGGGCTTCATAGCTCAGCGTATCCAGCAGGCGCTCCAGCACCGTGTGCAGGCGGCGCGCGCCGATGTTTTCCTGACGCTCGTTCACCTGGAAGGCGATCTCGGCCAGGCGGTCCACCGCATCGACGGTGAACTTCATCGAGACACCTTCGGTCTGCAGCAGCGCTTCGTACTGTTTGGTCAGCGCGGCCTTCGGCTCGGTCAGGATGCGCACGAAGTCCTGCTTGCTCAGCGCGCCCAGTTCCACGCGGATCGGGAAACGACCCTGCAGCTCCGGGATCAGATCGCTGGGCTTGGCCAGGTGGAACGCACCGGAGGCGATGAACAGGATGTGGTCGGTCTTGATCGTGCCGTACTTGGTGGACACGTTGGAGCCTTCCACCAGCGGCAGCAGATCGCGCTGCACGCCCTCGCGCGACACATCGCCGCCACCGACGTTGTCACCGCGCTTGGCGACCTTGTCGATCTCATCGATGAACACGATGCCGTGCTGCTCGCAGGCTTCGATCGCCGCGCTGCGGATATCGTCTTCGTTGACCAGCTTGCCGGCCTCTTCCTCGATCAACAGCGGACGCGCGGCCTTGATCGACAGCGTGCGCTTCTGTGCCTTCGCACCGCCCATGCTGGAGAACATCTGGCGCAGCTGCTGCCCCATTTCCTCCATGCCCGGCGGGGTCATGATGTCCATGCTGACGTTGGCCGACACTTCCAGTTCGATCTCGCGCTCGTCCAGCTCACCGTTGCGCAGCATGCGGCGGAACTTGATGCGGGTCTCGTTGTCCTGCGCGGACGGCTCGTTGCGCGCGGCCTCGGCATCAAAGCCGATACCGGTGCTGCGGCGCGGGAGCAATGCATCCAGGATGCGGTCTTCGGCGCGCTCTTCGGCCTGGGTGCGCACGCGGACCTTGGCCTGCTCGCGATACAGCTTGACCGCGGTGTCGGCCAGGTCGCGGATGATCTGCTCCACGTCCTTGCCGACATAGCCGACCTCGGTGAAACGGGTGGCTTCCACCTTGACGAACGGCGCATTGGCCAGCGTGGCCAGGCGACGCGCGATCTCGGTCTTGCCGACGCCGGTCGGGCCGATCATCAGGATGTTCTTGGGCATGACTTCGTTGCGCAGCTCGGCCGGCAGCTGCATGCGGCGCCAGCGGTTGCGCAGCGCGATGGCGACCGCGCGCTTGGCGTCGTGCTGGCCGACGATGTGCCGGTCCAGTTCCTGCACGATCTCGCGCGGGGTCATGGTGGCGGACGAAACTTCAATCTTGTGCGGCATGGGTGTGCTCACGAGGATATGGGGTGGAATGTCGTATCACCGGCCTGCCTGGCAGCGACGTAACGCTGATGTGGAGCCACGCCATGCGTGGCTGACCGGATACCGCAGCCACGCATGGCGTGGCTCTACCGAGCGTTGACCCTTCGGGTCAAAGCTCCTCGACCACCACGTTGCGATTGGTGTAGATGCAGATGTCGCCGGCGATGTTGATCGACTCGGTGGCAATCGTGCGGGCGTCCAGTTCGGTATGCGCCATCAGCGCGCGGGCGGCCGACAGGGCGTAGGAGCCACCGGAACCGATCGCGATGATGCCGTCTTCCGGTTCGATCACATCACCGGTGCCGCTGATGATCAGCGAGGTGTCCTTGTCGGCGACGGCGAGCAGCGCTTCGAGCTTGCCCAGGCGGCGCTCGGTGCGCCAATCCTTGGCCAGTTCCACTGCAGCACGCTGCAGCTGGCCGTGCTTTTCCAGCTTGGCCTCGAACAGCTCGAACAGGGTGAAGGCATCGGCGGCAGCGCCGGCGAAACCGGCCAGCACCTGGCCCTCGCGACCCAGACGGCGCACCTTGCGGGCGTTGCCCTTCATCACCGTGTGGCCGAGCGTGACCTGGCCATCGCCGGCGACGGCGACATGCCCGTTGCGCCGCACCGAGATGATGGTGGTGGCATGAAATACGTTGGGGTTCTGACTGGGGTCCATGGAGCCTCCGGGGTGACAAAGACTGAGGTGGGGTCTCTGCCCGACGCTTCAACCCGCCCTGCCCTGCGCCCGGATGCCGCAGCGGATCGATTCAGCTTTCGTTGCCGCTCTTGCGGCGCTTGGCACGCGGGTGCGCGGCATCGTAGACCTTGGCCAGATGCTGGAAATCCAGGTGGGTATAGATCTGCGTGGTGGCGATATCGGCATGGCCGAGCAGCTCCTGCACACCGCGCAGATCACCGGAGGACTCCAGGATGTGGCTGGCGAAGCTGTGCCGCAGCATATGCGGGTGTACGTGTTTGAACAGGCCCTGGCGCTGGGCCAGCTGGCGGATGCGGATCTGCACGGCGCGCTGGGTGATGGGCCCGCCCTTGCGCCCGGGAAATACCGGTGCGGTTGCCGCGCCGCCGCTGTCGGCCCGCCAGCCCTGCAGTGCGGTGCGCGCATGCGAACCGAACGGCACGCGGCGCTCGCGGTTGCCCTTGCCCAGTACGTTGACCAGCCCGGTATCGAAATCCAGGTCGCGCCAGATCAGCGCGCACAGTTCGCTCAGGCGCAGCCCGGAGGAATAGAACAGCTCCAGCAGCGCGCGATCGCGAAGGCCGAGCGGCGCATCGGTGGGCAGTTCGACCAGCTGCACCGCTTCATCGGCATCGAGCACCTGCGGCAGTTTGCGCGGCGCCTTGGGCGCTTTCAGGCCCGTGGCCGGATTGGCGGCGATGCGGTGGTGCTTGAGCAGCCACGCGTAGAAACTGCGGCACGCCGAAAGCCGGCGCTGCAGCGAGGTGGGCGACAGCCCACGGCGGTGTTCGGCAGCGATGAACTGGCGCAGCTGCGCACTATCCAGCGTATCGATCACCGCACCCTGACCATCCGACCACGCCGCGAGTGCATCGAGATCGCGACGGTAGGCATCCAGCGTGTGCGCCGACATGCGGCGCTCCACTTGAAGGTGCGACAGGAAGTCCTGCGCGGTACTCACGGCGACTCCGCTCGAAGGAACGTTATGGCGAGGAGAAGCGCTGCAGCGCGACGACCAGCGATTCGCCCATCATGCGCAGGAACAGCGTGCCCATGCCCGGGTAGAACCGATTGCCATCATGGCTGCCGACCGCGATCAGGCCAACACCTGGCAGCGGCAGCAGCGCGCTGGACTGCACTTCCTCGGCGCGCCCGGCGTACAGCACGGTGTTCTTCTCCGCCTGCAGGCGGCCACAGATCGGCTCGCCATCCTTGAGGCAATCGCGGAACACACCGAGCAGCGGGCTGCTTTCTTCGATCACCTGCAGCCACGGCGCCTGTTCCAGCCCGGCGACGGGATGCAGCACGATCAAGCGGACCAGATCTCCGGCGAAATCCTCTTCCAGCGAGGCGGCCATGGCCCGCAGGGTGTCTGCCGCCGAGTCCTGTTTCATCAGTGCCAGGGTCAGCTGGTGCGTGCGGACCGCCAAGCGCTCGTTGATCTGTGCATTGGCGGCCAGATCGGCCAGCCGTCGCGACAGCTCACGGTTCTTGTCGCGCAGCACGTCCAGCTGGTAGCTCGCCAGTGACGCGGTGGGGCCGTCATCGCGCGGCACCACCAGGGTCAGGGCCAGGTCCGGGAACTGCTTCAGGAAGGTCGGATGCCGACGCAGCCAGGCGGCTACTTCGTGCGACCCGATTTTCTCGGCGGTCTCGCTCATGCGTTCCACTCTCCATCAAAGACGAAGGCTGCGGGGCCAGACATCACGATCTGTGCATCGTCGGCCGGCCAGCGGATGCGCAGATCGCCGCCGGGCAGCGACATCGTGGCATCGCGCTGCAGGCGACCGCGCTGCATCATCACCACGGCCGCGGCGCAGGCACCACTGCCGCAGGCCAGGGTTTCTCCGGCGCCACGCTCATAAACGCGCAGGCGCGCGTGCTGCGGGCTGAGCACCTGCACGAAACCGACGTTGACCGATTTCGGGAACGAGGCGTGCTGCTGCAGCAGCGGCCCCAAACGCTCGACCGGAGCGGCATCGACCAGGCCCACTTCGATCACGGCATGCGGGTTGCCCATCGAGACCGCGCCGAAGCGCACCGTGTCGCCCTGCAGCGGCAGCAGGTATTCCTCGCGGGCGCGGGCGAAGCCGATCAGCGGCACGTTCTCCGGCTCGAAACGCGGCACACCCATTGCCACCGCGTACTGGTCTTCGCCCAGCCGTTCGACTGCATGGGTGGTGACCGGGCTGTCGATCGCGAAGGTGCTGCCGGCAGCCGCGCCATCACGCACCAGCCAGGCCGCGACGCAGCGCGCGCCGTTGCCGCATTGCTCGGACATGCTGCCATCGGCATTCCAGATCCGGTACGAGGCGACCGAGCCTTCTGCCTTGGGCGGCTCGATGGTCAGGATCTGGTCGCAGCCCACGCCGGTGTGGCGATCGGCCAGACGCGCGGCCAGCGCAGCATCCGGCGGCGCGCCGCCATCGCGCAGGTCCAACACCACGAAATCATTGCCGGCGCCATGCATCTTGGTGAAGCGCAGCGCCGCGGAGGTGTTCGGCTTACTCATTCCCGTCATCGACCTTCAGCGCCGGGGCTTCCACGGGATCAGGAACCACCGGGGAATCGGTATCGGCATCGGCAGCCGGCGGCGTGGCGTCGTCGGCGGCCGGTTCAACCAGCTGTTCTTCGACCGGGACCGGCTTCTGCGGCAGGACCAACGGGCCCTTGTTGCCACAGGCCGACAGCACCAGCAGCGCCGAGGCGGCCAGCGTCAGGGAGATGAGGGTACGGGGGGATGTCTTCATCCTCCGAGTATAGCCGCGGTGTTTGAGCGCTTGGGTGCTGGCAGGATGAACGGGCAACGCAGCAATCACGCCCTTGGAGGCACACCGGTATTGCCGCCCGCTGGCCGGCACTACCGGAGCCCATCCTCCGGCGGCAGCGGCCGGGACCACAGCCACAGCGCCACGCAGGTCATGCTGCCGATGGAGAGCCACTTGACCCAGGCGATCGGCACGCACCACAGCATGATGCCCGCGCACACTGCCATGGTCAGGGTCGCCATCCATTTGCCGCGACGGCTGACCGCGCCGTGCGCCTGCCAGTTGCGGATCGCCGGGCCGAACTGCGGGTGCGCCAGCAGACGGTTGTGCAGGCGCTCGGAGCCGCGCGAGGCGGCCCAGGCCGAGATCAGGATGAACACGCTGGTGGGCAGACCCGGCACGAAGATGCCGACGATGCCGGTGCCCAGGCTGACATAGGCCAGCAGCCACCACGCCCAGCGGAAACGCACCCGTCGCCGCTCAGCTGGCGCTTCGGAAACCACGGGGCGTTCGGGCCGGGACATGGTGTCAGCATAGCGACCCGGACGGGCCGCCGCGATGGCGGCCTCACTGCAGTGGCCGACGACACGAGGTCGTCGGCCAATGGAAATCGCCGACCCACCGAGGTTGCCGGCCGCCGGCCGGCATTACCGGGACGTGGTCACGCCAAGCTGGTCGAGCACGAACGCGTACGACTCGGCCAGCTCGTGGTAACGCTGGAAGCGGCCGGACTTGCCACCGTGGCCGGCTTCCATGTTGGTGCGGAACACGATCGGGAAGTGGCCGGTGTTGTCATCGCGCAGTTTGGCCACCCACTTGGCCGGCTCCCAGTACTGCACCTGCGAATCCCACAGGCCAGTGCCGACGAACAGGGCCGGGTACGCCTGCTTGCTGACGTTGTCGTAGGGCGAGTACGTGAGCATGTAGTCGTAATACTCGCGCTGCTCCGGGTTGCCCCACTCGTCATACTCGTTGGTGGTCAGCGGGATGCTGGCGTCGAGCATGGTGGTGACCACATCGACGAACGGCACCTGGGCGACCATCACGCGATAGTCCTGCGGCGCCTGGTTGGCCACCGCGCCCATCAACAGACCACCGGCGCTGCCACCGGAGGCGGCGACACGATCCTTGGCGGCATAGCCCTGACGGACCAGCTCGCGGGTGACATCGACGAAATCGTTGAAGGTGTTCTGCTTCTTGAGCAGCTTGCCGTCCTCATACCACGCACGGCCCATTTCCTGGCCGCCGCGGATGTGGGCGATGGCATACACCACGCCGCGATCGAGCAGGCTGACCACGGTCTGGTTGAAACCCGGATCCATCGACATGCCGTAGCTGCCGTAGGCGTACTGGTACAGCGCGCCGGTGCCGTCCTTCTTGAAACCGTTGCGGTAGACCAGCGACACCGGCACCTTGACGCCATCGCGGGCCGTCACCCACACGCGCTCGGTGGTGTACTGCGACGGGTCATAGCCGATCACCGGCTGCTGCTTGAGCTGGCGGCGTTCACCGGTGACGGTGTTGAGCTCGTAGGTGGTGGTCGGCGTGGTCAGCGAGGTGTAGGCGTAACGCAGCCACGGGGTGTCGTGCTCGCTGTTGGCGGCCAACCCCATCGAATAGGCCGGCTCATCCGCCTTGACATAATCCTGGCGGCCATCCGGGAACAGCAGGCGCACGCGTTCCAGGCCGTTGGAACGCTCGGCGATCGCGGTGAAGCCGTCGAACAGTTCGAAGCCTTCGATCAGCACGGCGTCATCGTGCGCGACCCAGTCCTTCCACTGGCTGCGCGCGGTGGCATCGCTGGGTGCGGTGACGATCTTGAAGTTCTTCGCATCCGCAGCGTTGGTGCGGATCACCCAGCGACCATTGAAGTGGTCGGCGTCGTATTCCACATCGCGCGCACGCGGCGCCAGCACCGTGAACGTCTGCGGGTCGGCAGCCGGGGCGTAGCGGGTTTCCGAGCTCACCGTGCTGTGCAGCTCGATGGTCAGGAAACGATCATCGCGGGTGCGGCCGACGCCCATGTAGAAGCTGTCGTCCTTCTCTTCATACACGAGCACGTCGCTGCTGGCCGGGGTGCCCAGTACATGCTTTTTGACGCGCACGGTGAGCAGGGTGTCCGGATCATTCTCGACGTAGAACAGGGTGCGGTTGTCATCGGCCCAGACAACGTTGGGCGAGACGTTCTCGATGCGATCCGGCAGCACCTCACCGGTGCGCAGGTCCTTGAAACGGATCACGTACTGGCGGCGGCCGACATCGTCCTCGGCCCAGGCCAACAGGTGGTTGTCCTGGCTGACATCGGCATCGCCCACGTTGAAGTAGCCCTTGCCCTCGGCCATCGTGTTGATGTCGAGCAGGATCTCTTCCGGCGCCTCCATGCTGCCCTTGCGGCGCGCCTGGATCGGGTAGTCCTTGCCGGTTTCGAAGCGGGTGTAATACCAGTAGCCGCGGTCACGCGAGGGCACGCTGGCATCGTCCTGCTTGATGCGGGCGACGATCTCCTTGTACAGGGTGTCTTCCAGTGGCTTGAGCGGGGCCACCACCTGATCGGTGTAGGCGTTCTCCGCATTCAGGTAGGCCAGCATCTTCGTGTCTTCGCGCTTGTCGTCGCGCAGCCAGTAGTAATCGTCGCTGCGGGTCGCGCCAAAGGGAGCCTTCACCGTGTGCGGGTGCTTCTCGGCGTCGGGCGGGGTCAGCGCGGGGGCGGCGTGCACGTTGGAGGTCATGAGGCTGGCAACCAGTAAACAAAGGGCGGGTTTCACGAGATAAGGTTCCTGGCGGGGGAATGCAATGGCGTCCGTGTCCGTGCAGTCTGTGCTGGCGGGTGGTCCAGCAGCAAGCCTGTCGTTGGTCACTGCGCCTATCATCAGGCCATGGATACTTCCCGCACGCCCCCGACCGGCACCGGCTACAGCCGCCGCAGCCAGGACATCGAACCCTTCCACGTCATGTCGCTGCTGGCCCGCGCGCAGGCGCTGGAGCAGGCTGGCCACGATGTGATCCACCTGGAGATCGGCGAGCCGGACTTCACCACCGCCGCACCGATCGTGCGCGCCGGCCAGGCCGCGCTCGCGGCCGGCCACACCCGCTACACCGCGGCCCGCGGCCTGCCCGCGCTGCGCGAGGCGATTGCGGGCTTCTATAAGGATCGCTACCAGGTACACATCGACCCCGAGCGGATCCTGGTCACGCCGGGTGGCTCGGGCGCGCTGTTGCTGGCCAGCAGTCTGCTGGTCGATCCCGGCAAGCACTGGTTGCTGGCCGATCCCGGCTACCCGTGCAACCGGCACTTCCTGCGGTTGGTGGAAGGGGCCGCGCAGCTGGTGCCGGTCGGGCCGGAGACGGCCTACCAGCTGACGCCGGAGCTGGTGGCACGGCAGTGGAACGCGGACAGCGTGGGTGCGCTGGTCGCCTCCCCGGCCAATCCGACCGGCACCGTGCTCTCGGCGGCGCAGCTCGCGGCGCTGTCGCAGTCCCTGAAGGCACGCGGCGGGCATCTGGTGGTGGATGAGATCTACCACGGCCTCACCTACGGCATGGACGCCGCCAGCGTGCTGCAGGTCGATGATGAAGCGTTCGTTCTCAACAGTTTCTCCAAGTACTACGGGATGACCGGCTGGCGCCTGGGCTGGCTGGTGGCGCCGCCGCAGGCGGTGCGTGAGCTGGAGAAGCTCGCGCAGAATCTGTACATCAGCGCCTCGAGCATCGCCCAGCATGCGGCGCTGGCGTGTTTCGAGCCGGACGCGACCGCGATCTTCGAGCAGCGGCGCGCGGCGTTCCGCGAGCGTCGCGATTACCTGCTGCCAGCGCTGCGTGCGCTGGGCTTCCGCATCGCAGTGGAGCCGGAAGGCGCGTTCTATCTGTACGCCGACGTGAGTGCCTTCACCGATGACGCGCAGGCGTTCTGCGCGCATTTCCTGGAAACGGAGCATGTGGCCTTCACGCCGGGCCTGGACTTTGGCCACCACCGCGCCAACGCGCATGTGCGGCTGGCCTACACGCAGGACGTGCCTCGCCTGGAAGAAGCGGTACGCCGCATCGCGCGCGGGCTGGAAACATGGGTGCGGTGAGCGGCCCATAAAAAAAACGCCACGCATCGCTGCGTGGCGCTGAACATGGGGTGGAGCCAACCTGACGCCCCACCACCCGGAGTCTTCTCCAGGGGGCTACAACGTCTGCGGCAGGCTCACTCCCTGCCGGCTGCTCGACCGCCCCTGGCCGTCGAGCACCCCGAGCTTACTTGGAGAGCTGCTCCCACAGGAAGCTATAGGCCAAAGCCGACATATGCGCGGCCTGCGCATTGTTCGCCGCACCGCCGTGACCGCCTTCGATGTTCTCGTAGTAAGTCACGTTCTTGCCGGCGTCGATCATCTTGGCCGCCATCTTGCGGGCATGCGCCGGATGCACACGGTCATCGCGGGTGGAGGTGGTGAACAGCACCGGCGGGTAAGTCTTGCTGGCATCGAACAGGTGGTACGGCGAGAAGGTCTTGATGAACGCCCAATCGGCCGTATCCGGATTGCCGTATTCGGCCATCCACGACGCGCCGGCCAGCAGGTGGCTGTAACGCTTCATGTCCAGCAGCGGAACCTGCACCACCACCGCACCGAACAGCTCCGGGTACTGGGTCAGCATGTTGCCGGTGAGCAGGCCACCGTTGCTGCCACCCTGCACGCCCAGGTGCTTGGCCGAGGTGATCTTGCGGCTGACCAGATCGCGTGCGACCGCGGCCATGTCTTCATACGCCTTGTGACGGTTCTGCTTGAGCGCCGCCTGGTGCCAGCGCGGGCCATACTCGCCACCGCCGCGGATATTGGCGACCACGTACACGCCGCCCTTCTCCAGCCACGCGCGCCCCATGCCACCGGAGTAGGACGGGGTCAGCGATATCTCGAAGCCACCGTAGCCGTACAGCAGCGTCGGGTTGGAGCCGTCCAGCTTCATGTCCTTGCGATGCACCACGAAGTACGGCACGCGGGTGCCATCCTTGCTGGTGGCGAAGTGCTGCTCGATCACCTTGCCATCGGCATTGAAGAACGCCGGCATGGTCTTGAGCACTTCAGGCTGCTTGCCGATCTCGGCAATGGCCAAAGTGGTTGGGGTCAGGTAATCGGTGACGGTCATCCACACCGCATCGCTGTCATCGGCATCCACCGCGCCGACGGCCACGGTGCCGAACGACGGCGCACCGGTGAAGGCCGTCGTCTTCCAGCCGGTGTCGCCCGGCGTCAGGACACTCAGGCGGCTCTTCACGTCGTCCAGCACGTTCAGGACCAGATGGTTCCTGGTCCAGCTGGTGCCGGCCAGCGAGGTGGTCTCGGTCGGCGCGAACAGCACGTCGAAGTCACGCTTGCCGGCAAGGTAATCGTCCAGCTTGGTGGCCAGCAGCGAGCCGGCGGCGTAGGTCTTGCCGCCCACGGTCCACGGCTCGCGCAGCTCCAGGGTCAGCCACTGCTTGCGCAGGCCCTTTTCGGCCGAGTTCGGCGCATCGATCCTGGTCAGCTTGCCATCGTCGGCACGCAGGTAGAGCTCGTTGTTGTAGAAGGCCAGCGTGCGGCTGACCAGGTTGCGCTCATAGCCGGGGGTATCGTCGTGCATGGCCGCGATGTACATGTCATCGGGCTTGCCTTCGTAGACCACCGAGGCCGAGGTCAGCGGGGTGCCGCGCTTCCACAGCTTGGCCACGCGCGGATAACCGGAGGTGGTCATCGTGCCGGTACCGAAATCGGTATAGACGAACACGGTGTCGCGGTCGATCCAGTTCAGGCCGCCCTTGGACTCGGGGCGGAAGAAGCCGTCCTTGATCCAGGTCTTGTTGGCCAGGTCGAACTCGCGGGTGACATCGGCATCGGCGCCGCCGCGCGACAGCGCGATCAGGCAGCGCGAATAGTCCGGGCGCAGGCAGTCGGCGCCGTGCCAGACCCAGTTCTCGCCCTCGGCCTTGTTCAGTGCATCCAGGTCCAGGACGGTTTCCCACTGCGGCGAGGCCTTGCGGTACTCGGCCAGCGTGGTGCGGCGCCACAGGCCGCGCTCGTGCTGCTTGTCCTTCCAGAAGTTGTAGTAGTAGTCACCGATCTTCTGCACGCCGGGAATCTTGGCGTCGGAATCGAGCACCTCGCGGATGCTGGTCTCCATCTGCTTGAACGCGGGGGTCGAGGCCAGGCGGCCTTCGGACTTGGCGTTCTGTTCCTTGACCCACGCCAGCGGTTTGTCGCCGGTGACGTCTTCAAGCCAGGCGTACTTATCCGCGGGGGCGTCAGCGGCCATGGCGGTTCCCGCCGCACCGGCGGAGATCAGACCTGCCACGAGGCAGGCGGAAGCGAATCGTGACATTGCAGCTCCAGGCGTTCATAGCCTTGGGACGCTATCACACCGGCTGGCCGCGGCTCACGTGTCGAAGGTCAGGCCGCGCCGGACGCACCAGCGGGCGACGCCGGCGCAGGGCCTGCGGCCCGCGGCGGCGGCGGGCGGTCCGGTTGAGCAGGCCGGCCAGCGGCAGGCGGAAGCGATGCAGGCTCCACCAGGCCATCAGCGGCATGCCGATCAGCCACATCGGCAGCCAGCCGATCCACTCGCTGTGTCCCCGTGCGGCGGGCCAGACCAGGACCAGGGCCATCCCGGCGAGGGCAACCTGCCTGACGCAACGCAGCACCCGGGGATCGGGACGGTCGGACAAACGCGGGGAAGACGACAGGGTCATGACACAGCTCCGTGCGAAAGTGATGCGTCACCTTGCCGCGCCGCTATCTCAAGGGCTGCGACCTTGTACGGCACGGCGTCGGGAGGGTCGCCGGTGTCGCGTCAGTGTGAATCGGTCACGCAACCGCTGCGCCGCCATTGACGTTCTCCGCTGTCCCACCCACCATGCCTCTGCCAGCCACTGGAGCCACCCGCCGCATGTCTTCGAACCGCCCGCTTCGCGCTGTCCTGTTGGTCTCCTCGATGGCATTGCTGTCTGCCTGTGCGTTCCGCCATGAGACCAAGCCGGAACCCGCGCCGACCCCGGTCGCCGTCGACAGCGCCGGTGCGCCGATCGACCTGCAGCGTTTCATGGGCACCTGGTATGTGATCGGCCGGGTGCCGAATCCCATCGAACGCGGCCACGTCGCCAGCGTCAACGAATTCCGCCTGCGTGGCGACCAGAAAGTGTCCATCACCTACCGCTACCGCAACGGCTTCTCCGAACCGCTGCAGGAGCTGACGGTGCGCGCTTCAGTGGACGAAAAGAGCGGCAACCACAACTGGCGCACCTGGTTCTACAAGGTCGTGCCGACCCACACCCGCGTGCTGGAAGTCGCGCCGGATTATTCGTGGGCGATGCTCGGCTACCCGGGCCGCGAGATGGCCTGGGTGTTCGCGCGCCAGCCGGACATGGACAAGGAGCTCTACAAGGAGCTCGCCACCCGCCTGCGTGACGATTACGGGGTCAACACCGACAAGCTCAAGCGCGTGCCGCAGCACCCCGAGCAGGTGGACCGGCTGGGCTTTGAAGTGCCGAACGTCCGATAAGGGCGGCGGTCAGGGCGACTCGCGCGGCTGCACCCTGCGCTAGATTTCCTGCCGGGTCGGCAGCGTCTTCAGATCGTACTCGGCCTGGAGGGCCAGCCACGACGCGGCGTCGAGGATGGCGTACCGACCAATGGTCGGTACCTACCGGTTACTTCCGGCTGTAATGCCCCACCAGGCGGTCGCCGATCATCTGCAGAATCTGTACCAGCACCAGCAGCAGCACCACGGTGACCAGGGCCACGTCGGTATGCGAACGCTGATAGCCGTCGCGGAACGCCAGGTCACCCAGGCCGCCCGAGCCGATCGCACCGCCCATCGCGGTGAAGCCGATCAGGGCGATCACGGTGACGGTGGCGCCAGCGATGAGGCCAGGCCGCGCTTCAGGCAGCAGCACCCGGGTGACCAGCTGCCAGGTGGTGGCGCCCATCGCCTGGGTGGCTTCGATCACGCCGCGGTCCACTTCGCGCAGCGCGGTTTCGACCAGGCGCGCATAGAACGGCGCCGCGCCGATCACCAGCGGCACGATCGCACCGCGGACGCCGAGCGAGGTACCCATCATCCACAGGGTGAGCGGGATCAGCACGATCATCAGGATGATGAAGGGGACCGAACGCAGCAGGTTCACCAGCAGCGCGAGCGCGCCATACAGCACCGGCTTGCGGTGCAGCTGCGGCGAGCCGGTCAGGAACAGCAGCACGCCCAGCGGCAGGCCGATCAGCAGCGTCAGCGGCAGCGAGCCGCCGAGCATCAGCAGGGTATCCAGCGTGGCCTGGCCGATATCGGCCCATTTGCCGGCGTCGAGATGGCGGAAGAACCCGCCTGCGGTAGCCAGGATCATCGGCGCAGCTCCTCAAGGTGGACACCGGCGGCGACAAAGCCGGCCTGTGCGGCCTGCACGTCGCCCCCGACCAGCGACACGGTCAACTGGCCATACGGGGTGTCCTTGATCCGGTCGATACGGCCGGACAGGATGTTGTAGTCCACGCCGGTCTCGCGCGCGATGCGCCCCAGCAGCGGTTCGTAGGTGTCCGCGCCAAGGAAGGTCAAGCGCACGATGCGCCCGGCGACGGCCTCGAAGTCCTTGTGCAGCTCGCCCTCGTCCACCTGTTCGGACTCGCTCACGAAGCGGCGGGTGGTCGGGTGCTGCGGGTGCAGGAACACCTCGGTGACCGGGCCGGTCTCGACCAGGTGGCCAGCATCGAGCACCGCAACGCGGTCGCAGACACGGCGGATCACGTCCATCTCGTGGGTAATCAGCACGATGGTCAGGCCCAGCTCGCGGTTGATCTTGCCGAGCAGTTTGAGCACCGAGGCGGTGGTCTGCGGGTCCAGTGCGCTGGTGGCCTCATCGCACAGCAGGATCTGCGGGCGGGTGGCCAGGGCGCGGGCGATGCCGACGCGCTGCTTCTGGCCACCGGACAGCTGCGCCGGGTACTTGTTGGCGTGCGCTTCCAGGCCGACGGTATGCAGCAGTTCGTTGACGCGGGCGTCGATCTCCGCCCGCGGCGTCCCCGCCAGCTCCAGCGGGAAGGCGACGTTGGAGGCCACCGTGCGCGACGAGAGCAGGTTGAAGTGCTGGAAGATCATGCCGATCTTCCGGCGCAGCACGCGCAGACCCTCGGCATCGAGCGCGGTGACATCCTCGCCATTGATCAGCAGGCGGCCGCCGGTGGGCTCCTCCAGCCGGTTGATCAGCCGGATCAGGGTCGATTTGCCCGCGCCGGAATGGCCGATGATGCCGAACACTTCGCCGGCCTCGATGGTCAGATCCAGCGGCTGCAGCGCGGCAATCGCGCGGCCGCCGACGGCATAGGATTTGTGCAGGCGCTGGAACTCGATCACTTCGCGGTCAACCGGGGCATCGACGGGAGGGGGCGTGCAGCCTACCAGCGCGGGACGGCCCTGGCCCGCGCGGCAGGATCGAATCATATTCCGTTTGATTATAAGGCGGCGTCATGGCCCACCCGGGCCGGCTCAGGGGTGGTCCAGCGGTCTGGGCGGTTGGACCTGGCGGACCCGCTCCCGATGCAGCAGGTACAGGCCGGAGGCCACGATGATCGCCGCGCCCAGCCAGGTGACCGAGTCGGGCAGCGCGCCCCAGAACAGCAGATCCCAGCCGATCACCCAGACCAGCCCGGTGTACTCGAGGGGTGCGATCATGGAGGCTTCGCCCAGCTGGAAGGCGCGGGTCAGGGCCACCTGCCCCCCTGCCCCGGCCAGGCCCATGCCGGCGATCAGCGCGGCATGGCCCAGCTGCAGTGGCCGCCAGTCGGGGATCGCCAGCAGACCCGCGCCGACGGCCATGATCACCAGGAACCACACCACCATCGACTGGGGGGTGTCGGTGCGGGTCAGCATGCTGACCGTGATCGCGGCCAGTGCGTAGGCGGTCGCAGCCAGCAGGACCATCAGCCCGGGCAGCGAGATGAAGCCGCCGACGCCGGGCCGCAGCACGACCAGCACGCCTACCAGGCCGATGCCGATGGCGATCCAGCGGCGCGGGCCGACCTTCTCCCCGAGCAGGGGCACGGACAGCGCGGCGATCAGCAACGGGGCAACGAAATAGATGGTGTAGGCCGTGGACAGCGGCAGGCTGCGCAGGGCGTACACGAAGCAGCCGATCATCGCCATGCCGAGCACGCCGCGCAGCAGGTGCAGGACCCAGCGCTTGGGCACCAGCGATCGCGGGCCGGCGGTGGCCAGCACCCAGACCAGCACGAACGGCAGCGAGGCCGCGCCGCGCAGGAAGGTGACCTGCAGGGTGGGATAGCTGGTGGCCAGCTGCTTCATGCCGGCATCCATCAGCGAGAAGCAGGCCACGGCCATCAGCATCCAGGCAACGGCGCGGGAGGGGGAGCGTTGGGTGTTCATGGCCCATTATCGCCGCCGGGGACGGGCCGTCCATGGCGGGTTGGTTAGAATGGGGCATTCACCCGTTGGAGTTCTCCCCATGCCCTCTTTTGACGTCGTTTCCGAAGTCGACACCCACGAGCTGACCAATGCGGTCGACCAGGCCAACCGCGAGCTGTCCACGCGCTTCGATTTCAAGGGGGTGGACGCCAAGTACGTGCTGGAAGACAGCGTGATCAGTCAGTCCGCACCGAGCGATTTCCAGTTGCAGCAGATGACGGACATCCTGCGTCAGCGCCTGACGGCGCGGAAGATCGATGCGGCGTGCCTGGAGTTCGGTGATATCGAGTCGAATCTGGCCGGCGCGCGGCAGAAGATCACGGTCAAGCAGGGGATCGAGCAGAAGGTGGCCAAGAAGATCGCGGCGAAGATCAAGGAGGCCAAGTTGAAGGTGGACAGTCAGATCAATGGCGACAAGCTGCGGGTGACGGGCAAGAAGCGCGATGATCTGCAGGATGCGATGGCGCTGTTGCGGAAGGAGACGTTCGAGGTGCCGCTGCAGTTCGATAATTTCCGCGATTGATCTTGGCCTGACGGCTGTAGCGAGGAGCGCCAGCGAAGGGCACCGCTGTTTGTTGCTGATGGGCGTTCGTTGTTTTTGGCGCTGGCAGCTCATCGCTAAAGGCTGGCGATTCACTGGCGAGGGCTGCGTCGGGTAGGGCCAGGCCTTGCCCGGACCCGCCGTAAACCCATCCATGGGGGCTCATGTCGCGGCATCCATGCCGCTCATGGTCCAGGCAAGGCCTGGCCCTACCCGCCGCCCCGACGCTTTCTCGGCGGACGGGCGAGCAAACTCGGCGGATCGGCGAGCAAAGCGGTAGTGCCGGCCCGTGGCCGGCAACCAGGCGATCTCCCATCGGTCGTGCCGCCCGTGGCCGGCAACCTCGTTGCGCAGATCTAAAAGATGCGGCTTCCGGCGTATGTACCGCCGGGCGCTGGTCATTACGCGCGAATCAGCTTGTACAGGGTGGTGCGTGAGATACCGAGCTGACGTGCGGCGGCGCTGACGTTGCCTTGATGCGCGGCCACGGCGTCGCGCACGTGCTGTGTGGTGTGTGTGCGCAGCGAAGTATTTGCAGCGTTGGCGCGCGGCGCGTCGAGTTTCAGGCTGGCATACGGTGCGAGTGGTCCGCGCAGGTACTGCACGTGCACGGCGGTGTCGTCATCCAGGCGGACGCGATGGGCAGGGCCGCTCTGCAGCAGGCGGCGGCGCTGGTGGGGGCTGGCGCCGGCAAACAGGCCGTCCAGGGTAAGAACGGGCAAGTGGCCGCGACGCGGCAGTCCGAACAGGCGGCGGGCCACGCGGTTGGCGGCGCGGACATGGCCGTCTTCTTCGATGGCCAGCAGGCCCTGCAGCGGTGAGTGCAGCCAGCGGGTGTCGTGTTGCACGGCCAGCAGGTGGCAGGGGCGGTGATCCTGCATGAGGCGGTTCTCGGCCGACAGCGCGGCCTGGCGGAAGTAGCCGTGCAACAGCTCGGCATCGCGCTCGCCGGTGCCGGTGATGTCCAGTGCGCCCAGTACTTCGCCATCCAACCCATGCAGCGGGACGCTCAGGCAGAACACCGAGGCGAAGCGGTCGAGATAGTGCTCGTTGCCGCGCACCAGGGCGGGCGCGTCTTCGGCCAGGCTGCAGGCCGGTGCGGTGGTGCCGATGTCGATCTCGCGCAGGCGGCGACCGATCTGGATCGGGCGCAGCACCGGCACGTCGGCCAGGCCATGTTCGCGCTGGGCGACGACCAGGCCGTCGGCGTTGACGCAGAACAGGGTCCATTGGCGGCCACCGAAGGCGGCCCAGAGGTGGTCCATGTCCTCGCGCACACAGCGTGCGAGGCGGCGGTCGGCAGGGTCGTCGAGGCGCGTGGCAGCCGCGGCAAGAGGCGCGTAGTACGGCTCCTGCCGCGGCTGCACGCCGGCCTGGCGCGAGCGCTCCCAGGAGCGCTGCACCGGCGGGCTGACCACGCTGTCCATCAACGCGCCGCCCTCGGCGAAACGCTGACGGGCGGCGGCCAATACCTGCTGCTGTTCCAGAACCATCGCGGCCATCGGTCGATCTCCACCTCGAACCGACAGCCTACTCCCGCAAAGCTGACTGGTACGTCGTCGCAGGCATGCATGCCTGCGACGGACCGTTTCACCCGCCGATGGTCAGGATCGGCTTGAGGGTGACACCGCGGGTGCTGTCCTCGGCGGCCTGATTGATCTGATCCAGCGGGTAGAACTTGACCAGCTTGTCGAACGGGAAGCGGCCCTGCTGATACAGCTGCACCAGCTGCGGAATGAACACTTTGGGCACGCTGTCGCCCTCGACGATGCCACGGATGCTGCGTCCGCCGAGCAGCAGGTTGTTGACGTCGAACTCGGCCTTAGTGCCCAGCTTCGGCGCGCCTACCACGCCGATCACCCCCAGCCCGCCGAGGGCCTCGATGCCCTGCGCGAGCACCTCCGGACGACCGGTGGATTCCAGTGCGAAGTTCGCGCCGCCGCCGGTGATCCCGCGCACCGCTTCAACCACATCGACCTCGCGGCTGTTGATCACGTGCGTGGCGCCCAGTTCCCTGGCCAGCTCCAGGCGCGAAGGCACCACATCGATGGCGATGATGGTCGTCGCACCGGCCACGCGTGCGGCCATCACCGCGCTCAGCCCGACCGCGCCGGCACCGAAGCTGGCGAAGCTGCTGCCGGCGGTCACCTTGAGCGAGTTGATCACCGCACCGGCACCGGTCTGGATGCCGCAGCCAAGCGGGCCGAGCAGTTCGATCGGCGCATCGTCGGGCACCTTGATCGCGTTGTTTTCGCGGCTCAGTGCGTAGGTAGCGAACGAGGACTGCGCGAAGAAGTGATCGTGCAGCGGGTTGCCGTCCGGGTCCTGGATCGCGGTGGAGCCGTCCAGCGCACCGCCACCGAAGTTCAGGCCGAAGAAATCCTTGCAGTAGGCGCCGTGGCCGCCGCTGCAGGGATTGCAGTGACCGCAGGCGCCGTAGGTCAGTACGACATGGTCGCCCACCTTGAGATCTTTCACGCCCGGGCCGAGCGCTTCGACGATGCCCGCGCCTTCATGGCCGAGCACCGCCGGCAGCGGCACGGGGTAGTACTGGTCACGCACGATCAGGTCGGTATGGCACAGGCCGGTGGCGACTACGCGGACCAGCACTTCATCGTCCTGCGGGCCACGGATGCGTGCCTTCTCGATCGTGAAGGGCTGTTCTTTTTCGCGCACCACGGCCACGGTGATGTCGCGCAGTTCTGCTGTTGCGGTCATGAGAATTTCCTGGATCAGATCGGGTACGCGGGCGCTTCGCCCTTGACGGTCATCCACTGCCACTGGGTGAACTCGTCGATGTTGGACGGGCCACCGATGCTGGTGCCGTTGCCCGAGGCGCCAACGCCACCGAAGGGATTGATCACCTCATCGTTCACGGTCTGATCGTTGATGTGCAGCAGACCGGTGCGCAGCCGTTCGCCCAGCTTCAGCGCGCGGCCCACGTTGCTGGACACGATCGCCATCGACAGGCCGTACTCGCTGTCGTTGGCCAGCTCCACCGCCTCGTCATCGGTATCGAACGGCACCACGACCGCGACCGGCGCGAAGATCTCTTCGTGGAAAGCCGGGTTGTCGCGGCTCACATCGCTGAGCACGGTCGGCTCGAAGAACAGATCCTTGTAGCCACCACCGGTGGCCAGGGTGGCACCGGCGGCCTGCGCCTCGGCGACGATGCGCGCGGCGTGGTCGCGCTGCTGGGCATTGATCAACGGCCCGATCGCCACCTCGCCGTCGGCCGGATTGCCGACCTTGAGCGATTTCGCCTTGGCCACCAGCTTTTCCAGGAAGCGCGCATGGATGCTGCGCTGGACCAGCACGCGGCCGGTGGCCATGCAGATCTGGCCCTGATGCAGGTAGACGCCCCACGCCGTGTTGGCGATGGCCAGATCCAGGTCCGCATCGTCGAGCACGATCAGCGAGTTCTTGCCGCCTAGTTCCAGCGACACTTTCTTCAGGTGTTTACCCGCCGCTTCACCCACCTTGCGCCCGGCACCGGTGGACCCGGTGAACTGGATCATCGCGATGTTCGGGTCACTGGTCAGCGCCGCACCGGCGGCACCATCGCCCGGCAACACATGGAGCAGGCCAGCAGGCAGACCAGCCAGCTCGAACAGGCGTGCGATCACGAAGCCACCGCACACGGCGGTACGCGGATCGGGCTTGAGCACCACCGCATTGCCCAGCGCCAGTGCCGGGGCGACGGCGCGCATGGCCAGATACAGCGGAAAATTGAACGGCGCAATCACACCGACCACGCCGAGCGGGCGGCGGCGCGCCAGATTCAGACGGCCGGGTTCGGACGGCAGCACTTCGCCGATGCTGCGCGAGGGCAGTGCCGCCGCTTCATGCAGCGCCTTGGTGTTCACCTTGGCCTCGAAGCCGGCCTTGAGCTGGGTGGAGCCACTTTCGCGGACCAGCCACTGCACGATCTCGTCGTTGTGCTCTTCGGCCAGCTGCGCGGCACGGCGCAGGACCTGCGCGCGAGTGTCATACGGGGCACTGGCCCAATCGCGCTGTGCGCTGGCGGCAGTGGCGGCCGCGCGTGCGATCTGCGCGGGGTCGGCCATCGCGATCTCACCGAGCCGCTCGCCGGTGGCGGGTTCGACCACGTCCTGGGTGCCTGCACCCGGGCTCCACTGACCCTCGAACAGCTTGCCAGACCACGTGGCCGTCGGCAGGAATGCATGTGTTGCCATCACGGAAAACTCCTTGCGTCGTGTACCCGGCCATTGGATACCTGCGGCGGGCCACTGCCTATTGGCCGTTGGCTCGATCACTGCAAGTGATTGCCGGATAAGGATTTATCAGGATGACCGGTGTCCAGTTAATGGACAGTGGAGCCGATCACCCACCCGCTTCACCGCCGCGCCGTACAATCAACAGCCCAGCCAGCGACACCGCCCGCCATGAACGATGCGTCCCTCACTGCCACCCACGATCCCATCGCCGAGACCCGGAAATGGCTGGAGCAGATCGTCATCGGCCTGAACCTGTGCCCGTTCGCCAAAGCGGTGTACGTGAAGGACCAGGTGCGCTTTGTGCTCAGCGATGCGACCACGCCGGAAGCGCTGGTCGAAGAACTGGCCGAAGAGCTGATCCTGCTGCGTGACACGCCGGCCGAACAGATCGACACCACGTTGATCGTGCATCCGGACGTGCTGACCGATTTCCTGGATTACAACGATTTCCTCGACAACGCCGATGCGGCGATCGAAGCACTGGACCTGCAGGGCATCCTGCAGGTGGCCAGCTTCCATCCGCAGTACCAGTTCGCCGGCGCGGCGCCGGATGACGTGAGCAACTACACCAACCGCGCGCCCTACCCGACCCTGCACCTGCTGCGCGAAGACAGCGTCGAGCGTGCGGTCGCCGCGTTCCCGGATCCGGACGTGATCGTGGAGCGCAACATCGAAACGCTGGACAAGCTCGGCATCGAAGGCTGGACGCGCCTGCTGGGCCGCAACGACATGCCGCCGTGCCACTGACTCCGGCCATTCTCGACTGGCCGGCACAGCCGCTGCGCGATCGCGTGGTGGTGATCACCGGGGGTGCGCAGGGGGTGGGCCGTGGCATCGCGCAGTCGGTGCTGGGCGCTGGCGGAAGCGTGATGATCGCCGATCTGGATGCCGATGCCGGCAAGGCCTGTTTGACCGAATGGGCGCTGCCGGAGCGCGCGGCGTTCCAGCGCGCGGACGTGGCCAGCGAGCGCAGTGTGCAGGCGCTGATGAAGGCGACGCTGAAGCGCTTTGGCCGCATGGATGGCCTGGTCAACAATGCCGGCATCGCCAGTGCCCATGGCACGCCGTTGGCGGAGATGCCGCTGGCTGAGTGGCAACGCCGCCTCTCCAGCCTGCATGGCGCCTTCCTGTGCAGCAAACACGCCCTGCCCGCCCTGCGCGAGCACACCGGGGCCATCCTCAACATCGCCTCGACGCGTGCATGGCAGTCCGAACCGGACAGTGAAGCCTATGCCGCGGCCAAGGGCGGGCTGGTCGCCTTCACCCATGCACTCGCGTTGAGCGAAGGGCCGGCGGTGCGGGTCAACAGCATCAGCCCCGGCTGGATCACCACCGATGCCTGGCAGGCACCCTCACGCCGGCGCACGCCCAAGCTCTCGCGCCGCGATCAGGCGCAGCATCCGGTCGGCCGGGTTGGCCAGCCGCCGGACATCGGCGCGCTGGCGGTGTTCCTGCTCTCGGACCTGGCCGGTTTCATCACCGGCCAGGACCACATCGTCGACGGCGGCATGACCCGCAAGATGATCTACGCCGAATGAGCCACGTCCGGTCCGATCACGCTGCCGGGTAGTGCCGGCCGCTGGCCGGCTCCTCACGTTGCATGACACCCCGCCCCTGGCGGCAGGATGCAGAGCCGGCCAGCGGCCGGCACTACCGTAACCAGGGTCACACCATCCCGTTGTGCCGCAGCAGCGCGTCCACGGTCGGCGCGCGCCCACGGAACGCAGCGAAGTTTTCTGCCGCACTCCGGCTGCCGCCCCGCGAGAGCACTTCATCGCGGAACCGCTGACCGGTCTCGGTCACCTTGTCCGGGGCTTCCTCGAACGCGGCATAGGCATCGGCGCTGAGCACTTCGGCCCACTTGTAGCTGTAGTAGCCCGCCGCATAGCCACCGGCAAAAATGTGGCTGAACTGATTGGGGAACCGATTCCAGGCCGGCGGCCGGTTGACCGCCACCTCATCGCGCACGCGCTCCAGCAGGGCCTGCACGCTGTCTTGGGTCGGGTCGAAATCACTGTGCAGCTGCATGTCGAACAGGGCGAACTCGAGCTGGCGCACAGTGAACATGCCGCTCTGGAAATTGCGTGCGGCCAGCATGCGGTCAAACAGCGCACGCGGCAGCGGCTCGCCGGTAGTTACGTGCGCGGTCATCGCCTGCACACGGTCCCATTCCCAGCAGAAGTTCTCCATGAACTGGCTCGGCAGCTCCACCGCGTCCCACTCCACACCGTTGATGCCGGCCACGCCGAGCTCGCCGATGCGGGTCAGCAACTGATGCAGGCCATGCCCCATTTCATGGAACAGCGTGGTCACATCGCTGTGGCTGAAGGTCGCCGGTTGCCCCGCGGCGCCCTTGCCGAAGTTGCAGACCAGGTACACCAGCGGCGTCTGCACACCAGCAGCGGTCTCGCGGCGGTTGCGGCAATCGTCCATCCACGCGCCACCACGCTTGCCTTCGCGCGCGTACAGGTCCAGATAGAACTGACCCACCAGCGCGCCCTGCGCATCGACCACCCGGAAGAAGCGCACGTCCGGGTGCCACACCGGCGCGCTGTCCGGCTGTACCTCCAGCCCGTAGAGACTGCGGATCACACTGAACAGGCCGTCCAACACCTTCGGCTCGGTGAAGTACTGCTTCACGTCCTGCTCGGAATAGCTGTAGCGCGCCTGCTTCAGCTTCTCCGCCGCGAAGGCCAGATCCCATGCTTCCAGCGCGGCCAGACCCAGTTCGTCGTGCGCGAAGGCCTCCAGCTCGGCACGGTCGCGCTGTGCATACGGTTTGGCACGCGCCGCCAGATCGCGCAGGAAACCCAGCACCTGCGGCGCATCTTCGGCCATCTTGGTGGCGATCGAATACTCGGCATAGTTGGCAAAGCCCAGCAGCGCGGCCAGCTCCGCACGCAGCACCAGCACGCGATCAATGTTGCCGCTGTTATCCAGCGCGGCATCGCCGAATTCGGAGGCGCGGACCGCGTTGGCGCGATACAGCGCCTCACGCAGCGGGCGATGTTCGGCGTAGGTCTGCACCGGGATATAGCACGGCATCTGCAGGGTCAGCTTCCAGCCGGGCAGGCCATCCTTCTCTGCGGCAGCGCGGGCAGCGGCGATCACATCGTCCGGCAGGCCAGCCAGTTCGGCGCGGTTTTCCACGTGCAGCGACCAGGCATCGGTCGCATCGAGCACATTCTGCGAGAACGTCGCCGAGAGCGCGGACAGTTCCTCGCGGATCGCGCTGTAGCGCGCCTTGCCGGCGTCATCGAGTTCAGCACCGCCCAGCCGGAAATCACGCAGGGCGTTCTCCAGCACCTTGCGGCGTGCCGGATCGTACTGCGCCGCTTCCGACGCAGCGGCCAGGGCGCGGTACTGCTGGTAGAGCGCCAGGTTCTGGCCCAGTGCGCTGCCGAAGCGCGTCACCTTGGGCAGGTTGGCGTTGTAGGCCTCGCGCAGCGCCGGGGTATTCACCACAGCCTGCAGGTGGCCCACTTGGCCCCATGCGCGCCAGAGGCGCTCAGTGGCATCGTCCAGCGGATCGGCGAAGGTCGCCCAGGTCACCGGGGTGACGGTCTCGGCGGTCGTTACCGCCGCCTCGGCCTCGGCCAGCAGGGCGTCGATCGCCGGGGCGATGTGCTCAGGCTGGATCGCATCGAAACGCGGCAGACCGGAAAAATCGAGCAGGGGGTTGGTGGGGGTCACAGGCATCTCCAGACAACGGGGCCGCTGCAGCGGCATCACCCCACGATATGGCATTGCCCCCTGCCCCGCACAAGGCCCCGGCGTGCACCGATGGGCCAGGTTCACGCCACGCCCGGTGTCCCGCTCAGTACACCGCTTCCAGCGAAACGCAGGGCAGCACCGGCAGGCCCTGCCCCGCCACCGCCGCGGCGAGCTGGGCATCGGCGCCCTCCACGTCGATGCCCTGCTTCGGGTACCACTCGGGGTTGTAGTAGCTGTGCGCGTAGCGCTCGCCGCTGTCGCACAGGATGGTGACGATCGAGCCGCTGCGTCCGGCATCGCGCATCAGTTGCGCGGCCTGCAGCACGCCGATGAAATTGGTGCCGGTGGAACCGCCGACGCGACGGCCCAGCTGGCGGCTGACATGGCGCATCGCGGCCAGGCTCAGCGCATCGGGCACCTTGACCATCGCATCGACGCTGGTCGGAATGAAACTGGATTCCACCCGCGGCCGCCCGATGCCTTCCACGCGCGAGCCGCCACTGCAGGTCAACTCGCGCCAGGGCTGCCCGGCCAGCGCGGCGCAGTAGCCGTCGTAGAACACCGACACTTCCGGGTCCGCACACAGGATGCGCGTGTCATGCCGGCGGTAGCTCACGTAGCGGCCCAGCGTGGCCGCGGTGCCGCCGGTGCCCGGGCTGCACACGATCCACTCGGGCACCGGGTGCGGCTCCTCGGCCATCTGCTTGAAGATCGATTCGGCGATGTTGTTGTTCGCGCGCCAGTCGGTGGCGCGCTCGGCGTAGGTGAACTGGTCCATGAAGTGGCCACCGGTTTCGCGGGCCAACGCTTCGGAATCGCAGTTGAGGTCGCAGGCGCGCTCCACCAGGTGGCAGCGGCCGCCGTGGAACTCGATCGCCGCGATTTTCTCGGGGGACGTGGTGGCCGGCATCACGGCGATGAACGGCAGGCCCAGCAGCCGTGCGAAATACGCCTCGGATACGGCCGTGGAGCCGCTGGACGCTTCGATCACCGGGCGCCCTTCACGCAGCCAGCCGTTGGTCAGCGCGTACAGGAACAGCGACCGGGCCAGACGATGCTTCAGGCTGCCGGTGGGATGGCTGGATTCGTCCTTGAAATACAGGTCGATGCCATCGAACCCCGGCAGGTCCATCGGGATCAGGTGGGTATCGGCCGAACGGTTGAAATCGGCTTCGATCTTGCGGATGGCGGACGCCACCCATTCACGCTGAGACATGATGAACGCTGGTCAGGGAGACACACCATTCTACCCGCCACCCCGCCCGGCCGGGACCGGTAACATGACGTGTCCGCCGCGCCGATGCGGCACCGCCCCCAGGATCCCCATGTCCCTTGCCGCTTTCCAGACCCAGCCGGGTGTCGCCGCCCAGCCGCCGGCCGAAACCACCGGTTTCGTGTTCAACCACACCATGCTGCGCGTGAAGGATGCTGCCGCCTCGCTGGCGTTCTACACCGGCGTGCTCGGCTTCCGCCTGATCGATCTGCGCCACTTCCCCGACGCCGAATTCAGCCTGTACTTCCTGGCCCTGCTGCCGGCCGGCACGCAGATCCCCGAGGGCGACGACGCCCGCCGCGTGTGGATGGCCGGGATTCCCGGCGTGCTGGAGCTGACCCACAACCACGGCACTGAAACCCAGGCCGGCGCGGTCTATCACGACGGCAACAGCGATCCGCGCGGCTTCGGCCACATCTGCGTGTCCGTGCCGGACATCCAGGCCGCCTGCAAGCGTTTCGATGCGCTGCAGGTGCCCTACCAGAAGCGCCTGGAAGATGGCCGCATGAAGCACCTGGCCTTCATCAAGGACCCGGACGGCTACTGGGTGGAGATCATCTCCAACACCCCGATCGCCTGATCCCGGCCGCTCCGCGATGCGCCGGCAGCTACCGGCGCGTCGTGGGCGTCATGGCTGGACCTGGAACTCGAAGGCCGCATGGAACGGCGCCTTCGGTGGTACGAACAGGGTTTTCCCGGCAAACCCCGCATCGACACAGCGTGCGACCGTTTCGTCGCCTTCGCGCCACGTCCGCACCACCTTGCCCTGCGCATCCAGCTGCAGCACCACTGTGAACGGTGCCAGCGTCTCCGGCGCGGGTTTCGGCATGCACCGCGCGAAACTCGCGCCGCCCACCCGGCTCATGCTGTCCAGCATTTCCGTGTACGCCGCCGGCGCCAAGCTGGCTTCATCACGATGCGCCAGTGCGCGCACCTGTTCATAGCCGGCGTCGCCTGCGACCGCCTGGGCCATCATCACCATCCACAGCATCGTTCCCTCCTCCGTCTGCGCGTTCATGACGCCAGCGCGCAGCGTAGGTCAGCGCGTGGGCTGGCGGAAGGGCTGCGGCCGACAGGTCCACGCGCGTGGTCAGCAAGATCGAGACGGCGACACTGTGTCCAACCGCGTGCAGTGGTATATCTGCGGACCGTCCACCCACCCAACGGAGTCGGTATGGAAACCATGGAACTGCACCGCGGCCGCCTGATCGATCACCTGCAGCTGGTGGTCAAGGATCTCGCCGACAGCCGCCGCTTCTACCAGGCCGTGTTCGACACGATCGGGATCCCGATTGCCGGTGAAGGCGACACCTATTTCTGGGCCGATGAGCTGTTCATTTCCACGGCGGACAGTGAAGCAGCGCTTGGCCAACTCACCGGCCGCCATCATCTCGCCTTCCAGGCCCGCGACCACGCGACCGTGGACGCCTTCCACCAGGCCGCATTGGCCAATGGCGGGAAGGACAACGGTGCGCCGGGCGAACGCCCTTACCATCCCGGTTACTACGCGGCATTCGCGCTGGATCCGGATGGCAACAACATCGAGGTGGTGTTCCATGGGCCGGCGAGGTACAGCGCGGAATCGGTGAAGGTGAGCTTCGACAGCTGAGCCGCAATCTGAACTCTTCAGGCGCGGGCTGACCCGTCTCACTGGATGAGACCGCGCCCCGGTACGGTCGCTCCATGGAGACGATCCGCAAACTGGCCATCCTTGCCGATGCCGCGAAGTACGATGCGTCCTGCGCCTCCAGCGGCGCGGGCAAGCGTGATTCGCGTGCGTCCGGTGGCATCGGCAGCACCGAGGGCATGGGCATCTGCCACAGCTACACGCCGGATGGCCGGTGTGTGTCGCTGCTGAAAATCCTGCTGACCAACTTCTGCATCTACGACTGCGCGTACTGCGTCAACCGCGTGTCGAGCAACGTGCAGCGGGCCCGCTTCAGCGTGGACGAAGTGGTCGCGCTGACGATGGATTTCTACAAGCGCAACTACATCGAAGGCCTGTTCCTCTCCAGTGGGATCATCCGCAACGCCGACTACACCATGGAACGGATGGTGGAAGTGGCGCGGGTGCTGCGCGAGGAACACCGGTTCGCCGGGTACATCCACCTCAAGACCATCCCCGAAGCATCGCCGGAACTGCTTGCCGCCGCCGGGCGCCATGCCGATCGGCTGTCGATCAACATCGAGCTGCCCACCGAAGCCGGGCTGGCCAGTTTCGCACCGGAGAAGTCACTGCCCTCGATCCGGGGCGCCATGGGTGAGCTGCGCTGGCAGATCGAGGAAGCCAAAGAGGCGCGCAAGTCCGATCCAGCCAGCACTGCGGTATCCGCACCGTCACCGGCCCCGCGCGGGCGGCGTGCGCGTGCCCCCCGCTTCGCCCCTGCCGGGCAGAGCACCCAGATGATCGTTGGTGCGGACGGTGCCAGCGACAACCAGATCCTCAGCGCGGCCGACAATCTGTACGGCAATTATCGGATGCGCCGCGTCTACTACTCCGCCTTCAGCCCTATTCCCGATGCCAGCAAGGCGCTGCCCCTGCAGGCGCCACCGCTGGCACGTGAGCATCGCCTCTACCAGGCCGACTGGCTGCTGCGCTTCTACGGGTACGGTGTGGAGGAAATCACCGATACCACCCAAGGCGGCATGCTGGACCTGGACATCGACCCGAAGATGGCCTGGGCGATCCGCCACCCCGAGCGCTTCCCGGTCGATCTCAATATCGCGCCCAAGGAGCTGCTGCTGCGCGTACCCGGGCTTGGCGTGCGCAACGTCAAGCGGGTGCTGATGGCGCGGCGACATGGACGCCTGCGCGTGGCCGATGTGGCCCGTCTGCGTGCACCGATGAGCAAGCTGCTGCCGTTCGTGCAGTTGGCCGACCATCATCCGCGGCGTGCACTGGATGATCCGGCGGCGCTGCGGGCGCGGCTGGCGCCACCGCCGCGACAGGGCGCATTGTTCCCCGACGCTGCTGCCCACTGACATGTCACGCTGGAGTGTGCGTGTCGAGCCGGCATGGTCGTTGGATGCATGGCGCGCGGCCGCGCGGCTGGCCTTGCGCCACGCGGTGCCACCGGATCAGCTGGACTGGCTGCAGGATCAGGGGGCTTCATTGCTTGATGCCCCGTCACTGACCTCGCTGGACGATGGCCGCACGCCACTGGCCGAGCCGCAAATGTATGTCTCCAAGGCGTTTGTCGAGCTGGCTGCCATCTGCCTGTGCCATCGCGATCCGCAACGGATGTCGCTGCTCTACCGCATGCTCTGGCGCATCACGCATGGCGAGCGCAGCCTGCTGTCCAACCCCGCCGATCCCGACGTGCTGCGCGCCATGGCCCTGAGCCAGGCAGTCCGCCGCGACACGCATAAAATGAAAGCGTTCGTCCGCTTCCGCGAAGTGCCCGGCGAGCAGGATGCCTTCATTGCCTGGTTCGAACCGGATCACCAGATCGTGGATCGCGTGGCGCCATTCTTCGCGCGTCGCTTCGCCGGCATGCGCTGGGCGATCCTGACGCCGTACCGCAGCGTGCACTGGGATGGGCAGGCGCTGTCGTTTGGTCCGGGTGGCCACCAGAGCGATGCGCCCGTTGAGGATGCGCGCGAAGAACTGTGGCGCACCTACTACGCCAACATCTTCAATCCGGCACGGCTCAACACGCGGATGATGCAGCAGGAGATGCCGGCCAGATACTGGAAACACCTGCCCGAGGCGTCGTTGCTGCCGCAGCTGGTCCGTGATGCCGGTGACCGGGTGCAGGAGATGCACGACCGTGAGGCACAGGCCCCGCGACGGCGTATCCCCGAGGCCATCGCCTCACCCACGCCGGTAGCGGATACCCCACCTGCCACACTCGATGCCCTGCGCGATGCGGCCGCCGCGTGCCGACGCTGCCCACTCTGGGAGCCGGCCACGCAGACCGTGTTCGGCGAAGGCCCACAGGACGCACGGATCATGCTGGTGGGCGAGCAGCCCGGCGACAGCGAGGACCTCAGCGGGCACCCGTTCGTCGGTCCCGCCGGACAGCTGCTGGATCGCGCCCTGCGCGAGCTTGGCATGGATCGCCGCACGCTCTACCTGACCAACGCGGTCAAGCACTTCCGCTTCGAACGGCGCGGCAAGCGTCGCATTCACAGCAAGCCGCAGATCACCCACATCAATGCGTGCCGGCCGTGGCTGATGGGCGAGATCGAGAACGTGCGACCGCAGGTGATCGTCTGCCTGGGGGCGAGTGCAGCCACCGCGGTGTTCGGCGCCGGGTTCAACCTGATGGCAAACCACGGACGCTGGCACTCACTGGAGGACGGCACCCGTGCATTCGCCACCGTGCATCCGTCGTGGGTGTTACGGCAGCCGGCAGGTGAGCCACAGCAGGCAGCCTATCGGCTGCTGCTGTCGGACCTTCAGCAGCTGAACGGCCTTGACGGCCGACGTTGATTCTCCAGCGTGGGGTTGCCGGCCGGCAGCCGGCGTTACCCGTCAGCTGGACACGGGCAGTATCAGTGCGCCGCCATGTAGATGTCCTGCAGCACCGCCTTTTCCAGCTCCAGCTCGCTGAGCAGATTCTTGACGATGTCGCCCAGGCTCAGGATGCCGACCAGCTTGGCGTCTTCGGTCACCATCAGGTGGCGGTGACGCGAGTAGGTCATGAGCGCCATCGCCTGCTTGAGGGTGGCGTCCGGTCCGATGCCTTCCAACCCTGCCGACGGCAGCGTGGAAATGACCCGGCGCCCGGCCTGCGGGCCGTCGTCGGCCAGCGTGCGCACGATGTCTTTCTCGGAAATGATCCTCACCGGCGCATCATCTTTCATGACCACAAGGGCAGCGATCTTATGCGCGCTCATCTTGTGGGCCGCCGCACCGATGGTGTCTTCCACATCGATGGTGACGATCGTTTCTTTCTTGGATTGCAGGAGTTCGCGGACGTTCATTCTTGTTTCCTGGTGCAGGGTACTGAAGTCGAGAGATGCGCCTGATTACAGCGAGGTCGGCAGTGAGACCGCCGTGCCTCGGTCACTCGATTCTACGACCGCACCCGGGCCCAGGAGTTTGCAAATCTGGGACGGTTCGTCGTGGAACGCGGTGCACGACCCTGAGAATGGCACCGTCGTTAAAACCGTCGCTGAATGCCTCAGCAGACTGAGACTAAAGTTCCGCTGCAGACGGCCGTGTAGAGCCACCCCATGGGTGGCTGTTCTTCGCTCCGGCTCCCGCAGCCACCCATGGGGTGGCTCTACAACGGGGTGATCGCACAAAAAAGGGTGGCCCGCAGGGCCACCCTAGATACGTGTCAGCGCCGCCTCGGCAGCGGACACATCACTCCACCGTCACGCTCTTGGCCAGGTTGCGCGGCTTGTCCACATCTGTCCCGCGGGCCAGTGCGGTGTGGTACGCCAGCAGCTGCACCGGGATGGTATGCACGACCGCGCTCAGCGCGCCGACATGGCGCGGCGTGCGGATCACGTGCACGCCGTCGGACTCCACGAAGTTGCTGTCCTGGTCGGCGAACACGAACAGTTCGCCGCCGCGCGCACGCACTTCCTGCATGTTGGATTTGACCTTCTCCAGCAGGCTGTCGTTCGGGGCGATCACCACCACCGGCATGTCTTCATCCACCAGCGCCAGCGGGCCGTGCTTGAGCTCACCGGCCGGGTACGCCTCGGCGTGGATATAGGTGATCTCCTTGAGCTTGAGCGCGCCTTCCAGCGCGATCGGGTAATGCAGGCCACGCCCCAGGAACAGTGCACTGCTCTTGCGTGCGAAGCGCTCGGCCCATGCGGCGATCTGCGGCTCCATGTTCAGCGCGTGCTGCACGCTGCCCGGCAGGAAGCGCAGCTGCTCCAGGTAGTCCGCTTCCTGCGCAGCATCGATGCGGCCGTGCAGTTTGCCCAGCACCACGGTGAGCTGGAACAAGGCGGCCAGCTGAGTGGTGAAGGCCTTGGTCGAGGCGACACCGATCTCGGCACCGGCGCGGGTGTAGCAGACCAGTTCGCTCGCGCGCGGAATCGCGCTCTCGGGCACGTTGCAGATCGACAGCGTATGCAGATGACCGAGCGACTTGGCGTACTTGAGCGCTTCCATCGTATCCAGCGTTTCGCCGGACTGCGAAATGGTGACGATCAGATGCTTGGGATTGGCGTACGCCGCACGGTAGCGATACTCGCTGGCGATCTCCACGCTGCACGGCAGGCCGGCGATGGATTCAATCCAGTAGCGTGCCGTCAGGCCGGCGTAGTAACTGGTGCCGCAGGCGAGGATCTGCACGCCTTCGATACCCGACAACACCGCCTCGGCGTTCTTGCCGAACAGCGTCGCCGGGAAGCCACCGGCGTCGATCGCCGCCTCGATGGTGTCGCCGAGCGCGCGCGGCTGCTCGTGGATTTCCTTTTGCATGAAGTGGCGGTACGGACCCAGCTCCAGCGACGCGAGCGAGACATCCGACAGGTGCACATCGCGCACGATCGGCTGGTTGTGCTCGTCGTACACCTGCACGCCGTCGCGGCGGATGTCGGCGGTATCGCCCTCTTCCAGGAAGATCACCGTGCGGGTGGCCTGGATGATCGCCGAGACGTCGGAGGCGACGAAGTTCTCGCCCTCGCCCAGGCCGACCAGCAGTGGGCAGCCCATGCGCGCGCAGACGAAGTGGTCCGGCTCTGCACGGCTCATCACCGCCAGCGCGTAGGCACCGGTCAACTCCTTGACCGTGCGCTGCAGCGCCGAGAGCAGGCTGTCGCCTTCCTTGAGGTGATGGTGCATCAGGTGCGCGATCACTTCGGTATCGGTCTGCGACTCGAAGGTGTAGCCCAGCGCGCGCAGCTTCTCACGCTGCTCCTCATGGTTCTCGATGATGCCGTTGTGCACCAGCGCCACACCGTGGCTGATGTGCGGGTGGGCGTTGGCCTCGGTCACGCCACCGTGGGTGGCCCAGCGCGTGTGGCCGATGCCGAGCAGCGACTGGAAGCCTTCGCTCGCAGCGGCCTTCTCCATCTCGGCCACGCGGCCGGTACGGCGCACACGACGGACGTCAGCTTCAGCGGCAGCGGTATCGATCACCGCAATGCCGGAGGAGTCGTAGCCCCGGTATTCCAGTCGCTTCAATCCTTCGATGAGTACCGGTACCACGTCGCGATGGGCGATCGCTCCCACAATGCCGCACATAGATTCAGATCCCTGGTGGTTAGCCTCGCATTCTAGCGTGGCGACCCGGGCGGCTTGGGCGCTGTCCGCTTAACGAAAGTGTCCGGTCCCGTGTCCGCGGACACCCGGACACGCCGCAGGATTCGCAAGCCATTGTTTTCAAAGGGTGAAAAGTTGGCACGAAGTCTGCTTTGTTATTTCACAACCCAACCGCGAACGAGCCCGATGATCCGCGACACTTCCGCCCAGGACCAGACCCTTTCCTCGCACGCCGCGCCCGCCCCGTGGAAGCGCTGGCTGTGGCCGGCGGTCGCCGCCCTGGTCGTGCTGCTGGCGATCGGCTTCGCCGCCCGCGCGTGGCTCGGCGCCAGCCGCTCCTTTGACAGCGCCCGTGTCCGCGTCGCCGAGGTCACCCGGGGCGACATGGTCCGCGATATCGCTGCCGACGGCCGCGTGATCGCCGCCAACAATCCGGTGCTCTACGCCATCTCCGCCGGCACCGTGACCCTGAAGGTGGTCGCCGGTGACGTGGTCAAGCAGGGCCAGGAGCTGGCCGTGATCGACAGCCCGGAACTGCGCAGCAAACTGGCCCAGGAACAGGCCACGCTGGCCGGCCTGCAGGCCGAGGCCAGCCGCGCCACCCTGGATGCCACCCTCGCCCGTGCCACTGCCCAGAAAGACACCGACCAGGCCGTGATCGAACGCCAGGCCGCAGTGCGCGATCTGGAGCGCTACAAGCGCGGTTTCGATGGCGGCGCGGTACCGCAGGTCGATGTCGCCAAGGCTGAAGACACGGTCAAGAAGAGCGACATCCAGCTGGAACATGCCCGCAAGGATGCGATGTTGAAGGCACAGGGCGCCGATCTGGACGCGCGCAACAAGCGCCTGCTGGCCGATCGCCAGCGTGCCGTGGTGACCGAAGTCGAACGCCAAGTCGATGCGCTCACCCTGCGTGCCCCGTTCGATGGCCAGGTCGGCCAGGTGCAGGCCACCCAGCACACCAACGTGGTCGCCAATGCACCGATCCTGGGCGTGGTCGATCTGTCCCGCTTCGAGATCGAGATCAAGGTACCGGAGAGCTTCGCCCGCGAGCTGTCGATCGGCATGCCCGCCCAGCTCACCGGCGGCAGCGGCCAGTTTGCCGGTGAGATCTCCGCCGTCTCCCCGGAGGTAGTCGCCGGCGAGGTCAACGCCCGCATCCGCTTCTCCGACAAGCAGCCGCAGGGCCTGCGCCAGAGCCAGCGCATGCAGGCACGCGTACTGCTCGATACCCGCCGCAACGCACTGAAGATCGAGCGTGGCCCGTTTGTTGAACAGGGCAACGGCTACGCCTACGTCATGGACGGCAGCAGTGCCGTTCGCCGCCCGGTCAAGCTCGGTGTGAGCAGCCTGGGCGAAGTTGAAATCCTCTCTGGCCTGCAACCCGGCGATCGTGTCGTGGTGTCCGGCAGCGATCTGTTCGGCGATGCCGAGCGCGTGTCCATCAACTGATTCACCCCTTTCGATCTTCCCGACATTCAAAGGAACACAGCCATGCTTGAAATGCGCTCGGTCGCCAAAGTCTTCCGCACCGAACAGGTGGAAACCCATGCCCTGCGGTCGCTGGATCTGCACGTGCGCGAAGGTGAGTTCGTCGCCGTGACCGGTCCGTCCGGTTCGGGCAAGACCACCTTCCTCAATATCGCCGGCCTGCTGGAGACCTTCACCAGCGGCACCTACCTGCTGGATGGCCAGGACGTCAGCCAGCTCGGCGACGACGCGCGCAGCCGGCTGCGCAACCAGAAGATCGGCTTCATCTTCCAGGGCTTCAATCTGATCTCCGATCTGAACCTGTTCGACAACGTCGATGTGCCGCTGCGCTACCGCGGCATGCCGGCGGCAGAGCGCAAGCAGCGCATCGAACATGCGCTGGCCCAGGTGGGCCTGGGCTCGCGCATGAAGCACTACCCGGCCGAGCTGTCGGGCGGTCAGCAGCAGCGCGCCGCGATCGCGCGTGCGCTTGCGGGCAGCCCCCGCCTGCTGCTGGCCGATGAACCGACCGGCAACCTGGACAGCCAGATGGCGCGTGGCGTGATGGAACTGCTGGAAGAGATCAACGCCAAGGGCACCACCATCGTCATGGTCACCCATGACCCGGAGCTGGCCGCGCGAGCCAAGCGCAACGTGCACATCGTCGATGGCCAGGTCACCGATCTGCTGCGCGATCCGGTGCTCGCCACGCCGCGCCCGTCCGTCGCCGCCGCCATTGCCAACGACTGAGGCCCGCCATGCTCGCCTACTACTTCCGACTGGCCCTGCGCAGCTTCCGGCGCAACAAGGTGCTGACCGCGCTGATGGTGGTCGCCATCGCGCTGGGCATCGGCGCGTCGATGACCACACTGACCGTGTTCCACGTGCTGTCCGGCGATCCGATTCCGCAGAAGAGCGATCGGCTGTTCGCCGTGCAGGTCGATCCGCGCCCGATGCTGGGCTACCAGCCTGGCGAGGAACCGGAGGAGCAGCTGACCCGCTTCGATGGCGAGGCACTGCTGCGTGAGAAGCATGCCAAACACCAGGCCCTGATGACCGGTGGTGGCGTGACCATCGAGCCGGACAAGGCCTCGCTGCGTCCGTTCGATACCGATGCACGCTACACCTCCACCGATTTCTTCCCGATGTTCGATACGCCGTTCCAGTACGGTCGTGCCTGGCCGGTGGCCGACGACGACGGGCGCGGCCGCGTGGTGGTCATTTCGCAGGCGCTCAACCAGAAGCTGTTCGATGGCGCCAACAGCGTCGGCAAACCGCTGCGCATGGACGGCCACACCTTCACGGTGGTGGGCGTGCTGGACGAGTGGAATCCGAACCCACACTTCTATGATCTGGAGACCGGCAGATACGGTGGCAGCGAGGACATCTACATACCTCTCTCCACCGCGCTGGAGCTCAGGCTGGGCCGCAACGGGAACATGAACTGCTGGGACAACTCCGGTGGCGATGAAACGGCGGTCAATGCACCGTGCACCTGGATGCAGTACTGGTTGGAACTGGCCTCGCCGGCCGATGCCGCCGACTACCGCGCCTACCTGGAGAACTACTCGGCCCAGCAGAAGTCCGCAGGCCGCTTTGAGCGCGCACCGAATGTGCGCCTGCGCAGCGTCATGGACTGGCTGGACCACAAGCAGGTCGTGCCGGGCGATGTGCGCCTGCAGCTGTGGCTGGCGATGGGCTTCCTGCTGGTGTGCCTGATCAACACGGTCGGCCTGCTGCTGGCTAAATTCCTACGCCGCAGCGGTGAGATTGGTGTGCGTCGCGCGCTCGGCGCCAGCCGTGGGCAGATCTTCCTGCAATCGCTGGTCGAAGCCGGCACGGTGGGCCTGGCCGGTGGCCTGCTCGGCCTGCTGCTGGCGCTGCTGGGGCTGTACGCGGTGCGTCAGCAACCGGTGGACTACGCCAAGCTGGCGACGCTGGATGGACAGATGTTGCTGATGACCTTTGCGCTGACCCTCGTCGCCAGCCTGCTGGCAGGCTTCCTGCCTGCATTGCGCGCCATGCAGGTCACCCCCGCCATCCAACTCAAATCGCAGTAAGGATCCGGAGCACATCATGGATATCCGTCCCATTCTTTCCACCCTGCGTCGGCACAAGACCGCCGCAGCGCTGATCGTGCTGGAGATCGCACTGACCTGCGCGATCGTCTGCAACGCGCTGTTCCTGATCGGCCAGCGGATCGAGAAGATCAACCAGCCCAGCGGCATCGCCGAAACCGAACTGATGGAGATCCGCCTGGGCGGTGTCGGTAAGCAGGTGAACGTGGAAGCCCGCACCCGTGAGGACCTGGCTGCGCTGCGCAGCGTGCCCGGCGTCAAGAGCGTGGTGACCATCAACCAGCTGCCGTTCCGCCGCAACTCGTGGAACTCCACCCTGTCCCGGGTGCCCGACCAGGAGCGCCCGACGCTGAGCGCATCGCAGTACTTCGCCCGCGAAGGCGTGTTGGAAACGCTGGGACTGAAGCTGGTGGCCGGCAGCGATTTCCAGCCCGGCGAGTACCGTGAGTACAGCGAGGTGGTCGCCGACGAGACAGCCGATTCCAAGGGCAGTTCCGTCATCCTGACCCGTTCGGCCGCCGAAAAGCTCTACCCGGGTGGCGATGCACTGGGCAAGACGATTTACAGCGGCCGCATGCCATTGCGCGTGACCGGCGTGGTCGAAGCGCTAGCGCGCCCGGGCAGCGTCGAGGGCGACACGCATCACTCGATGCTGCTGCCGATCCGGATGAGCTATGACATGGGGTTCTACCTGATCCGTGTCACCGACCCCGCCCGCCGCGATGAGGTCCTCAAAGCGGCGGTTGCTGCACTGGAACGGGTGGATCCCAGCCGCATGGTGCGCGCGAAGCTCACCTACGAGCAGGTCCGCCACAAGACGTTTGCCAACGACCGCGCCATGGTCGGCCTGCTGATCACCGTCTGCGTGGCGCTGCTGGTGGTCACCGCGCTGGGCATCGTCGGCCTGGCCAGTTTCTGGGTGCAGCAGCGGACCAAGCAGATCGGCATCCGCCGGGCGCTCGGCGCCACCCGCAGCCAGATCCTGCGCTACTTCCAGACCGAGAACTTCCTGTTGGCCACGGTCGGCATCGTGCTGGGCATGTTGATGGCCTACACGATCAATCTGTGGCTGATGAACAACTACGAGCTGCCGCGCATGCCCATCAGTTACCTGCCGATCGGCGCGGTGCTGTTGTGGTTGCTTGGCCAGATCGCTGTCTTCGGCCCGGCACGTCGTGCCGCCGCCGTTCCACCCGCTGTTGCCACCCGGAGTGCCTGAAATGCGCCAGACCAAGACCAGGATCACCCCCCTGTTGCTGTCCCTCCTGCTGGCCGGTGCCCCCGCGCTGGCGGCCGCCCAGACCGACACCTCACGCCTGGAATGGCGTGATGCCGGCCACCACCTGGTGGTCGATGCGCAGGATGGCATCGTGCGGGTCACCACCACCGAGCCGAGCACCTACTTTGGCCTGCGCAGCGGTGACCGGATCATCCGCGTGGGCGACCAGCAGGTGCGCAGGATCGCTGACCTGACCCACACCCTCGGCGGCAACAAGGGCTCCCGTGTGCCCGTCACGGTGCTGCGCAAGGGCAACCAGAAGACCGTCTACGTCGACAGCGCCGCCTGGAGCGAAGCGCTGGCGGTGGAAACCCCGGCCATTCCGCAGGCACCCCGCGCCGGCGGCTGAGGGCAGCCACGCCGGGCCATCTGCCTCTTGGCCCGGCGCTCCGGTACTCTTGATCCCACTTCCGGTCCTACGCTGCCGCATGCCCTCGATCCTGATCATTGACGACAACGCCAGCGTCGGCACCGCACTGAACGTGCTGTTCTCGCTGCACGACATCGACACCCTGCACGCGCTCTCGCCCGAGCAGGGCCTGGCCCTGCTGGAACAGCAGCCGGTGGACCTGGTGATCCAGGACATGAACTTCACCGAAGACACGACCTCCGGCGAAGAAGGCGAAGCACTGTTCCTGCAGATCCGTGCACGCCACCCGGACCTGCCGGTGATCCTGTTGACCGCCTGGACGCATCTGAGCAGCGCGGTCGATCTGGTCAAGGCCGGCGCCGCCGATTACCTGGCCAAGCCATGGGACGACCGCAAGCTGCTGATCACGGTCAACAACCTGCTGGAACTGTCTGAAACCCGCCGGGAACTCGATCGCCGCCGCGACCGTGAGCAACGCAACCGTTCTGCACTGGAAGCCCGCTACGATCTGCGCGGCGCAATCGTCGCCGATGCGGCCAGTGAGCGCGTGGTGAGCCTGGCCTGCCAGGTCGCACGCTCGGCGCTGCCGGTGCTGATCACCGGCCCGAATGGCGCGGGCAAGGAGAAGATCGCCGAGATCATCCAGGCCAATTCGCTGGTCGCCAAGGGCCCGTTCGTTGCCCTCAACTGCGGTGCGATTCCCTCCGAGCTGATCGAAGCCGAGCTGTTTGGTGCCGAAGCCGGTGCCTACACCGGCGCCAACAAGGCGCGCGAAGGCAAGTTCGAGGCCGCCGATGGCGGCACGCTGTTCCTGGACGAGATCGGCAATCTCTCCCCCAGCGGCCAGATGAAGCTGCTGCGCGTGCTCGAAACCGGTCGTTTCGAACGCTTGGGTTCCAACCGCGAGCGGCAGGTCAAAGTGCGCGTCATCAGCGCTACCAACGCCGACCTGCCGGCGATGATCCGCGACGGCCAGTTCCGCGAGGATCTGTACTACCGCCTCAATACCGTCGAGCTGGCGTTGCCACCGCTGGCCGAGCGCCCCGGCGACATCCTGCCGCTGGCCGAGCGCTTCCTGGACAGTGGCAAGCCGCTGTCCACGGCCGCGGCCACCGCGCTGCAGCGCCATCCGTGGCCGGGCAATGTCCGTGAACTGCGCAATGTGCTGCAACGCGCCGAACTGCTGTCCACCGGTCCGCGCATCGAGGTGGGTGATCTCAACCTGCCGCGCACTGCCGCGCCCCGTGCGGCCAGCCCGGTGGTGGATCCGGACCGCAGCCGGATCGAGAACGCGCTGGCCCACAACCACGGCATCATCGCGCAGACCGCCGCCGAACTCGGGCTCAGCCGCCAGGCGCTGTACCGGCGCATGGACCGTTACGGCATCCCGCGCGAATGAAGCGGCGTTCGTTCACCTTCCGGTTGTTCCTGCGCCTGCTGCCGGTGCTGGCGCTGGCCGCGGCATTCCCGTGGTACCTGGCATTCTGGCTGGACCACGGCTGGGCGGTGACGTTCATCTCGACGATCATCCTGTTGTCGCTGATGTGGTGGAGCCTGCGCCGTGCCACCGCGCCGATCCGCTCACTGCTGCGCGCCCTGTCCGGCACGACCAGCAGCTACCGCGATGGCGAGTACAACTTCGGCATCTACTGGCCCGCCAACGACGAGCTGGGCGATCTGGTCCAGGCCCATCGCGAGCTGGGCGATGTGCTGCGTGCGCAGCGTCAGGAGCTGGTCCAGCGCGAACTGCTGCTCGATACGATGGTGCAAAACACGCCGGTGTCGATGCTGCTGCTGTCGCACGGCGGCGATGGTGTGCAGCGGGTGGTGTTTTCCAACCTGGCCGCGCGCAAGCTGCTGCACAACGGCTGGAAGCTGGAAGGCCAGCGCATGCACGATGTCATGGAGACCATGCCGGTCGAACTACGCGACGCCATCGCCCGCGGTGGCGACAGCCTGTTCGCGGTGCGCGAAGAAGACGGCGATGAGGACGACGAACAGGTCTACCACCTGTCACGGCGCAACTTCCACCTCAATGGTCGCCCGCATGACCTGTTGTTGATCCGCCTGTTGACGGCGGAACTGCGCCGGCAGGAAGTGCAGACCTGGAAAAAGGTGATACGGGTGATCAGCCACGAGCTCAACAACTCGCTGGCCCCGATCGCGTCGCTGGCGCACTCCGGCGGCGAGCTGGTCCGGCGTGGCAAGGTCGAACGCCTGGAGGAGGTCTTTGCCACCGTCGAAGACCGCGCACGTCACCTCGAAGGCTTCATCCGCGGCTATGCGCGGTTCGCCAAGCTGCCGCAGCCGCAGCTGCAGACCGTGCAGTGGAATATGTTCCTCACCGGGCTGCAGCACCAGATTCCGTTCCGGATGGCGGAGATTCCAGACGACCTGCACAGCCGGGTGGACATCGCCCAGCTGGGCCAGGCACTGCTGAACCTGCTCAAGAACGCACACGAGGCGTGTGCCGACGCCGAACCGCCCACCGATGACGTGGAGGTGCGCCTGACCCGCCTGCCGCAGTGGTTGCGGTTGGAGGTGCTCGATCGCGGCAAGGGCATGAACGAGGCCGTGCTGCAGAACGCGCTGATGCCGTTCTATTCCACCAAGCGCAACGGGACCGGATTGGGACTGGCGCTGACCCGGGAGATCGTGGAAGCCCATGGTGGCCGGATCTCACTGCAGAACCGCCGCGAAGGCGGCCTGTGCGTCGCGATCTTCCTGCCCGCGGGTTGAGTCAAGCCGGCTTGCACGCCCGGTCGTGCCGGCCGCTGGCCGGCACCGTCGTGAACCCGGGATTGCCTGGTTGCCGGCCAGCGGCCGGCACTACTTCTTCGTGGGGCGCTTCCAGCCGTCGATGGTTTCCTGGCGGGCACGTGCGACGGTCAGCTTGTCCGCCGGTGCGCCGCGGGTGATCACCGAACCGGCTGCCACGGTAGCGCCCTCACCGATCACGACCGGCGCCACCAGCGAGCTGTTGGAGCCGATGAAGGCACGATCACCGATGGTGGTATGTGACTTGTTCACGCCGTCGTAGTTGCAGGTGATGGTGCCGGCGCCAATGTTGACCTTGCTGCCGATCACCGCATCGCCCAGATAGGTGAGGTGGTTGGCCTTGCTGCCCGCACCCAGCACGACCTTCTTGGTCTCCACGAAGTTGCCGACATGCGAACCTTCTGCCAGCACGGTGCCGGGACGCAGGCGGGCGAACGGACCAATCTCGGCCGCGCCCTCGCTGATCACGCCGTCCAGATCGCAGTGCGGCTTGACCACGGTGCCCGCCGCCAAGGTGACGTCCTTGAGCCGGGTGAATGCCCCGATGCTCACACCGTCGCCCAGCACCACGCGCCCTTCCAGAATCACGTTGACGTCGATCTGCACGTCGCTGCCGACCGTGACCGTGCCGCGGATATCCAGCCGCGACGGATCAAGCACGCGTGCGCCCTGTGCGCACAGCGCACGCACGTCACGCAGCTGCCAGGCGCGTTCGAGCTGCGCCAGCTGCCACGGATCGTTTGCGCCTTCGGCATCCTGCGGATCCTGCACGAAGGCCATCTCGGCCGGGGTGTAATCGCTGGCCGCCGCGGCAAAGATGTCGGTCAGGTAATACTCGCCCTGCGCGTTCGCATTGGAGAGCTGGGACAACCAACGGCGCAGTGCCGTGGATTCGGCGGTGATGATGCCGGTATTGATGGTGCGGATGCTGCGCTGCTCGTCGGTGGCGTCTTTCTGCTCGACGATCGCGCCGACCTTGCCCTCGGCATTGCGCACGATGCGGCCATAGCCGGTCGGATCAGCGACCTCGGCCACCAGCACGGCCAAGCGGCCCGGCTGCGACAGCAGGTGGCGCAGGGTTTCCCCGCGGATCAGCGGCACGTCGCCGTACAGCACCAGCACGGTCGCCGCATCCGGCACCTCCGGCATGGCCTGCAGCACCGCATGGCCGGTGCCCAGCTGCTGGCTCTGCTCGGCCCAGCGCAGGTCAGGCTGGTCAGCGAACGCCTGCCGCACGGCTTCGCCGCCATGGCCGTACACCACATGGATCGCTTCGGGCTGCAACTGGCGCGCGGTCTCGATCACGTGGGCAAGCATCGGGCGGCCGGCAATCGGCTGCAGCACCTTGGGCAGGGCCGACTTCATGCGCTTGCCGGCACCGGCGGCCAGGATGATCACGTGCAGGGGCTGGGTCATGGGCAGATCGGGTTCCGGGAAACGTTGAGGGGAATTCTAGTGCGCCGATCGTTAACATGTGGGATTGTCCGCCGCGAATCACTCATGAGCCTCCTCCGCCAGGGCAGCAGTTACCTCATCATCGGGTTGGTCCAGCTTGTCCTGGATTGGGCGGTGTTCGTCGGTGCGACCGCGCTGGGCATGCCGACGGTGCCGGGCAATCTGCTCGGGCGCGTGGCGGGCATGCTGTTGGGGTTCTGGCTCAACGGTCGCTACACGTTCGCGCACGAGGGCGCACATCGGCTCGGCTGGGCACGGTTCGCACGCTTCCTGCTGCTGTGGGCGGTGCTGACAGCGATCAGCACGCTGCTGGTGACGCTGGCCGCCGAGCATCTCGGCCTGCGCTATGCGTGGCTGGCCAAACCGCTGGTGGAGGGCGGCCTGGCCGCGGTGTCGTTCCTGCTGATGCGCACGTTGATCTTCCGCTGAGGCATCCGCCGCCGGCGGGCAAAAAAAACGCCGGCGAGCCGGCGTTTTCCCTTCGTGGATGGCGCCGTCGCGCCGCTCCACTCAGTGCTTGAGCGTCTTGCGCAGGCGTTCGAGCGCCTGCAGCTGGACCACGGCTTCGGCCAGCTTCTGCTGGGCTTCGGCCACTTCCATCGCTTCGCCACGATTGGCCAGGATGCGTTCGGCTTCTTCCTTGGCCTTGCGGACCGAGGCTTCATCGATGTCCTGGGCACGGATCGCGGTGTCGGCCAGCACGGTCACGACCTGCGGCTGCACCTCGAGGATGCCGCCGGAGATGGCGAAATCGAGCTGTTCGCCGTTCGGCGTGGTCACTACCACCTTGCCCGGCTTCAGGCGGGTGATCAGCGGGGCATGCTTGGGCGCGATGCCCAGCTCGCCCAGCTCGCCGGTGGCCACGACCAGGGTCGCTTCACCACGGAAGATTTCCTGCTCGGCGCTGACGATGTCGCAACGAATGGTGCTCATGTAACTCTCTTCGCTAGGGGGCGGGTTGAACCCACCGCAGGTGTTCCGCAGCGGTGGGCAGACGCCCACCCCGTGTCACGGTCGGGACGGACCGGAGTCCGCCCCTGCCGCATCAGGCCTTCTCGGCCATCTTCTTGGCCTTCTCGACCGCTTCTTCGATGCTGCCGACCATGTAGAACGCCTGTTCCGGCAGGTGGTCGTATTCGCCATCGACGATGGCCTTGAAGCCACGGATGGTGTCCTTCAACGACACGTACTTGCCCGGCGAACCGGTGAACACTTCGGCCACGTGGAACGGCTGGCTGAAGAAGCGCTCGATCTTACGGGCGCGGGTCACGGCCTGCTTGTCTTCTTCGGACAGTTCGTCCATGCCCAGGATCGCGATGATGTCCTTCAGTTCCTTGTACTTCTGCAAGGTCTGCTGGACGCGCTGGGCGGTGTCGTAATGCTCGTGGCCGATGACCAGCGGGTCCATCTGGCGGCTGGTCGAATCGAGCGGATCCACGGCCGGGTAGATACCCAGCGAGGCGATCGAACGCGACAGGGTCACGGTCGAATCCAAGTGGGCGAACGTGGTGGCCGGCGACGGATCGGTCAAGTCATCGGCGGGCACGTAGACGGCCTGGATCGAGGTGATCGAGCCATTCTTGGTCGAGGTGATGCGCTCCTGCAGGACGCCCATTTCCTCGGCCAGGGTCGGCTGGTAACCCACGGCCGACGGCATACGGCCCAGCAGTGCCGACACTTCGGTACCGGCCAGGGTGTAGCGGTAGATGTTGTCGACGAACAGCAGAACGTCCTTGCCCTTGCCGTTTTCGTCCTTCTCATCGCGGAAGTACTCGGCCATGGTCAGGCCGGTCAGCGCAACGCGCAGGCGGTTGCCCGGCGGCTCGTTCATCTGGCCGTACACCATCGCGACCTTGTCCAGGACGTTGGAGTCCTTCATCTCGTGGTAGAAGTCGTTGCCCTCACGGGTACGCTCACCCACGCCGGCGAACACGGACAGACCGCTGTGCGCCTTGGCGATGTTGTTGATCAGTTCCATCATGTTGACGGTCTTGCCGACGCCGGCGCCGCCGAACAGGCCGACCTTGCCGCCCTTGGCGAACGGGCACATCAGGTCGATGACCTTGATGCCGGTTTCCAGCAGCTCGGTGGCCGGGGACTGGTCTTCGTACGACGGCGCGGCACGATGGATTTCCCACGTGTCGCTGGCGGTGACCGGACCGGCTTCGTCGATCGGGCGACCCAGCACGTCCATGATGCGGCCCAGCGTACCCGCGCCGACCGGCACCGAGATGGCGCGTTCGGTGTTGGTGGCGACCAGGTTGCGCTTCAGGCCGTCGGTGGAGCCCAGCGCGATGCAGCGGACCACGCCGTCACCCAGCTGCTGCTGCACTTCCAGCGTGATTTCGGTGTTGTCCACCTTCAGCGCGTGGTACACCTTCGGCACCGACTCGCGGGGGAATTCGACGTCGACGACGGCGCCGATGATCTGAACGATCTTGCCCTGACTCATTGCTGCAATCCTCTAATGTGTGCTTTGACTGTGCGCGTCAGACTGCTGCCGCGCCGCCGACGATTTCGGAGATTTCCTGGGTGATCGCTGCCTGGCGGGCCTTGTTGTAGACCAGCTGCAGGGTTCCGATCAGCTTGTTCGCGTTGTCACTGGCCGACTTCATCGCCACCATGCGTGCCGCATGCTCGGAGGCCACGTTTTCCAGCACGGCCTGGTACACCAGCGACTCGACGTAACGCGTCATCACGTGCTCGAGCACGGTCGCGGCGTCGGGTTCGTACAGGTAGTCCCAGTCGTGATGCGCGACCTGCTTCTCAGCGGCCGGCAACGGCAGCAGCTGATCGAAGCTGGCCTTCTGCGTCATCGTGTTGATGAAGCGGTTGTAGACCAGGTACACGCGGTCGACCTTGCCCTCGGTGAAGGCATCGAGCATCACCTTGATCACGCCGATCAGCTGTTCCAGGTGCGGCACATCGCCCATGTGGGTGACGCTGCCGACCATGTTGACCTTGACCCGGCGGAAGAAGGTCGAGGCCTTCTGGCCGACGGTGACCACATCGATCTCGGCGCCCTTTTCCTGGTACTGGCGCACTTCGCCCAGCATCTTGCGGAACAGGTTGTTGTTCAGGCCACCGGCCAGGCCGCGGTCGGAGGAGATCACGATGTAACCGACCCGCTTGACCTCGTCACGCTGGACCAGGAACGGATGCTGGTAATCGGTGCTGGCCTGGGCCAGGTGACCGATCACCTGCTTCATCGCCTGCGCATACGGACGCGACGTCTTCATCCGCTCCTGCGCCTTGCGGATTTTGGAGGCCGAGACCATTTCGAGCGCGCGCGTCACCTTGCGGGTGTTCTGCACGCTCTTGATCTTGGTTTTGATTTCGCGTCCGCTTGCCATCTCTTATTCCCGTAGAGCGGAGGGGTGCCCCGCTTTGTCACAGTGAAGCGGGGCTGAGCCCCGCTCTACATGCGGCTTACCAGCTGCCGGTGGTCTTGAACTCGGTGATGCCCTTCTTGAAGGCAGCCTCGATATCGTTGTCCCAACCGCCGGTGGCGTTGACCTTTTCGATCAGCTCGCCCTGGGTATTGGCGAAGTGGGCATGCAGGCCTTCTTCCAGCGCCAGCAGCTTGCTGACCGGCACGTCGTCAAGGTAACCCTCGTTGACGGCGTAGATGGTCAGCGCCTGGTTGGCGATCGACATCGGCGCGTACTGCTTCTGCTTCATCAGCTCGGTGACGCGCTGACCGCGCTCGAGCTGCTTGCGGGTGGCTTCGTCCAGATCCGAAGCGAACTGCGCGAACGCAGCCAGCTCGCGGTACTGGGCCAGCGAGATACGGATGCCGCCGGACAGCTTCTTGATGATCTTGGTCTGGGCCGCACCACCGACGCGCGACACCGAGATACCGGCGTTCACGGCCGGGCGGATGCCGGAGTTGAACAGATCGGTTTCCAGGAAGATCTGGCCGTCGGTGATCGAGATCACGTTGGTCGGCACGAACGCCGAGACGTCACCGGCCTGGGTTTCGATGATCGGCAGCGCGGTGAGCGAGCCGGTCTTGCCCTTGACGGCGCCGTTGGTGAACTTTTCCACATACTCTTCGGACACGCGGGCAGCGCGCTCGAGCAGGCGGGAGTGCAGGTAGAACACGTCACCCGGGTAGGCTTCACGGCCCGGCGGACGCTTCAGCAGCAGCGAGATCTGGCGGTAGGCAACGGCCTGCTTGGACAGATCGTCGTACACGATCAGCGCGTCTTCGCCGCGGTCCATGAAGTACTCACCCATGGTGCAGCCCGAGTAGGCGCTGATGTACTGCATCGCGGCCGATTCGGACGCGGTCGCAGCGACCACCACGGTGTGCGCCAGGGCGCCGTTCTCTTCCAGCTTGCGCACGATGTTGGCGACGGTCGAGGCCTTCTGGCCGATCGCGACGTACACGCACTTGATGCCGGTCGCCTTCTGGTTGATCACCGCATCGATGGCCAGGGCGGTCTTGCCGGTCTGGCGGTCACCGATGACCAGCTCGCGCTGGCCACGGCCGATCGGGATCATGGAGTCGACCGACTTGTAACCGGTCTGCACCGGCTGGTCGACGGACTTGCGCCAGATCACGCCCGGGGCCACACGCTCCACCGGGGCGGACAGCTTGGCCGCGATCGGGCCCTTGCCGTCGATCGGTTCACCGAGCGCGTTGACCACGCGACCCAGCATTTCCGGACCCACCGGCACTTCCAGGATGCGACCGGTGGTCTTGGCCACGTCGCCTTCGCGCAGGTTCTGGTAATCACCCAGCACCACGGCGCCGACCGAGTCGCGCTCCAGGTTCAGGGCCAGGGCGAAGGTGTTGTTCGGCAGTTCGATCATTTCGCCCTGCATCACGTCGGCCAGACCGAAGATGCGCACGATGCCGTCGGACACGCTGGTCACGGTGCCTTCGTTGCGCGATTCCGCGGCCAGCTTGACCTTCTCGATGCGGTTCTTGATCAGTTCGCTGATTTCGGAGGGGTTGAGCGTGGTTGCCATCGTCAAGTCCTAGTGCCGGCGGTCACGCCGGACGTTAAATGAATTCAGTTAGCGAGCGCGGTCTGCAGGCGCGACAGCTTGCCCTTGAGCGAGCCATCGATGACCACATCGCCGGCGTCGATCACGGCACCGCCGATCAGCGACGCATCGACCGCGGTCGTCACGTCCACCTCGCGGCCGAAGCGCTTGCGCAGCGCGGCCTTGATGGCGTCCAGTTCGGCGCCGGACAGTGCCGAGGCCGAGGTCACGGTGGCCTTGACCACGTGTTCGGCTTCAGCGCGCAGCTGGTCGTACATGCCGGCGATTTCCGGCAGCAGCGGCAGACGGTGCGCGTCGGCCAGCACGGCCAGGAAGCGACCGAAGGTCTCGCTGGACGATTCCGGCACCAGCAACGCGACGGCGGCGTCGCGCTCCAGCTCCGGGTTCGACAGCAGGGCCGCCACGCGCGGGTCGGCAGCTACGTGGGCGGAGAACGCAAGCGCGTCCGACCACGGCGCGAACGTGCCTTCGTCGCGCGCGGTCGCGAACGCGGCGCGGGCATACGGGCGTGCAAGCGTGAGGGCCTGGCTCATCGATCAGATCTCCGATGCCAGCTCGTCGAGCAGCGCCTTGTGGGCGTTGGCGTCGATTTCGCGCTTGAGCAGCTTTTCGGCACCGCTCACGGCCAGCGCGGACACCTGCTTGCGCAGATCTTCACGGGCACGGTTGGCGGCAGCTTCGATCTCGGCGTAGGCCAGATCTTTCTGGCGGGTGGCTTCGACGATGGCTTCGTTCTTGGCAGCATCAACGATCTGGTTGGCGCGGGCGTGGGCCTGATCGATGATCTCGTTGGCCTTGGTGCGCGCATCCTTCAGGGCATCGTTGACCTTTTCCTGCGCCTGGGCCAGATCCTTCTGGCTGCGGTCAGCAGCGGCGAGGCCTTCAGCGATCTTCTGCTGACGCTCTTCGATGGCGTTCATCAACGGCGGCCAGATCTTGGTCGCGATGATCCAGATCAGACCGGCAAATGCCAGTCCCTGGGCAACGAGGGTAAAACCGATATCCATGGGGTTCGCTCAATCGGGGGTGACGGGGTGGATGGGCCGCCGTGGCGGCGCATCCGATCCTTCATCCGCGATCAGGCGCACAAGGCGCCTGATCGTTTCGCTGTTGCTGGATTAACCAGCAACCTGCGGCAGGCGTGCAACGAACTCGCCGATCATCGGGTTGGCGAAGGCCAGCAGCAGGCCGACGGCGACCGAGATGATGAACGCGGCGTCGATCAGGCCGGCGGTGATGAACATGCGGACCTGCAGAACCGGAATCAGTTCCGGCTGACGGGCAGCCGATTCCAGGAACTTACCGGCCATGATGGCCAGACCGAGACCGGCACCCAGCGCGGCCAGGCCGATCATGATGCCGACGGCGAGGACGGTGGAGCTCTGGACTTGGGCGAGGTTGGTCAGGACGGCGAAGTACATGGTTTTCTCCTGGAACTTTGAATAGCTAAGGGTTTAGAAACAAACGGATGAAGGGTGAAGCGAAAACTCAGTGAGCGTCTTCCGACAGGCTCAGGTACACGATGGACAACATCATGAAGATGAACGCCTGCAGCGGAATCACCAGCAGGTGGAACAGCATCCAGCCCAGGCCGAATGCACCGCCTGCGATGGCACCGGCGATACCCGCACCGCCCAGCACCCAGATCAGCAGGAAGACGATCTCGCCGCCGAACATGTTGCCGAACAGTCGCATCGCCAGCGAAATCGGCTTGCTCAGCCATTCGACGATGTTGAGGATCAGGTTGAACGGCATCATCCACTTGCCGAACGGCGCGGTCAGGAATTCCTTGGTGAAGCCACCCAGGCCCTTGGAACGCAGCGCGAAGAACAGCATCAGGAAGAACACGCTGATCGACATGCCCAGGGTGGCATTGACGTCGGCGGTCGGCACTGGCTTCCAATACGGCACGCCAAGCGCTTCCAGCGGCATGGCGATGAAGTCGGCCGGGATCATCTTGATGAGATTCATCATGAGGATCCAGAAGAACAGCGTGATCGCGATCGGGGTCACCAGCTTGCTGGTGCCGTGGTAAGTGTCCTTGGCCTGACGGTCAACGAACTCCAGGCAGATCTCGACGAACGCCTGCCACTTGCCCGGAACGCCGGCAGTCGCCTTGCGGGTTGCCATCCAGAAGCCAAACACCATCAACAAACCCATCAGGACCGAAGTCACAATGGTGTCGACGTGAATCGCCCAGAAACCACCTTCCTGCATATGGAACGTCAGGTTGTGCAGGTGATGTTGGATGTAGGAGGTGGGTGTCAGCGCCTCGCCTGCCATGTGTCCGGAACCTTGAGTTAAATAAATTGGATCAGCGCCTGGCCAGAGCCAGGACCTGGAACATCAACCCGACGGCGATACCGGCCAGCAGCGCCAATGCAGGCAGCTTGAAGACCAGGAACCCCACCATCAGGACGCCGAATACGAGCACCCACTTTGCCACCACCGCCAGGATCAGGCGGGTCATCGCCGATCCTGCCGCCTGCACACCGCCACCGAGCGCCATGCGCGCAGCAACCCAACCGGCTGCCGAGACTGCCACACCAGAGAGCAGCGCCCCCAGGGCGGCCTTCGGGCCTCCCCAGAACAGCAGGCCAAGAGCCAGGACAGCCACTGCAGCGAGCGGGTAAACCGCTGCGCGCAGCATCAGTCGCCGACCCGCGTCAACGGAGTTCAGCACGTGAATGTCCTGCATGGTTGTGAGTAGGAAAGGCCGAGGCCGCAAGCAAACGCCTCGTCGAGCCGCCAAATTATAGCAATGGGACAATTTGAGAGACAACCGCTGCCTGTTCATCCCGGATGTGGCCCCGCCGTTGGGGCCTCCTGCCCGCCTGTGCCACCTGCGGTCCAATCGGTTTGCGCGGGAGTGAGCCGATGCGGCAGTGCAGCATGTTGAACTTTGGCGACGACGACCGGTCACATCGATGAGCCTGCCGTTGAATCCTCGTCGGCGTCCCGCGAGCGGGCTGGTACAGGGTGGCCCCGAAGCCCTCTCCGGGGCCACCCTCTTTTTTCAGCGCTGGGGGTGTGATCACGAACCCGGCGTAGCCGACCCGTCGTTAACGGCGGTCCGAGCCGAAAACGGCCAGTGCGCGGACCTGCGGGTGTTCGGCGCGCATGAACGGTACACACAGCCTCCACCATACCTTCACGAATGGTGGACGTCGCAGTGGGCAATGTGACGCCACATCACTAGAACCACCGCAAGGACCCCCGATGCGCCCGATGCTCTCCCTGCTTGCCGTGCCAGTTGCTCTGGCCGCACTCTCCTATGCCGCTCCGTCCCACGCTGCCGAAGGCGATGACCGCTTCGCGCTGCGTCTGGGTGCGATGCAGATCGATTCGGACAACACGATCCGCGGCAACACCAACATCGCGGGCCAGGACGTTGGCTTCTCCGAAGATTTCGGCCTCGGCGGCAAGGAATGGGAGCCGCGCATTGACGGCATGTTCCGCATCAGCAACCGCCAGCGCCTGCTGTTCAACTACTTCAAGTACGACAAGGATCGCCGCGAGACGCTCGATCAGGGCGTGAGCTTCGGTGACACCAACGTGCCGGCCGGCAGCTTCATCAAGGGTGAGCTGAAGTATCAGGTCGCCAGCCTGGTGTACGACTACTCCGTCGTGGACACTGAGAAGTTCGACCTCGGCCTGCAGCTCGGTGCCGAGTACGCCAAGGTCAGCACCAAGGCGTACGCCGACGTGGGTGATCTGTACCAGGGGGAGTTCCTGGACGAGAAGGCCGACGGCGTGGCGCCGGTGGTCGGTGCCCGCCTGAGCTTCAATCCGTCCGAGAAGTGGATGATCACGCTGCAGGGTCAGTACCTGAACACCAAGTGGGGCAACTTCGACGATTACGACGGCGATCTGAGCCGTGCCAATGCGATCGTCGATTACCGCTTCACCAAGAACTTCGGCGTGTTCGCCGGCTACGACTGGTTCAAGCTGGACGTGGACCAGAGCGGCAGCGATGGCACGATCGGTCTGAAGCAGGAGTTCAAGGGTCCGGTGGCTGGCGTCAGCTTCGTCTTCTAAGCCCTTCGCACTACCCCTCTCCAAGCGCGGCCTCCGATGTGATCGGGGGCCGCGTTTTTTGTGCGCTTAGGGTTTAAGGGCGGCTTGGTCGAGTGGCGGGCACGGACACCCTGTCGTGCGAATGTCCCCCGGCGACGGCCTGCGGCCGTCACCTCCTCCTTGATTTCGCCCCACAGGGTATCCATGCCCGCCTCGACAAATTCCGGTGGTGGTCTGCAGGAGAGCGTTAGGCGCACGCTGCGCAGGCCGGGGGCCGCCGCGGCCGGTAGGCCGTTGGGCAAAATCAAGGAGGAGGCAGCCGCCACCAAGCGGATGCCGGAGGACATTTGCCGAACGGCCTACCGGTCGCGGCGGGCCCCGGCCTGCGCAGCGAAGCGATCCCAAGAGATGCTGTTTCGCCAGCCTCAGCTTCAGCTTCAGCAACAAAAAACCCCGGCTTTCACCGGGGTTCTTCGTTGAGCTGGAGCCACCACCAACGGCGGTGATCGACCAATTACTTCTTCTTCGGCATGTACAGATCGGTGATCGTGCCGTCGTAGATTTCCGCCGCCATCGCCACCGATTCGCTCAGCGTCGGATGGGCGTGGATGGTGTGGCCGATGTCTTCGGCCTCCGCACCCATCTCGATCGCCAGGCCGATCTCGGCCAGCAGGTCACCGGCATGCACGCCGACGATCGCACCACCAATGATGCGATGGGTCTCTTCGTCGAAGATCAGCTTGGTGAAGCCTTCGGTACGGCCGATGCCGATCGCGCGGCCGCTGGCGGCCCACGGGAACTTGGCCACGCCGACCTTCAGGCCCTTGGCCTTGGCTTCGGTTTCGGTCACGCCGACCCACGCGATTTCCGGATTGGTGTAGGCCACCGACGGAATCACACGCGCCACCCATTCCTTCTTCTCGCCGGCAGCCACTTCCGCGGCCAGCTTGCCCTCGTGCGTGGCCTTGTGGGCCAGCATCGGGTTGCCGACGATGTCGCCGATCGCAAAGATGTGCGGCACGTTGGTGCGCATCTGGCGGTCGGCCGGGATGAAGCCACGGTCGGTGACCTGCACGCCGGCCTTCTCGGCATCGATCTTCTTGCCGTTCGGCGAGCGGCCCACCGCGACCAGCACGCGGTCGAAGGTGCTGGCGTCCAGACCCGGCTTCTCGCCTTCCACCGCGGCTTCGAAGGACACGGTGATGCCGGCCTTGTCGGCCTTGACGTCGGTCGCCTTGGTCTTCAGGTGGACCTCGACGCCCTGCTTCTTCAGGCGATCTGCCAGCGGCTTGACCAGGTCCTTGTCGGCGCCCGGCATCAGCTGGTCCATGAACTCGACCACGGTCACCTTGCTGCCCAGCGCCGCGTACACCGTCGCCATTTCCAGGCCGATGATGCCGCCACCGACCACCAGCAGCGAACCCGGCACGTCGGCCAGCTCCAGCGCATCGGTGGAATCCATGACGCGCTTGTCGTCCCACGGGAAGTTCGGCAGCTTCACCGCCTGCGAACCGGCGGCGATGATGCACTGCTCGAAGCGCAGCAGCTGGGTCTTGCCGTCGTCGCCGACGATTTCCAGCTCGTTGGCCGAGACGAACCTGGCCAGGCCCTGCACGGTGCGCACCTTGCGCTGCTTGGCCATGCCGGCCAGGCCCTTGGTCAGCTGGGTGACCACCTTTTCCTTGTAGCCGCGCAGCTTGTCCAGGGTGATGGTCGGCTTGCCGAACTCCACGCCGAACTCACCGGCGTGGGCGACTTCATCGATCACCGCGGCGGCATGCAGCAGCGCCTTGGACGGGATGCAGCCCACGTTGAGGCAGACGCCGCCGAGGCTGGCGTAGCGCTCGATCAGCACGGTATCCACACCCAGATCGGCCGAACGGAAGGCGGCGGTGTAACCGCCCGGGCCTGCGCCCAGCACCACCATCCTGCATTCGATATCGGCCGGCTTGCCCGAGGACAACGCCGGCTGCGGCGCGGCCGGTTCGGCCGGGGCGCGGTGCGACGGGGTCACCGGCGGCTTGCTGGCCGGGGCGGCCTCGGCCTTGGGTGCTTCGGCCTTGGCCGGCGCAGCCGGTGCGGCAGCCTCGCCTTCGGCCTCCAGCAGCAGCACGACGTCGCCTTCGGAGAGGTTGTCGCCGAGCTTGACCTTGATTTCCTTGACCACACCGGCGGCCGAGGACGGCACTTCCAGCGTTGCCTTGTCCGATTCCAGCGTGACCAGACCCTGGTCCTTCTTCACCGTGTCACCCACGGCGACCAGCAGTTCGATCACCGGGACACCGCTGTAATCGCCGATGTCGGGAACCTTGATTTCAATTGCGGCCATTCGTGTTCTCCTGGTGCTCAGCCGGCCTTGCCGCCGAGCAGTTGCTGCAGTTCGTCGAGCGACTCGTCCAGATCTTTCCAGCGACGGTCGAGCTTCTTTTCCTTGGTGTCGCTGGCTTCGATCAGCAGCGCCACCTGTTTCATCATCAGCCGGCCCGCACCGCACTCCGGCCGGGTGCCGCTGTATCGCTGGCCATCCACGGTGAAGGACAGCACGTCACCCTCCAGCACCGGCGCCTTGCGGTCGCCCGGTACCTGCGCGGCCAATGCGGCCTGCCAGCTGTGCAGCAAACGCTGCGCCAACAGCGCCGGGATGCTGACCTGGTACTGGTCCGGTTCCTGGTCCACGCGCAGTTCCACGCCGCCCTGGCGGGCACCGCTGTTCCAGGTGTAGACGCGCTTGTCGGCCCGGCTGTAGCGCAGGGTCCACTCCTGGTCCTGGGTACCGGGCAGCAACGCCACTCCGGTCTCCACGCCACTCTTGGGCAGGCTGACCAGCGACAGCGCCGGCTGCGCCTTGCCGTCGAACAGGGTTTCCACTGCCTGGCCATAGTTGCCGACCGCCGGTGGCCAGCCATGACCCAGGTCGGACGCGCATTCGCGCCCGCCCGCCTGCGCCATCGGCAGCGCCATCAGCAGCCCGGCCAGGACCAGGCCCTGCTTCACAGCAGGACGCGCCGCATGTCGGCCAGCACCTGCGAGAGGTAGGTGGTGAAGCGGGCGGCCAGTGCGCCGTCGATGACGCGGTGGTCATAGCTCAGCGACAGCGGCAGCATCAGCTTCGGAGCGAACTCCTTGCCATTCCAGACCGGCTGGATCGACGACTTGGACACGCCCAGGATGGCCACTTCCGGCGCATTGACGATCGGAGTGAACGCGGTGCCGCCGATGCCGCCCAGCGAGCTGATCGAGAAGCAGCCACCGCTCATGTCGGCCGGGCCGAGCTTGCCGTCGCGCGCCTTCTTGGCCAGTTCGCCGGATTCCTGCGCGATCTGCACCACACCCTTCTTGTCGACGTCGCGGATCACCGGGACGACCAGGCCGCTCGGCGTATCGGCCGCGAAACCGATGTTGAAGTACTTCTTCAGGGTCAGGTTCTCGCCGCTGGCATCCAGCGACGCGTTGAACTCCGGGAACTTCTTCAGCGCCGCGGCGCTGGCCTTGACCAGGAAGGCGAGCATGGTCAGCTTGATGCCGGCCTTCTCGTTTTCCTTGTTCAGCGCCACGCGGAGGGCTTCCAGCTCGGTGATGTCGGCCTGCTCGAACTGGGTGACATGCGGAATCATCGCCCAGTTGCGGGCCAGGTTCGCGCCGGAGATCTTCTTGATCCGGGACAGCGGCTGGACCTCGACCTCACCGAACTTGCTGAAGTCGACCTTCGGCCAGGCCAGCAGGTTCAGACCGCCACCGGCCGCCACGGTACCGCCGGTGGCAGCGCCGCCGCCGGCCAGGGCCGACTTCACGAACTTCTGCACGTCGGACTTGGTGATGCGGCCACCCTTCTCGGTGCCGCTCAGCTGGTTCAGGTCCACGCCCAGCTCGCGGGCGAACACGCGCACGGCCGGCGAAGCGTAGGGCACCTTCTGCGGCAGCACGCTGTCGGCGTTGAAGGCCACCGGCGGGCTGGTCGGCGAGCCACCCGACGGGGCAGCGGCGGCCGGGGCCGGCTGGGTCGGCTTGGCGGCGGACTGCTCGATATCACGGGCGGCCAGCTTGTCCGGCTCGGCCGGGGTGGCGACCGGCTCGACCTTGGTCGCGGTCTCGGCGGCTTCGGCCTTGGCAGCAGGGGCAGCCGGGGCAGCAGCAGCGGCCGGCGCCGCGGCGGCTTCGCTGACTTCGATCAGGGCCACAAGCTTGCCCTCGGAGAGGTTGTCGCCGATCTTGACCTTGATTTCCTTGACGATACCGGCCACCGAGGACGGCACTTCCATCGTGGCCTTGTCCGATTCCAGCGTCACCAGACCCTGGTCTTTCTTGACGGTATCTCCAACGGCGACCAGCACCTCGATTACCGGGATATCGCTGTAGTCACCGATATCGGGGACAAGTGCTTCCTTGATTTCGGCCATGGGGAAAACTCCGGCAATCTGGTGTAGGGAATCGCCTATTGTGGGGGCTTCGCGCGCCAGCGCCAACCAGCTTGGCGAATTTTCAGCGCCGCTGTCCCGGGACAGGCTGTTGCAGGCATCTGCTTTGGCCGGATTGGGCTTGGCACAGTGCAAAGCGGAATTTTCCAGTCGGTACCGTATTGTCCAGCGCTGTCCCCGCCTCAGCGCCGGATGGCATCGGCCAGCGGTTGCCATGCCTCCACCAGCCCGGGCAACGGCCAGGCCGCGTTGGCCGGGCTGGTGGAAGGCAGCGACCAGACCGGCACCTCGCGCGCCGCATCGAGCAGCGCCGGCACGATGAAACGCTGGAACGCCCGGTACGCGGTGCCGCCATTGCAGGCGATCGCGCGCAGCGCAGGCAATCCGTCGATCAGTGCCCCAAGCGCATTGGGCACTTCACTGCCGCGCACGATCGACGCATCCAGGCTGCCGCGTCGCTCACACTGCCCGATCACATCCCACACGCCCACACCGCGCGCGTTCAATGCACGCACGCGATCCGGATAAGGAAGCGTCGCGTCGATTCCGCACAGCACGCCCATCAGCGGCCAGAAACGATTGCGCGGATGGGCGTAGTACTGCGCCGCCTGCAGTGATGCGACACCTGGCATCGAACCGAGTACCAGCACGCGGCAGTCGACGTTCAGCTGCGCAGGGAAGCCGATGCACGTTGTCGTTTTCATCACACCATCGCCAGATGCATGAATGTCAGGAGTTGCATGATCGCCTGTAAATACAGCGGTTTTGCACTGATCGCTGAATGGAAACAACTAAATTTTAACGTGCGTCGGACGCGATTCAGATTGCGGGGACTACGGTTGCCTCGCCCCACAACACCGGGGCCCAGAACAAAAACATCCTGAGGAGATTCCCCCATGCGCTCCATCCGTACCCTGACCCTGGCTACCCTGACTGCACTTGCTTTTGCGCCGGCTGCTTTCGCGCAGGACAGCACTGTTGATACCGCTTCTGGCAAGCACTTCGCCGTCGTCGGCGGCGTCTCGCTGCTGCAGCCGAAGAACGATCCGCTCGATGGCGTGCGCAAGGTGGACGGCGGCCCGGCCCCGACCCTGAGCTTCAGCTACTACATCAACGACAACTGGGCCGTGGAACTGTGGGGCGCAGCCGACAAGTTCGATCACCGCGTGCGCGGCACCGATGGCGCCCGCCTGGGCACGGTCGAGCAGCAGCCGATCGCGTTGAGCGGCCAGTACCACTTCGGCCAGGCCGACAACGTGTTCCGTCCGTTCGTGGGCGCCGGTTACTACGAGTCCAACTTCAGCAATGAAGACCTCGCCAGCGACATCGGCCACATCGGCGTCAAGACCGCCAAGGGCGCGATCGGCACCGTCGGCGTGGACATGAACATCAACAGCACCTGGTTCGCCCGTGCCGATGCCCGCTACATGCATTCGCGCCCGGAGCTGACCGTCAACGGTGAAGGCACCGGCGACAAGGCCAAGCTGGATCCGTGGACCGTGGGCTTCGGCATCGGCGCGCGCTTCTAAGCACGCCGTTCCGCTTCCACGCAGTACGCACAACGGGCCCCTCGCGGGCCCGTTGTCGTTGTGGGGCCCGCCACTTTCATCGGGCGTTGCCGGCCGGTGGCCGACACTGGGGTGACGATGGACCCGACCGGTCCGCCCCGGGGAGCCGATGAGCGAATCCTTCGACGTGCTGGTGGTGGGCGGGGGCATCAACGGCGCCGGCATCGCCCGCGACGCAGCAGGACGCGGCCTGTCGGTCTGCCTGTGCGAGCAGGATGACCTGGCCGCGCACACTTCCAGCGCCAGCACCAAGCTGATCCATGGCTGCCTGCGCTACCTGCAGCAGGGCGAGTTCGCGCTGGTGCGCAAGGCGCTCAACGAGCGCGAAACGCTGCGCCGGCTTGCACCGCATCTGATCGCCCCGACCCGCTTCGTGCTGCCGCATGCGCGCCACCTGCGCCCGGCCTGGATGCTTCGCGCAGGATTGTGGCTCTACGACCACCTTGGCCACACCAATCCCCATTTCCCGCGCTCGCAGCGCATCGACCTGCAGCGCGATCGGAGCGGCACTGCATTGCAGCCCGCCTACCGGACCGGCTTCACCTACGCCGATGCACGCGTCAACGATGCCCGGCTGGTGGTGCTCAACGCGCTCGATGCGCATGAGCGCGGCGCCGACATCCGCACACGCACCCGCTGCGAACAATTGATCCGCCACCACGATCACTGGTGGGCCGTACTTCGCACCGCCAACGGCGACGTGCAGCGCATCCGCGCCCGCTGCGTGGTCAATGCCAGTGGGCCGTGGGCCGGTGCCGTGCTGGAACGGGCCGGACTCGATGCGCCGTTGGGAGTGCGACTGGTGCAGGGCAGCCACCTGGTGGTGCCGCGCCTGTTCGCCCATGACAGTGCGTACCTGTTCCAGCAACCCGACCAGCGGGTGGTGTTCGCGATTCCGTTCGAGCAGGACTTCACCCTGATCGGCACCACCGATACCGACTACGACGGCGACCCGGCGCAGGTGCAGCCCCGCGCCGACGAACAGACCTACCTGCTCGAGGCGGTGAACCGGTTTGTGCGCGTTCCGGTACGCGCCGAGGACATCGTCTGGCGCTACAGCGGGGTGCGCCCCCTGTTGGCCGATCATCACCGCGATGCATCGCGGGTCACGCGCGACTACCGGCTGGAGCTGGATACGGCTGGCGCGCCGCTGCTGAGCGTGCTGGGCGGCAAGCTCACCACCTACCGCGCACTGGCCGAGGACGCGCTGGGGCGGCTCTCACCTGCGCTGCCGGAGATGGGCGCGGCGTGGACCGCCGGTGGACCGCCGTTGCCGGGGGGCGATGGCGGCACGGCCGCTGAAGTGGCCGAGGCGCTGCAGCGTGACCACCCTCGCCTGCCCCCTGCCCTGCTGCAGCGTCTGGCCAGCAGCTACGGCACCCGTGCGGTCGGGCTGCTCGCCGGCGCACAGACACTCGACGCGCTTGGCCAGGACCACGGCGGCGGCCTCTACGACCGCGAACTGGACTACCTCATCGCGCACGAATGGGCCCGCACCGCCGACGACGTGCTGTGGCGCCGCAGCCACCTGGGCTTGCGCGTGGACGCGGCACAACGAGAAGCGCTGGCCACCACCCTGCAGGCGCGTGTTTCGATGCCGTAGGCTGTACGCCTGTCACGCCTCACGGCATCGATTTCCACGGAGCAGACCATGGACAAGCACTACGTGCTCGCCATCGACCAGGGCACGACCAGTTCGCGCGCCATCCTGTTCGATCGTGCCGGGCGCATCGCCGGCAGCGCGCAACGCGAGTTCACCCAGATCTTCCCGCAGCCGGGCTGGGTCGAGCATGACCCGCGCGAGATCCTGACCAGCGTCTACACCACGATCACCGAGCTGTTGAACCGCCACCAGGTCGACCCGCGCACGATCGCCGGCATCGGCATCACCAACCAGCGCGAAACTACGGTGGTGTGGGACAAGGCTACCGGCCAGCCGATCCACAACGCCGTGGTGTGGCAGTCGCGGCAGAGCCATGCGATCTGCGAACAGCTCAAGGCTGATGGCCACGAGCCGCTGATCCGGCGCAAGACCGGGCTGTTGATCGATGCGTATTTTTCGGCGACGAAGATCCGCTGGATCCTCGATCACGTGGAGGGTGCACAGGCACGCGCCGAGCGCGGCGAGCTGCTGTTCGGCACCATCGACAGCTGGTTGATCTGGAACCTCAGCGGCGGCCAGGCGCACGTCACCGATGTCACCAATGCCGCGCGCACGCTGCTGTTCGATATCCATGCATTGCAGTGGGACGATGAACTGCTGGCCCTGTTCAACATCCCGCGCGCGATGCTGCCGCAGGTGCGCAGTTCCAGCGAGGTGTATGCCACCACCCGGGCGCAGTTCTTCTTCGATCAGCACCTGCCCATTGCCGGCATCGCCGGCGACCAGCAGGCCGCGCTGTTCGGCCAGGCCTGCTTCGAACCGGGCATGGCCAAGAACACCTACGGCACCGGCTGCTTCATGCTGATGAACACCGGCGAGAAGGCAGTGAGCTCCGACAATGGGTTGCTGACCACCATCGCGTGGGGCATCGATGGGCGTGTGGAGTACGCACTGGAGGGCTCGATCTTCGTCGCCGGCTCGGTGGTGCAATGGCTGCGCGACGGGCTGCGCATGTTCGGCAAGTCCAGCGATTGCCAGGCCTACGCCGAGCGTGCCGCGGATAATGGCGGCGTGTACCTGGTGCCCGCGTTCGTGGGGCTTGGGGCGCCGTACTGGCGCAGCGATGTGCGCGGCGCGATGTTCGGACTGACCCGCGGCACCACCAAGGAGCACTTCATCCGCGCGGCGGTGGAATCGATGGCGTACCAGACCCGCGACGTGCTGGCGGCGATGCAGGCCGACGCGGGGATCGAACTGAAGGAGCTGCGCGCCGATGGTGGCGCGATCGCCAACGACTTCATGGCGCAGTTCCAGAGCGACATCCTGGGCGTGCCGGTGCTGCGCCCGCAGGTGGCCGAAACCACCGCGCTGGGCGCGGCCTATCTGGCCGGGCTGGCCACCGGCTTCTGGCGCAGCCGGGCGGAGATCGCCGAGCAATGGGCGGTGGACCGCCGCTTCACCCCGCAGATGCCGGTGGATCAGCGCGAGGCGCTTTACACCGGCTGGCAGCAGGCGGTGGAGGCGACGATGGGGTTCCGCGTGGGGTGAGGCCCGCGTCGGCGATCATTGCCGCGCGGGCGCGGCCAGCCACGCATGGCGTGGCTCTACCGTGGGTGCCGGTCAGAATGCCGGGAGGACCGCGCCCTTGTACTTCTCGGCGATGAAAGCCTTCACTTCCGGGCCGGTCAGGGCCTTGGCCAGCTGCTGCACGCGGGCATCGTCCTTGTTGTCCGGACGCGCGACGAGGAAGTTCACGTACGGCGAATCCTTGCTTTCGATCGCCAGTGCATCCTGGGTCGGGTTGAGCCCGGCATCCAGCGCGTAGTTGGTGTTGATCAGGGCCAGATCCACCTGGTCCAGCACCCGCGGCAGCATCGCCGAGTCCAGCTCGCGGAACTTGAGCTGCTTCGGGTTGGCGATGATGTCGCGCTGGGTCGCCAACGCATTGGTCGGGTCCTTGAGCGTGATCACGCCAGCCTTGTGCAGCAGGATCAGCGCGCGGCTGTTGTTGCTCGGGTCGTTGGGGATCACCACGTCGGCACCGTTGGGCAGGGCATCCAGTGATTTGAAACGACGCGAGTACGCACCGAAGGGCTCGATATGCACGCCGATCACCTTGACCAGGTCGGTCTTGCGGTCCCGGTTGTAGGCGTCCAGATAGGGCTCGGTCTGGAAGTAGTTCACGTCAACCTGCTTCTGCACCAGCTGGTCGTTGGGCTGCACGTAGTCATTGAAGACGCGCACGTCCAGGGTCAGGCCTTCCTTTTCCAGGATCGGCTTGACCACCGCGAGGATCTCGGCGTGCGGCACCGCGGTGGCGGCAACCACCAGCTTCTTGGAATCATTGGCCGGCTTGCCGCAGGCGGCCAGAGCCAGCGAAGCGGCAAGCAACGGGAGCAGCAGGTACTTTTTCATGGGGGCAGCGGGATCCGTAAGGGCAGCAACGCCCCACGATACCGCACGCCCCGGCCCTTGCGGAATCCGGGGCATATGACCCCACGGCATGAGCCGATGCCGGCCCGGCCGGCTTACTCGTAGCTGGTCAGCGCCAGTGCCAGCAGCGCCTTGGCCTGTTCGCGCAGCATCACCGGCTCCACGATTTCCGCGTCCGAGCCGTAGTGCAGCACGTCCATCAGCAGTTCACGCGAGACGCTGTAAGGCAGTTTCAGCTCATAGCGGCCATCGGGCAGGAAACGGCCCTGCTGCTTGGAATGCCAATGCTCATCGGCCACCCAGCGTGCGGCCTTGGCACTGAACACGATGGTGGCCCAGCCCTTGGGCGGCCCAGAGAAGATGCCGTAGCTGGCGCCCAGCTGCTCGTCCAGCTCGGTCTCATCCACATCACGGGCGGTGGTATCGATCACGCGTGCCTTGTAGATGCGATCCACCGCGAAGCTGCGCAGGCCTTCGCGGCCGTGATCCCAGGCATCGAGGTACCAGTTGTCGCGGTAATGGGTCATGCGCTGTGGCGACACGGTGCGCTGGGTCGCCTCATCGGTGGAGCGGGCCCGGTACTCGAAGGCCAGCTGCTTGCGCTCCAGTACCGCCGAGGCGACCGCGCGGAAGCTGGCTTCATCGAACTTGCGGCCGCGATGCGGAATCACCCGGACCCGGTCGACCGGCCAGCTGGAGACACCAGCCTGTGCGGCCAGCAGGCCTTCGATGCGCTGCTGCAGCGGGGCCAGCACGGAAGAGAGCACGCCGCCCCCCGTGCGCGAGAGCAGGTGCTGGGAGGCCAGCAGCGCGTGCAGCTCTTCCGAGCTGAGCCACAGGCCCGGCAGCTCGAAGCGGTCGCTTTCGTCGGCCTGGTAGCGGAAGCCCGCCTCGCCGTCGCCTTCCACCGGCGCCATCAGCGCATCGCGCAGGAAGGCCAGGTCGCGGTAGACAGTCGCGCGGGAACACTCCAGTTTTTCCTGCAGGGCCGCCACCGTTACCGGGTAACGGGCGGACTTGAGCAGGCGATGCAGGGCGTTGATGCGTTCATATCGGTCCATGACCCGATTATGTCCGAGTCGCCGTCGTTGTGGCGGCTTCGGCTGCATCTTCGGCTATCGTGGGGCCCCCACCGCCTGCTGCCGCCCGTCATGCGCCTGTTGCCCGCCCTTGCCCTGTCCGCCGCCGCCCTGCTGCTCAGTGGCTGCGGACGCAGTGAAACGCCCGTGGCTGCGGTACCTGCCGCGACGGCGACGACACCGGCCGCCGATCCGGTGGCCACCGTGCTGGCGGCCAGCCAGCGCTTCGGCCAGCTGCGCAGCTTCCACGCGGTGATGAAGATGCAGGGCCCGCGCGCCCTGGAGGCGCAGATGGACTACGTGGCCCCGGACCGCTATCGGCTGATCACCGACGATGGCCCGCAGACGATCATCGGCGGCACCTTCTTCCTGCAGCGTGCCGGCGAAGTGCGCCAGATTCCGGTGCCCGAAGGCATGCTGGCGCAGTGGCGCAACCCGCTGCCGGACGATCTGGAGCCAGCGCAGCTGACGGTGCGCGATCTTGGCGAGGACCGCGCCGGTGGCCAGCGCGCGCATAAATACGAGGTGCGCCACGCCACTGCGGCCCCCGACGGCCTGCTGTACTGGGTCAATGCGCAGGGCCTGCCGGTGCAGATCGAGCGCATGGGCGAGACGAACGGTCAGCCGTTCCGCATCACCGTCACCTACTCGCGCTTCGACGACGCCTCGCTGCGTATCGATGTTCCCTGAACAGGGATCCAGGCCGAACGGGTCCTAAAGCCGGGGCTCGCCGCCGAATGTGACGCAGAACGCATCAAGTATCATCCCCCCCTTGTTGTCCCTCCCCCTTGTCCGATCACGGAGAACCGTTGATGTCCCTGCGCGTTTCGTTGCTTGTTCCCCTGCTGCTCTGCGCCCCGGCGGTTTATGCACAGGACGCTGCCGAACTGGCAGCGATGACCTCCCCCTGGAGCGGCAGTGGCGGTGAACTGGGCTTTGCCTCGGCCCGCGGCAACAGCAATACCGAGAGCTTCAACGGTCGTCTGCGCCTGCGCTACACCGACGATGACTGGGTGCACAGCATGGACCTGTTCGGCCTGCGCTCGCGCTCGGAATACACCGATACCGAAGACGACGGCACCACCATCCGCCGCCGCAACACCACCGCCAACCGCTACACCGGCAGTGCCGGCAGCGCGCTGCAGCTGGGCGAGCACCGCCAGATCACCGCCACGGTGCGTTACGAGCGCGACGATTTCGCCACCTACGACCGCCAGAGCTCGTTCGGTCTGGGTTACGGCACCCGGATCATCGACGGTGAGCGCTTCTACATGGACGCGCAGATCGGTCCCGGTGTGCGCCGCACCCACAACACCGAAGACGACGCGACCCGTACCGGCCTGATCGGCCGCGGCCTGTTCGATCTCAAATACACGCTGACCCCGAACACCGATCTGGTGAACACGCTGCTGGTCGAGTCGGGCTCGTACAACACCTTCGCGCAGAACGATTTCGGCGTGTCGGTGAGCATGAACGAACATCTGGCGCTGAAGGCCGGCTGGCAGGCACGTCACAACAGCGACGTCGCCGAAGACAAGCGCAAGACCGACACGCTGACCACCATGAACGTGGTCTACAAGTTCAAGTAATCGGGCGGGCGCACCGCGCACATTGCGCGGCAGGGACTGCCGGCCAGCGGCCGGCACTACCCTCGATTCAGACGCCCAGCAGTTCCCCGGCACCGGCATCGAGCAGGCCGCGCGCCACGCGCTGGCCCAGCGTCTCCGGATCACTGGCCGGGCCACGCGCCTCAGCGCGCACGATGCGACCATCGGCGACACCGCCGACCAGGCCCTGCAGGAACAGATTCTCGCCTTCCCATTGCGCAAAGCCGGCGACCGGCACGTGGCAGCTGCCATGCAGCGCGCGGTTCATGGCGCGCTCGGCTTCCACGCAGGCGCGCGTGTCGGCATGGTCGAGCGCGGCGAACAGCGCCATCACACCGGCATCGTCGCCATTGCATTCCACCGTGACCGCGCCCTGTGCCGGTGCCGGCAACCACGCCGGCGCGGCCAGGCGCGCCACGATGCGGTTGCCCAGGCCGAGGCGTTCCAGCCCGGCCACGGCCAGCACGATGGCGTCGTAGCCACCGTTGTCGAGCTTGGCCAGCCGGGTGTTGACGTTGCCGCGCAGGTCCGACAGCTCCAGATCCGGACGCAGCGCGCGCAGCTGGGCCTGGCGGCGCAGTGACGAAGTACCGACGCGTGCACCGATCGGCAGCGCGTCCAGCGAGGCATACAGATTGGAGATGAAGCCATCGGCAGGATCATGCCGGGGGAGCATCGCCGGCAGCGCGAATGGCGCATCCAGTTCCATCGGCACATCCTTGAGCGAATGCACGGCGCAATCCGCGTCACCGCGCAGCATCGCCAGCTCCAGTTCCTTCAGGAACAAGCCCTTGCCACCGATCGCCGCCAGCGAGCGGTCCAACACCTCGTCGCCGCGCGTGCTCATCGGGATCAGCACCACCTCCAGCCCCGGATGCGCCTCACGCAGGCGATCGGCGACGTATTCGCTCTGCCACAGGGCAAGCGGGCTCTTTCGGGTGGCGATGCGCAGGGTCTTCATGGCGCCATTATCGACGCACAGGGGCGTATCGACCAACGGTCCGGCACACCCACACTCAAAGATGCTTGAGGTCCTGCTTCAGGCTGGCCACGCAACGGCGGCTGACTTCCAGCGGCGCGGGCCCGTGGCGCAGCACCGCCTGGACCTGGCCTGCGCCATTTCGTCGCAGCTCCACCAGTTCATGGCGGGCCACCAGGCAATTGCGGTGGATACGCACGAAGCGGTTGCCGAACTCCTCTTCCAGCGACTTCAGCGATTCTTCCAGCAGGTCCTCGCCGCGGGCATGATGCACGACCACGTACTTTTCTTCGGCCTGCAGGTAGTGGATGTCCTCGACCGGGATCAAGCGCAGGCTGCCCCGCAGGCGTGCGCACAGCAGCGTGCGCGCCTGTTGGCTGGCGGCCGTCGGTGGACCGCTGCGGCCGGCGAGGAAGGTGCGGGCCCGCTCCAGTGCGGCGGCCAGGCGCTCGGGGCGCACTGGCTTCATCAGGTAATCGATGGCCGCCGCCTCGAACGCGGACAGCGCATGGGCGTCATAGGCGGTGCAGAACACCACGGCCGGACGCGGCTCGAAGGTGGCCAGGTGGCGGGCCGCCTCCAGTCCATCCAGGCCGGGCATCGCGATATCGAGCAGGACCAGGTCCGGCTGCAGCTCGGCGCAGGCATGCAGAGCCTGTTCGCCGTTCTCCGCCTCGGCCACGACCTCGATACCGGCCTGATCGGCCAGCAGGGCGCGCAGCCGCTCGCGGGCCAGCGGTTCGTCGTCGGCGATCACCACCTTCAAGACAGTTTCCTCACTGGACCGGGACCGTGATTTCGCAAGCATAGTAGCCGTCGGCCCACGCCCCCGTCATCCGCGCGGCCGGGCCGAAGCGCCAGGCCAGGCGATGGGCGATGTTGCGTTGTGCATGCCCGGCGCCCTGCAGCAGCGGCAGGCCGCGCGTGGCCGGATCCGGTGCTGGGTTGCGCACGCGGATGCGCAGATTGGTCCCGTCACTGGACAGTGCCAGCACGATCGTGCCGCCCGCGGGTACCCGCGAGATGCCATGCAGCACGGCATTTTCGACCAGCGGCTGCAGCACCAGCCGCGGCATCGGCAACGACCAGGGCAGCGGTTCGTCGCGCAGCCAGATCACTTTCAAGCGGTCCCCCAGGCGCAGCGACTCGATCGAGAGGTAGCGCTCGGCCAGTTCACACTCGGCCTGCAGCGTGGAATCGCCATCGCCGGCACCAAGCGCGGCGCGGAACAGGTCGGACAGATCGAGCACCGCGCGCTCGGCCACGTCCGGATCGCGGCGCAACAGGCTGGCGATCAGGTTCATGCTGTTGAAGAGAAAGTGCGGGCGGATCCGTGCCTGCAGCGCGTCGGCCTGGGCGCGCGCGTTGGCCAGCATCTGTGCGCTGCCACGATCACTGACGTAGAAGTAGCGCAACGCCAGCGCCGTGATCAAGGCGGTCATCGCCGCGCTGCCGAGAGTAAAACGCCAGAAGCCGACCGCCTGGGCGAAGCTGCTGCCACCGAGCACGCCATACAGCGCGTGCACGATCGCCGCGCAGGCACCGGCGATCAGCCCGGTCATCACCACCACCAGCACCATGCCCGGCAGTTCCGGCAGCCGCGAGAGCACCGCACGCAGACTGCACAGGCTGACCGTTACCGCCAGCGCCAGCCAGAGCGCGAAGCCGCTGGCGGACAGGAAGTCCGACAGCGTCCAGTGACGGCTGCCATCGGGTGCCAGCGCCACCACCACCACCACCAGCTCGGCCAACCCCAGCATCGCCGCCAGTCGCGGCAGGCGACACAGCTCGGGCAACCAGGACTGCTGGCGCGGGTCGTTCATGGCGTCAGGCGGCGAAGCGCGCCTCGAGCCACTCGCCCAGCGCGTGCATTTCTTCCGCACATACCTGGTGGGCCATCGTATAGGTGTGCCACTCCACCGGCAGGCCGAGGGTTTCCAGGGTCTGCGCGGTGTCCCGCGCGATCGCCACCGGGATCACCGGATCCTGCGTGCCATGGGCCATGAACACCGGCACGCTGATCGCACCGGCCACACGGGAAGCCGCCGCCTTGGCCGGATCCGGCAGATAGGTCGACAGCGCGATCAGCCCGGCCAACGGACGCGTACGACGCAGCAGCGCGCTCAGGATCACCGCCCCACCCTGGGAGAAACCGGCCAGCAGGATCCGTTCGGGCGGAATACCACGGGCGACCTCGCGTTCGATCAGCAGCTCCAGTTCCACGATGGAGGCGTCCACACCTGCGCTGTCGGCGCGCGAACGGAAGTCCGCGCTGACGATGTCGTACCAGGCGCGCATCGGGACACCGTTGTTGATCGTGATCGGCTGCACCGGGGCATGCGGGAACACGAAGCGGATCGCCGGCCAGTGCGGACGGACCAGTTCGGGCACGATCGGGGCGAAGTCATGGCCATCGGCACCCAGGCCATGCAGCCACAGCACCGACCACTGCGGGTCGGCGCCGGTTTCGTTTTCCACGGTATCCAGCATCAGGCGGCTCCAGTACGTTCAAGCCGCATTATGACCGCGCCCCACCGCAATGGGGGCGATGCCTGGAGTGACGTGATCAGCCGGCGGGATGTGCCTCGGCGGCGGCGCGGCGCAGTTCGGCCGCACGCACCAGCACCTTGGGCGGCGCCGATTCTTCGGGGATCTCCATCAGGCCCAGCCGGTGCATCCAGACGCCAGCGGTGCGCGAAGAGGTGAAGCCCACCACCGGAATCGCCAGCACCATGCCGATCACCACCGGGGCCATCCACGCGGCCAGCGAGGGGGAAACCGCGTAGGCCAGCGCGCCCATGAACAATCCGAACACGCTCAAGCCCCCATAGCCGCGCGCCAATGCCGACCAGGACACACCGCCATCGTCGCGCTGCTGCGCATCCCAGCCCGAGTCCCTGCCGGCCAGCACTTCGGCCACACCGCGCGACTGCACGTACATCACCACCGGCGCCATCAGTGCCGCGAGGATGGTCTCCAGCAGCATCGAGATGAACGCGCGGATCGTGCCGCCGCAGCCACGGCGCTCGACCGGCTCCAGCAACATCGCCAGATAACCCAGCACCTTGGGCGAGAGCAGCACCACCATGGTGATCGCGAACATGCGGATCACCTGGGTCTCGTCCTGGTGGCGCCAGTACACGCCGGGCGAGAGATGCAGCACTTCATTGAGGTCGATGCCGCCCTGGAACAGGGGAATCGCGATGCCGATCAGCATCAGCATCGCCCACATCGGCGCGGTGAAGTAATGCCCGATGCCGACCAGCATGTGCATGCGGCTGACCCAGTGCAGGCCTTTTGAGCCGACGATCTTGGCGTGCTGAAGATTGCCCTGGCACCAGCGGCGATCGCGGACCAGCAGGTCGGTGAGCGTGGGCGGGCCTTCCTCGTAGCTGCCTTTAAGGTACGGCACCATGTGGGTGGCCCAGCCGCCACGGCGCATCAACGCGGCTTCGACGAAATCGTGGCTGAGCACATGGCCACCAAACGGCTCCTTGCCCGGCAGCAGCGGCAGGCCGGCCTGCTCGGCGAATGCCTGGGTGCGGATGATCGCGTTGTGACCCCAGTAGTTGCTCTCCGCGCCATGCCACCACGCCACGCCACGGCCGATCACCGGGCCGTATACGCGCCCGCCGAACTGCTGCATGCGGGCAAACAGGGTGCGCCCACCGACCACCGCCGGCAGGGTCTGGATCAGACCGACATCCGGGTTGTGTTCCATGCCCGCGACCAGGCGCACGATGGTGTCGCCGGTCATCAGGCTGTCGGCGTCCAGGATCAGCATCTGCGGGTAGGCACCGCCGAAACGGCGGACCCAATCAGCGATGTTGCCGGCCTTGCGCCCACTGTTGTCGCCGCGGCGACGGTAGAAGATGCGGTCATGGCCGCCGACCGCATCGCAGAGCGCATGGAAGGCTTCTTCTTCGGCCTGCCCGATGTCGTCTCGCCGGGTGTCACTGAGCACGTAGAAATCGAAGTTCTCGAGCTGGCCCGTCTCGGCGACCGACTCATAGATCGCCTGCAGGCCGGCCAACAGCCGACGCGGGTCCTCGTTGTAGGTGGGCATCAGCAGCGCGGTGCGGGTGTGCACGGTCGGCAGCGGCGCGTCCGGATCGATCCCCAGCTTGTAGCCACGATCGAACACCGCGGTCAGAAAGCCGGCCACGGCCCCGGCGAAGGACAGCGCGATCCAGGCGAACAGGCCCACGAACAAGACCAGCAGGCAGGCTTCGAGCACGCTGATGCCGTTGACGGCCAGCACCTTCCACATCATCCGGCTGGCGGCGGCGGTCATCGCGGCGGTGCCACCCAGGATGTAGAAGCGGCGCAGCCCGATCATCCGGGGCGCGGTGCGCTGACGCCGGACCTGTAGTTGGCCTTCACGCAGGGACTGCTCGGGCATCGGCAACGGCGACTCGGCCGGCAACGTCGCCCGACCGGCATCCAGTCGGGCGTGGAGGGTCTGGGTACTCATGCGCGATGTCCCTGTGCAGGGCGTGCCAGGCCGAAGATGCAAGATGCGAAAAGGGGCGTCCTGAGCGCGGCGCGCCGGAGGGCACGCATTCGTCCTGTCGGTGCGGGCCGATCACCGGCACGCCGCTGTTGTCTGTGACTACCGGAACCCACGAACTCTCCAACCGACTTGAGACGAAAAATGCGGCTCAGTCTATGGCGCGAAATGTAAGGTGGGTGCGAAGGTTTCACCGGTGATTTCTCCGCATTCAGCTTTTGGATCGAGCCAAGTGGGCAGCGTCGCAGGACCACGGAGGCGCAGGGCCCGTGCCATGGGCCTCTCCCCATTCATCTTACAGATGATCGTCATCGGACACGACAGTCCAGAGAAGGGATGTCTTCCCCCTGTCCCCGGCACAGCAGATGCCGGCGTTGCGCAGTTCGCCAGTCGGCCGCGCATGGCCGAGCCGCCCCGGAATCGAGGCAGCAGGTAGGGCAAGCAGGTCGCCAGACCGAGGGCCTGGCAAGGTGCATCCACTCAGACGGTGGGCGCGGCGATGGCCAGGTCGGCATCAACCGGCAGGCGCGACAGGGCGCGCGCGCTCACCTGCGAGAACTGCAGGTGGGCAAGCAGATGTTGCGCCTGGGTGGCCACCGGGCACGGCGCAATCTGCGGTCCTGCCGGGGGGCGCTCGGGGGTCATTACATCACTGGACATGGAAGGGCATCTCGTTGACGTCGCATTGCCCGCGGGGCTTCCGGCCGCGCGGATTGCGCACCCTATCGGAAAACCGGGACGAATGTGTGACGGCGCCCGCCGTACCTGCTGGAGGGGGTGGGATGCACCGGAAAAGTGGCGCTTTTCCAGGTCGCCCCGCTATCATGTAATCGTTTTCAAACAACGATTCGGATATGGATTCCAACACTGCTTCCCCCCTCAGCCCCAAGTGGCAGTTCCGCTTCAACTTCTTCGAACAGCACGGCGCCCCCAATTCGCCTGGCTTCAAGGCCGCATTCAAGACGTTGACGTTCGGCCAGAGGATCAAGATCAACTTCAACTTCTTCGCGCTGTTCTTCAGTTGGATCTACCTGCTGATTCTGGGTATGTGGCGCAAGGCGCTCACCATTCTGGGCATCACCCTCGTGCTGATGGTGATCCTGGCGTTCCTGCCGGACGTGGTCGGCCGGGCGATCGGCATGGCCTGGTCGGTGCTGATCGCGCTCACCACCAATTACTCGTACTACCTGGAAAAAGTGAAGGGCGACACCAGCTGGAACCCCTTCGCAGGCATGCGCTGGTAAGCACTGCGCACGCCTGGATGAAGAAGCCCGGTCATCGACCGGGCTTTTTTGTGCCGCGCCGACCGTGGGCGTCGATCACCACCTCCCCATCTTCTTTGCGGAACGGCGCCTGCACCGGCGGCAGGATCTCCAGCACGGTCTCCGAGGGTCGCGCCAGGCGCACCCCCAGTTCGGTCTGCACGAAGGGCCGGTTGATCAGGATCGGATGGGCCAGCATCGCATCCAGCAACTGGGTGTCCTCCAGCGTTGGATCGGCCAGGCCCAGCGCGGCGTACGGGGTGCCTTTCTGGCGAAGCGCATCGCGAACCTGCAGGCCTGCGGCGGCGATCAGTGCGATCAAACGCTCACGATCCGGCGGGGTGCGCAGGTACTCCACCACCTCCGGCGCCACGCCGGCATGGCGCATCAGCGCGAGCACATTGCGCGAGGTCGCGCAGTCCGGGTTGTGGTAGATCACGGCCTTCATGCGTGGGTGCGCATCGGGTTGGGCAGCAAGGACATGAGGTTGCTCCGGATTTATTGTTCGACTATTCTAGAAACATGGAACACGACACCGCAACCCACGCCCTTGCCGCCCTCGGTCATAACACCCGCCTGAGCGTTTTCCGCCTGCTGGTCCAGGCCGGCCGGGGGGGGCGGTTGGCCGGAGAGATAGCCGCCGACCTCGGCCTTCCCGGTGCCACGCTGTCCTTCCACCTCAAGGAACTGAGCGCGGCCGGCCTGGTCAGCGCCGAGTCGCGCGGGCGCAGCATCTGCTACCGCGCCGACTTCAAGGCGATGAATGGCCTCATCAGCTACCTCACCGAGAACTGCTGTGCCGGCGAGACGGACTGCGGTCCCACCGGCCAATGCGCACCGTCGTGCTGATCGGTTGACCGCCGGGCCCATCGCGATGACGACACGTGCCACCTCCCGCCTGTCCTTTCTGGACCGCTGGCTTACCCTGTGGATCTTCGCGGCGATGGCGCTCGGGGTGGTACTGGGCACCGTCTTCGATGGCCTGCCCGCCGCGCTGGACGCGATGACCATCGGCGGTACCAACCTGCCGATCGCAGCAGGTCTGATCCTGATGATGTACCCGCCACTGGCCAAGGTGAAGTACGAGGCGCTGCCCGCCGTCTTCGCCGACAAGCGCGTGCTGGCGCTGTCGCTGCTGCAGAACTGGGTGGTGGGACCGGTGCTGATGTTCGCGCTGGCCGCAGTGTTCCTGCACGACCGGCCGGAGTACATGACCGGGCTGATCCTGATTGGTCTGGCCCGTTGCATCGCGATGGTGCTGGTCTGGAACCAGCTCGCGCGCGGCGACAACCAGTACGTGGCAGGCCTGGTCGCGTTCAACTCCCTGTTCCAGATCGCCTTCTTCAGCGTCTATGCGTGGCTGTTTCTGACCGTGTTGCCGCCGCTGTTCGGATTGCAGCGCAGCGTGATTGATGTCAGCACCTGGACCATTGCCGGCGCGGTGCTGGTGTATCTGGGCATCCCCTTTGCGGCGGGCTATCTGGGGCGACGCCTGCTGCTGCGCGTGCGCGGGGCTGACTGGTACGAAACGCGCTTCCTGCCCGCGATCAGCCCGGTCACCTTGGTCGCACTGCTGCTCACCATCGTGGCGATGTTCAGCCTCAAGGGCGGCGATCTGGTGCGCATTCCCATGGATGCGGTACGTATCGCCATCCCACTGACGATCTACTTCTTCGTGCAGTTCCTGCTGAGCTTCTTCATGGGCCGCTGGATCGCACGCGACTATCCGCGCACCACCGCCATCGCCTTCACCGCAACGGGCAACAACTTCGAACTGGCCATCGCCGTGGCGATCGCCGCCTTCGGGCTGGGCTCACCGGTCGCATTCGCTGCCGTGATCGGGCCTTTGGTGGAGGTGCCGGTGTTGATCGTACTGGTCCATCTGGCGCTGCGCCTCGGACGCCGCTGCTTCAATGAGACCGCCGCACTCCCCCATTGAAACGAATCGAGCCTGTCGTTGATGCCCTCACCGGGCAAGCAAACTGAGAAGCCCGCACTCTGGCAGCGCCTTATGCGGGTGATAGCATGCACGGAGTTCATCTCCCGCCCGCATGTAGACCTCCTGCCGAAAGGAGGGTTGCCACCTGCCTGGACAAGGACCGTCATGGCTCCGTCAAACCGACTCGCGTTCCTCGATGCCCTGCGTGGGCTTGCTGCCGTCTATGTGGTGATCTTCCATGTAATGGCAATGCCATCACCTGCACTGGCGACAGGCCCAGTAATGGGCGCGATCCTGGCAATGGGTGGTACCGGCGTCGCGCTCTTTTTCGTCATCAGCGCGTTCTCGCTGGCATACACAATGCCGCGCCACGCCGCGACGCCTCGACCGCTGCTGAGCTTTTACCTGCATCGGGTGTTTCGTATCGCGCCGTTGTTCTTCGTGCTGCTGGCTTTCTCGATCTGGCGCGATGGCCGTGGCAGCCACGCTGGTCACTCTGCGACTGAAATCCTGGCCAATGTGACGTTCACGTTCAACCTGTTTGACGGATGGGAAGCCGGGATCGTCTGGGCCAGCTGGGCCATTGGCGTAGAAATGCTCTTCTATGCAGTATTTCCACTACTTTTCCATTTTATCCACACCCTGACGCGAGCCAGCGTGGCGGCGCTGCTGGGCACCATCATCAGCCTGCTTGCGGTCACGGGCATGCTTGGCGCACCCGGGTTGGCGGCGACTGGCGACTACGGCCTGCTGCGCCACTTGCCTGTGTTCCTCTACGGCATTCTTGCCTATCACGCCTTCAAGGCACTTCACGTGATGCAGCCGAGCAAGGCTCGGCGCTGCGGCATGGGGCTGCTGGTCATCGGTGGCACTGTGCTGATCGGGCTGACGCTCGCCAGTGCACGCGCAGCTCTATCCCCGGCTATCGGCTGGGGTCTGTTCGGCGCCACCTATGCCGTGTTGCTTCTTGGCATGTCATTGTTCCCGCTGTCGGCGGTGGTCAACCGCGCTACAACGTACCTCGGCCAGGTCAGCTACTCGCTTTATCTGGCCCATCCCATCGTCATTGCGCTGCTCCTACCGGTGTTCCGACGTATCCAGGCGTCAGTACCCCAACCGGATCTGGCCTATCTTGCCTGCGCAGCGCTGACGCTTGGCATCGCCATTCCATTGGCACAGCTTGGCTATCGCTTCATTGAGGTACCCGGCATACGCGCCGGGCACCACATGCTGGCTTACATCAACGCCCGACGTACCACCGCGATGGAGCGCGCCGACCAACGGGAGTAATCGGCAGGATCCGGCCTCAGAACGTCTGCCACTCCTCACTCGCCACCGCCGCCACCGGTACGCGCGAGGTACCGCGCGCAGGCGCACTACGACGCACCGGTGCGGCCGGCGTGCCGGGATGGGCCTGCAGCCGGAAGATCGCCACCGCCGTGCCCAGCTGCTGCGCCTGCTCTTCCATCGCACGCGCAGCCGCCGTGGCCTCCTCGACCAGTGCGGCATTCTGCTGCGTCGTTTCGTCCATCTGGGTGATGGTCTGGTTGACCTGCTCGATACCGGCCGACTGCTCCTTCGACGCCGCCGAGATCTCGGCCATGATGTCGTTGACCCGGCGCACGCCGGTGACGATCTCTTCCATGGTGCGGCCGGCGGTGTGGACCAGCGCGGAGCCCGCGCTAACCTGGGTGACCGAATCGTCGATCAGCCCCTTGATCTCCTTCGCCGCGCCCGCCGAGCGCTGCGCCAGTGCGCGCACTTCCGTGGCGACCACCGCGAAACCACGGCCCTGCTCGCCCGCACGCGCCGCTTCGACCGCTGCGTTCAATGCCAGGATGTTGGTCTGGAACGCGATGCCGTCGATCACCGAGATGATCTCGGCGATGCGCTTGGAGGACGCCTCGATCCCGGCCATGGTGGTCACCACCTTGCCGACCACCTCACCACCCTTCGACGCCACATCGGCTGCGCCCGCGGCGAGCTGGTTCGCCTGCACGGCATGGTCCGCGTTCTGACGCACGGTGGAGGTCAGTTCCTCCATCGAGGCGGCGGTTTCTTCCAGGCTGGCGGCCTGTTGTTCGGTACGGCGCGACAGGTCGCTGTTGCCTGCGGCAATCTCACCGGCAGCGAGGTTGATGCTGCCGGTGGCCTGCTGGATGCGGCCGACGATGTCGGTCAGCTGCACCACGGTGGTGTTGGCATCATCACGCATCCGCGCGAACACGCCGTGGAAATCGCCCTGCATGCGCGCGGTGAGATCGCCGGCGGCGATCGCCCGCAGCAGCGCGGAGATCTGCTGCAGGTTGTCGTCGCTGACCTGCATCATGGTGTTGAGGTTTTCGACCATCGCGCGGAAGTCGTGATCGAAGCGCACCACGTCGCCACGCTGGCTGAAATCGCCCATTGCCGCGGCACCGGCGAGATCGCCGATCTGGGTATTGATCGCGCGCAGGTTGGCCTTGGTGGTATCCATCGCGGCGGTGAAGGCGGCCTGCTCACCGGGCAGACGATCCATGTCCTGGCTCAGGTCACCGACCGCATAGCGCTGCATCACCTCGACCAGACGACGCGTGACCGCGATATTGGCGCCCACCAGCTGGTTGGTGTCTTCCACCATCTTGCCGTACTCGCCCGGGAAGGTATGGGCGTCCATGCGGTAGCTCAGCTCGCCTGCCTCGTGGCGCTGGGCCATCTCACCCTGTGCGGCCATCACTGCGCGCAGCTGGCTGCGCATACGCTGCATCGATTCGAGCAGTCGGCCGACCTCGTCATTGCGCGCGGGCGGCAGCGGCGTATCCAGACGACCCTCGGCGACGTCGGCCGAGAGACGGACCGCATCGGCCAGCGGGCGGATCGCCTGCCGGCGCAGCAACACGTACACGCTGCCACTGAGCACCAGTGCCGCGCCCAGGCCAACGGCCAGGATGATCCACAGCAGCGCGCGCGCCTGCGCGGTGATCAGCGCATGCGGCACGACCACGCCCAGCGCGAAATGCTCCTGGCTGCCGCCGATGCGCAGCGGAACGTAGGTCTTCACATTACCTGCCGCATCCGGCTCGAAGGCATCGAAGGGCTTGTCTGCCTTGACCGCTGCCAGCATCGCCGCGGTCAGGGCGTCGTCGCGGCGCTTGCCGATTTCCTGCGGGTCCTGCGCGGCCAGCACGATGCCACCGGGCGAGATCAGTTCGACATGGCCTTCGCCCATCGGGCGCAACGCGGCCAGGTGCTTCTGCAATGCGGCCAGCGCGAAATCCACCGTCACCGCACCAACGAACGTCCCCTCATCGATCACCGGGGTGGAGAGCGTGGTCATCAGCACTTTCTGGCCGCCGACTTCATAGGTGTACGGTTCGGCCACGGTCTGCCGCTTGAGCGCCTTCGGCTTGAGATACCAGTCGCCATCGCCGGGCACGTCATAGCCGGTGAGCGCATCCTGCATCGGCGCACCGTCGTGCCAGGCCCAGTAGCTCATGAACCGGCCGGTGTCATCGTGTGCCTCGGCGCCGACGAACTCGGCATCCTTGCCATCGAAGGCGTCGGGTTCCCACAACGTGCCAAAGCCCACCCATTCCGGGTGCACCTGCACCTGCTGGTGGATCACCGCAGACACCGTCGCCCGCGACAGCGTTCCCGCAGCGCGCTGGACGAGCAGATTCTGTGCGAGCGCCTGGCTGGTGGCGAAGGCGCTGGACAGATCACCGCTCACCCGCAGGGCTTCGGCCTGGGCCTCGCTCTGCATGGTGTGGCGGGAGGCATCGACCAGCGACGCGCTGGCTTCCCGATAGCTGATGGCGGCGGTGACACCGAAGCAGAGCATGGCGATCAACGCCGTACCCAGCATCAGTCGGTTGGCGATGCTGCCGGGGCGCTTGGACGCGGTGGGGCGGGACACGGGCATGGGGGCGGTTCCGGAAAAAGGGCATACCGGCGGACGCAGACATGCGCCGCCACGGAAACACGCAGTCCATTGCGGGCCGGTACGCGCGCGGTGCAATCACGGCGCGGCCAGCGGAGATCGGGGATCGATGCCACCGTCCCGCCCTGTGAAGATGCCGCCTGCAGGCACCGCGACGGTGCCCGCCCAGAGAAGGGACTCAGTTGGATAACGGCGATAGGCCCACGATGTTTAGCACGGCTTTCTGACCGTGTTCAGTGTCCGCCGGCAGAGGCATCGCCCCGCCCCAGCCGCTCCACCAGTGTCTGGCTGGCCGCGTTGAGTCCGACCACCTCCACCTGCGCTCCGCGTGCACGCAGTTTGCCGGTCACCCGCTCCAGCGCACCCACCGCGCTGAGGTCCCAGAAGTGCGCCTCGGTCAGATCGATCACCACGCGCGCGGGCACGTGCAGCAGATCGAAGGCCGCCGCGAACTGCCCGGCCGAGGCGAAGAACACCTGCCCGCTGACTGTGTAGACACGGGTACCGTCGGCCGTGTTGGCTTCGGCGATGTCCAGCATCCGGCCCACCTTGCGGGCGAAGAACAGCGCCGACAGCAGCACCCCGGTCAGCACCCCCTTGGCCAGATCGTGGGTGGCCACGGTCACAACCACCGTGCCCAGCATCACCACCGAGGAGCTTTTCGGGTGCAGCCGGAACTCGGCGAACGAGCGCCAGTGGAAGGTGCCGATGCTGACCATGATCATCACCGCGACCAGGGCGGCCATCGGAATCTGCCGGACCCAGTCCGCGCCGTAGACCACCAGCAGCAGCAACAGCACACCCGCCACCAGACAGGACAACCGGCCACGCCCGCCGGAGGACACGTTGATCACCGACTGCCCGATCATCGCGCAGCCACCCATGCCGCCGAACAGCCCGGCGGTGATGTTGGCCAGGCCCTGCCCGGCGCACTCGCGGTTGCGCTGGCTGGGGGTGTCAGTCATGTCTTCCACGATCTGCGCGGTCATCATCGATTCCAGCAGACCGACTACCGCCAGCGTGGCCGAGACCGGCAACAGGATGCGCAGCGTCTCCCAGGTGAGCGGCACATCCGGCAGCAGGAAGGTCGGCAGGCTGTCCGGCAGCGCACCCATGTCGCCGACGGTGCGGATGTCCAGGCCAAGCCAGATCGACAGCCCGGTGAGCACCACTATCGCCACCAGCGGTGAGGGCACCGCCCGGGTCAGCAGCGGCAGCAGATAGATGATCGCCAGGCCGGCCGCGCACACGGCGTACACCGTCCATGGCATCCCGATCAGCTCGGGCAACTGCGCCAGGAAAATCAGGATGGCCAGTGCGTTGACGAAGCCGGTGATCACCGAGCGCGAAACGAAGCGCATGAGTGCACCGAGCTTGAGCGTGCCCGCGACGATCTGCAGCAGTCCGGCCAGGATCGTGGCGGCCAACAGGTACTGCAGGCCGTGGTCGCGGACCAGATCGACCATCACCAGCGCCATCGCGCCGGTGGCCGCGGAGATCATGCCCGGCCGGCCACCGGCGATGGCGGTGACCACCGCGATGCAGAACGAGGCGTATAGGCCGACCTTGGGGTCGACCCCGGCAATGATGGAAAAGGCGATCGCCTCGGGGATCAGCGCGAGGGCGACCACGGCGCCGGACAGCAGATCACCGCGGATGTTGCCGAGCCATTGCTGGCGCAGCGGATAGGACACAGACATGGACAGACTCCACGCACCGGCGATGCGCACGGCGCGTTGTGTGATGAAGACAAGCACTCCCTGAGCCAGCGCAAGGGCCGGCGCGTCGTCAACGCGGTATCAGGGTGGCGTCATCACACGGCGGCCGGAGCAGGAGGGGCGCGCAGGATACCGCAGGGCGACGGGGGCCTCAAACCGGCGGCCATTGACCGGCCGTGGCGGCGGCGCGCAGGATGCGGGCACCCCCCCTGCCCCGGAACGCGCCCATGTACGGTTTGATCGGCAAGATGTTGACCGCGCCCGGCCAGCGCGACGCCGTCATCGCGATCCTGCTGGAGGGCACCAGCGCAATGCCGGGCTGCCGCAGCTACGTAGTGGCGCGAGACCCGACCGCGGCGGAGGCAATCTGGATCACCGAGGTCTGGGACAGCCAGGAACTGCACCGTGCCTCGCTGACACTGCCGTCTGTCCAGGCGGCGATCGCGAAAGCGCGGCCGATGATCACGGGGTTCGGCGAGCGGTTCGAGACCGAACCGGTGGGCGGCCTGGACACTGGCGCGGCGCAGCCCTGATCACCGCGTGGCATTGCCTGCCCATCGCGACGGCGCCTGCCCGGTCACCCTTCGGAACGCCGCCGCGAACTTGCCAGGGTTGGCATAGCCCATCGCCAAGGCGACCTCGGTGACGCTGTGGCCTGCCAGCAGCCTCGGCTTGGCGGCCTCCATCCGGCGCCAGGTGAGGTACGCGTAGGGCGTCATGCCGGTCGCCAGCCGGAAGCCGCGACTGAATCCACTGGCCTCCTGACCGACTTCCTGCGCCATGCGGGTAACGCCAAGGTCATCGCCGAGATGGGCCTCGATCAGGGCCTGAACGCGCTTGACGTGCACCGGCGACAACGCGCGTCGCGTCGCGGGCGCCGCAACCGGGAGTCCTGCCAGCCGCGTCATGACCAGATCGATACCGTGCTCGAAGAACGCGGCTGAGCCTGCATGCGCTTCAGCGCAGTGCCATAGTGCCCCCATCACCGAGGCGATCACCGGGTCCTCCTGCAGCGTCGATGCTGCGCGATGCAGCTGCTCCAAGCGCACGTCGTGCCCCTGCAGATGCCGCGCGTCGATGGCCAAGCCCAGCAGCGCCAGCGCTGGGCTGCGGAATTCGCCTGGGCAGTCCGGCAGCACCACATTGAACGCGCCTGCGCGCCAGGGCTGCGCGATGCGTCCGAGCGCCGTGCGCTGATACAGGGCGCCGCCGCCGCCAGTGAGCAGCCCGATGCGCAACGCACTGCCCTCGCCCATCGCGCCCTGCGCCGCGGCGAACGTATGGCGGAGCATCAGCACCGAGCCGTCGGCATTGCCAACGCACGCGTCCAGCGGACCGCCACTTTCGGCCGCCACGCGTGCAGCCACGGCAGTCGTTGGTGAGGCAGAGGCGCAGGTCATCGGGTGTCCCGTTCTGGAGCGGCCGCTCCGGAAATGGAGCAGCGGCACCTGATTGTTACACAATAACATTGGCGATTCTTCCCCATCACCGTGGTGCGCGCCACCACCCCCAGAGGCTCCTCGTGAACCACGCTGTACTTGCCGGCGCCGTGCTCGCCGCGCTTCAGTTGCTGCCCAGTGCACCCGCCCGGGCCCAGTCCACCCCGGCCGCCAAGGCCACCGAGCTGGACGGCATCGTAGTGACCGGCAGCAAACGCGATACCCCGTACCTCAAGAGCGACATGTCGGTCACCGTGCTCAACCGCGAAGCGCTCAAGGAAGCGCACGTCACCGAGTTCCGCGACCTGGACAAGCTGGCCCCCAACGTGAAGTTCAACGTGATGGGCCAGCTCAGCGACATGTTCATCTCCATCCGCGGCATCGAGTCCAACCCGTTTCTGGTCAACCGGGCCTCGGTCTATATCGATGGCATTCCGTTCCGCGAGTTGAGCAACGCGGTGTTGAACCATGTGGAGTCGGTGGAGATCCTGCGCGGGCCGCAGGGCACGCTGTACGGGGCGAACAGCGAGTCCGGCCTGGTGCTGGTGCGTACGCGCGCACCGTCGGCGACGACCGAAGGTGAGGTGAATGTCGGGCTGACCTCCTTCGGCAACGGCCATGGCAGCAGCGTGGATGGCTTCCTCGGCGGCGCGCTGGGCAACAGTGACCGGTTGTCCGGCTCGGTGGCGTTCATGGCCTCGGACGAAGACAGCCACCTCAAGAACCTCACGCCCTTCAACGGTGTCAAGGGCAAGGTCAAGGAAACCTATCTGCAGGGCAAGCTGCGCTGGGAACCGACCGATACGCTGGCCATCAACGCGATCGCCTATCACCTGGGCACGCGTGCACCCGGGATGTTCGAGTACGAATATCTGCCGCTGGATGTCGGCCTGTATAACCGTACCTACGGCGATCTCTTCAACGGCGGCCGTCGTACTGGTGACTTCACTTACATCAACGATGCGCCCAAGCGCACCACCAAGAATGAAACCGTGGCCGGGACCAGCGCGCAATGGCAATTGTCCGGTGGCACGCTGGACGCGGCACTGTCCTACCGCCAAGAGGAGGACACCTCCGCCGGCTACGACTTCGATATGACCGCCACGCCCGCGTTGGCAGGCCGCATCTACGACAAGCAGCACAGCTGGAACGGCGAACTGCGCTTCAGCTCCCCCAGCGATCAGGCGCTCACCTACATCGCCGGCGTTTCCACCTACCGGCACCACAAGGACTCCATTCTGGGCACGCTGGTCGGCCCGCCCTTGCGCGGCTTGGGCAGCTATGACCTCGCCCCGCTGCAGGGCTCGGATGGGCAGGACTACAGCGTGTTCGGCACCGCCAGCTACACCCCACCCTCGCTGCCGAAACTGACCGCCAGTCTCGGCCTGCGCCATGAGCAGGCCAGGCGTTCCACACGCCAGCGCGAAGGCACGCTCGACCTTGGCCCGGGCGGGCTGGTGTTCTATCGCGACGCCGAACTCGCACACACCTTCACTGCCACACTGCCGCGCGTGTCACTGCGCTACGACGCCAGCGACACGCTCTCGTTCTACGCCGCATCCGCCAAGGGCTACATTCCGGGCGGCTTCAACCTGGCGGCCGCGCAGAGTGACGTGGTCAACGACAAAGTGCTGCGCTACGAATCGGAAATGATGTGGAGCCATGAGCTCGGCTTCAAGATGAACGTGCTCAACGGGCGCGGGCATATCGGTGGCGCGGTGTTCCACATCACCTCGGACAACTGGCAGGAAATCCAGCTGGCCACCGATGCCAACGGCCGTCCGATCTCCTCGGACTATGTTGGCTCGGATGCGTCCATCCGCTCGCGCGGTGTCGAGCTGGAAGGCGCGCTGGAGGTCCTGCCGGGCCTGACGCTGATGGCAAATGCGGGTTACGTCGACGCCGAGTACCGCAAGCTGTTCGTCGGCGCGAATGAAAGCCTGGCCGGCAACGACGTCAAACTCACTCCGCAGTACACGGCGTATCTTGCCGCACGCTACCAGCACCGCTCCGGGCTGTTCGCGCGTGTGGAGTCTTCGTTCAATGGCCGCATGGCGCTGGACGAACGCAATCGTGCCTACCAACCGGCGGTCGCCATCCTCGGCGTGCAGTTCGGCTATGAAACCGGACCGTGGAGCACCCGCGTGTACGTCGACAACCTGACCAACAAGCGGCGCATCAACGGGTTGATCTTCGACAACCTGGCGTTCGGGCGCGACGGCAACTACTACGGCCCCATCGACCGGCCGCGCATCGTCGGTGCGGAGGTAGGCTATCGTTTCTGAGGCAGCATGGAGGGTGCCACGAGCGGCGCCCTCTATTCCTTGAGTACGTCCTGTGCATCCACCATATCCACCCCGGAGATCTGCCCCAGCCAACCGTCGAACCACGGCTTGTGAGACGCGCCGACGATGGAGAGGACGCGGGAACCGGGGTGGTCACGCACGACCTCGAGAATGTTGGCGACCATGCGCAGATTGCGGATCTCCCAGCCCTGCACCCAGATCTGGGGATAGTGCTGCGGCGATACGGCAGCCAGTGTCTGGCTCACATTCGACTCGGCGAGCACCTGCAGCGCCGCAGGATCGTTGACGCTGCGATACAGCCCGAGCACGTCGTTGGAGGCGATGAAGGCCGCTTCGCGTTCGGTCATGGCATCCAGCGCAGGTCCATAGGTGCTCCACGCCTGCTGGAGCGCCGTGCCGAACGCCTTGCGATCCGCAATCTGGTGGTTATCACCGGTGTGATCATCGATGGCGTACACACGCTGCTGGCCGAGTCGCGCCGCGAGCACTGCGGCGACCTGATAGCTCTCGTTCTTGCGGGTGCCAAGCTGCTTGAGCAGTTCGACCAGGCTCTCGTCCAGCCCATCACCTGCCCGTCGCTCGGCCACGGGCAGCTGCAGCCATTGCACATAGGCAGACGCTCGCTCGCCAGCGGCGAGGAACAGCGCCGCGAGTTGGCGGCGTTGCCCGGCGGTGGGGGCAGCCGGCCACGCCGCCAACGTCGTGTTGACCTGCACGAGCGCGGTCGGCACCTCCAGTCCCGTGGCCGCTTTCGCCGTCTCCGTGCTGGCACAGTAATCATCGCCGTAGACCGTTGCATGACGCTTGGCCAGATCGCACTGCTCACCACTGATGGCTTCGATGGTGATGTAGCCGGGCTTGAACGCCGCCAGCCTGTCCAGCAGTGGATCCAGTGCCTTGGGATCGAAGGCCTCGTGCTCGCTCAGGTGGATGCTGCCCAGCACGAGAATCTCGGTGCGCGGGCCGACCATCTCCTTGTCGAGCGAGGCGAGGTCGACACCGGCGTACGCGACCGTGGGCAGCAGAAGCGTCAGGCAGGCCGACAGCGTTGAGTAGCGTTGCTTCATCATCCAGAGCCTGAGCGGGGTGTTGCTGGATGTTTTAGCACTGCACCTGCGCGGGGGCACCTGCCCAATGGCAGGGTGACCAACGACGACGGCGAAGAGGGCTGCGTTGATGCGCGTTCCGCCCCCTGCAATGCATTGCGCTTCCACCAGTGTCAGAATTCCACGGTCTGCGCGCCTGCAGACCGTGCTCAAGGAAGCGAATGTGACAACGGGAAAGGACTCGCGCGAATGGATCAGATGGGCACTGCTGCTCGTCTTACTTGCCATGCTGTTCGGCATTCCCAACAGTTCGCCGTGGTTCGGCCTGGTGTTCGTTTACATCATGGCCGCCGGGTTGTTCATCGTGGGCAGCATGCTGTGGACCGCACTGCGCAGCCAGCGGGCCGCGGCCGCAGTGCGCCGCATGCCGCCCACGCGGGCCCTTCAGACCCGCGAGGTGAGGGCATTGGAGTGGTTCGGTCAGCCCGAGCGCATCGTTTGGCGCATGCCCCGCGGGAACGCGATTGATCTTGCAGGGGCGGCACAGGCCGCGGGCCGTCGCCCGGTGGTGCACACGCTTCGCGGACCGTATCGCGTGATGGTGCGTGGCCAGCACCATGAGCGGCATGACTTCATCGGCGAGGTCGAGGTGCTGATGCTGCCGGGGGCTGATCGCTGCGTGCGCGCGGACAATGAAGCCGACGTGCTGCTATGCGGGAAGTTCGCAGTGGTGCTTGCGTTGAATGGCGCGTGGCGGATTGACCAGGCGCCATCGTTGTTGCGTTGAATGATACGAGGAGTGAGGCGGCGGCCGTTCCGTCATGCTGGCGCAGCGGCCCAGTTACCTATAAGCCTGACGCCCAGATCACAACTGGACGAGCCAGAAGAAGCATCGCCGCGCACCCCTGGGGGCAATAGAGCACCCCTCTTGTGTCTGAACCCATTGAATCTGAACAGGTATGGCTGCAAGTCAGGCCCGATGCGCCTGCAAAGAGCCCTTTGCCCTGAAACCCAGTTTGCTATAAAACTTATACAAACTTTATAGTTAGCATCCATGAAGATCCCGGTAGACCCGCCAAAGCTGAACGAAATCATGGAAGAGGCAGCCCAGCACCCCGGCTTCCTCGGCATCATCATGTCCGGCAAAACCTCTGCCGAGGTCAATGGAGAGTACATTCACTGGGACAGGCTCCGGCACAAAACCCCGCCTGAGGGGCTGACCTCGCGCACCTGGTGGGCCAGCATCAAGTTGGCCAGGCTGGGATTGAAACGCAACCTGCCACTGCTCGATAAGCATGCCGTGAACTTCTCGGTGTCCATTACCGACACCCTCCAGAAGCGCCTTCACTTCATTGACCGCGAAGCGGCCGGTGCCATCCAGGGCATGGAACGCTCTGGTGGGCAGGGTCGTTTCCTCATGCGCTCGTTGATCGAGGAGTCCATGACATCCTCCCAACTCGAGGGTGCTGCGACCACGCGAGTGGTGGCCAAGGAGATGCTCAGCACGGGTCGACAACCTCGCGACCAAAGCGAGCGGATGATCTACAACAACTACATCACGATGAAGGCGATCCGTGAGCGCGGCAAGCGCCCCTTCACCGTCGATGAAATTCTCGAACTGCATGCGATGCTCACCGACGGCACACTCGAGTCCGAGGAGCACTGCGGCCGGCTGCGGACCGCAGAGGACAACGTACTGATCTTCGACCGTGGATCGGACACCGTGCTTCACACGCCACCGCCTGCACGGGAAGCGCGCGAACGCTTGCAACGTCTGTGCGACTTTGCCAACAGCCAGGACGACGAGCCGTTCGTACATCCGGTGATCCGCGCCATCGCGATTCACTTCCAGATCGGATATGACCACCCCTTCTACGATGGAAATGGACGCACCGCACGCGTTCTCTTCTATTGGGCAATGATGAATGCAGGTTACTGGCTGACGGAGTACCTCTCCATCTCCAGCGTGCTCAGAAAGTCCCCCGGCAACTACATGCGCGCGTATCTGTACACCGAGCATGACGATGTTGATATGACGTACTTCGTCGCACAGCAGCTGGATGCGATTGAACAGTCGATCACCGCTCTGCACCGGTACATCCTAAGCAAGAGCGAGCAGGACAGGGCAGCGCGCCGAGTGCTACGCAAGGCGCAGGTGGCCGGCATCGAGCTCAATCACAGACAGCGGGCGATTCTCGCGAATGCCATCAAGGATCCAGATCGGGGGTACACCGTGGCGACCCACCAAGCTGCCCATCAGATTTCCTACCCGACCGCATTGGGCGATTTGACGGCCCTTGTGGACGCCGGCCTGCTGGAGAAGCACAAGGTCGGGCGTGCAAATGAGTTCGTACCGGTAGTAGACATCGCGACGATGCTGCAGCAGTAGCGCTTTTTGGTGGGCCCACCAGGACTCGAACCTGGAACCAAAGGATTATGAGTCCTCTGCTCTAACCGTTGAGCTATAGGCCCTTGCGGCCGCACAGTGTAGTGGAGGCCCGCAGGCGCTTTCCACTGCAACCCTCACATCAGCCAAAACGCTGCCCCATCGCCTGCACCCGACGCGCATTCTCCGCAGCCAGCTCACGCAGCCCGCCCAAGCGCAGCAGCGCCGAACCCGCCACGCGCTGCCAGTAGTCCGCCGCCAGCGGCGCTGCCCAGTGCAGGTGCGCGAGCTGGCCGCTGCGCTCCGGCGCGATGGAGGCAAGCGGCGCAGCCACACGCAGCACCCCTGTGCGCGAGGGTGCCAGTGACATCGGCAACATGTCATACGCGGGCGCCAACGGCAGCGGGCCGCGATCAACCAGGTGGAAACCCAGATTGCCCTGATGCATGTCGCTGTTGCCGATCAGCCGGCCGAACGCGTGCAGCCTTCCCATCGCGGCCTGCGCGTCGCGATCGACCCAGCCCTGCGTCAGCAGCGCGTCGGCGGCGGTCCCCCAGTCCACGGTCACGTCACCGACGAAGGCCGAGGACAGCGCCAGCAGCGAGACGAAGCCGCGCCGGCCCAGCACGTCGACGGTGCGGTCGAAGCGCTGCACCTCCAGGAACGTATGCGTGTCGGTCTGGAGTATCTCGGACACCGCTGCCGGCACGCCGGCGTCGCGCAGGCACTGCAGGGCGAGGTGCTCGCAGACCAACAGGTCCGCCCAGCGTTCTGCGGCCTCGCCTGCGGTGGGCTGCGCGAACTTCACCAGCGCCGCATAGCGCCCTCCCTCATGTTCCACCGTGGCAGTGAACTTCGGTTGCTCGCCACCCGGCGACGATCCGACGTCTTCGCCTTCCAGTGCCGCTGCGGCGCGCTCGGGATAACGACGCGCGCGCTGCCCGGCCAGGACGTGATCGCCAGGCGCGTCGAGCGCGCGCAACGCCATCTGCACGGCATCGCCGCCCAGCAGGAGATCACCGATCTCGGTGCCGCCTGCACGCACCAGCGCCTGTAGGGTGTCACCCGATTGCCATCGATTGAGGTCGTCGGGGACGCCCAGGTCACGCCCGCGACGATGCGCGAACGTACGCCCGAGAAAACCCTGTGGCCGCAGGTCGTCCAGGTACCACGGCAGCCCCGGGAAGTGGCCATCAACGGTCTCGGCTGGCGAACGGGTCAGATTGGGGCGTGCGGCGTTGGTCGTCACGTGGAAGGTCTCGCCCGTGAGTGCCACGACTGTGCCCAGTTCTTCAAGGGTGGCGTCCGGGCGCAGACGGAACAGCGGCCACTCGCTGCCCGCGGCGGTCTGCTGGCGCATGGCATAGACCGTGGCGCGGGTGCGGCCAAGTCGCACCACGCGATCCCCGGCCTCGGCGACAAGACGACTCAACGTTGTCCGGGTAACCCCCAGGCGATCGACGAGATCGGCAGCTGAGACGACCTCGCCAGCAGGCAGGTTGTCGAACAGCGTCTGGAGCTGGACGGTACGAGGACGGGCCATGGCCTAAGTTTCGGGACGAGTTAAGTTACGAATCTATACGGCAATCTTCGGCGAAGCGCAACCCAATTAACCATATAAGCCATTGATTGAAATAACATCACCCCGGAGAACACCGAGAAAAAATCCGTAATTAAGTTACGAAAAACGCAACGAAATCACCAAATCAGCCTAGCGATCCCAACCCCGTCGAACACCCCTCCATCCGCTGCGCCGCCGCTAGGCTCGAGTACACCACGCGGCGACACCCGCCCCAAAAAACAAACCCCGCTTGCGCGGGGTCTGTCGGGTTTCAACGCGGTGCGCTGGAATCGATCAATCGATATCCAGGAAGCTGCGCAGCTGCTCGGACCGGCTCGGATGACGCAGCTTGCGCAGCGCCTTCGCTTCGATCTGGCGGATACGCTCGCGGGTGACGTCGAACTGCTTGCCCACTTCCTCGAGGGTGTGGTCAGTGTTCATGTCGATGCCGAAGCGCATGCGCAGCACCTTGGCTTCCCTCGGGGTGAGGCCGGCCAGCACGTCACGCACGGTTTCAGACAAGTTGATGTTGGTGGTGTTCTCGATCGGGGACTCCACGTTGGTGTCCTCGATGAAGTCGCCCAGATGGGAATCCTCGTCGTCGCCGATCGGGGTTTCCATCGAGATCGGCTCCTTGGCGATCTTCATCACCTTGCGGATCTTGTCTTCCGGCATGTCCATTTCCTTGGCCAGCTCCTCCGGCGTAGCCTCGCGGCCGTACTGCTGGAGCATCTGACGGGAAATGCGGTTCAACTTGTTGATCGTTTCGATCATGTGCACCGGAATACGGATGGTGCGCGCCTGATCGGCGATCGAACGGGTGATGGCCTGGCGGATCCACCAGGTCGCATACGTGGAGAACTTGTAACCACGGCGGTATTCGAACTTGTCCACGGCCTTCATCAGGCCGATGTTGCCTTCCTGGATCAGATCGAGGAACTGCAGGCCGCGGTTGGTGTACTTCTTGGCGATCGAGATGACCAGGCGCAGGTTCGCTTCGACCATTTCCTTCTTGGCCTTGCGTGCACGCGCTTCACCGTAGGCCATGGCGCGGCTGATTTCCTTCAGCTCGTCCAGTTCCAGCCAGGTGGTTTTCTCGATGTCGATCGTCGCCTGCTGTTCGGAGATGATCTGATCCTTCACGTCACGCAGGGCCGAGGACCACTTCTGCTTGCGCTTCAGTGCGTCTTCCACCCACTCCAGGTTGGTCTGGTTGCCTTCCCACGAGCGGATGAAGTCCTTGCGCGGCATGCGCGCGGTCACGGTCGCCAGGTTCAGCACGCGGCGTTCGTGGGACTTGATCGAGGCCATGACGTCGCGCAGCTGCTTGACCAGCACATCGGTCAGCGGCAACGGCAGCTTCAGGGTCACGAACACGGCGGCCATGTCGTCGCGCAGCTTGGCCAGCGGCTTGCGGTCGCCCTTGGCAGCGGCCTTCTTGAACGCGGTGTACGCATCGCTCAGGGCCTGCATGCGGCGCGCGACTTCTTCCGGATCCGGACCGGTCGGGCCGGCCTCTTCCTCGACGTCGTCGCCGTCATCTTCTTCATCGGCGTCGTCGTCAGCGTCGTCACTGGTGTCTTCGGCCACGGCCGGGGCCGGGACTTCTTCGACCAGATCGTTGAAGCCGACGATCACTTCGGCCAGGCGCTTCTTGCCTTCCTTGTGCGCGTCGTAGTCGGCCAGCAGCGATTCCACCGATACCGGGAAGGTACCGAGTGCGGCCTGGACCTGGCCCAGACCTTCTTCGATGCGCTTGGCGATGGCGATTTCGCCTTCGCGGGTCAGCAGCTCGACGGTACCCATTTCGCGCATGTACATGCGCACCGGGTCGGTGGTGCGGCCACCTTCGGTGTCGAGCGCGCTCAGCGCGGCGGCAGCTTCTTCGGCCGCGGTGTCATCGACTTCGCGGTTGCCGGTGTTGCCATCGTTGAGCAACAGGGTTTCTGCATCGGGCGCAACTTCATGGACATCAATGCCCATGCCGTTGATCATGCCGATGATATCTTCGATCTGCTCCGGGTCGACGATGTCGTCGGGCAGATGGTCATTGACTTCGGCGTAGGTCAGGTAGCCCTGTTCCAGGCCCTTGCTGATCAGAAGCTTGATGTCGTTTTGCTGGGCAGGACGTTCGTTGGCCATGTAGTGCTCGCGCCACCGGCTGGGAGAGGGAATAGAACCTAGCATTATACCAGCCCGGCGCCCCGCGTTCCCGGGCGGTGGTCCCGGGGGCTAGGGTCTGAGCAGGAAGGTCACGGGACCATCGTTGACCAGGCTGACAACCATATGGGCACCAAACTGGCCGGTTTCCACCCCCGGGGCGTGTTTTTGTCTGCAGATATCGACCAGCCGGTTGAATCCGCGTTCAGCCTCCGCCGGCGGCGCGGCGGTACTGAAGCCCGGCCGCATCCCACTGGATGTATCGGCCGCCAGGGTGAATTGGCTGACCAGCAGCAATCCGCCACCGGTATCACGCAGGGACCGGTTCATCTTTCCGGCCTCATCGCCAAACACACGGTAACCAAGCAGGCGATCGGCCATCCGGGCGATCTGGGCCTCGCTGTCGCCCGGTTCCATGCCCACCAGGGCCAGCAGACCGGAGCCGATCTGGCCGATGACCGCCCCCTCGACACGGACGCTGGCTTCGCTGACGCGCTGGATCAGGACAAGCATGGACAAGGCTCCGCAACTGAAGGCGGCCTACCTTAACGTGCCCGCGCGCCGACAGGCAGGCCGCCAGCGGCTAGACTTTGCAGTGATGAAACCGCACACCACTGCCCGCCTGGCCTACCGCGCCGCTGCCCTGTTCACCCGCCTGCCCTGGTCCTGGCTGCGTGCCTTCGCCTCCGTCCTGGCCTGGCTGTGGATCCGTCTCAATGCCCGTGAGAGCCGCGTCACCCGCCGCAACCTCGAGCTGGCCTACCCCGACATGGGCGAGGCCGAGCGCACCGTGCTCCACCGCGAGGTGCTGCGCTCGACCGCGCTGCAGGCCATCGAGACCCTGCGCCTGTGGACCCAGCCGCGCGAACGCAATCTCGCGCGGTTGACCGAGCGTCACGGCGAGGCGCTGTACGACGCCGCCCTGGCCGCCGGCAAAGGCGTGATCGTGGCGGCACCGCATTACGGCAACTGGGAGCTGCTCAACCAGTGGCTGGCCTCGCGCGGGCCGATCGCGATCGTCTACAAGGCGCCGGATGAGGAAGTGGGCGATGCCTTCCTGCAGCTGGTCCGCGGCGGCGACAACGTGCAGCAGGTGCGCGCCGAGGGCCCGGCCGTGCGCCAGTTGTTCAAGGTCCTCAAGGACGGCGGCGCCACCGGCATCCTGCCCGACCAGCAGCCCAAGGCCGGCGACGGGGTGTTCGCCCCCTTCTTCGGGGTGGAGGCGCTGACCATGACCCTGGTCAACCGGCTGGCCGAGCGCACCGGCGCAACCGTGCTGTACGGCTGGTGCGAGCGGATCGGCCCGGGCATGGAGTTCGCCCTGCATATTGAAGCGACCCCGCCGGCCGTGGCCGATCCGGACCCGCGCACCGCGGCCACCGCCCTCAATGCCGGGATCGAACGCATCGCCCGGCGCGATCCGGCGCAGTATCAGTGGACCTACAAGCGCTATACGCTGCGCCCACCGCAGAGCGGCGAGGACGATCCCTATGCCACCGAGGACCATCCGCACTGACTGCGACGCAGCGTCGCGCCGCTGGTGCGATTGAATCGCCGCGATCCGTCCCCACTGTGGAAACCACGATGTCCCCCACGGCCCCTGACATGTCCTCTGCTTCTTCCCTGTTCGGCGACCCGGCCGCGATCCGTTGCGAGCGCGCGGTGGCCGAACTGCGTGCCGGCCGCCCGGTGGTGATCGACGATGGCCAGGGCCAGCGCCTGGCTTTCATCGCGCTGGACAGCAGTACCCGCACCAGCTTCACCGCCTTTGCCGCGGCCGCGGAAGATCGCCACTACCTGTTCCTCACCGCCACCCGCGCCCGTGTGCTCGGGGTGAGCGCCGATCGGGGCGCGCGCGTGCCGCTGGCCGGCATCGACTTCGATGCCCTGCCCTCGCTCAGCTACCTGCGCGACCCCGGTGCGATGCCCCCGGGCTGGACCGGTGGCGAAGCGCTGGACGATGGCGCGGTGGAAATCGCCCGCCTCGGCCTGCTGCTGCCGGCGATGGTCGGCGTGCTGCTCGCCACCGATGACCGCCGCTTCGACGACTGCGCGCAGGTCTCGTTGTGCGACCTGAGCCAGGGCGCCGAGCAGGCCGCGCATGCGTATGAACTGGTGGCCCGCTCGCCGGTGCCGCTGCGCGAGGTCGGCATGACCGAATTCGCGGTGTTCCGCGGCGGCGTGGCCCAGCGTGACCAGGTCGCCATCATCGTGGGCAGCCCGGATCTGTCCGCCGTGGTGCCGGTTCGCGTGCACTCCTCCTGCCTGACCGGTGATCTGTTCGGCTCGCTCAAGTGCGACTGCGGCGACCAGCTGCGGCGCGGCCTGCGCAAGCTCAAGGACCTCGGCGGCGGCGTGCTGCTGTACCTGGACCAGGAAGGCCGCGGCACCGGTATCGCCGCGAAGATGCGCGCCTACGGTTATCAGCACGATGGCCTGGATACGATCGACGCCGATGCCCAGCTCGGCTTCGGTGCCGACGAGCGCCGCTACGGCAGTGCCGTGGCGATGCTGCAGGGCCTGGGCGTCAGCCGTGTGCAGCTGCTCAGCAACAACCCGACCAAGGCCCAGCGCCTGCGCAATGCCGGCATCGACGTGGTCGACTGCGTGCCGGTCACCGGCGACATCACCGCCGAGAACGAGCAGTACCTGCGCACCAAGGCCGAACGCGCCGGCCACCTGCTCGATGTGGACGCACTGATCCAGGCCGCGCAATAGCCCACGGCAACCTGCTACCGTCTGCGCCACGGGCGGTTGCACCTGTACGCATGCGCCCGGTCCGTTTTCCAGCCGAGCGCCTTGCCTTGTCCGAACTTCTCGACACTCCCGTGCCGCCGCCCTTGCCGCTGTTGCCGCCCGCCCCCGACTGGCAGGCGATGCCCCTGCGTTCGGCCTCGCTGGCCGCGTTCGGTGGTGCGATCGCCGGCGCACTCCTGCTGGGAGGCGTGCTCGGCGCGCTCTGGGTGGTGTTCGATCTGCCGGGACGCTGGTGGGGCGCAACCGGCATGGTCGTGCTCGGCGCGCTGATCGGTGCGGCCCTCGCGTTCCGCCGCCAGCGCCGCACGTATTGGCGGCTGGATGCGCAGGGCCTTGGCTTGCGCCGCGACCTGCTCTGGCAGAACGAAACCCGTGTACCGACCTCGCGCGTGCAGCACCTGGATCTGCGCCGTGGCCCGATCGAACGCAGTGCCGGCTTGAGCACGCTGGTCGTGCATACCGCCGGCAGCCGCTTCAGTGCGGTCACGCTCAGTGGGCTGGACAGCGCCGATGCCGAGCGCCTGCGCGACACCCTTGCGCACCAGCTGGACCAGGACGACGACGCACTGTGAGTACCCCGCCGCCGCTTGACGCCGCGCCGGAGCAGCGGCTGCATCCCTGGTCATGGCTGTTCGTGCTGCTGATGCAGTTGCGTCAGGGCTTGATACCGCTGATCGCGCTGGTGGTGTTCGGCCAGCGCGGCGACCGCGATGAGCTGTGGCTGTCACTCGGCCCGGTGATCGCCGTGGTGGCGCTGGTCGCGTACTCGGTGCTGCAGTACCTCACCTATCGCTATCGGATCGGCGCGTCGGCCATCACCGTGCGCAGCGGGGTGTTCGCGCGCAATCGTCGCGAGATCCCCTTCGCCCGCATCCACAACGTGGTGGTCCACCAGAACCCGTTGCACCGCCTGTTCGGCGTGGCCGAGCTGAAGCTGGAATCGGCCGGCGGCCATCGCCCCGAAGCGGAAATGCGGGTGCTCAAACTGGATCAGGCGCTGGCACTGGAGCGCCTGGTACGCCAGCGCGGTCAGGCAGTGCCGGCCACGGCCGAGGGCGACGCCGCTGCGGCCGAACCGGCCGAGGATGTGCTGCTCGCCCTGAGCCCGGGCGAGGTGGTCCGTATCGGCCTGCTGTCCAACCGCGGCTGGGTCGTGGTGGTGGCAGTGCTGGGCGCGATGGTGCAGTTGTTCCCGCGTGGCAGCGTCTCCGATGTGATCGAGGCCGGCGGTCGGCAGGCCTTCGGGTATGCCAGCCACCTGCACCCCGGGATGTGGCTGTGGACCATTGCCGCGGTGGTCGCCGTGGTGGGCTTCTGGGTGATGCTGCGGGTGTTGTCGGTGGTGCTCGCGCTGCTGCGCTATTACGGCTTCCGGCTCAGTGAGCACGAGCGCCGGCTGACCGTGGCCAGTGGGCTTCTGACCCGCATGCGCACCAGCGTGGCGCGGCGCCGGATCCAGGCCTGGACGTTGCGCGAGAGTGCGCTGCAGCGCTGGTTCCAGCGCCGGCAACTGCGTATCGATATCGCTGCCGGCAACCCCGGCGAAGGTGAGCGGCGTGACCTGCGCGAGCTGGCGCCGCTGGCGACGCCGGCCGTCTGCGATGGGCTGGTCCAGCATCTGCTGCCGCACCTGCAGTGGCCGCCAGCGCGCTGGCAGCCGGTGCAGATGCGCGGCTGGTGGCGGCTGTGCCTGGCCGCGCTGTGCATCGTTCCGTTGCTGACGGCGGCGGCGATCTGGTACGGCGGGCCGTGGGGCGCGGTGTTGCTGCTGTGGCTGCCGTGGTCGGCGTTCCGCGCGCACCGGCAGATGGCGCGCATCGGCTATCACCTGGATGACGACTACGTCGCCGTGCGCGGCGGCTGGTGGCAGCGCTGGTGGCGCTTTGCCGAACTGGACAAGCTGCAGGCGCTGCGCCTGACCCGCTCGCCGCTGGACCGCCGGCTGGGCACCGCCAGCGTATGGCTGGATACCGCGGGTGCAGGCATGGGCACGCCGCTGGTGCTGCAGTACCTGCCGGAAGCGGAGGCGCGTGCGGTGTACGAACAGTTGGGCCGCGCGTTGGCGAAGCGTCGCCTGCGCTGGTAGGAGAGAGCCTTACCGCTTCGCCGGCCCCCAATACCCGAGCTCCTTGCGGATCTGCAGGCCGCGCGTCCATGCACCGAACGGTTTGCGCTTGAGCGTACCGAGTTCACCGGACAGGAAATCCTCGGTCGCCGCGATCACCCGCTCGGCCGAATACCCATCGCGGAACGGATGGATGGTATCGGCGTAGCGCCGGATTTCGGCCATCAACGCCGGGGTGGGATTCAACGCCTGGGCCAGCATCGCCGGCAGTTGGGTGGCATCGTCGAAATCGATCATGTGCGGCTGCGGAACCCGGTTACGGAAGGTCACCACCGGTTTGTGCTGCACGATGAACTCGGAGACGATCGAGGAAGTATCCGAGACCAGCACATCGGCGGCGCGCTGCCCGGCCATCACCTGTTCCGGCTCGATGAAGCGCGCATGCGGGCCGGCCAGCGCGCGGTAACGGTCGAACAGCTCCGGGGCGCACTTGGGGTGCAGGGTCAGCAGCCAGTAGTGCTCGCCACGGGCGATATCGGCCGCGATCTGCTCGTACAGATGCGGCGCGGCGCTCAGCCGCTCGGTGAAGGTCGAGCCGAACAGGATCACCGGGCGGCCCTGTGCCGGCACGCGCAGTCCCGCGCTCAGGCCACCGTCATCGCGGAACAGCGGATCGAGCTTGGGCCAGCCGGTCTCGGCCACGGCGAAGTGGCCCTCGCGCGCGGCCAGCTCGCGGAACGGGGTGGTCGTGGCCGGGCCCTGCGTGCAGTACAGATCGAACAGGCCGCGCACCCGGAAGTGGCCGCGGGCACTGTCGCGCTTCTGCACGTTGAAGCCGTGGAAGACCTGCACCTTGGCCCCGGCAATGAACGGCGGCACCCAGTTGGCGGCGCTGAACACCGCGCGCGGACGTAGTGCCAGCGCGTCTTTCAGGCCTGCATTGGGCACGCCGGGCAGCGACGCGCCGGCGGCGCCATCGGCGAACCAGGCCGACACCGATTGACCGGATGCGTGCAACGCCTGCGCCAGAGGGGCGAGAATGGGCAGCGCATAACGCTCCGTCGCAAACAGCAGGTACTCGGCCATCATGTCCTCCTCGACCGCTCCCACTGAACGGCCTCGCATTTCGGCCTGCATTATCGCGTTCAATGAAGCCGACCGCATCGGCGATTGTCTGGCCTCGCTGGCCTTCTGCGATGAGATCATCGTGGTGGACTCGCAGTCCACCGATGCCACGGTGGCGATCGCGACCGCCGCCGGGGCGCGGGTGCTGCAACGTCCGTTCGATGGTTTCCGCAGCCAGAAAGCGTTCTGCGTCGAGCAGGCCGCGCATGACTGGGTGCTGTGCCTGGACGCCGACGAGCGCATCAGCGACACCCTGCGCGAGGCGATCCTGTCCGCCCAGGCCAACGGTTTCGCCGGCCACCACGGCTACCGGTTCGCACGGCTTTCCGAGTATTTCGGCAAATTCCTGAAGCATGGCAACGCCTACCCGGACCGGGTCCTGCGCCTGTTCGACCGCCGCCATGGCGGCTGGCGCGGCAAGCGTGAGATCCATGAGGCGGCCAGCGTCGATGGCGCGGTGGGTACCCTGCCCGGCGATCTGATCCATTACCCCTACCGCTCGCTGGAGCAGCAGCTGCTCAAGACCCAGCGCTACGCACGGATGATGGCCGAACACGAGTTCGCGCGCGGCAAGCGCGCCACCCTGCCCAAGCTGATCCTTGCCCCGGCGTGGCGGTTCTGGCGCGGACTGTTGTTCCGCGGCGGCTTCCGCGATGGCTGGCACGGGCTGGTCTATGCCTATGTGCGCGCCAACTACGTGCGCCAGAAGACCATCATGCTGTGGATGCTGCAGAACGGGCAGCCGGTGACCGATCCGCCACGGGATCAGCCAGGCGCCTGAGCCCTGGCCTGTGCCAACGCCACCCGGCGGGTATGGCCCTGGACGATCGACAGTCCGGCCAGCAGCCCGACGATGGTGACGTAGAAGCTGGCCGTGATCTGGTGCGCGAACATCGACTGGGTGATCCCGCACAGCACATAGGTCACCACCACCATGATTCCGGCGGCCGCCGGACCACGGAAGGCCTGCTCGCCGCTGCGCCGGTGCAGGCCGGTGAACACCCACAGCGGCACGCCATAGATGGCCAGCAGCAACAGCAGGCCAGGTGCGCCCTGGGTCGCGGCCCACTCGGCCAGATCGTTGTGCGCATGGCCCAGATGGCAGCGCAGCTCACCCGGATCGTCGCGGCAGACCGGCAGCCGCTGCATGGCGCTGTCGAAATGGCCGATGCCCACGCCGGTCAGCGGATGGTCGAGGAAGGTGTCATAGGCCACCTGCAGGCGCTCCAGCCGCGCACCGGCCGAGGAATCGCTGTCACCGCGCTCCATCCGCACCACGTCATGCTTGAGCTCGGTCAGGCGGACCTGCTCACGCAGGCTCGGGATGGTCAGGGTCAAGGTACCGGCGATCGCCACCAACGCCAGCAGCACGCCCAATCGAGCAGGCCCGGTACGCCAGCGCAGGCTCATCGCCATGACCACCAGCAACGCCAGCAGGGCCAACCAGACACCCCGGCTGCCGCTGAGCACGATGGTGACGCAGCCGGCGACCATGCCCACGATCACCCATGTCCAACGTTTGTGTGGCCGGCAGAACACCACCAGCACCATGAGCACCAGCACGATGTCGGCCAGTACGATGGCGTTGGTACTGAGGTCGGCACGCGGCGCGCCGCCGGCCACCTGCAGGATCGACAGGACCATGGTGCCGAGAAGACCGGCCAGCGCCCCGCTCCACAGCCAGCGGATGTCCGGCCGCAGTGCACAGACCCACAGGGCGATCCAGGGGATCACCACGAACCGCGAGCGGTTGTCGATATCGCGCAGACCCTGCTCGAACAGATAGATGGAGAGCAGTGCAAAGGCAATCGCTGCCACCACCAGCCAGGTCAAGGCCTTCACCGGCCGCCCGGCCAGGCTACGCGCGCGCCACAGGTAGTCCGGCGCCAGCAGCGTGCTCAGCAGCAACAGGATGCCGTAGGGCAGCAGGTTCTGCGGCAGCGTCAACACCAGCGCCGGCATGCAGAACAGGCCCACGGTGGCGATCCAATGCGCCACCCCGGCGCGCCCCTGCAGCAGCGGTAGGGAGGCAGGCGCGGCCGGCCCGGATGCGGGGGAGAACGTCATTGCCAACCTCGATTGCCACACGCAGGATTGCAGAAATCACTCATCGCCATCGATCCGGTGCAGCGCGCGTTCGCGTGCCTGTTCCTCGGCACTGGCCACGCACGGGCCATGGATATCACCCGGCCTTACCAACCACCAACGCCGGCGGTTGGCCACGCCGGCCAGTTCGGCGCTGGTACGGTCCACGCAGGCCAGCAGCGCATCCTCCTGCACCAGGAGCCAGCGCTGCTGCGGCTGTTCCGCCTGCCAGGCAACGCCATCGGCGAGCTGCCGGTCCCAGCGCCGGTTGAAGCCGAAGGTTGCCGCGTTACGGTCCGCCATCAGCAGGTTCTGTTCTTTCCAGGCCACCAGACCGAGCTCGGCATCAGGGCCGATGCGCTCGCCGACCTGATGCATCAGGCCACGCGCGGAGCTGGAGTCGTTGAACAGGGGATAGCCGATCAGCCCGAACGCCACCCAGGCCATGGTCAGGGTGGCCACCACCGCCAGATGGAAGCGCCGCACCCCGGCCACGCACAAGGTGAGCACGGCCCAGCAGCCCAACGCGACCGCGACCCAGCCCAGGCCCGAGGTCACCGCGGTATCGATGCCACGGTCGAGGATGAGTTTGCGCTCGAAGCCCGGCTGGCCCATCAGCATCGAGATGCCGATGCCCAGCAGGCCGGTCGCCAGCAGCGCCACGAAGCCGCCCAGCAGCCACTGGAAGGCGCGCTTGCGCAGCAGCCCCGGCAACAGCGGCGCCAACGCCAGGCAGAACATGGGCAACGCCGGCAGGATGTAGACATCACGCTTGCCGTTGGGGATCGAGAAGAACAGCACGATCAGCAGCCACCACACCAACGGCAGCAGGTAGCGCGCATCGCGCCGCTGCAGGCGCCGGCGCCAGGCCGGGATCGCCCAGGGAATCGCCAGGAAGGCCGGGATCCACATCGACGGCATCGTGCCCAGGAAGTACCACCACGGCTGGTGGTGATCCCAGGATTGCGCATAGCGCTTGGCGGTCTGCCGGAACAGGATGTCATCCAGATAGGCGCGGTACTCGGTCGAGCCGCTGCCCAGCGCGGTCACCACCATGGGAACCAGCCACAGGGCGATCGCCAGCAGAAACGCCAGCGGCCCGGCCCAGAACCGCCAGTCGCGGATGTGCAGCTTGACCCGCGGCCAGCCCAGCAGCGATGCCACCGCGGCCGGCACGATCATCAGCAGCGCGATCACCCCCACGCCCTTGGTGATCACCCCCAGGCCGGCAGCGAACCAGCCCAGCCACCACCATCGCCACGCCGGCCCACTGAGCAGGTGCCGCAGCAGGCCGTAGTTGGCCAGGGTGATGAAGAACACCACCAGGGGGTCGATCTGGGCTTTCTTGGACTGGAAAGTGAAGTGCAGCGCGAACAGCAGCGCCCACGCCGCGTACAACCCGACCCGCCGTGTCCACAGGCGGCGGCCGAGATCATAGACGCAGGCCAGCGTCCCCAGCGCGGCCAGCAACGAGGGCAACAGGAACGCCACGCGCCAATCGCCGATCAGCGTGTACAGCGTCGCCTGCGACCACATCAGCATGGGCGGCTTGTCCGAATACAGCTCGGTGCCGCGATGCGGGAACAGCCAGTCGCCGCTCTCCACCATCTGCTTGGCGACCAGCGCAAAGCGTGGCTCATCGGACGGCCACGGATCACGCATGCCCAGGCCAGCCCCCAGAACGAGCAGGGCCATCAGGGCAAGCAGCCAGAACTCTCGGGATGCGCGGTTTTTTAGCATGGGGCGGAATTCTAGCCGGGTTCGGATCAGCCCTTCTTTAACAGACGCGCATAGAAGAAGCCGTCAGCACCGTTCTCACCCGGCAGGCGCTGGCGCCCGGCCCAGGAATCATGGCCATACGCCTCGCCCAGCGGCAGGAATCCCGCATCACGGGTGCGCTGCAGGAAGGCTTCGACCTGGAACTGGTTTTCATCGCGCAGGATCGAGCATGTCGCATACAGCAGGGTTCCGCCCGGGGTAAGCATCGTCCAGCAGGCATCCAGCAGGCGTGCCTGCAGGGCCATCAGTGCCTCGATGTCGGTCGCGCGGCGATGCGCCAGCACATCCGGCTGGCGGCGGATGATGCCGGTGGCCGAACAGGGGGCGTCGAGCAGGATGGTGTCGAACAACTGCCCGTCCCACCAGCTGGCAGGATCGGTCGCGTCACCCGCGAGCACCTTCGCATGCTGGCCCACGCCGGTACGCACGAACGTTTCGCTGATGCGCTTGAGCCGGCGCGCGTCGATATCCAACGCCAGCAGCTGCAGGGTGGGATCGCGCTCCAGCAGGTGTGCGGCCTTGCCGCCCGGTGCGGCGCAGGCATCAAGCACCCGCGACCCCGGGCGCGGCGCAAGCGCATCGGCCACCTGCTGGGCAGACAGATCCTGCACCGACAGCGCGCCATCGGCGAAGCCCGGCAGCGCGGACACGGCTACCGGCACCGGCAGACAGATCGCGTCGGCACCCACGCTCGATGGCTCGGCCGCGATACCGGCTGCCTCCAACTGCTGCAACATCGCATCGCGGCTGCTGTGCTGGCGGTTGACCCGCAGCCACAGCGGCGCGGCCTGCAGGCTGGCACTGAACACGGCATCGGCCTCCTCCGGCCAATCCTGTTCGATCTTCTCAGCCATCCACAGCGGGAAGGCATCGCGCGCCGGCAGCGGCGGAATGCCTTCGCGCTGGGCGCGGCGCAGCAGTGCATTGACCATGCCGGCCTGGCGATCTCGGCCCATCGCGCGGGCAGCGTCGACCGTGGCCGAGAGCGCGGCGTGCGCCGGCAGCTCCAGCGCGTCGAGCTGGGCGAAGCCGACCAGCAGCAGCGCGCGCAGTTCGTCTTCGCGCACACTCAGTGGCCGCGGCATCCATTGCGCCAGTGCGGCGTCATACGCGGCGCGGCGACGCAGCACGGCAAAGCACAGCGCCTCCAGCAGCGCGCGGTCGCGGCTGTCGTCCAGGGTCGGCAGTGCGGTGGCCAGTTCGGCCTTGAGCGAACGGCCGCGGCCGATCACCTGGGCCAGCACGCGCGCGGCCAGCACGCGGGTCGGCACGCCGGGGGCGGTATGGGCGGTGTAGGGGCCTGCAGGCTTGCTGGAACGCGCGTTGGTCATCTCAGGCACCCACGCCGAGATCACGACGGGCATTGAGGTAGTCGGCGGCGGTGATCGCCTTGCCGCCCTCACGCTGCAGCACACGCAGGCGCAGCGCCCCCAGGCCGCAGGCGATGTCGATGCCGTCGCGCGAGGCGGCCAGCAGCGTGCCCGGGGCCTTGCCCTGGTTGTCCTCCAGCGCGATCGCACCATGGATGCGGACGCGCTCGCCGGCCAATGTCGCCTCGGCGATCGGCCACGGGTTGAAGGCACGCACGGTACGGGCCAGCGCCTGGGCATCATCGGACCAGTCCAGGCGGGCTTCGGCCTTGTCCAGCTTGTGCGCGTAGGTGACGCCCGCCTCGGGCTGCGGCTGCGCGATCGGCTTGATGCCGGCACGCAGCAGGCCCAGGCCATCGGACAGCACCTGCTCACCCAACGCGGCCAGGCGGTCGTGCAGCTGACCGCCGGTGTCGTTGGCGCCGATCGCGATGTGCTGCTTGAGCAGCACCGGGCCGGTGTCCAGCCCCGCTTCCATCTGCATCAGGCACACGCCGGTCTCGGAATCGCCGGCCTGGATCGCACGCTGGATCGGCGCGGCACCGCGCCAGCGCGGCAACAGGGAGGCATGCACGTTCCAGCAGCCATGGGTCGGGATCGCCAGCACGGCCTTGGGCAGGATCAGGCCATAGGCCACCACCACCATCAGATCCGGCTGCAGGTCGCGCAGCTGCTGCTGGGCTTCGGGGGTCTTGAGGCTTTCCGGCTGGAACACCGGGATGCCGCGTGCGATCGCTTCCAGCTTGACCGGCGATGGCGCCAGGCCACGGCCACGCCCTGCGGGACGATCAGGCTGCGTGTACACCGCGACCACTTCATGGTGGCGGGCTGCGGCACGCAGCGAGGACACGGCGAACGCCGGCGTACCGGCAAAGACAATCTTCATGGCGACCCCACTAACAGAACGTAAAACGGCGCCGATGTCCGGCGCCGCGCGACAGCACACGTCGCGCGGTCAACCCGCGCGGCGGTCGCTGCAATCACCTCAGGCAACGTGCTTGCGCAGCTTGGCCAGCTTCTTGCGCACCATCTCGCGCTTGAGCGGCGAGAGGTAATCAATGAACAGCTTGCCGTCCAGGTGGTCCATCTCGTGCTGCACGCACACGGCGAGCACGCCGTCGGTGGTCAGTTCCTGGGCCACGCCGTGGCGATCCAGGTAGCGCACGGTGATCTGGTTGGCGCGGGTGACGTCGGCAAAGATGCCCGGCACCGACAGGCAGCCTTCCTGATAGACCTGGCCCCCTTCGTTGGCGACGATCTCCGGGTTGATGAACACCATCGGGGTGTCCTTCTCCTCACTGACGTCGATCACCATGAAACGCTTGTGCACGTCGACCTGGCTGGCGGCCAGGCCGATGCCCGGAGCGTCGTACATGGTCTGGAACATGTCATCGATCAGGGTCTGGAACGCCGGCGTGGTCACGTCGGCGGCATCCATCAACGCGGCCTTGGTGCGCAGGCGCGGATCGGGAAATTCGAGAATGGGCAGGAGAGCCATGGCAAATACCGGTAGGGGGCGCCGGTCGAAGCGGCGTACAGGGCGATTCTATCGCCAACGCTTGCCCCGCGCCCCGGTTTCTGGACTATAGTGCGCGAACCTGTTGGGGAATCAGGCACCACATCTATGTTTGAACGAACTCGTACGGTCGTCGCCGTAGCGATGCTGACCGTCGCTACCTATGCTACCGCCGTGGAAATGAATGGCGGGCACCCGGATACCTATGTCGTGCGCAAAGGGGACACGCTGTGGGACATCTCGGCGCGGTTCCTGCAGAAGCCCTGGCTGTGGCCGGAGATCTGGCAGGCCAACCCGCAGGTCAAGAATCCACACCTGATCTACCCGGGTGACGTGCTCAGCCTGGCCTATCTGGACCGCGTCGTGGCCCAGCCCGGCCAGCGCCAGGAGGCCCCGATCAACGGCGTCCCGCTGGAGCAGGTCGAGCCCTTCCTGAAGCAGCTCAGCGTGGTCGACGAGGTCAAGTCGCTGCCCTACGTGGTCAATCTGGAAGACAACCGTCTGCGCGCCACCACCGGCCAGACGGCCTATGTGCGGGGCCTGGAGAATGCGCAGGTCGGCCAGCGTTTCGCCGTGGTCCGCCCGACCGTGCAGTACGCCCTGCCCAAGCCGACTGAAGATCTGAACGCCCGTGGCGACACCACGCCTGGCAGCGGCAACGTCTGGAAGACCTTCATCGTGCCGAGCAAGCGCAACCAGACGCTGGGCTACGAGCTGGCCCAGATCAACGTCGGCACGGTGACCCGCGTCCAGAGCGGCGATGTCGAGGTGACCTCGGTCGTGCTGCAGGGCCAGGTCGATGGGCGCGAAGTCCGCGCCGGCGACCGGCTGGTGCCGGTCGAGGCCCGCCCCTACGACCTGCAGTTCGTGCCGCACGTTCCCGCCCCGCAGACCGCCGATCTGGATGTCCGGGTGCTGGCCGTGGCCGACACCTTCACCTCGGCCGGCCCGCGCGACGTGATCGCGATCTCCGCCGGCAGCGCCAACGGCGTGGACAACGGCACGGTGTTCTCGCTGTGGCGCCAGGGTCGTCACGTCGCGCACCGCATGGACTACCCGAACTCGTCACGCATGGACGATGCGCTGGTCAGCGGAGCCGGCCGGGTCACCCTGCCGGACGAGTACGCCGCCCATGCGATGGTGTTCCGCACCTTCGAGAACGTCAGCTACGCGCTGGTGATGGAAGGTGTAAAGCCGGTCAAGGTCGGTTATTCGGCACTGCATCCCGATAAGCAGTAAGCGCGGCAGAATCTGACGTTGCACTCCGACGGCGCCCTAGGGCGCCGTCGTCGTTTGCGTCCCAGGCTGTCGGGATGCCGATTCCCTGCGTTGCCTCGTCCACCGCCCTGCTCACCCTGGTCCTGGCCGGCGGTGCCCTGCCACCCCGCCTGCGCCTGCTGCGGGCGTTTCCGGATGCGGGGGCCGCGCTTCGGGCCGGGCCGAGCGCATGGCGTGCGGCCGGCTGTACTCCTGTCCAGTGCGCCCGCCTGGCCCTGCCGGACGTGGTTTACCTGAAGCACGCACTGGCGTGGCTGGCCGACCAGCGCCATCACCTGCTGGGCCTGACCGATCCCGACTACCCGGCCCTGCTGGCCCAGATCGAGGAACCGCCCCTGGCCCTGTTCGTGGATGGGGAGCCGGCCCGGCTCTGGCACCCCGCCGTGGCCGTGGTCGGCAGCCGCTCGCCGACTCCGGGGGGCCGTGAGCACGCGCAGGCATTTGCCATGGCCCTGGCCCGCGACGGCTGGTCGGTGGTGAGCGGGCTGGCAACCGGTGTGGACGCGCAGGCCCATGACGGCGCACTCCAGGTGCCCGGCGGGATGACCGTCGCCGTGGTGGCCACCGGCCTGGAGCAGACCTATCCGCGCCAACATGCCGCCCTGCATGCCCGCATCGCGGCGAACGGGGCGGTGGTGAGCGAATATCCGCCGGGCATGCCGGCCATCCAGGCGCACTTTCCCGCGCGCAACCGGATCATTGCCGGGCTCAGCCTGGGCACCCTGGTGATCGAGGCCGCCCAGCGCTCCGGCGCCCTGATCACCGCCCGCTGCGCCGCCGAGGCCGGGCGGGAGGTGTTCGCCCTGCCCGGCTCGATCCGCAACGCGCGTGCCCGCGGCTGCCACCGCCTGATCCGCCAGGGGGCGGCGCTGGTGGAAGAACCGGCCGAGGTGACCGCCGGGCTGACCGCGCTGGCCCAGACCCTGGCCGGGGCCTTGCGAACCCGGCTGGACGCCCCCACTGAACAGGCACGACCGGCGCCCGGGCGCGCCCCCTCCTACACCGACCCGGACTACCAGTGCTTGTGGAAAGCCCTGGATGACGACCCAACGGGTATGGATTCCTTGATCCAGCGCAGCGGATTGACGGCGGCTCAGCTGTCGGCCATGCTGCTGGTCATGGAACTGGATGGAAAGGTAATGGCCGCCTATGGTCGCTACTGTCGAAAACCCTAGTTTCTTCACCTCCACAGCGTCGTTGACGCAGGCCGAGGGGCAATGAAAGAGAGCATTCTGGATGTCCTGCTGTACCTGTTCGAACACTATTTCAGCGAAGACGCGGATCTCATCCGCGACCGCGACTCCCTCCAGAACGGCCTGATCCAGGCCGGCTTCAGCCCCACCGAGATCAACAAGGCCTTCGATTGGCTGGACGCGCTCGCCGAGCAGCGCCCGGCCGTGGTACTGGGCCGCGTCAATGGCCCGGTACGGATTTTCCATGGGCCCGAGCTGGACAAGCTCGACGTGGAAGGCCGTGGCTTTTTGATGTTCCTGGAGCAGCACGGCATCCTCGATGCCAGCCAGCGCGAGCTGGTGCTGGACCGTGCGATGGCGCTGGACCAGGACGAACTGGACCTGGACGACCTCAAATGGGTCGTGCTGATGGTGCTGTTCAACCAGCCCGGTGCCGAAGCCGCCTATGCCTGGATGGAAACCCAGATGTTCGTGGACGAACCGGAACCGCTCCACTGACCTTACACTGAGCGCCTTGCGCATTCAGGAGCGGGCCGGTGGACCAGTGGTTCTTTGCAGAAGGAAACAGTCAGCAGCGCGGTCCGCTGCCTGCTGACGAGTTGATCGCGCTCTACCGTTCCAGCCGCATCGCGCTGGATACGCTGGTGTGGCGCGACGGCATGGCGCAGTGGCAGCCCTTGGAATCCGTGGCGGCCGAGATCGGTCTGGACATCGCTCCTGCCGCCGAGGCGGTGGAGGCGATCACGCCTGATCCCGCTGTCCCGCCGGCACTGCCTGCCGCGCCCATCACGCCCGCTCCGAGCATCGACCCTACCGCCGTGCTGCCGCCCCGCAAGGGCCTGAGCGGCTGTGCGATCGTGGGCATCATCGCGGCCGTGTTCGCCGTGCTGGTGCTGATCGTCGGCGGCGTGCTTGCAGTGCTGGCGGTACCGGCATACCGCGAGTATGTCGCGCGCGGCAAGACCACCGAGGCGATCGCCACGCTGGCCCCGATCAAGTCCGCCGTGGCCGAGTTCGCCAGCGAACATGGCCGCTGCCCGGTCAACGATGACGAGGGCTTCCAGCCAGCCGAAAGCTACGCCGCCGGTGCCGTCGGCGCCGTGCGGATCGGCCGTTTCGACAATGGCCACTGCGGCGTGGAAGCCGAACTGACCGTACCCGGCAGCACCTCGCTGGACGGCAAGCTGCTGTGGCTGGATTACGACGGTGAGCAGCAGCACTGGGAATGCAGCGGCGAGCCCGACGACACGTACCTGCCGCAGGATTGCCGCGGCTGATAACGGACAGATGTCCATGGATGCACCCAACAGGGGATTGAAGCAATGACTGAGTGGTATTTCGCCGATGGCCAGGAACGTCAGGGACCGCTGAGCGCAGACGACATGCGCCAGCGCTTCCAGCGGGGTGAGATCACCCTGACCACGCTGGTGTGGCGGGAAGGGTTTGCGCAGTGGGCACCGCTGTCCGAGGCCGTCGATGAGCTGCAGCTGCAGCATCTGGCCAGTACGGCCAGTACGGTCGGCAGTGGCATCGACCTGCGCGGCGATTACACCGCCATCGACAACGGCACTGCGCCGCTGCCGGGCACCGGCGGTGGTACCTACTCGCCGTACACCGCGCCTGCCGCGGCCACCGGCTATGCCAACACCGCCGTGGTCAGTGGCCAGGAGGTGGTCTATGCCGGCTTCTGGAAACGTTACGCCGCCTACTTCATCGACTACATCCTGCTGACCGTGGTCACCCTGCCGCTGAGCATGATCATCAACGTGATGGGCGTCAGCTCGGGCAACGAGGGCGTGCAGGTCGCGCTGACGCTGGTGGTGATGCTGCTCAGCATGGTGATCAGCATCGGCTATTACGCCGGCTTCCACGCCTCGCGCGGTGGCGCCACGCTGGGCAAGATGGCCGTCGGCATCAAGGTCGTGCGCGGCAACGGCGAGCGGATCAGCTTCCTGCGGGCCTTCTGCCGCTACCTGGCCACCATCGTGAGCAGCCTGATCCTGATGATCGGTTTCATCATGGCCGCCTTCACCGAGCGCAAGCAGGCGCTGCACGACATGATGTGCGACACCCTGGTGGTCGACAAGTGGGCCTTCACCGAGCATCCGGAGCTGCAGCAGCGCGGCCTGGGCACGGTCACCATCGTGATCCTGGTCATCGCCGCACTGGCCGTGGTGGCCCTGTTCGGCGTGATGCTGGCCATGATCGGCGTGATCGCCTCGATGTCCTGATCCAGGCAATCCTCACACCCGGCCGCTTGACACAAGCGGCCCCGGCGTGATTCCACTAATAGGCAAGAAAGCTGAACGCCCGGCCCACCCCCGGGCGTTCGGTTTATGTATATCGCCCGCGCCGCTTCACTAATGCGGCCATTTGCTCCACCCTAGCGGCCCTCCCCGGGGCCCTGCCCATAGAATCCTGACGCCATGCCCAAGCACCTGCTCATCGTCGAATCGCCCGCCAAGGCCAAGACGATCAACAAATACCTCGGCAAGGACTTCACTGTCCTGGCCTCGTATGGGCATGTGCGTGACCTGGTGCCCAAGGAAGGCGCGGTCGACCCCGACAACAACTTCGCGATGCGGTACGACCTCATCGAGAAGAACGAAAAGCACGTCGATGCCATCGTCAAGGCCGCCAAAGGCGCCGACGACATCTTCCTGGCGACCGATCCGGATCGCGAGGGTGAAGCGATCAGCTGGCACATCGCCGAAATCCTGAAGGAACGCGGGCTGGTCAAGGACAAGCCGATGCAGCGCGTGGTCTTCACCGAGATCACCCCGCGCGCCATCAAGGAAGCGATGGGCCACCCGCGCGAGATCGCCGGCGACCTGGTCGATGCCCAGCAGGCGCGCCGCGCGCTGGACTACCTGGTCGGCTTCAACCTGTCCCCGGTGCTGTGGCGCAAGGTGCAGCGCGGTCTGTCCGCCGGCCGCGTGCAGAGCCCGGCACTGCGCATGATCGTCGAGCGCGAAGAAGAGATCGAAGCCTTCATCGCCCGCGAGTACTGGAGCATCGATGCGCTGTGCGCGCATCCCTCGCAGCACTTCAATGCGCGCCTGATCAAGCTGGACGGGCAGAAGTTCGAACAGTTCACCGTGACCGACGGCGACACCGCCGAGGCCGCGCGCATGCGCATCCAGCAGGCCGCCCAGGGCGCCCTGCACGTCACTGATGTGGTCAGCAAGGAGCGCAAGCGCCGCCCGGCCCCGCCGTTCACCACCTCCACGCTGCAGCAGGAAGCCTCGCGCAAGCTCGGTTTCACCACGCGCAAGACCATGCAGGTCGCGCAGAAGCTGTATGAAGGCATGGCGATCGGTGAAGAAGAAGGCACCGTTGGCCTGATCTCGTACATGCGTACCGACTCGGTGAACCTCTCGCAGGATGCGCTGGCTGAAATCCGCGACGTGATCGCACGCGATTACGGCATCGGCTCGCTGCCGGACCAGCCGAACACCTACCAGACCAAATCCAAGAACGCCCAGGAAGCGCACGAAGCCGTGCGTCCGACCTCCGCGCTGCGCACCCCAGCCCAGGTGGCGCGCTTCCTCACCGACGACGAGCGCAAGCTGTACGAGCTGATCTGGAAGCGCGCCGTCGCCTGCCAGATGATCCCGGCCACGCTCAACACCGTCAGCGTGGACCTGTCGGCCGGCAGCGAGCACGTGTTCCGCGCCAGCGGTACCACCGTGGTCGTGCCCGGCTTCCTGGCCGTGTACGAGGAAGGCAAGGACAACAAGAGTGCCGAGGACGACGATGAAGGCCGCAAGCTGCCGGCGATGAAGCCCGGCGACCGCGTGCCGCTCGAGCGCATCCTGGCCGAACAGCACTTCACCCAGCCGCCGCCGCGCTTCACCGAAGCGGCGCTGGTCAAGGCGCTCGAGGAGTACGGCATCGGCCGCCCCTCGACCTATGCCTCGATCATCCAGACCCTGCTGTTCCGCAAGTACGTGGAGATGGAAGGCCGCAGCTTCCGCCCGTCCGACGTCGGCCGTGCAGTGTCCAAGTTCCTGTCCAGCCACTTCACCCAGTACGTGGATTACGACTTCACCGCCAAGCTCGAAGATGAGCTCGATGCGGTGTCGCGTGGCGAGGAAGACTGGATCCCGCTGATGGCGCGGTTCTGGGAACCCTTCCACAAGCTGGTCGGCGAAAAGAACGAATCGGTCGACCGCGCCGAGGCCAGTGGCGCGCGCGAGCTCGGCACCGATCCCAAGACCGGCAAGCCGGTCAGCGTGCGCCTGGGCCGTTTCGGGCCGTACGCGGCGATCGGCAGCACCGCCGAGGACGCCGAGGACAAGCCCAAGTTCGCCTCGCTGCGCCCCGGCCAGTCGATGCACACCATCTCCCTGGAAGACGCGCTGGAGCTGTTCCTGATGCCGCGTGCGCTCGGCCAGGACAAGGAGGAGGACGTCAGCGTCGGCATCGGTCGCTTCGGTCCGTTCGCCAAGCGTGGCAGCACCTATGCCTCGCTGAAGAAGGAAGACGACCCGTACACCATCGATCTGGCCCGCGCCGTGTTCCTGATCGAAGAGAAGGAAGAGATCGCGCGCAACCGGATCATCAAGGAATTCGAGGGCAGCGAAATCCAGGTGCTGAACGGTCGGTTCGGCCCATACATCAGCGACGGCAAGATGAACGGCAAGATCCCGAAGGATCGTGAGCCCGCCTCGTTGACCCTGGCCGACGTGCAGAAGTTGATGGAAGACACCGGCAAGCCGGTGCGCAAGGGCTTCGGCAAGAAGGCCGCCAAGAAGGTCGTGGCCAAGAAGGCACCGGCCAAGAAAGCGGCCACTGGCGACGCGACCAAGAAGACCGCCACCAGGAAGGCCGCGGTGAAGAAGGTCGCCAAGAAGGCCACGGCAAAGAAGGCAACCAAAAAGGTGGCCAAGAAAGCCGTGAAGAAGGCCGTCAAAAAGGCCTCCTGATCGCCTTGGTTGACCCCTCCCGCCACGGCGGGAGGATAATGCGGGCCATGCATCCGGCCCGCCTGTCATGAACGAACTCACTGTGGACACTGCCCTGCCTGCGCTGCGCGCCGGCGGGGTGATCGCCTATCCCACCGAAGCCGTCTGGGGCCTGGGCTGCAATCCCGCGCACGAAGCGGCGGTGATGAAGCTGCTGCAGCTCAAACAACGGCCGGTCGAGAAGGGGATGATCCTGGTCGCCGCCGATCCCGCCCAGCTGGACGGCTGGGTACGGATGGACGCGCTGCCGCTGGATCGCCAAGGCGCGGTGCTGGCCAGCTGGCCCGGCGCCAATACCTGGATCCTGCCCGCCGGCGAACGTGCGCCGCGCTGGATCACCGGCGAGCACAGCGGCATCGCGGTGCGCATCAGCGCACACCCCCTGGTCGCCGCGCTGTGCCGCGCCTGGGGAGGCCCCCTGGTCTCCACCAGTGCCAACCTCGCCGGCGAGCCGCCGGCACGCACACGCGCCGAACTCGACCCGCGCCTGCTGGCAATGCTCGATGGCCTGATCGATGGCCAGACCGGTGGCCTGGCACAGCCCACGCCGATCCGCGATGCGCTCAGCGGCCAGGTATTGCGCAGCTGAGCCGGCTTTTGCGTGGCGGGGAGCAAACCCGCACACTGAGCGCATGACCCTGCGCCCTGCCCTGTGCTTGTTCCTGTCCGCACTGCTGAGCCCTGTCGTGCCTGCGGCGGCGCAGAGCGACAACGTGCGCGTGTATCGCTGCGTCGGCAGCAGTGGCGCCGTCTCGCTGCAGGACGCACCGTGCCGCGAAGGCCGGCAGGAAGTGCGCGACCTGCAGCGTCCGCGCGATCCCGCCCCGCGCGTGGTACGCAGCGACCGCGGGCCCGACCCGGCGCCTGCACCGCGAGCGCCCGAGCGCGAAGTGCGCTACGTGCACGTGCAGCCGCCGCAGCCGATGTACGAGTGCAGCACCAGCGAGGGCGACACCTACGTCAGCGACAGCAACGAAGGTAATCCGCGCTGGGTCCCGATCTGGACCAATGCCTATCTGCCCTATCGTCCCGGACCGAGGCCGCCATCGGGCGGCTATCCACCGTCACGCCCGCTGCCACCGATCGCGCCGATGGGCAGTGGTTCGGTGCGCAGCAGCGGCGGCTCGCTCTCCGTCAGCGGCGGCGGCTCACGGGTCGGCGGCAGCATCAACATCGGCGGTGGCAGCTCGCACTGGGAAGGCGGCGGTTATCCGTACCCCGGTGTGGAAAACAGCGTGGTGATGCCCGCCGGCAACGTGCTGGTGCGCGACGAATGCCATGCGCTGCCCGCTCAGGAAGTCTGTTCGCGGTTGAAGGACCGGCGCTGGGACCTGATCCGCCGCTACAACAGTGCGCTGCAGGGCGAGCGCGACGCACTGACCCGCGAGCAGCGCGGGATCGATGCGCGCCTGGACCAGGACTGCGGCGGGGCATGAAACGGTCCCTGCTGCTTATGGTGCTGGTGAGCCTGCCCGCTGCGGCGGACGAATCGGTGTTCTTTCGCTGCACCGATGCCGGCGGCAGCCTGACCATCCAGAGCGTCGCGTGCCCCGCTGGCAGCGAACAGCGCATCCAGCGGATCAGCGCGCCGGTGCGTGGCCCGGCCGTGACCGGGAATGCGCCGACCGCCCCCACCACCGAATACAGCATGCCGCCGCTGCCGCAGGACGGCGACGAAGCCAGTGGTCTGCTCGACAGCGCTGCGCTGCGCCCTGAGCCCTCCACGGCCGTGCAGGACGCTGCAGGGCCGCCCAGGCCACCGCTGCCGGAGATCTATCAGTGCGTCTCCGCCGATGGCGGCCGCTACCTGCATGAGCGCGAGCCCGCCCCGTCTCGCTGCGAATCGCTGGCCCTTACCGGCCTGGGGGGCAGTCATGCGCCGAGCAATGCGGCGAGCTGCGAAGTGGTGCGCGACGCCTGCCAGCCGATGGCGGAGGAGCAGCGATGCAGCGGCTGGCAGCAGCGCTTCCGCGATGCGCGGGGCCGCGAGCGCTTCGCGGCCCCGGACAACCAGGCCGCGGCGACCGCCGAGCGCGCGCGTCTGGAAGCGGTGTTGGCCGACAGCGATTGCCCGGTGCCGTGACCGGTAGTGCCGGTCGCTGGCCGGCTCAGAACCCGTAGCGCAGGAACCCGCCATCCACCGCGATGCACTCACCGGTGACGTAGCTGGAGGCCGGCAGGCACAGAAAACCGACCGCCGCCGCCACCTCTTCCGGTTCGCCGATGCGGCGCATCGGGGTCCGCTCGATCACCTGGTCGTAGTAGTCCGGATCCGACAACGGCCCGGACGTACGCCGGGTGCGGATGTACCACGGCGCCACGGCGTTGACGCGGATTCCGTCCTCGGCCCACTCCACGGCCAGGTTGCGGGTCATCTGGTGCATCGCGGCCTTGGTCATGCCATACACCGCGCCGCTGCGCACGTGGGTCAGGCCGGACACGCTGCCGACGTTGACGATCGCCGAGGCCGCGTGCCGCGCCAGCAGCGGGTGCGCATAACGCGACAGCTCGAACGCCGAAAACAGGTTGGTCTCGAAAATCCCGCGCCACTCGTCTTCGGTGTATTCGGTGGCCGGCTTGCTGATGTTGCCACCGGCATTGTTGACCAGGATGTGCAGTCCATCGCTGTGGTCTTCTACCCAGTCCAGGATCTCGCGGCGGTCCTCGTCATCGGACACGTCGGCAGCCAGGCCATGGATGTCGCGGTCCGGGAAGGCATCGGCCAGTTCGTCGCGGGCCATTTCCAGCGCATCGGCATCGCGGCCGACGATCAGCAGGTCCGCACCGAAGCCCAGCAGTTCGCGCGCGATCGCCAAGCCGATGCCGGCACTGGCGCCGGTGATCAATGCGGTCTGTCCATCCAGTCGCCAACGTTGCGCGCTCACGTGCTTCTCCTGCGGTGATCCATGGGATGCGGCACCCACGGTGCGGCCCGGATAGGATAACGCGCGATGGCCGGCACGCCGGACGCCGTCACGCGCGATGCGCGAGGCGGTGGGACACTGATGCTCCGCTACCCGCTCAACGAGGGAGGTTGCCATGACGATCCGTACTGCCCTGCCGCTGCTCGCGATGATCGCGCTGAGCGCCTGCAACCGCCCGGTGCCCCCGGCGCCGGATACACCGCCGGAACCGCAGGCCACCGAACTGCGCGAGGCCATCCAGCAGCCGATCGACCGCGCCAGGAGCGTGGGCGATACGTTGCAGAAGACCGCCGACGCGCAAGCTGCTGAGGTGGACCGCGCCACCGGCGGCGACACCCCGCCCCGGCCGTGAGCCCAGCGACCAGATAGCAGAACGCCCGGCACAGGCCGGGCGTTCTTGTGTCACACCGAACCGCTGATGCCGCTTACAGACCGCAGAAGCAGTACACCAGCGTCTTGACCGGCGCGGCGTTGTTGCGCGGATCGCGTGCAGCCTCCTCGACGAAGCGCAGCTGGGTGTCCAGCTCCGGCATCGAACGGGCCAGCATCAGGCGGGCCATGCCCGATTCGCCCAGCATCCAGGCACCGGCATGGCTGCCGGCGAAGCCGCTGAGGAACTGCGCGAACGGGGTCGCGCCCTTCTCGATGTAGCGCACGCGGAACTTGTCATCCGCGCCCAGCTTGGCACGGCTGGCCGCGTCGGCCACGGCAGCCTTCAGACCGCCGAAGTCATCGACCAGGCCACGTTCCTTGGCCTGCGCACCGCTCCACACGCGACCGCGGGCGACTTCATCAACCGCTTCCACCGGCTTGTTGCGCGCGGCGGCGACCTTGCCGGTGAAATCGGCGTAGCCCTTGTTGATCACCGACTGGATGACCTGGCCCACGGCCGGGTCCATCGGGCGGGTGATGTCGAACGCGCCGGCGAAGCGGGTAGTGCCCACGCCATCGGTATGCACGCCGATCTTGTCCAGCGAGCGCGCCACGTTCGGGATCATGCCGAAGATGCCGATCGAACCGGTGATCGTGGACGGGTCGGCGTAGATGCGATCGGCATTCATGCTGATCCAGTAACCGCCCGAGGCGGCCAGATCGCCCATCGAGACCACGACCGGCTTGCCGGCTTCCTTCAGCGCGACCACTTCGCGGCGGATCTGCTCGGAGGCGAACACTTCACCGCCCGGCGAGCTCACGCGCAGCACCACGGCCTTCACGTCCTTGTCGTCGCGTGCTTCACGCAGCAGCGCCGAGGTCGACTCGCCACCGATGCGGCCGGCCGGCAGATCGCCACCGGAGATTTCACCGGCCGCCACGATCACCGCCACCTGCGGACGCGAATCCACCGGCGAACGACGGCCATCGAGCACGCTCAGGTAGGCATCCAGATCGACGTTGCGGTAACCACCGTCAGCGTCATCATCGGCGACACCACGCTCGGTCAGCAGGGTATCCACTTCCTCGCGCGTCTTCAGGCCGTCCACCAGCTTCTGCTGCAGGGCGAACTTGGCCAGGTCGCCACCGGCAGCGGCGATGCCTTCGGGCATGGTGTCGATGCCGGCGGCCAGCTGTGCCGGATCCAACTTGCGTGCCTTGGCGATGTCGGCCAGGTAGCGCTGCCACACATCGTTCATCCAGAACAGATCGGCTTCCTTGGCCTGCGGCGAAGCGGCATCGAGCACATACGGCTCGGCGGCCGACTTGTACTCGCCCACCTTGAACAGGTGCACGTCCACGCCCAGCTTGTCCTGCAGGCCGGTGCGGAAGTACTGGCGGTAGCGGCCCAGGCCTTCCAGCACCACGCCCCCCATCGGGTCGAGGTAGACCTCGTTGGCCTGCGAGGCGAGCAGGTACTGCGACTGGCTCATGTTCTCGCTGAAGGCCACGACCTGCTTGCCGGCAGCGCGCAGCTCCTGCAGCGCAACCGTCACTTCGCGCATCGAGGCGAAGCCGCTCGGCTGCAGCTTGTCCAGCTCCAGCACCACGCGCTCGATCTTCTTGTCGGTCTTGGCGGCCTCCAGCGCGCGGATCAGATCGCGCAGCTGGATTTCTTCGGCGCTCTTGTCGCCCACCGCCTTGCCCAGCGCGCGGCTGACCGGATCAGCACTGAACTGTTCGACCAGCCGGCCTTCCGGTGCGATCACCAGGGTCGTGCGGTCCTGCAGCGACGTCTTCGAGGTCGCGCTCTTGCCCATCGCGACGATGAACACGATCAGGATCAGGAACAGCAACCCGAAGAACACCAGGTTGAGGATGAGCCGGCGGGTAAAGTTCATCACATCCCACAGCCCGATGAAGAAGCTGGCGACGGGATTGCGACGCGCGGGTTGATTCATGGGGGTAACTCCAAAGTGGCTTCTTGCCGTGGTGCCAGAATAGCCGGTGCCGGGCGCGCCGGCATCGGACACAAGTCAGGGTGTCGAAGGGAGACCGGCGCGGGCGCTGCTCACGCGCAGGCGCCAGGCCATCAGGATGGCGGCAGCGGTCAGGCCCAGGATCAACCCCAGCCACATACCCTGCGGGCCCATGCCCAGCCCCAGTCCCAGCCCGGCGCCCAGCGGCATGCCCAGGCCCCAGTACGAGAACATGGCGATGAACATCGGCACGCGGGTGTCTTTCAGCCCGCGCAGCGCGCCGGCCGAGAGCACCTGGACGCCATCCGGGAACTGGAACGCGGCCGCATACAGCAGCAGGGTCGAGGCCAGGGCGGCCACGCCCAGATCGTTCGTGTAAACGCCAACGATGGCGTCATGGCCGAACAGCAGCACCAGCGCGGACAGGGTCTGCGTGCCCAGGATGATCAGCAATCCTGCGATCGCCGCGCGGCGCACGCCCAGCCCGTTGCCACTGCCGACGGCGTGACCGACCCGCACCGTGGTGGCCTCGGCCACGCCCATCGGGATCATGAAGCACAGCTGGGCCACGTTGATGGCGATCTGGTGCGACGCCGCTTCGGTCGCACCCAGGCGCCCGATCAACAGCGCGGTGACGATGAACAATCCACCTTCCATCAGCACGGTGATGCCGATCGGCAGGCCGGTCCGCAGCAGGTCCCAGATCGCGCTCCAGCGCGGCGCCTCGAAGTGCGCGAACAGCTGCAGATGGGCGAAACGCTTGGTCTTCCAGAGATAGCCGGCAAAGCACAGCGCCTGCAGCCACATCATGATCGCCGAGGCCATGCCCAGGCCTTCGGCGCCCAGCTCGGGGAAGCCGAGCTTGCCGTAGCAGAGCACGTAGCCCAGCGGCGCCAGCACCAGCAGGCCGCCAAAGCCGAGCAGCATCGTCGGCAGCGTCCAGTGCATCCCCTCGCTGAGGTAGCGCATGCAGAAGTACAGCGTCAGCGCCGGGCCGCCCCAGCGCACGGCATGCAGGAACGCGGTCGCGCCGGGCACGATGTCCGGCGCGATGCCGAACGCCGGCAGCAACGGCGGCACCACCGTGAGGAAGGTGAACATGATCAGGCCCAGGCCCAGCGCCAGCCACAACGCCTGGCGGAACAGGGGGCCGATCTCGCGCTCGCGGCCAGCACCGTGCAGCTGCGAGACCGAGGCGGTCAGCGAGATCAGGGTGCCGATCGGGATCAGCATCGGCAGCCACAGCAGCGCCGTGCCGATGGTGACGGCGGCGAGCGTGTCGGTGCCGTGGTGACCGGCGATCACGTTGTCGACGAAGGAGATCAGGCCGGTGGAGACATGGCCCAGAACCAGCGGCAGCGCGAGCAGACCGGTGGCGCGCACTTCCCGGGAGAGGCGCGGCGTGGAGGAAGCGGTAGACATGGACGTCACAGACAGCAACTACGGTCGCGCGCGGAGGGCACAGGCACCGGGTTGCGGCCCGATATCTTACGCGCGCGGCCGGGGAAAAGCCGCGCTTTCAGGTAAACGGGGCGATGCCGTCAGTGGCCGACGTGCTCGCGCAGCCAGGTGTCACGCGCACCCGGGGCCACGCCCAGGAATTCGGCGCGTACGCGATCGCGGTCCTGCGGTGGAGTGCGCTGTGCGACCAGGGTCAGCTGAGTGAGCTGGGAGGGCGTGAGCTGGCGCAGCACCGCCAGCGCGGTGGGGCGCTGTTCGGCCGGCAGATAGCCGAACAGGCCCTGCAGTTTGGTGAACTCATGCCCGAGCTGCGGGCCAAGCAGCCAGCCGTCGCGGAAGCGCTGGTCCTGTTCGGCGAAGCGCTGGCGAAGCGCCTGCTGCTGCGCCGGCGGCAGCGCTGCGACGCGGGCCGCCGCGGCACGGACACGGGCACGCTCGCTTTCGGTCATGGCCTGCCAGGCCGCGTAGCGGCTGCGCAGCTCGCGCAGCTGGGCCGGATCCAGCGCGGCGGGGGTGGCCGGGATCGCCGGCGCCGTGGCGCTGGGCGGGGCCGGCACCGCCAGCGGCACCTCGACCCGGTTGGGGGCGGCGCTGGCCGCACTGGCGAGCCCAAGGGCGATCAGCAGGAAGGCAGGCTTACTCATCGGCGGCAGCCGTCTCCAGGCCGGCGGTAGCGGGTTCAGGGCGGCTCGGCTGGGCCTGCGATTCGTCCACCGGTACCGGCCCGCCAGCAGCAAACCAAGCGTACAGATCGGCATCGCGGGCGGTCGGCAGGTCCGGATCGGCCAGCATCGCCGCGTCCGTGGCGGCGAAAGGCGAGGCGGTCGGGGCCACGGTCGGCAGGTCATCGGCCGGCAGCTCCTCCACGGTGACCTGGCCGGCATCGGCAACCGCGCCTTCCGGTGTGTCCGCCGTGGGCTCATCGGCCTGGCCGGCGTGCTTCCACCATGCCGCCCCGCCGAGCAGTACGCCCACCGTGACCGCGACGATCAGCACCCCCTTCCACGGGAAGCGACGGCCGCGCGGGCGCTTGACCGGGCGGCGCGGAGTGGGCGCATCGGATTTGACCGGGGTGCGCCAGGAGGCAGCATCGGGCTGCTGGCTGGCCGGCGCGGCCACCGGCTGCTGCAGGCGCTGAAGGCGGCTCGCCGGCAGGTCACGGATACGCAACTGCACCTGCTCTGCCAGCGCACGCCAGCCAGCGGCATCGGGGTTGCCATGGGCATCGCGCGGACAGGCATCGGCCAGTGCGTGCTGGTAGTCGGCCATCGGCAGATCCAGGATCTTTGCGGCCGCGGCTTCATCCAGCCCCCCACCGATCCGCAGCAGGAACGCCAGTCGCGCCGGCGCGGCCAGCCCGGCCAGGTGCTCCAGCGACGCGGGCCAGGTGCCTCCGGCCGGCTCGCGCAACGGCGCGCGGTGTACCAGCAGCGACCAGAACCGCTCCGGCCACTGGGCCATGGGCAGATCGCTGGCGATCCCGGCGAAGGCACGCATGACGGCGACCAGCGCCTGTTCGGCGACGGTCGGGTCGCCGCACTGCAGCTCGGCCACGACCAGGGCGCGGCGTTCAACGCCACGGAGAAACGCCGACAGCGCGCCGGCTGCGGTAGAAGAAACGGGGGCGGGCGCAGCCGTCATAGCAACTCCATCATTGTGTGGAAATGATAGCGATTGCGTCACTCCAGCGGCGCGCGGATGTTCATTTCCTGTGAGCGGCCACGGTCCGCAAAGCCTTCCGGCGCAAAAGGTTGTGCACAGCACCACGTAAAACCGGGGTAGAACCACACGTGAGCCCCGCGTCAAGTCTGTTTCAACTTTGTTTCACAGCTATCTTGTTGTTTTTATTGATCATTGTTGCGTGGCTATTTTTTGACCAACCTGAGCAGAACGTCGGAAGTTCCTGACGCAAGGCGGTCACATACGCAGTGGCGCACAGACTTATCCACAGAAGATGTGGATAAGCCTGAATCTCCAATCAAGTCGGATATTTAGGTGGGATTTATGATTCGGCGCGCACCCGGTTGAGACGGTGAATGGGCGTGATCCGGTCCGCCCCTGCCCGCTACACTGGCCCGATGACCTCCTCGTCTTCGACCCTGCGCGTCGCCCTGCCGGTGCCGCTGCCGCAACTGTTCGACTACGCCCCGCCGCCCGGGCCGGCCCCGGACCCGGGGATGACCGGGCAACGGGTCCGGGTGCCGTTCGGCTCCCGGGAGCTGGTCGGCGTGGTGGCCGGGATCGGCCAGGTCGAAGACCCCGGCAGCCTGCGCGCCGCGATCGAGTGGATCGACACCACGCCCCTGGTGACCGGTGAGCTGTGGCGCTCGCTGCAGTGGCTGGCGCGCTACACCCATGCCCCGCTGGGCGAAGTGATCAGTACGGCCCTGCCCGGTCCGCTGCGGCGGGGTGAGGCCGTGCCGGACACCCATCAGTGGGGCTGGCAGCTGACGGCCGCCGGCCACGACCCGCAGCCCAAACTGCGCAGCGGTACCCGCCCGCAGCGCCTGGCAGCGTGCTTGGCCGAGGGCGTGGTGAACGAAGACCGCCTGGATACCTTGATGGACGACTGGCGCAGCGCCGCGCGCTCGCTGGCCAAGCGCGAGCTGGTCGAACGGATCGCGCTGGAGCACAGCCCGGCCGTCGCGTCGCCGGCCAGCGGCCCCGCGCCCAACGCCGAACAGGCCGAGGCGATCACCGCGATCACCGCCGCCGACGGCTTTGCCGCCTTCCTGCTTGATGGGGTGACCGGCAGCGGCAAGACCGAGGTCTACCTGCAGGCCATCGTCGCCTGCCTGGCGCGCGGCAAGCAGGCGCTGGTGCTGGTGCCGGAGATCGGGCTGACCCCGCAGACGCTGTCGCGCTTCCGCAACCGCCTGGGCATTCCGGTGCATGTGCTGCACTCGGGCTTGAACGACAACGAGCGCGCCCGCGTGTGGGCCGCCGCCGCGCGGGGCGAAGCACAGGTCATCGTCGGCACGCGCTCGGCGGTGTTCACGCCGCTGCCGAATGCGGGCCTGATCGTGATAGACGAAGAGCACGACGGCAGTTACAAACAGCAGGACGGCATCCGCTATCACGCACGCGATTTTGCGCTGGTGCGCGCCAAGGCACTGGACGTAGCCGTCGTGCTCGGCAGCGCCACGCCGTCGCTGGAATCGCTGCACAACGCGCATGCCGGCCGTTACACCCACCTGCGCCTGAAACAGCGCGCGGGCGCCGCGCGTCCGCCGGTGGTGCGCGTGCTGGATGTGCGTAAACGCCCGCTGCGCGATGGGCTCTCGCCGGAAGTACTGGCCGGCATCACCCAGCATCTGCAGGCCGGGCACCAGGTGCTGGTGTTCAAGAACCGCCGCGGCTATGCGCCCGTGCTGCTCTGCCATGACTGCGGCTGGACCGCGCCGTGCCAGCGCTGCGATGCGCCGATGACCGTGCATGCCGGCGGCCGCCGCCTGCAGTGCCACCACTGCGGTGCGCGCCAGTCCGCGCCGCTGGCGTGCCCGGACTGCGGCAGCCTGGCGTTGCAGCCGCAGGGCATCGGGACCGAGCGGCTGGAAGAACACCTGGTCGAGGCCTTCCCGGAGTTCCCGGTGATCCGCATCGACCGCGGCACCACCGGCAAGCGGGATGCGCTGGAAACCCAGTTGGCCTCGCTCGGCGATCGCGCGGGGATTCTGGTCGGCACGCAGATCCTCGCCAAAGGTCACGACCTGCCGAAGCTGACCCTGGTGGTGGTGGTCGGCATCGATGAAGGCCTGTTCTCGGCCGACTTCCGCGCCAGTGAAAAACTCGCGCAGCAGCTGATCCAGGTCGCCGGCCGCGCCGGGCGTGCGGTGGATGCCGGCGAGGTCTGGCTGCAGACCCACCACCCGGGGCATCCCCTGCTGGAGACGCTGGTCAACGGCGGCTACCACGCCTTTGCCGATGCGGAACTGCAGCAGCGCGAGGCGGCCGGTTTCCCGCCGTTCGCGCACCTGGCGCTGCTGCGTTCCGAAGCACAGCAGGTGGAGCATGCCAACGCGATGCTCAGCGCCGTACGCGCCTTGATTCCCGACGATGCCGCCGTGGAGCGCTACGGCCCGATGCCGGCACCGATGCCCCGCCGCGCCGGCTACCAGCGCACCCAGCTGCTGCTGTCCTCACCCGCGCGACGCCCACTGCATGGCGTGCTGGATCAGGTGACGCCGCAGATCTCCGCGCTGCCGCAGGCACGCAAGGTGCGCTGGTCGCTGGATGTGGATCCGATGGATCTGTACTAGGCCGGCAGGTGCCGACCGTTGGTCGGCACGGCCGCTCAGGTCAGCGCGGTCATGACCCCACGCTGATACGCCGGCCGCTGCTTCAGCCGTTCGTACCACGCGGCCAGATGCGGCAGGTCCGGCCGCTGGATCGGCATCTCGAACCAGGCATAGATGAAGGCACCCAACGGGATATCGCCCATCGCGAACTGCTCACCGGACAGATACGGCTGCCGCGACAAGGCCTCATCGGCCATCGCCAGCAACTCGCCCGAGCGCACCAGTGCGGCAGCGATGCGCGCCTCGTCCCGATCAGCAGGCGCGGTCCGCAACGTGCCCCAGAACAGATCGCGGAACACGCCGGCGAAGGTCGAGGTGGTCCAGTCCATCCACTTCTCCGACTGCGCGCGCGCCACCACGTCTTCCGGGTACAGCGTGCCCAGCGCGTAGCGCGCGCAGAGATAGCGCACGATGGTGTTGGATTCCCACAGCGGCAGGCCCTGGTCCTCGATCACTGGCACCAGCCCGTTCGGATTCATCGCGCGGTATTCCGGCGACTGCGTGCCACCGAATGCACCGCCGACCTCGATCGACTCGTAGGGTGCCCCGATCTCCTCGGCACACCACAGCACTTTGCGCACGTTGCTGGAATTGCGACGGCCCCAGATTTTCAGCATGATCGGACTCTCGTATCGGGCGATGCGCGGCACGGGTCGCGCGGTGCGGATACGATACGCCCAACGGCGGGCTGTTACTTCGCCGCCTTCGCCGCACTCTTTTTCGGCAGCGCGCGCACATAGGTCGATTTGCCGTCCTTCTTCATCTCGAACAGACCGGTCGCGGCCAGCAGATCGCTGAGTTTTCCGTACCCGTAATTGCGCGAATCGAACGAGGCCTGGTTGCCGATCTGGCTGCCGACCGGCCCCAGGTGTGACCAGCCATCCTCGGCTTCGGCCGAGGTCACCGCGCGGCGCAGCATCTGCACCAGCCGGGTGTCATTGCGCAGCTCCGGGCCACTCTTGCGCGGGCGGGTTTCCTCGTTGTCCTGCTCCACCTCCTGATCGGCCGCATGCGGCTGACCCAGGGCTTCGATGTAGGTGAACTTCGAGCACGCGTTGACGAATGGCTCAGGCGTTTTCTTCTCGCCGAAGCCGTACACCTTCACCCCGTCGGTCAGCAGGCGCATCACCAGCGGGGTGAAGTCGGCATCACTGGAGACGATCGCAAAGCCATCCAGATTGCGGGCGTACAGCATGTCCATCGCGTCGATCACCATCGCCATGTCCGAAGCGTTCTTGCCGCGGCTGTAGGCGAACTGCTGGATGGGGCGGATCGCGTACTCGTGCAGCACGGACTCCCACCCTTTCAACCGCGGGCTCTTCCAGTTGCCGTAGGCACGGCGGACATTGGCCACGCCATAGCGAGCCACTTCGGCCAGCACCGCATCAATCTTGGATGAGGGCGCGTTGTCGGCATCGATCAACAGGGCGATGCGCTTTTCCGGTTCGGACATCTCGGTCTCCTGGGCAGGATCGGATCGGCCATCGGGCAAGCGCGATGGCCCTTGAACCCAGTATCGGCCATCGACGTGAACATCGCGCTTCACGTGCGACCATGGGCCGCATCACGAGACGACCTGCGCCGCCCCCCGCCGGCGCCCGCCAAGGAGTGAAGCATGACCCGCGATCCCACGCCCCACCTGCTCATCATCGGTGGCGGTTTTGCCGGCCTCTGGGCCACCCGTGCCCTCGCCTCGGCGCACGTGCGCATCACCCTGGTGGACCGTCGCAACCATCATCTGTTCCAGCCGCTGCTCTACCAGGTGGCCACCGCAGGCCTGTCCGCGCCGGATATCGCCGCGCCGCTGCGCCACATCCTCGGTCACCAGCGCAATGTCGAAGTGCGCCTGGGTGAAGTGACCGACATCGACAAGGCCGCGCGCACGGCGACGCTGGCCGATGGCACGCAGATTACCTACGACACCCTGATGCTGTGCACCGGCGCCACCCATGCCTACTTCGGCCACGACGAATGGGCCGCCGATGCGCCGGGCCTGAAGACGCTGGACGATGCCATCGCGCTGCGCCGCAAGCTGCTGCTCGCCTTCGAGCGCGCCGAGGCCGAACCCGATCCGGCGCGCAAAGCGGCGTGGCTGAGTTTCGCCGTGGTCGGTGGCGGCCCCACCGGCGTGGAACTGGCCGGCACCCTGGCCGAGATCGCGCGGCACACGCTGCGCAATGAGTTCCGCCATATCGATCCCGCCTCGGCCAAGGTCCGCCTGATCGAAGCCGGCCCGCGCGTGCTGTCCACCTTCCCCGAGGTGCTCTCGCTCAAGGCCCGCCGTCAGCTGGAAAAGCTCGGCGTGGAAGTGCTCACCGGCACGCCGGTCAGCGACATCAATGCCGAAGGCTTCCAGCTCGGCGAGCGCTTCGTCGAGGCCCGCACCGTGGTCTGGGCCGCCGGTGTCGCCGCCTCACCGCTGGCGCGCACGCTGGACGTGCCACTGGACCGCGCCGGCCGCGTGCCGGTGCAGCCTGACCTCACGCTGGAGGGCCACCCGGAGATCTTCGTTGCCGGTGACCTAGCCGCACTGAGCCAGGCCGACGGCAAGCCGGTGCCCGGCGTTGCGCCGGCGGCCAAGCAGATGGGCAAGCATGTGGCCACCACGATCCAGGCGCGTCTGGCCGGCAAGACCGCGCCGGGTCCGTTCAAGTACCAGGACTTCGGCAACCTGGCGACCATCGGCCGCATGGCCGCCATCGTCCACCTCGGCCGGCTGCAGCTCTCCGGCGTGCTGGCCTGGTGGTTCTGGCTGGCCGCGCACGTGTTCTTCCTGATTGGCTTCCGCAACCGCGTGGTGGTGCTGCTGAACTGGGCGGTGGCGTACTGGAGCTACCAGCGCAGCGCGCGGATCATCTTCGGCGATGCACAGGACGATCGCCGGCCGAAACGACCGCCCACGCCCTGATCATCCCTGCGACAGACATCCCCAGCCGTCGACCTGGCCGCTGTAGGAGACCGCCTCGCTGGCCAGCAGACCTTCGAAGCCGGCGATGTTCTGGTGGGTCGGCAGCATCAGTGGATGCACCACCACCTGCCACGGGTACTCTTCGTTGCCCTCGTAGGCAGCGAAGGACACCTTCTGGTCGTTCTTGAGCAGGTGCACGGCAAAGGCGATCGCCACATCCTGGGTCGGGAAGATCAGCGCGAAATCCACCTCGCGCGGAATCGACAGATCGTCGCCATCCTGCAGCATGTTCCAGAGCACATCGCCATTCTCATCTTCCGGGTACAACGACAGATCGCGGGACATGGCACTCCAGGGCTTGGGCAAGCGGATCAACGAACGAGGGTCGATGGTATGCCGCCAACGAAGGCCCGAACAACCCGCACGCGGGGCTACGTGGGTTCGGGCAACTGCAGCCACGCCAGCTTGCGCTCGCGCGGTTGCCGCTTCAGCTGCCACTCGGCCTTCGACGCCGCTGCCCGGTCCGGGTAGGCGCGCATCGCCAGCACCTTCACCGGCGGGTTGGCCCGCGTGTATTTCGCCCCTTTGCCGGCCAGATGGGCCTGGAAGCGCGCGTCCACGTCGTTGCTGATGCCGGCGTAATAGCTGCCGTTGCGGCATTCAAGCAGGTACAGGTACCAGAGGGCGGGTTCAGCGGGCATACCGGGATTATCCCCCGGCACGGGCCCGGCGACTGCTAGAATCCGCCCCGGATGCAGGAGAGAGGCGCCGCGCTGGCGCCCGCCGAAGGCGCAGGCTCCCATAATCGCTCAGGCCGGTGGCTGCACAGCCACCAACCATGCATCCGACACGCCGATCTGGAGAGAGGTCTTCAATGACCCGCCGAAGGGGCACGTGGCTTTGGCCACCGAACTCTCAGGCAAAAGGACAGCGGGAGCGGCAACGGAATCCCACCCCACGACAGTGCAGCGGCGCTGGCGTGATGCGTGCGTGTTTCCGTCCCCGCCTGACGTGTTTCCCGGAGCCACCCCATGCTGCTCTCCCTGATCTACCTCATCGCCATCTCGGCCGAAGCCATGACCGGCGCGCTGTCGGCCGGCCGCCGCCGCATGGACCTGTTCGGCGTGGTCATCATCGCCTGCGTCACCGCGCTCGGCGGCGGCTCGCTGCGCGACATCGTGCTCGGCCACTACCCGCTGGGCTGGGTGAAGCACCCGGAATACCTCGGCTTCACCATCTGCGCGGCGCTGATCGCGACCTGGGTGGCGCGCTGGATGCACCATTTCCGGCGCACCTTCCTGGTCCTCGATGGCCTGGGCCTGATCGCGTTCACCCTGATCGGCTGCACGGTCGCGCGCGAGGGCGGGCACACGGTGCCGATCATCCTGATCGCCGGCATGCTCACCGGTGCGTTCGGCGGCGTGCTGCGCGATGTGCTGTGCAACGAGGTCCCGCTGATCTTCCAGAAAGAACTGTATGCGGTGATCACCCTGCTCACCGGCGCGGCCTACCTGACCCTGCTGGAACTGGGCGTATCGCTCAATGCGGCGACGCTGTGGTGCCTGGGTGGTGGCTTCCTGTTCCGCCTGCTGGCGATCCACTTCAAGTGGGAAATGCCGAAGTTCGTGTATCGCGACGAGGTGCATTGACGCACCGGCGGGCATGACCAAGGTCACGGGAGCTTGAGCGGCCCGGCCCTGTATCATGGCGCTCCCGTTCCATTCGAACGGCATCCAGCCACGCGGCGGTGTTCCACCCGCTGCCCCGCCAGACACCCTCTCCCCCGTTGACCAGCCGCTGTCGGCCGGTCCCCATGGACGCACTGCTCCGGTGGAGGGTGCGCAGGATGCGTATGTCCGCTTCAACGCCCCCGTCGTCTCGCCGTCGTATGGTCAAACCGCTGTTGATCGCTGCCGCTGTCGGCCTGGCCGCCATCGCTGCATGGAAACTGCTCTCGCCCGCCCCCGCCGCCGGCCCGTCCGGTGGTCCGCAGCCGACCCCGGTACGCGTGGCCACCGCAACGCAGGAAGATATGGTGGTGCGCCTGAAGGCGCTCGGCACGGTGACCCCGCTGCATACGGTGAGCATCCGCAGCCGCGTGGATGGCGAACTGCTGCGTCTGGCGTTCTCCGAAGGCCAGCACGTCACCGCCGGCGAGCTGCTGGCCGAGATCGATCCGCGCCCGTTCCAGGTGCAGCTGTCGCGTGCGCTGGGTACCCAGCAGCAGAACCTGGCCGAGCTGGACAACGCCGAGAGCCAGCTCAAGCGCTTCGCCGAACTGCAGACCAAGCACTTCGTCTCCGCGCAGGACCTCAGTGATCAGCAGAGCAAGGTGCGCCAGCTGCAGGGCCGCCGCCAGACCGACCAGGCCGCGGTGGATGAAGCACGCCTGCAGCTGCAGTACACCCGCATCACCGCGCCGGTGGCCGGGCGCATGGGCCTGCGCAATGTGGATGTCGGCAACCTGGTGCGCAGTGGCGATACCGAACCGCTGGCCACGATCACCCAGACCACCCCGATCAGCGTGCTGTTCACCGTGCCCGAGCCGGACCTGCCGGCGGTGGTCGCTGCGGCACGCGCCAATCCGCAGCTGACCGTGGAAGCCTGGGACCGCGAGGAGCGCACTGCACTGGGCGATGGCGTGCTCTCCAGCCTGGACAACCGCATCGATACCGCCACCGGTACGCTCAAACTGCGCGCGCAGTTCGCCAATGCGGATGAATCGCTGTTCCCCAACCAGTTCGTCAACGTGCGCCTGCAGGTCAGCAGCAGCGATGCGGTGGTCATTCCCAATGCCGCGGTGCAGTTCGGCAGCAAGGGCAGCTACGTCTACGTGATCGCGGCCGATGACACCTCGTCCCTGCGCAGCGTGGTGCTCGGCCCGGCCGATGGCGAACGCGTCTCGGTGCGCGAAGGCCTCAAGGCGGGCGAGCGTGTGGTGGTGGAAGGCATCGACGGGCTGCGCGAAGGCGCCAAGGTCGAGGTGGTGGAGCAGGACCCGCCGCGGACCGGCGCATGAACCTTTCGCGCCCCTTCATCGAGCGCCCGGTCGCGACCACGCTGCTGATGGTGGCGCTGCTGCTGTCCGGCGTGATGGCCTACCGCCTGCTGCCGGTCGCGGCACTGCCGCAGGTCGATTACCCGATCATCCAGATCACCACGCTGTATCCCGGCGCCAGCCCGGATGTCACCACCAGCGCGGTCACCGCGCCGCTGGAACGGCAGCTGGGCCAGATCCCGGGGCTGAAGCAGATGTCGTCCACCAGCTCCGGCGGCGCGTCGGTGATCACCCTGCAGTTCTCGCTGGAGGTGGCGCTCGGCGTGGCCGAGCAGGAAGTGCAGGCCGCGATCAACGCCGCCGACAGCTTCCTGCCTGACGACCTGCCGGTGCCACCGGTGTACCGCAAGGTCAACCCGGCCGATACGCCGATCCTGACCCTGGCGGTGACCTCACAGGGCCTCTCGCTGCCGCAGGTGCACGATCTGGTCGATACGCGCATGGCGCAGCGGCTCTCGCAGCTGCCCGGCGTCGGCCTGGTCAGCCTGGCCGGCGGGCAGCGCCCGGCGGTCCGCATCCAGGTCAATCCTTCTGCGCTGGCCGCCAACGGCCTGAGCATGGCCAGCATCCGTACCGCGATCGGCACGGCCAACGTCAACATGCCCAAGGGCAGCTTCGACGGGCCGACCCGCGCGATCATGCTCGATGCCAACGATCAGATGCGCTCGGTGGCCGAGTACCGCGCCCTGATCCTGGCCTGGAAGGACGGTGCACCGCTGCGCCTGGGCGACGTGGCCACCATCGAAGATGGCGCCGAGAACCGCCAGCTGGCCGCGTGGTCGGGCACCACCCCGGCGGTGCTGATCAACATCCAGCGCCAGCCCGGCGCGAACGTGATCGCCGTGGTCGACCAGGTGCGTGCGCTGCTGCCGCAACTGCAGGCCTCGCTGCCGGCCGGTGTGGATGTGGCCATCCTCAGCGATCGCACCGAATCGATCCGCGCGTCCATCCGCGGCGTGCAGCACGAGCTGCTGATCGCGATCGCACTGGTGGTGATGGTCACCTTCCTGTTCCTGCGCAACATCCCGGCCACGATCATTCCCAGCATCGCGGTCCCGCTGTCGCTGGTCGGCACGTTCGGGGTGATGCTGCTGGCCGGCTTCTCGCTCAACAATCTCACCCTGATGGCGCTGACCATCGCCACCGGCTTCGTGGTGGACGATGCGATCGTGATGCTGGAGAACATCGCCCGTCATCTGGAGCGCGGTGCCACGCCGATGCAGGCCGCACTGAAGGGCGCCAGGCAGATCGGCTTCACGCTGATCTCGCTGACCCTGTCGCTGATCGCCGTGCTGATCCCGCTGCTGTTCATGGCCGACGTGGTCGGCAAGCTGTTCCACGAATTCGCGATCACCTTGGCGGTGGCGATCGGCATCTCGCTGCTGGTCTCGCTGACGCTGACGCCGATGATGTGCGCGCGCCTGCTCAAGGCCGGCCATGCGACCCGTCGCGATGCCGATGGGCAGGAATCGGCCCAGCAGGGCGACCCGTTCGACCGCGTCGTGGCGGTCTACGATCGCCAGCTGCACTGGGTGCTGCAGCGCCAGCCGCTGATGCTGGCCGCTACCGTCGCCACGCTGGTGCTGACCGCGCTGCTGTACGTGTGGGTACCCAAGGGCTTCTTCCCGGTGCAGGATGCCGGGCTGATCCAGGGCATCAGCGAGGCGCCGCAGTCGATCTCCTTCCAGGCGATGGCGCAGCGCCAGCAGGCGCTGTCGGCGGCGTTGCTGGAAGATGAGGACGTGGCCAGCCTGTCCTCGTTCATCGGCGTGGACGGCAACAACGCCACGCTCAACAGTGGGCGTCTTCTGATCGAATTGAAACCGCACGCACAGCGCGATGCCGATGCGCAGGCGATCATCGCGCGGCTGCAGCAGCGCGTGGCGCATGTACCGGGCATCAAACTGTACCTGCAGCCGGTGCAGGAACTGGGCATCGAGGACCGGATCAGCCGGACCCAGTACCAGTTCACCCTGACCAGCCCGGATATCGCGCAGCTGGATACGTGGACGCCGCGCCTGCTCGAGCATCTGCAGCAGGCACCGGCCCTGGCCGACGTCGCCAGCGATCTGCAGAACCAAGGGCTGCAGGCACACGTGGTGATCGACCGGGTCGCCGCGGCGCGTCTGGGCATCAGCGTGGAGACCATCGCCGATGCGCTGTACGACGCGTTCGGGCAGCGCCAGATCTCGACCATCTTCACCCAGGCCAACCAGTACCGCGTGGTGCTGGAAGCGCGCCCGGACGTGGCCTTCGGTCCGGATGCGATCGCACGCCTGCACGTCACCGGTCCGGATGGTCGGCAGGTGCCGCTGGGCGGCATCGCCCGGATCGAACAGCGCCCCGCGCAGCTGCTGATCAACCACGTGGGCCAGTTTCCGGCGGTGACGTTCTCGTTCAACCTCGGCCCGCAGGCATCGCTGGGCGAAGCGGTGCAGGCCATCGAGAGCGCACGCGCCGCGATCGGCCTGCCGGCCAGCGTCGAACTGCGCCTGCAGGGGGCGGCCGATGCGTTCCGCGCCTCGCTGTCGAGCACGTTGTGGCTGGTGCTGGCGGCGGTGGTGGTGATGTACCTGGTGCTGGGCGTGCTCTATGAGAGCTTCATCCATCCGATCACCATCCTCTCCACCCTGCCTTCGGCCACGGTGGGGGCGTTGCTTGCGTTGCTGGTCAGCGGACGCAGCCTGGACCTGATCGCGGTGATCGGCATCGTGCTGCTGATCGGGCTGGTCAAGAAGAACGCGATCATGATGATCGACTTCGCGCTGGAGGCCGAGCGCGAGCACGGCATGGCGCCGCGTCAGGCCATCCATCAAGCCGCATTGCTGCGCTTCCGCCCGATCCTGATGACCACGCTCGCCGCGCTGTTCGGCGCGATCCCGCTGATGTTCGCCAGCGGCTCGGGCGCCGAGCTGCGCCAGCCGCTGGGCCTGGTGATGGTCGGTGGGCTGATCGTCAGCCAGGTGCTGACCCTGTTCACCACGCCGGTGATCTATCTGTTCTTCGACCGCTTCCGCCAGCGCCCCGCGCCGGTGACCGACGGGGCTGACGAGGCGCTGGCGTGAGTCCGCTGTCGCGGGCGATCGGCTGGTTCGTGCAGCATCCCGTCGCCACCGTGCTGCTGGCGGTGGCGGTGGTGCTGGCGGGCCTGCTCGGGCTGCGCCTGCTGCCGGTCGCGCCGTTGCCGCAGGTCGACTACCCGGCGATCAACGTCAGTGCCAGCCTGCCGGGCGCGAGTCCGGAATCGATGGCGGCCAACGTCGCCACGCCATTGGAACGTGCACTGGGCACCATCCCGGGGTTGACCGGGATCGACTCGGCCAGCACCCAGGGCTCGACCCAGGTCGAGCTGACATTCGCGCTCGGCCGCAACGTGGACGATGCCGCGCGCGACGTGCAGGCGGCGATCAACGCCGCGCGCGCGCAGCTGCCCAGTGGCATGCCGGGCATGCCGCAGTACCGCAAGGTGAACCCCTCGCAGGCGCCGATCATGGCGCTGGCGCTGAGTTCGGACAGCCTCTCGCCGGGCCAGATCTACGACGTGGCCTCCACCGTGATCGCGCAGAAGCTGGCGCAGATTCCCGGCGTCGGCGAGGTGCAGGTGGGCGGCAGCTCACTGCCCGCGGTGCGCGTCTCGCTCGATCCCAATGCCCTGAACCATCACCGCATCGCGCTGGACGACATCGCCGCGGCGATCCGCAACGCCAACGCGCTCAAGCCGCTGGGCACGGTGGCCAGCCAGGCCCAGCAGTGGCAGCTGGCGGCCACGCTGCAGCTGCGCACCGCCGCCGAGTACCGCCGCTTGATCGTGGCGATGCGCGACGGCCGCCCGGTGTACCTGGAGGATGTGGCCGGGATCCGCGAAGGCGTCGAGGATCGCTACGCCAGCGGCTTCCACAATGAGCGCCCGGCGGTGCTGCTGATCGTCAGCCGCCAGCCGGACGCCAACATCATCGAGACCGTCGACGCCATCCAGGCGCAGATGGCCACGCTGCAGTCACTGCTGCCGGCCACCATCGACATGCAGGTGGTGATGGACCGCTCACCGGTGATCCGCGCCACCCTGCGCGAGGCCGAGCTGACGCTGTTGCTGGCGATCGCCCTGGTGGTGCTGGTGGTGCTGGCCTTCCTGGGTCACTGGCGCGCGGCGCTGGTGCCGACGGTGGCGATCCCGGTCTCGCTGCTGGGCGCGCTGGCGATCATCGCCCTGCTCGGGTTCTCGCTCAACACGCTTTCGCTGATGGCGCTGATCGTGGCCGCGGTACTGGTGGTCGACGATGCGATCGTGGTGCTGGAAAACATCGCCCGCCATCGCGAAGAAGGCGCCTCGCCAATGACCGCCGCGCTGCGGGGCGCGGGTGAAGTCGGTGCCACGCTGCTGTCGATGAACATCGCGCTGGCCGTGGTGTTCATCTCGATCCTGTTCCTGGATGACTTCGTCGAGAAGCTGTTCCGCGAGTTCTCGCTGACCCTGGTGGCGGCGATGGGCGTCTCGCTGCTGGTTTCACTGAGCCTGACCCCGATGCTGTGCGCGCGCCTGCTGGGCCGTGAGCGGCCCGGTGCGGGCAACGTGCTGCAGCGGGGCGGCACGGCGTTGTTCGAGCGACTGCGCGGCGCCTACGTGGCCAGCCTGCAGACGATGCTGCGCTGGCTCGCACTGCCGCTGCTGCTGTTCGCCGGCGTGATCGCGCTGAATGTGTGGCTGTTCCAGCAGGTGCCCAAGGGCATCGTGCCCAAGCAGGACACGGCGCAGCTGCGTGGCTTCGCGCGCGGCGACGACGGCCTCTCTTTCCAGGTCATGCAGCCCAAGATCGAGGCCTACCGCAAACTGCTGCTGGCGGACCCGGCCATCAGCGACATCATCGGGTATATCGGTGGGCGCAGCGGGGTCAACAACGCCTTCATCATGATCAAGATGAAGCCGCTGGCCGAGCGCAAGGTCTCCAGCCAGCAGGTGATCGACCGCCTGCGCGCCAACATGCCGAAGATTCCCGGTGGCGGCATGTTCCTGTGGGTGGACCAGGACATCAAGCTGGAAGGCAGTGGCGACAGCGGCCAGTACGAGTTCCAGCTGCTCTCCGGCGAACTGGAACCGCTGCGGCAATGGACGCCCAAGGTGGCCGATGCACTGCGCGCCCTGCCCGAGCTGGTGGATGTGGAATCCAAGGGCGATGAAGGCATGCGCCAGGTGGTGCTCGACATCGACCGCGATGCCGCCGCCCGCCTGGGCGTGGACATGCGCATGATCGCTTCGGTGCTCAACAACGCCTTCAGCCAACGCCAGGTCGCCACGCTGTACGACACCCTCAACCAGTACCGCGTGGTGATGGAGCTGGACCCGCGTTACACCCAGGATCCCTCCACGCTGGAGCAGATCCATGTGATCGGCAAGGACGGCCAGCGCCTGCCATTGTCGTCCATCGCGCGGTGGGAGTACGGCATGGCGCCGGACCGGATCTATCACAGCCAGCAGTTCGCCTCGGTCTGGATCGAATTCGCGCTGGCGCCCGGCGTCACCCTGGACCAGGCAGTAAAAGCGGTGGACCAGGCCATGGCCAGGATCATGTTGCCCACCCATGTGCAGGCGCGGCTCAGTGGCGAAGCCGGTGGCTTCGAAAAGCTGCGCGAGCGCCAGCTGTGGCTGATCCTCGGCGCGATGCTGGCGGTGTATCTGGTGCTGGGCGTGCTGTACGAGAGCTTCGTGCAGCCGCTGGCGATTCTATCCACCCTGCCCTCGGCCGGCGTTGGCGCCTTGCTGGCGCTGATGGCCTTCGGCAACGAGTTGAACCTGATCTCGCTGCTTGGCCTGTTCCTGCTCGTAGGCGTGGTGATGAAGAACACCATCCTGATCATCGATTTCGCGCTGTCGGCCGAACGCGAGCGCGGGCTGTCGTCGTACGACGCGATCTGCGAGGCGGCACGGCTGCGGTTCCGCCCGATCCTGATGACCAGCGTGGCCGCGCTGTTGGGCACATTGCCGCTGATGCTGGCCACCGGCGAAGGCTGGGAGATGCGCCAGCCGCTGGGCATCGCGATCGTGGGCGGGTTGCTGGTCAGCCAGTGGCTGACCCTGTACACCACGCCGGCAATCTATCTGGCGTTGGCGAGGCTGCGGCGGGCGGCGTGATCATCGGACGCGCGACGCCCTAGGCCATCGGCAACATCAGCGTCATGCCATCCATTGGCGACTCGATGAAGCCATGCTTGAGATAGAACCCTTTGGCAGTCTCGTCGAAAGCATGGCACAACAAGGCACGCGCGCCGATCTGCCCGCAGACCTGCAGCGTGCGTTGTACAGCGTCCTTCAGCAGCCCCGCGCCGACGCCTTGGCCGACCCAGTCGGCATGGACGGCCAGCCTGCCCAGCACGATGACCGGAATGGGGTGCGGCATGTTCCGGCGAAGACGGCCGGGAACCACGTGATGTGAAACGCCGCCGGCAGCAAGTGCGTAGTAACCGACCACGTTGTGTTGCGTATCACAGACAACAAAACACCGCGATGCGCCCGATGCCTGGTTCTGATGCGCACGCTCCACCAACCACGAGGTCAGCGCCGCGGCGCTGCATCGGAACTGCTCCAGTCGATGCCCCTGGGCAAGCGCTTGCGGCGCAGACAACCGCACTGTTCAGCGCTCCCAAGGTGCGGGCGTGCTCAAGAGCTTCCTGATAGCGGCGTTGTTTTCCAGCGGTGCATCCAGCAGTGCATTGAAGCGCCGCAGCTCCTGAGGACTCAGGGAGAACTGGGTCTGGTCCGCCAGTACCTCCCGCGCCTTCTCACAGGCCGCATCCAGAATGAACTCGGTTCGGCTTACCCCGGCAATCTCGACGGCACGGTCTATCAGCGCCTGCTTGTCGGCGGGCGCCCGGAAGTTGATGACTTTGGTGGCGAGGGCCACAGGAGGCACTCCGGAGGTCTGTGCATACAATGTACACACAACTGGATGATCGCTCAACGGCACACCCCTCGTTGCAAACGGTGAGGCAAGGGTATGCCGTTAGTTCTCAATGAAAAATAGGGAGTTTCCCCGGAATTTGGTAGGCCGCAACTCCCCGCGCAGGGGCGCTCCGCCCTCTCAGGCGGCCTTGCTGATCCGCACCGCCCGCCGCGCACGCACCGCTTCGGCCAGGCTTTCCAGCACCGCCAGCGAGCTGTCCCAGCCGATGCAGCCATCGGTGATGCTCTGGCCGTAGGTCAGCGGCTGGCCGTCGACGAGGTCCTGCCGGCCGGCCACCAGATGGCTCTCGACCATGACGCCGACGATGCGCTCTTCGCCGTTGGCCAGCTGGGCGTTGATGTCGGCGATGACCTTGGGCTGGTTTTCCGGATTCTTGCTGCTGTTGGCATGGCTGGCATCGATCATGATGCGCGCGGCCAGGTGCGACTTGGCCAGGGTCTGGCTGGTCGCTTCAACGTGGTCGGCATCGTAGTTGGGCGTCTTTCCGCCACGCAGGATCACGTGGCAGTCCGGATTGCCGGCAGTGGCCACGATGGCGGTGCCGCCTTCCTTGGTGACTGACAGGAAGTGATGCGGGTTGGACGCCGCACCGATCGCATCGGCGGCGATCTTGATGTTGCCGTCGGTGCCGTTCTTGAATCCGACCGGGCACGACAGCCCCGAGGCCAGTTCGCGATGTACCTGGCTTTCGGTGGTGCGCGCGCCGATGGCGCCCCATGCCACGAGATCGGCGATGTACTGCGGCGAGATCACATCGAGGAATTCAACGCCGGCGGGCAGGCCGAGCTTGTTGATGTCGCGCAGCAGGCCACGCGCCACGCGCAGGCCCTTGTTGATGTTGAAGCTGCCGTCCAGGTCCGGATCGTTGATCAGGCCTTTCCAGCCCACCGTGGTGCGCGGCTTTTCGAAGTAGACGCGCATGACGATTTCCAGCTCGTCAGCAAAGGCGTCACGCAGCGGCTTGAGGCGCTGGGCGTATTCGATGGCGGCCACCGGGTCGTGGATCGAGCACGGGCCGATCACTACCGCCAGGCGGTCATCGCGGCCGTGCAGGATCTCGTGCAGGGCCGCGCGCGAGGCGCTGACCGTATCGGAGGCTTCGTCGTCGCAGGGCAGCATCGCCAGCAGCTGCGCCGGCGGGGTCAACGGTTCGATCTTGCGGATGCGCAGGTCGTCGGTATGGGGGGGCATGGGGTAACTCCTTGGCAGTGGGGGTCCCCAGCGCGGCGGCAACAAAAAAGCCGCCAGGTGCGCTGGCGGCTTTCGGGAATGCGTCTGAAGGTTTCTTCAGGGTGAACGCATGCCTTCCTCCGCCGGTGGCTTCGGAAAGTAATACCAAAAGTAGGAATTGGCGGGGCGTGCGTTCATTGGGGAGTATTGATAACACAGGGGTTTGGAGGTGCCAACTGTTTCATTCGCAACTGCGATGACCATTCAGCCGCTGCCGACCCGGCGTGCACCATCACCCTCGCGGCAGCGCGGCCAGCTCGGCCAGGTGCTGCTGCAGGTTTCCCGCTGCACCCACTGCATGGGTAGTGGTGAAGTACTCATGCCAGCCGGTGGCGCCGATCGCGGCCAGCAAGGCATCGGCATCCAGCCGTTCTGCGCACTGCCACACCGCATAGAACTGCTCGGCCGTGGTGTGCGGCACGTCCTGCTCGATACGGCCCATCGCTACCGGCGTGACGCGTGCGGGATCCACGTTCTGCATGCCCGCACCGATGCGGGCGAAGAGCGCCCCGCGCGACACCGGGTCCAGCGCGGTCCAGGCAGGGGTGGCGGTGTACAGCTCGATCAACATGTGCGACATGGCATTCCTTGAGGTCAGAGCGAGCGCAGTGCGCGCTTGCGGATATAGGTGTTGGCCGGATCATCGCCGTGGTGCTGCTGCCATTCGCTGCACAGTGCGCGGACCCAATCGGGCTGGCTTTTGCCGGCGTCGTTGAGCCAGTTGCCGACCGAATCCTGCACGTAGCGCGAGGCGTCACAACACAGCGCCTGCAGCAACGGCAGGGCGTGGTGGGGTTCCTGCTTGAACAGCGTGATGTGCGCGGCCCATACGCCACGCGGGCGCAATGCTTCGCAGGCAAAGCGGCGCACGTTGGGTGAGGCGTCGGTACTCCAGCCGTGCAGGTGCGTCAGCACGCGCAGCGGTTCGGAGACGATATGCGGACGCACGGCCAGCCACGCCCACTCGCGCACGCCAAAATGCGCGTCATCGGCAAGCGCGCGCAGCGCATCCAGCTTGTGCTCCAGTGACAACGCAGGGTCGCTCCCGATCAGATAGCAGGCCCAGCCACGCACCGTGTCACTGGCATGGCGTGACCACTGCGCGTGATCGCCGTGACCATGCACGCGCAGCAGAGTGGCCGCACCCTGCATGCGCAGGGTGATGCCGCGCTTGGCGGCGTTGCGCATCGGGGTGATCGCAGAGGCTGGCAAACCGGGTGCGACATTGGCCATCAGCTTGGCGAAATCAACGGCCAGCACTTCGGCCAAGTGCGTGGCTTCGGTTTCACCGCGATCCAGCTGTCCGCGTCGCTCGCGGGTGACGGGCTGCTTCATCCGGCACGCCCTGCGTCAGTGCGCGACCACACGCGTTGCAACAGCGTGCCGAGCGTGCGCCGTTCCCTGGGGCTGATATCGGCGAACAGCGAGGCGATCCAGTGGGTCTGCTGGTCGAACAGTTGCGCAGCCAACGTCTGGCCCGCTGCAGTCAACTGCACCTGGATGCGTCGCTTGTCGTCCGGATCACTGTGGCGGCTCACCAGGTGCTCGCGCTCCAGGCCATCCAGCAGGCCGGTCACGGTGGCACGGGTGACGCCGGCGCGCTCGGCCAACTGGTGCGGCGACAGTGCCGTGTCCGCGCCGCGCAGCAGGAACAGCAGCACGAAACGTCCTTCGCTCAGGCCCAGCGGTGCCAGACGACCCGCGCAGTCCTGATCGATCGCGCTGGCCAGCGACAACACCTGGAAACACAGCGCCAACTCACCCGTATCCGGCTGGCCGCGACGTTCCAGCTCGGTCAGGAAGGCCTGGTGTTTGATTTCCAGCATGCAGGCGGATCCGGAATAGTACGGCGGCTAACTATATCGCCGTTGCATGGCATCTGGAAGCGTTTCGTACCGGAAGTCGCGCCGACGACAGGTACTTCAGCGCCGACCGGCGCGCTGTGAGCCCGTGATACGCGCACAAAAAAACCCCGCCTTCCGGCGGGGTTTTTCGTACTGCATTGGCGCATTACTGCTCCGATGCGTGCCGACCGAAGGCCGGCCTCTACATCAGAAGTCCATGCCGCCCATGCCACCCATACCGCCCATGCCGCCGCCAGCTGCGCCAGCGCCGTCATCCTTCTTCGGGGCTTCGGCAACCATCGCTTCGGTGGTGATCATCAGGCCAGCGATCGAGGCAGCGTTCTGCAGCGCCGAACGGGTCACCTTGGTCGGGTCCAGGATGCCGAATTCCAGCATGTCGCCGAACTCGCCGGTGGCTGCGTTGTAGCCGAAGCTGCCGGTGCCTTCCTTGACCTTGTTGACGATCACGGACGGCTCTTCGCCAGCATTGGCCACGATTTCGCGCAGCGGGGCTTCCATCGCGCGCAGGGCGATCTGGATGCCGTGGTTCTGGTCTTCGTTGGCACCCTTCAGGCCGCTCAGCGCGGTGACCGCACGGACCAGGGCAACGCCGCCGCCCGGGACCACGCCTTCTTCAACGGCTGCACGGGTCGCGTGCAGGGCGTCGTCGACGCGATCCTTCTTTTCCTTCATTTCGATTTCGGTCGAGGCACCGACCTTGATCACGGCAACGCCGCCGGCCAGCTTGGCCACGCGTTCCTGCAGCTTCTCGCGGTCGTAATCCGAGGAGGTGTCTTCGATCTGGGTCTTGATCTGGGTGACACGCGCTTCGATGTTGGCCTTCTCGCCGGCGCCATCGATGATCGTGGTGTTTTCCTTGGAGACCTGCACCTTCTTGGCGCGGCCCAGGTCCTTGATCGTCGCCTTTTCCAGCGACAGACCGATTTCCTCGGAGATCACGGTGCCGCCGGTCAGCACGGCCATGTCTTCCAGCATCGCCTTGCGACGATCGCCGAAGCCCGGTGCCTTGACGGCCACGACCTTCACGATGCCACGGATGGTGTTGACCACCAGGGTGGCCAGCGCTTCGCCTTCGATGTCTTCGGCGATGATCAGCAGCGGCTTGCCGGCCTTGGCGACGCCTTCCAGCACGGGCAGCAGATCGCGCACGTTGGAGATCTTCTTGTCGTGCAGCAGCACGTACGGATCATCCAGGTCAGCGGTCTGCGACTGCTGGTTGTTGATGAAGTACGGGGACAGGTAGCCACGGTCGAACTGCATGCCTTCGACGACGTCCAGCTCGTTGTCCAGGCCCGAGCCTTCTTCAACGGTGATGACGCCTTCCTTGGTCACGCGGCGCATCGCTTCGGCGATGATGTTGCCGATCGACTCGTCCGAGTTGGCCGAGATCGTGCCGACCTGGGCAATCGCCTTGTCGTCAGCGGTCGGCTTGGAGATGTTCTTCAGCTCGGCGACGGCGGCGATCACGGCCTTGTCGATACCGCGCTTGAGGTCCATCGGGTTCATACCGGCAGCGACGGCCTTGGCGCCTTCGCGGATCAGGGCCTGGGCCAGCACGGTGGCGGTGGTGGTGCCGTCGCCGGCGTCATCGTTGGTGCGCGAAGCAACTTCCTTCACCATCTGCGCGCCCATGTTCTCGAACTTGTCAGCCAGTTCGATTTCCTTGGCGACGGAGACGCCGTCCTTGGTGATGGTCGGCGCGCCGAAGCTCTTTTCGAGCACGACGTTGCGGCCCTTCGGGCCCAGGGTGGCCTTGACGGCATTGGCGAGAACGTTGACGCCGCGAACCATGCGGGCGCGGGCGTCTTCACCGAAACGAATATCTTTGGCAGCCATTGCGATTACCTTTTTATGTAGAGCCGGGCGATGCCCGGCTGCTTGAACGGGAGGAAGTGCGGAAGCGCCGGCACGGGGCCGGCCGCATCACTCAGCCGACGATGGCGAGGATGTCGTCTTCGCGCAGGACCTTGAACTCGACGCCTTCGGACTTGTAGCTGCTGCCGGCGTACTGGCCGTAGATGACCTTGTCACCGACCTTCAGCGACGGCGCGCGCACGCTGCCGTTGTCCAGGGGCTTGCCCGGGCCGACGGCCACGACTTCACCCTTGGTCGACTTTTCCTTGGCGGAATCCGGAATCACGATGCCGCCGGACGAGATTTCGTCGGCTTCGATCGGCTTGACTACGACGCGGTCATGAAGCGGCTTGATGCTCATGTGAGACCCTTTTAAGTTGTTGATTGGTCTAGGAAAGTCTGGGGATGTTAGCACTCGCACAGGGCGACTGCCAGCCACGCTCACGAAAAAACCCGACGGTGCGGGACAGAGCAGAGATGGTGCTGGCCCCTCCCCTTTCAAGGGCAGTGGGCCGGATTTTTTCGCCGACCCCGGCCTGGATGTGAATGTTTGACGCAGTTCTCAATGCGAAAGGTCGAATCCGACAGACCTACGGATGTGTCATCTGGAGTGAGTAGATTCGATCGGCATTGACCAATCACAAGGAGCCGTAGATGAGGTTGCTGACGCCGCTGTCCCTGGCCTGCCTGCTGGTGCTGGCCACCAGCCCGGCCCGGGCCGATGTATTCATCAATGAACTGCATTACGACGACAGCACCCCGGCCGGGGACGTCGGCGAGGCGATCGAAGTGGTCGCCACCGCCGGTGAAGACCTGTCCGGCTACCGGCTCTATCTCTACAACGGCAGCAACCCCTCGGCGGCCGCGGTCTACGCCAACAACGCGGTCCCGGCCGGCACCGCCAGTTGCGGCGGCGCCCGGCTGGCCACGGTCAGCTACCCGACCAACGGGATCCAGAACGGTCCCAACGACGGCATTGCCCTGGTCGACGCCAGCGGCAAGGTGGTCCAGTTCCTCAGCTACGAGGGCACCATCACCGCCGCCGGGGGTCCCGCGGCAGGCCTGACCAGCCAGAACATCCCGGTCAGCGAGACCAACAGCACCGCCCCGGGCACCTCCCTGCAGCTGACCGGCAGCGGCAGCCAGTACGTCCATTTCACCTGGGCCGAATCGGCCACGCAGACCTTTGGCGCGTGCAACCACGGCCAGACCTTCAGCGGCGGCGGCCCGACCGGCCCGAACACCGCGCCCTCGGTCACCGCCACCACCCCCGAGCAGGGCGCCAGCACCTTCCCGGCTGCCGCCGACCTGAGCGTCACCTTCAGTGAGCCGGTCACCCTGTCCAGCGGCGCCTTCGCGCTGAGCTGCGGCCAGTCCGGCACGGTCGCGCTGAGCCACCCGACCACCGGCACCCGCTTCACCCTGGCCACCAACACCGCGCTGGTGGCGGGGGAAGCCTGCCGCTTCGACATCCGCGCCACCCGCGTGAAGGATGCCCAGGGCGCACGCCCGGCCGCCGATACGCGCATCGCCTTCACCGTGGCCACCGCCACCACGCCTGATCCGGGCAACCCTGGCACTCCCGGCGAGTACTACGCCCGGGTCAACACCTCCAACCCCAGCCAGTTGCGCTGCTCGCTGCACGAGACCATCAAGGGTCACACCGCCTACCCCTACAGCGGCTCGGGCACCAGCACCTGGACCATCCTGGAAATCGCCGACGAAGATCCCAACAACAGCGGCAAGATCCTCGATGCCTACCGCAACCGCAGCTACACCAAGGTCAGCGGGCGCGCAGGCACCGGCAGCGGGCTGACCTACAACCGCGAACACACCTGGCCCAACTCGCTGGGCTTTGCCAGCACCACCGGCGACAAGGGCCTGCCCTACGCGCCCTATACCGACACCCACATGCTGTATCTGACCGATGCACAGTGGAATGCGGACCGCGGCAACAAGCCCTTTGCCAGATGCGACAGCAACTGCGGTGAACGCGCGACCGAGGCCAACAATGGCTTCGGCGGCGGCAGTGGCGGCTACCCGGGCACCTCCAACTGGGTGCGCACGCCGGATGGCAATGGCGGCTCGTTCGAAGTGTGGGGCCACCGCAAGGGCGATATGGCGCGTGCGGTGATGTACATGGCGATCCGTTATGAAGGCGGTAAAGATGCCAAAACCGGGCAGTCCGAGCCGGACCTGGAGCTGACCGACGACCGCAGCAAGATCGTCAAGACCTCGGCCTCACCGGCTTACATGGGTCTGCTCTCGACCCTGATCGACTGGCACCTGTCCGACCCGCCGGACGCGGCAGAACGCGCTCGCAACGAGGTGATCTTCAGTTTCCAGGGCAACCGCAATCCGTTCATCGACCACCCGGAGTGGGCCACCCCGACGCTGTTCACCTCGGCCAAGCCGGCCACCTGCCAGCTGGCCAACTGAGCCCGGCCGACCGGCGCCCCCTCGCGGCGCCGGTCGGACCATTGGCCTCTGGCGGTCCTATACTCGGCCGTCATGTCGATTGCCGATCCCGTCTTCCTGCTGTTCACCACCTGCCCCGACGTGGCCTGCGCCACGCGGCTGGCACGCGCGCTGGTGGACGAACGCCTGGCGGCCTGCGTCACGCGCCTGGACGGGGCGCATTCGACCTACCGCTGGCAGGGCGAGGTCACCGAGGACCATGAGGTCCAACTGTTGATCAAGACCACCGGCAGCCGCCTGGACGCGGCGATCGCGCGCGTGCAGGCCCTGCACCCGTATGAACTCCCCGAGTGCATCGCGGTCGAAACCCGCGCCGGCCTGCCGGCGTACCTGGATTGGATTCGGGCGCAGACCCGTGAGGAAAGTGATTGATGACGCTGTTTCGTCGTGTTGCCGCGCTGTGCGCGTTGCTCGTGGTCTCCCTGCCGGCCTGGGCGGTCAGCGAAAAGGATCTGCTCCCGGTCGATGAGGCCTTCGGGCTCACCGCGCAGGCGCGCGACCGCGACCGCGTGGAGATCAGCTGGAAGATCGCCCCGGGCTATTACCTGTATCGCCACCGCACCACGGTCAAGGCCGATGCCGGCTTCGACGCCGAGGCGCTGCAGCTGCCGGCCGGCAAGAAGCACCACGATGATTTCTTCGGCGAGGTGGAGACCTACCGCGAACGCCTGACCGGCGTGCTGCCCGGCAAGGCCGCCGATGGCACCGACACTGTCACGCTGGAAGTGCGCTACCAGGGCTGCGCCGATGCGGGCGTGTGCTACCCGCCGCAGAAGCGCACGCTGCAGGTGAAGCTGCCGGCCGGTGGCGGTGGCACTGCCAGCGCGGCACCGGCCGCCGCCAGCGCTGCTGCCTCCCCGTTCAACACCCCACTCGCCAACACCACCGGCAGCGCGCTGCGCCTGCCCGGCACCAGCAACGCCCAGGCGTTGCCGCTGCCGTCCGAGCGCGCCTTCGGCTTCGATGCCATCGTCGGCGATGGCAACACCGTGCTGCTGCGGTTCACGCCGGCGCCGGGCTACTACCTGTATCGCGACCGCACCTCGCTGGCGCTGGAAGGCGCGCCGGGCATCCGCGCGGACAAGCCGACATGGCCGGCCGCGAAATCGCACCGCGATGAGCACTTCGGCGACGTGGCGGTGTATTTCGACCAGATCGACGTCCCGCTGCCGCTGCGCCGCAGCCGTGCCGATGCCACCGATGCCACCCTGGTGATCACCTTCCAGGGCTGCCAGACCGATGGCATCTGCTACCCGCCGATGACGCGGCGGGTGAAGCTGGCGCTGCCGGCCGGCACGATCAATGCCAAGGCCGATGAGGTCGCACAGAAGACCGAGGTCATCGCGCCGCTGCCCAATCGCGACAAGCGCGCGCAGGCCCGCGGCGACGGTGGCACCGGCAGCCAGCCGATGCTGATCCGCCCGAACGAGCCGGCCCTGGCCGTGCCGGGCGACACCGCCGCCACCCCGGATGCCAGCGCCGACAACGCACAGCGCACCCCTCCGCCGGCCTCACCGGCCGCCGCACCGGGCAACCTGCTGGTGCTGCTGCTGTTCGCCGTGGCCGGTGGCCTGATCCTCAACCTGATGCCGTGCGTATTGCCGATCCTGTCGCTGAAGGTGCTGGGTGTGGCACAGAGTGGCGAGAGCCGCCAGCGCGCGCGCAGCCATGCACTCTGGTACACCGCCGGCGTGCTGGTCGCCTTCGCTGCGATCGGTGCGCTGGTGATCGCGCTGCGTGCAGCGGGCCAGGCCGCGGGCTGGGGCTTCCAGCTGCAGCACCCGTGGTTCATCGCCGCGCTGGTGTATCTGATGTTCGCCGTCGGCCTGAGCCTGTCGGGCGTGTTCACTATGGGCGGCAGCATGGGCGGGGTCGGCCAGACGCTGGCCTCGCGCAGCGGCCCGGTCGGCGATTTCTTCACCGGCGTGCTCGCCTGTGTGGTGGCCAGCCCGTGCGTGGCCCCGTTCATGGGCCCGGCACTGGCCTATGCCTTCGCTGCGCCCGGCCTGCAGGCGATGCTGGTATTCCTGGCACTCGGCCTGGGCCTGGCCCTGCCGTTCCTGCTGATCGGCTTCGTGCCGTCGCTGGCCCGTCGCCTGCCGCGCCCCGGCGCGTGGATGGAAACCCTCAAGCTGGTGCTGGCCTTCCCGATGTACGGCACCGCGATCTGGCTGCTGTGGGTGCTGGGCAAGCAGCGCGGCGTGGATGCGATGGCGCTGGTGCTGGGCGGCCTGGTGATCCTGTCGCTGGCGCTGTGGTGGTTCGAGCGCAGCCGCTGGCGCAGCCAGCGCGTGGGCGGCCTGCTGGCCCTGCTGCTGGTGCTGGCCGCGCTGTATCCGATCTGGGGCGTGACCCGCCTGGATCCGCCGGCCAAGGCCGCACAGCCGGCCAGCGACAACGTGGTGGAGTACTCACCGCAGATGCTGGACCGCCTGCGCCAGGACAACCGCGTGGTGTTCGTCAACATGACCGCCGACTGGTGCGTGACCTGCAAGGCCAACGAGCGCGCGGTGCTGGGCACCGATGCCTTCCGCGACACCCTGCGCCGGACCAACGCGGTCTACATGCGCGGCGACTACACCAATGTCGACCCGCAGATCACCGCGTTCCTGGATGAGCACAAGGCGGTCGGCGTGCCCCTGTATGTGGTCTACGGCCCGGGCGCACCGCCGACGGTGCTGCCGACCGTGCTGACCCAGGCGCTGGTGGAAGAAGCGCTGCTGCGGACCGCACGATGAGCCTGCGGCCACCACGGCAGATGGTCGTGGTGGTCGTGATCGCGGCCGTGCTGGGCATCGGCACGGGGCTGTGGTTCGCCGGGCATGACACCCGCGCTGCGATCGCCCCACCCCCGCAGCGCGCGGCAGTAGCCGCAGCCCAACCCGGCGATCCGATGCCGGCGATCACCCTGCCCGACATCCACGGACACCCCGTGGATCTGGCCCGCTTCCGTGGCCGCCCCCTGTTGATCAATGTCTGGGCCAGCTGGTGCGGCCCCTGCGTGGAGGAAATGCCCGCGCTGAACGCGTTTGCCGACGCCCAGGGCGACAGCGGCGTGCAGGTGCTCGGGCTGGCGCTGGATACCCCCGAAGGCGTGCGCGATTTCCTGGCCCGCATTCCCGTGGCCTACCCGATCGTGCTCGACACGCCCGGCCCTGCCGATGCCAGCGTGCGCCTGGGCAATGCACAGGGCCTGCTCCCCTATTCGGTGCTGGTCGATGCCGAAGGGCGCATCGTGAAGCAGAAGCTCGGGCCGTTCTCTGCCGGCGAGATCGAGGCGTGGGCGCGCCACTGAGGCCGTCTGCCATCGTCGACAGCGTGGCCGTTGATCGTGGCCGCGCAACCTCGCCGAAGGTCTTGACCGCCGTTGCGGCACCCCCAACAATGACGAGATTCATTCTCATTCGCTGCCAGGCAGTGTCACGCCGCCTGCGTGGCTGGCCGCGCTGCCTTCTGCCGCCGGAACCGCCCCATGTTGAAGACCGTTCTTTTCCAGCTGCATTGGCTGCTGGGCATCACCGCCGGCACCGTGCTGGCGGTGATGGGGCTGAGTGGCGCCACGCTGTCCTTCGAAGATGAGCTGATGCGCGCGGCCAATCCGGCGCTTGCGCAGGTGGTGGAACGCCATGCAGCCGGCGAGCAGCCGCTGGCGCTCACCGAGCTGCTACCGCGATTGCAGCAGGACATGCCGCACGCGCTGCAGCGGCTGCGCGTGGATGCCACCGGGCAGCGCCTGTCGGTCGCGCGTTTCGAAGGCGGCCAGGCCAACTGGCGCTACTTCGATCCGTACACCGGCACCGTACTCACCGGGTTGCGGGGGATGGCGTTCTTCGCCTTCGTCGAAGACCTGCACCGCCACCTGGTCAGCGGCGAACGTGGCCGCCTGATCACCGGCAGCTGCGCGATCACCTTGGTGTTTTTCTGCCTGTCCGGGCTGTATCTGCGCTGGCCACGACGCTGGTGGCACTGGCGCACCTGGCTGGCGGTGGAATGGTCGCGCACGGGGCGCAGTTTTCTGTGGAGCCTGCACTCGGTGGTCGGCACCTGGGTACTGCTGGTGTACCTGCTGATCGCACTGACCGGGCTGTGGTGGTCGTTCGACTGGTACCGCAAGGCCGCGACCACCTTGCTCGGCGGCTCGAGCGCCGAGCAGAGCCAACCGCGCACCCGCGGCGGCCCACTGGATCTGCACAAGGTGCAGGCCACCCTGTACGCGCTGGACGGCGTGCGCCACGGTTACATCGATCTGCGCTTCCCGGCCAAGCCCGGCCGCGCGCTCACCAGCCGCGTGCAGGGCGGCGATGCCGCGCACGACCGCGCGCAGGACATCGCGCAACTGGATCCGGCGACTGGCGCACTGCTATCGCTGGAGCCCTACGCCGCCAAAAACCCCGGCGGCAAAATCATCGTCAGCATGTTCGCGCTGCATTCGGGCAGCTTCTTCGGCCTGCCCGGGCGGATCATCGTGATGCTGTCCAGCCTGGGCATGCTGGTGTTCTTCATCACCGGCTGGATGTTGTACCTGGACCGCCGCCGCAGGAAACGCGAGGTGCGTGCCTCACGCCTGCCTCTTGCTGCGGCCATGGGCACTGGACAGCCGTGGCTGGTCGGGTTCGCCAGCCAGAGTGGGTTTGCCGAGCAGCTGGCCTGGCGCGCTGCCGCCCAGTTGCAGGCGGCCGGCCTGCCGGTGCAGGTGCGTCCGCTCGCGCAGGTGGACGCGGCACTGCTGGCTACCACGGACAAGGCGTTGTTCGTCATCAGCACCTTCGGCGATGGTGAAGCACCCGATGCCGCGCGTGCGTTCGAGCGACGGGTACTGACGCAATCCGGGTCACTGCAGCGGCTGGCATACGCCGTGCTTGGGCTGGGCGACCGCGAGTACGCGCGCTTCTGTGGCTTCTCGCGTCAGGTGGATACCTGGCTGGCCGCGCAGGGTGCACAGCGCCTGTTCGCCAGCATCGAGGTGGACCGCACCGACGCGGTCGCACTGGGGCACTGGCAGCAGCACCTGGCCGCGCTGACCGGCGTCGAGGACCACACCCCGCTGCCCGCGCCGGTCGAGCTGCAACCGTGGGCGCTGGACGCGCGCGCGCAGCTCAATTCCGGCAGCGCCGCCGGGGCCATCTGGCAGGTGTCACTGCGGCCGCCGGCACACACCCGTTGGCAGGCCGGCGACATTCTGGAGATCGCCCCCCGCCATGCGCGTGCACACGTGCTGGCGGTGCTGACCCGCAATGGTCTGGATCCGCAGGCACCGGTGACGGTGGATGGACGCATCACGACGCTGGCCGAGGCCGCCGCCGCGCGCGTGCTGCCGGAGACAGCGCAGGCGCCCGATACGACTGCAGCGCCTGACGCCGCACGCTGGCTGGCGCGTCTGCCGGCACTGCCGCATCGTGAATACTCCATTGCCTCGATCCCGGGCGATGATGTCGTGCAGTTGGTGATCCGGCTGACCGAGCTGCCCGATGGCCGCCACGGCCTTGGCTCGGGCTGGCTGTGCGTACATGCCGCTGATGGGGACAGCATCCGCGCCCGGGTGCGCCCGAACAGCGGTTTCCATCGCCATCCCGAACATGCCCCGATGCTGCTGATCGGCAACGGTACCGGGATCGCTGGCCTGCGCAGCCTGCTGCGTGAGGCAGACGCGCGTGGCGACCGCGGGCATTGGCTGGTGTTCGGCGAGCGCACGCGTGCGCACGACTTCCTGTATCGCGGGGAGATCGAGGCGTGGCAGGCGCAGGGCCATCTGCGCCGGGTGGACCTGGCGTTCTCCCGCGATCCGGACGGCGGCGGCTATGTGCAGGACCGCCTGCGTGCGGCGCCGGAGGCACTGCGCGCGTGGGTGGACCTGGGCGGCAGCCTCTACGTGTGCGGCTCGCTGCACGGCATGGCCGAGGGCGTCGATAGGGTGCTGCGCGAGGTGCTGGGCAACGACGCGGTCGATGCCCTGCTCAAAGAAGGGCGCTACCGCCGCGACGTGTACTGAGGTGCACTGCGCCGCTCAGGGAAACCAGCGGCGCAGATAGCGCGCGGTGGCGCCCTGCCTGGCGCGACTGACCTGGGCCGGCGTGCCTTCGGCCACGATCCGGCCGCCCTCCTCGCCCGCGCCCGGCCCCACATCGATCACCCAGTCCGCATCGGCCACCACGCGCAGGTCGTGCTCGACCACCACCACCGTGTTGCCGGCATCGACCAGGCCGTGCAGCTGCGTCATCAGCTTGTCCACATCGGCCGGATGCAGGCCGGTGGTCGGTTCATCCAGCACGTACAGGCTGTTGCCGTGCTGGCTGCGTTGCAGCTCTGTCGCCAGCTTGATCCGCTGCGCCTCGCCACCGGACAGCTCGGTGGCGGGCTGGCCCAGGCGCAGATAGCCCAGGCCGATATCCCGCAGCAGCTGCAGCGGCCGCTGCACGGGCGGCTCTTCGGCGAAGAAGGCCAAGGCTTCCTCCACCGTCATCGCCAGCACCTGCGCGATGTTGCGGCCGTTCCACTGCACCTCCAGCGTCTTGGCGTTGTAGCGCTGCCCATGGCAGGTGGGGCATGGCGCGTAGACGCTGGGCATGAACAACAGCTCGACGTGGACGAAGCCCTCGCCTTCGCAGGTTTCGCAGCGGCCTGCCGCGACGTTGAAGGAGAAGCGGCCCACACTGTAGCGGCGTGCCTTGGCCGCGCGGGTGCCGGCAAACAGTCGGCGCACATGATCGAACAGGCCGGTGTAGGTGGCCAGGTTGGAGCGCGGCGTCCGCCCGATCGGCTTCTGGTCGACGTTGACCAGACGCTTGATCGCCTTGGCCCCGTTCAACCGGCCACGGGTGCGTTCGATGCGGCTGGGCTGCGGCAGGTCGGTGTCGGTCTCTTCGATGACCGGCTCCTGCCCCAGGTGCTCGCCGACCAGCTCGACCAGCGCCTGGCTGACCAGACTCGACTTGCCCGAGCCGGAAACTCCGGTCACCGCCGTGAACGCCCCAAGCGGAAAACGTGCATCCACGCCATGCAGGTTGTTGCGGTGAACGCCCTGCAGGCCCAGCCAGCCGGACGGCGCGCGCGGCGTGCGGCGCGGACCGGCGGCGTCCTGGAACAGATACGGCGCGGTAACAGACGCCTTGATCGTGCGCAGGCCGTCGGGCGGGCCGCTGTAGAGCACCTGGCCGCCGTGCTGACCCGCACCCGGGCCGACATCCACCAGCCAGTCCGCACGGCGCAGCATCTCCAGATCATGCTCCACCACGAACAGCGTGTTGCCGCCCGCCTTGAGCTGCGCCAGTGCGTCGTACAGGGCCTCGCCATCGGCTGGATGCAGGCCGGCGGTGGGCTCATCGAGCACGTACACGACGCCGAACAGGCTGGAGCGGATCTGCGTGGCCAGGCGCAAGCGCTGCAGTTCGCCCGGTGACAGCGTCGGGGTCGCGCGGTCCATCGACAGATAGCCCAGACCGAGCGATTGCAGCGTGCCGATCCGTTCGACCAGATCGTGCGCGATGCGCTGGGCCGCGATGCGTTTCTCCTCGGACAGATCCGGCGTTCTACGCACATCGCTGCCGCCCGCATGCGCGTTGCCACCGGCAGCGACCCGCTTGGCCGTGGCCTGCTTGCCGGCGCTGCGGCTGCGCGTGGCGGTTGCTGCCGCTACCTCGAAATGCCCCTCTGCCGCCGGACGCAATGCCTGTGCCATGGCGCTGAGCGGCAGTTGCGACAACGTGCCGATATCCATGCCGGCGAAGGTCACCGAGAGCGCTTCGCGCTTCAGCCGGCGGCCATCACAGACCGGGCACTTTGCGCCGATCATGTAGCGCGCGACGCGCTTTTTCATCATCGCGCTCTGCGTGGTCGCAAAGGTGTGCAGCACATAGCGGCGCGCACCACTGAAGGTGCCCATGTAGCTTGGCTCTTCCTTGCGACGCACGGCGGCGCGGGTTTCGGCCGGGGTGAAGCCGGCGTACACCGGCACCACCGGCTGTTCCTCGGTGAACAGGATCCAGTCACGCTGCTTCTTGGGCAGGTCGCGCCAGGGAACATCCACGTCGTAGCCGAGCGTGACCAGGATGTCGCGCTGGTTCTGCCCGTGCCACGCCGGCGGCCATGCGGCGATGGCGCGTTCGCGGATGCTCAGCGAGGGATCGGGCACCATCGACTGCTCGGTCACTTCATACACGTAGCCCAGGCCGTGGCAGTTCGGGCAGGCGCCCTGCGGCGTGTTCGGCGAGAAGTCCTCGGCGTAGAGCATGGGTTGCCTGGCCGGATAGGTGCCGGCGCGCGAGTACAGCATCCGCAGCAGGCTCGACAGCGTGGTGACGCTGCCGACGCTGGAGCGCACGCTGGCCGTGCCGCGCTGCTGCTGCAGGGCCACGGCCGGCGGCAGCCCCTCGATCGCATCCACGTCCGGCACGCCCACCTGGTCGATCAGGCGACGTGCGTACGGCGACAGCGATTCCAGGTAGCGCCGCTGCGCCTCGGCGTAGAGCGTACCGAACGCCAGCGAGGACTTGCCCGAGCCGGAGATGCCGGAGAACACCACCAGCGCATCGCGCGGGATGTCGACATCCACGTTCTTGAGGTTGTGTTCGCGTGCGCCGCGGACGCGGACGACGGCGGTGCTGGACGGGGTACGTCGCGCTGGCTTGTTCATGGGAGCAGGATAGCGAACCGCACTGGCTCACCGCCGGTGAGGGCCCGTGAAGGGCGCGTTGATCCGGCACCGGCCACGCCGGTCCGAACGTGCGAGAGTGAAGAAGGGAACAGCACCTTCACAGCGATTGCGCTGAACTACCGCTGGGAGTGCGGTGGGATTGCCGCCAACACGCCATGCCGTACGGAGAGAGACCGCCATGACCGCCTTGAAAATCTTCCTGCTCGCCGGTGCACTGCTTTACGGCCTGCCGGGGCTGGTGTGGTGGGTGAATCATCGGCGGGCCAAACGCGCCAGGCTGGCCCAGCGCGTGATCAGCGTGGATGCCCCCGCGCCATGAGCGACGCTGCCGGGAGGACCTCCGAATGCCATTGACCGACGAACAGCGCCGCATCCTCGATGACATCAATGCCACGCGGCCGGTCAGTGACCAGGACGCCAACTGGGCGGTGAAGGCCGGCTATGCAGCCCAGGCCGAAGATGGCGACATCGACCTGACCCAGGCCGGTCGCCAGCTTGTGGATTCCAGCACGCTCTAGACGTGCCGGGATCGATCAGACCGGTGCGAAACCGCGGGTGGTCTTCTTTTCGTTCTTCTCGGCCTTCTTTTCCTTCGCCGTCTTGGCAGGCTTCTTTTTCGTTTCTTTCTGCTTGTTCAGGCCCTTGGCCATGGCAGCGTTCCCGGTTGGATGTTCCGCAGCATGGCACATCCGGGGCGTGTCAACGCATCGGTGCGGCATGCACGCCCCGGCTCAGATCACCCGGGCGGGTCGTTGCAGCCCGCGCCCCACAACGCACACCAGCACCGCGGTCGCCGCGAAGCCACCGGCCAGCCAGAGGTTGGCACTGAGCCCCTGCCGGTCGAGCGCCTGACCGCCCAGCCATGCGCCCGCTGCGATCCCGATGTTGAAGACGCCGACGTAGAGCGCGGAAGCCACCTCCACCGCGCGGGGCGCAGCCTTCATCATCCACGTCATCAACCCGACCGATACGCCGCCGTAGGCCAGCCCCCACGCGATCAGCGCGATGGCACCGCCGGCGCGCGCGTCGCCCATGGACAGAAACAGCAGCGGCGCCAGCACCAGGCCCGCTGCGATGAGCAACACCGTCGGTGCCGTGTATCTCGCCGCCACGATGCCCGCGAGGAAATTTCCGGCCATCCCGGCAGCGCCGTAGCCGAACAACAACAACCCCACCCAGCGCGCGTCGAATCCGGAGACTGTCATGAGCAGTGGCCGCACGAAGGTGAAGGCAATGAAGTGTCCGGCGACCAGCAGCAAGGTCAGCAGCAACCCGAGCTGCAGCCCCCGGTTGCCCAGCTGCTCACCGAACTGGCGCACGGTGGTGGTATGGGTCGACGGCAGCCTGGGCACGACGGCCAGATGCAGTGCGAGTACCACCGCGCTGAGCAGGGCCATGCTGGCGAATGCCCAGCGCCATCCCAACAGCTCACCGATCAAGGCACCGAGCGGAACGCCCAGCACCGAGGCCGCCGCCACACCGCCGAAGATGAGCGAGGTGGCCAGCCCGACGGATCGCGTCGGCACGAGCCGCATGGCCAGCCCGCCGGCAATCGCCCAGATGCCGCCCATGCACAACCCGACCAGCACGCGTGCCGCCAGCATCCAGCCCAGCGTGGGTGCGAAGGCCGCGCCCAGATTGGCGATCATCAGCAGGCCCAGCAGGCCGCACAGCAGCGTGCGTCGGTCCAGCCGGCCGGAGGCGATGACCACGAGCGGGGCGAACAACGCCGCCAGCAACGCCGGCAGCGAGACCATCAGGCCTGCGGTGCCGGTGCTCGTCTGCAGGGCGTCGGCGATCGGGGTCAGCAGGCCGACGGGCAGCATTTCGGTGGTCACGACCGAGAACGTGGCCAGGCTCACGGCGGTGACCGCCCACCAGGGGTGGCGTGCATCGGGCTGTCGCCCGGAAAGGGGGGGCGTCATGCTGCAGCTCCGTGTGGTGTGAGTGTTCCAGGTGCTTGCATCAGGCGTCCCCCGAGGCGGGTGCCGGGGGCAGACGCAGCCTGCGATGCGCGGACATCGCGGCCAGCAGCACTGCGCCGCCGGCACACACCGCGATGAGGAATCCCGCGCGCACCCCATGGGCATCCACCCACTGGCCGGACGCGGCGGCACCCAATGCGACACCGACGTTCAATGCCGCCAGCAGCCAGGTCATGCCTTCGGTCAACTGACGCGCCGGCACCTGCTGCTCGACCAGCGACATCGCCACGATCATGGTCGGTGCGAAGAACGCGCCGGCCACGAACACCGCCGCACCCAAGCCGAACAGGCTGCCCGCCCACCACAGTGGCAACGTCGTCAGTGCGGTCGCGAGCCCGCCCAGCAGCAACCAGCGGTGCAACGGCGCCTGCAGCTTCATGGCGCCGAACAGCGCCCCGGACAGGCAGGAGCCGGCGGCATAGGCGGACAACACCAGGCTCGCGGCCGCGGGCTGGCCCAGGTGCGCGGCGAAGGCGACGCTGACGACATCCACCGTGCCTACGATCACGCCCATGGCGACCATCAACAGCGCGAGCCAGCGCACGCTGGGCAGGCGCATGACAGACCCATCGCGCCTGGCGGTCGACGCTGCTGCGTCGATGGGCGGCTCCGTCCGGCGCTGCGCGATCAACGCAAGCACGCCGATCGGCAGCAGCACGGCAGCAGCGAGTACACCGGCCTGGGGAAGCACTGCGACGGCCAGGCCGACCGACAGCGGCGGCCCGGCGATGAAGGTGACCTCATCGAAGACGGTTTCCAGCGCGTACGCGGTCTGCAGCTGCGGCTGGCCGCGATAGATCGCGGTCCAGCGCGCGCGCCCCATCGCGGACATGCTGGGCATCGCGCCGGCCAGCAGCGCGCCGACGAAGAGCAGCGCGGTCGGCGCCTCCCACCACGAGGCGCCGAGCAGGAGCAGCAGCCCGAGCACGCTGACGCCGGTGGCCAGCGGCAGTATCCGGCGCTGCCCATGCCGATCCACGAGACGGGAGACCTGCGGTGAGAGCAGCGCGTAGGTCAGCACGAAGGTGGCGGCCACCGCGCCCGCCAGCGCATAGCTGCCACGCACCTGGGCCAGCAGCGTAATGATGCCGATGCCGGTCATCGGCAAGGGTAGCCGCGCCAGCAGGCCCGCCAACGCGAAGCCGGGGCTGCCCGGGGCTGCGAACAGCTGTCGATAGGGGTTGGTCACGGTTCTCTGCACTGCCTTTTGCGCCACTTACATACACATCGTATGTTTAAAATCCTATATACATACGCACCGGATGTAAACAATCATCCGTCCCGTATGCAAGGAGATGATGATGGTTCGCCGCACCCGTGCCGACATGGAGCAGACCCGTGCCACGCTGCTGGCCACCGCCCGCGCGGTCTTCAGCGCGCGTGGCTACGCCGAGACCTCCATGGACGATCTCACCGCGCAGGCCGGGCTCACCCGTGGCGCGCTGTATCACCACTTCGGCGACAAGCAGGGCCTGCTCGCGGCCGTCGTCGATCAGATCGACGCCGAGATGGACGACCGCCTCAAGGCCATCTCCGACGCCGCCGAAGACCCGTGGGCGGGCTTTCGCCTGCGCTGCATCGGGTATCTGGAGATGGCGCTGGAGCCGACCATCCAGCGCATTGTCCTGCGCGACGCGCGCGCGGTGCTCGGCGGTGCCTCGCCGGAATCGCAGCGCCACTGCATCGATTCCATGCAGCGCCTGCTCGCCTGCCTGATCGATCAGGGCGTGGTCGCCGAGGCCAACCCGCAGGCCCTCGCCTCGCTGGTGTACGGCAGCTTGGCCGAGGCGGCGTTCTGGATCGCCGATGGCGACGATGGCGACGATGGCGATGCGCGGCTGGCACAGAGCGTGACCGCGCTGGACCTGCTGCTGCGTGGGCTGCGGGTCACCTCACCGCACTGACCGCTCATCCTGTCTGGCCGCCACTGGATCGGGAGCCTGACCGCAGGTCATATATCGCTCCATGTACTCGCAGGGCCGCCCCTACGCTTCTCCCATCTACTGAAGGAGAGGACGCATGAAGATTCTGGGTGTTGTGCTGATGGCATCGGCGCTGGTGATGAGCGGCCCGACCGCGGCAAGGAACGCTGCCCCGGCCACGGACCGGACCGCGGCGCTGGTCCACGAGGCCGATGCGTTCTTCAAGGGCCAGCAGCCGGGCGGCGTGGTCCTGGTGACCCAGGGCGACCGGGTGCTGCTGCGCCGGGCCTACGGCATGGCCGATATCGAAAATGGCGTGGCGATGCGACCGGACGCCGCGCTGCGGCTGGCCTCGGTGACCAAGCAGTTCACCGCGGTGGCCGTGATGCAGCTGGTGCAGGCCGGCAAGCTGCGGCTGGAAACCCCGCTGGACACACTGGACCCGGCACTGGCCGGCCCCATGGGCAAGGTGACGGTGCAACAGCTGCTCACCCATACCTCCGGCATCAAGAACGTCAGCAGCATTCCGGCATCGCGCGCCGCGCGCCGCGAGGAGGCCGATGCACTCGGCCTGATCGGCTACTTCAAGGATCTGCCACTGGAGTTCGCCTCCGGCACGCGGTTCCGCTACAGCAACTCCAACTACATCGTGCTGACCCACCTGATCCAGCGCCTGTCCGGCCAGTCCTATGCCGAGTACATGCAGCAGGCGATCTTCCAGCCGCTGGGCATGCAGCACACCCGCTATGACACCCACCTGGCCATCATCCCGGGCCGTGCGCATGGCTATCGGAAAGCGCAGGGCGTGCTGCAGAACGCGGACTTCATCAGCATGACGCAGCCCCAGGGCGCGGGTGGCCTCATCAGCACGGTGGACGATCTGGCACGCTGGCATCAGGCACTGCGCGACGGCACCCTCGTTCCCGCCGCGTTGCTGGCGCAGGCCATGAGCAAGACCGTGCTGGCCGACGGCAAGGCATCGCCATACGGCTTCGGCTGGATCATCGGCCAGGTGCAGGGCCTGGCCGATGTGGAGCATGGTGGCTTCATCAACGGCTTCAACAGCTACGTGGTGCAGCTCAAGGCACCGGATGTGTTCGCCACAGTGCTGACCAATGCGGAGTTTCTCGATCCGACCACGTTGACCGTACGGCTGGCCGCGATTGCCGCCGACGTCCCGTATGCGGCCACCGTCGCGCCCAGTGCGAAGGACGCCGTCTGGCTTGGCCGCTACGTGCTGGCCGAGGATGACGTGCGGGTGCTGTCGCTGGTCGATGGTCACCTGCAGCTGCTTCGCCAGGGCGAGGGTGAGGAACCGGTCGCGGTCAGCCCCGGCACCGATGGCCGCTACTACCTGGATGGCGGTCTGGATGCACTGAGCTTCGCCACTGCCAACGACGGCCGCGCGTTCGTGACACTGCATGACCGGCTGATGGGCGATACCGTCGGCTACCGCGCGCCGACCGCGGCCGCCCCGGCTACAGGCTCAGCACATCCCTGAGGCGTGCGCTCTGGCGGCGGGAGACCTCCACCTCCAGCCCGCCGCGCAGGGTGAGCATCAGCCCGCCATTGCTCCAGGGCGACACCTGCTCCACGTAGTCCAGATTGACGATGTACTGGCGGTTGGCCCGGAAGAACTTTTCCGGCGCCAGCTGCGTTTCAATCGCGCCCAGCGGGCGATACAGCAGCGGAGCGTGCTGCTGGAAATAGACGCGGCTGTAGTTGCCGACCGCCTCGATCACCCGTACGTCGCGCGGTTTGACCAGGTAGCACTGCTCGCCATCCTTGATGAAGATCGGGCTGTCCATCGAACGCCGTACCGGCGTGACGGCCACCGCCTCGGTCAGCTTGTGGATGGCCTGCGCCAGCCGCTGCGGCTCGATCGGCTTGAGCAGGTAATCCACGGTGTTGTAGCCGAAGGCCTTGAGCGCATGTGCATCGAAGGCGGTGGTGAACACGATGCGCGGCACCTGGGTCAGCCGCGCGAGCACATCGAAGGCATTCCCGCCGGGCAGGTCGATATCCAGGAACACCACGTCCGGGGTGGTGGACTCGATCAAGGCGATGGCGGCATCCACATCGCCGGCATGGCCGACCACGCTCAGTTGTGGATAGGCCTTGAGCTGGTGCTCCAGCTCGAAGCGCGCCAGTTCCGAGTCTTCCACGATGACGGCGTCGATCATGCTGCACTCCCGATCCAGACACGGGCGACGACACTGTCGCCCTGTTCTTCCAGGCTCAGGCCTGCATCGCTGCCGAAGGACAACTGCAGCCGCTGCCTGAGATTATCCAGGCCGGTACCGGTGCCATCCGGCGCCCGCAGCTGGCCACTGTTGCGCACCTCGATCCGCAGCACGCCCGCCGGTGCGGCAATGGCGACGTGCAGATCCCCGCCGGTGCTGCTGAGCCCCAGGCCATGCTTGACGGCGTTCTCCACCAGCAGCTGCACGCAGAAGCGCGGCACCTGCCTGCGCAACGCTACGGCATCCACGTGCTCGCTGTAGCGCAGCCGCTCGCCCAGCTGCAGGCCAACCAGGCTCAGGTGGTCGCGCACTACCGCCAGCTCTTCTTCCACGGTCACCAGCGCGTCCTCGCTGCCGGTGAACTGGTAACGCAACGTATTGGCAAAGCGCGTGATCTGCTCCCGTGCCAGATCCGGATCCTTGAGGATCAGCGCGCGGATGTTGTTGAGGGTGTTGAACGTGAAGTGCGGGCTGATATGCCCGAGCAGGCGCTGCAGATGGGCTTCCTTGAGCGCCAGCTGCAGATCCTTCTGGTGACGGGCCGCTTCGGCCAGCCGGGTCTGCCGGCTGATGGCCAGATACAGCAGGCTCCAGGCGATGAAGGCCGGCGCCAGCAGTGGCGCACGCGAGATCATCGGCTGCGCATCGTGCAGGGCCGCCAGCCCAGGTGAGAGACCGGCCAGCAGGGAAAGCACGACATACACGGCCACGTCCACACCGACGGCTGCCAGCACACTGGCGACCAGCAGCATGCCCAGCCAGCGCAGCTCCCCATAGCCATCGGCCTGCACCTTACGGTACAACCAGCGCAGCCCCAGGCTGGCCAGTAGACCACCGATGCTGACCGCAGCCACCGCCAGGAACTGAAGCGCGTCCGGCACCGACGCTTCACTCGGCCGCGCAATGAAGGCGATCAGCGCGAACAGCGACCAACCCAGCACGTGCAGGAGCCAGAACCTGAGGGTCACCGCATCGATCCGCTGGAGGGGAGCCGTACTCTACTCGATCCGGCTGGCCGGCCCCGCTCAGCGCCGGCGCGAGGTCATACGCGGCTGCAGCGCGTCCAGGGCGCCGGCGTTGCGGCGCGCCCAGTCGTAGATCAGTTCGACCGGTTCCACCAGTTGCCGCCCCAGCGGGGTCAGCGTGTACTCCACCGAGGGCGGCACGGTGGGGTACTCGGTGCGCAGCACGATCCCGGCATGCTCCATGTCGCGCAGGGTCTGGATCAGCATCTTCTTTGAAATGGCCGGCAGGCTGCGGTGCAGGGTGTTGCTGCGGGCCGTGCCGTCGTGGCGCACGGCCAGGGTGTGCAGCACCATCGAGGTCCACTTGGTGCTGAACAGCTCCAGCACCCGCCGGGGCGCGCAATCCTCCTGCCAGTGTTCTTCGGGACTGCCGGTTTTCATGTGTGGTTACCGTTTGGTGCCTTCTTTCGAGGCGTACCTGGATATCCTAAGGTGTGCGCCTGTAAAACAATGAAAGAGGCGACATCGTGAGGCAGAAAGCGTTGGTGGTTGGTGCGACCGGGATCGTCGGCAGTGCGCTGATCCAGCAGTTGCTGCAGGAAGGCTGGGAGGTGCATGGCCTGGCGCGTCGGCCCGATGCGCTGCCGGCGGGTGCGCACGGCGTTTCGGCCGATCTGCGTGATGCCCAGGCCACACGTGAAGCGCTTTCCGGACTGGCGCCCACGCATGTGTTCATCACCACGTGGTCGCGGCAGGCCAACGAGGCCGAGAACATCCGCGTCAATGCGGCAATGGTGCGCCATCTGCTCGATGCGGTGCAGCCGGCCGGCACGGTGCAGCACGTGGCGCTGGTGACCGGCCTGAAACACTACCTGGGCCCTTTCGAAGCCTATGCGCAGGGCAACCTGCCGCAGACCCCGTTCCGTGAAGAACAACCGCGCCTGCCGGTGGACAATTTCTATTACGCACAGGAAGACGAGGTGTTCGCCGCCGCCGCGCGCGATGGGTTTCACTGGAGCGTGCATCGCCCGCACACGGTGATCGGTGCGGCGGTCGGCAATGCCATGAACATGTGCACCACGCTGGCCGTGCATGCCACCCTGTGCCGCCACACCGGGCGCCCGTTCCAGTTCCCGGGCTCGCGCGCGCAGTGGGAAGGGGTGACCGACATGACCGATGCCGGCGTGCTGGCACGGCACCTGCTGTGGGCCACCCGGACCCCGGCGGCGGCCAATCAGGCCTTCAACGTGGTCAACGGCGATGTATTCCGCTGGCGCTGGATGTGGGGCCTGATCGCCGCGTGGTTCGATATCGAGGCCGTGCCGTTCAGCGGTGAGGTGCAGCCGCTGGCGGTGCAGATGGCCAACGATGCTGCGCCATGGTCCGCACTGGCCGCCACGCACGGTCTGGCAGAGCCGGATATCCACCGGCTGATCTCTCCCTGGCACACCGATGCCGATCTCGGGCGCCCGCTGGAGGTGATCACGGACATGTCCAAGAGCCGCCGGATGGGGTTCCTGGATTACCAGCCCAGCGACGATGCCTTCTTTGCGCTGTTCGCCAGGCTGCGGGCGGCCAGGTTGATTCCCTGAAGCGGGGTTACCTTAGACACTGTGGTCCCTGCGGTGCGAGCCGCTAGGCTGCGGCACACGCCCGCCGGGCCTTTTCGGATCTCACCCATGCCCCTGTTCTGGCCATCGTCGCTGGTGTTGCTGGCGGCGCTTCCGCTGAGTGCGCCCGCTGCCGAGCAGTGGGTCGTCACCACCGATCTCTGGGGCAACCCGTATTACCAGACGCTGCACCTGGACGTGCAGGACGCGCGCGTTGGCGGAACGCTCGGCGGCGACCCCATCGCAGGCACGCTGCGTGACGGGTCTCTGCGGTTCACGGTGAAGGACAGCGATGGCCAGCTCCAGCACTTCACCGGTACCGTCAACGACGCGCACATGCAGGGTGAAAGTGATCAGCCGGATACCAACAATCGCGCGGCACGGGCCACGCATGCGTTCCGCGCATGGCGGGTGCCCACGCGGGCGGGCAACGCACCACAACACCATGTGTTCACGCCGACGGACTACTCCAATACCTTCAGCGCGGACCGGGCACCGGTCCTGGTGATCCATCCCGGCGATTCGCTACAGACCCGGACGCTCGACTCCGGTGGCGTCGACGAGCATGGCGTGACCCGGGCGCTGTTCGGCAATCCACAGGTGGGACCGTTCTTCATCGTCGGTGCAGAGCCGGGCGATACGCTGGCGATCACGCTCACCTCGCTGAAGCTCAACCGCGATTACGCGGACAGCCTGGATGGCCTGGTAGGCCGACTGAAAACCCCGCGCGTCGCAGCCGAGGCCACCGCGTTGGGCAAACCGGTGCGCTGGACGCTGGATCGCACCAAGGGCCTTGCCCGCCCGGAAGGGGCCTCGGGTGCGTTGAAGAACGTCCAGATTCCAGTCAAGCCGATGCTGGGTGGCCTGGCCCTCGCGCCGGGCTTCGGGTATCCGCCGCTCTCCACCGGCGATACCCAGGACAGCGGCGGCAACATGGATTTCAACGCTGTCGTCGAAGGCAACACCGTCTATCTTCCCGTGCAGCAACCCGGCGCCCTGCTGTACCTGGGGGATGGCCACGCGTTGCAGGGCGATGGTGAAACCACGCAGTGGGCATTGGAAACGTCGCTGGACGTAGTGGTGCGGGTCGAGCTGGTGAAGCGGGCATCGATCTCCACCCCGCGTGTCGAATCACCGACGCAGATCATGACCCTGGGCCAAGGCGGCTCCAGCGACGACGCGCTGCGGATCGCCACCTCGGGCATGCTGCAGTGGCTGGCGCAGGCCTACGGCCTGTCCCTGTCCGAAGCGGCGCAGGTGCTGGGCGTGGCGGTGCAGTATCACGTCGCCAATCTGGCTGGCCGCAGCGTCGGCGTGGCAGCGAAGATCGACAAGGCCGTGTTGCAGCAGTTGCCCACGCCAGCACCGGGCGCCACCGCAGCAGGCGAGGCACGCAGCGCGCGGTGATGAAGGCCAGGTGATGACGCGGATCAACGCGGAGAAGGTGTTCCACAGGCGTACCGCACTTCGCTAATCTAGGTTGGCTTATTGCACTGCCTTGATGCCGCCCTCCCCACCGCGAGTCCCCTTTGAGCTCCTCACCCTCCACCGGTACCCACGGCGAACGTGATGCCGAGCGCGTCAAGCTGGCGCTGGCCGCTGGCGCGATCATCGGCACCTGGTTCTGGGATGTTGCCCAGGACAGCCTCACCGTCGACGATGCACTCGCCCAGGCCCATGGCCTGGACCCGGCGCTGGCCCGCAGCGAACTGCGCCTGGAGCAGGTGATCTCCGTGGTTCACCCGGACGATCGTCAGGGGCTGACGCAGGCGATCGACGACGCCGTCCGCCGCGGCGGGCGCTATGCCCACCAGTACCGGACACGCGGTCCGGACGGTGCTTACCGCTGGATCGAGGCCATCGGTCGCGTCGACCTGGACGCCCAGGGCAATGCGGTCGGGTTTCCAGGCGTCCTGATCGATATCGATGAACGCCGCCGCGTGGAGGCCGAACGCGATCAGGCACAGACCTTGTTGCGTTCCTTCGTCGAAGCGGCCCCCGGCGTGCTCTACGCCAAGGACCGGCAGGGCCGGATCCTGATCGGCAACCGCGGCACCACCGATCTGATCGGTCTGCCGCCCGAGGTGTATGTGGGGCGCACCGATGCCGAGCTGCTTGCTGATCCTGTGCAGGCCGCCACCGTCATGGCTACCGACGAACGGGTCATGGCCAGTGGGCAGACCGAGCAGTTGGAAGAAGAAGTGAGTTTCCGCGATGGCCGGCGCGCCCACTGGTTGTCGACCAAGTCGCCGCTTCGCGATGCCGACGGCACGGTGATCGGGCTGGTCGGCACGTCACTGGACATCACCGACCGCAAGGCCGCCGAAGCCCGTCATCTGGAGGCGGAAGAACGCTACCGGCTGGCGGCCCACGCCACCAACGATGCGATCTGGGACTGGCGAATCTCCGATGGCCACGTGATCTGGAACGAGGCGCTGACCACCCTGTTCGGCCATGCGTTCAGCGAGACCAGTGCGCAGTGGTGGCTGGACCATATCCACCCCGATGACCGTGCGCGCGTCGATGCGGATATCCATGCCGTGATCGAGGGCGACGGCACCGCGTGGAACAACGAGTACCGGTTCCGACGCGCCGATGGCAGCTTCGCCTCCGTGCTCGACCGCGGGACCGTCCTGCGGGGCAAAGGCGGCGAACCGCTGCGGATGATCGGCGCGATGCTGGACCTGACCGTGCGTGAGGCGGCCGAGGCAGCCCTGGCCAAAAGCGAGGAGCGCCTGCGGTTTGCCACCGAAGCAGGCGACATGGGCTTCTGGGATGTCGACCTGGCGGCAGACGCCTTGATCTGGCCGCCCCGGACCAAGGCGATGTTCGGCATCTCCCCCGATGTCCCGGTGTCACTGCGCGACTTCAACGACGGCATCCACCCCGACGACCGCGAAGCGACCCTCGCCGCCTTCGCCGCCGCAGCCGACCCGGTGCAGCGTGCCCTCTACGACGTGGAGTACCGCACGATCGGTAAGGAGGACGGCGTCGTTCGCTGGGTCGCAGCCAAAGGCCGCGGTCACTTCGAGGGCGACCGCTGCGTGCGCGTGGTGGGGGTGGTGATCGAGATCACCGCGCGCAAGATCGCCGATGCGCGCCTGAAAGAATTGAACGAGCATCTGGAAAGCCGCGTGCTCGAAGAAGTCGCCGAGCGCACCCGCGTGGAAGATGCGCTTCGGCAGAGTCAGAAGATGGAGGCCGTCGGCCAGCTCACCGGCGGTATCGCCCACGACTTCAACAACATGCTGGCGACCGTGATCGGCCCGCTGGATCTGCTGGCGATGCGGCTAGGCGACAACGACCCGCGCACCAAGCGCTACATCGACATGGCCATCGATGGCGCCACCCGGGCGGCGCAGCTCACCCAGCGGTTGCTGGCGTTCTCGCGCCAGCAGCCATTACAGCCGGTTCCACTGGATGTGAACCAGCTGGTGGCGGGCATGTCCGACCTGCTGGTGCATTCGCTGGGCAGCAGCATCCGCTTGCAGACCGTACTGGCGGCCGACTTGTGGCAGACATTCGCCGATGCCAATCAGCTGGAAAACGTGATTCTCAACCTGGCCGTCAATGCGCGCGATGCGCTGCCTGGCGGTGGGCGCCTCACGGTGGAAACCGCCAACGGTGAGATCACCGCGGGTGCTGGCTCCGCCCCGGCGGAGGTTCCCGACGGCGAGTACGTTCTGATCACCGTCACCGACAACGGTAGTGGCATGCCGCCGGAGGTGATCGCCAAGGCATTCGATCCGTTCTTCACCACGAAGAAGGTGGGCCAAGGCACGGGGCTTGGCCTGTCGCAGGTGTATGGCTTCGTCAAACAGTCGGCCGGTCACGTAAAGATCCGCTCTGCCGTCGGGCAGGGAACGACGGTGACCCTGTATCTGCCGCGCCTCATTGCCGACTTCGCCGCTACGCCTTCGCCGACAACCAGCGGTACCGCTCCGCTGAGCGGGGGCCGCGAGCGTGTGCTGATCGTGGAAGACGAGCCCGGCGTCCGCCAGTTCTCCATTGATGCGTTGAGCGAGCTGGGCTACCCGGTGCTCGCCGCCGATGGTGCCGCTACCGCGCTTGCCCTGCTCGACAGCCATCCGGACATCGCGCTGTTGTTCACCGATGTGGTGATGCCCGAGGTCAACGGGCGGCAGCTGGCCGATGAGGCACTCAAGCGACGGCCGGATCTGAAAGTGCTGTTCACCACCGGCTACAGTCGCAATGCGCTGGAGCACGACGGCGTACTGGACCCCAGCGTCCACCTGATCGGCAAACCTTTCACGCTGGAGGAGCTGGCCCTGCGGGTGCGCGCGGTGCTTGCCGAGGTGCGCTGACGGGAGGACTCCGGGAATCGAATTCCGGAGTCCTGGAACGTAGTGCACGCCCTTGATTCGACAGGGATCAGGCAGCCTGCTGGCTCCTGCCTGCCTGGGTCCACCATGAAACGTTCACTGCTCTGCGCCCTCTTCTCCGCCGCGCTGCTGTTCTCCCCCACCACCGTTCTGGCACAGACCAGCGACCATGACGCCGTAGACCAGCTCATGCAGAAGATGCTGCGTGGCTTCGAGGCAGGCGACCCGGCGCTGATATTCGAGGTACTCAGGAAAGATGGCGTGGTGGTGGGCTACTCACCCGCCGCCGGCCGCATGGTCACCCAGACCACGGAAGAATGGGCCAAAGGCTTCACTGGCGAGCCGGCCACGGATGAGGCGCAGCGCAAACGCAGTTACCGGATCCTGGACGTCACGCCACACGCTGCGCAGGTGAAGCTGACGCTGGACTACCCTGGTTGGGATGGCGAAGACTACCTTGCCCTGCTGAAAATCGATGGCAAGTGGATGATCGTGAGCAAATCATGGAGCGGCCAACGCAAGTCGCCGGCGTCATGAGTCTTCATCCTTCACGCTCACGTACAGCGTAGGCACGGCCTTCATGAAATCCCCCAGTCGTCCCATCTGGATCTGCAGATCATCGGGGAGGACGTCGGCCGCAGCGTCGAGCAGTGCCTGGCAGTGCCGCTCGAACGGTGCGACCACGCGACGTCGTGGCTCGAGCATGATGGAGTAACAGGCCTGGCTCGACCACGGCGGGGGCGCCAGCGCGTAGTGCGAGCTGCCCAGGGCAAACAGCGGCGCGTGGCTCTCGCCTGGCAGCGACAGCGTGATGTCGTTGGCGTTCACCTCGGCCCGGGTGTGGGTGCGCTGGATCGCCCACGCATCGAGTGTGTTGCGGCCCGGCACCGGGCCCACGGTGCCATCCACGGCGCCCGCCAGCAGGGACAGCGCGGCGTCCACGCTCACCCCGTAGTGGTCCAGCATGTGAGGCTCCAGCGCCATCCACAGCTGTATCGCGCCGGCCACCGGACCATACGCGTGCAGGATGTCTGCAGGTGCCAACGCCGGCAGCAGCGTGGACTGCACCAGCTGCGCGAGTTCCTCCACGCTGCGTGTGGCGCTGGTGACGGTCAGGAACAGATACGGCGCCATCCCCGCCCGCTCGGACTCAAGCGTCGGCACGGCCGCCGCCCCCTCCACGGCATTGCCACGCGCGCACGAGGGCAACAATGCGGCGCCCGCAAGCGCGGCCAACAGCAGGCGCCGCCGCGCCAGAAAATGAGTGTCATCCATGCGCAGAGAATACACGGGGGTAAAAGCGACCCGCTTGACGGGCCGCGTATTTTCTCAATACTGCGCCAATGCTCAGCCAACACTTTCTCTTCTTCTTCGCGATGCTGGGCGCCTTCAATGGCATCGTCGCGGCGTCGGTATTGTGGTGGCGCGCCAAGGGTGAGCCCACGCAGCGCTGGCTCTCACTGCTGATCCTGATGGTGGGTGTGCGAACGGGAAAATCCGTGGCGTTCCACTTCTGGCCGGATATTCCGCTGGTCGTTCTCCAGCTCGGGCTGACCGCCTGTTTCCTGATCGGCCCCTGCCTCTACTTTCTGGTGCGCTCCAGCCAACGGGAGACTGCCGGGACGGACACGAACGGCCGGTGGCACCTCGCCGCGCTGCTGGTGCTTGCCGTGGCGGTGAATGTCCTGCTGCCCTACACCCGCAACATCGAACTGTGGCGGTACGTCATCACGCCGGGCATCAACTATGCCTGGCTGGGCTACCTGCTGCTCACCACCGTGCAGGTGTATCGCCACCGTGCCCGGCTGCTGTCCTCGCCGTCCGCCACGCTTCTGCTTGGGGCGCTGGGGGGCATCTGGATCATCTGGATCGCGTACTACACGGCGGGATACACGTCCTATATCGTCGGCGCGCTGTCCTTCACCTTCGTTCTCGCGGTAAGCGTTCTGGTCGGGCTCCGCCTGCGCGCGGGCCGGGCAACGATCGAGCCCTATCAGGACCGTCGGATTCCCGCGTCCGACGCCGCCGTTCAACTGCAGGCCCTGGCCGAGCTGATGGCGCGCGAGCGGTTGCATCTGGACCCTGCCCTGACCCTGCCCCGCCTCGCCCGCCGGCTTGGCATGCCCCAGACCCGGCTGTCGCAGCTGCTCAACGACAACAACCAGACCTCGTTCAAGCAGTACCTCACCCAACTGCGGGTGATCGAAGCCAAGGCGATCCTGCAACAGCAGCCTCCCAAGCCGCTGGATATCGTGGCGCAGGAAGCGGGCTTCCAGTCCATGTCGACCTTCTACAGCGCATTCAAGAAGTGCGAGGGCGTCACCCCGGCGGCCTACCGCACGGCCGCCACACACTCCTAGAATCGATTTCCGCACTCCGGGAAGACGCTGCAATACATTGATTTGAAAGCGATTGGATAGGGTGCTGGCTCCTTCCTGCGAGTCAGCGCCATGCAGACGTTACGTACCATCGCCACCTTCGTATTGCTCCTGCTCAGCGTCTGGCTGGGCGGTACCTGCACCACCGACGCTGCGCCGCGGACCACCGTCCCCACGGCCGTGGGACAGCCCGCCGGCGGCCAGCAGAACCGCATCCTGTTCATCATCGCCAGCGCCACGGTGCATGGAACGTCCACGCTCCCGGCCAGCGTCAGTTTTGGCGAGGTGGTGCATGCCTGGGATGTCTTCCATGCCGCCGGCTATGCGGTGGACTTCGTGTCGCCCGACGGCGGCGCCGTACCGATTCTCGATGACTACGTCAGCGACGACGTGGCGCACCGTCTGGACGATGCCCGGATCATGCGCGGGCTGCGCGGCACCGTCACCCCGGCACAGATCGATCCCACGCAGTACCGGGCGGTGTACTACGTGGGCGGCAGCAATGCCATGTACGGGGTCGCCGAGAACGTGGCGCTGCAGCGCATTGCGATGCAGGTCTACGAGGGCAACGGCGGGGTGATCTCGGCTGTCTGCCACGGAACGGCCGGCATCGTGAATCTCCAGCTTGCCGGTGGCCAGTACCTGGTCTCGGGCAAGCGCATCAGCGGCTACCCGGAAGAGCATGAGCGGCAGGATGCGCCCTATTTCAACCAGTTCCCGTTCCTGATCCGCCAGACCGTCGTGTCCCGCGGCGGTGCCTTCCGGACGGTGGAAAGCGATGACCCGCATGTCGAAGTCGATGGCCGGCTGGTGACCGGGCAGAACTACGCCTCTGCCACGCCGGTGGCGCAGGCCGTGGTCGAGGCACTTCGCGCCCAAACGGCGCAAGCATCCAGCCCATCAGCAGCTCAACCCTGATCTCCCACACCCCTGAGGAAACACCATGAAAGTATCGATTCGATCCGTCGGCCTTGCCGCCAGCCTGTGCCTGCTGCTCCCCACCTCGGTCATGGCGCAGAACACCGATCGTGAGGCGGTGGACAAGGTCATGCAGACCTTCATGCGCGCCTACATCACCGCCGACAACACGTTGGCCAAGGACGTCTTCCGGGCAGACGGCGTGATGATCGGTTACTCCGAAGCCCGTGGCAGCGCGCTGCAGATGCGGACCGGGGAACAGTTCGCCGAGGGCTTCAACGGCAAGCCGGCGGCCAACGAGGCCCAACGCAAGCGCCGCTATGAAATCGTGGACATGGCCACCAACCTGGCGGCCGTCCGCGTAATGCTGGATTACCCAGGCTGGGACGGCGTGGACTACGTGGTTCTGCTCAAGACCGATGGCAAGTGGAAGATCATGAGCAAGTCCTGGACCGGCCAGATCAAGCCCTGAGCTGAACCTGGCAGACGGGACGCCATCGCTTCCGGGAGCTACCCGGAAGCGATGCGAGCCTGCATCCTGCCTGGGCTCAGTCGGCGCTCAGGTTGGCAACGAAGAACCGGGTGAGTTTGTCGAACGGAATCCGATCAACACGATCATAAAGATCCACATGTCCTGCACCCGGGACGAGATACAGCGCTTTGGGCTGCCCGGCCAGCGCGTAGGCCTTCTGGCTGAACTCCAGCGAGTGGGCCTCGCTGCCGGCGATGAACAGCATCGGGCGTGGCGAGATCGTCTCGATGTCATTGAATGGGTAGAAGTTCACGAAGCGGACTTCGCTGGTCAGCATGCGGTTCTGGGTGGTCTCCAGCGTGCGGCCCTTGGGAATGGCGATGCCACGCGGGGTCCGGTAGAACGCCCAGAACTCGCGGGTCACGGGATCGGCATCGGCGGGCAGTTGGATGGGAAGATAGTCGAGGAAGATTCCGTTGCCGGTGGTGAACTCGGTGTAGCGCTGCTCGGCCGCCTTGGCCAACATCGCCTTGCGCTGTTCCAGCGACACCGACTGGCCCAGACCGTTGCGCGTCACGTCGCCCATGTCATACATGCTGACCGTGGCAATGGCGCGCAGCCGCGGATCCATCTTGGCCGCGCTGATGGCGAAACTGCCGCTGCCACAGACGCCGAGCACGCCGATCCGCGTGCGGTCGATGAAGTCGCGGGTCCCCAGGTAATCCACTGCGGCACTGAAGGCTTCGCTGTACATCTCCGGGGCGACCAGATTGCGCGGCTCGCCGTCGCTCTCTCCCCAGAAGGGCAGATCGATCGCCAGGGTCACGAAGCCCTGCTCGGCCAGCTTCTGCGCATACAGCATGGAGCTCTGCTCTTTGACCGCCCCCATCGGGTGGCCGACGATCACCGCGGCCGACGCGGTGGCGTTCGATGCCGCCTTGGGCCGGACGAGATTCCCCACCACCTCCATGTGGTACTGGTTCTTGAAGGTCACCCGTTCAACGGTGACCGTGTCACTTTTGTAGAAATTGTCTGCACCGGTTGGCATGGTGGCTCCCAGGGTCGTGAAGGAACTGGCGGCCAGCGCCAGCAGCAGGGCAAGTCGTTTCATGAGAGGTACTCAGCGAGAAATGCGGGGCGTTGGTAGGCCGGACCCACGGTAGCCCTCCGCAACCACCGTGATTAGCCGGGGGAATGCGGAAGGCGTACTGAGCTCTGCTCACAAATCGCGGTGTTAATGTGGGCATCGCGCCCGACTCCTGATGCGGAATCAGCAATGGCTGTCCTGAAAACCAACGATCTGCAGGCGTTTCTGGCCGTCGCCAGGGAGCAGAGCTTCACCAAGGCCGCGGCACGGCTCGGGGTCTCTGCATCGGCGCTGAGCCACACCCTGAAACAGCTCGAAGCGCGCCTGGGCGTCCGGCTGCTGGCCCGGACCACGCGCAATGTCGCGCCCACCGAAGCGGGCGAGCGGCTGATGCGCTCGATCGGCCCGCATTTCGACGCCATCGGCGAGAGCGTGGATGCGCTCGGCGATCTCCGTGACCGCCCTGCCGGCACCCTTCGCATCACCTGCAGCGACGATGCCATCGAGATGGTGATCCGGCCCAGGCTGGCGACGTTCCTGGCCGCGTACCCGGACATCACGCTGGAGTTCTACGTGGACTACGGATTCACCAACGTGGTCGAGGAACGCTTCGACGCGGGCATCCGCCTGGGCGAGGCACTGAGCAACGACATGATCGCCGTCCGCATTGGTCCGGACTGGCGGCTGGTGGTGGTGGGCTCGCCTGCGTACTTCCAGCGCCATCCCAAACCCCGTACGCCGTACGAGATCACGGGGTTGCCCTGCGTCAACATCCGTCACCGGCCCGCAGGCAGCATCTATGCATGGGAGTTCGAAAAGGACGGCAAGGAATTCAGCGTCAAGGGAGAGGGGCAGCTGGTGTTCAACAGCATGTTCCATGTCATCAATGCCGCCGTGGATGGCATTGGACTGGCGTATGTGACCGAGGATCTTGCCGCGCCCTACCTCGCCAGCGGCCAGCTGGTGCAGGTGCTGGACGAGTGGTGTCCGCTGTTTTCCGGCTACCACCTCTACTACCCCAACCGCCGGCAGGGATCGCCTGCGTTTGCCGCCCTCATCAACGCGCTGCGCCATCCAGCACTATGACGTGCGGGTGCGCGCGGCAAGCGCAGCCAGCAGCGAACCGACAAGCAGCACCGCCGCGCTGACGATGAAGGTCGCGCGGTAGCCACTGCCGTCGAAAAGCAGCCCACCCACCGTGGAACCCAGCGCGATGGAGAGCTGCACGACCGCCACCATCAGTCCGCCACCGGCCTCGGCATCATCGGGCATGGACCGGGCCAGCCATGCCCACCAGGCGACCGGAGCAGCCGTCGCCACCAGGCCCCAGGCAGCGAGGAGCACGAAGGCCATGCTGATGGAGTGACCGAAGACGGTGAGCCCCACCGCGATGGCCGCCATGACCAATGGGATGATCATCAGCGGCAGGTACACGCTCTTCCTGATGCAGCTCCCGATAAGCACGGTGCCGACGAAGCCGGCCACCCCCAGCGCGAGCAGCAGCATCGACAGCGTGCCCACGCTGACCTGGGTCACCGTTTCAAGGAACGGGCGCAGGTAGGTGAACAGCATGAACTGACCGCTGAAGAACACCCCGACGGCGGCCATCCCGCGCAGCACGAGCGGGCGCCGCAGAACAGCGAAGATGCTGCCGGTCGCCTGGCGAGGCGCCGGCTTCAGTGCAGGAAGACTGATCCATTGCCACACCAGTGCGATCACGGCGATCGGCAACAGGCATAGAAAGGCGCCGCGCCAGCCGATGATGCCGCCGAGGTAGCTGCCCAACGGGGCTGCCACGACCGTCGCCAGCGCATTGCCACCATTGAAGACGGCGAGCGCCTTGGGCACGCTCGCGGCCGGCACCACCCGTATCGCGATCGCGGCCGACATCGACCAGAAGCCGCCGATGACCACACCGATCAGCGCGCGCCCGATCATGTAGACCGGATAGCTGGGGGCGAGGCTGACGATGACGCCGGAGATGCCCATCAGCACGGTGAGCAGCAGAAGCAGTGTCTTGCGGTCGAGGTCACCTGCGATGCGGGCGATGCACAGGCTGGTGATGACGGCGAAGGCACCGGAGATGGCAATCCCATAGCCGGCCCATCCTTCGGTAACACCGAGCGAGGTGGCGATGGGCGTCAACAGACTGACCGGCATGAATTCCGAGGCGACCAGGCAGAACACGCACAGGGTCATGGCGAAGATGCCGGCCCAGTGCGCCGGCGCGGCGGCAGCGCGATTCGCGTCGCTCTGCGCGGGGAGGGAGGTGGCGACAGGGGGCATGGGGAGCACTCTCTGGAACAGGAATGGCGTTGCCGCCCTGCACAGTGCGCAGGGACGAGACAGGGACGTGGCGTTGGGCAGCGCGGACGACGCGCGACAGAGCCCGGACGTGCTTTCAGTGGGCGCCATGGTGGCCCACGCAGCGGGGACTGATAAGCAGCCCCGGGGTTCATGGACTACTGAGGTTTTCTCAGCAGTGCGTCATCACCACACCATCGAAGCGCTTCGACCAGCAGCGCGAACGCCGGCGAGTTCTGGCGCCGGCTTGGGTAGTAGAGATGGAAACCGGGAAAGGGCGGGCACCAATCCTGCATCGCCCGCATCAGCCGCTTGTCCGCCAATGCATCGGCCACGATCAGGTCCGGCACGCAGGCCAGGCCGCGGCCCTCCAGTGCCGCCTGGACGATCAGGCGCACACTGCTCAACGTCAGCCGCCCCTCCACCTGCACGTTCACGCTGCGGCCGTCCTTTTCGAACTCCCACGCATACAGCCCACCCTGGGTCAGCAGTCGCATGTTGATGCAGTCATGCACGGTCAGGTCCTGGGGCGTACGCGGCACCCCGCACCGCTTGAAGTAGTCCGGGGCACCGACAACGGCCATCCTGAGCGGCGGCGTGACCGGGACCGCGATCATGCCCTTGGCCACCTGCTCGCCCAGGCGTATGCCCGCATCGAACCCCTCCGCGACGATGTCGGCCAGATTGGACTGGTCGGTGATCTCCACCCGGATGTCCGCGTAGGTATCCAGCAGAGGCTGCAGCTTGGGCCAGACCACCTGTTCGCTGGCCGGATCGCTGCTGTTGATGCGCAAGGTGCCGCTGGGCCGATCGCGCAGTTCACTCAGGTCGTCGATAGCGCTGTCGATGCTGGCGAAGTGCGGCCCGATCTGCGCCAGCAGCCGTTCACCGGCTTCGGTCGGTGTCACGCTGCGCGTAGTGCGGGTCAGCAAGCGGATCCCCAGCCGCTGCTCCAGCACCCGCACGGTATAGCTCAGCGCAGCCTGCGACACCCCCATCCGCGCGGCCGCGCGGGTGAAGCTGCGCTCCTGCGCCACCGCCATCAGGGCGCGCAGGTCGTTGTAGTGGTCGCGCCGCATGGTCGCCCATTGATAAGCCGTTTTTATAACTCTATTCGCGACCTGCAGGTTTATCCACATAAAACGGTGCGGCACCATGGGTGCGCCCCACGTTGGGCCATCCCCGCAGGAGCGCACGATGACCACCCCGCCTTTCCCCTCCTTCGCTGTCGCTGCCCGATCGCATCATCGGATGCACGGCCGACTCATCCACCGCGCCACCCTGCGGGCTGCCGCTGCGGCACTTCTGTTTGGCATGGCCCTGCCCCTGCTGGCGCAGCACCCGGCCCCCGCCCACACCACGGATATCCACATGAACACGCAGTCGGCTCTCTCCGCACGCCAACAGGCCATCCTGCCAATCGCCGCTTTCACGGCGGCCGGCGATCTTCACCGCCTCGAACCGGCCCTGCGCGCCGCGCTGGACGCCGGGCTGACGATCAATGAGATCAAGGAAATCCTGGGTCAGCTCTACGCCTATGCAGGCTTTCCGCGCGCATTGAATGCGCTGGGCACCTTCATGACGGTGGTGGAGGACCGCAAGGCACAGGGCGTCCACGATGCGCAGGGGAAGGCACCGACCGCGCTGCCCGCGCCGGACCAGATGCTGGCCGTAGGCACCGCCAACCAGACCCGGTTGTCGGGTCAGCCGGTCGCAGGCCCGTTGTTCGCGTTCTCCCCTCAAATCGACCGCTACCTCAAGGAACATCTGTTCGGCGCGATCTTTGCGCGCGACAACCTCGACTGGGGTGATCGCGAGCTCACCACCGTGGCCGCGCTGTCGGCCATGACAGGGACCGAGTCGCAGGCGCAGGCGCACATGCGCATCAGCCGGAACGTGGCGCTCAGCGAGGCGCAGCTGGAGCACGTCGTGGCGGTGCTGCGCGACGTGGTCAGTGCCGAGGCCGCCGATCGCGCGGACCAGGCGCGGCGCCACACGCTCGCAAATTGAACCTTGCACAGGAAATGGCCATGACCGGCTGGAAGGCACTGATGCTGACGTCACTAATACTGGGGAGCACCGAGGTCGGCGCGCAGCCCATCGTGCGTTTGTTCGAGCTGCATGCCGACCCTGGCCGACAGGAGGCGTTCGATGCTGCCGGCCGGCGCAACCTGGACGCCTCCCTGCAGACGGAGCCGGGTGTTCTGGCGATGCACGCCGTCACTGATCGCCAGCGGCCGGGCGTGGCGTACGTCTTCGAAATCTACGCGGATGCGGACGCGTTGAAGACGCATCTTGCGACCGCGCATTACGCCGATTTTCTGCGCGCCACGCAGCCGCTCGTTGCCGACAAGAAGCTGACGGAAACAACACCGGTGTTTCTTGCCGAAAAGCCGGACCGTCTCTCGGTCATGCAGCGCGGCAACACGCCGGAAGTCCGGATGGTCGATGTGACGGTCAAACCCGCAGATATACCGGCATTCACCCGGATCGTCACGGCGGAGATGCGCGAGTCCATGCGGATCGAACCGGGCGTCCTGGCGATGTATGCCGTTACACGGCGGGATCACCCGGAGCAGTGGATCTTCTTTGAGATCTACGCCGATGCGGCTGCGTATGACATGCACCGGCAAACGCCTCACTTCAAGGACTATCTGCAGCGGACTGCGGAGATGCTGGTGGACAAGGGGCACAGCGAGGTGAGCACCATCGCATTGAAGAGCCGTGGCGGGATGTTCTTCGATGCGACCGACATGCCCTGAAGCGGGCACGCTGTCATACGTGCCCGGAAACTCAATGGCCCGCCGGAAGGATCAACGCTCTCCGCGCACCCCCAGCCAGGGGATCGCCACAACGCGAGGTGGCGTCGCGATGACGCTGCTGCGCGCACTCACGCGCCCCCCTGCCATCGGCATCCACCTGCGACACTCCGCCGCCTTGCCCGCCAAACCGCACCTGCACGCCGATGCTGTTGCTGCGCAGGCTGTTGCGACCCTGCTCGTGACCGAGCAGCAGCGAGAACATCCAGCCGCTGTCCAGCTGCAGATCCACGCCAGCGCCGATCGACAAGGCATCATCGTTGTAGCTGCGCATCGCCAGGACGTAATCGCTCGCGTTCGGGCGCTGCACATAGTTCATCGTGGCTTCGCTGCGGTTCTCCAGCGCCTTGCGATACTCCACGTTCCAATGCGGACGCCAGCTGACGCGCTTGCCCTGGAAGGCATGGTTGCCCTCGATGCCCAGCGCGACACTGCTGTTGTCGATGTCCTGACGACCGTAGGTCAGATCGAACGCATCCAGACCATGCTCGCGATAGCCATCCAGTCTCGCGCGGTGCCCATCGTAGCGGCCATAGCTGGTCAGCGTGGTGCCGCCGGCACTGCGATGTTCGTAACCAAACGTAAGTGAGCCGAACCACTGGTCGCCCTGGCGTGAGCCATGCGCCGACGCGCCGACCAACTCATTCCAGCGATTGACATCGAAATCCAGCCGACCGCTGGCCAGCATGCCGTCGAAGAACACGTGCTGGCCCGCGCGCCACAGGCCGTAGACGGCCAGCGAGCGCTGGTCAGCATCGGTGCTGGACGGACTCTTGATGAAGTCGGTGTCCTGTCGCCCCCAGCTGCCTGCAAGTCCCAGCAGCACGTTCTCGCCGATGGCCCGATCCGCACCAACCGTGATTCCGCCGGTGTTGAAGTCGAATCCACCGCTGCCGCGCCCGGCCTTGCCGAAGGTCGCCGTACCGGCTGCCCATGCACCCCAGCCCTCGGGCAGGCGCGGAAGACCGTTGACCATGCTGTCGGCTGCTCTGTTCAGCGGTACCGAGATACCCGGCACACCAAGGCCGCCTGCGTAGGCCAGGGCGATGTTGAAGCTGGAGGCATTGCTGCCAACCCGCACTTGGCGCAGGCGGTCGCGGATGTTGCCCTGCTGCACCTGGGCAAAGCGGATGCTGGCATCGGCCTGCGCCTGCAAGGTGCCGACAACCTGCGCATCGGCGGTCGGATCAGGACGCGCCGCCACGACCAGCCGGACCTCGATCGACGCTGCTGCGTAACTGCCGCTTGCCGCCTGTGCAGCGGTCAGCACCGTACTGCCCTCACCCACTACGGTCACCCTGCGGCCATTGACCGTGGCGACGGCCATGTTGGAGCTGCTGAAGGTGAACGCGCCGGGGCTGGTGCTCTGCGGCAGGGCAAGCTCAAAGTCCGATTCGCCATACACCTTGCTCAGATCGTCCTGCCAGGTGATCACCGGGGTGGCCATGCTGATGTTCACCTCCAGCTGCAGCTGGGTTGCGGCGGCACGCAATGTGTCGCCGGCCTGATTGGCGGTCAGCACGCAGCGACCGGCGGATACCATCGTCACCGTGTCGCTCTGCACAGCGCACACCGAAGGGGTTGTGCTGGCAAACACAATGGGATTGCCGGAGTCACCGCCGGTGGCGGCGACACGGAAGCTGCCGCCCGCGCTGTAGACGGGATCGGCCGGCGTTGCGGTGAAGCCGGTGATGGTCTGTACGGCCGCCGCCACCACGAACCGGTAACTACGCTGACCACTGAAGCCATTGGCGTCGGTCACCTCCACGTCGAAATCGAAGGTACCGGCGGACGTAGCTTCACCGGAGATGTCCCCGGATTCGGCGAGCAACAGCCCTGGCGGCAGGCTGCCGGAACGCAGCGCAAAGCGGTAGGGTGCTGTCCCGCCACTGGCGGTCAGGCGCTGCCGATAGTCCTGCCCGCCATCGGCGGGCGGCAGCTGCGGCTGGTCCAGCATCAGGGTCGGCGCATCCACCACTAGGGTATAGCTGCGGCTCGCGGTGAACGGACCCGTGCCGGTGCTGCTGTCAGTCACCAACACCGTAAAGCTGAAGGAGCCTGCTCCGTTGGGGGTACCGAACAGCTCGCCGCCGGGCGACAACTGCACGCCGGCCGGCAACGCGCCACCGGAGACCGCATAAACGTACGGACCGGTACCGCCGCTGGCCGACAGGATGTGACGGTAGGCATTGCTGGCCGTGATGGACGCCAGCGAAGCAGGATCCAGCGACAGCGTCGGTGCGGACACCGTGATATCCACCGCAGCCGCTGCGGAGGTGGTGTAGGCATCGCTGGCGCGGTAGGTAAAGCTGTCCGGACCTGCATAGCCCACGGCCGGCACGTACTCGATATCCATGCCGTTGACCGTCGCCGTGCCATGGCTGGGGGCGCTCACCATGGCTACAGCGGTCGGTGTACCTGTGATCGGCAGCGTGATCGTAGTTGCCGCCGCACCGTAGGCAACGGTGGCCGTGGTAGGACCGGCAACCAGGGCCGGGGCCGGCGTGACTGCATTGGAGGCTGCTGAAGCCGAACCCGTACCGGCGCTGTTGGTGGCGGTCACGGTGAAGGTGTAAGTGACTCCCGGCGTCAGGCCGTTGAAGCTGAGCGGCGAGCCGCTCCCCGCGACGGTGGCACCGCCAGGCATCGCGGTGGCGGTGTATCCACTGACCGGCGCGCCTCCATCGTTGCCGGGTGCGGTGAATGTCACGCTTACCTGACCGGCGCCGATGACCGTCGCGGTGCCAATGCCCGGCGCGGCGGGGACAACTGCATTGACCGTAAACGTTCGGGTGACCTGAGCCGCCGGCAGATAGCTGCCATTGCCGGCCTGGTCGGCATGCAGGGTACAGGTACCTGCACCCACGAAGGTCAGCATGCCGCCGGTAGTGATCGTGCACACCCCGGTCGTGGACGAAGTGAACGTCGGGGTCAGTCCGGAATCCGCCGTGGCGGTAAAGGTCGGCGTTGTGCCGAAGTTCTGCGTTCCCGGGTTGTTGAACGTGATGAGCTGCGCGGCCTTGGGGGTTACCGCGCTGGAAGCCGTCGAGGACGGACCCGCGCCGGCGGCATTGTCTGCCGTGACCGTAAAGGTATACGCGACCCCGTTGGTCAACCCGGTAACCACCATTGGCGAGCTCACTCCATTCACAGGGGCGACATCGGCCGGACTGACGGTGACCGTGTAGCCGGTGATGCTGGCGCCGCCGGTGAACACAGGCGGCACGAACGCGATGCTGACCTGGGTATCACCGGCAGTGGCCGACGGAGCGGGAGGGGCGCCCGGCACAACCGGAGCGACAGTGAATGACTGACTTGCCTGGGGCGCAGCCAGATAGCTGCCATCGCCGCCCTGGTCGGCGTTGATGGTGCAGGTACCTGCGGAAAGGAACGTCAGCGCGCCGCCGGACGTGATCGTACACACTCCGGAGGTGGCGGATCCGAAGCTGATCGTATAGCCGGCACCAGCGCTGGAGGTGGCGGTCAGCGTCGGCGTGGTGCCGAAGTTCTGCGTGCCGGGGTTGTTGAAGGTGATGGTCTGCGGCGCTGCAGGCATCACACTGTTGGACGCCGCCGATGCGTCACCTGTACCGGCTGCATTGCTCGCGGTGACAGTGAAGGTGTACGCCACGCCGTTGGTCAAGCCGGTCAACGTGACTGGTGAACCGGCGCCGGTCGCAGTGACCCCGCCCGGGTTGGCTGCCACCGTGTAAACGGTGATGGGCTCCCCCCCCGTAAAGGACGGTGCGGCGAACGTGACCGTGGCCTGGGTGTTGCCGGCGGTGGCCGTGCCGATGGTCGGCGCACCTGGCACCACCGCATTGATGGTGAAGGTCTGCGTCACCGTGGTAGCCGCATTCCATGCGGGACTACCCGCCTGATCGGCGTCGATCGTGCACACGCCGGCACTGACGAAGGTCAGCGTGCCACCCGAGCTGATGGTGCACACCCCGCCAGTGGACGAACTGAACACAGGAACGAGTCCCGAGCTGGCCGTCGCCGAGAGCGCTGGCGACGTGCCCATGGTCTGAGTGCCCGGATTGGCGAACGTGATGGACTGGTTGCCCTTCGGCGTCACCGCGCTGGTCGCGCCGGAGGCTGCGCCAGTGCCGGTTGCGTTGATCGCCTTCACGTCGAACGTATAGGCGGTGCCGTTGGTGAGGCCTGAGACCACGATAGGTGACGTGGTGAATCCATTGCCACCTGCGGTGGCACCGCCTGGGCTCGCGGTCACCAGATAGCCGGTGATCGCCGAGCCACCATTATCGGCCGGCGCGGTGAAGGCCACGGATACCTGGGCATCGCCAGGCGTTGCTGCTCCGATGACCGGCGCGCCGGGAGCGGCAGGCATCGCCACGGTGTGGGTCACACCCGACAGGTAGGGCGCAACACCCGTGTTGCCCGCGGCATCGGCAATGTCCGTCGCACCATTGAGATTGACCTTGAGCGTCCCCGAACCCGCGATGCTGCCAACGTTGACGTTGACCGATGTCCCGGAACTCGCCGACACACTCACGATACTGCCACTGGCACTGCCCGTGCCGACGAGTGTGAAATCGTCCGTGGACACATTCGACACCGTCTCATCGAAGGTCACCGTGAATGCCATCGCCGCGTCGCTTGCGGCGGGGGATCCCATCGGCGCGATGCTGTTGACCGAAGGAATGCGATTGTCGACCGTCGCGTTGCTGGTATCGGCCGTGGTGGTGGTGTTGGCGGCGTTGTCCGTCGCGGTAAAGGTGACGTTGCGGTTGCTGACACCATTGATGGCGCCACCGACGATCGTATAGGTTGCCGTCCAGACGCCGCTGCTGTTGACGGCGGTGACAGCGCCGCCGCCACCGAACTGGCTGAAGTTCACGCTGACTGCGCTGATCGTATCGGTATTGTTATCCCCGCCCGCCGTGTTGTTCCAGACGGCAGTGACGGTGTCGCCGAGTTTGTAGGCACCACCAGTTCCCGACGCACCGCTGATGTTGATGTTTGCATTGGTCAACGTCGGGGCGATGGTATCCACCGTGGCATTGGTGGTGTCCGCACGGGTGGTGCTGCCACCGCTATTGGTCGCGGTCACGCTGACGTTGCGGTTGGCGGCGTCGATGACTCCGACCGTGAGGGTATAGGTCGCCGTCCAGATGCCGGCACTGTTGATGGCCGCGACGGCCGAACCACCCCCGAACTGGCTGAAGTCGACGGTCACCGCGCTCACGCCGGCATTGGTGTCGCCACTCGCACTGTTGTTCCAGGTCGCGGTGACGGTATCGCCGATCTTGTACGCGCCGCCGGTACCGGTCCCGCCACTGATGCTGATGCGTGCGTCGCTCACCGTGGGCGGCAACGGAGCTCCGCAGCTCACCGTGGCGGTGAACGTTCCACCGCCTCCTCCCGACCACAGATAGACGACATAGTCACTGGCGTCAGCCGGCACCACATGGGTGGCATTGAGATTCAACTCATTGTTCTGCGCCGCATACTGCTCACCTACGTCCGTGAGCTTGCCGTCATCATAGATCGCAAAACCACCGCCACCGCCATTGTTGGCATTGCTGGTATTTGTGCTTCCCGCTGAAGTGACGACATAGTGGAGCCGCTCCCCGGCAGCAACTGCATAGGGACCTTCGAAACGATCTACGGAAGGCGTGTTGATGGTGACTCCACCACCCCAGTAGGTTTGAATCGCCTGGCAGCCACTGGACAGCGCCGCCATCGCAGGCGCGGTTGCAGCAAGGCCGCAGAACGCTGCGGCGAACAGGGTGAGGCGACGCAGAGTGCGACGCTGTTGGGATTTGGGACACACACCAGCGGCCCGGCAGGCAGACACGATCAACGACACACGACACCCCTTGTTGCCTTGTAGTGCCTTTCCTGGAAAAGGCCGAAAACAGCACAACCGCCCCGGGAGTACCCCAAGATCGACTGCCCGCCTGGATAGTTGTGATCCTTCCCCTACCGCTGCCCGGTTCCTTCCAGGCAGGTCACGCCCTGCAATCTCTGTTCCACCCGTGACCGCCACGAACTCCACAGGGTCGCCGAGCCGGCCATCCCACCGGCCGATCGGGCACGCGCATTGCGCGCCATGCGGAGATATCGGCCACGTTGCCTGAACCTGTAGCGTCGGTCCGATGCTGTTTGGGGGACTGCCGGCTAGCCAGTTCCACGTGTCTCCGCCGCGGCGCCCGAGGCAGCACAGCCTGCGGACATCGTGCTACCGCAACGGTCCCGCTCAATTTTCAAACATACGCTTGAAACACGCGTAACTTCGTCGAACTGGACACGATCCACCAGTTCCGCCAGACTCCGCCCTTTCCTGTTGTTCGGCACCCATGGCGAAACTGCTGGTCCTGCATGGCCCCAACCTCAACCTGCTCGGCACGCGCGAGCCGGGGGTCTATGGGCACACCACGCTGGCGCAGATCGACCAGGCCCTGCTGGCCCAGGCGCAGGCCGCCGGCCATGCCGTGGAGAGCCTGCAGTCCAATGCCGAGCACGTGCTGGTGGATCGGGTGCAAGCCGCCCGTGAAGACGGCACCGCCTTCATCCTGATCAACCCGGCAGCGTTCACCCACACCTCGGTGGCCCTGCGCGATGCGCTGGCCGCGGTGGACGTGCCGTTCATCGAGATCCACCTCTCCAATCCGCATGCGCGCGAGCCCTTCCGCCAGCACAGCTATTTCAGCGACAAGGCGGTCGGGGTGATCTGTGGGTTCGGGGCGGACAGCTATCGCTATGCGATGGATGCAGCGCTGACCCGGCTGGCGGCCACCTCCGCGTGATGACGCTGCCGCGTGTCCTCGCCAGCGTCGCGCTGTGGGGCTGCCTGTGTGGCGCCGCCATCGCCGCTGATCGCAGCGCGGAAGGCATCGACTGCGCGCAGCCGAGCGGCACCATGGAATCGGATCTGTGCGCCTCGGATGTGGCCAGCGAGGCCGATACCGAATTGAACGCGGTGTACGCCCAGGCGCGTCAGCAGTTGCGCAGCCAGGCGGCCGAAGGCGCCTGCACGCACTGCGCCGATGCGGAAAAGCAGCTGATCCTGGCCCAGCGCGCGTGGGTGCAGCTGCGCGATCACGATTGCGATGCGGTCTACGCCTTCAACGCCGATGGCACCTCGCGCAATGGCGCGCAGATGCGCTGCCTCACCACCCTCGCGCGCGACCGTACGCGGCAGCTTCGCGATTTCTACGAATTGCTTTGACCCGAGCGCATCGCGCTTCCCACCACACTGACACCACGAGCCAAAGAGGCCCCTATGGATCTCCGCAAAATCAAGAAACTGATCGACCTGCTGGAAGAGTCGAACCTCGCCGAAATCGAAATCAAGGAAGGCGAAGAGTCCGTGCGCCTGTCGCGCGCGCCCGTCTCCGGCTACGGCATGGTGCAGGCCCAGCCGCAGATGATGATGGCCCCGGCACCGGTCCAGGCCGCTGCCCCGGCGATGCCGATGCAGTCACCGACCGAGGCCTCCACCGGTGGCACCGCCAAGGCCGGCAACGCCCTGCCGGATGGCCACGTCCTGCGCGCACCGATGGTCGGCACCTTCTATTCGTCGTCCTCGCCGGACAAGCCGGCCTTCGTGTCGGTCGGCCAGGCGGTCAAGGCCGGTGAAACGCTGGCGATCATCGAAGCGATGAAGATGTTCAACCCGATCGAAGCCGATGTCTCCGGCACCATCGTCGCCATCCTGGGCGAAAACGGCCAGCCGGTCGAATTCGACCAGCCGCTGTTCGTGATCGGCTAAGGATTAGTCCATGCTCGACAAAGTCGTTATTGCCAACCGAGGGGAGATCGCGCTGCGCATCCTGCGCGCGTGCCATACCCTGGGCATCCGCACGGTGGCTGTGCATTCCACGGTCGACCGCAACCTCAAGCACGTGGCCATGGCCGACGAGTCGGTCTGCATCGGTCCGGCACCGTCCTCGGAGAGCTACCTCAACATCCCGGCCCTGATCGCTGCGGCGGAAGTCACCGACGCCCAGGCCATTCACCCGGGCTACGGCTTCCTGTCGGAGAACGCCGACTTCGCCGAGCGCGTGGAAGAATCCGGTTTCATCTTCATCGGCCCCAAGGCCGACACCATCCGCCTGATGGGCGACAAGGTGGAAGCGATCCGCGCGATGAAGGCCGCCGGCGTGCCGTGCGTGCCCGGCTCGGGCGGTCCGCTGACCGACGACATCGTGGCCAACACCAAGATCGCCCGTGAGATCGGCTACCCGGTCATCATCAAGGCCTCCGGTGGCGGTGGCGGCCGTGGCATGCGCGTGGTGCATGCCGAAGCCTCGTTGAAGGCGGCCATCGAGACCACCAAGTCCGAAGCCAAGGCCGCTTTCAGCAACGATCAGGTCTACATGGAGAAGTTCCTGGAAAATCCGCGTCACGTGGAAATCCAGGTGCTCGCCGACGGCCAGGGCAATGCCATCCACCTCGGTGAACGCGACTGCTCCATGCAGCGCCGCCACCAGAAGGTGGTGGAAGAAGCGCCGGCACCGGGCATCACCGCTGAGTTGCGCGATGAGATCGGCAAGGTCTGCGTGGAAGCCTGCATCCGCATCGGCTACCGCGGCGCGGGCACCTTCGAGTTCCTGTTCGAAGGCGGCCGCTTCTACTTCATCGAGATGAACACCCGCGTGCAGGTGGAACATCCGGTGACGGAGATGGTGACGGGCATCGATCTGGTCTGCGAGCAGCTGCGCATCGCTGCCGGCCAGAAGCTGACCATCAAGCAGAGCGACGTGGTGCTGACCGGTCACGCAATCGAGTGCCGCATCAACGCCGAAGACGCCGAGACCTTCGTGCCGAGCCCGGGCCAGATCACCGCGTTCCATCCGCCGGGTGGCCCCGGTGTGCGTGTGGATACCCACATCTACAGTGGTTACCGCGTGCCGCCGAACTATGACTCGATGATCGGCAAGCTGATCGTGCACGGCCCGGATCGCGAGACCGCGATCGCGCGCATGCGCGTGGCGCTGAGCGAGCTGGTCGTGGACGGCATCAAGACCAACGTCGCGCTGCAGCAGCGCATCATGCGCGACAAGGGCTTCCAGGCCGGTGGACAGAACATCCACTACCTGGAAAAGCGCCTGGCCGAACGCAAGAACAAGTCGATCGCGTTGACCTGATCGCTTGCTCTACGCGGTATGCCGGACAGCAGAAAGGCGGGGATCTCCCCGCCTTTCTGTTTGCGCGAACCGCGCTGCCGGAGGGCACAAACCCGGTAGCGCCAACCCATGGTTGGCGTACGCGTGACATGCCGCCTGCATACCGCAGCCACGCATGGCGTGGCGTTACAGACGCGTGCTTACGGCTTGGCGGTATCAGCCGCAGTGACCTGCGAGTTCTTCACCGGCTCCACGCCCAGCGACGAGGTCGGATCCATGATCACCATCGTCTCGGTGGAGCCATCCGGCCACACCACCTGGAAGGTGCTGCCGCTGGGCAGCGAAGCGAACGGCATGCCACTCTGCGCGCGGTATACCGCAGCGACCTGACTGGCACCGGCACGACGCACCTCGGCATCGGCCTTGACCGAGGTCAGCTGCACTTTGGACAGGCTTCGGTAACGATCGTCATAGGTGTCGATCATCACCAGACCCACCGCTCCAGCCGAGTACGCGACAAACAACGCCACCCAGAACCAGAATTTCGCACCATGCAGGATTCGACGGTAATTCATCGCCCTTTCCTCTGCTTGACCAGCTCTTCGACCAACACGCTCATTTTCCCCGCACCTTGCCGCGATACCGCAGCGTCATACACAAAAGTGGCAAAGTCCTGCCCACCGTCCTGCGAACAGATCCCTCCGTTCGCGCAGAAATTGTTCATCAGCACACTGTCCGGCCCGCAGGCCATGCCCAGCTCGCAGGCCGCCAACCGCCAGGCCAGTTCGCTGAACTGATCGCCGGCCACCAGGCCGCTCATCGCGTTGTCGCCGCTGGCACGTTGGCCCATGCCCGGCGCCAGTGCCATGAAGGCTTCCGGATCCCGCGAGTCCATCACCCGCTCGACCAGCCCGCGACGATAGTCCGGTGCGTTTTCCAGCGGATGACCTTCGGCGAACAGCGAGGCCTCGGCCGCCAGGTTGCCGGCCTTGGCGGCCTGCAGGCGCTGGGTCAGGATCAACGACCGACCCAGATTGTCGCTGCTGACGAAGCCGGCGCAGCGGCGCGAAACGCGCTCGCGCGCGGTCACCATCGACACGGACGCTTTCATGCCCAGGCCGGTCAACACGTCGTTGTCCAGCTGGTAGCCACCCGGGTCCATGGCGTACGTGGCGCAGTAGTCGTACACGCGGCTGACCATCCACCCGGCCTCGGCGTTGCCATTGGCGGCCTGCAGCTGCAGGCGCTGCGCATAGGCGAACAGGTCGGTATCGCCTTCGATATCGGCGCGCAGGTCCAGCGGCAGGCCGGAGGCCACGCCCGACCCGCGCTCGTTGCCGAGCAGGCGCCGGGCCAGTTGCCGCGCTTCTGCCGGAACCGCACTCGGCGCACTGCCTGCCGGCGGCTCATCCATATGCTGGCCGGGCTGATCGGCATGCAGCACCCGATCACCGGCGCGATAGCCCACCACCCCCAGCAACGCCAGGGCCGGTACGAACAGCAACCAGGTTTTCAGGGTCGGCACGAGCGCCATGGGCAAAGGTTCACAGGCTGTCGGTGATGGACAGCAGAAATCCAAGTTTAGCAAGCGGCCACAGCGGTGTCTGAACCGGCTGTCCGGCCGATCTTACCGGCCAACGAGACGCCCGGACCTGAGCGGCGCCGGGACCATCAGCCCGCACTGGTCTAACATGCACGGTTTTCCGCCGGTCCCTGCCACCATGCCCTTCCTGGAACTCACCCTGCACTGCACCGAAGCCACCCAGCCGCGCTATGAGAATGCGCTGGACGACGTGGGCGCGCTGGCGGTGACCCTGCTCGATGCCGATGCCGACACCAGCAACGAGCGCGCGATCCTGGAACCGGGCGTGGGCGAGACCCCGTTGTGGAACGATCTGGTGCTCACCGCGCTGTTCCCGGGCGATACCAATGCGCTGGCCCTGCTGGCCGCGCTGGATGCCTTCGATCCCGGCCTGGACTGGGCCAATGCCAGCTTCCGCGCCGTGGCCGACGAAGACTGGGAACGCGCCTGGATCGACCAGTTCCAGCCGATGGCCTTCGGTGAACGCACCTGGATCGTGCCGTGGAACCATGAACTTCCAGAGGCCGCGCAGGCCGAGGAGGCCGCCGTGGTCCGCCTGGATCCAGGCCTGGCGTTCGGTTCGGGCACCCACCCGACCACAGCCCTGTGCCTGCGTTGGCTGGACGGCCTGGCCGCCGAGGGTGCGCTGGCCGGCAACACCGTGCTCGATTTCGGCTGCGGCTCGGGCATCCTTGCCCTGGCGGCGCTGAAGCTGGGGGCCGCGCGCGCGGTCGGCGTGGACAACGACCCGCAGGCGGTGCTCGCCACCGGTGACAACGCCGAGCGCAATGGGCTGCAGGACCGTGTGCAGGTCTATCTGCCGGACGACGAGCCGCAGGCGACGTATCCGGTCGTGGTGGCCAACATCCTCGCCTCGGCGCTGGATGCACTGGCCGATGTGCTGGCCGCGCGCGTCGCGCCGGGCGGCCGCATCGCGCTGTCGGGCATCCTGCATGGGCAGGAAGGCGAACTGCTGGAGCGCTATGCCCCGGCCTTCGAACAACTGGCGGTGGCGCAGGACGGTGACTGGATGCGCATCACCGGCGTCCGCCGTGCTTGAATAGCCCGTCTCCTGCCCGGTCCCGTGCCCATGTCCGAGCCTCCGATGCCGCCGCGACGCCCGATCGCCACGTTCCTGCGTCCGTCGCCGGAGGCGCGGGCCGATCCGGCTGATCGCCCGGCCGCGCCGTCTGACGCAGCGCCTGCGCCGTCGGCCACGCCTGTGGACGATCGCATCGGACCGCTGGCGGTCGAACAGGTGATCGATGCACAGCCGGTACACGAGCCGGAACCCTCCGTCTCGGAATGGGAACGCTCACCCGCGTCCGAGCGGCACCGTGTCGCCGACGATGCGCTGGCGGCCGCGCCACTCGTTGAGACGGCAGCCCCATCGGATGACGTGCGCACCTTCAACGAGGCCGCGCGCAGCACGGCCACGGCGGCCCTGCCGCCAGCCGACGCCATCACCACACCGAGCTTCCTGCGCCTGCCCGGTGCGCGCCTGCGCACGCCGCGCTGGCAGTGGGGCATGGTCGCCGGGCTGGCCGCCGTGCTGCTGGTGCAGATCGCCGTGGCCGACCGCGCCCGGCTTGCTGCCGATGCCGGCACCCGCCCGTGGATCGCCGGGCTGTGCGGCGTGCTGCGCTGTTCATTGCCGGCCTGGCGTGAGCCGACGGCCTTCAGCATGCTCAGCCGCGATGTGCGCCCGGTTCCGGGCCAGGCGGGCGCGCTGCAGGTGCAGGCGAGCATCCGCAACGATGCACGCTGGGCCCAGGCCTGGCCGTCGCTGCGGCTGTCGCTGTCCGATGCCGATGGCCGCGTGATCGGCACCAATGTATTCGCGCCGGCCGACTATCTGGACCGCACCACGGACCCGGCCGCTACGCTGGAACCGGGGCAAAGCGCGCAGATCGCCTTCCGCGTCCGCGAGCCTGCGGCGTCTACCGTCGCATTCACCTTTGAGTTCCTCTGAGGCGTCGCCGGGGCCGCCGCAGCGTGGCAGGCGGCCGACGCACGCGCTAGACTGACCCCATCACCCTTCCGCCGTGGGCTGTTGTCCGCCCCGGCTCTTGCACCGGGAAACTCCTTGAACGCTGTCCTTTCTCGTCCTGACAACAGTCGTGGCGCGCCCAAGCCACCCCTGCGCGAACACGTGGCCCAGTCGGTCAGGCGCTACCTGCGGGACCTGGATGGCTGCGATGCGGACGATGTCTACGAGATCGTGCTGCGCGAAATGGAAATCCCGCTGTTCGTGGAAGTGCTCAACCACTGCGAAGGCAACCAGAGTCGCGCCGCGGCGATGCTGGGCATCCACCGCGCCACCCTGCGCAAGAAGCTGAAGGAATACGGCATCACCACCTGATGCCGGTGGGCAGGCGCCGCGTGCCTGGCCGGAAGTAGGCCGGATCGAGCAGCGCTCGGTGCCGGCCTTCGTCGTTTCTGGGGCCATGCCAGCGCCACTGGCCTACACTATGCCCCCGCTCCGCTTCGATCTCCTGCCCCCATGAGTTCCGATCTGCTGCCCGTGCGCCGGGCCCTGCTGTCCGTTTCCGACAAAACCGGTCTGATCGACCTGGCCCGCGCCCTGGCGGCGCGCAACGTGGAGCTGCTCTCCACCGGCGGTACCGCCAAGGCGATCCGCGAGGCCGGCCAGGCAGTGAAGGACGTGGCCGACGTCACCGGCTTCCCGGAAATGATGGACGGCCGGGTCAAGACCCTGCACCCGATGGTGCACGGTGGCCTGCTCGGCCGCGCGGGGCTGGATGACGCGGTGATGGCCGACCATGGCATCGGCGCGATCGACCTGCTGGTGCTGAACCTGTATCCGTTCGAGTCGGTGACCGCCAAGGCGGACTGCACCCTCGAAGACGCAGTGGAGAACATCGACATCGGTGGCCCGGCGATGCTGCGTTCGGCCGCGAAAAACTTTGCCCGCGTGGCGGTGGCGACCGATCCGTCGCAGTACGACGAACTGCTCGCCGAACTGGACGCCAACGACGGCAAGCTGTCGGCGGCCAAGCGCTTCGCCTTCTCGGTCGCGGCGTTCAACCGCGTAGCCCAGTACGACGCGGCGATCAGCAATTACCTCTCCGCCGTGACCACCACCGACACCGCCGTGCCGGTGCGTGCGGAGTTCCCGGCGCAGATGAATTCGAACTTCGTGAAGGTGATGGATCTGCGCTACGGCGAGAACCCGCACCAGAGCGGCGCGTTCTACCGCGACCTGTACCCGGTGCCGGGCACGCTGGCCACGTTCCAGCAGCTGCAGGGCAAGGAACTGAGCTACAACAACCTGGCCGATGCCGATGCGGCGTGGGAGTGCGTGCGTCAGTTCGACGTGCCGGCCTGCGTGATCGTCAAGCACGCCAACCCGTGCGGCGTCGCCGTGGGTGCCGGCAACGGCGATGCCTATGAGCTGGCCTACGCGACCGACCCGACCAGCGCCTTCGGCGGCATTATCGCCTTCAACCAGCCGCTGGATGCCGCCACCGCCAAGGTGATCCTGGACCGCCAGTTCGTGGAAGTATTGATCGCCCCGGACTACGAGCCGGCCGCGCTGGAATACGCGCAGAAGAAGGCCAACGTGCGCGTGCTGCGCATTCCGCACGGGCAGGGCCTCAACAACTACGACACCAAGCGGATTGGTTCTGGCCTGCTGATGCAGAGCGCCGACAACCGCGGCATGAGCCGCGACGAACTGACCGTGGTGAGCAAGCTGGCGCCCACCGACAAGCAGTTCGCCGATCTGCTGTTCGCCTGGAAGGTCGCCAAGTTCGTCAAATCCAACGCCATCGTCTACGCCAAGGACAACCGCACGATCGGTGTCGGCGCCGGCCAGATGAGCCGCGTCTACTCGGCGCGCATCGCGGGCATCAAGGCCGCCGATGCAAACCTGGTGGTGGACGGCTCGGTGATGGCCTCCGATGCGTTCTTCCCGTTCCGCGACGGCATCGACGCCGCCGCTGCGGCCGGCATCAAGGCGGTGATCCAGCCGGGTGGGTCGATGCGCGACAGCGAAGTGATCGCCGCGGCCGACGAACATGGCCTGGCGATGGTGTTCACCGGCGTGCGTCACTTCCGCCACTGATGCCTGGACCGACACGGATGTCTCCACGGCCTCGCCACCGCCTTGCAGCGGTGGTGATCGTCACTGCCGCAGGGGTGCTGGGCTGCACGCCCAGCAGCGCACCGGTGCCGTCGCAGGCAGCACCGGATGCAGTCGCGCCGAAGGCCGCCCCGCTCGCCCACGTCAGCCGCACGGAGCGCCTGCAGGCCTTCCTGACCGAGCGCTACGGCAAGGCCGCCAGGCTCTCAGGAAAATGGCGTGGCAGCTGGACCCAGGACGGCGACACCCGCCTCACCGATTGGCATGTGTGTGCCGAACAACCGGTGGTGACCGGCGACAGTTGGCAGCAGCTGTTGGCTGTCTGCGGCTCACCCCTCGATAATGCCCACCCGGACCCGGGCGCGATCGACTTCTTCGTGCTGCGCCCCGAGGCGGACCGCTTTACCGTGGCCGCCGAGCTGACCGGGCAGAACTTCGGCAGCCAGGGTGAACCCGGCACGGTGCAGATTCTCCGCGCCGGCAGCGACTTCTACGGTTTTCGCATCGAGCATGGCTGGTTCGGCCAGGGCTATTCGCTGATCACCCAGACGCTGGTGCTGCCTGGCCCGGATGGGCTGGTGGAGGCCGGCGGGATGCGCAGCCATATCGACAACAACGCGGCCTACGACTGCGACGATGCCGACGCGGAACCGGAGTGCCAGGCGCGGCTGTTCAACCTGGAGTTCACCTTGTCCTTCGACAGCCGCGATCCGGCGGCGCGACAGTGGCCGCTGGTGATCGAAGAGACCGGCCTGGGGTGTGGCGGGCAGCCGGTGCAGCGCGAACATCGGTTCACCCTGGACCCGAAAACGTGGACGTATGCGTTCCCCGAGGCGCTTCAGCGCGAAGGGTGCGAGTGATCCGTTCGTGGGCACTGGCAGGTGTGGCGCTGGCGCTGCTGGCCGGCTGTGAGCGTACACCTGCGTCTTCCGAACCCGCCAAACCACATCGTGTGCTCGACACCACGGCGCAGCCAGAAGACACCGTGCGGGTCAGGGGCGATCACACCCAGCGCCTGCTGGCCTTCCTTCGCACGCGCTATGGCGACAAGGCCGCCCTGGATGCGCCGTGGAAGGATGCGTGGGAGGACACCGAGGTCGAGGCACTACGCCCGGTCACCCGCAGCGTGTGCGCGCGTGACACGGTCACGGCCGGCGGTCATGAGCAGACCCTGTTGGCGGTGTGCCAGACCCTGGACGACGCAGCCACGGTCGAGCCGGGACGGGTCGATCTGTATGTGCTGCGCGTGGGTACGGACGATGAAGACGCCAACCGGGGCGGCATGTTCACCCCACTGCCTGCCAAGGATCCGCTGCTGGTGATGGCCCAGCGCCTTCAGGGACCCTACGGGCGCCACGGCGCACCGGGTACGGTCCAGATCGCGCAGCTTGGCCCGCAGCGCCGCGCGTTCCAGATTACCCACGAGGAACACCGGCGCGGCCACCGGCGCCTATGGCGCAGTTACATCGCCGAACACAACCATCGTCTGCGCGATGTCGCCCGGTACCGCGACCACCTCGACAATCTCGCCCTGCACGGCTGTGACGGCAAACCGGCCGACTGCGGCGAGGGCGTGTTCGCGGTCGACTTCAGCACGACCGTGGGCGACAGCAACGTCGTGGATGGCTACTGGCCGTTGACGGTGCGTGCCAGCGGCCACGACTGCACGGGCCCGGCGAGCGAGTTCTACCAGCTCATCTTCGATGCCCGGCAGCGCGCGTATCCGGTGCCGGATGACCTCCAGCGCGACGGCTGCGCCGATAGCTGAGGCCGTGTTGCCATGACGACCGACCGCGCGAATGCACCCGCCGCCCGCACCGCGTAAAATCACGTTCCTGCCCTCTTACGCGAGAACTGCATTGAAGATCCTGGTCATCGGCGCTGGCGGCCGCGAACACGCCCTGGCCTGGAAGCTGGCCCAGTCCGCGAAGGTCCGTGAGGTCATCGTCGCCCCCGGCAATGCAGGCACCGCCACCGAGCCCAAGTGCCGCAACGTGGACGTCAAGGTCACCGATCTGGACGGCCTGCTGGCACTGGTCGGCACCGAAGGCATCGGCCTGACCGTGGTCGGCCCGGAAGTGCCGCTGGTGGCCGGTGTGGTCGATCGCTTCCGCGCCGCCGGGCACCGCATCTTCGGGCCCACCGCCGCCGCCGCGCAGCTGGAGGGCAGCAAGGCGTACGCGAAGGACTTCCTGGCCCGTCACAAGATCCCGACCGCGTTCTATGCCGTGCATACCGACATCGAACCGGCGCTGGCCTACCTGCGTGAGAAAGGCGCACCGATCGTGGTCAAGGCCGATGGTCTGGCCGCCGGCAAGGGCGTGATCGTGGCGATGACCCTGGCCGAGGCCGAGGACGCGGTGCGCGACATGCTCTCCGGCAATGCCTTCGGCGATGCTGGCGCACGCGTGGTGATCGAAGAATTCCTGGACGGCGAAGAAGCCAGCTTCATCTCGATGGTGGACGGTAGGACGGCACTGCCGATGGCGACCTCGCAGGACCACAAGCGCGTCGGCGACGGCGATACCGGCCCGAACACCGGCGGCATGGGCGCGTACTCGCCGGCCCCGGTGGTGACCGATGAGGTGCATGCGCGCGTGATGCGCGAGGTGGTCAACCCGACCGTGCAGGGCATGATCGCCGACGGCATTCCATTCACCGGCTTCCTCTATGCGGGCCTGATGATCGATGCCAGCGGCGCGCCGAAGGTGATCGAGTTCAACGTGCGCTTTGGCGACCCGGAAACCCAGCCGGTGATGCTGCGGCTGCAGTCGGACCTGGTGGATCTGGTCGAAGCGGCGATCGATGAGCGCCTGGACACCGTGGAGGCGCAGTGGGATCCGCGCCCGTCCCTCGGCGTGGTGATGGCCGCCTCGCCGTATCCGGAGACCCCGATCACCGGCGACGTGATCCATGGCCTGGAGGCGGTCGCCGCGACGGCCAAGGTGTTCCATGCCGGCACCACGCTGGACGCGCAGGGCCAGGTGCTCAGCGCCGGCGGCCGCGTGCTGTGCGTCGCTGCGTTGGGCGGCACGGTGGGCGAGGCACAGCGCAACGCATACGCCGGCGTCGGTGCGATCCACTGGACCCATGAGTTCCACCGCCGCGATATCGGCTGGCGGGCGATTGCGCGCGAACAGGGCTGAGGCGGGTCAAGGGCAGCAACGGCTGCCGTGCAGCGCAAAGGCCCGGCATTGCCGGGCCTTTGTTCTAGAGGACGGCGTCGAGGCCTTTCCGGTCGATCAGGTTCAACAGTTTCAGCGATGGCCCACTGGGCTTCTTTTCGCCCTGCTCCCAACTGCGCACCGTTGAAACGCTGGTGTTCAGCACGCCTGCGAATACCGGCTGGCTGAGCGCAAGCGATGTGCGAAGTGCACGGATCTGGGCGCTGCTGTACGTGGGCACCGGCTCCAGGCACAGGGCGTCGTAGCAGATCAATCGACGCTTATCGATGACGCCATGCGCATGCAGGTGGACCGCAGCATCGTGCACGGCCTCCAGAAGCCGGCTCTTCGGGCGCCGCGGCTCAAGTGTCTTTGTCATGACATATCTCCTGCAGGTCGCCGCACTTCACGGCGCGATCCAATTGTGTCGAGCTCATTCCCAGAAATTCCGAGGCATACAACTGGAGCGCATCCCGTTCCGTACCGCTGATTGTCGCGCGCTCGTTCTTCTCATAGCCGAAAAGGAAGAACCAACTGCTGCCCCGTGGGGCCGCGATGATGGTCGGGACACTCCCGCGCTTCCCGCGGCCGGGCAATCGAACCCGCTTCTTGAAGATGCCACCGCCCAGGTCAGCATCCACCAGGCCTCGCCGCATCTCTTCCACCGCGCGGCACAGGGCTTCGTCGCCGAGCGTGGACCTTCGCAGGCTGCGGTTGAAACTCCGGGTTCGGAAGATACGCTGCATGACCATACCGTGCCACTTAGTGGTACGGCGTGAACATCGGCAGGTGGCGTCACCGTCTGTCGGAAAGATCAGCGGCGAGATACCGGTATAGCGCTACCGGAACAGAAAAGGCCCGGCATCAGCCGGGCCTTTTTGCGTAACCACGCCAGTCACTGCATCACGCAGTAAACAGCGCCTTCATCTTCTTCAGGGCATTCGCCTCGACCTGGCGGATGCGCTCGGCCGACACGCCGTACTCATCGGCCAGCTCCTGCAGCGTCACCTTGCTGTCCGCGTCCAACCAGCGACGGCGGATGATGTCGCGCGAACGCGCATCCAATTCGGCCATGCCTTCGCGCAGCAGCTGCAGCTGATTGTCTTCGCTGTCCATCCGCTCATACGCCATCGAAGGATCTTCTTCGTTGGCCCGCAGGTAGGCAGCCGGCGACGGCGGCGCATGATCGTCATCGTCATCGCTGGAGAGATCGAAACCGATATCGCGACCCGACAGGCGCGACTCCATCTCGAGCACTTCGCGCTCGGACACGTTCAGGTCCTTGGCCACCGCGCTGACCTCGGCCGCGTTCATCCAGCCCAGGCGGGTCTTGGACTTGCGCAGGTTGAAGAACAGCTTGCGCTGCGCCTTGGTCGTGGCGACCTTGACGATGCGCCAGTTCTTGAGGATGAACTCGTGCATTTCCGCACGGATCCAATGCACCGCGAACGACACCAGGCGAACGCCCATGTCCGGGTCGAAACGCTTCACCGCCTTCATCAGGCCGATGTTGCCTTCCTGGATCAGGTCGCCCAGCGCCAGGCCGTAGCCGTTGTAGCCGCGGGCGACGTGCACCACGAAGCGCAGGTGGGAATGGACCAGCTCGCGCGCGGCGTCCAGGTCCAGCTCGTCGCGGAAGCGGCGGGCCAGATCCTGCTCGTCATCGACCGACAGCACCGGGATCTGGTGCACGGCACCGATGTAGGCGTCCAGCGAACCGAGCGCACTGGGAATCGGGAGATTGTTTGCCACAAGGGCAGTAGAGGTGTTCTGGCTCATAGCACTCATCTTAGCAGTCCCGGAATTGGACTGCTAAAGGGGAAAGAAGTTCCAGCGTTCTGTTGATGGGATGCTGGTACAGATTGCCCGTCTAACGTACCGCGAAATGATGACAGTGGCGAGAGCCTGGGAACGGCGCCGAAAAACCAATGAAATCAACGATTTATGGTGGTTAATGGGGTGATATCGCGTGTTTTCTGGCTGAACAGCCCGCAGGAAGCGCCCATTCATCCCGGAAAGGTTGCCGGCAGTTCAGCCAGGCATGGCCTGGCTCTACCCCCCTGCGCTCCCATGCACCCACCGAAGCCAACCGCCAACACCGCGATCCCCGGTAGTGCCACGCCATGCGTGGCAGGCCCGAACCCACCGAAGCCTAGTAGTACCCCGCCATGTTCAAGAAGAACCCCTTCTGGTCGTACTTCAGCTCGGTCATGTCATCGCTGAACTCGGTGAAGTTGTAGCCCACCCCGACCTTGAAGTTCTCCCCTACCCGGCGGTCCACGCCCACCAGCCAACCTTTGCGCACGCCGCCGTCGCGCACCTTCAACCACCGGTGCTCGGCCAGGCCTTCCCATTGCGCGAACAGGCGATAGCGCAGTTGCAAGGCAGCGAAGTCGGCACGGCTGTCCAACCACGCCCCCTCACCGCGCCCGGTGCGGTAGTCACCCCAGCGCGAGGCCAGCTTGCCGGCCACTTCCCAGCGCGCGCCCAGCTGGCGGATCCCTTCGAGCGAAAGGATCTGCGACCGCTGGTCATACAGGTTGCCGCCCTCCTGCCCGAGCGAGGCCACGTCGTAGAGGTAGGTGAACTTGCCGAAGCCGGCCCAGCGCGTGTTGTCGTGCGGGCGCCAGGCGAAGCCCATGTTGGTCTCCACCAGCTTGGCGTCGGCCAGGCGGTCGATGCGGTCTTCGGTATCGGCGTAGTTGGCGCGCAACGCGAAACGCCAGTCCTCATTGAGCTTGTACAGCAGGCGGTTGGTGGTCACCCACTGCTCGCGCTGCTCGGCGCCACTGTCGCGGCGGTACTCCAGCTTGCTGTTCCACTGCGCCACCGCATCGGTGCGCCCGCCACTGACGCTGTAGGCGCGGCGGTCGACGCGGCCGACGGTGGAATCCAGCTCGCCGTCCATGATCGTGAAGCCCAGGTTCCAGCCCTGCGCGGGATAGAAATCCATGCCGAAGGTATGCACGAGGCCGGCGCTGTCCTGGCGGCGATCCTTCAGATACTGGCTCTCGTTGTAGACGTTGACCTGGTTGCTCAGCCGCCAGCGCTGGCCCAGCGTCCAGCCACTCTGCAGGCCGGTATCGAACAGCGGATCGGTGCCGGTGCGGTCGGTGCTGTAGCTGTAACTGCCGTAGAGGCTGTGATCCGGGGCCATGCGGTACTCGCCATCGACCTTGGCACCATGACCGCGGCTGCCACCACTCACTTCCGCACCGACACTGCTGCGATCACCGAACAGGTACCGCGCGCCGAGGGTCAGCAGGTCATTCTTCTCGTAGGCACCGCCGTCATCGTCCAGCGTGACCTGGCCGGTGCCGTACACCTCCCACGAGGCCCCGAAGCGCTGGCGGTAACCGATCGCGGCCAGCAGTGCGTCCACGCTCTGCAGTTCCTGCTCCTCGCGCACGCGGCGCAGTTCACCGGTCAGCTGGCCGTCGTTGCCCAGCCGCCACTCGGCGGTCAGCTGGCTCTGCTCCAGGGCAAGTTCGCCCTGTTCGGTGCGGGTGTGTCGGCCATACAGACTGAAATCGTCGTTGAGGTAGCCGAGGAACTCGGCGCCGTACTCCTGGATCGGCAGGCCGGTATCCTGGCGCGCGACCGAGAAGCCAGCATCGACATCGCGCCACCATGCCCCCAGGCTCCAGTCCTGCGTGGTCCAGCCCAGCTCGCGCAGGTTGGCCCGCGCTTCCACTGCACTGGCGGTGCCCGAGCGCCGGCCTTCGTACGGGTTGCGGCGGATGAAACTCAGGCCGCCGTTGTCCGAATAGAACACCGGGGCGGCGGTCGCTTCGGTGCGGGTCTGCTCCATCTTCAGATAGGTGCCACGCCCTGCCTGCAGGGTGAGGTCGGCGCCCTTGAGGCTGTAGTTCTCACCGCTGCGGTTCTCGTCGATCCAGGTGCCGCCGATCGCCACGTGGTCGCCGATCCACTGCCGGCCACGTGCGCCGTAGGTCACGTCATTGCTGCTGAAGCCCAGCGGCACGTATTCGTAATCCACCAGCAGCAGCTGGTCGTAGCCATCGAGCGGCATGTCGCGGGTGATGCTGCGCACGTTCTCGCGGGTCAGCTGTGCCAGCGGCCGGGTCAGGATCAAACGGCCCTGCAGCGTGTCGATCTCGTAGTCCACGCCTTCCTGCAGCGTGGCGCGGGTTTCGGTGCGGCCGGTAGTGCGGTCGCGCACTTCCAGCACCACCTGTTCCGAGCCGGGCAGCACGTCGGTATGGCGCAGGTAATACAGGCTGCCGCCGGTGCCGAGGAACTCACTGTGGCCTGGTGCGGACTGCGCTTCCGATCCAAACACCTTCACCTGCGAGCGTGCCTCGCCCAGCGGCGTGGCCTCCAGCGACCGCCAGTTCAACGCACCGCCGTACAGCGAGCGCACGTACTGGCCGTACTCGGTGCCGGTGATGCCGGTGGCGTAGTTGCCCCACACGGCCTGGCTCTGGTCCCAGTCCACGCGCAGGTACAACCGCCCCTGCGTATCCACGTCGCGATACGTGGTGGAGTCATCGCCATACACCGGGTAATACAGGTCCGGATCCAGGCGGCGGAACACGTCCTGTGCGTCGGCCTGGGTGAAATCGCGGAACAGATACTTCAGCTCACGGTCCTGGGTGTCGGCCTGTGCAGTGACCAGGTATTTGCCGCGCAGCTTGCCCTTCAGATAGAACGCCAGCCGGCCTTCGCTGAGGAAACTGTCATCGTCACGATCATCGGCGGCGAGCGGCTGCAGATTGCCGCTGGCGCTGTTCTTGGAGACGGTGACATCGGCAATGGCGACCAGGAACAGGTAGCGGCCGGTGACATCCACATCCAGCTGACGCTGCGCGGAGGGTGCATCGCGTGATTCCACACTGACGTCGTAGCGATGCTCACCCACCGGCTCGAGAAACTCGGCCGCGAACTTCTGCTCCAGATCGACCGGGAAGTCCTGGCCGTTGATGCGCACGCGGCTGTTGGGCTCCAGGTTGCGGCCATACAGGCGCACGCGCGACCCGTGGATGGGGATGTTCTGCAGGCGGAGCATGCTCTGCCCATAGATGCTGTTGCTGAGCTGCAGGTCCTGCGCGCTGTCGCCATCCAACGCCTGGCCAAGTGTCTTCTGCACGCTCTCGCGGGTGATCTGCAGGCCACGATCGAAATCGGCCGGGGTCACCAGTTGGATGCGCTGGAGGCGGGTTTCATCGAACGCACCACTGGCGCCGTAGGCGCGCGCCACGTAGATCAGCTCATCGCCGGTGCGCAGCTTGATCTGCGGCGGCAACTCACCGCTCCATTCGGCATCGCCGACGTAATCGGCCGGCAGCTCGATGCGGGCCAGCGGCGTGACCAGATCCGTGTCGGTGCCGCGATACAGCGTCACCTCCAGTGTCTGGATGAAGGAGGCGTAGTTGTTGTAGGTGTGGAAGCGCAGCGGGCGGATCACCCGGCCGTTCTCGAACGGCACCGTGGCGGCCGCCTGCACGCTCAGGCTGGGCGGCACCATGGTCGGGTCTTCGGTGGCCCACACCACGCCGCCGTTGGGCAGCTCGGCCATGAACTGGCCCCCACGCGCGGCGACATCCGGGGTGACTGCCGGCGATGCCGGCACCGCGCCGGCCGCGGGAAACTCCGCGCGGCCGGGTAGCGGCAGCTCCGGCTCGCTGTCATCGAGGATACGCAGCAGCAGCCCGTCATCGTTGCGGCAGCTGTCGGCCTCGCAGCGGATCGGCGCGGGGGTCGGAACCGGTGTGCCCTGCTGGGCCGCCGCCGGCAGGGCCAGCAGCAACACGCTGGCCAGGCCGACGATGAGGCGGCGGGAGATCGGGCTCGGAATCAGGGTCATATCCATGTCAGCGCCCCTCCCCGGTCATGCGACCGGAACTGGCAGGCTCGGGGGGATCGTCCAGGCGCAGGCGATGCAGTACACGCCCGTCGGCGCCCAGCACCTCGACCGTGGTTGCCGTGGCGATCGGGCCGGGCAGCTGTGGGCGTAGTGCCTCACGCAGCACCTGCGCACGCTGCAGGGCGAGCGGCGCCTGCCCGGCGGCAGCGCTGAGCTGCAGGCGCCCGCCACCGCGCGACACCAGTGCTTGAGCGGCCGTTGTGATCACCGGCGCGCGGTCAGCGTCCAGCCGTGCCGTGCCGGGGGCGAACAACGCGTCGCCGAGTTCGATCCGCGCGGGGCGCGATGCCGCAGTGGCAGTCGGCACGGTCGGATTCGATGCGGTCGTGCTCAGCGCACCCTCGGGCATCCGCACGCCGAAGTCGAAGCGCGCCGGCAGCCCAGGCGTGATGCGACGGACCAGCGGATTGGGCGTGGTGAAGCGCGCACCGGCCGGCAGCGTGGACGGATCCACCTTGAGGATGAAGTTGCGCCCGCGCGCTTCGCCACCGGGGATCCCGACCAGGTGGTAGCGGCCGAAGGCGTCGGTTTCCATCAGCAGGCCTTCCACCGCTGCGATGCGCACGCCGGGAATGCCGCGCTCACCGTCATCCTGGATGCCGTTGCCGTTGCGGTCGTCGAACACGCTGCCCACGATCAGGCTTTCATCGAGCAGTGGATCGGTGGTGATCTCCACCTCGGCCGAGGCGACGTTGCCGATCGTGCGGTTCTCGCCGTCGATGGCGGTGATGCGGTTGGTATGCACGCCCGTACCAGTACCCGCACCGACACGCAGGTAGTACACCACCGTGGCCCGCTCACCCGCCGCCACATCGATGCCATCGATGCGCAGCGGCTGCACGCCACTGGTGCGCGCGTCGTTGTCGGCATCGATCACCGCAAAGCCACCGCGCACGAAGGTGAAGCCCGGCGGCAGCGTATCCAGCAGCGTGGCGCCATTGGCATCCACCTCGCCGACGTTGTCGATGGTGACGGTGTAGCGCACCAGGTCACCGATCTGCGCGCTGCGCTTTGCGGCCACCTTGGTCAGGCGCAGCACGGCCTGCTGGCCGGCCACCGTCACCGCGACATTGGCCTCGGCGCACATCGGGGTCGGGATGGATACATCGCAGACCCGGTAGCGGAAGCTGTCGGTACCGGCGAAGTTGGCCGCTGGCGTGTACGTGCACAGACCGTTGGCGCACTGCACGGTTCCGTGCGCCGGTGCCACCGCGACCTGCAGCGAGGCCGGATCCAGCGGCGCAGTGCGGGCACTGTCATTGGCCAGTACATCGATCACCTGCGGTCCGGCGGTTTCAGCGGTCATGGCGTCATCGGCCAGGGTGAGTACGTTCGGGTCCACCATGACCGTGACCGTCGCACCGGCACACATCGCCGGATCAGCCACGTCGCAGACCTGATAGTCGAAGCTCTGCTCACCGGAGAAGTTGGCCAGTGCAGCGAAGCGGATGCGGGCACGCGGCATCACCGTCGCGGTGCCGTAGGGCGGCGCTGCGGTGATGGTCACGCTGACCGTGTCCGGATCGATCGGGGTGCCGTTGACGCGGTCGTTGCCCAGTACGTCGATTTCGATCACGCCGTCCTGCGGTATCTCCACACGGTCATCCGTGGCGTCCACGCCGGGTTCGCCGGCGATCACCGTCACGGTCACGTTGCCGGTGTCGCAGACGGTGGGCTGGTTGAGCAGGCAGATCGTATAGGTTGTGCTGTAGCTGCCCGGGGCCAGCCCGGCGGCGACATCCACCCAACCGTCGGCGCTGAAGCTCAGTGCGTTGGTGGCCACCGGCGCGAAACTCACCTGGGACGGATCGAGCGATGCGGCGTTGAACGTGTCATTGGTGAACACGTTGAGCAGCCGCACGCCGCCGGTCGGACCGACCGGACCGCCGCTGTCGTCCACCGCCAGCAGGGCACCGACGGGGCCTTGTATCCGGACGGTGGCGATCGCGGTGGTGCAGTTGGTCGGCACGCCGTTCTCGCACAGCTGGTACGCCAGCTGCACCTGGCCGGGCTGCACACCGGCCGCGACCATGATCTGGCCCTGGTTGTTCATCGTGTAACCGGGCGTGCTGCCGGTCAGGCTCGGGACCACACTGCCGACCGGCGGCGGGGAGACGTTGTTGAAGCTGTCGTTCTCCAGCACCGAGCGGGCGATGGTGCCGCCCACCGCCGGGTCCACCGGCGTGCCGGTGAAGTCATCGTTGACCGCCAGCACCACGTTGACCGAGGCGGTCAGGGTGAGCGTCACGGTGGCATCGCCACACTGCGCGCTGTACGGCGCGGGCAGACAGACCCGATAAGTGAAGGTCAGCGGGCCCGCGGTGCCCGAGGGCGCGGTGTAGGTGAAGCTGCCATCCGCGTTGAACAGCAGGCCCGGCAGCGTGCCACTGGTGAGGGTGTAGAGCGCATCGGGCGCGGCGTTGTCATTGAGGCCGACGTTGCCTATGAGCGGCAGACCGGCAAGCACGGTGAAGCTGTCGTTCTGCGGTGTCGGCGTGATCACCACGGTCACAGTGGCGGTGGCGCAGTTGGCCGGCGCGGCCGCTTCGCAGATCTGGTAGGTGATCGGCGTGGCGCCGGATGCCGCGCCGGTGCCGACGCTGATCGTGCCGTCTGGATTGATCGTGACCGCAGCAGGTGCGCCGACCAGGCTCAGGATCACATCGGCGGGCGGCGGTGGGCTGATCCCGTTGAGGCGATCGTTGGCCAGCACACTCGTGGACGAGCTTCCCCCCGCCACGACGTTGGTGAGCACGTCATCGCCCGCCACCAGGGTGCCGTTGTTGATGTTGATGGTGACCGTGGCCGTGCCGCAGGTCGACGCATAGGGCGCGGGCAGGCACGTCAGGTAGGTGAAGCTGACCGGGCTGGGCGTACCCGGCGGCGGAGTGTAGGTGAACGCACCGGTGCCGGTCAGGATCAGCCCGGCCGGCGTGGCGCCCTGCACGGTATAGAGCGCGGCAACCGGCATGTTGTCGTTGCTGGCCACGCTGTTGCTCAGGGTTTGACCCACCTGCACCGAGAAGGCGTCGTTCTGAGGTGCCGGGCTCACCACCACGGTGACGCTGGCGGTATCGCAGTTGCCCGGCGCAGCGGCTTCGCAGATCTGATAGGTGATGGCGGTGGCCCCGGAGGTGACGCCGGTAGGCACGATGATCCTGCCGTCGGTTCCGATGCTGAAACCGGCAGGTGCGCCGACCAGACTCAGCACCACATCGCCAGCCGCCGGCGGCGACACGCCGTTGAGGCTGTCATTGGCCAACACGCTGGCAGCGGAGGTGGTCCCCGGTGCAACGCCGGTCAAGGTGTCGTCAGCGGCCACCAGTTGGCCGTTGTTGATGCTGATGGTGACGATTGCCTGTCCACACAGGCTCGCGTTCGGGGCCGGCAGGCAGACCTGGTAGGCCACGCTGACCGGACCGGTCACGCCAACGGCAGGCGTGTAGGTGAAACTGCCATCCGGGGTGAACAGCAGCCCTGCCGGCGCGGTACCCTGCAGCGTGTAGAGCGCACCGGCCGGGGTGTTGTCGTTGGCGGCAACGGTGTTGGTCAAGGTCTGCCCCGCCTGCACCGCGAAGGCATCGTTCTGCGGTGCGGGGGTCACCACCACGGTGACACTGGCGGTGTCGCAGTTGGACGGCGCAGCCGCTTCGCAGATCTGGTAGGTGATCGTGGTCGGCCCGGAACCGACGCCACTGCCGACACTGATCGTGCCGTCGGGATTGAGGGTGAAACCACCTGGTGCGCCGACCAGGCTGAGGATCACATCGCCGGCCGCTGGCGGCGACACCCCATTGAGGCTGTCGTTGCCAAGTACGCTGCTGCCCGTGGTCGCCCCGGGCAGCACGCCGGTCAAGGTGTCATCGCCCGCGCTCAGCGTGCCGTTGTTGATGTTGAGGGTGACGGTGGCGGTCGCGCACAGACTGTTGTTCGGCGCCGGCAGGCAGGCCTGGTAGGTAAAGCCCACCGGCGACACCGCACCGACCGGCGGGGCATAGGTGAAGCTGCCATCGGAAGTGAAGGTCAGCCCTGCCGGTGGCATGCCCTGCACGGCCCAGGTGGAGCCGGCCGGCATGGCGTCGTTGGCGGCCACGCTGCTGCTCAGTGTCTGTCCGGCCTGCACCGAGAACGCGTCGTTCTGTGGGGCCGGGCTGACGATCACGGTAACGCTGGCGGTGGCGCAGTTGCCCGGCGCCGCCGCTTCGCAGATCTGGTAGGTCAGCGTGGTGGGACCGGCACTGACCCCGGCGGACACGGCGATGGTGCCGCTGGGCGTGATCGCAAACCCACCCGGCGCACCGACCAGGCTCAGCACAACGCTGGCCGACGCCGGCGGTGAGACACCATTGAGGCTGTCGTTGGCCAGCACGCTCGCCGCCGAGGTGGTGCCCGGCGCCACGCCACTCAGCGTGTCGTTGCCGGCGAGCAGCGTGCCGTTGGCGATGTTGAGGGTGACAGTGGCCGTGGCACACAGCGACGTCGGAGCCGGCAGGCAGGCCTGGTAGGTGAAGGTGACCGGACTCGGCGTGCCGGCCGCCGGTGTATAGGTGAACGAACCGTCCGGAGTGAAGACCAGGCCGGTCGGCAGCGGGCCCTGCACCGCGAACGTCGCACCGGCCGGCATGCTGTCATTGCTGGCCACGCTGTTGCTCAGGCTCTGCCCGGCCTGCACGGTGAAGGCATCGTCCTGCGGCGTGGGGGTCACGATGAGTGTGACGGTGGCGGTGTCGCAGTTGCTCGGCGCAGCTGCCTCGCAGATCTGGTAGGTCAGCGTGGTGCTGCCCGATACCACGCCGGTCGCCACGCTGATGGTGCCTGCCGTGGTGATGGCAAAGCCTGCCGGTGCGCCCACCAGGCTCAGCTGCACGTCGCCCGGAGCGGGCGGGCTGACCGCATTGAGGGCGTCGTTGGCCAGCACGCTGGAGCTGGACGTGCCGCCGGCGACGATCTCGCCGAGGGTGTCGTCGACGGCGACCAAGGTGCCGGTGTTGACGTTGAGCGTGACGGTGGCGGTGTTGCACAGGGCGGCATCCGGCGCGGGCAGGCAGGCCTGGTAGGTGAACGTCACCGGGCTGGCGGTGCCGAGCGGCGGCGTATAGGTGAACGTGCCGTCGGCATTGAAGGTCAGGCCGGCTGGTGCGGTGCCCTGCACCGCCCAGGTGGACCCGGTGGGCAGGCTGTCATTGGCGCCGACATTGCCGTTGCTGATCGTGCCGCCGACCTGCACCGCGTAGGCATCGTCCTGCGGCGCAGGTGCGATCACCAGCGAGACCGTGGCGGTATCACAGTTGGACGGCGCAGCGGTTTCGCAGATCTGGTAGGTCAGCGTGGCCGGGCCGGAGGTCACCGTCAGCGGCACGCTGATCGTGCCGTCGGTGGCGATGCCGTACCCGACAGGTGCACCGACCAGGCTCAGCTGCACGCTGCCCGGTGCGGGCGGGCTCACCGTGTTGAGTGCATCGTTGGCCAGTACGCTGGGCGTGGCTGCGCCCGGCGCAATACCGACGAAACTGTCGTCGCCAGCAACCAGCGTGCCGAGGTTGACGTTGACGGTCGCCGTGGCGAGACCGCACACCCCACTATTGGGCGCGGGCAGGCAGGTCTGGTAGGTGAAGGTCACCGCGCCGGCGGTACCGACCGGCGGGGTGTAACTGAAGCTGCCGTTGCTGTTGAACACCAGCCCGGTCGGCGCGGTGCCCTGCACGGCCCAGCTCGAACCGGCCGGCATGCTGTCATTGTTGGCAACGCTGCCGCTGGTGATCGTCTCGCCTGCCTGCACGGCGAAGGCGTCGTTCTGCGGCATCGGCGTGACCACGAAGCGGATCACGGCGGTGTCGCAGTTGGTCGGCGAGGCGGTCTCGCACACCTGGTAGGTCAGCAGCGTGGCGCCGGCGCTCACCCCGGCCGGGACCTGCACGGTGCCATCGTTGTTGATCACGAAGCCAGCCGGCGCCCCGACCAGCAGCAGTTGCACGGTGGCAGACGCCGGCGGAGTGACGCCGTTGAGCGAATCGTTGGTCAACACGCTGGGCGTGGCGGAGCCGACACTGACCGGAGCGGCGAAGGTATCGTCGTTGGCCACCACCGCATTGACGCTGATGTTCAAGGTCGCCGTGGCGGTACCGCACACAGCTGCGTCAGGTGTGGGCAGGCAGGCCTGGTAGTCGAAGGTGACCGGGCCGATGGTGCCGGCCGGCGACGTGTAGGTGAAGCTGCCGTTGCTGTTGAACACCAGGCCCTGCGGCGGCGATGCCACACTCCAGCTGGAACCGGCCGGCATGTTGTCGTTGGCCGACACGCTGCCGGTGCTGGGCTGGCCGGACTGCACCGCGATCACGTCATCAAGCGGCACCGGACGCACCACCAGGGCGATGTTGGCGGTGGCGCAGTTGTTGGCGGCCGCCACTTCGCAGATCTGGTAGAGCAGCACGATGGCGCCGGTGGGCGCGTTCGCCGCCACCGAAAGCGTGCCGTTGGAAGTGAGCGTGAACCCGCTGGGCGCGCCGACCAGCGACAGCGTCACGCTGGCGGCGGCTGGCGGGGTCACCCCGTTGAGCGCGTCATTGGTCAGCACGCTCGGCGTGCTGGTACCTGGCGCGATCGCTCCGAAGCTGTCGTCGGCGGGCACCAGCAGGCCGTTGTTGATGTTCAAGGTGGCCGTGGCCGTGCCGCACACGGCGCTGTTCGGCGCGGGCAGGCAGGCCTGGTAGACGAAGCTGGCCGGGCTGGTGGTGCCGGCCGGCGGCGCATACGTGAAGCTGCCATCGGCGGCGAACGTCACGCCTGCCGGCGGCGTGCCCAGCAGCGTGTAGAGCGTACCGATCGGCATGTTGTCGTTGCCCGCCACGTTGGCGCTGAGCGTCTGTCCGGCCTGCACGGTGAAGGCATCGTTGGCCGGCGCCGGGGCGACCACCAGCGCGATGCTGGCGGTGGCACAGTTGGTCGACGCGGCCGCTTCGCAGATCTGGTAGGTCAGCGTGGTCACACCGGCCGGCGCACCCGCCGCCACGGTGACCGTGCCATCGGCGGCGATCGCAAAACCGGTCGGTGCACCAATCAACGACAGGACCACCTCGGCGGCCACCGGCGTGGCGCTGTTGAGGGTGTCGTTGGTCAGCACGGACGGCGACGCGGCACCCGGCGCGAGCGGAGTGGTGAAGCTGTCGTCGATCGCCACCAGGGTGCCGCTGTTGACGTTGATCGTCGCGGTCGCGGTGGCGCATGCCGCGGCATCCGGCGCGGGCAGGCAGACACGATAGTCGAAGGTGATGGCCCCGGTGAAACCGGCCGACGGCGTGTAGCTGAAGGTACCGTCGGCCGCCAGCACCAGGTTGTCCGGCGGGATGTTGAGCACCGTGAACTGTGCCCCTGCCGGCGCATTGTCGTTGCTGGCCACCGAGCCGTTCAGTACCTGCCCGGCGGGGGTGGACAGCGCATCGTCCACTGCCGATGGCGCAACCACCAGGCGTACCGTGGCGATGGCGCAGTTGGCCGGTGCCGCCGCTTCGCACAGCTGATACGTCAGGTTCTTCACTCCCGCAGGCGTTCCGGGTGCCACCGTCACCGCCCCCTCTGCGGTGATCGCCAGCCCGGCCGGGGCACCCACCAGCGCGACCTGCACATCGGCCACGGCCGGCGGCGTCGCACCGTTGAGCGCGTCGTTGGCCAACACCGAGGTAGTGCTGCCACCGGTCACCGGATTGATCGGCGTGGCGCTGAAATCGTCATCGTTGGCGGCCAGGGTCCCCACGGTGATGGCGATGCTGGCGCTGGCAGTGGCACACAGGGCCGCGTTCGGCGCTGGCAGACAGACTTGGTAATCGAAGTTCACCGGCGTAGCGCCACCCACCGGCGGCACGTAGTTGAAGCTGCCCGACGGGGTGAACGACAGCCCCGCCGGCACTGTGCCGGTGACGCTGAACACCGCGCCCGCCGGCACGTTGTCGTTGTCACCTACGTTGCCGTTGAGCGCCTGCCCGGCCGCCGTCGAGAACGTGTCATTGGTAGCCGAGGGGGTGACCACCAGGCGGATGGTCGCGCTGGCGCAGTTGCCGGGCAGCACCGCCTCGCACACCTGATAGGTCAGAACCGTGGCGCCGCCGGTGGCGCCGACGGGCACCTGCAGCAGGCCGTTGGCATCGAGGGTATAACCGGCCGGCGCACCGACCAGGCTGAGCAGAACGCTGCCTGCCGCCGGCGGCGTGGTGCCATTGAGACTGTCATTGAGCAGCACGCTGGTCGCGCTGCCGCTGCCGGGCGACAGCGGGGTGGCGCTGAAGTCGTCGTCCAACGCGACCAGGGTGCCGGCGTTGACGTTGATCGTGGCACTGGCACTGCTGCACTGCGCGCTGTCCGGTGCCGGCAGGCAGACCGTGTAGGTGAACGCGACGGGCCCGGTGACGCCCACTGGTGGGGTGTAGAGGAAGGTGCCGTCCGTGCCGAACTCCAATCCGTCCGGCACGGTGCCGGTGACTCGGAATACTGCGCCGGTGGGCACGTTGTCGTTGCTGCCGACGGTGCCTGCCAGCAACTGTCCCACCGGGGTGGAGAAGACATCGGCGGCGGCGAGCGGCGACACCACCACGCTGATCTGCGCCGAGTCGCAGTTGCTGGGCAGCGCCGCTTCGCACAGCTGATAGGTGAGCGTCACCGCACCGGCCGGCACGCCACTGCCGATCGTCAGTGTGCCGTCGGCCAACAGCGTGTAACCCGGCGGCGCACCGATCAGGCTGAGCAGCACATCGGCCGACGCGGGCGGTACCGTACCGTTGAGGCCATCATTGCCCAGCACCGATCCGGCGCTGCCACCCGTGGCGGGATCGATCGGCGTTGCGCGGAAATCATCGTCGTTGGCGACCAGCGTACCGGCGTTGACATTGATCGTCGCAGTCCCACCCGAGCACACCGCGCTGTCTGGTGCAGGCAGGCACGTCAGGTAGGCGAACGTCACCGCGCCCTGGGTTGCCACCGGCGGGGTGTAGGTGAAGCTGCCATCGGGGTTGAACACCAGCCCTGCCGGTGCCGTGCCGCTGAGGCTGAAGCCCGCGTTCACCGGGACGTTGTCATTACCGGCCACGCTGGCACTCAGCGCCACGCCGACCTGTGTACTGAAGGTGTCGTTGACCGCCACCGGCGCCAGCAGCAGTTGCACCGCACCGGTGTCGCAGTTGGAGGGCAATGCCGCTTCGCACAGCTGGTAGCTGACGTTCACCGCGCCGGCAGCAGCGCCGCCGGGAATCGAAAGGGTGCCGTTGCTGTTGATCACGTAACCGGCCGGCGCACCGATCAGACTCAGGATCACCTGTGCCGGTGCCGGCGGAATCGCACCGTTGATGGTGTCGTTGCCCAGCACGCTGTTGGTGGTACCGCCGGTGGCGGGATTGAGGATCGCGCTGCGGAAATCATCGTCGTTGGCGACCAGCGTGCCGGCATTGACGTTGAGGGTGACCGTGGCGGTATCGCACACGCCCTCCAACGGTGCGGCCAGGCAGGCCTGGTAGGTGAAGGTGGTGGTACCGGTGTACTGCGCCGGCGGGGTATAGGTGAAGCTGCCATCGACGTTGAACACCAGCCCGGCAGGTGTGGCACCGGACACTGCATACGTGGTGCCGACGGCGACGTTGTCGTTCACTGCCACGTTGCCGCTGACCGGCGTGGCCACCTGCGTGGTGTAGGCGTCGGCCACTGCATCCGGCGCGATCACCACCGCGATGGCGGCGGTGGCGCAGTTGCTGGTCCCGGCCTGGCACACCTGGTAGCTCAGGCTGATCGGACCGGCCGGAGCGCCGGCGGGCACCTGCAGCTGGCCGTCCGGCTCAAGCGTGTAGCCGGCCGGCGGTGCGTTGATCAGCGACAGCGTGGCCTGCGCCGGCAGGATCGCGACGCCATTGAGGGTGTCGTTGCCGAGCACGCTGGCGGTCAGGCCACCAGCACCGGTCAACGGCGTGCCACTGAAATCATCGTTGCCGGCGACGATCGCACCGGGACTGACGTTGATGGTTGCGGTGGCCGCATCGCAGATACCGGCATTCGGTGCCGGTAGGCATGCCTGGTAACGGAAGGTGTCCGGCCCGGTATAGGCGGACTGCGCGGTGTAGCTGAAGCTGCCGTCGGCGTTGAACGTCACCGTGCCGTGTGCGGCCACGGCCAGCAGGCTGAACTGCGCACCTACGCCCACGTTGTCGTTGCCGGCCACATTGCCGGTCAGCGCGATGCCCGCCGTGGCCGAAAACGCGTCGTCGACCGCATCGGGTGCGACCACCAACTGCACATTGGCAGTGGCGCAGTTGGTCGGCGCGGCCAGTTCGCAAACCTGGTAACTGAAGCTCACCGCGCCGGCCGCCGCACCCACCGGAACCGATACCTGCCCTGCCGTGTTGACCGCGTAGTTGGCCGGGGCGCCGGTAAGGGTCAGGGTGACCGCGGCGGGCAGGGCCGCCGCACCGTTGAGGGTGTCGTTGCCGAGCAGGCTGATCGTGGAGGTGGTGCCCGGCTGCAGCGGCGTGACGAACACGTCGTTGACTGCGGCGATCAGGTTGGCCTGCACGTTCACACTCACCGTAGCGGTATCGCACACGCCGACATTCGGCGCCGGCAGGCAGACCTGGTAGGTGAACGAATCCGGTCCGGTGTTGCCGTTGATCGGCGTGTAGCTGAAGGTGCCATCGGCGTTGACCACCGCGGTGCCACGGGGGGGCGGGGTGCCCAGCGTGTAGGCCGAGCCGCTGGCGATGTTGTCGTTGCCGGCCAGGCTGCCAGTGGCCGGTTGTCCGCCACCGGGCGTGGACACCGTGTCGTTGACCGCATCGGGGCTCACCACCAGGTTGGCGGTGGCCGTTGCACAGTTGGCCGGCAACGCGTTCTCGCAGAAGCGGTAGGTCAACGCCAGCGGGCCGGCTGCCGCAGTGACCGGTACCTGGATGGCCCCGTTGCCGGTGATGGCAAACCCGGCCGGCGCACCCACCAGGCTCATCGTCACCTGGGCCTGCGGCACCGCGCCGCCGTTGAAGGTGTCATTGGTCAGCACGCTCGGGGTGAGCCCGCCCGCACCGGACGGCAGGGGCGTGGTGAAGGTGTCCTCAGCGGCCACCAGCGCATTGGCATTGACCACGATCGAGGCGGTCGCGGTGGCGCACACGCCGCCATTCGGTGCTGGCAGGCAGAGCTGGTACTGGAACGAGGTCGCCGTGGCGATGCCCCCGGCGGGCGCATAGACGAAGCTGCCATCAGCGTTGAGGGTGAGCCCGGTCGGCGGCGTGCCGACTGCGCTGAAGGTTGCGCCGGCCGGTGCGTTGTCGTTGCTGGCCACGGTGCCGCTGAGCGACGCCACGCCACCGGTCGCGTTGAAGCTGTCGTTCACCGCGGTCGGGCCGATGATCAGGCTCACCGTCGCGGTGGCGCAGTTGGTCGGCGAGGTGTTTTCGCAGATCTGGTAGGTCAGCGTGGTCGCCCCGGCGGCCGCACCCGCGGGCACGGTGATCACGCCTGCGCTGTTGATGGTGAACCCGGACGGTGCGCTCTGGAGCGCGATGATCAGATCGGGTCCGTTCACCGGCGCGCCGTTGAGCGTGTCGTTGCCGAGCACGGTGGGCGTGCTGCCGCCCGTGGTCGAGGAGATCGGCGCAGTGAAGGCATCGTTGTTGGCGACCAGCGCATTGGCCTGTACCGGCACGGCCGGCGTGGTGGCGCTGTTGTCGCCCGGCGTCGGATCGGTGGTACCGATGGGCAGCACCAGCGACACGCTGTTGGCCGGCACCGTGGCCGGTGTGCTGGTGGGTGCGGTGCCATTGACCAGCAGCACCACGCTGTCGCCGACCGCGACACTGACCTGCACGTTGATCGCGTTGCCACTGCCATTGCCTTGGGCGCACGAGGAGGCGGTCGTGGTGGCCTGGCAGGTCCAGCTGACGTTGGTGAGCAGCGCGGAAACGGTGTCGACCACGCCCACGCCCGAGGCCGCCGACGGGCCGGCGTTGTTGACCTGGATGCGGTACTGCACCGGCCCACCGGCGGCGACCGGGGTGGCACTGAGCAGGGTCTTGGTGACACTCAGCTGAGCCTGCAGCGCCAGTGCGTTGCTGTCGGTCGCGCTGTTGTTGCCCAATGCGGGATCGGCCACGTCGGTCGGTGCGCTGACCGTGGCGGTGTTGTTGAGCGGGTTGGGATAGCTCTGCGCCAGCAGCGGCGGCGGCAGCAACAGCGCCAACAGGGCCAACAGGGCCACCGCATGCGCGATGCTGGCCGACGCCCTGCCTGCCCTGCGATGCGTGCCGTTAGCTGCCATGCGTTCATCCTCGAAAGCGGCCAACGGCCCTGGTCGGTCCATTCGGCTGTGGTGGTCCTGTCCATCCCGACGCAGGGCGACTGCCTGCGCTGCCCGCGGTGCTGTTCCCGACGCTAGTACGCGCCGGGACTACTGCTGAAGCTGACCGGCACACTGATCGTGGCCTGCCCCCCGTTGATGAGATTCACCCCGACGTTCACTGCAGTGCCGCCAACGGCACCACCGCTGGCCGCCGCGCAGGCGCTGCCACTGGTGGCGCTGCAGGTCCAGGCGCCACGCAGCGTGGTGCCGCTGGGCAGGCTGTCAGTGACCACGGCATTGGTCACCGCGTCCGGGCCGTCATTGCGCACCAGCAGCGTGTAAGTCGCAGTGCCGCCCGGCGTGTAGCTGCCGCTGCCGTCGGTCTTGGTGATCGACAGATCGGCCTGGCGCGTTCGATTGGTGATCCGGCAGACCAGCGTCACCGCGGTGGCGGTCATCGCGGGCGCCTGCAGCGTGAAACTGCCGCCGCTGCCAGAGGACACCACGGCGTTGTTCTGGTCGGTGCACTGCCACGTGCTCGCATAGCGCGTGAGCGTGGTGCCGGCCGCCGCCGCTTCGGCCAGTGCGTAGCTGCCACCGGGGACAGTGATCACCGCCGCGGTGGCACCGTTGTTGCCCACGTTGCTGGCCGAGCCGACGGTGCTGCCGTTGTAGGTGATGGACAGGTTGAAACGGCCGGTATCGCTGGTCGGCTGCAGATCCTTGACCAACTGCAGCGTCGCCGCACAGGCCTGGGTGATGCCTTCCACAGTGAAGACCGCTTGGCCGATGCGGATGCCGAGCAGGCCCAGCACGTTGTCGACCAGCCCACCCAGCAGCGCCGTCAGTACGGGCGTGACCAGCCCATTCACCTGCGTCCGGATCGGCGTGAGCAGGGTGTTGACGATGCCGTTGACCAGATCCGCCACCGGCAAGGGCAGCGCGATCCCCCCCAGCAGCGTCACCGTTGGATTGCCGCTGGTGACCTGGATGCTGAGCGAGTTGACCAGGGTGGACACCATGGTCGCCGCACTGACCGTACCGGCACTCAGCGTGCGGGTCTGTGGATACGGGCCGGTGAAGCTGGCGCTCTGCAGCCCGGGGGTGGCCGTGGCGAAACTGCGGATGCTCACCGTCAGGGGAACGGTGATATCGGCAATCGGCGTCTGCAGGCCGAGAATGTTGGCCGACACCCGCACGCGAACGCTCAGCGAGGTGAGCGTGGCAGCACTCAGCGCGCTATCAGTCAGCACGGTGCTGCGATTGAAGAACGTGGCATCGCTGATCTGGCCGACGTACAGGTTCACCAGTCCCGGGCGCGCCTGCAGGGTGACCGCGTTGCCGACCAGGTTGATCGCCGAGATCGTGCCTTCGGCCCGGGCGACGTCGGCATACACCTGCAGGTGCAGCACGTCGGCGCTGACACTGGTGTTGGACAGAGTGACGCCGAGTAGATTCAGACCGCTCAGGGCCGCTGACAGCGTGCCGGTGTTCAACCCCTGCACGAGATCCAGATCGAGCTTGATCCGGATCGCAGCGCTGTGGAACGCCGCACCGGCTGCGCCACAGGTGTAGACGGGCGGCTCGATCACCTGCGCCCACAAGCGCACATTGGCCACGCCATTGAGACCGAGCGCAGCGGTGTTGACGGTGATCGGTGTGGGCGTGGTGAGCACGTTGCGGAAGTTGTAAAGCTGCACACCGCCGGTGAGCAGATCGAGCACATTGAGCCGCACGGTCGCCAGCGAACCGGTGGGCAGTGCGATCTGCAGGATGTCGGCCAGGCGGATGCTGCCCGTGGCACCGGCCACGCCCAACGGCAGTGCGTTGAGGACGTTGGCCGCTGCCGTCTGCCCATCGGCCTGCAGCACCTGCACCATCGCCGCGCGGAGTTGGCCCAAGGTGATGTTGGTGTTGAGCACCTGGCTGGGATCACTGACCACCACGCCGCCGTTGAGTTGGGTCAACAACGCATTGAGATTGACGTTGGCGCCGGCCAGGTTGTTCCAGTCGGCCACGCTCAGATTGAGGGTGGTACCGGGCAGCAGGACGCCGAACAGCAGATTGAGCACCGGGCTCTGGGTGGAATCGATCGAGGCCAGCCGCGGGCCCGCGCTGACGCACGCGCCCGCAGTGCACGCCGACTGGGCATTGGCTGAAGAAATACCGGCACTTAATGCGATCAGCGTCACAAATAGCAGGGTTTTGGCCATCAAACTGAATCGCCTTAACGCGAGCTTCACACCAGAAACTTTATCCATCGGCCATCCCCTGCGTCCTGGCCGAAGCCGCCTGTCACCGGCCGGTGGGTACCGACCATGATCGACAGGGCATCGGCCTGCTTCCGATGTTTTGGATATCCCGGCGCGTCATGGCCGGCTTGAGGGATTAACTACGTGCACGGATGGAAACCGTCAAACCGGCCACATCCAATGCAGGGGGAAGTTTGACTGTCGGCTCGCGGTTTCTCGGTGGAGCGCTTAGTGCGACAGCGGCGGCAAGTGATTCTGTACAGAGCAGGAAAAGAATCACTGCCCGGCAAGTATCGATAACCATCCACCGATCAAGGAACGAGAAAGGGGAAGGCCATGTTGGCGATGTCGGATCGAATTCGCGCAGCACGCACCAGTGCAGGGATGTCACAGACACAGTTGGCCGTGGAAACCGGCGTCAAACGCAGTGCGGTCGCGCAATGGGAGCGTCGCGGCGGTACGCACCCGAGCGTGTCGCACCTTGCACATATCGCCGTCAGCACGCGCGTTCGTTTTGAGTGGTTGGCCACGGGCCGCGGCGTGTGCAAGGCCAGCGGCGAAGAACTCACCGTGAGCACGCCCACCCAGGACTACGTGCGTGATGATCTGGAGGGCAACGTGCTGTCGCTGCTGCGGCGCCTGCCGCCGCGCAAGCGGCAGGTCGCGCAATCCATCATCGAGATGCTGGTCGTGTAGGCCAGCACGGTCGCGGGTCAGGCCGGAAGATCCAGCGCAGCGCGCGGCGGCAGCGACCAGTCGATGCGGCCGTGGCCGCGGCGCTGCAGGTACTCGTTGGTCATCGAGAAATGCCGGCACCCCAGGAAGCCGCGATGCGCCGACAACGGTGACGGATGCGGTGCCTTGAGCACGCGGTGCCGGCCGGTATCGATGACCTTGCCCTTCTGCTGGGCGTAGCTGCCCCACAGCAGGAACACCAGGCCCTCGCGCTCGCGGTTGAGGGTATCGACCACGTGGTCGGTGAAGCCCTCCCAGCCGCGCCGCTGGTGCGCACCGGCGCTGCCCGCTTCCACGGTCAGCACCGCGTTGAGCAGCAGCACGCCGCGATGCGCCCACGGCAGCAGGCACCCGTGGTCGGGGCGCGGAATGCCCAGATCGGCCTCGATCTCTTTGTAGATGTTCAGCAGCGACGGCGGCACCGGCACGCCCGGCATCACCGAGAAACTCAGGCCATGGGCCTGGCCATACCCGTGGTAGGGATCCTGGCCAAGGATGACCACCTTGACCTGGTCGAAGGGCGTAGCATCGAACGCGGCGAAGATCTGCGGGCCCGGCGGAAACACCTGCGCACCGGCCGCCTTGCGCTGGCGCAGGAACGCGGAGAGGTCACGCATCTCCGGGCGCAGCAGGTAATCACCGATACGCGTCTTCCAGCTCGGTTCGAGCTGGATACTGGGTACTACATCGTCATTCATCGCAATACAGGTTTGTCGTTGAGGCGGGACAGACGCAGCTGGAACAGCACCTTGGTGATGAGCAGCCGCTCTTCGATCGGCTTCTGCACCAGATCATTGGCACCGGCCTGGAGCAGCCCGGATTGATTGTGCGGGTTACCGTCGCCGGTCATCACCAGCACCGGCAGGCGGCGCTTGCCGTAGCCGAAGTCCACGCGCACGCGCTGCACCACATCGCGGCCACTGAGTTCGCCCTTGAGCGTGACATCGGTAAGCACCAGATCGATGCGGTGACTGCTGCGGCCGAGCGACTCGGCGGTGAGCAGCGCGAAGGCGTCTTCGGCCGTCAGCACGTGCAGCACGTTCAAGCCCTGCCGTTCGAGCATGCGCTTGGTCGCCTCGGCCACCACGCGGCTGTCCTCGACATACAGGATCGTCGCGCCCGGAATCGTCTCCGGCTGGACATAGCCGCGGATGAAGGTGGCCAGCGCTTCGTGGCCGAGCGCCTTGTCGAAGTAGTCGGTGACGTACTCGGTGAAGCGACGCTGCTCCAGATGCTGCTGCGCGTCGCCGGACACCACGATGACCGGCACATAGGCCTGGCCCGCCGCGTCGCGCACGATGCGCGCCAGGTCCAGCCCGTCGCCGTCGCTCAGAGTGAGCGAGGTGGTGACCAGACTGACCGGCCCGGCGTCGAGTGCCGCACGCGCCTCGCCGATGCTCGCGCAGCCCACCACCTCCACCGCCGGCAGTTCGCGTTGCAGCACATCGGCAATCAACTTGCGGACCAGCTTGGAACCATCGACGACCATCACGCGCGGCGCATCGTCGGCGAGGTGCTTCAGGACTTGCGGGCGCATGCGGGCCTCAGGTTTCGGTCGGACGGGTCTGGCGCAGGAAATGCCCTGTCACCAGCCAGGCGCCCAGCCAGCCCAGCACGACGGTGCCGAGCAGCACGAACGACGAATGCAGCAGATCCAGACCATGCAGCACGAACGGGCTGCCGTAACTCTGCGAGAGTGCCGCCAGCGGCGGGCGCAACGCCAGCCCGGCCGCGCCGATCAGCGCCAGCGCGACGGCACCGGCCCCCAGGCCATACCACGCGCCCAGATACAGGAACGGGCGGCGGATGAACCCATCGCTGGCCCCGAGCAGCTGCAGCACACCGATCTCATCGCGGCGGGCCTGGATGTCCAGGCGCACGGTATTACCGACCACCAGTGCGGCGCCGAGGCCGAGCAGGACCGACAGCACCTGCACCAGGCGCGTACCAAAGCCCAGCCAGCCATCCAGGCGCTTGCGCCACAGCGCATCGTGCTGGACCAGGTCGGCCTGCGGCAGGCCTTCCAGCGACTGCGCCAGGCGCGCGTCATCGGCGCCCTCGCCCGGGGTCACGATCAGCAGGGTCGGCAGTGGATTGTCATGCAGCGCATCGATCGCCTCACCCAGCCCGGCGCTTTCGCGCAGCTCGGCCAGGCCCTGCTCCGGGGTCTGCACGGTGACGTTGGCCACATCGGCGCGGCCGCGCAGGGTCTCGGCGACCTGGCGGGCCGCATCGGTACCGGCATCGGTCTTGAGGAACAGGTTGATGTCGCGCGACTGCTGCACGCTGCCGGCGAAGTGCTTGAGGTTGTCCAGCGCGATCGACAGGCCCAGCGGCAGGGCCAGCGCGAGCGCCATCACCATCACCGTGAGCAGGGTCGCCCACGGCTTGCGCCACGCGCGGCCGAGGCTGAAGACCACGCTGTGGCCGTGGTGGTGCAGCCACACACCGAAGCGCGAGGGCGCGGCGGTTTCTTTGGTCACCGGGGTGTTCATTCGGCCAGGTCCTGCGGCGAGATGTCATCGACCAGGCGGCCGTGGTCCAGGATCAGCACGCGCTTGCGCATGCGCCGCAGCAGCGCGAGATCGTGGCTGACCACCAGCACGCTGGTGCCGCGGTCAGGCAGCTCGGCAAACAGCGCCATGATTTCCGCCGCCAGCGTGGGATCCAGATTGCCGGTCGGCTCATCGGCGACCAGCAGCTTGGGCTCGCCGACAATCGCACGGGCGATGCCGACGCGCTGCTGTTCACCGGCCGACAGCTGGGAAGGCAGGGCTTTTTCGCGGTGGCCCAGGCCCATGCGTTCGAGCACCGAGCGCACGCGCTTGCCGATCTCGTTGCGGCGGGTGCCGCGCAGGATCAGCGGCAGGGCGACGTTCTCGGCGATGCTGCGGTCCATCAGCAGGCGGTGGTCCTGGTAGACCGCACCGACCTCACGCCGATGCCGCGGGATACTCCCGCCACGCACCTTGAGCAGGTTGCGCTCATCGAAGATCACCGCGCCGCGGCTGGGCCGCTCGTCGAGATGGATCAACTTGAGCAGGGTGCTCTTGCCCGCACCGGAATGGCCGGTGACGAACAGCATCTCCCCGGGGGCGACATCGAAGCTGACGTCCACCAGTGCCTGGTGGCCGCCGGCATATTGTTTGCTGACATTGTCAAAACGCAGGACGCTCATTCCCTGATTATGCAGGACGAGGGTGGCGGCGTGGAGGTGGGGTGTATCTGTGGGTGCCGACGGTTGGTCGGGGGAAGCGCCATCGCATTCGCGCTGTCGCCCCACGGTTCGCTGCGCAAACCGTGGGCCCCTCTCATCAGCACCCCATCCCCCGCCGCTTCGCGACCGCCCCCTTACCAAGGGGGCTATACCCCCCCAGGCATCGCGGGTCACGCGTCCCGTCTTACGAACCGGACAGCATCCGGCGGATCTTGCGGCCCAGGCGGGTCAGGAACGACGCGCCCGGATCGGCGGCGGGCGTGCCGCGCATCGGCTTGGCGGTCACCTGCACCGGGGTCACCGGGCCGGTGGCTGCCGCGCCCTCGGCACCTTCGACCGGACGGCCGTGGCGACGACGACGGCGCTTGCGCGGCGCGCGCTCACCTTCCACCGCCGGGCTGCCATCGGCAGACGGCGCGGCGGTCGGGGCCAGCTGCGGCTTGACCTCGGCCTCGACGGCGGCGACCGGCTGCTCGCCTTCCACGTGCGGCTTGCGCTCGCGACGCGGCTTGCCATCGGCACTGCGCTCGCCCGGTGCACGGCGCTCGCCACGACCACCGGCCGGCTTGCCGCCACGGCTGCTGCCACCGCCACGACGCTGCTCTTCGGCGGCACGCGCTTCGCGTGCTTCGCGGAAGATCTGGCCGACGCTTTCGTTCTCGTCGCCCTCGGCATCACCTTCGCCTTCCGGCGACGGTGCACGCGGCGCGCGCGGGATCGGGGTCAGGATTTCGCTGGTGACCGGCTCGACCGGGATCTTCTGCTCGATGTAGGCCTCGATGTCCGGCAGGCCCATCGCGTAGCGCTCGCAGGCAAAGCTGATCGCATCGCCTTCTTCGCCCAGACGCGCGGTGCGGCCGATGCGGTGCACGTAGTCTTCCGCATCGAACGGCAGATCGTAGTTGTAGACGTACTTGATGCCGTCGATGTGCAGGCCGCGGGCGGCGACATCGGTGGCCACCAGGATTTCCAGCTGGCCCTTCTGGAAGCGGTTGAGCAGGCTCTCACGCTTCTTCTGCGGCACATCGCCGGACAGCACGCCGACGCGGTAGCCGGCCTTTTCCAGCGAACGCGCCACACGCTCGACGAACACCTTGGTGTTGACGAACACCATGGTGCGGGCACCTTCGCTGCGCGAGAGCAGGCCCAGCAGCAGCGGGATCTTCTCTTCGTCGGCCGGGAAGTAGATGCGCTGGCGCACGCGGGCGGCGGTGATCGATTCGCTCTCCACCACCAGCTTCTGCGGCTCGTTCATGTGCTCATAGGCCAACTCCAGCACGCGATGGCTGAGCGTGGCGCTGAACAGCAGCGTCTGGCGCGTGCTGCGCTCGGGCATGCGGCGCAGCAGGAAGCGGATGTCCTTGATGAAGCCCAGGTCGAACATGCGGTCGGCTTCGTCGAGCACGCAGATTTCGCAGGCGTGCAGCGAGACCACTTTGTGCTGCTTGACGTAGTCGATCAGGCGGCCCGGGGTGGCGATGATCACGTCAACACCCTGCTGCAGGATCTCGCGCTGCTTGTCGTAGTCCACGCCACCGTAGACCAGCGCGAAGCGCAGGCCGAGGTCGGAGCCGAACTTCACAGCATCCTTGTGGATCTGGATGGCCAGCTCGCGGGTGGGGGCCAGGATCAGCGCGCGCGGGTCTTCCGGCTTGCGATCAGCCAGTGCCGGGCGGGTCAGCAGGCGGTTCACCACCGCGACCAGGAAGGCCAGGGTCTTGCCGGTGCCGGTCTGGGCCTGGCCGGCGACGTCGCCGCCGGGCAGCGCGACCGGCAGGGTCAGCGCCTGGATGGGCGTGCAACGGGTGAATCCGGCTCCTTCAAGGCCGGCCTGCAGGGCCGGATGCAGCTCGAAGGAGGAGAAGGTCAAATCGGTCAGCGGTTTGTCGCTCATGAGTCCGTCTTGGTAAGGCCAGCCGGCAGAGGTGCGGGTGGCTTGCATCATCTTGGGGGGCACCGTCGCAAACGGCCCCTGCGCCGGGATTGGCGGGGCCGGACTCGGGTCCAGGGCGCCGCGCAATGCCCCAGTTTAGCGCAATGTCGGCGGCAAACCGGGGTGGACGGTCGCACCGACCTCTGAGAATGCCCGGCCTCAGGGCGTCTGCCCGCACGCCAATTGGCCGGGAAGCGCCGTAGACCCCGCGTTCACAGGCCCTGCCGCCGGTTGAACAGGCCACCGCCGAGGGCTGGAAGCAGGCCCCCGCCTGCCGCATATCTGACGTGACCGCCCTGCCCTGCACAGGGGGCGATCACGGGATGCTTCTTTCCAACCAGCGTCTGTCCGGTCACGACGATAGCGGTACACTTCGCCCCGTGAGCGTCCAGGCATCCGCCGTACGCACCGCTGGCCGCCCGCGGCCACGAGGCACCAGACGAGGGTCACGCCCGCTTGGCGTTGCCCAGGTTCAACTTCCTCCGGCCCTGCCGGGTGCATTACCAGACGAGAAACCAAGATGAGCGACAAGGTTGTACATGTCGGCGACGCCGACTTTGATAGCGCAGTGCTGAATTCCAAGGAACCGGTGCTGGTCGATTTCTGGGCCGAATGGTGTGGTCCCTGCAAGATGATCGCCCCGGCACTGGACGAACTGGCCGATGCCTACAACGGCCGCGCCAAGATCGCCAAGGTCAATGTGGACCAGAACCGCGCCCTGGCCGCCAAGTACCACGTGCGCTCGATCCCGATGCTGCTGGTCTTCAAGGACGGCGAAGTCCAGGCCCAGCAGATCGGTGCCGTCGGCAAGGCCCAGCTGGCCGGCATGCTCGACAAGGCCCTGGCCTGATCGCAGCAGGCAGCCGGCACCGTCCGGCTGCCACGCGGGCCCGTCGCCCGCATGAATGACCCTGCCCCACCCGGCTTGCGCGCCGCCGCGAGCCGGTGTTAGTGTCGGCATATCCGGCCGCATTCGCGCGCCGCATCTTCTGGACGCAGTTTCCTTCCAGATCCTTTCCCAACGTTCGCCGCCCTGCCGGGCGCTCGCACCTTCTAGCGAGGAATCCAGCACTTGTCCGATATCACTACTTCCGAACCCGGGAGCGCCGACGCGCCCGCCGAGAAGCGCGTGCGCAAGCCGCGCGTCGCCAAGGCCGCCGCCAACACCGCTGCCGAAGCCGGTTCCCCCCCCTCACAACCCGCTCTGCCTCTGGCTGCCGCGTCTGACGCGCCGGCGCCGGCTGCCGCTCCTTCGGCAGCCCCGCAGGCATCGGCGTCGGCAGCTTCTGCCGGTGGCGACGCATCGCCCTCGCAGGGCGGTGGTCAGCAGGACACCGGCGACGGTGGCCAGCGCAACCAGAACGGCCGCAACCAGAACCCGCAGGGCGGGCAGAACCCGTACCAGCAGGGCCAAGGTCAGAACCAGGGCCAGGGCCAGGGCCAAGGCCAAGGTCAAGGCCAAGGCAATCGCCGCGACCGTTTCCGCAATCGCCGTGACCGCAACCGCGGTGGCGATCGCTACAACGACGACGGCATGCCGCAGGACAACGGCGAACAGCAGCCGTTCGTGCGCAGCCAGCAGGCCAACGTGCCCGAAGGCTTCCCGGTCTATTCGCTGAGTGACCTCAAGCGCATGCCGGCACAGAAGCTGCTGGAAATCGCCGAGCAGCTGCAGATCTCCGAAGGCGTGGCCCGTGCCCGCAAGCAGGACGTGATCTTCGCCCTGCTCAAGGTGCTGACCCGTCATGGCGACGGCGTTGCTGCCGATGGCGTGCTGGAAATCCTGCCGGACGGCTTCGGCTTCCTGCGCGCGGCCGAAGCCAGCTACCTGGCCGGCCCGGACGATACCTACATTTCGCCCAGCCAGATCCGCCGCTTCAACCTGCGTACCGGCGATCATCTGTCCGGCCGCATCCGCTTCCCGAAGGACGGCGAGCGCTACTTCGCGCTGTCGATCGTGGACACCATCAACGGTGAGCCGCTGGAAGCGTCCAAGAACAAGGTGCTGTTCGAGAACCTGACCCCGCTGTTCCCGCGCAAGCGCTTCACCCTGGAACGTGGCAACGGCTCGTCCGAAGACATCACCGGCCGCATCCTCGATCTGATGGCACCGCAGGGCAAGGGTCAGCGTTCGCTGATCGTCTCCCAGCCCAAGGCCGGTAAGACGATGATGATGCAGCAGGTGGCCACGGCGATCACCACCAATCATCCGGACGTGCACCTGATCGTGCTGCTGATCGATGAGCGCCCGGAAGAAGTGACGGAAATGCAGCGCACTGTGCGCGGCGAAGTCATCAGCTCCACCTTCGACGAGCCGGCCGCCCGTCACGTGCAGGTCGCCGAAATGGTGATCGAGCGTGCCAAGCGCCTGGTCGAGCACAAGAAGGACGTGGTGATCCTGCTCGACTCGATCACCCGCCTGGCACGTGCGTACAACAACGTCGTGCCGAGCTCGGGCAAGGTGCTGACCGGTGGTGTGGACGCCAACGCCCTGCACCGCCCGAAGCGCTTCTTCGGCGCTGCGCGTAACGTGGAGGAAGGCGGCAGCCTGACCATCATCGCTACCGCGCTGGTCGATACCGGCAGCAAGATGGACGAAGTGATCTACGAAGAGTTCAAGGGCACCGGCAACAGCGAAGTGCACCTGAGCCGTCGCATCTCTGAAAAGCGCGTGTTCCCGGCGATCGACATCAACCGCTCGGGTACCCGCCGCGAAGATCTGCTGATCGAACCGGAACTGCTGCAGAAGATCTGGATCCTGCGCAAGCTGCTGCATCCGATGGATGAAATGGCTGCGATGGAATTCCTGCTCGACAAGATGAAGAACACCAAGTCCAACGACGAGTTCTTCGGTTCGATGAAGCGCTGATCCGCACTGCATCGAAACACAACGAGGCCCCGCACTGCGGGGCCTTTTTGTACCCCTTCGCTGATGCCGTTCCAACCGCATCCCGGCTGGCGCGGCACCCTTCCTGCCCGTGATCCCATGCGCCCGTTGTCCGCCCGCCTCAACCTCGGCACGCTGATCCTTGCCCTGGCCCTGCTCAGTGCCCTCATCGCGCTGGCCAATACCCTGCATGCCAGCTACCGCGTGCAGCGCGAACAGTTGATCGGCAACACGCTGGAAGCCAACCGTGTGTACGCCAGCAAGCTGGCCGAATCGACCCAGAACTTCGTGCTCTCGGCCCAGCAGCAGATCGCCTACAGCGCGACCGTACTGGGCCAGCGCCGGCATGACCGGGCGGATCTGGAAGCCGAAGCCGCACGCCTGCAGCTGCAGACCAACAGCTTCAATTCGGTGCTGATCGTCGATGCCGGCGGCACCGTGCTGGCCACCTCGCCGCAGAGCCTGGCGCTGCAGGGCGTGCTGCTCAAGAGCGTGGGCAATCGCGATGCACTGGCACGCCGCGTGCCGTTCATCAGTGATCCCTACGAGTCGGCGACGGGCCGGCTGCTGGTCGCGATCTCGCACCCGATCTTCACCGCGCAGGGCGAGTATCAAGGCTACATCAGCGGCACCATCTACCTGCGCCAGCGCAGCATCCTGCAATCGCTGCTGGGCAAGCATTACTACCGCGACGGCTCGTACCTGTACGTGGTCGATCGCCATGGCCGCATCCTGTATCACATTGAACAGGACCGGATCGGCCAGTTCGCGCTGGAGAACCCGGCCGTGCAAGCGGTCACCCAAGGACATTCCGGCGCGCAGCAGGTGCTCAACAGCCACGGCGTGCGCATGCTGGCCGGTTATGCGCCGGTGCCGAGCGTGGGCTGGGGCGTGGTGGCCCAGCGCCCCACCGCGGCCACACTGGCGTCGCTGTCCAAACTGATGTCGTCTGTGATCTGGAACGCGATTCCGCTGGGCATCCTGTCACTGCTGATCACCTGGTGGTGCGCGCGGCGCATCTCACTGCCGCTGTGGCAGCTTGCCCGCAACGTGCAGAACCGCGACACCGGCATCGCGATCCGCCACGTCACCGGCATCCGTGCGTGGTATTACGAAGTCGCCCAGCTCAAGACCGCCCTGCTCTACAGCTTCAACCTCCTGCAGGACCGCATCGGCAAGCTCAACCGCGCCAGCATGACCGACCCGCTCACCGGCCTGCAGAACCGACGCGGCCTCCAGCAGGGGCTGGAAGACTGGCAGGCCCGTGGCCAGCCGTTCGGGATCATCGCGCTGGATATCGACCGCTTCAAGGCCATCAACGACCGCTTCGGCCACGCGATCGGCGATGCGGTGATCCTGCGCATCGCACAGTTGATGCGCGACGGTTCGCGCGACACCGATCTGCTGTGCCGCAACGGTGGCGAGGAATTCCTGATCCTGCTGCCGGGCAGCGATGCCGCTGCCGCCGCCCGGGTGGCCGAGCGCCTTCGCCTGCAGGTGGCCGCCGAAGTGTTCGAGCAGGTCGGCGCCGTCACTGTTTCGCTGGGCGTGGCGCACTACCCCACCTACCACAACGACCCGCAGCAGGCCCTGCGCCTGGCCGACAAGGCGCTGTACATGGCCAAGGAACAGGGCCGCAACCGCACGGTGGTATACCCGCAACCCGACAGTACCGGCATCGGGTAAGCAGCGCATCGCGGGCGCAGCACGCCCGCGATGTCCGGCGGCGCGTTCAGCCGCTGAGCGGCGTGAGCAGGCGCGGTGCGTTGGGATCGTCGGCCAGGGTCGCCGTACCATCGGTCAGCAGATCCGGCGAGAACCCGGCGCTGTCGGCGCCGGTCACCCACGGGATGCGGCTGCGCGGGCCGGGGATGTAAGCGCGCCAGTGCCCCAGATCATCGGCAGGCGTCTGGTTGATGGCGAAGGTCACCGGCACACGCAGCGTGCGGTAAGGCTGACCGAGGGCGGTATCGCCGGCGCTCTGCGGGAAGCGCCACTTGCGTGCGGCCTCCAGCGACGCCTTGGCCAGGCCACTGCGGAACGCGTCCATCTGTCGCGGCGTGCCAGCGCTGCGCAGGTTGACCTGCTCGGCGATCCGGTCGATCACCCGGCCCTCTCCGTCGACCTTCAGCGCCAGATACACCGTGCCCTGCCCGCCATTGCGGAATACCTCGGCCGGATACCGTGGCGGCAACATCCGCCCCCGGATGTCTGCTGCACGTTCGGCATCACTCTTGGCGGGCTCGAAGTGCGCGCTGACCAGCCGCACGTTGAACGTCTCGTTCGCCCCCGGCCGCGCCACCACGCGCACGGTCATGCGCGTGTCCATCGGCACCGGCACGCCGTCACGCACACTTGGCTCGAACTGCCACTGCTGCACCGTGTTGCGCACCAGCGCGGCTACGGCATCGGGAAGCGCGTCCTGCTTGTCGATCTCCAGCGCAGTGATACGCCCGTCGCTTCCAATGGCCAGCGCGCCCTCCACGCGCATCCCCATTTCCACCGACACATCGGCCGATAGCTTGGCGGCATGAGTAGGGGCTGCCGCCAGCAGCAATGCCGCCGCAATTGTCTTGATGATATCCATCGTGGTGTTTCTCCTCATGCGATCCATCGTCATCGCTGTCGACAGAATAGTGCGCAATGAACACGCGCCTTATTTGGTCGACACATGGTTGGCAACCTCACCAGAGACGCCCTCTTCTTTTTCGTCAGCCCTGACCCAGCGTAGTCTTCAACTGCGGACCGGTCTCTTCACCCGCAAGGTAGACGCCATCATCGAGGGCATCCGGCGCGACCAACTGCGGCTCGGGCGCCAGCCAGGGTGCGGTGTTCCGAGGGCCCGGCAGATACGGCTCCCACCGTGGCGCATTGCGATCGGCTGGCGGTGCGAAGCGCACCGGGAAACGCACCACCCACGTGTCGCGAGCGGCCCGTGGGCCCTGCGTGGGCACCCGGAAGTGCCAGTCGCGCACGGCCTGCGTGGCACTGTCGGCGAACGCTGCCCGGGCTGATGCGATCTCGCGCGGCGATACCAGCACGCGCAGATTGACCTGCTCTGCCAGCACGTTGCGGACCTTGCCGTCGCGGCCAACCTGGATCAGTAGGAACACATCCGCAGCGGCTTCGCGGCCCACCCGGCGCGCAGGGAAGGTCGGAACCGATCCCCGTTCACGGGCCACGATGGTCGGATCGTTCTTGTCGTACTCGACAAAGCTGGCGTGGCGGATCTCCACACGCGAACCGCCATCGTCGAGCGTCTTGCCGATCAGGCGCAGCGTCATCGGCGTGGTGATGGCGACGGACTGGCCATCGCGTACGGTGGGTTCGAACTCCCATCGAGCGACTGCATCTTTCACAAAGGTGACGACGCCTGCCGGAATCGCGCTTTCCCGATCCAGGCGCACCGCAGCCACGCGGCCGTCCGCACCGATATCAAGGCTGCCCTTGATCCGCATGCTCGACTCCACCTGGCTCTGGAGCGCGCGCATGCTCGGTGCCGCATGAACGTCCTGTGCTGCCAGGCCTACGGCAACTGTTGCCACGCCAAGCGCCAGTACCCACTGCCATGCCACTTTCATCAATTCGACTCCCTGTCCTGATGGTCTGTCAGCCTAGCAAACTCTGCAGGTTGGTTTGGAGACTTACCCGCACCCTCATGCTCATTGAGGGGCTCGGATGATGCACCACAGCCAGAATGATCACCCGCCAAGCGGGGTCAGCAGTTTCGGTCCCGTGCTGGCGGCGTCCGCCATGAACACGCCGCCGGCAGGCAGCAGGTCGGCATTGGCATCAGCGCTCAGTGCCTTGTCGCTGCGCCACGGGGCCTGCTGGTGCGGGCCGGGAATGTAGGCGTCCCAGCGGCCGTATCGCTCCACCTCATCGCTGAACGAGAATCGCACCGGCACCCGGATGGTCCAGCTCGCCTCGTCCTTCTGATCTCCGGTAGAGGGCGCCTTGAAGGTCCACTTACGTGCGGCGCCCATCGACACGCGGGCCAGCTTGTCGCGCATTTTCCGCATGTTCGCCTCGTTGGCGATCACACGAAGATTGACCTGCTCGGTGGCCACATCCAGCACCTTCCCGTCGCGCCCGACCTGTATCAGCAGCAGGACATCGCCACGCCCGCGCGCATTGAAGACATCCTCGGGATACACCGGCGGCGACATCTTCACCTTGGTGACGTTGTCGGTCGAGGTTTCGTCGTACGTCTCGAAGTTCGCTGCCAGCAGCGTGATCAGGCCGGTGCCATCGGGGTTGTTCTTCGCACCCAGGCGGATGGTGGCCGGCGTACGTGCCTTGACGGCCTGGCCATTCACTCGCACCGGGGCGAACCGCCACGTCTTCACGGCACTTTCGACGAACGTGACGATGGTCTCGTCGACCTGCGCGCGCTTGTCCAGGCGGAACGCCTCGACCTGGCCTTCGGTACCGATATCGATCTCACCGGTCAGCACCATGCTCGCTTCAGCCTGCTCGCGGACCTCGCGCTTCGTCTGCGCGGCCACATCGAACATCGTCGACGCCCCCATGCCCCCCAGTACAAGCATCAACGCAATTCCTCGGAATGAACGCATTTCCACCTTCTCCTTGTGAATGCATCCAAGCCTAGCCCAGGTTCCGGCCGAGGCCTATCAGGCAAGTCTGTTACTGGCTGAATAGGGAGGCGTATCCGGATACTCACCCGCGGCGAAGCCGACCTGCAGCCGCTGCCACCACACTGGATCGAAAAGAGGCGCGAAATGCTCGCGCACCGCGGCCAGCTCGAGTGCCGGCAGGCCCATGAACATCCAGAACCGTTCCGGGAACACATCCCGTGGCCCGATCTGGAACCACGGCTCGTCAGCCAGCGCTTCCTCCTCATTGCGCGGCGCCGGCCACGCACGGAAGTTGCACTCGGTGACCAGACACAGCTCGTCGTAGTCGTAGAAGACCGCACGTCCATGCCGCGACACGCCGAAGTTCTTCGGCAGCATGTCCCCGGGAAAGATATTGTTGCGCGCCATGTCGGTGATCGCCTGCGCATAGTCGAGCGCGGCGACGCGGCGTGCCTCGGCGGTCTGCTCACGCAGGTACAGGTTGAGCGGACGGAACCGCCGCTGCACGTAGCACAGCGCGATCACCAGTTCGTCGCCGTCCTCGCGCACACTGCTGGCGCACTGGGTCAGCAGCTCCTCACGCAGCGCCGAGGAGAAGCGCGCCCGCGGGAAACGCAGGTGCCGATAGGGCTGCGCATCGAGCAGCCGGCCGACGCGATCCAGGTTGAACACCAGGGCGTACTTCTCTTCGACCTGGTGCCGGGTCATGGTTTTCGGCCAGGCGAAGCGGTCCCGGATCAGCTTGAACACCAGCGGATAGCTGGGCAGGGTGAACACCGCCATGACCATGCCGGGCGTGCCGTCGGCATGCACCAGCTGCTCACTTGGCTGTTCGTGGAAGTGACGGAAGAACGTGCGATAGCGTTCGGTCTTGCCCTGCTTGGCACGCCCGAGCACGGTGTAGATCTCATCGACCGGCTTGCCCGGCAGCAGGCTGCGCAGGAACACCACCGCATCGCCCACCGTGGCCAGATCAGCTTGGAAATAGCTGCGCGAGACGCCGAACAGATGCGCGACATCACGGCGCCGGGTCAACACCGCATCCACGCGCAGGCCGCGCTCGTCATGCACCAGCGCGATCACGCAGGGCGAGAAGCGATGCTCACCGAATACGCGCCCCACCAAATAGGCGCGACGCTCGCGATAGAACACGGTGTCGAGCAGTTCAATGCTGCGCACCGGGTAGTCGCCCCAGTGCGCCAGATCGTCCTGCAGGCGCACCGCGATCGCAGCGGCGCAGCGCAGCTGGTGCGCGTACGGCACATCGAAGCGATAGTCTCCCAGTACGCGCATGAAGGCATCGGCCGGGCGCGTGGGCGACAAGGTGTAGCTGTGCCGCGCGACCGGATGGGTAATGGCATCGGAGGGCTCCACGTCCATCGCCATGAACTCGATCGCCCCGTCCACACCGCGGGTGGCGAACAGCCGGCGCGCCAGCGTGTTGTAGAACGTCTTGTACAGCTCGGCGTCGATCAGCCCCGCCAGCAACGCCGCATAGGCCGTGCGCACCTGCAGCCACAGCGCGCGCTCGCCGATGCGCTCACCGACTGCACGGCGCAATTCATCCACGGTCTCGGCGATACACCGGTCGTACAGCCCGATGCGCTCCACGGCGTCCTGCCGTGCACCGGCCCAGTCGCGCCGTTCGAAGCGCTGCCGCGCACGCCGCGAGATCGCCGCGAAGCGCGCGTGGTAATCCTCGAACCCATCGCGGATCAACCGCGCAAGCGCCTCCGCTGACGCAGTCATGCGGTGCCACCGATGGGGCATGGAACGTTCTGGCAGGAACAGCGACCGTGCATGCATCCACTTCCACAGGACCTGCTGCCACCATACGGCAGCGACTGGGCGCTTGCCCAGCGGGCGCCCACAAAAAAACCCGCGCCGAAGCGCGGGTTCTTCATCGTTCACCGCAGCCGCGGGACCGCTTCGTTACAGCGCAGACAGCGCGCTGTTGAAGGTGGTGCTCGGACGCATCGCGGCGCTGGCCTTGGCCACGTCCGGACGGTAGTAGCCGCCGATGTCGACCGGCTTGCCCTGCACCGCCGCCAGCTCGCTAACGATGGTCTGCTCGTTCTCGGCCAGGGCCTTGGCCAGTGGAGCAAAGCGGGCCTTCAGCGCGGCATCGTCATCCTGCGCGGCCAGGGCCTGGGCCCAGTACAGCGCGATGTAGAAGTGGCTGCCGCGGTTGTCGATGCCACCGAGCTTGCGTGACGGCGACTTGTCGTTGTCCAGGAACTGGCCGTTGGCCTGGTCCAGGGTCTTGGCCAGCACGGTGGCACCGGCGTTGTCGTAGCGGTTGCCCAGGTGCTCCAGCGAGGCCGCCAGCGCAAGGAACTCACCCAGCGAATCCCAGCGCAGGTAATCCTCTTCCACGAACTGCTGCACGTGCTTGGGCGCCGAACCACCGGCACCGGTCTCGAACAGGCCGCCACCGGCCATCAGCGGCACGATCGACAGCATCTTGGCGCTGGTGCCCAGCTCCATGATCGGGAACAGATCGGTCAGGTAGTCGCGCAGGACATTGCCGGTCACCGAGATGGTGTCCTCGCCCTTGCGGATGCGGTCCAGCGAGAAGGCGGTCGCTTCCACCGGGGCCAGGATGCGGATATCCAGGCCGGTGGTGTCGTGGTCCTTCAGGTAGGTCTCGACCTTGGCGATCACCTGCGCATCGTGCGCGCGGGCGGCATCCAGCCAGAACACCGCCGGGGTGCCGCTCAGGCGAGCGCGGTTCACGGCCAGCTTCACCCAATCCTGGATCGGGGCGTCCTTGGTCTGGCACATGCGCCAGATGTCACCGGTCTGCACGGTGTGCTCGAACACCACGGCGCCCGCCTCATCGGAGACGCGCACGGTGCCGTCGGCCGGGATCTGGAAGGTCTTGTCGTGCGAGCCGTATTCCTCGGCCTTCTGTGCCATCAGGCCGACGTTCGGCACCGAGCCCATGGTGGCCGGGTCGAACGCACCGTGGGTGCGGCAGTCGTCGATCACGGCCTGGTACACACCGGCATAGCAACGGTCGGGGATGACGGCCTTGGTGTCCTGCAGCTTGCCATCAGCATTCCACATGCCGCCGGAGTCGCGGATCATCGCCGGCATCGAGGCATCGACGATCACGTCGCTCGGCACGTGCAGGTTGGTGATGCCCTTGTCCGAATTGACCATGGCCAGGCCCGGGCGCTTGCCGTACTCGGCGGCCAGGTCGGCCTTGATCGCTTCCTGGGTCGCTTCGGGCAGCTGCGGCAGGCGCGCGAACAGATCACCGATGCCGTTGTTCGGATCGAAACCAGCTTGCTTGAGCACCTCGGCATGCTTGGCCAGCACGTCCTTGTAGAACTCTTCGACGACCACGCCGAACATGATCGGGTCGGAGACCTTCATCATGGTGGCCTTGAGGTGCAGCGAGAACAGCACGCCCTTAGCCTTGGCATCGGCGATCTGCGCCTGCACGAACGAGGCCAGCGCATTGCGGCTCATCACCGCGGCGTCGACGATCTCACCGGCCTTGACCGCAGTCTTTTCCTTGAGCACGACGCTGCTGCCGTCGGCTTTGAACAGTTCGATCTTCAGGCTGCCGGCAGTGGCCAGCGTGGCCGACTTCTCGCTGCCGTAGAAGTCACCGCCATCCATGTGCGCGACATGCGACTTGCAGTCCTTGGACCACTTGCCCATGCGATGCGGGTGCTTGCGGGCGTAGTTCTTGACCGACAGCGGCGCGCGGCGGTCCGAGTTGCCTTCGCGCAGCACCGGGTTCACCGCGCTGCCCTTGACCTTGTCGTAGCGCGCCTTGATGTCGCGCGAAACGTCGTCGGTCGGCACGTCCGGATAGTTCGGCAGTGCGAAGCCCTGGTCCTGCAGTTCCTTGATCGCGGCCTTCAGCTGCGGCACCGAGGCGCTGATGTTGGGCAGCTTGATGATGTTCGCGTCCGGGGTGGTCGCCAGCTGGCCCAGTTCGGCCAGGTGATCGGCCTCTTTCTGGTCGTCTTTCAGGTAATCCGGGAACAGGGCCAGGATGCGGCTGGACAGCGAAATATCGCGGGTTTCCACGGCAATGCCGGCGGTGGCGGTGTAGGCCTCGACGATCGGCAGCAGCGACTGCGTGGCCAGGAACGGGGCTTCATCGGTGAGCGTGTAGAGAATCTTGGGCGTGTTCGACATGGGGGATCAGGGCTCTCTTGCAGATCTCGTGAATGATGGCCGACGGCAATGCCGGGCCGCGTGCAACCGTGTCGCGTGCAGGGCCTCGCACAGCCTGGCCCGCACTTTCCCCGGGGACCGCGCCAACCAACGGCGCGCACGGCGGGAAACCCCTGCATTGTCGCGTTTTCAGCCCCCCGGAGCAAAGCCACCCCATACGCAAACGTACTGGAACGCTGTGGTGCATCGGCGCCAGGCCCCCGCAGTTTCCGGATGCAGAACCGCTCATTCGGAAACTGCGGCGGCCTCCGGGAGACCGTCCACCCATTCCGCGAGGGGCTTTCCCCACACGCTTTGGCGAGGACACGTGAGTGTCTGGCTGCTGTGGTTGCGCTTGAAACTACATACCCGGAAGCTGCCAACTGCCGCTGCCAGATCCTTTCGCTGTGAGGCGCCGGTCGCCGTGCCGATCAGATGCAGCGGCATGACACCCGATCGGCCAGGCTTGACGAAGATGTCGTATCGGGTCGAATCGCCCTCGGCTGTTCTGTAGCCTGAAAGCTGATAGTCAGGAAGGGTTAGTTTCAGATCGATAGAGGATCCCGGACTGGGCGGTTGCGGTGCGTCGCCTTCATAGACCAACAGCACCCTCCGTTGCTCCTTCAGAACTTCATGAATCCCGAAATCCGCAGGTGATTCGTAGCTGATCGACATCCCGGTGGGGACACGCAGGCAGGCGCCATAGAGGAAGTGATCGCAACTGTAGGCCCATACGCCCCCGTCTTGGGCGGAAGCAGCAAAAGGAATAATCGCTGCAGCAAGAGCTAGAACTCCGGAAAGTCTTTTCATACAACGGCACCCGGAACTCTATTCATTATTCCATTCCCACGCATCGGATCGGGGAGCCCTGTTCGCTTATCGTACTGATCATCGACACCTCCCAGATGACCTACTTCATGAGGGACAACTCCACTTAAAAATCTATCGAGGACATTTGCCTCGCTTCGCTTCCCACCTAGCTCAGCGAAGCTTCTTCCCGTTGGATTGGAGGTCTCGCCCTCAACCAGCTTGATCTCATTACGGGCAGGGCGCGGTGTCTTTTTATCTATATCTGAAACACTCACATTCACACGGGTTTCCTTACCATCAACGCTATAGGTACCTGACATCCCTGCCACCTGTTCCTTGAAGGATGCAATCCGCTCCGGTGTTGCAGCGTTTCCCGTGAACTTTGCGTGCAAATCTATCTTTATAGATCCATCTTTCATCTGCGTAACTACAGCGACACGTCCATCTGGGTCAGTGAACGAGTAGGGATTGCTGTTCGCATATCGATATCGGTTGAATTGAGATGCCTTTTCCCCATGAGGACTTACGGGATCCACGCTTAAAAAGATGCCCAACTCTGGAGAGAAATAGCGTTGCTGCATGTAACTGAGGCCTGTGCTTGAGTCTTGCACGTGCCCAGCGCAGCCCGGCGCATCGAGCACTCGTGGACCGACAGATTGGCCATAGGGCTCGTAGATAAACCGTGCTGTCACATTCCCCTGTTCATCACTGGTTGCAACCTTGTTGCCAAGAGCATCAGTGTGGATGTAGGTAACCGTCTGCGCATGAGCAGACCAGCCCATCATCATAGAAGCTAATACGCACCACCTTACTTGCCCCTTCATTTGGCGCTCCGATTTCCTTGTCAGAAGTCGAACCTTCTTATCACATCTGCATGCACCAGCCGCGCCCACAAAAAAGACGCAGCCTCGCGGCTGCGTCCATCGTGAGCCTGTTGCCGGGAGAGAGTCGGCGTCTAGGCTTACTTGACCTCAAACTCCTGCGGCGATCCGGCCGCCTTACCATCTACCATGACTTCCGCGCGGTACTTGCCCGCCGGCCAGCCATTGGCATTCTTGAAGGAAATGTTGGTGGTTTCGGCACCGGTGGTATTGACCACCTGGTTCTGCTCACCAGCCACCTGGCCATTCTGGAAGGTCAGCTTGGCCGCCACGTTGGCGTTGTTGGCGCTGCCATCGGTGCGGATCGACACGATGATGTCGTCCTTCGGCGCGAACAGCGCGGCCGAGGTGACGGTCTTGTCGGCTGCGGCGGTCTTGCCAACGGTAACGGCCGAAACGTTCACCCCTGCTGCAGCGGTCATCGGCTGCGGCGCGGCTTCGGTCATCGGGGCCGGGGCGGCCGGCGTCATCGCGGCGGGCTGCGCGTTGTTGTCAGCGGTGTCTTCTTTCTTCTTACAGCCGGCGAGGGCCACGGTGGCCAGAAGTGCGGCGAGAACGGCAGTACTGATGGACGACTTCTTCATGTGAGGTTGCTCCCTTGTAGATGATGGGCAGTACAGCGGATCAGGCTTTGGGCGGCAGTTTCAGGGTCTGGCCCGGTTGGATCTTGTCCGGGTCGTCCAGTACATCGCGGTTGGCCTCGAAGATGCGCTTCCACGCATTGGCATCACCCAGTTCCTGCTTGGCGATCTTGGAGAGCGAATCGCCCTTCTGCACCGTGTAGGTGCCCCCGACCTTTTCCGCAGTGGTATCCACCGAGGAGGTCACGCCCGAAAAATCGACCTGATCGACTTTCTGCGCAGTGGTATCAACGCTGGCGCTGACACCGGAAAAGTCGACTTTCTTATCGGTACTCATCCATACACTCCCGTCTTGATTGACGACATGGGAGGCACGGTGTCACAGCCCTTGTTAATGGGGCATGGCGTGGATGTGAAGACGTGCGGAACGCCTACTGGCGCAGGTCGCGGACGGTGCGCGCCGGGGCGGCGATGCCCGGGCTGGCACGCCACGGGTTGATGTCCAGCCCGCCGCGGCGGGTGTAGCGCGCTTCCACTTCCAGCCACTGCGGCTGGCAGCGCTGGGTGATCTCGCTGAAGATCCGCTCCACGCACTGCTCGTGGAACTCGGCGTGCTCGCGGTAGCTGATCAGGTATTTCAGCAGTCCGTCGCGGTCGATCTTCGGGCCGCGGTAGCGCACGCTGACACTGGCCCAGTCCGGCTGGCCGGTGACCGGGCAGTTGGATTTGAGCAGGGCCGAACTCAATGTTTCAGTGACCACCTCATCGGCATCGGCGAACAGGAACTCCGGGGCCGGCGGGCCGTAGCGCTCAATGGTCACCTCGCGCTCGTCCAGCGACTCGCCCTCGGGCTCTTCCACCAGCGGCGGCACCCCGAGCACCACCGTCACCACCGCCCCGGCACACGCCGACAGATCGCGGGTGATGCACAGCCGCGCGGCCGCGTCATCATCGAAACCCGTGCTGTTGAGCGAGTTGAGATACAGCTTGAACGACTTGGATTCGATCAGGTTCGGCGAGGTGCACGGCACGCTGACCGTGGCCACGGCCACACGCGGTTTGCCGCGACCGTCCAGCCAGCTCAATTCATAGGCCTGCCAACGGTCATGGCCGACGAACGGCAGCGCCGCCTCGTCCAGGCCGATCTCCTCGCGGGCGCCACGGCGCGGGATGGGGAAGAGCAGGCCGGGATCGTACTGCGACGGGTAAGCAACCTCGCGACCGAGGCTGGAGTCCTGGGGGGTATTCATGCCGCCATTTTACGCCGGTAGGCGCGCGGCGTCCGGCGGCGAAAACGAAAGGCCCCGGCCAGCGGCCGGGACCTACCGTCTACCAGCCGTCGTTTGACGTCAGCCTGCGCCAGGCGCCGCAGCCGCCGTCCCGTTGAGGTAATCCAAGCTCACCTGCAGCAGCGCGCGCAGGCCCACATCCAGCGCCTTCTCATCAAGCAGGAACTTAGGCGAATGATTGGCCGGCGCCGTGGCCGGATCGATCCCCTCGCTGGTGGAGCCCACGAAGAAGAACATCCCCGGTACCTGCTGGGCGTACAGCGAGAAGTCCTCGGCGCCCATCTGCAGCGGCGGCTCATACACATTGCCCTCGCCCACCACGGCCTGCAGGCTCGGCAGCATGCGCGCGGTCAGCGCCGGATCGTTGACCGTGGCCGGGTTGCCCTCGGACTCGTAGATCTCGGTTTCGGCCTTGGCCCCGTGCGCGGCCGCGGTGTGCTCGGCCACGTTGCGCAGGTCGGCGAAGATCTGCTGGCGCATGCCCTCGTCGAAGGTGCGGATGGTGCCGACCATCTCCACTTCATCGGGAATGATGTTGTAACGGATGCCGCCCTTGATCGCGCCGAAGGTCACCACCGCCGGCTGCTTGGAGAGGTTGGCGCGGCGGCTGACAATGGTCTGCGCGGTGCCGACCAGGTCGGCGGTGGCCACGATCGGGTCCACCCCGTTCCACGGCGCCGAGCCATGGGTCTGGCGGCCGATCACCTTGATCCCGAACCGATCCGATGCGGCCATCAGCGGGCCGCCACGCACCGCGATCTGGCCGGCCGGCACGCTGGAGAACACATGCAGGCCGAACACGGCCTCGGGCTTGAAGTCCTTGAACAGGCCTTCCTTGAGCATCAGCGCCGCACCGCCCTCTTCCGGCGGCGGCGCGCCTTCCTCGGCGGGCTGGAAGATCAGCATGACTTCGCCGGGCAGGTTCGCGCGCATCTTCACCAGCGCATCGGCCACGCCCAGCAGGGTGGCGGTGTGGGCGTCGTGACCGCAGGCGTGCATCACCCCGACGGTCTCGCCGCGGTAGGTGCTGGTGGCCTTGGAGGCGAACGGCAGGCCGGTCTGTTCGGTCACCGGCAGTGCGTCCATGTCCGCGCGCAGGGCGATCCGCGGGCCGGGCTTGCCGCCCTTGATGATCGCCACCACGCCGTGGTGGGCGATGCCGGTCTGCGGCTTCAGGCCCATCGCGCGCAGGCGCTCGGCCACCTTGGCCGAGGTGCGTTCTTCGCGGTTGGACAGCTCCGGGTGCTGGTGGAAGTCACGGCGCCAGTCGATCACCTGGGCCTTGAGGCGGGTCGCAGCGGCGGCCACTTCCGGGCGTTCGGCGGGGGCGGCGGCGGCCAGGCCGGGGGCGGCCAGCAGCAGGGCGGACATCAACAGCGACAGACGGGGCATTGAAGGTCTCCACGGGTCAGAACGGCGGTCGAACCTGAATGTAGGGCATCGGCGCCGGTCGCGCTGTAACTTTCTGCCCGGGCAAACGTTCATGGATGGAACCTCACCCGTCACATCCGGTCTGATCGCCCGTCCCATCCGTCATGCATGAAAGGCCACGGGCGACGAGTATGCTTTGCGCCTAGCCAACCGGGCCCCCGCCCTTCGCCAGCCCTCGGGAGTTATTGAATGTCGCGTTTCTGGAAGATCGTGCTGCTGGTGGTCGCAGTGCTGGTGATTGCCGTTGTGGGTATGCGCCTGATGGGCGGCAAGAAGGGGGATGCAGGCGACCCGGCAGCCGAAGGGCGCCAGGGCGGTGATCCGGCCAATGCCGGCCCGGTGCCGGTCACGGTGATCGATGCGGTCCGCCAGGACGTGCCGGTCTACGCCAGCGCGCTGGGCACGGTGGCGGCGATGAACACCGTCACCGTGAGCCCGCAGGTCGGCGGCCAGCTGATCAGCCTGAACTTCAAGGAAGGCCAGGAAGTGAAGAAGGGTGACCTGCTCGCGCAGATCGATCCGCGCACCCTGCAGGCCAGCTACGACGAGGCCGCGGCGGCCAAGCGCCAGAACCAGGCCCAGCTCGCCACCGCCCGCTCCAACTACCAGCGCTCCAATTCGGCCGAATACCGCCAGTACGTGGCCAAGACCGACCTGGACACCCAACGCAATCAGGTGGCCCAGTTCGAAAGTGCCGTGGCCGCCAACGAGGCCAGCATGCGCGCCGCCCAGGTGCAGCTGCAGTACACCCGGGTGACCGCCCCGATCTCCGGCATCGCCGGTATCCGTGCGGTCGACGCCGGCAATATCGTCAGCGCCGGCACCGCGCTGGTGACGCTGACCCAGATCCATCCGATCCATGTCGTGTTCAACCTGCCCGAGCGCCAGCTGCCGGCCGTGCGCGAAGCCCAGGCCGCCGGTGCGGTGGATATCGCCGCGCTGGACCGCAACGACGCGCACGTCCTTACCGACGGCGGAAAGCTGGACGTGGTCGACAACCAGATCAGCAGCGACAGCGGCACCTTCCGCGCGCGTGCGCTGTTCGACAACGCCGACAATTCGCTGTGGCCGGGCCAGTTCGTCAACGTCCGCATGCAGCTGCGCACCATCGCCGGCGGCGTGGTGATCCCGACCCAGGCCGTGATGCGCGGGCCGGACGGCGAGTACGTCTACATCGTCACCCCGGACAGCACCGTGGCCATGCAGACGGTGAAGAGCGGCGTGGAAGTCGGCGACAGCCAGGTGCAGATCACCGAGGGCCTGAAAGGTGGCGAGCGGGTCGTGAGCGAAGGTCAGTTCCGGCTCAAGCCGGGCGCCAAGGTGACCGCGCTCAAGCCGGGCGAAACCCCGGCCGCACCGACCGAAGCCGAGCTCAAGGCCGCCCAGCAGCAGGGTGGCGGTGGACGCCGCGGTGGCGGTCCGCGCTGATCGCGCCCGCCCTACGTACCTGACGCCGGCCCCAGGGCCGGCGTTCGCCTGATCCAACGCAGCACGACGCACCAGCAAGGACCCGCCCGTGGGCTTTTCGACGATTTTCATCCGCCGCCCGATCGCCACCTCGCTGCTGATGGCGGGCCTGCTGCTGCTCGGCATCCTCGGCTACCGCCAGCTGCCGGTGTCGGCGCTGCCCGAGATCGATGCGCCCAGCCTGGTGGTGACCACCCAGTACCCCGGTGCCAACGCGGTCACCATGGCCTCGCTGGTGACCACGCCGCTGGAGCGCCAGTTCGGGCAGATCTCCGGGCTGGAGATCATGACCTCCGATTCGTCGGCGGGGCTGTCCACGATCATCCTGCAGTTCTCGATGGACCGCGACATCGACATCGCCGCGCAGGATGTGCAGGCCGCGATCCGCCAGGCCACCCTGCCCTCCTCGCTGCCCTACCAGCCGGTCTACAACCGGGTGAACCCGGCCGACGCGGCGATCGTCACCCTCAAGCTCACCTCCGACACGCGCCCGCTGCGCGACGTCAACAACTACGCCGACTCCATCCTCGCCCAGCGCCTGTCGCAGGTGCAGGGCGTAGGCCTGGTCTCCATCGCCGGCAACGTGCGCCCGGCCGTGCGCATCCAGGTCAACCCGGCGCAGCTGTCCAACATGGGCTTGACCCTGGAAGAGCTGCGCAGCGCGCTGACCCAGGCCAACGTCAACGCGCCCAAGGGCTCGCTCAACGGCAAGACCCAGTCCTACTCGATCGGCACCAACGACCAGCTGACCAGTGCCGCCGAGTACCGCGACACCATCATCAGCTACAAGAACGGCCGCCCGGTGCGCCTGTCCGATGTGGCCAACGTGATCGACGGCGTGGAGAATGACCAGCTGGCCGCGTGGGCCGATGGCAAGCCGGCGGTGCTGCTGGAAGTGCGGCGCCAGCCGGGCGCGAACATCGTGCAGACCGTCGAGCGCATCCGCGCGTTGCTGCCGCAGCTGCAGAACGTGCTGCCGGCCGACGTGCATCTGGACATCTTCAACGACCGTACCGAGACCATCCGTGCTTCGGTGCATGAAGTGCAGTTCACCCTGATCCTCACCATCGGCCTGGTGGTCGCGGTGATCTTCGTGTTCCTGCGCCGCTTGTGGGCGACCATCATTCCCTCGGTAGCGGTGCCGCTGTCACTGGCCGGCACCTTCGGTGTGATGGCGTTCGCCGGCATGTCGCTGGACAACCTCTCGCTGATGGCGCTGGTGGTGGCCACCGGCTTCGTGGTCGACGATGCGATCGTGATGATCGAGAACATCGTGCGTTACATCGAACAGGGCAAGAGCGGGCCGGAAGCGGCCGAGATCGGCGCGCAGCAGATCGGCTTCACCGTGCTCTCGCTGACCATCTCGCTGGTGGCGGTGTTCCTGCCGCTGCTGCTGATGCCCGGCGTCACCGGCCGCCTGTTCCACGAATTCGCCTGGGTGCTGAGCATCGCGGTGACGCTGTCGATGCTGATCTCGCTGACGCTTACCCCGATGATGTGCGCCTACCTGCTCAAGCCCGATGCGCTGCCCGAGGGCGAAGACGCGCACGAGCGGGCGGCCGCCGCAGGCAAGACCACCGTGTGGTCGCGCACCGTCGGCCTGTACGAACGCAGCCTGGACTGGGTGCTCGACCACCAGCCGCTGACCCTTGCCGTCGCTGCCGGCGCGCTGGTGCTGACCGTGGTGCTGTACCTGGTGATTCCCAAAGGCCTGCTGCCCGAGCAGGACACCGGCCTGATCACCGGCGTGGTGCAGGCCGACCAGAACATCGCCTTCCCGCAGATGGAGCAGCGCACCAAGGCCGTGGCCGAAGCGCTGCGCAGCGACCCGGCAGTGACCGGTGTCTCGGCCTTCATCGGCGCCGGCACCATGAACCCCACGCTCAACCAGGGCCAGCTGTCGATCGTGCTCAAGGAGCGCGGCGACCGCGATGGGCTCGATGAGATCCTGCCGCGCCTGCAGAAGGCCGTGGCCGGCATTCCCGGGGTGGCGCTGTACCTCAAGCCGGTGCAGGACGTCACCCTGGATACCCGCGTGGCCGCGACCGAGTACCAGTACTCGCTGTCGGACGTGGACAGCGCGCAGGTCGCGCTGCAGGCCACGCGCCTGACCGAGGCGCTGCGCCAGCGTCCGGAGCTGGCCGACGTGGACAACAACCTGTCCAACCAGGGCCGCGCACTCGAGCTGACCATCGACCGTGACAAGGCCAGCGTGCTCGGCGTGCCGATGCAGACCATCGACGACACGCTGTACGACGCCTTCGGCCAGCGCCAGATCTCCACCATCTTCACCGAGCTCAACCAGTACCGCGTGGTGCTGGAAGTGGCCCCTGAGTTCCGCACCAGCACCGCGCTGATGAACCAGCTGGCGGTGGCCTCCAATGGCGCCGGTGCGCTGACCGGCAGCAACGCCACCAACTTCGGCCAGGTCACCTCGTCCAACTCGTCCACCGCCACCGGCATCGGCGCGCAGAACACCGGCATTCCGGTCGGCGCCGGCAACATCATCCCGCTGGCCGCCTTGGCCGAGAGCAAGGTCACCAGCACCCCGCTGGTGGTCAGCCATCAGCAGCAGCTGCCGGCGGTCACGGTGTCGTTCAACATCGCACCGGGCTATTCCTTGTCCGATGCGGTCAAGGCGATCGAGGAGACCAAGGCGGGCCTGGAGATGCCCTCGCAGGTGCACGCACAGTTCATCGGCAAGGCCGCCGAGTTCACCGGCAGTCAGACCGATGTGGTGTGGCTGCTGCTGGCCTCGCTGGTGCTGATCTACATCGTGCTGGGCGTGCTGTATGAGAGCTACATCCACCCCTTCACCATCATCTCCACCCTGCCCCCGGCCGGCGTGGGCGCGCTGCTCGCGCTGATGGTGTGCGGGCTGCCGTTGTCGGTGGACGGCATCGTCGGCATCGTGCTGCTGATCGGCATCGTGAAGAAGAACGGCATCATGATGGTCGACTTCGCGATCGAAGCACGCCGCACCGGTGCCAACGCGCATGAGGCGATCCGTCGCGCGTGCCTGCTGCGCTTCCGCCCGATCATGATGACCACCGCTGCCGCGATGCTGGGTGCATTGCCGCTGGCGCTGGGCACCGGCATCGGCTCGGAACTGCGCCGCCCGCTGGGCATCGCCATCGTCGGCGGCCTGCTGCTCTCGCAGCTCGTGACGCTGTACACCACACCGGTGATCTACCTGTACATGGAGCGCTTCTCCGAGCGCCTTCGCCAGCGCCGCGAGCAGCGTGCGCTGCGTCATGGCCATGGCCCGGTGCAGGAGCCGCAAGCGTGATGATGAGCACCGCAGGCCGTTGCGGAGGCGTTCGATGAACATCTCCGGTCCGTTCATCCGCCGCCCGATCGGCACCGCTCTGCTGGCCATCGGCCTGTTCGTGGTCGGCGTGATCTGCTACCTGCAGCTGGGTGTCTCGGCGCTGCCGAACATCCAGATCCCGGTGATCTTCGTGCACGCCAACCAGGCCGGCGCGGATGCCACGACGATGGCGTCCACGGTGACCGCGCCGCTGGAACGCCACCTCGGCCAGCTGCCGGGCATCGACCGCATGCGCTCGTCCAGCTCCGAAGGCAGCTCGCTGGTCTTCATGATCTTCCAGAGCGACCGCGACATCGATTCGGCCGCGCTGGACGTGCAGACCGCGATCAACTCGGCGCAGTCCGACCTGCCTGCGGGGCTGGGCACGCCGATGTTCCAGAAGGCGAACCCGAACGATGACCCGGTCATCGCGATCGCGCTGACCTCGGAAACGCAGTCGGCCGACGATCTCTACAACGTGGCCGACTCGCTGCTGGCCCAGCGCATCCGCCAGATCACCGGCGTGTCCTCGGTGGATATCGCCGGTGCCTCCACGCCGGCGGTGCGCGTGGACGTCAACCTGCGCCTGATGAACGCCCTCGGCCTGACCGCCGACGATCTGCGCAACGCGGTGCGCGCGGCCAACGTGACCTCGCCGACCGGCTTCCTCACCGATGGCAACACCACCACCGCGATCATCGCCAACGACTCGGTGGCGCGCGCGGCCGACTTCGCCCAGCTGGTGATCAAGACCGCCGACAACGGCCGCGTGATCCGCCTGCAGGACATCGCCAACGTCTACGACGGGCAGCAGGACGCCTACCAGGCCGCGTGGTTCAACCACAAACCGGCGGTGGTGATGTACGTGTTCACCCGCGCTGGCGCCAACATCGTGGAGACCGTGGACCGGGTGAAGGCGCAGATCCCGACCCTGCGCGACTACCTGGAACCGGGCACCACGCTCACCCCGTATTTCGACCGCACCCCGACCATCCGCTCGTCGCTGCATGAAGTGCAGATCACCCTGCTGATCGCGCTGGCGATGGTGGTGCTGACCATGGCGCTGTTCCTGCGCCGGCTCGCCCCGACCCTGATCGCCGCGGTGACCGTGCCGCTGTCGCTGGCCGGCGCGGCACTGGTGATGTACGTGCTGGGCTTCACCTTGAACAACCTTAGCCTGCTGGCGCTGGTGATCGCGATCGGCTTCGTGGTCGACGATGCGATCGTGGTGATCGAGAACATCATGCGCCACCTCGACGAGGGCATGCCGCGCATGCAGGCCGCCCTCACCGGTGCGCGCGAGATCGGCTTCACCATCGTCTCGATCACCGCCTCACTGGTGGCGGTGTTCATTCCGCTGCTGTTCGCCGAAGGCATGATGGGTGCGTTCTTCCGCGAGTTCACCGTCACCCTGGTCGCCGCCATCGTGGTCTCGATGATCATCTCCCTGACCCTGACCCCGGCGCTGTGCAGCCGCTTCCTGAGCGCACATGCCGATGCCGGCGCACCCAGCCGCTTCGGCCGCCTGCTCGATGCCGGCCACGACCGCATGCTGCGGATCTACGTGAAGCTGCTCGACTTCTCGCTGCGTCATGCCCTGTTGTTGTCGCTGACCCCGCTGCTGCTGATCGGCGCGACCATCTTCCTGTTCGGTGCGGTCAAGAAGGGCGCGTTCCCGGCCCAGGACACCGGCCTGATCTGGGGCCGCGCGAACTCCAGCGCCACGGTCTCCTTCGACGATATGGTCAACCGCCAGCGCCGCATCACCGACATGCTGATGGCCGATCCGGCGGTGAAGACCGTGGGCGTGCGCCTGGGCAGTGGCCGCCAGGGTTCCAGCGCGCAGTTCAACGTTGAACTCAAGTCACGCAAGGATGGTCGCCGCGAAACCACCGCCCAGGCACTGGCGCGGCTGAGTGCCAAGGCCGACCGCTATCCCGACCTGCAGCTGCGCCTGCGTGCGATCCAGGATCTGCCCAGCAATGACGGCGGGGGAGCCAGCCAAGGCGCGCAGTACCGCGTCTCGCTGCAGGGCAACGATTTGGCCCAGCTGCAGGAGTGGCTGCCGAAACTGCAGGCCGCGCTGAAGAAGAACCCGAAGCTGGCCGACGTCGGCACCGACGTGGACGCCGCCGGCCTGCGCCAGAACATCGTGATCGACCGGGCCAAGGCCGCACGCCTGGGCGTCTCGGTCGGTGCCATCGACGGCGCGCTGTACGGCGCCTTCGGCCAGCGCCAGATCTCCACGATCTACTCGGACATCAACCAGTACAGTGTGGTGGTCAACGCCCTGCCCGAGCAGACCGCAACGCCCGGAGCGCTGGACCAGATCTACGTGCGGGCCGGCAATGGCGAGATGGTGCCGATCACGGCGGTGGCCGAGCAGGTGCCGGGGCTGGCGCCATCGCAGATCACCCATGAAAACCAGTACACCACGATGGAACTGAGCTACAACCTCGCCCCCGGCACCAGCATGGGCGAGGCCAAGGCGATCATCGACAGCACGGTCAACGGCATGCGCATGCCCGGTGACATCCGTCTGGCCGAGGACGCAGGATTCGGCTTCGATTCGGACCCGATGGCGATGCTGATCCTGGTGATGGCGGCGATCATCACCGTCTACCTGGTGCTGGGCATGCTGTATGAAAGCCTGATCCACCCGGTCACCATTCTCTCCACGCTGCCGGCGGCGGGCGTGGGTGCGCTATTGGCGCTGTATGGCACCAATACCGAGCTGTCGGTGATCTCGATGATCGCGCTGGTGCTGCTGATCGGCATCGTCAAGAAAAACGCGATCATGATGATCGACTTCGCCGTGGTGGCGCAGCGCGAGCACGGCAAGACGCCGTTGGAAGCCGCACGTGAGGCCAGCATCGTGCGCTTCCGCCCGATCATGATGACCAGCATGGTGGCGATCCTGGCCGCAGTGCCGCTGGCGATCGGCCTGGGCGAAGGCTCCGAGCTGCGCCGCCCGCTGGGCATCGCGATGATCGGCGGCCTGCTGTTCTCGCAGAGCCTGACCCTGCTCAGCACTCCGGCGCTGTACGTGATCTTCTCGTGCCTGCGCGAGCGCTGGGTGGCTCGCCGGGCGCGGCGCCGCGAGAAGCGTGCGTTGAAGCGGGCCGCCGCCGCGCGGTGATGGCGGCATGCCTGCACTGAACGTGGTTCATGCAGGCAGGTGCCGACCGTGGGTCGGCCCGCCGCCGGATTGACGCAATCGACCCAAAAGAGAACAATTCGCATCAGCCACGGTCCTGCACTGCCCCCCGCGATGCCCCGCTGCCGCTGACGCGGCACGCCTGACGACTCAGCCACCCCCTCTTTTCCGCCTTCTTCTGATCGCGGACGGTGTGCTGCTGTCCGCGGAGGACCCCCACAACATGCGCCAGTCTGTGTCTTCGCTCCCGGCCGTGGTGCCGGGCCGCCGTGCCCTGCGCCCGGCCCTGCTCGCCCTTTCCCTTGCCGCGGCCTGCACCGCCCACGCCCAGTCCGCCCCGGATGGCGGCGCCCGGGCGCGCTCGGCCACCGATCTGGATGCGATCAAGGTCACCGCCGAACGCACCCATACCGACACCGGCGCCTTGGGCGACCGTGCCGTGCGCGATACCCCCTTCGCGATCTCGGTGGTGGGCCGCGAGGACATCGAGAAGCGCCAGGTGGTCTCGCTTGGCGAGGCCTTCCTCACCGATCCGTCCGTGGTCACCCAGGTCAGCGCCTACGCCAGCGGCTGGAGCTCGCCGATCCGCAACCGCGGCATCGATCTGAGCTACGACAGCTACCGCGTCAACGGCCTGCAGGTCTCTTCGTGGGGCACCGAGTGGCCGCTGGAAGTGATGGAGCAGGTGGAACTGCTGAAGGGTCCCGGTGGCTTCATGTATGGCTTCGGCCAGCCCGGCGGCATCGTCAACTACGTGACCAGGAAGCCGACCGAGGTCACCACGCTGTCGGCGCAGCTTGGCTGGCGCGAGGCGGGCATCGTCAGCGGCCAGGTCGATGTGGGCGGGCGCTTCGGCGACGAAGAGATGTTCGGCTACCGCTTCAATGCGTACCAGGAGAAGGGCGAGACGTTCAACGGCGGCGACGTGAACCGCAAGGTGGGCGCGCTGTCGCTGGACGCGCGTCTGAGCGACCGCCTCACCTGGACCTTCGATGGCGTGTTCCAGTCGCGCGAGCTCAGCAACGAATCCCCGCAGTACTACTTCATCGGCCTGACCGAGCTGCCGCGCCCGCTGGCCGGCGACATCGACAACAGCATCGATGGCAGCTACTACGACACCCGTTCCAGCCTGCTCTCCACCGCCTTGAACTGGCAGATCAACAGCGACTGGAAGGCCAGCCTGAGCTATGGCGTGACCACCTCGTGGAACGACGTCAACAAGATCTTCGCCTACATCGATGACGTCAACGGCGACTACGACGTCAACACCTACGAGCTCGGCGGCAAGAGCGAGTGGAAGCTGGCCCAGGCCATCGTGCAGGGCCGCTTCCAGACCGGCCCGCTGTCGCACCAGGTCGTTGCCGGCGTCTCCCACCAGACTGGCCTGGGCTGGGACCGTCCGTACGAGTGGAACACCCTCGGCCGCGGCAACATCTATCAGCGACCTACGCTGCGCCATGATGCGGTCGGCTCGCGCGTGCTCAGCCGCGGCAGCGAGACCGTGCAGCAGGCGGTGTTCGTGAGCGACACCGTCAGCTTCGCCGACGGCTGGTCGGTGCTGGCCGGCGCGCGCTACAACGACTTCGAAAACAAGGGCGCGTACCACACCTATCCGGTCACCCCGACCTACGCCCTGATGTACAAGCCGGCCGATGCCGTGACGCTGTATGCCAGCTACGTCGAATCGCTGGAAGCCGGCAGCCGCGTGGGCAGCGATTACATCAATGCCGGCGACGTGCTCGACCCCACCATCAGCAAGCAGTACGAGATCGGCGCCAAGATCGAGTACCCGCGCTGGAGCGCCAATGCGGCCGCCTTCCGATTGGAGCGTGGCGCGAACATCGACCTGATTACGTCCGCCGGCAAGCTGCTGGTGCAGGACGGCATCACCCTGTACGAAGGCGTGGAAGTCAGTGGCGATGTGCGCCTGACCGATGCCGTCACCCTCGGTGGCGGCGTGACCTGGCTGGACCCGACCTACGACAAGCTCTCCCCCGACAGCGTCGCCCAGCAAGGCAACCGCACCGCCGGCGCCGCCCGCTGGCAGGGCGTGCTGCACGCCGACTACAGCATCCCGCAGATTGACGGTCTGAGCGTGTATGCATTGGCCCGCTACTACGGTGACGTCTACTACGACGCCGACAACACCCTCAAACTGCCCGACTACACCCTGGTCAACGCCGGCCTCGGCTACCGCATGCAGGCCGCCGGCCATCCGGTCACCTGGCGCGCCGGCGTGGAGAACCTGGCCAACAAGAAGTACTGGTCCAACGCAGGCGTGGGCCTGCCGCGCACCTTCTCGGTCAGTGTGCGGTTCGATATGTAAATTGCACCGGTCCCGCTTTTCGATGCGCACCGACCCACTGTCGGAGGGTCGGCGTGGGTGGGTGGACGGGACCGTTTCGCGCCATGGATGGCGCGAATCGAGCTTACAAGGACGTACTTGCTGCGTGTCCCGGCAACCCACCCACGCCGACCCAGCCCCGCAGACAGAGGTGTCCCCTTCACCCCGCTCCGGCAATAATGGCGGCCTGCCTTCCGCCGAGTCGCCATGCCTTCGTTCGAAACCCGCGTCAGCCGCCTGTGGGCGCATGAGAAGGCCAGCTATGGCCTGCGGGTGTTCATTGCGTTGTCCGCGGCGATGGGGCTGTGCTGGTACCTGGACCAGCTGCCTGCGCTGCCTGGCGTGTTCCTGGGCATCATCGCCAGCGCGATCGCCGAGACCGACGACAACTGGTGGGGCCGGATCAAATCGGTGGCCCTGTCACTGGTGTGCTTCGTGGCCGCCGCCGCCGCGGTCGTGGTGCTGTTCCCGCATCCGTGGTGGTTCATCACCGCGCTGGCCGCCGCGACGTTCGGGCTGACCCTGCTCGGCGCGCTCGGCGAGCGCTACGCCTCCATCGCGCAGGCCACGGTTACGCTGGCCATCTACACCATGATCGGGCTGGAGCAGCACGGCGCGACCGATCTGCCCCAGGCGATCAACGCGGTCAGCCACCTGCTGGCCGGTGCGGTCTGGTACGCGCTGCTCTCCATCCTGTGGACCGCCCTGTTCGCCAACCGGCCCGTACGCGAGCGGGTCGCGCGCCTGTACCTGGAACTGGGCCGCTACCTGCAGCTCAAGGCCGATCTGTTCGAACCGGTGCGCGATGCCGACGTGCAGAAGCGCCAGCTGGCCCTGGCCGAGCAGAACCGGCGCGTGGTCGAAGCGCTGAACATCGCCAAGACCGCGATCCTGGCGCGCTTCGGACGCTCCGGCCGGCCCGGCGTGCAATCCGGCCTGTACCTGCGCCTGTATTACATGGCCCAGGACTTCCACGAGCGCGCCAGCTCCTCGCACTACCCCTACGGCGCGCTCACCGAGGCGTTCTTCCACAGCGACGTGCTGTACCGCTGCCAGCGCCTGCTCGCGCTGCAGGGTGAGGCCTGCGCCAACCTGGGCCAGGCGATCCGCCTGCGCCAACCGTTCCAGTACGGCGAGCGCACCAAGCAGGCCACTGCCGATCTCACCGATTCGCTGACCTGGCTGCGCGCCCAGCACAACCCGCAGTGGCAGCGTCTGCTGGCCTCGCTGGAACTGCTGGGCCACAACCTGCAGAGCATCGAACGTCGCCTGTCCGAGGCCGAGAAATCCGAGTCCACCCTGGACAACGTCGATACCCGCCTGCGCGATACCAACCCGCATACCCTGCACGAGATGGGCGTGCGCATCCGCCAGCAGCTCACGCCCGGCTCGGTGCTGTTCCGGCATGGCCTGCGCATGGCGCTGGCGCTGATCATCGGTTTTGCCGCGATCCGGCTGTTCAACGCCCAGAACGGCTCGTGGGTACTGCTCACCATCGTGTTCGTGTGCCGCCCGCACTTCGGTGCGACCCGCCAGCGGCTGGCGCAACGGATCGCCGGCACGCTGATCGGCCTGGTGCTCACCTGGGCGCTGATGCAGCTGTTCCAGGACCTGCGCATCGAACTGCTGATCGCCCTGCTCTCGGCGCTGCTGTTCTTCTTCACCCGCAGCGATCGCTACCTGGTGGCGTCTGCGGCGATCACGGTGATGGCACTGACCTGCTTCAACCTGATCGGCGATGGCTTCCTGCTGATCTGGCCGCGCCTGGTGGATACGCTGCTGGGCTGCGCGATCGCCGCGGCGGCCGCGTTCCTGATCCTGCCCGACTGGCAGGGCCGGCGCCTGAACCTGGTGATGGCGCGCGTGCTCGACAACTGCGCCAAGTACCTGCACGCCGTGCTCGGCCAATACGGCAGCGGCATGCAGGACGATCTGGCGTACCGCATCGCACGGCGTGACATGCACAACGCCGATGCGGCGCTGTCCACCGCGTTGTCGAACATGCTGCGCGAGCCCGGCCACGTGCGCCGCAACCTGGATGCCGGCTTCCGCTTCCTGGCGCTGTCCAACACTCTGCTTGGCCATCTCTCCGCACTGGGCGCCCACCGCACCCAGCTGGACAGCTACGGCCAGGATCCGCTGGCGCTGTCTGGCGGTGAACGGGTGCAGCAGGCGATGCAGCAGATCGCCAGTGCGCTGCAGCAGCGCGAGCCGGTGGCCGAAGACGCCAACGAGGGCGATCGGGCCCTGGCCGAGCAGCTGGAGCAGATCCCGGACGACATGCCGCCCAAGCTGCAGCTGATCCGCACCCAGATGGGGCTGATGCTGCGCCTGCTGCCCAAGCTGCGGGGCGCCGCCAACGAGGCCGCGCGCACGTTGAGGTAGGTATCGACCGTTGGTCGATACGGATGTTGAACGTGTCACGGCCAACGGTCGTGAGCTACCGCCCCGGGGCGACGCGCGCCGTTGCCATGCTGCGCCAACAGGGAGAATGCTAGGCTGCGCCGGTTCGCAAGGAGTCTCCATGTCCGGCCATAGTCAGTTCGCCCTGCTCAAGCAGCGCCGTTTCCTGCCGTTTTTCATCGTCCAGTCGCTGGGCGCGTTCAACGACAACGTCTACCGCCAGGCCATCATCGCGCTGCTGTTCTTCCTCGGCACGCCGATCGAAGAGCGCTCGCTGTATACCAACCTGGCGCCGGCGATCTTCATCCTGCCGTACTTCCTGTTCTCGGCGCTGGCCGGCCAGATCGCGGAGAAGCTGGAGAAATCGCGGCTGATCGTGATCACCACGACCATGGAAATCGCGATCATGTCGCTGGCCGCGCTTGGTTTCCTGACCGAGAGCATGCCGGTACTGCTGGTCGCGCTGTTCTGCACCGGCATGCAGTCCACCCTGTTCGGACCGGTGAAGTACTCGGTGCTGCCCTCGATCCTCAAGCCTGAAGAGCTGACCGGCGGCAACGGCCTGGTCGAGATGGGCACCTCGCTGTCGATCCTGACCGGGATGATCGCCGGCGGCCTGATCTTCGCCCTGTCCGGCAGCCATGGTCCGATCGTGGCCGCCACCGCCGTGATCGTGCTCGCGGTGGCCGGCAACCTGACCGCACGCATGATCCCCAAGGTCGATGCCGGCGCGCCGGACCTGAAGATCCACTGGAACCCGCTGCCCGAGTCGCTGGCAGTGCTGCGCATGGCCAAGAAGCAGAAGGCCGTGCGCAACGCGATCCTGGGCGTGTCCTGGTTCTGGTTCGTCGGCACGATGATGACCTCGCAGCTGCCGACCTATGCCGAGGTCAACCTCGGCGGCGGCTCCCTGCTCTACATCTTCGCGCTGGCCCTGTTCTCGCTGGGCACCGGCACCGGTTCGCTGCTGTGCGAGAAGCTGTCCGGGCGCACCGTGGAAATCGGGCTGGTGCCGCTGGGCGCGTTCGGCATGACCGCCTTCATGCTCGACCTGTACTTCGCCCGCGTCGGCGAAGCGGCGACGGCCGGGCTGTCGATCTGGCAGTTCGTGCAGGCCCCGGGCAGCGCGCGCATCATCATCGATCTGATCGGCATCGGCCTGTTCACCGGCTTCTTCGTGGTACCGCTGTTCGCCCTGATCCAGAGCCGCACGGCCAAATCGGAAATGTCGCGCGTGTTCGCCGCGCTCAACATCCAGAACTCCGGCTTCATCGTGCTGGCGGCGGGGCTGGGCCTGCTCACCCAGCGCGTACTCGACTGGACCATCCCGCAGCTGTTCCTGGCGCTGGCGATCGCCAATGCCGTGGTGTCGATCTACATCTTCACGATCGTGCCCGAGTTCCTGATGCGCTTCCTCAGCTGGGTGATGGTGCGCGCGCTGTACCGGCTGCGTCCGCATGGCATCGAAGCCAACGTACCGGACGAAGGGGCGGCACTGATCGTATGCAACCACGTCAGCTACATGGACGCGCTGATCCTGTCGGCGACCCTGCCGCGCCCGGTGCGCTTCGTCATGTACTACAAGATCTTCAACATCCCGGTGATGCGCTGGATCTTCCGCACCGCAAAGGCCATCCCGATCGCCGGCGCACGCGAAGATCCCGCGCTGATGCAGGCCGCCTTCGATGAGGTGGACAAGGCGCTGGCCGAGGGCGAGCTGGTCTGCATCTTCCCGGAGGGCGCGTTGACGCGCGATGGGCAGGTGGGCGCGTTCAAATCGGGCGTGGAGAAGATTCTCGAACGTCGCCCGGTACCGGTAGTGCCGATGGCGCTGCGCGGGATGTGGTCGAGCATGTGGAGCCGCCGCGACACGCGCCTGGGCCGCATGCGTGTGCCACGCCGTTTCCGCGCGCATGTCGAGGTCGTCGCATCTGCGCCGATCGCAGGCGAGGTCGCCACCGCGCCGATGCTGGAAACCCAGGTGCGGCAGCTACGTGGCGATCAGGCGTGAGCCCCGCGCTGCCTGCATGTAACCGTATACATAGAGGCAGGCACATCGGTTAGATTACCGCCCGGGACACCTCGTACGCACCCACCCACCCAAGCAAATGGAGTTTCGCTGATGAATGCCACTGCCCCCCTGCCGCCCGCCCCGGGCAGCATTCCGAACCACCTGATCTGGTCGATCGTCGTCACCATCCTGGCGTTCTTCGTGTGCTGCCTGTCGTGCCTGAGCTTCCCGGGCATCGTCACCGGCGTCGTCGCGATCGTATTCGCCAGCAAGGTCAACGGACTGCTCAACCAGGGCGACCTTGAAGGCGCACGTCGTGCCTCCAAGAACGCCAAGATCTGGGCCTGGGTCACCACCGGCTTCCTGATCGCCGGCGTCGTGCTGTTCGTGATCTCGCTGGCCTTCATGGGCGTGGACGGTTACATGGAACAGATGCAGCAGTTCCAGCAGCAGATCGAAAGCAACAGCTGATGATCGCGCTGCACGGCAAGCGCTGGTTGCTGGCGGTGTTGCCACCGGCCGCCTTGGCGGCCGGTGCGGGGATCTGGGTGCTGCGGCACTACGACCCCAACAGCGCCAGCAGTCCGTTCCCGCCGTGCAGCTTTCTGGCGGTCACCGGGTATTACTGCATCGGCTGCGGGCTGACGCGTGCACTGCACGCGCTGGCTCATGGCGATGTGGTCACCGCCTTTTCGATGAATCCCCTGGCCATGCTGATGCTGGCCATCGCCCCGCTGGTACTCGGTTGGGCACTGGGCTGGCGACCACGCGCGCTGCAGCCGTTGATCACGCTGCTGATGAAGCCCGCTTTCTGGCTGATCCTGCTGCCCGCATACTGGATCGCACGCAACCTGCCGTGGGTGCCGTTTACCTGGTTGGCGCCGGGCTGACCCGGACCATCAGGTGACCCAACCGGCGATCACCAGCAGCGCCAGCACCGCCATCCACAGCAGCAGCATGCGCCACACCAGGCTCATCGCATCGCGCAGCTCCGGCAGACGACGCCACACCGGCACCATCCCCGCATCACTGTAATCATGCGCATCCTCGCGAAGCTCGGCGCTCACGCTTGCCCGCGCGACCGCACCGAGGAAGTGTGTCGAGGCCGACCACTGATTGCCGTGCGCCTCGCGCCACGCCTTGAACGCGGTATCGAAATTGCCGACCAGCGCCATCGACAGTGACATCAACTGCGCGACCGGCCACTCCAGCCAGGCCAGCACCACGCGCGCACCGGCGACCGCTTCCACGCTGGCCAGCGAGCGCATCGGGCCAACCGCCAGCAAGGCCAGCAGGCGATACAGCAGCGCACCGACCGGGCCCAGCAGCAGGAACCAGAACAGCACTGCGAACCAGCGCCGCAGCGCGTTGAGCACCGTTGCTTCGACGAGCGAGGGGACGTCTTCCTGCAGGCTGCCACCGGCGGACTGCAACTGTGCGATCGCCAGGTGGCGGGCGTGGGCGTCATCGGCGTCGATCACCGTCTCGACGTCGCGGTCCAGATCGCGCGGACCCCAGCACATCACCAGTACCAGCACGCCCAGCAGCAGCGACGGCAGGCCGTAGACGCGGTCATCGAACAGCCACTGCAGCAGGCCCAGCACCGCCACGAACGGCAGCACGGCCAGCCAGGCGCCCTTGCGGCCGCGCCAGAAGCCGTCTTCGGCGGCGTGCCGGTCCAGCCACTGCAGCCAGCGCCGGTACAGGCCGAAACGCCGCAGCGCGACGGCCACGCCCGGCGCGACATGGCCCAGGGCCAAGGCAACCAGCACGGCGACCAGGGTGGTGAACATGTAAGCCTCCGGCTCGGGACGTGGAACGCGCCGCTACTATGCCTTGCGGCCCGGCAATTCCCCGGGCCGTTGGTAATGTACCGCGCCGCGTGTTCAGCCGGCGGCAACGGCAGGCGCCCCTCAGGCGACCTGTTGGCGGTACCAGTGTTCGATCAGGCTGCGCGAGATCGAGATGGGCGGGGACAGACGGATGCCGTCGCCGTCATCCTCGACATCCCGGGCGAGCGCCGCGCCCACTTCCTCGGCAGTGAACCAGCGCGCATCTTCCAGTTCGCCGTTCACGGTCGGCACGTCGTCTTCGGCCGTGGCGGCGAAGCCGAGCATCAGTGCGCCCGGGAACGGCCACGGCTGGGTGCCCAGGTAGCGGCACTCACGCACACGTACGCGGCTTTCTTCGAAGACCTCGCGGACCACGGTCTGCTCCAGCGATTCGCCGGGCTCCACGAAGCCGGCCAGCACCGAGTAACGGCGCGGGGCCCAGTTGGCCTGGCGGCCCAGCAGCAGCCGGCCCTGGTTTTCCACGGCCACGATCACCGCCGGATCCACGCGCGGGTAGTGTTCGGTGGCGCACTGGCCACACCGACCGACGAAGCCGCCGCGGCTGAAGGTCACCGCGCCACCGCACACCCCGCAGAAGCGGGTGCGCGACTGCCAGTAGGACATGCCCCGGGCGTAACAGAAGGCGGTGGAATCGGCGATGGACCAGGTGGCGGCAGACTGGCGCAGATCCACGCGCTGCGGCGCGGCCACCGTCACGGCGGCGGCCTCCAGCGAGAACCACGCCTGCTCGCCGCGCAGGCCGAGGAAGATCGCGGTGCCGGGCCCGCCGCCGAGATCGGCGCCGGTCAATGGCAGTGGCTGACCGTCATCGCCGGCCAGGGCCGTGCCATCGGGATCGAGTACCAATACGCGCGCGTCCGGCCACAGGCGCAACAACGCATCGGCGTCATCGCGCAGGGTATCGGCGCGCTCCAACGGCTCGCTGACGAAGGCGAAACCGGAAAGCTGCGGAGTAAATGTGGACATCGCAAGAGCCTGCCCACATTCGGCGGGGCTGGCAAGCGGCAACCGACCGTTTGGCCGGTTGCGCGCACATCACATGCTGAAACTGCTGCCGCAGCCGCAGGTGGTCTTCGCGTTCGGATTGCGGATCACGAACTGCGCGCCGGTCAGGCTTTCGGTGTAATCCACCTCGGCGCCCATCAGGTACTGCAGGCTCAGCGGATCGACCAGCAGCGTGACGCCGGCGGTATCCACGGCCAGATCGTCTTCGGCGCGGTTCTCGTCGAACTCGAACCCGTACTGGAAGCCGGAACAACCGCCGCCTTCGATGTAGACGCGCAGGGCGAGGGCAGCATTGCCCTCATCCTGGATCAGCTCCTTGACCTTGGCCGCAGCGGCCTCGGTGAAGTTCAGCGGACGGTCCAGGGACTGGTAGTTCGGCGCGGCGGCGGGAGCGCCGGGCAGGGAAACAAGCGTGCTCATGCCCCCAGCATGGGGGTGCATGAGCACGGTTTCAAGCTCAGGCCATCGCCTCGGCCAGCTTCTTGCGGGCCGCGGTGTCCTTGCCCTTGCCCTCGTCCGCATCCCCGGACGGCGGCGGCAGGGCCATCTGCGCCGAGGTGTGGATCAGGCGGCCGGTCAGCTGGGCGCCGGCGTGCATTTCCACCACCTGGTAATGGATGTTGCCGGTCACCCGGGCGCTCGGGGTCAGTTCGACCCGCTCGGTGGCGTGCACATCCCCGTCCAGGCGGCCGCTGATGACCACCACCTGGGCGCGGATCTCACCCTCGATGGCGCCATGCTCGGCCACCGTCAGGGTGGCGTTGCTGGCGCCGTCCTGGGCGATCACTTTGCCCAGGATGGTGCCTTCCACGTACAGACCACCGCTGAATTCCACGTCCCCGCGGATCACCACCTGCGCGCCGATCAGCGCGTCCACGACAAGATGTCCGTCGCGGTTGGATTTGTTGCTGCCAAACATGGGCTTATTCCCCTTCTTTTGCCGATGCCGCCGGTGCGCCGGCCTGCTTCCAATCGAATACCTGGGTGGCGCCCCCCGCGCCTGATCCCAGCGTGACCCGCACACGTTGCGGGGTGAAGCCTTGCGGCAGCATCACGCTGCCGGTGAGCTGCTGGAAGTACCGGAAGGAATAGTCCTGGCCCGGCACCTTGGTGCGCTGGTGCAGCTCGTCCCAGCTGACCGAGGTCAGCTTGCCGTCCTTGACGCCTTCCACCGTGAAGCGCATCTGCCCTTGGCTGATCGCCCCGCGGTTCAGGTTCTGGGTCAGCACCACGGCGTACTGCCAGGTGCCGCCGGTCTCCGGCGCGAACTCCACCGAATGGGTGTTCAGGCCCTTGCGCTGGCTGGTCGCACCGACCAGACGCTCGTAGAAGGCCACGTCGGCACGCAGGCCGGCGATTTCTTCGTCGCGCTCGCCCAGCGAGGCCTGAACCTCGGTGTTGGCGGCGCGGCTGATGCGGTCGGACGCCTGCAGGGTCGCCTGATGCTGCTGCAGCTCGATGAGCTGCTGCTGGAGGCGCTCATTGCGGGTTTCGGCGGCCTTGAGCTGGGTGCCGACGTCACCGCCGGGCGAGCCCAACCAGGCGCCAAGCAGCGCGGCCAGGACCAGCGACAGCAGCCAGGCCCCGCCCAGCACCAGCAGGCGCTTGCGGTCCTGCACGGGCGGCGCGCCCGGCCGGCGGATCTGGATGCGGGAAGGTGTGGGTTTATTCATGGCAGTCCTGGGCGACTGCGCCTGCCGGCGCTGTCGCAACGGCCCCTGTCTGGAACGACGGGCTAGTGTAAGTCAGGGGAAAGACCTTGTCCGCGCAGGACCGGGATCGGGGCAGTGGCGTTCATGGACGTCATCCCCGATAGTGTGCGCCTGTGCACATTCTGCAGCCGGAGCGCGTGCCATGACCGAAGCCCACCTGTTCGTGATCGGTATCCTGCTGGCCTGGCTGGCCGGTATCCGCGTGTACCTCACCGTGTTCGGCGTCGGCCTGGCCGGGCTGCTGGGCTGGGTCGATCTGCCACCCGCGCTGCAGGCCACGGAGTCCTGGTGGGTGCTGGGCACCTCGGCCGCGCTGGCCATCGCAGAATTCTTCGCCGACAAGATTCCCGGGGTCGATTCGGCCTGGGATCTGGTCCAGACGCTGGCCAGGGTGCCGGCCGGTGCGTTCCTGGCCGCCGCCACGCTCTCGCCCAGCGGCGAGCTCAGCGGCACCGCACTGGTGGCCGGCGCCGGCGTCGCGCTGGCCAGCCACGGGCTCAAATCCGGTACCCGCGCCCTGCTCAACACCTCGCCCGAACCGGCCAGCAACTGGGTCGCCTCGGCCGCCGAAGACACCGTGGTGGTCGGCGGACTCGCGCTCGCCCTTGCCCACCCATGGCTGGCGCTGATCCTGGTGGTGGCGTGCAGCCTGATCGGCGCCTTGATCGTGTGGATGATCTGGCGGACGTTGTGGAAAGGCGTGCGCTGGCTGATGCGCCAGGCCGACAGTGGCCAGACGCAGGTCAAACCGGGAACCCTGCCACGGTAATGCGCGCCCTGCCCTCGGGCGTTCGTCGCATAATTGCGGCGCAGACTGGGAGTACTGATGGCCGTTCACGACAACGTTGTTGCACCCCCTCGCGCCGTGCGCGCTGAAACGCCGCCGGCCGACCACTGGCAGCGCTGGCAGCGCCCAGGTGCGCCGGCGCCCGTGGCCAACAGCAATGTCATCCCGCTCAATGCCGCAGCGGCCAGCCCGCCGCCCCTGCTGCCGCCGCTGCCCACCGATGCCAGCCAGATGATCCCACCCGGTATCGACTCGCCGTACCGCGTCCTGATCGTCGAGGACGACCGCTCGCAGGCCCTGTTCGCGCAGAGCGTGCTGCACGGTGCCGGCATGCAGGCGCTGGTGCACAGCGATGCCGAGGGCGTGCAGCAGGCCATCGCCGAGCACCGTCCCGATCTGATCCTGATGGACCTGCATCTGCCCGGGCTGGATGGGATGCGCCTGACCGCGCTGATCCGCCAGCAACCCGGCCAGCAGTTGCTGCCGATCGTCTTCCTCAGCGGCGACCCGGATCCGGAGCGCCAGTTCGAGGTGCTCGACAGCGGCGCCGATGATTTCCTCAGCAAGCCGATCCGCCCGCGCCATCTGATCGCGGCCGTGTCCAACCGGATCCGCCGCGCACGTGCGCAGGCCGCCTCGCAGGCGGGCAACGCCGGCGCGCCGGTAATGAACAACCCCGAGACCGGCCTGCCCACGCGCCATCACGTGATGCAGCAGCTCGGCGCCTCGCTTGCCCATCGCGATCGCGGCGGCGTGTTCTTCATCGAGATCGCCAGCGCGCTCGGCCTGCGCGAACGCTATGGCTACGCGGCCTTCGAGCGGCTGATGACCCAGGCCGGTCAGCGCTTGGCCGATGCCGCCCAGCCCCACCTGCTGGCACGCCTGAACGACAACAGCTTCCTGGTGCTCGCCCGCAATGCCGACGAGGACACCCTGGATGCGATGGCGCATGCACTGCGCGAGCAGCTGTCCACGCGCGCCTTCGTGATCCGCGATGACGAATCGGTCCACCTGCGCGGCGTGGTCGGGCATGCCCAGCTTTCGCCGGGCTTCCCCGATGCGGGCAGTGCACTGGAAGCGGTCGAGCGCACCACCCTGCAGGCCCGCCTGCTGACCGCGGGCGTGGCCGCCTACGTGCGCCGCGAAGATGTGGCCGCGCAGGAACACCTGGCGTTGCTTGAAGGGCAGCTGGAACTGGCCTACCAGCCGATCGTCGCCGTGGCCGGTGGCAACACCGCGCAGTACCAGGTGCTGCTGCGGCTGCGCCAGGCCGATGGCAGCGTGCTGGCGGCCGGGCAGGTGATTCCGGCCGCCGAAGCGGCCGGGCGCATCGCCGATCTGGACCAGCAGGTGCTCGACCATGCGCTGGGTCTGCTGGATCTGTACCGCCACGCCGCGCAGCCGCTGCACCTGTTCGTCTCGCAGTCACTGCGCACCCTGGCCCGCGATGCCTTCGGCGACTGGCTGCTGGAATCACTGGCGAGCCGGCAGATTGACGGCAGCGCGCTGGTCATCGACGTGCGCCTGCCCGATGCGCTGATCCACACCGTCACCCTGCAGCAGTTCTGCACCCGCATGCATGCAGCGGGCGTGCGCTTCTGCCTGAGCCAGTTCGAGCCGGGCGATGAAGCCAATGCGCTGATGTCGCAGCTGCCGTTGGCCTTTGTGCGCATGGCGGCGCGCTTTTCCAACAGCCACACCAACCAGCAGACGCGTGACGAACTGCGTGCGGCGATCGATCTGGCGCACCGCGCCGGGCTGCGCATCATCGGCCAGCAGATCGAAGACCCGCAGGCAGCGGCCGCGATGTGGATCGGCGGGGTCGATTTCATCCAGGGCAACATGGTCCAGTCCGCGGGCAGCGAACTGAACTTCGACTTCCAGAACTCGGTGCTCTGAGCATGGGGCGCCATGGACGGCCCGCCCACTCGCCCACCCCGGCCTCGCTGTGGATCGCTGCCGCGGCGGCCGCAGTCTGCGCCACCGCTGGCGTGATGGCGCGGATCGGTGCCAATGGGCCATGGATCGACATCGCCGCCGGCACCGGCCTGCTGGCACTGATTGCCGGCATCCAGGCGGTACGCCGCTGGCGTGACTCGCAGGACCAGCTGGAGACGCTGCAGCGGCGCAATGAGGCATTGGTGCTCGAGCGCGATCAGCTGCAGCAGCGCCGGCAGCAGCAGAACCAGCTGGAACAGGAACTGCTCGGCGCCAAGCAGGCCGCCGAAGCCGCCGCATTGGCCAAGGGTGAATTCCTGGCGACGATGAGCCACGAGATCCGCACGCCGCTCAATGGCATCCTGCCGATGCTCGATCTGATCGCGCGCGGCCAGCTCGGCAGCGACCAGCGGCAGATGCTGCAGACCGCCGCCGCCAGTTCGCAGCAACTGCTGCGCATCGTCGATGACATCCTCGATTACTCGCGGCTCGAGGCCAAGGGCCTGAACCTGGAGATCACCACGTTCAATCTGCGCGAACTGCTCGAAGGTCTGGTGCAGTTGATGCAGCGCGCCGCCGATCCCAAGGGCCTGCAGCTGTCGCTCGAGCTGGATCCCGCGGTGCGCCTGTCCGTCCGGGGTGACCCGGTGCGCCTGCGCCAGGTGCTGAGCAACCTGCTGGTCAACGCAATCAAGTTCACCGAGCGTGGCCACATCCGGCTGCGCGTGCAGCGCCAGGGCGAGACCAACGCGCAGCACCAGCTGCGGTTCGAGATCGTCGACAGCGGTATCGGCATCGACGAGGCGCTGCAGGCGCGCCTGTTCCAGTCCTTCAGCCAGGCCGACGCCTCGACCACGCGCCTGTACGGCGGCACCGGGCTCGGCCTGGCGATCTGCAAGCGCATCATCGACCTGATGCACGGCCGCATCGGCGTGCACTCCACGCCCGGGCACGGCGCCACGTTCTGGTTCGAGATTCCGCTGCTCAAGGTGATCGGCGATCTGCCTGCCGCGCTGAGTGCGCGCCGTGCCCTGCTGGTCACGCGCGACCCGTTGCTGGCCCAGCGCATCGAGCGGGTGACCCAGCACCATGACCTGCGCCTGCACACGGTGGAGACCAGTGCCGAGGCGATCGATGCCCTGCGCGCGCCGCAGCGCCGTGGCATCGATCCAGTGTTGGCCTGGGTGATTGCAGACACCGATGGCCTGCGCCTTGGCGCCCAGGCACTGCAGAACGCGGTGGCCGGCAATGAGCGGCACCCGGAGGCGCAGCTGCTGTGGCTGTATGGCGATGAGGCGCCCGTGCCCGAGGCGCTTGGCCCCGGGCCGGCCCTGTCGCGGCTGGCCGCCGACAGCGAGCTGCATGCGGTGTTGCGCCCGGTGGTGCCCAGTGCGCGCCCGGCCGCGCTGCTGGCCGAGGTGGAATATGCCGGCTCGCCCACGGCGCTGCCGCAGTTCCCACTGCGTCTGCTGCTGGTGGAAGACAACAGCGTCAATCTGCTGGTCGCGCAACGGCTGCTGCAGGTGCTCGGCTGCGAGGTGGTCACTGCCACCCAGGGCGAACAGGCACTGGAGGCGCTGCGTACGCAGACGTTCGATCTGGTGTTGATGGATTGCCAGATGCCTGTGCTGGATGGCTACGACGCCACCCGCCGTTGGCGCGCCCATGAGTCTGCACAGGCTGCCGCGCGGTTGCCGATCGTGGCGATGACCGCCAATGCGATGGCCGGCGACCGCGAGCGCTGCCTGCAGGCCGGCATGGACGATTACCTGTCCAAACCGATCAACCGCGAAACGCTTCAGGTGGTGCTGGCACGGTGGAGCAGCGCGATGGCCGATGACGTCGCCTCGACACCGCCGCTGGCCACGCCATCGGCGCTGACCCCGGCACCGTCGCCCCTCGCACGCGACGAAACGCCCGCTGCGGTACTCGACCAGGACGTGCTCGATGAACTGCTGGACGTGATCGGCGCGGACACGGCGCGCATCATCGGGGTGTTCCTCGATGACACCCCGCCGTTGATCCGGCAGTTGCAGGATGCTTCGGTCGCCGCGGATCTGGACCAACTGCGGGCGCTGGCGCACAGTCTCAAATCGGCCAGTGCGAACGTAGGTGCGATGGCCCTGTCGGCCGCGGCCTGGCGGATCGAGCACGATGCCCGCGCCGGCACGCTGGAGCGCCCCGCCGTGGCGGTGGCGCTGTTGATCGCCGAGTTCGCGCGTGCACGGATCGCGCTGGCCGGCTATCACGCCCGCCTGCGCGTCCCGCTGCAGGGCTGACTCAGTCTTCGATCTTGGTCAGCAGGTAATTCGGCTCACCGATGCGCTCGATCAGGTCCAGCTGGGTTTCCAGCCAGTCGATATGCTCTTCCTCGGACTCGAGGATCTTCACGAACAGCTGGCGGCTGACGTAATCCCCGATCGAATCGGCATACGCCACAGCCTCGCGCAGCGTGACCACGCCATCGCGTTCCAGGCTGAGGTCGCACTGCAGGATCTCGGCCGGGTTCTCGCCGATGCGCAGCTTGCCCAGCGCCTGGAAGTTCGGCAGGCCTTCGAGGAAGAGGATGCGGTCGGACAGGATGTCCGCATGCTTCATCTCTTCGATCGATTCCTTGTACTCGTGATCGGCGAGTTCCTTCAGGCCCCAGTTCTTCAGCATCTTGGCGTGCAGGAAGTACTGGTTGATCGCGGTCAGCTCGTTGTAGAGGACCTTGTTGAGGAATTCGATGACTTTGGCGTCGCCCTTCATGAGCGTGCTCCTGCTGCGTGGAATCGCGGGCACTGTAGCGCGTCGCGCGCAGGCATGAAGGAACGCGAATCGTGCTCAGTTGCGGCCCGCAACGGAGCGGGCCCAGCTCAGGCGGCTTGCAGGCCGAGAACCGGCAGCGGCAGGTCGTGGGTGGCGCTGAACTTGGCCAGCAGGTCCGCCGCCATGTCCAGGCAGGAACCGCAGGTCGCGCCGCAGCCGGTGCGCATCGTCAACTCGGACACGCTCACGACACCGCTTTGCGCGGCTTCGCGGATCTGATGGTCGGTAACCCCGTTGCAGATGCAGACGTACACGTGCGGACTCGGCAGACAGGCCCGGATTGGCCTGCTGCTATTCCAATGGAAACGCGAATGGTTGTCAATTTCGAACCTGAATCATTCTCGATACGGTTCAGAGCCGCCGGAGATCGCTCAGACGGCGCCCGGCTCGCCCTTGGCCTTGCTGCGCGGCCAGTAGCCGCCACCCCGCTTGGGCGTGGTGCGCTTGCGCGGCCGGTCGTGACCGGCGGCGTTGCCCGGCATCCAGGCTTCCTGGGCGGACTTGGGCATCGTCTCCACCCCCGTCCCGGCCACCCCCCGTGCCAGCGGCGCCAGATGGCGCAGGGCACGCGCATAGACGCCCCGCTTGAACATCACCACATGTTCGACCGGGTACCAGAAATCGACCCAACGCCACTGGTCGAACTCGGGGCTGTCCGTATGGTCCAGGGTGACGTGGGATTCGTCTCCCGCCAGCCGGAGCAGGAACCACACCTGCTTCTGACCGATACAGACCTGCCGTTCATTGCGGCGGATGGCCCGTGCCGGCAGCCGATAGCGAAGCCAACCCGGCGTCGCCCCGAGCACTTCAACGTGCTCCGGCAACAACCCGGTTTCTTCCTGCAACTCGCGATACATGGCTTCGACAGGCGTCTCGTCGGTGTTCATGCCGCCCTGCGGGAACTGCCAGCCATCCCGGCGCACACGTCGTGCCCAGAAAACCTGCCCATCCTGCCGCATCAGCACAATACCGACGTTCGGTCGATAGCCGTCCGGATCGATCACGATGCGGACTCCTAGAAAAATCTACTGATCGGGACTGTGCCACGCCCGCTGCCCACTCACAAGCGCGGTGAAAAAGTGTTGACAGATTCCGAATACATCTCCAGAATTGCCGGCTCCCTGAGGCTATGTAGCTCAGCCGGTTAGAGCACAGCACTCATAATGCTGGGGTCGGTGGTTCGAGTCCACCCATAGCCACCAAGTCCGCTTGGTTTTTCAGGGAGAAAGTGCAATAATTGCACGCACATTTTGCCCCGTCGCCAAGCGGTAAGGCACCTGACTCTGACTCAGGCATTCGGTGGTTCGAATCCATCCGGGGCAGCCAAACAAAACAAAAGGCCTGATCGAAAGATCAGGCCTTTTGTTTTGTTTGGGCGTTTGTCCGGGCGCATCGCGCCCCGACCCCACAACTTGCGCAGCATGGTGTGGGCGCCAGCCCTCCCCTGCCACATCCCCGCGCCTGACGGCGCGCCCCCTTGGACGCCAAGGGGGCTGTTTCACCAGAGAGAGGGTGGAGACGGCCGACACCCTCCCCATGCCGGGCCGCGAAAGCAGCCGACCAGCGGTCGGCACTACCAACGGCGCTACCCCACATGAAACAGCGGCGAGCGCACCGGTGACGCCGGAGCCGTCGCCAGCCCTTGCTGCATCCGTCTGACAGCCAGCTGATCTGCGCGGCGGACACCCACCCCCGGAAACGACAAAAGCCCGGCCGAAGCCGGGCTTTTGCGTACCCCAGGGGGATCCCGAAGGATCCCACGCCAGGCGCGATGGATCAGCGCTTGGAGAACTGGGTGGCGCGACGTGCCTTGTGCAGGCCGACCTTCTTACGCTCGACTTCACGGGCGTCACGGGTCATGAAGCCAGCCTTGCGCAGCTCGGACTTCAGGGTTTCGTCGTACTCGACCAGTGCACGGGCGATGCCCAGACGGATCGCACCGGCCTGACCGGTGGTACCACCGCCAGCGGCGGTGACCATGATGTCGAAGCTTTCGGTGTTCTTGGTCAGTTCCAGCGGCTGACGCACGATCATGCGTGCAGTCTCACGGCCAAAGAACTCGTCCAGCGGACGGCCATTGACGGTGATGTTGCCGGCGCCCTTGCGCAGGAACACGCGGGCGGTGGAGGACTTGCGGCGGCCGGTGCCGTAGTTTTGCGTGATAGCCATGATTAGATATCCAGAACCTGAGGCTGCTGAGCGGCGTGCGGGTGCTCGGAACCCGAGTACACCTTGAGCTTGCGGTACATGGCGCGGCCCAGCGGGCCCTTCGGCAGCATGCCCTTGACGGCGGTCTCGATGACACGCTCCGGGTGGCGCTCAAGCGCCTGGGCCAGAGTTTCGGTCTTCAGGTTGCCGATGTAGCCAGTGAAACGGTGATACAGCTTGTCCTGCAGCTTGTTGCCGGTGACGGCAATCTTTTCTGCATTGATGACAACCAGGTAATCACCGGTATCAACGTGAGGGGTGTAAACCGGCTTGTGCTTGCCGCGCAGACGGCGGGCCAGCTCGGTGGACAGACGGCCCAGCGTCTTGCCGGATGCGTCGACGAGATACCAGTCGCGCTGGACGGTCTCGGACTTTGCAGTGAAAGTGCTCATGAAAGAACTCTAGTAGGTCGGGCTCATTACGGCGCAGTACGGCCGGAACTCTGCCACGCGTTGTGAAGAGGCGGGATTGTACTGGCCATGTCCGCCACATGCAAGTTGACCGGATTCCGGCTTGGCACGCCGGTCCGCGGGGGCGAGAATCGACAGTCCCCCGCCGCGACACTTCCTGCCATGACCGCGCTCCGCCAGATCACGCCGCTCGACCACCTGCTGACCGAAGCCCAGCGAGCCCTGGATACCGTGTTCGGCAATCCGCCCGCCAGCCGCCCCTACCCGGCCGAGGCCACTCCGGACGTGCAGATGGCCGCTCCCGAGCGCCGCCATGCAGCCGGGCTGATGCGCATCAATCATGTCGGCGAGGTCTGCGCCCAAGGCCTGTACTTCGGCCAGGCCGCCGTGGCCCGCGAGCCGGAAACCCGCGCGCACCTGCTCGATGCCGCCCAGGAAGAGACCGACCACCTGGCCTGGTGCGCCCAGCGCCTGCGCGAGCTGGACAGCCGCCCCAGCCTGTTCAACCCGATCTGGTATGCCGGCAGCTACACCATCGGCACCCTGGCCGGCCTGCGCGGGGATGGCTGGAACCTGGGCTTCGTGGTCGAGACCGAACGCCAGGTCGAAGCGCATCTGGACGAACACCTGGACACCCTGCCCCCGGCCGATCTGCGCAGCCGTGAGGTGATCAAGGTGATGAAGATCGACGAGGCCCGCCACGCCGACCACGCCGAGCATGCCGGCGCCCGGAAGCTGCCCGCACCGATCCCGTCGGTGATGGCGCTGGCCTCCAAGGTGATGAAGACCATCGCGTACCGCCTTTAAGCCTCCACCGCGCCGCGTGCATCTGGTGAAAAGCCCCCCCCCTGAGTCAGGGGGGCGCCGCGAAGCGGCGGGGGTATGGGTGTTCAGTGAGACGGGGGCCCACGGTTCGCACAGCGAACCGTGGGAGCGCCAGCGCGGATGCGAGGGCGTTACCCCGAGACCAGCTTCAGGCCGATCACACCGGCCACGATCAACGCGATGCAGGCCAGCCGCGACGGCGAGGCGCTGTCGCCGAACAGGAAGATGCCCAGCATCGCCACGCCCAGCGCGCCGATACCGGTCCAGATCGCGTACGCCGTGCCGACCGGAATGGATTTCATCGCCTGGCTCATCAGGTACAGGCTGACCAGCGCCGCGCCAACGGTGGCCAGGGTGGGAAGCGGCTTGCTGAAGCCTTCGGAGTACTTCATTCCGATGGCAAAGCCGATCTCGAACAGACCGGCAACGAGAAGATAGATCCAGGGCATGGGGATTCCTTGGGTTAACAAAAGCAAAACGGCCCGGTGTTTTCACACCGGACCGTCGTCGGTAGCTACCGTGGAACTGGGTTTTGCGCAAACACCGGTTCCACAGGGCGGGCCGTCCCGCCTGAACGAGGCCGCCCGGGCCAGGCCCGGGCGACATCGCGAAGTGCCTTACTCGGCCAGATTGCGCCCATGGAACAGCTCTTCGATCTCACGGCGCAGCAGCGCCTCGATCTTCATGCGTTCCTTGAACGACAGGTTCTTGGCCTTCTCTTCGAACAGGTACTGGTCCAGGTCGAAGTCCTTCAGGTGCATCTTCGTGTGGAAGATGTTTTCCTGATAGACGTTGACGTCGAACATCTCGTAACGGGACTTGATGTTCTTGGCCAGGAAGTTCTGGATCGAGTTGATCTTGTGATCGATGTAGTGCTTCTTGCCCTTCACATCGCGGGTGAAGCCACGCACGCGGTAATCCATGATCACGATGTCCGATTCCAGACTCTCGATCAGGTAGTTCAGCGCCTTCAGCGGGGAAATCACACCACAGGTAGCCACATCGATGTCCGCGCGGAACGTGGCGATGCCCTCCTGCGGATGGGTTTCCGGGTACGTATGGACAGTGATGTGGCTCTTGTCCATGTGCGCGACCACGGCGTCGGAGATCAACTCCTTGCCGGCCTGCTTCTTGTCGATCACCGGCTCTTCCGAGATCAGGATCGTCACCGAGGCACCCTGGGGGTCGTAGTCCTGGCGGGCCACGTTCAGGATGTTCGCGCCGATGATCTCGGCAACGTCGGTCAGGATCTGAGTCAGCCTATCGGCGTTGTACTCTTCATCAATATATTCGATGTAACGCTGACGCTCCTCTTCGGTGCGGGCGTAACAGACGTCATAGATGTTGAAGCTCAGCGCCTTGGTGAGGTTGTTGAAACCCTGCAACCTCAGGCGAGGCAACGGCTTGACCACGGCGGTCGATCCTGTGTGTGGTGGGAAAGAAGTAAGTATGGGGCAAAGTGATCGGACGCGAAACTTGCATTGAAACGAGTAGGTGTGTTCGGTTTGCCCTTCACAATTGGGATCGTTAAGCTCGCGGCACATAGCCGTGAATTCTTCATGAGCAATCGGAGCGCCTCAACGTGTCAACTGTGCGCCTTGCCGCAAGTCCATTAGCCCTGGATATCGCAACAATCGATCGCTTCCTGGCACACAGCCACCGCCGACGCTACCCCGCCCGTACCGATGTTTTCCGCCCGGGCGATCCGGCCGGCACCCTGTACTACGTGATCAGTGGCTCCGTCTCAATAATGGCTGAGGAAGATGACGATCGTGAGCTGGTGCTGGGCTACTTCGGCTCCGGTGAGTTCGTCGGTGAGATGGGCCTGTTCGTCGAATCGGACCGCCGCGAGGTGATCCTGCGCACCCGCACCCCGTGCGAACTGGCCGAGATCAGCTACGAGCGCCTGCATCAGCTGTTCCTGGGGCCGCTCTCGGCCGATGCCCCGCGGCTGCTCTACTCGATCGGCCAGCAGCTCTCCAAGCGCCTGCTCGACACCAGCAGGAAAGCCAGCCGCCTGGCCTTCCTGGACGTCACCGACCGCATCGTGCGGACCCTGCACGATCTCTCCCGCGAGCCCGAGGCGATGAGCCACCCGCAGGGCACCCAGCTGCGCGTGTCGCGCCAGGAACTGGCCCGCCTGGTCGGCTGCTCGCGTGAAATGGCCGGCCGCGTGCTCAAGAAACTCCAGACCGACGGGCTGCTGCATGCCCGCGGCAAGACCGTCGTCCTGTACGGCACCCGCTGATCCTGCCCGCGTAGTGCCGGCCGCTGGCCGGCAACCACGCAGATCCACACCCATGCCCGTCGACATGGACGAGGTTGCCGGCCAGCGACCGGCACTACCTGCCCATTTGCCGCTAGGCTGTGCGCATGGAACTTGGCAGTGAATTCTATTGGTTCATCCTGATCGGCCTCGGCGCGCAGCTGGTCGATGGCGCGCTGGGCATGGCCTTCGGGTTGATCTCCTCCTCCGTGCTGCTCAGCATGGGCCTGCCGCCAGCAGCGGTCAGCGCCAGCATCCACACCGCCGAAGTCTTCACCACGGGGGCCTCCGGGGTCTCGCACCTGGTCGCCGGCAACGTGGACCGCCGGCTGTTCCTGCGCCTGGCGCTGCCCGGCGCGGTCGGCGGCGTGGTCGGCGCCTACGTGCTGACCCAGCTTCCCGGTGACGTGATCCGCCCCTTCATCTATATGTATCTGCTGGTGCTGGCCATCTTCATCCTGCTGCGCGCGGCCGGACGGATGCTGCCGGCCCAGGAAGTGAAGCGGGTGCCCCTGCTGGGATTCGTGGCCGGCCTGCTGGATGCCAGCGGTGGCGGCGGCTGGGGTCCGGTGGCGACGTCCACCCTGCTCGCTCGCGGCGGCCAGGCCCGCACCACCATCGGCACGGTCAACGCCGCCGAGTTCGTGGTGACCCTCGCCGTGTCGATCACCTTCCTGCTGACCATGGGCGTGCAGTACCTGAACATCGTGGCCGGCCTGCTGATCGGCGGCATGATGGCTGCACCGGTGGCCGCGATCCTGGTCAAAAAGGTCAAGGAGCGCTGGGTGCTGATCGCCGTCGGCGTGCTGGTGCTGGGCATCAGCCTGTTCCAGATCGGGCATGCGATCGTGCAGTGGCGCGCAGGCTGAGCCGGACGCGACACCTTTCCAGCCCCTTTCAGGCTATTTCAACGTCGCATCAGACCTTGTCACCGGCCCGATCGACACAGCCCCAGTTGAGCACGGGGGTACCCGGCGGCAGCACCTGACGGAAATAGTCCACCCGTGACGCCTTCGGATTGACCACCACCGGCGCCGCTGCGGCCAGCAGCAGCGGCAGGTCGGCGCTGCTGTCGGAGTAGGCCGTGGCGATCTCGCCATAACCGCGCTCGCGCAGCATCCGCATCTTTTCTTCGTTGTGGCAGTGGCGGGTGGCGATGACCGCGCCCATGAACGGGCCGACCTCGCTGCCGATCACCGGCACGCCCTGGTGCGCCACGAAGGCCAGGATTGCGCGGGCCAGTTCCGGCGGTGCGCCGGTAGCGACCACGACGCGGTCGCCGGCGGCACGGTGACGCGCGAACACCTCCAGCGCCACGGGCAGCAGGCGGCGGCGGATATCGGCCTCGTGCTTGAGGACGTAGCGGTCGATCACCTTGTTGAACTCGCGCGCCCGGTGCAGGCCAAACGTGGCGATCCAGACATAGCCGGAAATGCCGCGGCGGCGGGTGGGCAGGAAGGCCACCAGCGGACCGAGCAGCGGCGTGGCGACCAGGGCGGCCAGCAGCCGCAGCGGGTTGCGCTTGATCAGCCAGGCGAACAGATGGCTGCCGGAATCGCCGTCATACAGGGTGTGATCGAAATCGAAGACCACCAGCGGGGCGTCGTCGCGCGGCGTTGGATAGATCGCTGTCATGCGCTGAAGAATAGCTGACGCAGACCCTCGCCGGGCTCTTCCACGCGCATGAAGGCCTCACCGACCAGGAACGCGTTGACCCCGGCCTCGCGCATCACGCTGACGTCAGCCGGGCCGAGGATGCCGCTTTCGGTGACCAGCAGGCGGTCGCGCGGCACGGCCTGGCGCATGTCCAGCGTGGTCTGCAGCGACACCTCGAAGGTGCGCAGGTTGCGGTTGTTGATGCCGATCAGCGGCACCGGCACCTGGATGGCGCGCTCGAGCTCGTCGATGTCATGCACTTCCACCAGCACGTCCATGCCCAGCTGCATGGCCAGGTCGGACAACTCGGCCAGCTGGCGATCGTCGAGGGCGGCCACGATCAGCAGGATGCAGTCCGCACCGAGCACGCGCGCTTCATACACCTGATAGGCATCGATCACGAAGTCCTTGCGCAGCACCGGCAGCGTGCACGCTTCACGCGCCTGCTGCAGGTAGGCGTCGCTGCCCTGGAAGAAATCCACGTCGGTCAGCACCGACAGGCAGCTGGCCCCACCGAATTCGTAGCTCACCGCGATGTCGGCCGGATGGAAGTCCGGGCGGATCACGCCCTTGGACGGGCTGGCCTTCTTGATTTCGGCGATCACGGCGGGGTTGCCAGCGGTGATCGAGGCGCGCAGCGCATCCGCGAAGCCGCGCACGGGCGGAGCCTGCTCCACGCGCGCAATCAGTGCTTCAAGCGGCACCTGGGCCCGGCGTGCGGCGACTTCTTCGGCCTTGCGGGCCAGGATGGTATCGAGGATGTCGCTCATGTCATTGGGGTCCTGGAGGCCGGCCATTATCGACCAGCCCCGCTGAATTCGGAAAACGCAGGCTCAGACGGCCCCGCGGATGCGGCGGGTGGCGGCGACGTACTGCTCCATCCGCGAGCGCGCACTGCCATCGGCCAGCACGGCACGGGCACGGGCCAGACCATCGGCGATGCTGTCGGCGACACCGGCCACGTACAGCGCGGCGCCGGCATTGAGCGCGACGATGTCGAGCGCCGGGCCGGGCTGGTTGTCGAGCACACCCCGCAGCATCGCGATGGATTCCTCCGGGCTGTCCACCTTGAGATTGCGGCTGGCCGACATCGCGATGCCGAAGTCTTCCGGATGGATCTCGTACTCGCGCACCTTGCCGTCGCGCAGCTCGCCGACCAGCGTACCGGCGCCGAGCGAGATCTCATCCATGTTGTCGCGGCCCCACACCACCAGCGCGCGCTCGGCGCCGAGTTCGCGCAGCACGCGCGCCTGGATGCCGACCAGATCCGAGTGGAACACGCCCATCAGCACGTTGGTCGCACCCACCGGATTGGTCAGCGGGCCGAGGATGTTGAAGATCGTACGCACGCCCATTTCGCGGCGCACCGGCGCGACGACCTTCATCGCCGGGTGGTGCATCGGTGCGAACATGAAGCCGATGCCGGTTTCGGTGATCGCGCGCGCGACCTCGTCCGGCTGCAGATCGATGATCGCGCCCAGCGCCTCGACTGCATCGGCACTGCCGGACTTGGAGGAAACACTGCGGTTGCCATGCTTGGCCACCTTGGCCCCGGCCGCAGACACCACGAACATCGCGCAGGTGGAAATGTTGAAGGTGTGCGAACCATCCCCACCGGTGCCGACGATATCCACCAGATGCGTCTTGTCCTCCACCGGTACCGCGAGGGCGAGCTCGCGCATCACGGTGGCGGCACCGGCGATTTCGCCGATGGTTTCCTTCTTGACGCGCAGGCCGGTCAGGATCGCGGCGGTCATCACCGGCGACACTTCACCGCGCATGATCTGCCGCATCAGGTCGACCATTTCGTCGAAGAAGATTTCGCGGTGCTCGATGGTGCGCTGCAGGGCTTCCTGGGCGGAGAAGGTCATGCGGGGTCCTTTGTGATGCAGATGCGGCGCGCTCAGCGCTGCAGGAAATTCTTCAGCAGGGCGTGGCCATGCTCGGTGAGGATCGACTCGGGATGGAACTGCACGCCCTCGACCGGATACTCGCGATGGCGCAGTCCCATGATCTCTTCGATCGAGCCGTCCGCGTTCTCGGTCCAGGCGGTCATTTCCAGGCACGCCGGCAGCGTGGTCTTGTCCACCACCAGCGAGTGGTAGCGGGTGGCCTGGTAGCGGTCCGGCAGGCCGGCGAACACGCCCCTGCCTTCATGGCGGATCGGCGAGGTCTTGCCGTGCATGATCGTACCGGCGCGGATCACATCGCCGCCGTAGACCTGGCCGATGCTCTGGTGGCCCAGGCACACCCCGAGGATCGGCGTGGTCGGGCCAAGCCGGCGGATCAGCTCCAGCGACACGCCCGCTTCGTTGGGCGTGCACGGGCCGGGCGAAATCACGATGCGCTCAGGCGCGAGCGCGGCGATTTCATCGACGCTCAACGCGTCGTTGCGCACCACCTTGACCTCGGCGCCCAGCGTCTGCAGGTACTGCACGAGGTTGTAGGTGAAGCTGTCGTAGTTGTCGAGCATCAACAACATGGTCAGGGTCCGTCTTGAATGGGGAAGTGGCGTGCACGCAACGGCGCACGTGTCAGACAGTTCGGCGGCAGTGCCTTACAGGCCCTTGGCCGCCTGCGCGACCGCACGGAACAGCGCGCGGCCCTTGTTCATGGTCTCGTCCCATTCCTTGCCGGGATCGGAGTCGTAGACGATGCCGGCGCCGGCCTGCACGTGCAGGCGGCCGTCCTTGATCACGGCGGTGCGGATCGCGATCGCGGTATCGGCATCGCCATGCCAGCCGATGTAGCCGATGCTGCCGGCGTAGACGTTGCGCTTGATCGGCTCCAGCTCGCGGATCACTTCCAGTGCGCGGATCTTGGGTGCGCCGCTGACGGTGCCGGCCGGGAAGGTTGCACGCAGCACGTCGGCGTAGCTCAGGCCCGGCTGCAGCTGCCCGGTGACTTCGCTGACGATGTGCATGACGTGGCTGTAGCGTTCGATCACGAACTGCTCGCCCACTTCCACCGTGCCCGCCTTGGACACGCGGCCGGCATCGTTGCGGCCGAGATCGATCAGCATCAGATGCTCGGCACGTTCCTTGGGATCGGCCAGCAGTTCGACTTCCAGTGCGTTGTCTTCTTCCACCGTCGCGCCACGCGGGCGGGTGCCGGCGATCGGCCGCACGGTGACTTCCCCGTCCTGCAGCCGCACCAGGATTTCCGGCGAGGAGCCGACCACCTGCACGTCGCCGGTGTCGAGGAAGTACATGTACGGCGAGGGATTGAGCGCACGCAGCGCGCGGTACACATCCACCGGGCGCGCCTTGAACGGCACGCTCAGGCGCTGGCTCAGCACCACCTGGAAGATGTCGCCGGCGCGGATGTATTCCTTGGATTTGTCGACCGCCGCAATGAAGCCTTCGCGGGTGAAGCCGGAGACGAAATCGTTCTCGTCCAGCACATCGCGGGTGATCGGCGCGGGGTAGCCGGCACCGGGCGCACGCAGCTTGGCGACCAGCGCATCCAGCTTGGCCTGGGCATCCTCCCATGCACCGGGCTGACCCGGGTCGGCATGCACGATCAGGTACAGGCGGCCCTTGAGGTTGTCGAACACCGCCAGCTCTTCGGAGTGCAGCAGCAGGATGTCCGGCGTGCCCAGCTCATCGCGGCCACGCGGCGGTGCCAGGCGCGGTTCGATGTAACCGATGCACTCGAAGCCGAACCAGCCGACCAGGCCACCGGTGAAGCCGGGCAGACCGGCCAGCTTGGGCACCGAGTGGCCGCTGCGCAGCGCTTCGACCTCGGCGAAGGGGTCGGCGACCTCGCGGGTTTCCACCACGGTGCCGGACTCGCTGATGGTCAGGGTATGGCCGTGGAAGGCATACACCCGGCGCGCCGGCAGGCCGATGATGGAATAGCGCCCGAAGCGTTCGCCGCCCTCGACCGATTCAAACAGATAGGTATGCGGGCCGTCGGCGAGCTTCAGATAGACCGAAAGCGGCGTGTCCAGGTCGGACAGCACTTCACGGACGACGGGGATGCGGGTGTGGCCTTCAGCGGCCTGCTGCTGGAACTGCTCGAGCGTAATCAAGACGACTTTCCTTCCGGGAAACGGCGGTGGCGGGACGGACGACGGCAACAGGCCACCATCGCCACCAACGGCGAGCGGAAGAAAGGGTATGCGGGGTCGTCAGAATGGACACGCGGCGACTGTACCGCATTGACGGCACCGGATGGAACCCGGCGACGCCCCTGGCATCAGCCCCGCGACAGCAGCGGGCTGTCCAGTGCCACATGCAGGTTGACCCGCCTCGGCACGCAGTCGATGCGGAAGTGCCGGGCCTGGACCGGTTCGCCATCCAGATTGAGGGTCAGCGGCACCTCGGCCTCGATCTCCACCCACGGCGCCTGCACACGTTCGGCCACCTGCTCCAGCGCGCCGCGCTTGCCACCCTTGACCAGCGCGGCAAAGGTGGAGGCGACCTCCCCGCTCAGCTCAGGGATCACCGTGATATCCAGCAGACCATCATCGATCAGGGCCTCCGGACACAGCACCTGCCCACCGCCGGCCTGGCGACCGTTGCCCACGCCGAGTGCGATGAACCCACCGGCCCATTCGAACCCCGGCGCGCGGACCCGTGCCTGGATCGGATCGATCCGCCCCAGCCTCGATATCCCGGTGACCAGATAGGCCAGCCCGCCGAGCACTTTCTTCAAGCCCTCATCGGTCTCCACCGTGACCTCGGTGCCGAAGCCGCCACTGGCCACGTTCGCGCACCACCACACCTTGCCATCGGCATCGATGCGCAGCAGATCGACCGGGCGCGCGGGCGCCTGCGCGATCAGCTCCAGCGCCGCCAGCGGTTCATCGGGAATCTCCGCCGCGGTGGCGAAATCATTGGCCGTGCCCAACGGCAACAACCCCAGCGACGGCAGCGCGTCGGCCGACTCCTCGCGATGCGCCAGCGTCTCGGCCACCTCACTGAGCGTGCCATCACCGCCGGCCGCGATGATCGTATCCACCCCGTGGGCGATCGCCTCGGCCACATAGCGTTCGGCGTCGCCCGATTCCCAGGTCACCCGTACCTCCAGTTGCACCCCGCGCTCACGCAGCGCGGCCACCGCCTCGCGCACATCCTCATTGCCGGTGGCCTTGCCGTTGAGGATCAAACGCCAATGGGGACGGCTCATGCGGTACTTCCAGGGAGTGGGGAAGCGAAGGCTAGCAGCGGACGGCGTGGCCGCCGGTGAACGTCATCAAAGCGTCACCCATGGCCCGGAGAATGGAAGGCCATAGCAAGGAAGATGGATGGAGGCAGGATCAGCCTCCCGCTATTCCCAGGGCCGCATCAGCAATGGTGCGGTCTTTTTTTTAAGACAGCTCAGCCTTCGGCGAAGGTCCGCAGCGCCTCGCCTTCCATCCGGTACACCGTCCACTCGCTCTGCGGCGTCGCCCCGGCCGCTTCATAGAACTGGATCGCCGGTTCATTCCAGTCCAGCACCGACCACTCGAACCGCCCGCAGCCTTCGGCCACCGCGATCCGTGCGATGTGCTGCAGCAGCGCCTTGCCGGCACCGCTGCCGCGGCTCTCCGGGCTGACGTACAGATCTTCCAGATAGATCCCGTTACGGCCCAGCCACGTCGAGTAGTTGTAGAAATACACCGCATACCCGATCGCCACACCATCGGCTTCGCAGATCAGCGCATGCGCCTTCGCCGCCGGCCCGAACAGACTCGCACGGATGCCCGCTTCGTCGGTCTGCACCGACGACGCGGCCTTCTCGTAGATCGCCAACTCGCGGATGAAGCGCAGGATCAGCCCCGCATCCCCGGCGGTGGCCACGCGGATGGTCACGGCAGCCACCGGTCCCATGGCTCAGCCCCGCGCCGCGGCGACGTTGCCGCGCATCTGCGCGATGATGTCCTGGTAGCTGGTCTTCGCATTGAAGATCGCCGAGCCGGCCACGAACGCATCCGCACCGGCCGCCGCGATGGCGCCGATGTTGTCGGCCTTCACGCCACCGTCGATCTCCAGGCGGATGTCCTTGCCACTGGCATCGATCTTCTTGCGGATCGCGCGCACCTTGTCCAGCGCCGAGGGAATGAACGCCTGGCCGCCGAAACCCGGATTGACCGACATCACCAGCACCAGGTCCAGGTCATCGAGCACCCAGTCCAGGATGTCCACCGGCGTGGCCGGATTGAGCACCACGCCCGGCTTGCAGCCCAGCGAACGGATCAGCTGGATCGTGCGGTGCACGTGGCGGCTCGCCTCCGGATGGAAGCTGATGTACGTCGCGCCGGCCTCGGCGAAATCCGGAATGATCCGGTCCACCGGCTCCACCATCAGATGCACGTCGATCGGTGCGGTCACGCCGTGCTTGCGAAGGGCCTGGCAGACCAACGGGCCGATGGTCAGATTCGGCACGTAATGGTTGTCCATCACATCGAAATGCACCCAGTCGGCGCCGGCCGCGAGCACGTTGTCCACTTCCTCGCCCAGGCGGGCGAAATCGGCGGACAGAATGGAGGGAGCAATGATGCAGTTGGACATGGCCGGGGCCTTCAGGAGGTTGAAAGAGGGCGCCGCGCGGAATCAGCGCTTGCGCAGGGTCTTGATGCGGTCATAGGCGGCATTGAGCTGGCGCGACTTGCGCTCGGCCTGCTGGCGCAGCTCCGGCGCCGCGCCGACCACCTTGTCCGGGTGGTACTGGGACATCAGCCGGCGGTAGGCCAGGTCGATCTCGGCATCGGTCGCCTCGGAGGTCAGCCCCAGCTCCCGGTAGGGGTTTTCCCTGTTCAGCCGGAACCAGTCGGCATCGAAGGCATGTCCCAGCAACAGCCCGACCACGGCCCCGAACAGCGGATTGGGCCTGAACAACAGGGCGCCAGCGATGAATCCGAGCAGTTTTCCGTACCAGCGCATGGTGGTCTGGGCAGCCAAGGCGACAAAGGATCTTCATTTTACGTCACAGCGGGCCCAACCCGCTTTACACTAGGCCGCCCGCTGTCTGTGCGGGCCCTCCGGGTCCCCTGGACAGCTGTCATGACGAAGCCTCAGGAGTGCCCGTGCCGACCACGTTGTTGCAATCCGATCTCCCCGGCCTGCCCTTGCGCCATCGCGGCAAGGTGCGTGATGTTTTCGACATTCCGCGCGACCGGCTCCCCGCCGGCACTCCGCCGGGGGACTACCTGCTGATGGTCGCAACCGACCGTCTGTCAGCCTTCGACGTGGTGCTGCCCGATCCGATCCCCGGCAAGGGCGAGATGCTCTGCCAGGTCTCGAACTTCTGGTTCGCCAAGACCGCGCACCTGATGCCCAACCACCTGACCGGCATCGATGTCGCCAGCGTGCTGCCCGAGGGTGTCGATCCGGCCCTGTACGCCAAGCGCGCGGTGGTCACCCGCAAGCTCAAGCCGGTTCCGGTCGAGGCGATCGCCCGTGGCTACCTGATCGGCAGCGGCTGGAAGGACTATCAGCGCACCGGCAAGATCAGCGGCATCGAGCTGCCCGACGGCCTGCGCCAGGCCGAACAGCTGCCCGAACCGATCTTCACTCCCTCGACCAAGGCCGCCGTCGGCGACCATGACGAGAACATCGATTTCGATGCGATGGTGAAGGCGGTCGGCGCGGACCTGGCCGAGCGCGTGCGCGATGCCACCCTGCGCATCTATGCCTTCGCCGCTGATTACGCCCGCGAGCGCGGCATCATTCTGGCCGACACCAAGTTCGAGTTCGGTACCGATGCCGATGGCCGTCTGTACATCATGGACGAGATGCTGACCCCGGATTCCTCGCGCTACTGGCCGGCCGACGAGTACGAGGTGGGCACCAGCCCGCCGAGCTACGACAAGCAGTTCGTCCGCGACTACCTGGAGACGCTGGACTGGGGCAAGACCGCCCCGGGCCCGAGCATCCCGGCCGAGATCATCGAGCGCACCCGCGCCAAGTACGCCGAGGCGCTGCAGCGCCTGGCCGGTATCTCGGTCGACTGACCGGCACGCGTTCCCCGGGCGTGGGCCGGGGAGCGCGGTTTCCGATGCCGGGCCATGTCGGGCAGACGATGGAAGGCAGCCGACCAACGGTCGGCTCTACCGGCGGTATGCTCTGCAGATCCTGGGAGGGAACATGGCCACCACCACCGTCGCACGCCCGATCGACCGCTATTTCGCCAGTTATTCCAACGACCACCGCAATGCGCTGAACCAGCGCATCCACGTCGTGGCCGTCCCGGCGATCGCATGGTCGGTGATTGCCCTGCTGTGGTGCCTGCCGCCGCTGATCACCTGGTTCCAGAACGGGATCTGGGCCGGCCTGGCGATGTTCGCCGCCTGGTGCTTCTACAACCGCCTGTCGCGCACGCTCGGCTACGGCATGCTGGCGTTCTTCTTCGTCAGCGGCTGCGTCTGCCGTCTGCTGGAAGCCGAGATAGGCCTGGTGAACCTGTTCTGGCTGGCGCTGGGCGTCTTCGCCGTGGCCTGGGTCGCGCAGTTCATCGGCCACAAGCATGAAGGCCGCAAGCCGAGCTTCCTGACCGATCTGGTCTACCTGCTGATCGGCCCGCTGTGGGTGCTGGCCAAGCTCTACCGCCGGATGGGTTGGCGCTACTGACCGGTTTTTCCTGAACGAGCGAGGACGCTCACCAGCACTCCACGCCACACCGTCCAGCATCGTCCGCAGTGGCCTTTCGAGCGACGGTCACCGTTCATCTTCGTGCACATCTCCGCGGTCCCGCAGGCCCTGCGACCACTGGTTCCGGACCCGTTTCGACCGGTGCCGGGAGGCCACAGTCGGCAAAGTCGCCAGCGGGCCTCCATACGGCCGTCGACGGACCCGAATGGGGCCATGCGCTGCCCGGAAAAAATGAATCAGTGCACGTTACATGCAATTGAGGGCGTATTCGGGTGTATCGGCAGCAATTGCCTGCCTGTTAGACTGAACGACCTGCTCGTGAATCCCGCATTCCCTGCATGAATCCTAGTCTGCTCCTGCTGCTCGCCCTGCCCTTCCTGATGGCAGTGGCCGTCGCTTCATTCCGCCGCACCTCCCGCTCCACGGCCGCCTGGGTAGCCGCGGCCGCTCCGCTGGGAGGACTGGCGCTGTTGGCGACGATGACCCCGGCCATCATGGACGGCGGAATCGTCCGCAGTTACGGGGAGTGGATACCGCAGATCGGCCTGGCCTTCTCGTTGCGCCTGGATGGCCTGGCCTGGATGTTCGCCGGGATGGTGCTGGCGATCGGTGCGCTGGTGGTGATGTACGCCCACTACTACCTCAGTGCCCGCGACAGCGCCCACCGCTTCTACTGCTACCTGCTGCTGTTCATGGGCGCCATGCTGGGCATGGTGCTCTCGGGCAACCTGTTGCTGTTGATGGTGTTCTGGGAAATGACCAGCATCAGCTCGTTCCTGCTGATCGGTTTCTGGTCGCACCGCCAGGATGCCCGCGAGGGCGCCCGGATGGCCCTGGTGGTCACCGGCGGCGGCGGGCTGGCGCTGCTCGGCGGCGTGCTGCTGATCGGCCGCATCGTGGGCAGCTTCGAACTGGATGCGGTGCTCGCCGCCGGCGATCTGATCCGCGCCAGTTCGCTGTACCCGTATGCCCTGTTCCTGGTCCTGGCCGGCATCTTCACCAAGAGCGCCCAGTTCCCGTTCCATTTCTGGCTGCCGCACGCGATGGCTGCGCCGACGCCGGTCTCGGCCTACCTGCATTCGGCGACGATGGTCAAAGCCGGCGTGTTCCTGCTGGCACGCCTGCATCCGGCGCTGGCCGGCACCGATCTGTTCTTCTATACGGTCAGCGGCATCGGCGCGATCACCCTGCTGATCGGCGCATGGAACGCGATCTTCCAGCATGACCTCAAAGGCCTGCTGGCCTATTCGACGATTTCGCATCTGGGCCTGATCACCATGCTGTTCGGCCTGTCCACGCCGATGGCGGTGGTGGCCGGCGTGTTCCATATCCTCAACCACGCCACCTTCAAGGCCTCGCTGTTCATGGCCGCGGGCATCATCGACCACGAGACCGGCACCCGTGACATGCGCAAGCTGGGCGGCCTGCGCCGGTTGATGCCGATCACCAGCGCGCTGGCGATCATCGCCTCACTGGCGATGGCCGGCATTCCGCTGCTCAACGGCTTCCTGTCCAAGGAAATGCTGTTCGCTGAGGCGCTGACCGCGGGCGGCCCGGAGACCATGCGCGTGGTGATGTCGATCGCCGCGCTGCTGGCCGGCGTGTTCGGCGTGGCCTACAGCCTGCGCTTCGTGCACGACACCTTCTTCGGCAAAGGCCCGCACGATCTGGACCGCGTCCCGCATGAGCCGCCGCGCTTCATGAAGGTCCCCGTCGAGATCCTGGTCGTGGTCTGCGTGGCCGTCGGCGTCGCCCCGGCGATCACCATCGCCCCGGTGCTGCACGCGGCCGCCTCCTCGATCCTGGGCGCGGCAATGCCGGCCTACAGCCTCTCGGTCTGGCACGGTTTCAACACCCCGTTGATGATGAGCATCGCCGGCGTGATCGGCGGTATCGCGCTGTACTTCGGCCTGCGTCGCCTGATCAACCTGCATGCGGTGGTCAGTCGCAGCATCGGCCGCAATATTTTCCACAAGCAGCTGGACCTGGTGTTCGGCTTCGCCCACCGCCTCACCCAAGGCCTGGCCAACGGCAGCCTGCAGCGCATGCTGATGGCGCTGGTGCTGGTGGCGATCGTCGTCGCCGCCGCGCCGTTCGTGGCCAACCCGGCCTCGCCCAACTGGCCCTCGCCGCAGCCGATCCCGCTGCTGGGCTGGGCGCTGTGGCTGGTGATGATGGCCTGCGCGCTGGGCGCACTGTTCGTCTACCGGCAGCGCCTGCTGGCGGTGCTGGTGGTCGGCGGCGTCGGCCTGATGGTTTCGCTGACCTTCGTGTTCCTCTCGGCGCCCGATCTGGCGCTGACCCAGCTGCTGGTGGAGATGGTCACCCTGGTGCTGATGCTGCTGGGCATGAACTACCTGCCGATCCAGTCGCCACCGGAGAAGTCGGTCTGGCGCAAGCGGCGCGATGCGGTGATCGCGATCGTCGCCGGTGGCGGGCTGGCCGCGATGGCCTACACCGCCATGACGTTGCCGCCGAACACCATGGCCGGCGAGCTGCTGGCGCGTGCGCTGCCGGAGGCGTATGGGCAGAACGTGGTCAACGTGATCCTGGTCGACTTCCGTGGCTTTGATACCTTCGGTGAGATCACCGTGTTCGGCATCGCCGCGCTGGTGGTGCACGCCATGCTGCGCCGCTCGCGGATGGCGCCGGAACAGATCATGCCCGGCCCGCCGATCAAGCTGCCGGTGCCGGCCGATCTGGCCCAGATCATGTTCCCGCTCACCCTGACCGTCTCGATCTTCCTGTTCCTGCGCGGCCACAACGCACCCGGCGGCGGCTTCATCGCCGGGCTGGTGCTGGCCGTGCCGCTGCTGATCCAGTACGTCATCCAGGGCACCACCTCGGTGGAATCGCGCTTCGGCTTCGATTACATCCGCTGCATCGGTGCGGGTCTGCTGATCGCCATCCTCAGTGGCTGCGCGTCGATGCTGTTCGGCGTGCCGTTCCTGACCAGCGGCCATCTGGACCTGCACCTGCCGCTGATCGGCGAGGTACCGCTGGCCAGCGCGATCGGCTTCGATACCGGCGTGTACCTGGTGGTGTTCGGCGGCGTGATGCTGATGCTCTCGATGATGGGCACGATCAAGCCCTCGCGCACCCGCAATGCCCGCAAAGGCGAGATCGATCCCAACCGCCGTTCGGCAAAAACCGGGGAGATGCACTGATGGAACTGGCTCTGGCAAGCGCCATCGGCGTACTGAGCGCGATCGGCATCTACCTGCTGCTGCGCGCGCGCAGCTTCGATGTGATCCTCGGCATGACCTTCCTGTCGTATGCCACCAACCTGCTGATCTTCGCCGGCGGCCGGCTGGTGCAGGGCAAGGCGCCGGTGCTGCGTGAGGGCATCGACAGCGACCTGGGCAACTACACCGATCCGCTGCCCCAGGCGCTGGTTCTGACCGCCATCGTGATCGCCTTTGCGATGACCGCGGTCAGCATCGTGCTGGCGATGCGCAGCCGCAGCGACAACCACAGCGACCACGTGGACGCGCACGAAGAAGAAGAACTCCCCGCCGATACCGCGCCGGGCCGGGAGGGCGGCGCATGAACCATGCGGTGATCCTGCCCATCCTGATTCCGCTGTTCGGCGCGGCCTGTTCGCTGTTCGTCGAGCATCGCCGCTACGGGCCGAAGGTGCAGCGCACGGTGGCGTGGACCACGCTGACCGCGCTCGCCGCGGCCGTCGCGCTGCTGTTCGCGCAGACCGCCGACGGCAGCATCGCGGTGTACCTGCTGGGTGACTGGCCCTCGCGCCTGGGCATCGCGCTGGTGGCCGACCGCCTCTCGGCCTGGATGCTGGTGACCACACTGCTGCTGGCCATCCCCTGCCTGCTGCACGCCTGTTCGGGCTGGGACCGCCGCGCGCCGCACTTCCATGCGCTGTTCCAGTTCCAGCTGGTCGGCCTCAACGGCGCGTTCCTGACCGGCGATATCTTCAATCTGTTCGTGTTCTTCGAGGTGATGCTGATCGCCTCCTACGGCCTGCTGCTCAGCGGCGGGCGCGGCCTGCGCATGCGCATCGGCCTGCACTACGTGGTGTTCAACGTCACCGCCTCGACCCTGTTCCTGATCGCACTCGGCCTGCTGTACGCCTCGCTGGGCTCGCTCAACATGGCCGAACTGTCGCAGCGCATCGCTGAAGTGCCGGCCTCGCACCTGACCCTGGTCAAGGCGACGATGGGGCTGTTGCTGCTGGTGTTCTGCAGCAAGGCTGCGCTGATGCCGCTGTATCTGTGGTTGCCCGAAGCCTATGCGCGTGCGCCGGCCGCGGTGGCCGCGCTGTTCGCGATCATGACCAAGGTCGGCCTGTACGCGGTGCTGCGGGTCAGCACCCTGTGGTTCGGCGAGGGTGCCGGCCCGATGGCCGGCTACGGCAGCCAGTGGCTGCTCTGGGCCGGTGTGGCCACCCTCGTACTGGGCGGCCTGGGCGTGCTCGCTGCGGCGCGCCTGCGCGTGCTGATCTCCTACCTGGTGGTGGTCTCGGCGGCGACGCTGTTCATCGCCTTCTCGGTGCGCACACCCGAAGTGCTCTCGGCCGGCCTGTACTACCTGCCGCACAGTACCTTCGTAGCCGCCGCGCTGTTCCTCATTGCCGACCTGATCCGCCGCCGTCGCGGCGGTGCCAGCGATCGCAAGGAAGTCATCGCACCGATGCCGGGCAAGGAAACGCCTGCGGTGCTGTTCCTGATCGGTGCGGTCTCGGTCGCGGGCCTGCCGCCGCTGTCCGGCTTCCTGGCCAAGGCCGCGCTGCTGGCCGGCATGCCGGCGCAGTACACCTGGGCGGTGTGGGCCGCCGTGCTGGGCAGCAGCCTGATGGTGATCGTCGGCCTGACCCGTGGCGGCATCCGCCTGTTCTGGCGCGTACCAGTGGTTGAGGAAGGCGCACCCAAGCCGCGCAAAGCACCGACGCGCACCGTGGAATTGTTCGCCGCCGCGCTGCTGCTCAGTTATGGCATCGCGATGAGCGTGTTCGCCGGCCCGCTGATGCAGCACACCGATGCGATGGCCACCCAGCTGCTGCAGCCCCAGGACTATGTGGGTGAACTGCGCGCCACCACGCCGGAGATCCGCCAGCCATGACGCGCAAGCCTTCCCTGTACAAGCGCATCCTGCCTTCGCCCTCGCTGAGCGTGATGGTCGTGGCGTTCTGGCTGTTGATGTCCGACAGCTTCACCCTGGGCCAGTTCGTGCTCGGCATGATCCTGGGCGTGGTGGTGCCGTTGTTCGCCGCCCGGCTGGACCGCGAGTTCGCGCGGATCGGCTCGCTCAAGCCCCTCCCCAAACTGCTGTTCGTGACCCTGTGGGACATCCTGATCTCCAACATCCGGGTCGCGATCCAGGTGCTGGGGCCGGAGCGCCGCATCCACCCCGGCTTCATCTGGCTGCCGCTGGATATCGCCAACATCCACGGCATCGCCGCGCTGACCAGCATGATCACGCTGACCCCGGGTACCGTCTCGGCCGCGTTGTCCGATGACCGCCGCTATCTGCTGGTGCACGTGCTGCATCTGGATGATCCGGACGAACTGATCCGGCAGATCAAATCCCGCTACGAAGCCCCGCTGATGGAGATTTTCCCATGACCGGACATATGTTCATCCAGACCACGATGGTGGTGTGCATGCACGTGGTCGGCCTGGCCATGCTGCTGGCCACCTGGCGCCTGCTGCGCGGCCCCACCGTGCCCGATCGCATCCTTGCGCTGGACACCTTGTCGGTGACGGCCATCGCTGAACTCATGTTGTTCGGCATGTACCTCAACTCGGCGGTGTACTTCGAAGCGGCGCTGATCATCGCCATGCTCGGTTTCGGCAGCACGGTGGTGCTGAGCAAGTTCGTGCTGCGCCGGGACATCGTCGAATGATCACCTTCATCCAGATCGTACTGTCGATCCTGCTGCTGTTCGGCTGCTTCTTCATCCTGGTCGGCGCGCTCGGCCTGGTGAAGCTCTCCACCTTCTTCAAGCGTCTGCACGCACCGACCAAGGCCAGCACCCTGGGCGTGGGCTGCGTGCTGGTCGGCTCGGTCTGTTATCACATCTTCCTCGGCGAAGACCCGCAGCCGCGCGAGCTGCTGATCACCGTGTTCCTGTTCATCACCGCGCCGATCAGCGCGCACATGATGGCCAAGGCGGCGCTGTCGCTGCTGATGGAAACCCGACCGGACCTGCCGGGCCACAAGACCGCCAAGGAAGAACAATTGCCGCCGCCGGAGCCGCGCCATCCGGGCGACACCGAGGGTGCAGAGGCGCCGGTTTCCCGGGACAGCCAGTAGCGCCGACCGTGGGTCGGCTGCCTGCATCGTGCCGGAAGGCAGCCGACCCACGGTCGGCTCTACGTAGTGCGACGTTCAGCCGCCCCGGATCAACGCCAGCTCCAGCGCGATCCAGCCGAGGAAGGCCACCACCAGCACCGCGCCTTCGCGCCGGCTGATCGTCAGATCGCCGCGTAGCATCGGATAGAGCACCAGCACGAAGGCGATCGCCGCCGGCAGCTCCAGTTTCACGAACGATCCGGGCAGCGCCAGCGGCCGCAGTGCGGCCATCCCACCGACCACCACCAGCAGGTTGAACAGGCTCGAGCCGATCACGTGGCCCAGGACCATGTCGCCCTGGCCACGCCGGGCGGCGGCAATGGCGGCCGCCACTTCGGGCAATGCGGTGCCGATCGCGACGGGCAACAGGCCGACCAGCAGCGGCGACCAGCCCAGCCCGGCGCCGAACACCGGGGCGGCCTGCACGATCCAGCGCGCGCCGATGTACAGGCATAACGCCGCGAACAGCAGCCGCAGGGTATTGAGGAACAGCCCGGTGCGGGTCATCGCATAGCCGGCGATGGCCTCGCGCACCGGTTCGGATTCCAGCTTCGCCCGGCGCAGCAGGGCCACCAGCAGGGCGACGAAGGCGAGCAGCAGCACGGCCCCTTCCCAGCGTGCGAGCACGCCATCCAGGCCGAACAGGATCAGCAGCGCGCTGGCGGCGGCCAGACAGACCAGCAGCGGTGACAGCAGGCGCGCACGGACCAGCAGGGGCGCAGCGAGCGCCGCCAGGCCCAGGGTCAGGCCGACGTTGACGATATTGCTGCCCACCGCATTGCCCAGCGCGAGTTCTTCCGCCCCGACCACGAAGGCACGGGCGTTGACCACCAGCTCCGGCAGCGAGGTGCCGAAGGCCACCAGCAGCAACCCGGCCACGAACGGCGACGCGCCGAAGCGCTGGGCCAGGCCGGAGGCCGCCCGCACGATGGAGTCACCGCCCAGTGCCAACAGCACCAGGCCCAGCACGAACCAAACAGTGGCAGCGATCATCTGGTGCTCCCCGGTGACAGATGTGAGCCGATTCTAGGGCCAGCCCACGCCAAACAGTGAAGGCCCGCTCCGGCGCTGCGGCCGGAGCGGTGCCGGTGGCTCAGGAGCAGCCTTCCACGTAGTCGACCTGCGGGGTCTTGCCGACCCGCCACGCGGTCACGTTGCCATCGCCGTTGATCTCGAAGTTGACCAGCGCGCCGCCTTCGGTCGCCGGGCGCACCCGCAGGTTGTGGCCCTGCTCGTCGTACTTGTGCGGGGTCAGATCGCCGCGATCCGGGTACAGCGTCTGCAGCTGGCCGAGCGACATGCCGACCTTGCCGCCACCGGGGGCGACGATGCGGTCGTTGCGCACGTCATAGCGCACCAGTCGCTTGCCTTCGATCATGAAGATCACGTCCTCGGCCTGCGTGCCCTCCGGCCGCAGGGCATGGCAGTAATCGTCGGCGACGTCGCCCTGCAGGGGTTCCTTCCAGGCTGCCCGGACCTCGTCCAAGGTGCTGCCCAGCGCCACGGGACCGTAGCCATCCAGCCGCGCCGGTCCCTGCGTCGCCGTGCCCGGTGCCGCCGTGGCGGGCGCTGCCGGCGCGGTGTCCGCCGCCGGTGTTGGCACGGCCGCCTCGGCGTCAGCCGACGGCGTCTCCGGCGTGCGCTCGCACGCGGCCAAGGCCAGCACCATCCCCATTGCCATCACGCTTCCCAGCTGTTTCATGCCTGCATCCTCCCGGTGAATCGGCGCAGCCTAGCGCGAGCGCCGTGTGGGCGGCATGCACAGTGTCGCTGTCATCCGCGTTTCACCTTCCGCGTTCAGGCTCGGCCTGCACCGCATCGACCCCGCCCCCATGCAACCGCAGAAGACCGACCTCGCCCGCACCGCCCTGCAGGCCCACCGCGCGCCCCTGGACATGCGCCAGCGCCGGCTGTTGATCCTGTGCGACGGCCAGCGTGACCTGGTCCAGCTGGGCCAGCTGGTGGGCCCGGAAACCCCGGCGATGGTGATCCAGCTGATCCAGAGCGGGTATCTGGTGTCGAGTGCGGTCGCGGAGGCCGCCGTTGTCGCGCCCGCCGCGCCCGCACCTGCGGTGACACCGACCGCGGCGCCGGTGCCGGTGACCGAACGCCGCCGATCGCTGGTGGCCGCCCGCATCTACCTGCTGGACATCCTGGAACTGCAGCGCCATCCGCAGGCGGCGGCGCTGTTCCACACCCTGCAGCAGTCGCGCAGCGACGAGACGGTCATGGCCGCGCTGCAGGCCGCATTGGACGCGCTGCCAGGCCTGACCTCCACCGGCTACGCCGAGCGGGTCCGGCAGCGGTTGCTGGAGGTACTGCCGAAGGAACACGCCGAGCGGTTCCAGATCGCGGTGGTTTGAGCCCGATTACCCCGAGAAATTCGCCTTCAACCCCTGCCAGCACTGCTGGTACCCGCGCTGGCGATGCGCCGCATCCATCGCCTGGGCGGTGGGGCGGATCACGCCGCGGGTTTCGAACATGAAGGCCATGGTGTCCTTGATCACGTCCGGCCTGCTCAGGTCGGCCGCGGAGGCCTTCTCGAAGGTCGCCGCATCCGGGCCGTGGCCGCTCATGCAGTTGTGCAGCGAGGCACCGCCGGGTACGAAACCTTCGGCCTTCGCATCGTAGGCGCCGTGGATCAGGCCCATGAATTCGCTGGCGATGTTGCGGTGGAACCACGGCGGGCGGAACGTGTTCTGCGCGACCAGCCAGCGCGGCGGGAAGATCGCGAAGTCCATGTTGCTGGTGCCCGGGGTGTCGCTGGGCGAATGCAGCACGAGGAAGATCGAGGGATCGGGATGATCGTGGCTGATCGAGCCGATCGTGTTGAAACGGCGCAGATCGTAGCGGTACGGCGCGTAGTTGCCGTGCCAGGCGACCACGTCCAGCGGCGAATGATCGATATCCGCACGCCACAGCTGGCCCTCGAATTTGGCAATCAGTTCGAACGCGCCGTCGATGTTCTCGAACGCTGCATGCGGGGTTTCGAAGTCGCGCGGATTGGCCAGACCGTTGGACCCGATCGGGCCCAGGTCGGGCAGCTTCAGCAGCGCCCCGAAGTTCTCGCAGACGTAGCCACGTGCGTCGCCGTCGGGCAGTTCGACACGGAAGCGCACACCGCGCGGGATCACCGCGATCTGCTGCGGCTCGATCTCGATCACGCCCATTTCGGTGAGCAGGCGCAGGCGGCCGAGCTGCGGGACGATCAGCAGCTCGCCATCGGCGTTATAGAAATAGCGGCCCTGCATGTCGCGGTTGGCGGCATACAGGTGGATTCCCACGCCACCGTGCGCGTCCGGCGAGCCGTTGCCGCCCATGGTGTACAGCCCCTCGATGAAATCGGTGGGCGTGCTGGGCAGCGGCAACGGATCCCAGCGCAACTGGTTGGGCGAGACCGCGCCCTGCGCGACGTCGCCGTGCAGGTTCGGCTGGCTGAAGGGGGTGAATTCGCCGTGGGTCACCGCGGGACGGATGCGGTACATCCAGCTGCGGCGGTTGCTCCCGCGCGGCGCGGTGAACGCGGTGCCGGACAGCTGTTCGGCGTACAAGCCATGGGCGACACGCTGCGGGGAGTTCTGCCCCACCGGCAGCGCACCGGGCACCGCCTCGGTGGCGAACTCGTTGCCGAATCCGGTCTGGTAGCCGCGGGCGGTGAGGGAGGTGCTCATCTGTGCGTGTCCTGGCAAGGCCTGGAAAGAGACGGAAAAGTTACTGGCACTACAGTCTGACGGCCGGGGTCACCCCGGCACGCCAGCGATACGGCGGCCGGGTCGGCCCCGGCGCCGCGATGTCACGTTACAGCACGCCGCGCTTCATCTGATCGCGCTCGATGCTTTCGAACAGCGCGGTGAAGTTGCCTTCGCCGAAGCCTTCATTGCCCTTGCGCTGGATGATCTCGAAGAAGATCGGGCCGATGCAGTTGGTGGTGAAGATCTGCAGCAGCTTGCGCTGCTTGGTCTCCGGGTCGGCATCGATCAGGATCTTGTTCTTGGCCAGGCGCGCGACGTCTTCACCGTGGTTGGGCACGCGCAGGTCGATCACATCGAAATACGTGTCCGGCGTATCCAGGAACTCCACGCCCTGGGCGCGCATCGCTTCCACGGTGTCGTAGATGCTCTCGGTGAAGCAGGCGATGTGCTGGATGCCCTCGCCCTTGTAGGCGTCCAGGTACTCGTTGATCTGGCTCTTCGGATCGGAGGATTCGTTGAGCGGAATGCGCACGATCCCATCCGGGGCGGTCATCGCCTTGGACACCAGGCCGGTCTTGAGGCCCTTGATGTCGAAGTAGCGGATCTCGCGGAAGTTGAACAGGCGCTCGTAGTAATCCGACCACTGCTGCATGTTGCCGAAGTACAGGTTGTGGGTCAGGTGATCGATGAAGGTCAGCCCGAAGCCCTTCGGGCGCTGGTCCACCCCTTCGATCGGCGCGTAGTCGGTATCGAACATGCTGCCGCTGGCGCCGTAACGGTCGACCAGGTACAGCATGCAGTCGCCGATGCCCTTGATGATCGGGGCGGCGACGGCGCGGGTGTCGGGCTTGAAGTCGATCGCTTCGGCGCCGTTGCCCAGGGCCATCTGGTAGACCTCATCGCCCGGCTTCTTGAAGCGGATGGCGAAGCCGCAGGCGCACGGACCGTGCTTTTCGGCGAAGTCCGAGGCGAACGAGTCCGGCTCTTCATTGACCAGGAAGTTCACGTCGCCCTGGCGATAGACCGTGATCGCACGCTGCTTGTGGCGCAGCACCGCAGTGAAGCCCATCTTGCGGAAATAGTCGTGCAGTTCCGCGCCACGGCCGGCCGGGGCGGCGAACTCGACGAACTCGAAACCATCGATGCCCATCGGGTTTTCGAAGGTGGTGACCTGCATGCCCGGATCGGGTGCGAAGGACGCGGTGCTCGTTTGGCTGGTCATGCTGTGGCTCCAAAGCAGTCCGCATCGGAAAAAACCAGGTGCGGTAGGAAGGCAGACCCGCGAGAATGCGGAGTCCGGAACGTAGGTTATAGTTTCACATGAAACCACCATCAAGGTGCACCGCAGCATGAGCCCGCCCGATCCCAGCAGTCACAGCATCCGCGCCTCGCACGCCCTGCTCGATCTGGAGCAGTTCCTGCCGTACCGGCTGAGCGTTCTGTCCAACCGCGTCAGCGGCAACATCGCCAAGCTGTACGGGGACCGTTATGGCCTGGCGATCCCCGAGTGGCGGGTGATCACGGTCCTGGCGCTGTATCCGGGCTCGTCGGCCAGCGAGGTGTCCGATCGCACCGCGATGGACAAGGTCGCGGTCAGCCGCGCCGTGGCCAGACTGCTCGAACGCGGCTTCATCAAGCGTGAAACCCACGGCGATGACCGCCGCCGCTCGGTGCTGGCGCTGTCCGCCGCCGGTTTCGAGGTCTACGAGACCATCGCCCCGCTGGTGATCGATATCACCCGCAAGCTGATGTCCGTACTCAGCGAGGAAGAGGAGCAGATGCTGGAAACGCTGATCCTGCGCCTGGCCGGGGAAGGCCTGCAGCGGATGGACGAGTAGGCAACGACCGTTGGTCGTTGCGGCTCAGCTGAGGTGCTTGCGCCGTGCATGCACCCACGGCGCCGCCAGTGCGCCGATGGCGCCGGCGGCAAAGCCCAGCGAGGCGGCCACGGCGGCCGCCTCGATCGCGCCTGGCAGGGCCAGTGCCGCCACTACCAGCAGCAGCGACGGCAGGCCGATGAACACCGCCATGAAGTAGCGCCAGCGCGGTGACCACGTCCCGACCTGGAGCAGGCTGACCGGCATCCAGGTTTCTGCCGATGCGTCCTGCGCGACCTTGGCGGCGACCTTGGTCAGGTCGGCCTCGACCGGCCCTTTGCCGCCGCGTGCGCTGGCCAGCATCGCCGCCACTTCATCCACGGCCGGGAAGCTGGTCGGCCAGGTCTGGGGAGCACTGACGCCGTAAGCGGTCAGCAGCGGCACGCTGATCCAGGGCGCCCGCAACGGACGCACCTTGCGGCGGTCCATCACGCACCAGATCTGGGTCACGCCATGGGCGGTAACGCTGTACAGCGCCAGCTGCGCTGCGGCCGGGTACGGCAGCATATGCACGCGGGCGGCCATGCTGTCGTAGCCCATCGCGCGCAGGAAACCGGGGCGGGTGCGCCCTTCGTGTGCCCACGCCAGGCCGAGTGCGCCGACCAGGTAGGCCTCGGCAGGATCTTTCACACCTGCACTGGCGCGATCATCGCTGGCCAGGAAGAAGGCCAGGGACTTGGGTTCGGCGACATCCTGCTGATCCCAACGCCCGGCATCGCCGAGCACGTGCTTGAGCGGCAGGCGGGCGGGCGCGGTCTCGTCCTTGCTGGCGTTCTGCAGGAACGGCACCACGCTCAGCACGAAGCCCTGCAGATCCACACCCCGGATGCCGCTGCCCTGCCACTCGGTGGGAATCAGGCCGGGCAGCGTGCCCTGGCGTGCCAGCGCGTCCAACTGCGCTTTCTGCTCGACCAGTTTCTGCACGGCCGCCTTGAGCAGCACGTTGTCCGGCACGGACACCATCGGCAGGCGGTAGCGGATCGCGCCGGGCCCCGGGGTATCGGCCTCGGCCTCCAGCGCATCGGGTGCGGTCTGGTCATCGAGCAGCACATCGACCGGCGGCAGGCTCACACCGGCCGGTGCATCAAGGCAGACTTCGGTGGTGCTGTCGCTGGTACCCGGCTGCATGCGTCGATTCCGTCGGTTGTCCGCCACGAACAGCGCGGCATGAGGTCCTTGGAGGTAGCGGCAGGGTGGCGCGGAAATTGAGCGCAAAAAAAAGCCGCGGAATCCGCGGCTTTTTCGATCACGACGCCTTCGGTGGCGCCCATTGCTTCATGAAGGCGAAGAAGCGGCCACGGTCGTAGCCCTTCTTCTGCCCCTTGTCCGCCTCCAGCTCACCGGTGAACTGCGAATGCAGCAGCGTGCCGTCGGCATCGAGCACGAACAGGTGCGGGTAGCCCTTCACTGCCGGGAACTGCGACAGGAACGACGCGTTCTCGTTCTCTTCGCTGTAGTTGACCTTCATCCAGACATAGTTCGCATCGCGGAAGCTGCGGATCTCCGCATCGCCCTCGATGAAGCCGTCCATCAGATGGCACCACGGGCACCACTCACCGCCCACATCCAGGATGATCCGCTTGCCACCGCGCTGGGCCTCGACCTTGGCCGTGGCCAGATCGGCGACCGGATCGCGGGCCGGATCGAACTGGGCGTTGAGCGCCGCGATCGCGGCGATGTCCGCCGCGGCCGGGGTGTTGCCCGAGGCCACCGGTTCGCCTGGATCGGCGACCGGGGTCTTCTGCTCGGAGGTATCCAGCGGCTGCGCAGGCGCAGCGGTGGGCGTCGACGACGGCGAACAGGCAGCCAGCAGGCCGGCCACGATCATCGACATTCCCGCTGCTTTCATGCGCATTGCAGACCTCACTTGACGCCGTGCATCAGCTTGTTGATCAGCGGGGCGACCAGGAACAGCACCACGCCGGAAATGATCAACGCCCAGAAGCCGAAGGTGTAGCCCTTCAGGGCCGACTCCACGGTCATGCCGCCTTCGCCGCTGACCACGCCGGCGAAGATGCCGGACATGTTGTTGCCGATGCCGGTGGACAGGAACCAACCGCCCATGCCGAAGCCGACCAGACGCACCGGGGCCAGCTTGGTCACCATCGACAGGCCGATCGGCGACAGGCACAGCTCACCCACGGACTGGATGACGTAGACCATGAACAGCGTCCAGAACGGGATCTTGCCGTCCACGACCATGCTCGACAGCGCCACCATCAGCAGCGCGAAGGCCGCACCGTTGAACAGCAGGCCCAGGCCGAACTTGCGCGGAATCGACGGGTTGGCGCGACCCAGCTTGATCCAGATCCAGGCAATGATCGGGGCCAGGGTGATGATCGCCACCGAGTTGACCGACTGGAACCAGGCAGTCGGGAATTCCCAGCCACCCAGGTTGCGGTTGACGATGTTGTCGGCCAGGAAGGTGAACGAGCTGCCGGCCTGTTCGAAGAACATCCAGAACATCACGTTGAAGGTGAAGATGATCAGCATCGCGATGACGCGGTCACGCTGGACCTTGCCTTCACGGATGCCCTCCACCAGCAGCAGCACTGCCAGCGCGATGAACATCACGCCCAGGATCCAGGCCAGCGCGGTGGCACCGGTGGAGAGCAGGAAGAAGGCGACCGGGATCGCCACGATGGCACCGATGAACACCATCACGATGCGGCCATAGCCCTCGGCGCCGGCCGGCGGGGCGCCAATGCCCTTGAGGCCGGCACGGCCGACGTAGAACCAGGCCAGGCTGATCAGCATGCCGATGCCCGAGGCGATGAAGACCATCTTGTACGACGGCATCGCCTTGGTGCCGAACACGCTCTCGGCCAGGTACTGGGTCAGCACCGGGGCGATCATCGCGCCGATGTTGATGCCCATGTAGAAGATGGTGAAGCCCGAGTCGCGGCGCTCATCCTTCAGGCCGTACAGCTTGCCGACCATGGTGGAGATATTGGGCTTGAACAGGCCGTTGCCGATGATGATGGTGGCCAGGCCCAGCTCGAAGATTTCCTTGTTGGGCATCGCGACCATGAACAGGCCCGCAGCCATGATCACCGCGCCGGTCAGGATCGAGCGCTGGTAACCCAGTACCCGGTCGGCAACGTAGCCGCCGAAGATCGCCGCCGCATAGACCAGCGCCAGATAGGCACCATAGGTCCGGCTGGCTGCGGCCTGGCCGGCCGAGTCGCCTTCGAAGAACTGCGCGACGATGTACAGCACCAGCGCCCAGCGGATCCCGTAGAACGCGAAGCGCTCCCAGAATTCGGTCATGAACAGCATCCACAACGGGCGCGGATGGCCCAGCGTGGTCTTGAACTCCGGCAACGCCGGTTCGGGAACGGATTTCGCGGCGGTGTCTACGCTCATGCGGGATTCCTGGGTTCGGTGGAAGACATGCACGTCCGATGTGCGAAAGCAGCGCGGGAGAATCCCAGACCAACCACGTTCACGTCAAATACACGCTGATGTGTACCGCTGGCAGCACGGTCGCTGAACTTGCATCTGAAACTGCCGGGGTAAAACCGTCAGCGCAGCAATGGCGGGGCCTGCCGCACGGTAGCGGTGATAGATACGCCAAATATGAATAGGCTTATTGGCGCCCGTGCTCGATCACTCGTCTGGCGGCATCGGGTCGTCGTTGCGGATCGTGGTGCGCACCTGGAACAGTTCCGGGAAGAAGGTCAGTTCCAGCGCCTGGCGCAGGAAGCCGACCCCGCTGGAGCCACCGGTCCCGCGCTTGAAGCCGATCACCCGCATGACGGTGCGCATGTGGCGGAAGCGCCACAGCTGGAAAGCGGTCTCCAGATCGACCAGGTCCTCGCACAGCGCGTACTCACGCCAGAACCGATCGGTGTTCTGGTAGATCCGCTCGAACACCGGGTGCAGCGCATCGTCGGCCACGTGCGGCTGCTGCCAATCGCGCCCCTGATAGCCGGCTGGGACCGGATGGCCGAAGCGGGCCAGGTAGCGCAGGAACTCCTCATACAGACTGGGGGCGTCGAGCACCTCCTGCAGCTGGGCCTGGCCGGCCGGGTCATGCGAGAACACCTGCAGCATCTGCGCGTTCTTGTTGCCCAGCAGGAACTCGATGTAGCGGTACTGCAGCGACTGGAAGCCCGACGACGGGCCCAGCACGTCGCGGAAGCCCATGTATTCGGAGGGGGTCAGCGTCTCCAGCACCGACCACTGCTCGGTGAGCTGGCGCAGCACCTGCTTGCTGCGCGCCAGCACCTTGCGGCACTGCCAGACCTCATCGCGCTGCAGGAACCCGATCGCCGCGCGCAGTTCGTGCGCCAGCAGCTTCAGCCACAGCTCGGAGGTCTGGTGCTGGATGATGAACAGCATTTCGTCATGGTGCGGCGGGTTGGACAGCGGCTGCTGGGCCGACAGCAGCTGATCCAGGCGCAGGTAGCCGCCGTAGGTCAGCCGCCCCTCCAGATCGGTGTGGATACCGGCTTCGAGATCGCGTTGGTTCTTGTCGACGGACATGGCAGGGACCGCTTGAGGGGCAGAAAGGGTAGCGCAGTGGCCCGGTGGCCGTGCATCTGGCGGCCGGCGGCTTACCGTTCCACCAACTCTGCCGAGCGCACGACGTTGACGCCCGGCGCCGGTGCCAGGGCTGCCTCGACCAGCGCGGCCGCAATGCGCTCGGCCGGATTGATCCGCCACGCCCGCGGAAGGGCCGGACCCAGTACGCCCAGCACCAGGCTGGCCAGATGCTCGCCGGTGCGCCGCTCGGCCCGCTCGCCCCCGATCAGCCCGGGGCGGACCAGGGTCAGGGAGGGGTAGCCCAGTTCCCGCAGGTCCTGCTCCAGCTGGCCTTTGACCTGGTTATAGAAGATGCGCGAGCCCGGGTCGGCCCCCATTGCCGAGTTCAACGCGAAGGCATGCGCGCCTTGCGCCCGCGCCAGCCGCGCCACCGCCAGCGGCGCGTCATGGTCGACCCGCGCGAACGCCTCCTTGCTGCCGGCCTGTTTGATCGTGGTACCGAGCGCACAGATCACCGCATCCACCGCCCACCAGTCGGCCGCGGCCGGCAGCTGCGCGAAGTCCACCACCGGAGTGAGCAGCGCCGCATCGGTGGTGTCCAGCGGGCGGCGGGTCGGGGCGACCACCGCATCGCAGCGCGGGTCGTCCAGCAGTTGCCGCAGCACATGACCACCGACCAGCCCGGTCGCACCCACCAGCATCACCTTCATCGCATTCTCCTGCCTTGCTCGTGCTTACCATCCTGCCATGCAGGATCGGTTCAAGCGTGACCGGACTGCGCCGATACTGTTCCCACCTCTCCACCGCTCCGGCCCCTCGGCCGTGCCCTGCAAGGATCTGCCGCATGACGGACCCGCACGACGCTCCCCCCAGCCCCGGCACCGCCGTAGGCCGGCTGCTGTCGCGTCGACAGAGCGTGGGCACCGTAGTGGACGCGGCCACCGGGCCCGCCCCGGCCCTCAAGGGCGGCAGCAGCGCGATGCTGCAGCGGCTGTTCGCCGGGATCGATTCCCCCGAGCCCTTGCTGGCCGCGTTCGCCAATGGCATGTCCACCCTGCCCGGCGAGCTGGGCGATATGGGCCTGCGGCTGCAATCGGCCCAGCGCAGCGCTGACTGGGTCAGCTACGGCCGCGCGATGCGCCAGCTGATCGACAAGTACATCCGCACCATCGAGCAGGAAACCCCCGACGGTCAGCCCGACAGCCTGCGTCTGCGCGAGTTGCTGCGGCACACCCTCGGGGTGACCGTGGCCAGCCTGCTGCAGAACATGCCTGAACTGCGCGAAGAGCCCGGGCACCTCGCCGGTGAGGTGCATCGCTGGCATCCCGGCCAACCGCTGCAGCCGATCGAAGTCCGGCTGCGCGAGCTCTCCCACCAGATCGGCGTACGCAGCGATGGCTGGCAGGAACAGCAGGAGCTGTTGCTGAGCCTGTTCGATCTGCTGCTGGACAACATCGGCGAGCTGCTCGACGACAGCAGCTGGCTGCACGGCCAGGTGCACGCGGTGCGGTCACTGATCGGCGGTCCGCTCGATCGCGACTCGGTGGAACAGGCACGCGCCAACCTGCGCGAAGTGATCTACAAGCAGGGCCTGCTCAAACAGGGGATCGTGGAATCCAAGGCCGCGATGAAGAACGTCATGGGCGGCTTCATCGAGCGCCTGGATGGCATGGCGGTCAGCACCGGCGAATACCACGACCGCATCAGCAGCTACGCGCTGGCCCTGAAGGAAGCCCGCAGCATCGCCGATCTCAACCAGCTGCTGCAGGACGTCCTGGTGGACACCGGCCGGGTGCAGGAGCAGGCACTGCAGGCGCGCGATCACCTGGGCAACGCACGCCGCGAGGTGGAACAGGCCGAGCAGCGCATCGCCGAGCTGGAGCAGGAACTGCGCGACGTCTCCGGGCTGGTCCGCACCGATCCACTGACCGGCGCGCTCAACCGGCGCGGGCTGGATGAACTGCTTGAGCGCGAAATGGCGCGCGCCGCCCGCCATGGCCATCCGCTGGCGCTGGCCCTGCTCGACCTCGACGATTTCCATCAGACCAACACCCTGCACGGCCATGCCGGCGGCGATGCGGTACTGCGCCATCTGGTCGAGGTCTGCCAGCTGCATCTGCGCAGCAGCGATGCGATCGCGCGCCTGGGCGGGGATGAGTTCGTCCTGCTGCTGCCGGAAACACCGGCGGCGGACAGCATGTCCACCCTGCTGCGGTTGCAGCGCTCGCTGGCGCAGCGGCCGCTGCCGTTGGACGAGCAGCGTGTGCCGGTGCATTTCAGCGCCGGCCTGGCGCAATGGCAGCCGGGCGAAGCGGCAGACGCGCTGTTGCGGCGCGCCGATACGGCGCTGTATGCGGCCAAGCGGGTTGGCAAGAACCGCGTGCAGGCTGCCGAGCCGGCGCGCTGATCCGGTGGCTGTGATATTCCGCGCCCCGGCGCGAATCACCCGGGTATGCACATGACTCTGCCCCGCACCGCCCACGATCCACGCGCGCGCTTCGCCGCGTTGCTGGAGCAGCACCGCGGCATCGTGCTCAAGGTGGCGCGCGGTTACTGCCATCAGCACGAGGATCGGCTGGATCTGGTCCAGGAGATCAGCGTGCAGGCGTGGGCGGCATTCGAGGATTTCGACCCGGCGCGGGCGCGCTTCTCGACCTGGTTGTATCGGGTGGCGCTCAATGTGGCGATCTCGCAATGGCGCCGCCAGCAACATCGGCACCACCACACGCCATTGGATGATGACCTGCCAGTGGTCGACGACGGCCTTCCACCCGAACAGCGCCACGCGCTGCGCCAGCTGGAGCTCGCCATCCACGCGCTGCCACCGCTGGACCGCGCCCTGATGCTGCTGCACCTGGACGACCACGACCATCGGCAGATGGCCGAGGTGCTGGGCATCAGCATCGCCAATGTTTCCACCCGCCTGCACCGGGTGCGCCAGCAGCTGCGCACCCGCTTGAACCCCACCGACTGAGGGAACCGCCATGCAACCGGATGAGCTCAAGCAGCTGTGGAGCCACGCCAACGCTCCCACCGACGCGCAGGAGGCCTTCGCGCTGGATGCGTGGCGCAGCCATCGGCAACGGGCCGTACAGCATCAGCTGGGAGCCTTCAGCCTGTGGCAGTGGCTGCAGCTGGCGATCTGGCTGGCCGTGGCGGTGTATTGCGGCAGCCAGTGGTGGCAGCAACCGCCGCTGGCGGTGATGCTCAGCGCGCTGTCCCTGCACGCGTACTGCATCGCGGCCATCATCGTCAGCATCACCCGCCTGCAGCGCCGACGACAGCTGCATCCCACCCTTACGGTGGTGGAGCAATCGCAGCAGTTGGCCGCGCTGCGCTGGCATACCGCACTGACCGAACTGCTGCTCGGCCTGCCGTGGTGCTGGCTGTGGCTGGCGGTGCCGGTGCTGGTGGCCTGGCAGGCGTGGGGGGTGGATCTGGGCGCGTTCGCCGCACCGTGGCTGCTGGTATCGCTGGGTGCAGGGACGCTGGCCATGCTGGCCGCATGGGTCCTCGCCCGCCGCTGGGCCCAGCGCGCGCCGGCATCGCCGCGGCTGCAGCGCGCGCTCGACGCGCTCTCCGGGCGCCGCCTGGCCCGTGCCCGCGCCGAGTTGGAGGCCCTGCGCGGGTGGGAATCGGCCTGAGCTGGGCGAGCCTCAGTGCGCGGGCTTGGCCCCGCGCAGCTTCTGGAATGCGCTGACGGCGCCCAGCACTACCGCGCCGATCACCACGCCGACGATCACGTTGCCCAGCGCGTTGATCAACCAGCCCCAGCGGCCATCGCCGCCCATCTCCAGAATGGCGTGATGCAGCGGCGCGATGCTGTGCACCAGGATCCCGCCACCGACCAGGAACATCGCTGCGGTACCGGCCACCGAGAGGAACTTCATCAGCCACGGCGCAGCCACCAGCAGGCCCCGGCCGATCGCGGCCAGCGCGGCGCCCTTGTTGGACAGGTACAGGCCCAGATCGTCGAGTTTGACGATACCGGCGACCAGGCCGTAGACGAACACCGTCATCGCCAGCGCGATCACCACCAGCGCGGTGACCTGGTTGAGGAAGGGGGCGCTGGACACCACGCCCAGCGACAGCACGATGATCTCCGCCGACAGAATGAAGTCGGTGCGGATCGCGCCCTTCACCTTGTCCTTCTCCCACGCCACCATGTCGACCTTCTCATCGGCCAATGCCTTGACCCGCTCGGCCTTGCGCTGCTCGTCCTCATCGCGCGAATGCAGGAAGCGGTGCGCGAGCTTCTCCACGCCCTCGTAGCAGAGGAAAGCGCCGCCGATCATCATCAGCGGGGTGATCGCCCAGGGCAGCCAGGCACTGATCGCCAGCGCGGCCGGCACCAGGATCGCCTTGTTGACCAGCGAGCCCTTGGCCACCGCCCACACCACCGGCAGCTCCCGGTTGGCGCTGACCCCGGTTACCTGCTGGGCGTTCAGCGCCAGATCGTCGCCGAGCACGCCGGCGGTTTTCTTGGCCGCGACCTTGGTCAGCACCGCCACGTCATCCAGCAGGGACGCAATATCATCGAGCAACGCGAACAGACTGGCACCGGCCATGGTGGATCCAAAGGAGAAGGCGGAAGCGCCGATTCTGACCGATCCGCCCCCTGTCGCGGTAGCAGGCGCGGATTCACCGGCCCACCACTGCCGCCCGGCCACACTGCCGGTGATCGTCGCCCCGGAGTCCTGCTTGAACACCACGCCCGTCGTTCCCGGTTCGCCGTCGCTGGTCAAGGGCATGAACCGCCGCAGCCAGATCCTGCGCCTGCTGTTGCGCTACCGTAATTCCGGCGTGTTTTCAGGCATGAACCTGGATGCACGCGCGGTCCACGATGTGCCGCCGGACGGCAACCCGGAGCAGTTCGTCACCGATCTGGAATCGCTGGGTCCGACCTTCGTCAAACTGGGACAGATGCTTTCCACCCGGCCGGACATGGTGCCGGTGGAGTTCGCCACGGCCCTGGAGCGCATGCAGGAGAACGTGGCGCCGATCCCGGTCGAGCGCGTCGCGGCGATCATCGAACAGGAGCTGGGTGCCTCGGTCTCCAAACTGTTCGCCAGCTTTGATCCGGTCCCGCTGGGCTGCGCCTCGATCGCCCAGGTCCACCGCGCCGAACTGCATGACGGGCGTCAGGTGGCGGTCAAGGTGCAGAAGCCCGAGGTCGCCGCACAGCTGCGCTCGGACCTGGAGGTGCTGCGCAGCTTCGCGTTGGCCGCTGACCACCTCACCCAGGTCGGCCGTCGCGTACGCCTGCGCGACTGGCTCAATGAGTTCGCCAAGACGTTGATGCAGGAGCTGGACTACCAGGCTGAGGCCGAGAACCTGCAGCGCTTCGGTCAGCACCTCAAGCCGTTCAAACCGCTGTGGATGCCGCAGCCGATCTGGGACTACTGCAGTCATCGCGTGTTGACCATGGAGCTGGCGCAGGGCGTGCGCGTGGACATGATCCCCGACGTGCGCCGCACCGAGCAGCCGATGGCGCCGCTTGCCGCTGCATTGATCCGCGGCTATGTCGATCAGATTTTCGTGCACGGCGAGATCCATGCCGATCCGCACCCGGGCAACCTGCGCGTCACCCCGGACGGTCGTCTGGCGATCTTCGACCTGGGCATGGTCGCGCACATGCCGCCGCGGCTGCGCGAGCGGTTGTTGAAGCTGTTGTTCGCAGCGGTGGACGGGCGTGGCGAGGAAGTGGCCGACGAGATCATCGGCATCAGCACGCGGCTGGAGTACTTCGACGAGGAACGCTACCTGCGCGAGACCGGCCAGGTCATCGCACGCTACGCGGCCAACAGCAGCTTCTCCGAGGGCCGCGTGGTGCTGGACCTGGTGCGCATCGCCACCGCCAGTGGCCTGCGCACTCCGCCGGAGCTGAGCCTGCTCGGCAAAGCACTGCTCAATCTGGAAACCGTCTGCCGACTGCTGTCGCCCGACCTGGATACGCGCCGCATCGTGGAGAAACAGCTGCAGCACGTAATGCGCGCACGCCTGAAGAAATCACTGTCCAAAGCCAACCTGGCCAGCGAAGCGATGGAGATCCAACAGCTGCTGCGCGATGGGCCGCGCAAGATGACCGACATCCTCGCGCTGCTCGCCGAGAACCGCCTGCAGATGAAAGTCACCGGGCTGGAAGAATCACGCCTGATGGAAAACCTGCAGAAGATCGCCAACCGCGTGTCCGCCGGTATCGTCACCGCCGCCCTGATACTCGCCGCAGCGATGATGATGAAGGTCGATACCGGCTGGCATCTGTTCGGCTATCCGGCGATCGCATTCACCTTGATGTTGATCGGTGTGTTCCTGGGATTGGGCATCATCCTCAGTGCGTTGATCTTTGATCGTCGTGCACGTTCGAAGGAAGAACGCGGGCACCGTTGACGCGTTGTCCACGCGCGGCACGCATTCAGACACAACGAAGACACCTCCGCAACGTGCGTTGCAATGCTGCATCGCGCGAACTTCTTCACGCGCGTTTTACGTCGCATATAGCAATGCGATGCGTGATGAAGTATGTCGTTTTCAACAAACATTTCAGTCAGGTTCGTGCAGGCATGATCGAGTCATCGGCTTGTCATGCATGTGTGGTTGAGACAGCCGGTCGGATGGGAACTGCGTCGTCATGACGTCCATCACCACCTGTCTCCACTGCCAAAAGTGCTTATGCTCTGGATCCTGCTGCTGTCACTGTTGCTGCTCACCTGGCTGTTCCTCGCATCTGACAAGTGGGTGTGGTGGAAGGCAAGCCTGATGTCATTGCTGCTGCTGACGCTCAGCGCATGGTGGTTGATCAACAAGTTGTCCGGTGACGGCCTCAATGCAGCCACGCTGTACCACCTCGGCGCGGACATGGAAGGCGCCGGTGTCGCCGACTTCAAGCACTACATCGCCGGCTTCATCGCGCTCGCCTTGGTCTCGCTTACCCCCTTGCTGCTGGCACGCCTGCGTCGTCGGCCCCGCCCCGCGCATGGCAAGGCGGTGTTTGCCGGCTTCCTGGCCATGTGGTTCGTCGCCATCGTGGTGAGCCCGCTGTACAGCGATGGCCAGCGTCTGTACCAGCAGATGCGCCCGGTCGACTACAGCATGGTCAAAGCCGAATACCGCGTGCCGACCCAGCCGCTGACCAAGCCGCGCAACATCGTGTGGATCTACGGCGAAAGCCTGGAGCGCACGTATCTCAATGAAGAAACCTTCCCGGACCTGATGCCCAACATCAACCGGCTCGCCGCGCAGTCGCTGGACGTGCGCGGGCTGGTCTCGGCCGAAGGCGGTGGCTGGACCATCGCCGGCCTGGTCTCCTCGATGTGTGGTGTGCCACTGACCACCGCCAAGGAAGACGAAAACAGCATGGGCCGCATGGGCAGCTTCCTGCCCGAAGCGGTCTGCCTGGGCGATTACCTCAAGCAGCAGGGCTACACCAATCACTACCTGGGCGGGGCCAACGGCCAGTTCGCCGGCAAAGGCCAGTTCCTGGCCACGCATGGCTTCGATACCGTCGACGACCTGGCCTGGTTCAAACAGCAGAAGATCACCCGCGCGCATTTCTCCCCGTGGGGCGTGCATGACGATGTGCTGCTGGACAAGGCATACGACCGCTTCGTGCAGCTCTCGCGCAAGGGCGAGCCGTTCATGCTCACCACGCTGACCATGGACACCCATCACCCGGCCGGCCATCTGCCCGTGGCCTGCAAAGGCACCCGCTACAAGAGCGAGCACGGCAACATCGGCATGCTCAATGCGCTCAAGTGCACCGACGGGCTGATCGCCAAGCTGGTCGACCGTATCCAGGCCAGCCCGTACGGCGAAGACACCCTGATCGTGATCGCTTCCGATCACCTGGCCATGCCGAATGATCTCAGCCATATCCTCGCCAAGCAGGACCGCGAGAACCTGCTGCTGTTCCTGGGCAAGGACATCGCCCCGCGCCAGCTGGCCGCACCGGCCGGTTCGACGCTGGATTCGGGCGCGACCCTGCTGAGCCTGATCGATCCGGCCATCGATTCGATCGGCTTCGGCCGCTCGCTGCTGCATCCGGAGCGTTCGGACAGTGCCAGCGCCGCGGTGTTCCGCGACAACGGCAAGGACTACCCGCGTTACCTGGCGTTCTCGCGCTCGCTGTGGCTGGGCGACAAGACCCGCCAGCTGCGCATCGATGACGACAACCAGGTGGTGATTGGCCTGCAGCATGTGCAGCCGCCGGTGCTGCTGGAGTACGACAAGCACTGGGACCTGAAATCGGTCTACCTGGAGAACACTTCCAAGCAGTTCGATCTGGCCGATCCGTCCAATACGCTGGCCTACGTGGATCGCTGCACCGCGTTCGAGGACGGCTCGGCCGATGGCGACTGGTGCGCGATGCTGGTCAACCAGGACAAGGGCATCAAGCTGTTCCGCGATGACCAGCTGCGCGGTGGCGTGGCGGTGGATGGGCCGCTGGATCCGTTCAACGGCCCGCGCCCGAGCATCCGCCAGGCGCACATGATCACCCAGAAGGGTCGCCGCACCCGGGCCGGCCAGTACATGGTGCAGCTGGTGACCAAGCAGTCACCCGACCGCGGCTTCTGGATCGAGGCGGTCTCCTCGCAGCGCAAGGTGGTGGTCGCCCAGCAGTGGGTACAGCCGGATGCCGAGGGGCGCATCAACCTGAGCTTCGGCCTGGACCACGAGGTCGATGATCTGGAAGTGCGTGCCTGGTTGAACCACGCCGAGAAGCTGGCCGTGGATACCTTCGCGCTGGTGCCGTCGCGCCGCGGCAACCGCGGCTGATCCGGCCGTCCCGGGCGGTGCCGGGCGCTGTCGGCCGTCGATATCGGTAGTGTCGGCCGCTGGCCGGCTCCCGATTCTCTCTGCATCGTGCAGCTGCCGGCCAGCGGCCGGCACTACCTGCGTCGCGACGATACCGACCGACGGTCGGTAGCTACCGGCCTGCTTACGCGTCGGGGTCGGGCTTCGCTGCCGGGTCACGCACCAGATGGATATCCGTCGGCGAGGACAGCGCGATCCCGGCAGCGGCGAACGTCTGCAGCATCGTGAAGTACAGCTCGCTGCGCGCTCCGTATACCGCCCGTGGGCCGGAGACGTAGGCGAAGCTGTTGATCGCGATCTGCCCGTTGGCGATCGAGTCGATGAACACCGACGGCGCCGGATCGCTGAGCACGCCCGGGTGCTCGGTGTACGCATCCAGCAGGATCTGGCGCAACGCGGCCACATCGGTGTTCAGCGGCACCGAGAACTGGATCTGGATCCGGCCCTGCGCGTTGCCCATCGTCATGTTGCGGATGGTCTTGGTGATCAGTTCGGAGTTGGGCACGATCAAGGTGGACTTGTCGCCGACCTGGATCTCGGTCGAGCGCACGCTGATCCGCTTGATGTCGCCTTCCTGGTCGCCCAGCTTGACCCAGTCGCCGATCTTGACCGGCCGCTCGGCCAGCAGGATCAGCCCCGAGACGAAGTTCTGGGTGATCGCCTGCAGACCGAAGCCGATACCCACCGACAGCGCGCTGACCACCAGTGCCAGCTTTTCCAGGCCGATGCCCAGCGCGGTGACACCCCACAGCACCGCGGCGATGATGCCGAGGTAGCGGGTGACGGTGCTGATCGAGTTGCGCGCACCGGCATCCAGCTCGGTCTTGGGCAGGTAGGTGTCGCTCAGCCAGCGCTGGAAGGTCTGCATCACCGCCCACACCACCAGGAACACCAGCACCGCATACAGCACGCTGCTCGGCCGGAGCGTGGTCTCACCGATCTTCAGGCCGCCGGACAACGAGTCCAGCCCGCCCAGGAAAGCGTTGAGGTTGCCGAACGGCGCGGCCAGCATCAGCACGCCCAGCACGATCACCCCGACCCGCAGCACCGCCGAGAGCAGCACGCCGGCCTGCTCCACCCGCGACTCACTGAGCCCGGTGGTCAACACGATGGTCTGCCCGGCACGGCTGCTGGGCGCGAGCACCCAGGTGGCCAGGTCATCGGCAAACTTGAGCAGCAGCGAGACCGCCATGAACACCACCGCGACCCAGACCAGCTGCTGGGCCACGAACAGCGCGAAGTTGAGATACCCCAGCAGTGTGGCGATCACCGCCGCGGCCACGGCGATGTGGCCGATCAGGCGCGCCAGCACGATCCAGCCACTGCGGCGAGGCGCCCCCCGCACCTTGCCATCACCACCGGCGCGGGGATCGGCCCGTGCTTCGGCTTCGGCGGCTTCGGCCGCCTGACGGTTGTGCATGCGCGCCAGCGAGGTCAGGATCGCGATGATCAGCCCCAGGTAGGTCAGCGCCATCAACCCATCGGCGGCCACCGTGGTCACCTCGCTGGTGCGGGCTGCACGGTCGAGGGCGACCAGCATGATGCTCAGCCAGGTCAGGCCGGCCGCGCCCCAGGCGTACTTGCGCAGCCGCAACGCCGCGCTGTCATCCAGCGACAGCAGCCGCCACGACGGGCGCTTGGGGACCAGCAGACAGGCGCTGAGCGCCGCGATGAAGGCGGCCACGAAGGTGGCTACCTCGAAGGTCTCGGCCACCTGCTGCAGGCGCGGCGGGATCGCGCCGATCGCGTCCAGCGATTCCACCAGGGCCACCGCCGCCAGGCCCGGCAACAGCGTGCCGACCAGCAGCAGCCACACCGCCAGGCCGGAGCGGCGCAGGCGTCCATCGGGTGCACGCTCGGAGGCGGCAAAGCGGCGCCCCAGCGCGCGCAGCCACAGCCGCAACGGGAAGAACAGCACCAGTGCGACCGCCAGGCCGATCAAGGGCGCGTTCCAGCCATGCTTGGCAATGGCCTTGCGGGCCGCGTCTTCGCCCAGGCGGTAAAGAATGGCCAGGCGGTGCACATCGTCCGGCACATCCTTGGCGAAGCTGCGCCACAGCGCAGGTGACAGCGGCGAGGCGACCTTGCGGCTCAACTGTTCGCTGAACTGGGTGACCCGCATCTTCTCGATGCGCTCGCCGAGCTGCTTGGCATCCACTGAGAGCAGCTTGGCGCGGGCGATCTGCGCGGTGATGTCGGCCTTCTGCTGGTTAAGCGCCTTGCGCTGCCGGCTCACTTCCGGCGGCTCGACGGTGCCTTCGGCGACCTGTCCAAGCTGCTCGAGCCGCGCATCCACCTGCTGACGCTGCGGGTCGAGGGCGCTCTGCAGGCCGTCGGCATCGCGCTGGACGGCCAGGGCGCGGTCGGACAACGCCTTCAGGGTTTCAGTGGTGCCCGCATCTTCCAGCGCGTCACTGGTGGCGCGCAGCGCTTTTTCGGCCTGGACCAGTTGTCTGGCCAGGTCCGGGGGCGGATCCGTGGCCTGCCCAAGCGCGACCGGCGCGGCGCCGAGACAGGTGAACAACAGCAGCCAGCCCAGCGACCGCACCACAAACGAAGAATGACGAAGCGACACGCCAGCACCAACGGTTCGCGCGGACCACCGCGCCTGCCCGCGACTATAAACCGGGCCCCGTTCAGAACAGGTATGCGGGCGCTCAGTACTTCAGGCGGAGCTCCTCGACCTGCGGCTGCAGGCGGGCATACCAGTCCTGGAACTCTTCCTCGGTGATCTCCTCGGGCGCGTAGACCGCGATCTCATCCCAGGCGTGATCGGTCGGCAACGGCTGCCGCGGCCCGGCGCGCAGGGTGTAGGTCACGCCCTCGTGGTCGAGCACATCGTCGGCGGTCTCGCGCTGCTGGCGGGCAACGCCGGTTTCGCTCTTGAGCAGAATCACCTGGTACATCCGCATCTCCATCGCTGTTGAAAGAAGCGCTGATGGCGCTCCGGCCCAGCATAGCGCTGCGACCGCAAGCGGGACATGACGCGACCACAACGGACTGTCTCGACGCCGCACTCGCCCCGGCTTCACCCGGCCGTGGCAGCGGCCCCGGCATCGTGGGATCGCACTCCCACCAGCGTTCACCCATGACCACACCGCCCGACCTGAAAACCGTTCCCGACCTCAAGCTGCCGCGTTACCTGGGCACCTGGTACGAGATCGCCCGCCTGCCGATGAAGCATGAGCCGGAAGGCTGCACGGATGTGTCCGCGCATTACAGCCTCAAGGACAACGGCCACGTTGCCGTGGTCAACCGCTGCCGCATGGGCAACGAGATCGAGGAAGCCGACGGCGAAGCCTGCCCCGTGGACAACGACACCGCGCGGCTGGAGGTCAGCTTCCTGCCCAAGGGCCTGCGCTGGCTGCCGTTTACCAAGGGCGACTACTGGGTGATCCAGATCGCACCGGATTACAGCGTCTCGCTGGTCGGCAGCCCGGACCGCAAGTTCCTCTGGCTGCTCTCGCGCACGCCCACGCTGGACCGCACCACGCAGGAGCACTATCTGGCCCAGGCGCGCCTGCAGGGCTTCGACCTGACCGAACTGATCCAGACCCCGCACACCGGCCACCCCACCGCCTGAGGCTGCCATGGATCTGAAGAGCGGGTATCCGTTCTGGGCCGTGCGCAACGGCCTGATGCATGCCTTCCCACCGCTGGAGAAGGATCTCAACTGCGAGGTGCTGGTGGTCGGCGGCGGCATCAGCGGCGCGCTGATTGCGGACGAGCTGTGCGCGCACGGTCATGATGTGGCGCTGATCGAACAGCGCGACATCGGCTGGGGCAGCACCGCGGCCAGCACTGCGTTGCTGCAGTATGAGATTGACACGCACCTGATCGACCTGGCCCAACGCTACGGCGAGGACGCGGCGGTGCTGGCCTATCAGGCCTGCGCCGAGGCGATCCCGGCCATCTGCGAGGTGGCCGCGTCGTTCCGCGATGTGGACTGTCACCGCATGGCCAGCCTGTACTACGCGAGCAAGCGCGGGCACCAGGCCGTACTGGCCGAAGAATGCGCGCTGCGTGCCAAGCACGGCTTCGATGTGCGCTGGCTGGACAGCGAGGCGGTCCAGGCCGGGTACGGCATCCGCGCACCGGGCGCAATCCTCAGCGCGCTGGCCGCACGCATCGATCCGTACCGGCTCACCTATCGTCTGCTGATGCGGCTGCACACGCGCGGCTGCGGGGTCTACGACCGTACCGTGCTCGATACGCTCACCCCGACCCCGCGCGGCGTGACCGCCACCACCTTGGGCGGCGCCCGCATCCGTGCCCGCCACGTGGTGATGGCCACCGGGTATGCCGGGCAGCGCTGGTTGAAGCCCTCGGTGGCCCGCAACCGCAGCAGCTACGCCTTCATCACCGATCCGATCCATCCGGACCTGCTCGGCCCCCTGCGCGAGACCATGGCCTGGGAATCGGCGCGGCCGTATCTGTACCTGCGCAGCACCGGTGACCACCGGCTGCTGATCGGCGGCGAGGACGATGCCATCGATCTCCCGGCCCGGCGCGACCGCCGGGTGGAGAGCAAGACCGTCACGCTGCTCAAGAAGACCACCAAACTGTTCCCGCACCTGCCGCTGCAGCCGGCCTTCTCCTGGGGCGGTACCTTTGCCGAGACCCACGATGGCCTGCCGTTCTTCGGCCCGCACCCACAATGGGGGCCGCGGGTGCTGTTCGCCATGGCCTACGGCGGCAACGGGATCACCTATTCCATGATCGGGGCCGGGCTGCTGCGCGCGGGCATCGAGCGGCGCCGGCATCCGCTGACAGAGCTGTTCGGATTCGGCCGGTTGCGTTGAGTTCCCCTTGCAACCCACGCCATGACAGGCATCATTCAAACTATGCCTGCTAGCGTCAGCGCTGTCGGCCGTCCCGCCTGTCTGCTCCGGAGCCTCTCATGATCCGCCTGCTTCCCCTGCTGCTGTGCCTGTCCCTGCCCGGTGTGGCGCTGGCCCAGTCTGCGGCAGGCGCCACCGGCCCGCAGTCCTCGACCGGGCTGGATCTGAGCATTCCCGATGCGCCCATGCAGTACTTGAGCGATCAGTCCCTGCGCGGCGATCCGCCGGGCACGTTCTACGGCGATCGTACCGGCCGGCGTTCAACCGATCGTGCAGCCAACGGCATCGCCCACGTGACCGACGACAAGCTGCGGGTCAACGGCAGCCTGACCACCGGCATCGGCTACTCGGAGAATTTCGGCAATACCCACTACAACGCTGCCGAACTCAACCTGAGCAAGAACTACACCAATGACGAAGGCAACACCCGCAACGTCAACATCAACATCCGGGTGAGCGAAGGCAAGGGTCCTGGCTTCTACGGCCCCTATGGTGCATACGGCTATGACGGCTTCGACGGTTACGGTGGCTACGGCCGCGGCCCGGGCTACTGGGATTACCCCTCGCGCTGGTAAGCGCGGCATCCCTCACGCGGACATGCGGACGGCCGGGGAAACCCGGCCGTTCGTGCATCCAGGGCGCGGTGGCGCGCTGGAATCAATCCCACCAGCCATCACGCTTGCTGGCGAGCACGCGGCCGTCGTGGCCACTCATGCGCACTTCCACGCGCTGGTTGCGGGCGTTGCGCGCATCCAGGGTCCAGGTCGCGCCATCGCGCTCGATCGACTCGATCTGCGTCAGCCCGGCCTTGCCCGCCAGCGCCAGGATCTGCCCGGCGTCCAGCACAGCGCGGCCATCGCGCGGATCGAAGATCTCGCCCTTGGTGTCATCGATGATCACTTCATCGACAGTGCCGTCCTTGCGGGTCACGTCCGCTTCCCACACGCCATCGTCGTGCTCCAGCTCATGCACCTGGGTGTAGCCGGCCGCGCTCAGCTTGGCCTGGACCTGGGCGGCCGACAGGTTGGCGGCAAAGGCCGGGGTGGCGAACAGCGCAGCGGCCAGGGCGGTAGCGGCAATCATCGTCTTCATGGGAATCCTTGAGGGGGGCACCGGTCCATTCCGGCACCGCCAGTCTGGCCACCGCGCCTAACCGGACCATGAGGGCGACTGTTAGATACTGTTTAGACAGCCCCGGTATACCGGTGCCCTGCCCTCTGCCCTGCGTGCCCGCATGTCTGCCCTGTCCCTGATGCTGCCCCTGCTGCTGACCCTCGCCCCGCAGGACCCGATGCGGGTCCTCGACGGTGGCAGCCGTCAGCAGGACAGCGTTCGCCAGGCGGTGCGCCAGGGTCGCTTCGTGCCGCTGGAGCAGGTGGTCGCCGACGCGCTGCGTCGCTACCCCGGCAAGCTGATCGAGGTTGAGCTGGATGACGGGAAGTACGAGATCGAGATCCTCGGCCCGGACGGCGTGGTGATGGAGTTGGATTACGATGCCGCCACCGGCCGCCTGCTGAAGATGGAAAAAGACTGATGCGCGTGCTGCTCGCCGAAGATGACGCCCTGCTCGCCAGCCGGTTGCAGACGCTGCTGGAAGAGGCCGGCTACGTGGTCATCCACAGTGCGGAGGGGCGGGATGCCGAGTACCAGGGCCAGATCGAGGACATCGCCGCGGCCGTGGTCGATCTGGGCCTGCCGGGCCTGGATGGGCTGAGCGTGATCGAACGCTGGCGCCAGGCCGGGCGCGACTTCCCGGTGCTGGTGCTGACCGCCCGCGCCCGCTGGCACGACAAACTGGCCGGCTTCGATGCCGGCGCCGACGACTACCTGACCAAACCGTTCCAGCCAGAAGAGCTGCTGTTGCGCCTGCGCGCGCTGATCCGCCGCAGCGCCGGCCACGCGCATCCGCGCCTGCAGTGCGGCCCACTGGTGCTGGACGTCAACGCCGGCCGCTTCGAGCTGGACGGCGCGCCGCTGGCACTCAGCGCGCAGGAGCACCGCATCCTCACCTACTTCATGCATCACCCCGATACCGTGTTGAGCCGCTCGCGGCTGGGCGAGAACGTCTACGAAGACGGCTTCGATCCAGACTCCAACACGCTCGATGTACTGATCGGCCGCATCCGCCGCAAGCTCGGCAGCGAACTGATCCACACGCATCGCGGCCAGGGCTTCCGCCTGTCGGCAACGCCATGACCACCGGCTCGCTGCGCACCCGCCTGCTGGTGGCCGGTGGCCTGGGCCTGGTGCTGGTCTCCGCCTTGGCGACCTGGTGGCTGGGCGCGATGTTCGAGCGTTCGGCGCGGACCGCGATGGATGAGCGCCTGGGCAACGATCTGATCGCGGTACTCGCACTGGCCGAAAGCGATGCCAACGGCCAGCTGCAGTGGCGCGACACGCTGGCTGACGAGCGCTACCGCCGCGTGTTCTCCGGCGACTACTGGCAGGTGCTGGACCAACAAGGCCGCGCGCTCGGACAATCGCGCTCGCTGTGGGATGACGCGCTGGCCGCACCCACCGCGCTGCAGCCGGGACCGGCCAAGGCCTTCGATGCTCCCGGCCCGCTGCAGCAATCCCTGCGTGTGCTGGCCCAGCAGGTCCGCCTGCCCCGCGCCGCCGCGCCGGTGATCGTCATGGTCGCCACCGACCGCAGCCAGCTGGATGCCCAGGTCGCCAGTTTCCGGCAGCGCACTGCGCTCGCCCTGGCGGTACTGATCGCCGTGTGGTTCGGCGTGCTGGTTACCCAGGTGCATTACGGCCTGCGCCCCCTGGCCGAACTGGGCCGCATTGCCGGGCAGGTCCGCAACGGCGAGAACGTGCGCTTCCCGCAGCAGGGCCTGGTCAAGGAAGTCGCGCCGCTGGCCGTCCAGCTCAACGCGCTGCTCGACCATCATCAGCGCATGGTGGTACGCGCACGCCGCAGCGCCGAAGACCTCGCGCACGCGTTGAAGACGCCACTGACCGTGCTCACCACCGAAGCCGAGGGCGATGGCAGCGATTGGCGCCAGACCCTGCGCAGCGAGACCGCGCGCATGCAGGCCAGCATCGATCGTTACCTCGCTGCAGGCTTGGGCGCTGACAGCCAGCAGCGCACGCCGGTGGCGCCGGTGGTGAGCGCGCTGTGCGGGCTGATGCAGCGCGTGCATGCCGCGCGCGGGCTGCGTTTTACGTGCGACAGCGACACCACGGCGGTGTTCGCCGGCGCGCGCGAGGATCTGGAAGAGATGCTGGGCAACCTGCTCGACAATGCGGGCAAGTGGGCCAGTCACGCGGTGCGCGTGGAGGTGACCGCGCTCGGTGGTGAGCTGCGGATCACGGTGAGCGATGACGGTCCCGGGCTTCCCGTGGAGCAACTGGAGCGCGTCGTCGAACGTGGCGTGCGGCTGGATGAGCGCGCGGCCGGGAGTGGGTTGGGATTGTCGATCGTGGCGGACATCGCCGAGAGCTACGGTGGGACGCTGGTGCTGGCCAATGGCGCGTCGGGGTTGCAGGCGACGGTAACGTTGCCGGCAGGGTAAGAGCTGCCCTCGCTGACGGCATTGCTTGTGCCGTTGGTAGTGCCGGCCGCTGGCCGGCTCCCCGACCCTGCATGGTGCCGGCCAGCGGCCGGCACTACCGGTCACGTGGAGCGGATTTGATGCTGTACGTCATCCACGCATGGCGTGGATCTACCGGCCGGCGTGAGTTACCTGCCGGCGTGCATCCACCAGCAATCAATGGCATCCAGCACGATGTGGATGATCAGACCGATGCCGAACAGCCGCGTCTTCTTCGGTATACACAGCCCCGCATACACCGCGATCGCCGGTGCAGTGTGCAGCGGATGGAGACCGATGCTGCAGCGGTTCGGGGCATAGATCGGGTCGGCCAGCAGGTGGTCCAGATCGATGATCCAGCCCAGCAGCATCAGCACCCAAGCGGACATGAAACGCCTGCGCCAGAACATCCACGCCAGCACCGCCGGTACGGCCGCATGCAGGAACAGATGAAAGATCGCGCGGGCGCTCATGGGATTTCCAGGTGCCTTGGAAGGACGGCCAGGCAGTGCCCGACGCTACGGACGGCCGAGTGAGGCCCGAAGGCCATCACCCGTCGCCACCGGTTTACGCCAGGGGCTCGTCGGACAGGTAGGTGTAGCCGGTCAGACCGGCTTCCAGTGCCTCGGACAGTTCCTGCGCGCGCTCGGGCGAGAGCTTCGCCGCCGCCACGCGCTCGGCGTAGCTGGCGCGCAGATCGGCCAGGCTGTAGCCCACGTAGTCCAGCATCACATCGGTGGTGTCACCGCGGCGCTGCTGGGTGATCGCGTAGCCATCGGCGTCGGCCACCACTTCCACCGCGTCGGTATCACCGAACAGGTTGTGGATGTCGCCGAGGATTTCCTGGTACGCACCGACCATGAAGAACGCGATGCGGTAGCTCTCACCGGACTTCAGCGCGTGCAACGGCAGCGAGGTGTCCAGGCTCTCGTTCTCGACATAGGTTTTCACCATGCCGTCCGAATCGCAGGTCATGTCCGCGATGATGCCGCGGCGCTCGGGCTGCTCGTTCAGGCGCTCGATCGGCACGATCGGGAACACCTGGTCGATCGCCCAGGCATCCGGAATCGATTCGAACACGCTGAAGTTGACGAAGTACTTGTCGACCAAGCGCTCGTTCAACTCGTCCAGTGCCGGGCGATGGCTCTTCTCGTCATAGCTCAGGCGGGCACGCACGGCATGGGCGATGGCGTAGAACAGGTCGTCGATGCGGGCGCGCTGCGGCAGGTCGATCTGGCCCAGCGCATAGCTTGACAGGCCTTCGGCATGGAAGTGCTGCGCCTCCTGGAACAGCTCCACCGCCGGGCGCTCGTCGAGCTCGGCGTGGATCTCGCGCAGGTGGCGGATCGCCGCCGGCTCGTCGTCATGCTGGTCCGGCACGCGGCCTTCCTGCGCCTCTTCCACTTCCGAGACGTTGGCGATCAGCACCGCGTGGTGCGCGGTCATCGCGCGGCCACACTCGGTGACGATCCGCGGCGGGGTCAGGCCATGCTCTTCGCAGGCATTGGCCAGCGGCTGCACGATGTTGCTGGCGTAGGAGTTCAGGCCGTAATTGATCGAGCAGAAGCTGCGCGAGCGGGTGCCTTCGTAATCCACGCCCAAGCCGCCGCCGACGTCCACGTGGGTGATCTTCGCGCCCAGGCGCGAGAGCTCCACGAAGTAGCGGGTCGCTTCGCGCATGCCGTTGGCGATGTCGCGCACGTTGGAGATCTGCGAGCCCATGTGGAAATGCAGCAGGCTCAGGCAGTCGGCGTACTCGGTATCGCGCAGCGACTTCCACAGGTCCAGCAGCTGGCGCGGCGAAAGACCGAACTTGGCCTTGTCGCCGCCGCTGTTCTGCCACTTGCCCGCGCCCAGCGAGGCCAGGCGCATGCGCACGCCCAGGCCCGGCTTGACGTCCAGCGCCTTGGATTCCTCCAGCACCAGCTTCAGCTCGGAGGGCTTCTCGATCACGATGAAGGTCTGCAGGCCCAGCTTGCGACCGATCAGGGCCAGGCGGATGTATTCGCGGTCCTTGTAGCCGTTGCAGACGATCAGGCCACCTGGGCGCGACAGCGCCAGCACGGCCATCAGCTCGGGCTTGCTGCCCGCTTCCAGGCCGAAGCCCTCGCCGTGGTGACTGGCGAGCGTGCCGGCCACGCCACGGTGCTGGTTGACCTTGATCGGGTACACGGCGGTGTAGCCGCCCGGATAGTCCCAGTCGGCCTGCGCCTGCGCGAATGCGGCCTGCAGCTTGCCCAGGCGCTGGCCCAGGATGTCCGGGAAGCGCACCAGCAGCGGCAGCTTGGCGCCGGCCTCGCGGGCGGCGTCCACGATCTTGGGCAAGGACACCACCGGGCCGTCCTGGCCAGTCGGTCTCACCACCATGTGTCCTGCCTGATCCACGTCGAAGTAACCATCCGCCCAATGCGGAATCGAGTAGGTCTTGCGGGCTTGGTCGAGGGACCAATCGGTCATTTCAGTGGGCCTGGTTGGTAAAAAAGGGGGTGCATGATAACGCCTATGTGGCGACAGCTCCGTTATCATGCGCGCCCGCGCCCGTGCTCTGGCTTGAAACCTGAACGGGCCAACCCGTCCGGACGTGGCTTGCGCCACGCGGCACCGCCGCCAGCCCGGCTCCAACACCCTTCCGAACAGGACTGCTGCTCCATGACTGACAACAACAACTGGTACATCGAACACTTCGAGCGCACCGGCTCGGCCATCGGCTACCGCCTGACCGGCAAGCTGGATGAAGTGCAGTCGCCGTTCCAGAAGATCGAGATCTTCGCGACCACCGATTGGGGCAACCTGATGACCATCGACGGCGCCATCATGTTGACCAGCAAGGACAACTTCTTCTATCACGAGATGATCAGCCACCCGGTGCTGTTCACCCATGCCGCGCCCAAGCGCGTGGTGATCATCGGCGGCGGCGACTGCGGCACCCTGCGCGAAGTGCTCAAGCACGCCGGCGTGGAGAGCGTGACCCAGTGCGACATCGACGAGCAGGTCACCGTGATGGCCCGCAAGCACTTCCCGGAACTGTGCGATTCCAACGATGACCCGCGCGCCGAGCTGATGTTCGACGACGGCGTGGCCTACATGGCCAACTGCCCGGCCGGCAGCGTGGACGTGGTGATCGTGGACTCGACCGATCCGGTCGGTCCGGGCGAAGGCCTGTTCAACAAGGCGTTCTACGAGAGCTGCTTCAAGGCCCTGAAGGATGACGGCATCCTGGTGCAGCAGTCCGAATCGCCGCTGATGCAGCTGGACCTGATCAACGAAATGCGCGCCGAGATGGGCAAGGCCGGCTTCGGCTCGTTCAAGACCCTGCCGTTCCCGCAGCCGTGCTACCCGACCGGCTGGTGGAGCGTGACCCTGGCCCGCAAGGGCGAGAGCAGCTTCGATTTCCGCCAGGCCGATTCGGCCGCCAAGTCGTTCGAAACGCTGTACTACACCGCCGCGCTGCACACCGGTGTGCTGGTGACCCCGCCGTTCGTGGCTTCAGCCCTGAAGGGCTGAAGCGCCGTACCAACTCGCTGCGTTGATACCCCAGGGTTTGCCCTGCAAACCCTGGGGCCCCGGCTTACCAGCACCCACATCCCCCGCGCCTGTCGGCGCGCCCCCCTTGACTCAAGGGGGGCTCCTTGCTGGATGGAGCGGCGATGGAATGCCCAACAAAAAAACCCGCGCTGGCAACAGCGCGGGTTTTTTTGTTGTTCCGTCACCGGGTAGTGCCGGCCGCTGGCCGGCAACCTCGTGAAACCAAGGCCTCAGATCGCCCAGATCCCCGCAATCACCGCCACCACAAGGCCCCACTTGATCACCTGGTAGGCCACGACGCTGCGCTCGCGCAGGGCCTTGGCCTTCAGGCGCACCTTGTAGACGCTGCCGAAGGCCTTGTTGACGCCACCGGTCGGGTCACCCGGCAGGTTCGGCGAGGCGCCACCGGCCAGCAGCGTGGAGGCAACCGCACGGTTGAACAGACCCGGCAGACCGAAGCGGAGCGGGCGGGCGATATCGCAGAACAGGATCACGCGGTCGTCCGGCGTCTCGTTGTGCGCGTGGTGGATGTAGGTCTCATCGAACATCATCCACTCGCCGTCGCGCCAGCTCTTCCGGATGCCGTCCACGTCGATGTAGCAGGCGTCATCATTCGGCGTGGCCAGGCCCAGGTGCAGGCGCAGCGAGCCGGCGAAGGGATCGCGGTGCGGGCGCAGTTCGCTGCCCGAGGGCAACTGGGCGAACATCGCCGCGCGCACGTCCGGCAGCGATTCCAGCAGCGCGGTGGTCTTCGGGCACAGCGCCTTGGCCGACGGGTGCGAGGGGCCGTACCACTTCAGGTAGAAGCGCTTCCAGCCGCGGCGGAAGAACGAGTTGAAGCCGGCATCGTTGAAGGTGCTGGAGGCGGCGATCTTGTCGGCATCGCGCAGGGCCAGTGCCTCGTCGCGGATCATCTGCCAGTTCTGGCGCAACGGCTCCAGCTGCGGAAATTCCTTGCCCGGATCCAGAAACGGCGTGGTCGGCACCTTCGAGAACGCGTACATGATCACGTTGATCGGGGCCATGAAGCTGGAGTGGTCCAGCAACTGGCGCGACCAGCGTGCACGCACTTTGCCGCGGTAATGGATGTACAGCACGCAGGCAATGAACAGCCCTGCCAGCACGATCTTGATCATCAGTCTTCCTCCGGCATGGCCGGACCCGAAATAGTGGGGGCGATGCACGGCAGGCACCGGCATCGATACGGCGGCAATGGGCGGGGACGTGCCGGGGTGGGGCGGCCGCCAATGTCGCGAACAACAGCGTATGGTCGGCAGCGCCCGCGTCGCGGTCAAGCACGGGCTGGGCGGCATTCAGCGCGGCTTGGCTGAACGGACCGCCTAGACTGTCCCGATGCACGGTCCTGCCACCCCCGATCCCTACCCCGTCCTCAGCCAGGCCTACCAAGGGTTTTTTGAGCCGCTAGCCGGTGCTGTGGCGCCACGTGCGGAGCGCATTGAAGGTCGCCTCGGCGCGCTGCAGCTGGACCGCCATGGCCCGGCCGATGCCGCACTGAGTGTAGTGCTGGTGCATGGCGCTGGCGGCTACGGGCGGATGTTTGCGCCACTGGCCCAGCGCCTGGCAGTGGCGGGCCATGAAGTATTGGCCCCCGATCTGCCGGGCTACGGGCTCAGCCCCGCGCCCTGGTCACAGGTGGACTACGCGGCGTGGAAACGCAGCCTGCTGGCGCTGATCGAGGCTGAGCACGTACAGCGCGCGCGCCCCTTCGTCCTGCTGGGTGCCAGCATCGGCGGCTACCTGGCCTATCTGGTCGCCGCTGAATCGCCCTGGGTGCGTGGTCTGGTGGCCACCACCCTGGCCGACCCGCGCGATCCCGCCGTGCAGGCTGCGCTGGTGCGGCAGCCCTGGATGCGGCGGCTGCTGCCTGCCCTGCGCCCGGTGAGCCGGCTGACCCGGGGCCTGCGCGTGCCGGTGCGCTGGTTCACCCACATGGACCGGATGTCATGCGATCCCGCGCTGTCGGCGCTGGTCTGCCGCGACCCGCTGGGCGGTGGCAACCGGGTACCGCTGGGCCTGCTCGCGTCCTTGTTCGACACCCCGCCGGCCGTGGAGCCCGAGCAGTTCACCCGCTGCCCGGTGCTCATGGTCCATCCCGCGTGCGACGCATGGACGCCTGTTCAGATCAGCGACCGCTTCTTCGAGCGGCTGGCCGCGCCGCGCCAGCGGGTACTGCTGGAGGCGTGCGGTCACTTCCCGATCGAACCGCCTGGCCTGGACCAGCTGCGCGACGCACTCCTGCCGTTCCTTCACCGCATTGCTCAATCGCCCGCTACCCAAGCGACTGATTGAAAAAGAAATTATCCCAAACGATACAAGATTGTCCGCTTCAGCGCGACGAACTGTTCCACGCTGGGCGACGACATTTCTCCGACATCGTCTGGATTCGTGTACTGGCGAGTACTAAAATTAACGAAATCTTTAGTTCCCACAGTAAGCAGCACCGGTACGCCTGACGCATTGCGCCGACCGCCGGGTCGCACAGACCCCTATGAACACAATTGTTGCCCCGTGTGTCGATGACACCACCCCCGCCGAGCTGCTCAAGCGCGGTGAACGCCTCCTGGAGCCCGATGTCTACCGCACCTGCCTCAATGGCCAGCCTGCGGTGGTCAAGGATTACACCCGGTATCGCGGCACCCCGCTGTCGCCGATCGCCCGCCTGCTGGTCCGCCGCGAAGCGCGCATCCTGCAGCGCCTGAGCGGCTGGAAGCACGCCCCGGCCCTGCTCGGCACCATCGGCGGCCTCGCGCTGGGCATGGAGTTCATTCCCGGCCAGACCCTGAGCGCGGCCCAGTCGGTCGGCATCGAGGTCTTCGAGCAGCTGCAGTACGCCCTGACCCGCCTGCACGCCGCCGGCATCACCCACAACGATCTGCACGGCACCAACGTGATGGTCAGCGGCGGGGTGCCGGTGCTGGTGGACTTCACCTCGGCCTGGCGCAGCCCGCGCTGGCTGCCGGTACACCCGGTCTCACGCCAGCTGCGCCGCAGCGACATGAAGAACCTGCTGAAGATGCGCCAGCGCCTGACCGGCGAGCGCCCCAGCGCCTCCGAGGCGGCCCGGGTGGCCGACCCGCGCTGGGTGGCCGGGGTGCGCGTGGCCTGGAAGCGCTTCTACCGCTGGTTCAAGGGCCACGCCTGATCGCGGGTGCCCTCGGGAAGCCGCGCGCGTTACAGCGCGTCGGCGTCCAGCTCACCGGTGCGGATGCGCACCACGGTGCCCAGGTCGTACACGAAGACCTTGCCGTCACCGATCTTGCCGGTGCCGGCGGCTTTGACGATGGCCTCCACCACCTCTTCGACCTGATTGTCGACGACGGCCACTTCGATCTTCACCTTGGGCAGGAAATCGACCACATACTCCGCCCCGCGGTAGAGCTCGGTGTGGCCTTTCTGCCGCCCGAAGCCCTTGACCTCGGTGACCGTGATCCCGGTGACGCCGCGCTCGGCCAGCGCTTCGCGCACGTCGTCGAGCTTGAACGGCTTGACCACCGCCATGACCATCTTCATCCGTCTGCACTCCTGTGTTCCAGGCTGCGAGGATAACGCCTGTCCGCCGGTGAACGCGATGCGCGCGGTCAGTGCCGCCGGCAGCGTGGCGGCTTATCCTTGGCGTATACCCCGCGGAGCCGCAGCATGATCGACCTCAACCACCTCGATGACCTCGCCCGCCGCCTGAGCGACATGGTCCCACCGGGCCTGCGCCAGTCGCGCGAAGAACTGCAGGCCACCTTCAAGACCGCGCTGCAGGCCGGGCTGGGCAAGCTGGACCTGGTGACCCGCGAGGAGTTCGACGTGCAGCGTGCCGTGCTGCTGCGCACCCGCGAGAAGCTGGAGGCGCTGGAGAAAGTGGTGGCCGAGCTGGAAACGCGAGGGGCGGCTGCGCCCCGCGAGTGAGGCTACGCCAGGATCTGCGGAGGCGGCAGCGGCTGCCCTCCATCCACGATGCGATAAGGACGTCTGAATGAGTCAACATGATGCCCAGATGCTGGCCATCGCCGGTACCTGCCTCGTGGCAGTGATCGTCGCCATGTACCTGATGCGCTTCATCCGGATCGACGGCGCGCTTGGCCGCAGCGCCTACCGCGTCGTCTTCTCCGTGCTGGCTGGACTACTCGCACCGACGCTGGTCGTCGGTGGCCACGGCGCGCTGCCTGCCCCGTTCATCGCCTGCCTCCCATTGCTCGCGCACAACACCACGTCCATTGCCGCGCTGGAGCTGGCCGGGTACGGCCTGCTCGCCATCGGTACGGGGATCGGTGGTGGCGAAATGTGGGTCTTCACCCTGCCGACCCTGCTGGTGTTTGCACTGATGATGGCGTTGCCCTGGTCGCGCGCGAAGCGTCCCCGCAGCCGCGCGAGGGGATAACGCGCGTTACACGTCCTGCAGCACGAACCGCTCGATCGCCAGCGCCGCGCCATCTTCGGCGTTGGTCGCCGTCTCGAAGCGCGCCGTCTGCTTCACCGCCGGAATCGCGTTGCCCATGGCGACGCTGGTGCCGGCGAACTGCAGCATGGTCAGGTCGTTCTCCTGATCGCCCACCGCCATCACGTTGGCGCGGTCCACGCCGAGGTGCGCGGCCAGCTTCTCCAGGCTCGGGCCCTTGCCGGCGCGGTGATCGAATACTTCCAGGAAGAACGGCGCGCTCTTGAGCACCGCGAAGCGATCGGTCAGTTCGGATGGCAGGCGCTGGATGGCGGCATCCAGCACCTCCGGCTCATCGATCATCATCAGCTTGATGAACTGCATCGCCGGGTCCATGTCCGCCACCCGGCGATACGACAGTGGCACGTTCGACAGGTGCGAATCGGCCACGGTGTAGTGGCTGATGTCCTGGTTGGGCGTGTACATGCGCCGACCATCGAGCGCCTGGAAGTGGATACCGAGTTCGCGTGAGATCCGCTCGCAGAACACGAAGTCCTCGAAGCTCAGCGGAAACTCGATGACGCGCTGGCCGCTGCCGATGTTCTGCACCACCGCGCCATTGCAGGCGATGCAATAGTCCTGCTCGCTCGCGATCCCCAACTGCTGCAGGAACGGTGCCATCCCCGACACCGGGCGGCCACTGGCCAGCACCACCTGCACGCCCTGCGCGCGGGCGCGGGCGATGGCCTGCATCACCCGGGGCGTGAGCGTGTGGGACGGATCGAGCAGGGTCCCGTCCATATCGATGGCGACCAGTTCGATTGCGCCGGAGCGGTGGTGCATATCCATGGTGTTCGACGGCGTGGAGCGTGGGGGCATCCAGTCTAGCGGGAGTGCTGGATACGGTGGCGGCGATTGCCTACCCCACGGCGCGGCAAGTGCTGATGGATCGGGTGCTCCGTGTGCTGCCACTGTGCACGGCATGCCGCAGACCCCGGAAACAACTGCATGAGCCTTGCGCTGGTGCACAGCCGTGCCCGTGCCGGCGTCAAAGCGCCGGCCGTGAGGATCGAGGTATTCCTGTCCGGCGGGTTGCCGCACACCCAGATCGTGGGTCTGCCGGCCGCCGCCGTACGGGAATCGCGTGACCGCGTGCGTGCCGCGCTGATCTGCGCGCGGTTCGAGTTTCCGCAGCGGCGCATCACCATCAACCTGGCCCCGGCCGATCTGCCCAAGGAGGGTGGGCGGTTTGATCTGGCCATCGCGCTGGGCATCCTCGCCGCCAGTGGTCAGATCGATGCGCAGTGCCTGGACAGGTACGAGTTCCTCGGCGAACTGGCCCTGACCGGCGAGCTGCGCGGTGTCGACGGCGTCCTTCCAGCGGCGATCGCTGCCGCCCGGGACGGCCGCAGCCTCATCGTGGCCGCCGCCAACAGCGAAGAAGCCGCACTGGCCCAGCACGCTGACGTTCGCGTTGCCCGCACCCTGCTGGAGGTCTGCAGCGCCCTTGAGAGCGGCACACTGCCTCCGGCCGTGGCGGCTGACCCACTGCCGGTCAGCATCCCCGACCTGCGCGACGTGCGCGGCCAGCTGCAGGCCCGGCGGGCGCTGGAGGTCGCGGCGGCCGGTGGGCATCACCTGCTGCTGCTCGGCACGCCCGGCTGCGGCAAGACCCTCTTGGCCTCGCGCCTGTCCGGCATCCTGCCCGCTGCCAGCGAGCTGGAGGCGCTGGAAGCGGCCACCATCGCCTCGTGCAGCGGCCAGGGCATCGATGCGGGGCGCTGGAGAGAGCGGCCCTACCGAGCGCCACACCATACGGCCAGCGCCGTCGCGCTGATTGGCGGTGGGTCGCATCCGCGCCCTGGCGAGATTTCGCTGGCGCATAACGGCGTGCTGTTTCTGGACGAGCTGCCCGAGTGGAGCCGGCACGCGCTGGAGGTCATGCGCGAGCCGATTGAATCCGGTGTTGCCGTGGTCAGCCGCGCTGCACGTACCGAACGGTTTCCTGCCCGGTTTCAGCTTGTTGCGGCGATGAATCCGTGCCCGTGTGGCTGGGCAGGCGACCGGAGCGGGCGCTGTCTCTGCACCGAAGAGGTCATCCGTCGCTACCGCGGGCGTGTCTCCGGGCCGTTGATGGACCGAATCGATCTGCATGTCGAAGTGCCTCGGCTGGACCCGCGTGAGCTGCGCGATGACGCGCCGCTTGGCGAGGATAGCGCGAGTGTTCGTGCCCGTGTGGTGGCCGCGCGGGAAGTGCAGCTGCTGCGAAGTGGAAAGGCGAATGCACAGCTGCTGCCGTTCGAGCTGAGCGAGCATTGCCGGCTGTCAGGGGAGGATCAGCAACTGCTGGAGGATGCTGTGGAGCGGTTGCAGCTGTCAGCGCGCTCGATGCATCGCATCCTGCGGGTGGCGCGGACATTGGCGGATCTGGGCCATGCGCAGGACATCGCGACGGCGCATGTGGCAGAGGCGATCGGGTATCGGCAGTTGGATCGAGGGATGGGGGTGCAATAGCAGTGCATCGGCGACCACCACATCCCACGCCACGCAACGAATCTGCCAGCAACGTTGGCCCTCGTGGTCAAGCACACACAGTGCCAGCAGGGAGCAGGAATCACATGGAGAGACGCTACACATGAAAAATACCGTAGGCATTGGACGCATCGCATCGTCTGCCGTTGTTGCCAGCCCCTCTGCCAGCGCTACGGCACTGCGGCATTCGGCTGCGAATATCGCTCTCTCAAGAGCAGGGGATGCGAGGACCCTCGTCAACGCGGCACTTACCCAGAGAACCGACGCCATGCGCGCCGCAACCGGCGGCCCTACCGATGAGATGCGGACAGCCCTCGCGAAACTGGCCTCCGACTACCTCTCAGGGAATTCCAGGATCAACCCGTTCAAGACGCTTGAGGGAACGCTCCTCATGGGAGTCATAGCGAATACCAATACGGTCTTCACTGAGGACGAGCGTCGCGCGGCATTCGTCGAAGCGGAGTCTCGAGGAATACTGACGTCCGGGCCACACAACAATGCCATCAGCGCCTATACGACGACGCAGTCGTTTCAGAACATCGGTACGAAGACCCTCTTCGCTCACATTGCCCAGCACCGGTCCCAGAAGTGAAGTACTGTCGTTCAGCCGCGCTCAGCGACACACAGAACGTAGCACCTCACTGCAATGGCGATGACTTCCAAGCACATCCAAGGAGGCTATGTGGAGCACACAGGTCCGCGCATCGAGATCGACGTGTCGTATCAGCTTGCGGAGTACCGGCAGTTGCTGCATGAAGTCATTGCGATGGACATGGTGGCCCGGAACGAGCATCTGAATCGCACCAGCCCTTGGAACTGGCCGATCGTGCAAAGCGTCGTCCTGGCCGTTGTGGTGCCGCCGATCTTTGCCTGGAAGATGCTCCGCGTCGGTCGCTGTGCGTTCGTCTTCAGTGCGGCAGGCATCTCGCGCACGAGCAGAGGCAGAACTGCCTTCCGAACATGGCACCAGGTGAAGCATGTGCAGCGGTTGCAGGCGGCTTATCTCATCGAACTGATCGAGGGCGGCGCGATGCCCATTCCCGTCCGGGAAATGGACACGGAGCAACATCAGCAGTTTGAGCGTCTGCTGGCATCTGTGCCGGTGGTGATCCTGGAACCAGCTCACTGACGGATTGGCAGCCGCCTCAGTAAGCCCGCTCCGGCCCCACCGGCACGATCCCCGACGGATTGAGATGCCGATGGCTCTCGTAATAGTGATGCTTGATGTGCTGGAAGTTCACCGTATCCGCCACCTCGGGAATCGCCATCATCCGCGCCACGAACGTATGCAGGCCAGCGAAGTCCGCAATGCGCCGCACGTTGCACTTGAAGTGCACGTAGTACACCGAATCGAAGCGGATCAACGTCGTGAACAGACGGATATCGGCTTCGGTCATGGCATCGCCCACCACCCACGCATGTTGCTGCAGTCGCTCGTCCAACCAGGTGAGCGTATCGAACAACGGCCCAACAGCCTCTTCGTACGCCTCCTGCGTTGACGCAAAACCCGCTTGGTAAACTCCGTTGTTGACGGTGGCATAGACGCGTTCGTTGATCGCGTCGATCTCAGCACGCAGCGCGGCCGGATAGAAGTCACCGGCCTTCGCACCCAATCCGTCATAGGCTGTGTTGAACATCCGGATGATGTCCGCCGATTCATTGCTGACGATCGTCCCGCGCTCGCGATCCCACAGCACCGGCACCGTCACCTTGCCGGTCATCCCAGGTTTGGCGGCCGCATACAGCTCATGCAGATAGCGTGCACCGCGCTCGGGCTCCGGCGTCACCTGCGGGCCGGGCTCAAAGGTCCAACCCTGATCGCCCATGTGCCAGTTCACCACCGACACGGGCACCAGATCCTGCAGGCCCTTCAGCGCGCGCACGATCAACGTGCGATGTGCCCACGGGCAGGCGAGACTCACATACAGGCGGAACCGCCCAGACGCCGCTTTGAGGCCAGGCTCGCCATTCGGGCCATCACAGCCATCGGCGCTCAACCAATCGCGGAAGGTGGACTCCTCGCGCTTGAAATGACCATCCTCATCGGCGGCACCTGCGGTGCCTTCCTGCCATGTTCCATCGACCAGCATGCCCATCGCGGGAGTACTCCTTTGATAGTAGTTTGTGGTGCGCCGGTGGTGCGTCCCGGCATCGGTACATCGTTGTAGCAGATGCAGTTGCAATGCCCGGTGATGGGTGGCCTCGATCGGCTTGCAGTGCATTGGGTTCATCACTGAGACACATGCACCTGCGGCAGAATGTCGATGTATCTACGTGAGGCATTCCCCTCCATGCGCATCCACCATATCGATCTTCCCGTGTCCGATGTCGCCGCCACCGTGGCGTACTTCCGCGATGAACTTCAGCTGCCGGTCGAGGGCTCGGCCGTGCGCATCGGCTGGAGCACCCTGGAGCTGCACCCCGCAGGATCGAACCCGGTCGGTGGTGTGCACCTGGCGTTCAACGTGCCGGCCAATCGATTCGAGGCGGCTACAGAATGGCTCAAAGCGCGCGCCACCCTGCAGCGCGATCTGAAGGGCCATGACCATTTCACCTTCGATGGTCGCTGGGATTCGGAGTCGATCTATTTCACCGGGCCAGACGGTCTGATCCTGGAGTTGATCGCGCGGCGGCGACTGCCTGCCGGCGAGCGCCAAGGCGAGTTCCATGGCAGCGAGATGACCTGCATCAGCGAGGTCGGCCTGCCCGCTGAACACGTGGGCGAAGTGCAGGCGACGGCCGAGGCGGCCTTCGGGTTGAATCCGTTGTCACAGCCCACGCCGCACTTCGCACCGCTCGGCGATGACGAAGGCCTGTTGATCGTGGTCGATGCCACGCGCCGCTGGTTCCCCGAGCAGAAAGTGCTGCCGAATGCGCGCGGCATCTGCGTCGTGCTGCATGACGTGGTGCCTGGCGCGGTGGTCGAAGACGACGCACTGGGCTGGCATCTGCGCTCTGGCTGAACAGGCCCGGACGAACGAAGCCCCGCCGGAGCGGGGCTTCAGTTCACACAACAGCCGGCTGGGCTCACTCTTCCTCGTCCTGCTGGCCGCCCTGCTGCTGGTTCTGGTTGCGCTGCTGCTGTTCCTGCTGCTGTTGCTGCTGCTGGTCGCGACCGCGTTCGGGCTGTTCGCCGCGCTGATTCGGGTTCTGCTGGTTCTGCTGAGCCATCTCGATTCTCCGGTTGCCGCAAACGGAATGTTGCGGTCGGGGCCATCCTCTGCAGCGGCAGGTTAACGACGTGTGGGGGTTTGTATACGAATTCGTCAACGTCTCCCCGCCAACGTTTTCTGCGGGTACAAACCCCATGTCGCAGTAGGCGTTGGCCTGCATATGAACGGTTCGAATTCCCTTATGCCGCTACGTGCCAGCCAGCTTGCCGTGCGACTGAACAGGCCATTCCGGCACCGCTCCGTGCGGATGACGCGCAGATGACGATCACGGCATCACCGGCGGCACGTAGGTCAGCGTCATGCCGAGCAGCCACAGCAGGCCGAGCACAAGGGGGATGTGCACCAGCAACTGGATGAAGGTGAAGCCGACGATGTCGCGCGCCTTCAGGCCGAGCACGCCCAGCAGCGGCAGCATCCAGAACGGGTTGATCAGGTTCGGCAGCGCCTCGGCGGCGTTGTAGACCTGCACCGCCCAGCCCAGATGGGCCTTCAGTTCGTTGGCGGCCTGCATCACGTACGGCGCTTCGATGATCCACTTGCCGCCGCCGGAGGGCACGAAGAAGCCGAGTACGGCCGAGTACACGCCCATCACCAGCGCGAAGGTGTCGGTGGTGGCGATATGCACGAACAGCGTGGACAGGCGATGCGCGAGGGTCTCATCGCCACTGCCGGTGGCGTGGGTGAGGATCATCGCGATGCCGCCATACAGCGGGAACTGGATCAGCACGCCGGTGGTGCTGGGGACGGCCTTGGCCACCGCGTTGAGGAAGCTGCGCGGGCGCCAGTGCAGCAGCAGGCCGAGCGAGATGAACAGGAAGTTGTAGGTGTTGAGGTTGGCGATGGCGGTGACCACCGGCTTGCTGGCGAACTCGCCGAACAGCCAGCCGAACGCGAGCAGCGAGAGCAGCACGGTCAGCAGCGGGCTGTACTCCAGCCACTCGCCGGGGCGGGTGCGCGGCTGCAGCGGCTCGGCCTCGGCGCGGGCGGCGCCTTCGAAGTCTTTGGCCGTGCGCGCGGTGGCGGCGCCGGGTGCGGTGAGCCAGGCAATCAGCAGCGACACCAGGATCAGCGCGGATGTCAGCGCGATCGACTGCCACAGGAAGATGGTTTCGGTGAAGGGCAGCACGCCGGTGATTTCCACCAGGCCGGGCGGCATGCTGGCCGGGTTGGCCTGCAGCTGGGCGGCCGAGGAGCTCAGGCCCATCGCCCAGACCGCGCCGAGGCCAAGGTAGGCCGAGGCACCGGCGGCGCGGTAGTCCATGTTGAGTGCTTCGCGACGCGCCAGTGCGCGCACCAGCAGGCCGCCGAACACCAGCGAGAAGCCCCAGCTGAGCAGCGAGGCGAGCATGCTGATCAGGCCGACATAGACCACCGCGCCACGGCCGGTCTTGGGCACACGGGCCAGCAGCTCGATGAAGCGCGCCACGATCGGCGCGGTGGCGACCGCATAGCCACCGATGACCACGAAGGCCATCTGCATGGTGAAGGGGATCAGGCTCCAGAAGCCCTCGCCGAAGGCGGTGGCAGTGGCCTGCGGAGTCGCGCCGAAGCCCATCGCCGCGGCCGCGACGATGACCACGCCGAGTACCGCGAACACATAGGCATCCGGGAACCACTTTTCCGCCCAGGCGGCCGAGCGCAAGGCCGCGCGCGCCATCCAGCCGTCCTGCACCACCGTTGCCGTGTTCATTGCCCACCCTCCCCGATCATTCAATGGGAGGGATTCTGGGCGCTGCAAACGGCGCTGTCAGTCGCCTAATGGTCGTAGTGCCGGGCGCTGCCCGGCTCTGCGAGGTGATCGGGAGCCGGCCAACGGCCGGCACTACCACTGCGCGCGTTACGGGTAGCACCCGACCGTTGGTCGGGTGGCCCCCTCAGCGCACCGCCAGCGACACCGCGATGCCGGCGAACAGCGCGGCGCCGACCCAGTTGTTGTGCAGGAAGGCCTTGAAGCACGGATCGCGCTCGCGCTTGCGGGCAATCCAGAACTCGTAGGCGATCAACCCTGCGGCAACGCCGACGCCGACGCCGTAATAGAACCCCAGCCCGGCGCGCAGGCCGACCAGCGCCATCGTCCCCAGGAACAGCGCGTAGAGAATCCCCTGGATGACCAGGTCCAGATCCCCGAACAGGATCGCGGTCGAATGCGAGCCCATCTTCAGGTCGTCATCGCGGTCGACCATGGCGTACCACGTGTCATACGCGGTGGACCACAGGATGTTGGCGCCGTACAGCAGCCAGCCGATCACCGGCACCTCGCCCTGCACCGCGGCGAAGGCCATCGGGATGCCCCAGCCGAAGGCCATGCCGAGGTAGACCTGCGGCAGGTGGGTGTAGCGCTTGAGGTAGGGGTAGCTGGCGGCCAGGAACACGCCGATGAAGCTCATGCCGATGGTGAGCCAGTTCAGGGTCAGCACCAGGGCGAAAGCGACGATCATCAGCCCGGCGAACAGCGCCAGCGCCTCACGGCCGGACACGGCCCCACTGGCCAGCGGGCGGTCCTTGGTGCGCTTGACGTGCGGGTCCAGCCAGCGGTCGGCGTAATCGTTGATCACGCAGCCGGCCGAGCGGGTCAGCCAGACGCCGGCGGTGAACACGAACAGCGTCCACAGTGGCGGCAGCCCGCCGGAGGCCAGCCACAGCGCCCACCAGGTGGGCCACAGCAGCAGCAGGGTGCCGATCGGACGGTCGGCGCGCATCAACTTCCAGTAGTGCCGCCAGCGCGACGGGGGCGCCGCCTCGGGCGCTTCAAAACGTTCGTAAGCCATCGGTAAAGGATACCGCCTGGGCTGGCCGGGCGCGCCGCCGCCCGGCGCATCGGTGCAGGGGGCAGACCTGCGCGGCGTTTACGGATAGAATGCTCCTCCCGCGCCGCTTTGGCGGTCCGTGGCCCCATCAGGCGGCCCGGCGGGACGCAGGACACAACGCGCTCGTAGCTCAGCCGGATAGAGTAGTGGCTTCCGAAGCCATTGGTCGGGGGTTCGAATCCCTCCGGGCGCACCATCCTCGCCACTTCCCCGTGTTCATTGCTTTGCCTGCGCTGACCGCGCCCAGGCTGGGCCGCGCCATCGCCTGGCCGACCGGGTGAACGCGCGCACGGAATGGCCGGTACACATCGGTACCGGCCCTGGGACGTCAGCCTTCCTCAGTACGTCCCATCAAACGCGAAGATCGGCTTGCGCTGCTTCCACAGGCCGGCGGTGAAATCCGGGAATTCCAGCGTCTGAAAACTGTTGGCGATGGACTGCTCGGACAGCGGCGTGATCGCGCTCCAGGTGACTGCGTCGTAGATGTCGATCGGCATCGGTGCCTTGGCCTTCAGGGCTTCCACGAAGGCATGGATGACGAACCAGTCCATGCCACCGTGGCCGGCGCTGGCGGCGGTCGCGGCGTGCTGCTTCCACAGCGGGTGCTCGTACTGATCCTGGTAGGCCTGGAACGGTTCCCACTTGTGCGGCGGGCTGCGCCCTTCGATGTGGATGGACTGGTTCACATCCATCCACAGGCCCTTGGTGCCCTGCACGCGGAAGCCCATCGAGTACGGGCGCGGCAGCGAGGTGTCGTGCTGCAGCAGGATGGTCTCGCCGTTTTCGCAGGCCAGGGTGGTGGTGACGATGTCGCCGAGCTTGAAGGCCACCTTGGTACTCGGGTGGGTGGTGCCACCGCTCTTGGCCACGGTGTACTCGTGCAGGCCACGCGCCTTGCTGGCAAACGCGTTGATGTGGGTGAAGCGGTTCCCACGGTTGATGCCGGTGTACATCGCACACGGGCCGATGCCGTGGCTGGGGTACAGCTCACCGTTGCGCTGCACCGAATGCTCAGTGCGCCAGCGTGCTTCGGACCAGCCCTTGGCACCGAACTCCACGCCGCTGTCATACGGCTGGCTGGGGTCGCCGGAGTTGAACTTCACCCCGCGCAGGTCGTGCTGGTAGCCGCCCTGCAGGTGCACCAGTTCACCGAACAGGCCCTGGCGCACCATCTGCAGCGCCGCCATCACATCGCGGCGATAGCAGACGTTCTCCAGCAGCATGTACGGCGTGCCGGTGGACAGCTGGGTCTTGAGCACGTCCCAATGGTCCTGCAGGGTGATGCCGGCGACCACTTCGCAGCCCACCGCGACCTTGGCCTGCATGGCCGCGATCGCCATCGGTGCGTGGTACTCCCAGGGCGTGGCGATGATCACGCCGTCCAGGCCGCGCTGCTCGATCAGCCGCTTCCAGGCGTTGACGTCGCCGTCCTGGCCGTACGCCTTGGGCGCCGGCTTGCCGGCCTTGGCGACCATGTCCATGCCGCGCTTGAGCATGATCGGCTCGATGTCGCACAGCGCGACCACCTCCACGTCATCGCGGCGGACCAGTTCCTTCAGCAATACCTGGCCGCGCATGCCGGTGCCGATCAGGCCCAGCCGTACCTTGCGACCGCGCGCCCAGGCAGGCGTGTTCGGCAGCAGGCTGGTGGCGGCGACGGCCGCGCTGGCGGCGATGAATTCTCTGCGTTTCATGGACAGTACCTCGTGTGAAGATCGCGCCGGCCAGGACCGGCGCGAGGGATGCATCAGAATTTGTAGCCGACGGTCAGACTGTAGCCGCGACCGAAGATGGTGGCGTAATCGCTGGAATCGCCGAGGAAGCTGTTCGGGTCATAGAACGGCAGACGGTCGAACAGGTTCTTGATGGTGAATCCGACGTTCCAGTGGGCATCCGGACGCCAGGCCACGCTCAGGTTGGCGGTCCACCACGACGGGGCGCCATCGCACTTGCTCTGCTCCACCGGCAGGTAGCCGGCGGTGCAGGTCTGCGGGTTGTTGTCTTCCTCGTCGATCTGCTGCAGCGCCCACTTGGTGCCGCCCACGTAATTGACGAAGACGCTGGTGGTGACCTGCTTGTAGCTCCAGTCCGCGTTCAACGTGGCGCGCAGGCGCGGGTTGTTGTAATAGCCGACCAGGTCGCCGTAGTACCAGCCGCTTTCATCATCCAGGTAGGAACGGTTGCGGTTGGCGATGGTGGCGGCCACGCCGATGTTGAGGTTGCCCCACTCGCCCAGCGAAAAGCGGCTGCGTGCATCGATGTCGAAGCCGTCGATCAGGGTCTTGCCACGGTTCTTGTACTGGCCCACCACGCTGGCCACGTTGCCCACGCTGTAGCCGGGCAGCGTGCCGGGACAGGCGACGCCGCTGGCCGGGTCGGCGCACATCGCCGCCAGCGCGGCCAGGTTGGCGCGGTCGCTTTCGGTGATCGGCGAACGGGTGGAAGAGATGATGTCTTCGTCGCGGGTGAAATCCGGGGCGACGATTTCATTGCTGCGGTAGATGAACCAGTAATCGGCCGACACCGACAACCACTGCGTCGGCTCGTAGACGAAGCCGAGCGTGGTGATCTTGGCCTTCTCCGGCTTCAGATCCGGGTTGGGCTGGGTCATGCGCGCCACGGTGCGGCTGCAGTCGGTATTGAGCAGCGTATTGCCGAGGTCGACATCCCCCCCGCGCTGCGACTGCAACAGCAGGTTGGCGATGGCGTTGGTCTCGTTGCAGCGCACTTCATCGCGGTAGCCGCCCAGCTGGGCGAACACGCCGCCGTTGCCGGACTCGGCCAGGCTGGGGGCGCGGAAGCCGGTGGAGTAAGTGCCGCGCAGCATCAGCTGATCGAACATCTGGTACTTCAGGCCGATCTTCGGGGCCAGGTTGGCGCTGAAGTCCGGGTACTTGTCCACGCGCAGTGCGGCGTCCAGTTCCAGCTTCTCGGTGAGCGGCGCCACCGTCTCGGCGAACAGCGCATAGGTGTTGCGCTTGCCGTCGAACCACGAGCCACCCTGCTGGGTGATCAGGCCGTTGGCCGCGTCCGGGTTGCCGGGCGTGTAGAAGGTCTCGCGGCTGGCGTTGAAGCCGAAGGCCGCACGCACTTCGCCGGCCGGCATCTGGAACAGCGGACCTTCGATCTTGCCGTCCAGGGTATGCAGGCGCGTCCAGGACTGGATGTCGAAGGTCGGGAATGCTTCACGGATCAGGGCGGCGTTGGCCTCGCTGATCTCACCGAATTTGTACGCCGGGTGATCGGAAATGATCACGCGGCCGGTGCCCGGATCGACAGAATACGGGCCGAAGGCCTTCTCGAAGCCGGCCAGGTTCACGTTGGTGGTCTGGTAGGTGACCGAGTGGCTCCCGGCGGTGGCGAACGCGGTTTCCCAGTTCCAGTCGCCGATGTCACCGCGCATTCCGGCCACCACGCGGTAGCTCTGATCGGTGTTGCGCTGGCCGAAGTGGTTGGCACCCACGTCCTGCAGCAGGTACTGCAGGCCAACCACGCCGCCCATCAGTGCCTTCAGTTCGGGCGAGGCATTGTTGTATTCGTTGTTCGGGCCCAGGTACGGATACAGGAACTGGTTGACCGTGGTGCCGGTGTTGCGCGAGAACCAGCTGGTCGGGTTGCCGGTGGTGGTGCCGTAGGCGCGCGGCGTACCGCCGTTGGCGGTCAGGTCGATGTCGGTGTAAGTCGCCTCGGCGAAGGCTTCGGTGCTGTCACCGATCAGGAAGTGGGCGTTGACGTACGCCGTGTTGCGCTCGGACTTGGCGCCGGCGTCGATCTCGTTGTTCATCCACGTCTCCCAGATACAGCGCGGGCCGGCCGCTTCGCTGGTGAGCACGTTGTTGCAGCCTGGCGCGGCTTCCTGCACGCGGCGGCCGGTGACCGGATCGAAGGCGAAGTAGCTGCCCGGGTTGAACTCGCCCGGCTTGCTGCCGGTGCCCAGGCGCAGGTTGGGAAGGTAGTTGGGGTTGTTGACGTAGTACTGGTCGGGCCGCTTGTCGTAGAAGTCGCTCAGCGGGATCGCATCGCGCCGGTACAGATTGATCGAGGCGTAGACGTTGTAGCGGTCTTCATCCAGATCGCCGAAGCCGGCGGTGATGCTGCCCTGGTGTTCACCGTAGGAGCTGATCCGCGAGGATTTATCCGTGGTGAGGTTGATCTCCGCGCCCTGGTAGGAGCGTTTGGTGATCACGTTGATCACGCCGGCCACCGCATCGGTACCGTACACCGCCGAGGCGCCGTCGGTCAGCACTTCCATGCGTTCGATCGCTGCGGCGGGGATCGCATCGATGTTGACGAACTGGGTCTGGAAGCCGGCCGGCGCGCCGTAGTAGGACAGGCGACGGCCATTGAGCAGCACCAGCGTGCCCTGCGCGCCGAGGCCACGCAGGTTGGCCTGCGAGGCGCCGTCCGAGCCGGTGAACAGTGAGCGCGAGTCCTGCTGGCCCGGGCGTGCGGCCGGCAGGTTGTCGAGCACCTGCAGCAGGGTGCGCGCGCCCATGTTCTCGATGTCCTGCTTGCTGATCACCTGCACCGGCGAGGCGGTTTCCACATCGCTGCGGCGGATGTTGGAGCCGGTCACCTCGATGCGCGACAGCTCGGTGGCTTTCGTATCCGGCGTTGCGTCCTGGGCGCTGGCACTGCCGACCACCGCGACGGCCAGGCCGAGTGCGATGGACAAGGGGGTGGCGGTGATGCGGCGATGACGATGGCGTTCGGTCAACATCTTTGGCTCCTTGTTCGATCCGCAGCGTGGGGCTGGCGGTGGATGGGTGTTTTCGGGCAAACGTCCCCCGTGCCGCGGCCAGACGGCCGCAGACGGGAAACGGGAGAGAGCGGTATTTCGAGAGGCGGTTCGGTTACGGCGACACGATGCTGGCGGTATCGCCCTCCTGTCCGATCAGGGCGGCATTGGCCCAGTTGCCACAGACCTGCGCGGGGTGATCGCCCTGCGCCCCGAGCGTGCGCAGGCTCAGCCGCTGCAGGCCGCGCACGTCCAGCTCCGGTTTGACCACGCCGGGTGCGTTGACCAGGCCGCTGTCGTACAGCAGCCGACCGTCACCCCACACCTGGAACTGCATACCGCCCGCGGTGCGGCACTGATCATCGATCCCCAGGTCGGCGCGCAGCAGGCGCCAGCCGCCGCCCAGCTGCAGATCGATCCGGCTGCTGGCGTTGACGCCCAGGCCGCGGCGGAAATGCAGCCCGTTCATGCGCATCTCCGTCTGGCCACCGAAGGCGTGGTCGGCAGCGACGCTGGCCTTCAGCGGGGCCGGCATGGGCAGCGTGGAGAGATACAACTGCTGCGCCGGGCCTTCCGGCTGCGGATGCTCCAGCACGTGGAAGGTGGACAGCACGATCGGGCCGACATCGCGCGGCTGCAGCGCATCCACCGCACGCGCCACGCTGCCCTGCGCAGCGGTCACCATCGGGTCGGCACCGCTGGCACCGTCGCCTTCCGGGTTCTGCGTGCTGAGCACGCGGAAGCGCAGCAGGCGGCCGGCATGGGCGGGGAAATCGATCTGCTGCACGCCTTGCTGCAGGGTCAGGCGGCCGCGCTTGATCGGCTCACCCCATTCGCCGTTGCTGTCGGCCATGTAGATTTCGTAATCGCGGATCTGCCCACTCTTCCAGTGCTGGTCGTTGCGCGGCGCCAGTTCGATGCCGTCGATCAGCTTGCGTTCGCCGAAGCCCAGCACCCACTCGTGCGCACCGGTCTTGACCGCCTGGTTGCGCACCGTGCGGAACCACGTGGCCGGATCATCGTCGAAGGCCTTCTCCATCTCGTAGCCCTGCTCCTCGGCCGGGCGGTTGACCACCAGCAGGCTGTCGGAGGGCAGCGCGCGGCCCAGTTCCGGTGCGGCCGGGAAAGCATCGTCGGCCGGTGCGGCGGCGATCGGCAGCTCCAGCTGCAGTGCGAGCGGCTGGCGGATGTCGGTCGGTGCGGTGCGCACGTGCAGGGTGCCTCGGCGCTCGGTCGCGTCGAAGTACCAGCCTTCGTTGGCGCCCTTCCAGTCTGCCTGGTCGGCCAGCATCGGCAGCGCACGGCCGTCCAGCATCACTGCGGCGGGACGCTGGCGGCTGAGCACGCGCAGCGCATAACGGCGCTGCGGCAGCTGGCCGGCGTACTGGCCCTGCACCGCCTCGATGCGCACCTGCACCGGGCCGCTGCCCTGCGCTGGTCCCTGCACCGTGATCGCCTGCGTGCTCGATTCGCCTTTCTCATAGCGGCGGGTGGCGCCATCATCTTCGTACAGCGTGTACTGCGAGGTGCCCTGCGGGTACAGATCGAAGGTCACTTCATCCAACGGCTTTTCACCGTCGTAGAGCATCGCCGGGTACATCGGGATGATCGCGCCGGCGCGCACGAACACCGGAATCGTCGCCAGATCGACCGCGCGATCCAGCGAACGTCCCTCGGCACCGGCGGCCAACTGGCGGCCGTCCCAGTAGTCGATCCAGCGGCCCTGCGGCAGGTGGATGTCGCGGCGCCAGCCACGGCTCGCGGCCTGGCTGCGGTACACCGGCGCGATCAGCAGCTCGCGGCCGAGCAGGAACTGGTACTTGTGCGCTTCGGTATAGGCCTGCGGGTCCTGCGGGTAGTCCCACATCAGCGCGCGCAGCAGCGGCGCGCCGCTGGTCGCCGCATCGTGTGCCAGCCCGTACATGTACGGGGTCATGCGCATCTTCAGCTTGAGGTAGTCGCGGTTGACGCTGCGGTAGGGTTCATCGAACCACCACGGGTGCTTGCGCGCGTTGCCGGACCAACCGGACATGCCCATCAGCACAGGGGTGAAGCTCTTCCACTGCAGGTCACGGGTGAAGGTCTCGGCGCTGCCACCGAAGATCGCATCCACGTCCCCACTGGCGTAGGCCATGCCGGACAGGCCCGAGCCGATCAGGGTCGGAATGTGCCAGCGGATGTAATCCCAGCTGCTGCTCTGGTCGCCGGTCCAGGCCACCGCGTAACGCTGGATGCCGCCCCAGCCCATCACCGTCCACAGGAACGGGCGCGAGTCGGAATTGTTCATGATGCCGTTGAAGGCGGACTGGTTGGCGTCCATCGCGAACTGGTAGCCCTTGCCGGTCCAGGCCACGTCCAGCTTCTGCACGCGGCTGCCGGCAGTACCGACTTCCCAGGCGATCTTGTCGACGCCGTTCTCGGTCCACAGGCCGGTCTTGAAGCCGTATTTGGCCAGGCCCTGCACGGTTTCGGGCAGCTTCTTGTAGCCGCAGCCGTAACCATCGTTGGGCAGGATCCAGCCGCCGGGCATGTCGTGGTCGCGGTACTGCCTGGCCACGCTGTCCACCACATCGGGGGTGGTGCCGGTGGGGCCGTCGCGCCAGCCGTCGGGCACGCTGCCGGGCTTCTTGATGTTGTCGCCATCGTTGTAGCAGTCGGCGTCGCCATACGAGAACGCCCAACGCGGCAGCAGGCCGGCGCGGCCGGTCAGCGTGGTGTAACGGTCCAGCAGCGTATGCAGGCTCGGCCCGACGAAGTAGTACGCATCGAAGCGGTCCTCGCGGTGAAGCAGCGTAGCCTGGTCGGCCTGGCGCAGATCATAGGTGCCGTCGCTCCACGTGTTGCGCAGCATGCCCCAGCCCCGCGAGCTCAGCAGCATCGGCGCCGGGTTGGGGCGATCGCCTTCTTCCCAGCCACCGGAGTACGACACCTCCAGTTCGCGGCCCTTGAACTCGAAGCGACCGTTCTGCTGGCCGCCGCCGTAGAAGTGCTCATCGCCTTCGCTGGAGAGCACCTGCACGCTCTGGTCCTTGTCCAGATCCAGCGGCTGCAGTTCGTGCCACAACGCGACATCACGTTCGCCCTCGCGGCGATCCAGCGACAGACGCAGTGGCTGGCGCTGGATGCGCAGCACCAGGGCGTCGGTACGGATACGCACCTCGTTGCCATCTTCTTCCACCTCGAAGGCGACCTTCGCGGGCGGCTGCGGCAGCACGATCGGGGCAGCCTTGTCACCGGCATCGGTCAGCGTGCCGTTGCGGCCGGCGCGCACACGCAGCACGTCATCGCGCAGCAACTCCACGCGCAGCGTGGCGCCGGTATCGGTGCTGAGTGTCCAGCCGGCGGTGCCGTCGTTGGCGGGGGCAGCGGTGATCGCACGCAGGTTGCCCACCGGCGCCGCGTTGGCAGTGGCAGCCAGAGCCACTGCGGTGAGCAGTGCGATCTTCAGACCAGTGCGTCGAAACCGGAAGTCCACCTTGCCCCCAAGCCCGCGGTCAGCGGGAAACTGAAACCAGTGCGGCCGACTCTAGGGCAGGGTCTCGAAAGATGTCAACAAATTGCAAAGAAAAAGGAAGGATATTTTGCTATAAACGAAAGATGCGGCAGCGCGGCACTTTCCAAATGCCACCTGAATGCGCGTTTGTGATCGTCTGAAACCTTGGTGCAGCGCGGCATTCATAACGAGGAGCCGGCATCGGCCTTCGGGTGAAAGACAAAAACTGTGACCCACCGACCTTTTCTTTATCTTTCGCTATTTGACATTTCGAAAGAAAACGCAGAAGGTGCGGTCGCCCAACAGGAATTGCGAATGGACGCTTCTCTGCTCCCTGATTTGCCCACGTGGCAGCGCCTCGGTGGCGCCAATACCGCCGAAGAAATCGCCCAGCAGCCCCGCGTGTGGGCTGCGCTGGCCAGCCTGCTGGAGGCCGCGCAGGCGCGCGTCGATGGCTTCCTCGGGCAGGCCCTGCGCGATCCCAACCAGTTGGTGATCTTCACCGGCGCCGGCAGCTCGGGCTTCATCGCCGAGATGGTGGCCGACCAGATCAATGCGCAGTGGCCTGCCGAGGTCCGCGCCGTGCATACCACCAGCCTGCTGACCCATCCGGCGCTGTACCTGCGCCGCGACCGCCCCACCCTGCTGGTGTCATTCGGGCGCAGCGGCTCCAGCCCGGAGAGCGTGGCCGCGGTGGATCTGGTCCGCGACCAGGTGGAGCACGCGCGCTTCGTGGATATCACCTGCAATGCCGAGGGCGAACTCGCCACGCGTGGCCACGGCCGCAGCGATACGTTGTCGCTGCTGATGCCACCGGCCAGCTGTGATCGCGCCTTCGCCATGACCAGCAGCCTGAGCTGCATGCTGCTGGCCGCGCTGAGTGCGTTCGACAGCGCCCCGTGGGAAGCGCGGCTGGAGCGTCTTCGCACGTTGGCCAGCCATGGCGAGCGTGCGCTGGATGCCTGGGATGCCGCGGTGGTCACCCTCGCCCAGGCGCCGTATTCGCGCGTCATCTATCTCGGCAGCGGCCCACTCGAAGCGGTCGCCCGCGAGGCCGCGCTGAAGGTGCTCGAACTCACCGCCGGCCGCGTGCTGGCGCTGGCCAATACGCCGCTGGGGTTCCGCCATGGGCCCAAGTCCACCCTCAACGGCGAGACCCTGGTGGTGATGCTGCGCAGCGCGCAGCCACTGGCCCGCCGCTACGAGCAGGACCTGTTGAACGAACTGCGCCGCGATGGCATCGCCGGGCGGGTGCTGTCGATCGGGTCGGACGACGCGGACCGCGCCGACGGCGATTTCGTGCTCGATGCGCCCGCGCTGCCCGATCCGTGGCTGGCCCCGCTGTGGCTGCTGGTGCCGCAGTGCTATGCGCTGCAGCGTTCGGCCGCGCTCGGCATGACCCCGGACAATCCCTTCCCCGACGGCACGGTCAACCGTGTGGTGCAGGGCGTGACCATCCACCCCCACGGCTGAGCACGCATGCAGACCTGGTACGGGATCGACATCGGCGGCACCAAGATCGAACTGGTCGCGTGCGACGCCACGTTGAGGGTGCACCACCGCCAACGCGTGGCGACGCCGACCCGCGACTACGCCGCGTTCCTGCAGGTGATCGTCGATCTGGTCGACGCGGCCGATGCCGCACTCGGCCAGCGCGGCGTGGGGGTCGGCATCGGCCTGCCCGGCGTGCGTGATCGCGTCAGCGGCCGCCAGCTCAGTGCCAACGTGCCCAGCCTGACCGGGCAGACCGTCGGTGCGGACCTGCAGGCACGCCTGCAGCGCCCGCTGGAGCTGGGCAATGACCTGCAGTGTTTTGCTTTGTCCGAAGCCCATGACGGCGCCGCCGCCGGCTACCCCAGCATGTTCGGGGCAATCCTCGGCACGGGGGCAGGCGGTGGCTTCTGCGTCGGCGGCCGGCTGATCGCCGGTCACAACGGCATCGCCGGCGAGTGGGGCCACTGGAGCCTGCCGGCCACGCTGCAGCAGCGCCACGATCTGCCCGTGCTGGACTGCGGCTGCGGCCTGCGCGGCTGCCTGGAGCGTTACGTGTCCGGCAGCGGCCTGGCGATGATCCATGAACGCCGTGGCGGCGACGCGCTGGATGCCGCCGAGGTGGTCGCACGCGCCCAGGCCGGTGATGCCATCGCGCAGCAGGCCCTGATCATCCACCGCGACCTGCTCGGCTACAGCTTCGCCAGCCTGATCCTTGCGCTGGACCCACACGTGATCGTGCTCGGCGGCGGGCTCTCCAAGCTGGAACAGCTCTACCGCGACCTCCCGGCCGCGATCGCGCCCTACCTGTTCGACGGCGTACGCGTGCCGCCGATCCTGCCGCCCACCTTCGGCGATGCAGGCGGTGCGCGGGGCGCCGCCCTGCTCGCGCGCCAGCACCACCCTTCCCCCTGAACACCGCTGTTACTGGAGTTGCCATGTCCGCCGTCCAATCGTTGATCGCCGCCCACCGCCAGGGCCACCCCGTCGGGCTGTACAGCGTCTGCTGCAGCAACGCGCAGGTGTTGCTGGCGGCGATGCAGGTCGCGCAGCGCTACGACACCCTGCTGCTGATCGAGGCGACCTCCAACCAGGTCGATCAGTTCGGCGGTTACACCGGCATGACCCCGCCGCAGTACCGCGACTACGTGCTGCAGCTGGCGCGCGATGCCGGCTTCCCGACCGAGCGGCTGGTGCTCGGTGGCGACCACCTCGGTCCCAACGCCTGGCAGAAGGGCCCGGCAGACGCCGCAATGGCAAACGCGCGCGAACTGATCGCCGCCTATGTCGCCGCCGGTTTCCACAAGATCCACCTGGACTGCAGCATGTCCTGCGCCGATGACCCGACCCCGTTGCCGGATGCCATCGTCGCGGCGCGCTCGGCCGAGCTGGCGCGCATCGCCGAGCGCACGGCCGCCGAGCACGGGCTGCCGCCACCGGTCTACGTGATCGGCACCGAGGTACCGATTCCCGGCGGTGAAGCCTCGCTGGCCGGCGGCCTGCAGGTGACCACGCCGGCGGCCGCAGCGACCACCCTGGCAATTCACCGTGAGGCGTTCTCCGCCCCGGACCTGCTGCCGGCCTGGGAGCGCGTGATCGCGATGGTCGTCCAGCCCGGCGTGGATTTCGACCACAGCAGCGTGCACTACTACGATCCGGCCGCCGCCGCCGACCTCTCGGCCTTCGTCGAACGGCAGCCGGGCATCGTGTTCGAAGCGCACTCCACCGATTACCAGACCGAAGCCGGTCTGCACGCGCTGGTCCGCGATCACTTCGCGATCCTGAAAGTCGGCCCGGCGGCGACCTACGCCTTCCGCGAGGCGGTGTTCGCGCTGGCGATGATCGAGCGCGAACTGCTGCCCGCCGCGCAATGCTCGCATCTGATCGAGGTACTGGACCGCTGCATGGTCGACGCACCGGGCAGCTGGCGCAGCTACTACCAGGGTGACGAGCACGAACTGCGCCTGCTGCGCGCGTATTCGCTCAGTGACCGCAGCCGCTATTACTGGGGCGAGCCGGCGGTACAGGCGGCACTGGACACGCTGGTCGCCAATCTCACCGCGCACGCGCCGCCGCAGATGCTGCTCAGCCAGTTCATGCCCGAACAGCTCAAGGCGATCGAGGCCGGTGAGCTGCGGCCGGCGCCGTTGGCGCTGATCCAGAACAAGGTGGCGCTGCGCCTGGCCGAGTATGCCCGGGCCTGCAATCGCAACCGCTCAGGGGCGGATAACGAAACCCGGCAGGCCAAGGAGCTTTCGGAACGGTAAGCTTCGGCTTTCCCTTTCGAACGGAATCGCCCCCATGCGAAACACCCGGCAGCGCCGCCAACAGATCCTCCAGACCCTGGTCGAGCACGGCAACGTGCAGGTCAGTGAGCTGGTGGCGCGCTTTGCGGTCTCGGCGGTCACCATCCGCGCCGACCTGACCCACATCGAATCGCAAGGGCTGGCCACGCGCACCCACGGGGGCGCGACGCTGGTGCGCACGCCGCCGCAGGAACAGGACATCCATGAAAAGGACGCCCTGAACCTGCCGATGAAGGACCGCATCGGCATCGAGGCGGCCAAGCTGGTCAAGGCCGGCGACAACATCATCATCGACTCCGGCTCGACCACGATGACCCTGGCGCGGCACCTGCGCGGGCATCGCGACGTCACGGTGATGACCAACGGGCTCAACATCGCCTGGGAGCTGGCCAACGCGCCCGGCGTGGAGCTGCTGCTCACCGGCGGGCTGCTGCGCAAGCAGTCGCTCTCGCTGCATGGCAGCCAGGCTGAGGCGAGCCTCAACACGTACAGTTTCGACACCCTGTTCCTGGGCGTGGATGGCCTGGACCTGCAGTTCGGCCTGACCACCCACCATGAGGCCGAAGCCAGCCTCAACCACCGCATGGTCGAGCGCGCGCGCCGCATCGTGGTGCTGACCGACGCCTCCAAGTTCGGCCGGGTCAGCCTGCACCGCATCGCACGGCTGGACCAGGTCCATACCATCATCACCGACGGCAGCATCGAGCCCGAGCACCTGGAAGGGCTCCAGCGGCTGGGCGTCGAAGTGATCATCGCCGAGTCCCCGCCTTGACCGAGTCCCGCTCCCTGCACGGCCGCCTGCTCACCGACACCGGTTGGGTCCGCGGCGATCTCCATTTCGATCAACGCATCACCGCGATCGATACCGCGCACGCCGATCCGCGCGTCGACGATGAGGTGCCGCTGATCCTGCCCGGCTTCATCGACCTGCATGTGCATGGCGGCGCCGGGGTGGACATCATGCAGGGCGGCACGACCGCGCAGACGGTGGCACGTGCGCATGCCCGGCACGGCACCACCGCGCTGCTGGGCACCACCATGACCGCGCAGGAGGACGACATCACCCGCGCGCTCCGGGGCCTTTCCGCTGCGATCGCCACGCGCGAACCCGGCATGGCCCGCGTGCTGGGCGTGCACCTGGAAGGCCCCTTCATCAGTGCGCAGCGCCTGGGCGCGCAGCCACCGCTGGTGGTCGAGGCCACGCTGGCCGACGTGCAGCGCCTGCATGCGATCGCACCGATCAAGGTGCTTACCCTTGCGCCGGAGATCGGCCAGCACCTCGCGCTGATTCCCGCGCTGAGCGCGCTCGGCATCCGCGTGCAGCTCGGTCACAGTGCCGGCAGCTACGAAGACGGCGTGGCCGCATTGAACGCCGGTGCGGCCGGCTTCACCCATCTGTTCAACGGCATGACCGGCGTGGATCACTATCACCCGGGCATCGCGACCGCTGCACTGGCGCATGCGCAGTACGCCGAACTCATTCCCGATCTGCAGCACGTGCATCCCGGCGCGATCCGCACCGCCCTGCGCGCGATCCCGCGTTTGTACTGCGTCACCGATGCGACCGCCGCCACCGGCATGCCCGATGGCGAGTACGCGCTTGGCGTACAGCGCGTGCACAAATGCCTGGGCTGCGTGCGCTTGTCGAGCGGCTCGCTGGCCGGCAGTGCGCTGACCATGGACAAGGCGCTGCGCAACCTGGTCTCGCTCGGCCTGGACATCGCCGATGCCTCCCACCGGCTGTCGCGCTACCCGGCTGACTACCTCGGCATCGACGACCGCGGGCGCATCGCGACCGGTGCCTGGGCGGACCTGGTGGTGCTCGACCACGACCTGCGCGTGCGTGGCGTGGTGGTGGAAGGCGATGACATCGCGCTCGACTGAGCGTTGACCCCCGCGCCGCCATGGCGCACGCACTTGCAGACAGGACCGGCACGATGAACGACGTTTCCGCAGCCATGCCCGTGCACGCAGGCGCCTCCGCGCCACGCTGGCCGGTACGCTATCTGTTGTTCATCGGCGGCATGGGGGGGCTGCTCTACGGCATCGACATCGGCATCATCGCCGGCGCCCTGCCCTATCTGGAGGCCACCGCCACCGCGAGCTGGCACCTGACCAGCCAGCAGTTGGGTTTCGTGGTGGCCGCGGTGCTGCTGGGCAGTGTGCTGTCTTCACTGTTCGCCGGGATGGTCGCCGACCTGATCGGCCGCCGTGGCGCGATGCTGCTGGCCGGCGTGCTGTTTACCGCGAGCATTCCGGTGATGGCCCTGTCCGACGGCTATGGCGCGCTGTTGATGGGGCGCCTGCTGCAGGGCATCAGCGGCGGCCTGATCGGCGTGGTGGTGCCGCTGTATCTGGCCGAAGTGCTCAGCCCGGAACGACGTGGGCGTGGGGCGGCGATGTTCCAGCTGCTGCTGACCATCGGCCTGGTGTTGGCCGCGGTGATCGGGCTGTACCACGCGCATGCCGTGGATGCCGCGACCGCCGCGGTGCGCCATCTGCCCGGCGCGGAGCAGCAGCGCCTGCTGTTCGACGTCAAGGATCATGCCTGGCGCACCATTTTCTGGAGCTGTCTGCTGCCAGGCCTGGTGTTCACCGGGGGCGTGCTGCTGATCAGTGAATCCCCGCGCTGGCTGGTGCGCCGCGGCCGCATCGATAAAGCGCGCCACGCCCTGCAGCGTACCGTCGCCGCGGACGACGTGGAGCCGACCCTGCAGCGCATGCAGGCGCCGGACGAGCTCCAGATCGGCCGCAACGGCAAGCGCGACCCGCTGCTCAGCCGCCGCTACGTGTGGCCGTTCGTGCTGGCCTGCCTGGTGCTGGCCTTCACCCAGGCCACCGGCATCAACTCGGTGCTGGCCTACGCAGTCAACATCCTCAACCAGGCCGGCCTGCCCGGCTCGGTGGCCAACGGCGCCGATGTGGCGATCAAGCTGCTCAACGCGGTGATGACCGTCGTCGCGCTGGTGCTGGTGGACCGCAAGGGGCGCAAGTTCCTGCTGATGTTGGGCAGTGGTGGCATCACGCTGTCGCTGCTGGCCGCTGCACTGTTGTTCGTGCAGAGCGAGCGCGGGCGGCTGGATGTGCAGGCCGCGCTGCAGCAGCAGGTGAGCGGCACCACCCTGTCGCTGCCGCTGGATGCCGCGCAATGGCAGCGGCTGGATGGCAACGCCGGCACCGCACCGCAGCAGCTGACCGTGTCGTATGCCTACGGCGGCTTCAGCAACGTGCGCTCACTGCGCAGCGACAACCCGATCGATGCCACGCTGCAGATCCGCCGCGAGGACGCGGTCTCGGCCGACAGCGTGATCGGCCGCTTCTTCCGCACGCTCCACCTCAACCCGTTCCCGGACCCGGCGCAGGCCGCCAACGCGCCGCTGGTGATCGAACGTGCGGTGATCGGCCCGGTGCCCTCGCCCACCCACGGCTGGCTGGTCGCCGGCTGCATTCTGCTGTTCGTCGCGTTCTTCGCGGTGGGCCCGGGCGTGTGCGTGTGGCTGGCGCTGTCCGAGCTGATGCCCACCCGCATCCGCTCCAACGGCATGAGCATCGCGCTGCTGATCAACCAGTTCGTCTCCACCGTGATCGCCGCGATCTTCCTGCCCACGGTCGGCCATCACGGCTATGCCAGCATGTTCTTCTTCTGGGCCGGCTGTACGTTGCTGTACTTCCTCATCGCTGCGTTCTGGCTGCCGGAGACCAAGGGCAAATCGCTGGAGCAGATCGAGGCGAGTTTCCGCTGAACGGTCCGCAGCCCGACATGGGGCTCAGGGAGCCTTGCCCGTGATCTCCGTATACAGCCGGTGCGCTTCTTCCGTGCTGTCCAGCCCGCTCACCTGCATGGACTGCGCGAAGGGGCCGGCGATGACGGCGACATTGAGGACCTCATCGCCGACGGTAAATGCCACACGCTTGGCTACGCGCGCTTCCGTGGCCGCGAGGATGCGCGGTGCGGCTGCATCGGTGAAGCGCAGGATCAGGGTCCCGTGGCCGGTGTGGCCGTCGGTCCCCAGGGCCACCGAGGCGATGTCGGCCGTCGTGATGAAAGCGGGCTCGATCAGGAACAGCGCGTTGCCGTCGCGGTCCTTGAGCATCGTGGCGCCGGGGCGCTTGGCATCCTCGGCCACCTCACGCATCTGGATACCCGCCTGCGCCAGCGGTGCGACGCCCGCCGGCGTCTCGATCGCCGCCGGTGCAGGAGGTGGCGGGGTGCAGCCGCTGAGGCCCGCCCCCAGTGCCATCGTCATGATCAACAGACTGCTGCGCATGCGTGTTTCTCCATGAGTAGATGACGTCAGTATCGCTGCTGTGAGCACTCAGCGCGGCGGCAACTACGCCAATCGGCTGCGCTTACGGCACCCGCGCACAAACCCAGACCTGCATCGGGCCGGCACCGGCATACTGCAGCGCGCGCAGGGCGGCATCGGTGGTGGCCCCGGTGGTCATCACATCGTCGACCACGGTCAGCCCGGCAGGTGGATGGCCGCGTACGGTGAATGCATCGCGCAGATTGCAGCGCCGGGCATCCGCGTCCAGATTCGATTGCGCTGCGGTTTCACGGGTGCGCTGCAGGCCCTGCCAGAGTGGACAGCACAGCCCGCGCGCCAGCGGCTTGCTCAGTTCCAGCGCCTGGTTGTAACCGCGCTGGCGCAACCGGCGGCGGTGCAGTGGCATCGGCTGCAGCGGCCCGGCCAGAAACGGCGGCACGCGCTGAAGCATCAGTTGTGAGAGCAGCCGGCCGGCGGCCAGGTCCTGGTGGAATTTGAACCGGATCAGCAACCGGTCGATCGGCGGCGCGTAGAGGAACGCGGCACTGGCCGCCGCCTGGCGGGGGTACTCGTCCACGCAGCGCTCGCAGTGATCCCCTGCTGCATCACCGGGGTCGTTCGCCGCCAGTGGCAGTGCGCATCGCCTGCAGGCGTGGTCATTCCAGGGCAGGTCGCGATGGCACGCGCGGCACAGGTCCATCCCGTCTTCGCCCGGGCACTCGCAGACCAGGCAGCGCAGCGGCAGGATCTGCCATCCAAGCCAACCGAGTACTCCGTAAACTTTCGAAAAGACCATATGGTTGACAGAAGAAGGCTGCCTCACCAGACTGCCGCCCTTTCGTTCCACTATCTGTCAGGACACTCCCATGGCTTCTGTCATCCGACACGACTGGCACCGCGAGGAGTTGCTGGCCCTGTTCGCGCTGCCGTTCCCGGACCTGCTGCACCGCGCGGCCAGCGTGCACCGCGAGCAGTTCGACCCGGCGGAAGTGCAGGTCTCGACCCTGCTCTCGGTCAAGACCGGCGGCTGCCCGGAAGACTGCGCTTACTGCCCGCAGGCGCAGCGCTACAGCACCGGGGTGGACGCACAGAAGCTGATGGCCACCGACGACGTGGTCGCCAAGGCCCGCCAGGCCAAGGCGGCGGGCGCCTCCCGGTTCTGCATGGGCGCGGCCTGGCGTTCGCCCAAGGACCGCGACATCCCCAAGGTGGCGGCGATGATCCGCGAGGTGAAAGCACTCGGCCTGGAGACCTGCGCCACGCTGGGCATGCTCAGCGGCGCGCAGGCCACCGCCCTGCGCGAGGCCGGGCTGGACTACTACAACCACAACCTGGATACCGCGCCGGACTACTACGATTCGATCATCCACACGCGCCAGTACCAGGACCGCCTGGACACGCTGGCGCACGTGCGCGATGCCGGGCTGAAGACCTGCTGCGGTGGCATCGTCGGCATGGGTGAGACGCGCGAACACCGCGCCGGCCTGCTGCTGGCGCTGGCCACCCTGCCGGCCCATCCGGATTCAGTACCGATCAACCGCCTGGTGCAGGTCGCCGGCACACCGTTGCACGGCACCGCCGAGCTGGACCCCTTCGAGTTCGTGCGGATGATCGCGGTGGCCCGCATCGTGATGCCACGGGCGATGGTGCGGCTCTCGGCCGGGCGCGAGGCGATGAGCGATGAGCTGCAGGCGCTGTGCTTCCTGGCCGGGGCCAATTCCATCTTCTACGGCGAAAAGCTGCTGACAACCGGCAACCCGGACACCGAACGCGATCTGGCCCTGTTCGCACGGCTGGGCCTGCGCCCGATGCCGGTCACGGTGGACGCCGCCGGGCACGACCACCCGGGCACGGTCCACGCCGACATCACCGCCGGCGGCAGCTGCGGGCAGGCGGCCTGAGCCCCGAGCAGCGGGCCCGGCAACCGGGTACGCTAACGGCCCACCCGGACCCCCTGATGACCATGGCCCGTCCTGACCTGCACGACCGCATCCAGGCCCAGCGCAAGCTCCGCGACGCGCAGGGGCGCCTTCGCGTGCGCCGCATGGTGAGCCGGCGCGATGGTGTGCAGCTGGAAGTGGACGGCCAATGGCTGACCAACTTCTGCAGCAATGACTATCTGGGTCTGTCGCAGCAGTTCGGCGTGGTCAGCGCATTGCAGGATGCCGCTGCGCGCGAAGGTGCCGGCGCGACCGCCTCGCACCTGATCTGCGGCCACCATGCCCTGCATGAAGCGCTCGAACAGGAGATGGCCGACTGGCTCGGCTATCCGCGGGCGCTGCTGTTCGGCAGTGGCTTTGCCGCCAACCTTGCCGTGCAGCAGGCGCTGCTCAGCGAAGAAGACGATGTCTGCGTGCAGGACCGGCTCAACCACGCCAGCCTGCTCGATGCCACGCGCCTGGCCGGTTGCCGCCTGCGTCGTTATCCGCATCTGGATACCGAAGGCGCGCTGCGCCAACTCAAGCACGCGCCCAACGGCGCGGCGATGCTGGCCACCGACGGCGTCTTCAGCATGGACGGTGACATCGCCCCGCTGCGGTCGTTGTCGCTGGTGGCGCGCATGCAGGAAGCGCTGCTGTACGTCGATGACGCGCACGGCATCGGCGTGGTCGGTGAACACGGCCGCGGCTGCGTGGCCGATGCGGGCCTGGGCGTCAATGATGTGCCGCTGCAGCTGGCCACGCTCGGCAAGGCGCTCGGCGGCAGCGGCGCGGTCGTGCTCGGTGACGAGGCGATGATCCAGCACCTGGCCGAAACCGCGCGCCCCTACATCTACACCACCGCCGTACCACCGGCGCAGGCGGCCGCCGCCCTGGCCGCGGTGAAGCTGGCGCGCCGCGACGACTGGCGCCGCGAAAAGCTCACCGAACTGATCGGCATCTTCCGCACCGGTGCGCGCCAGCACGGCCTGGAATTGATGCCGTCCGATACCCCGATCCAGCCGTTGCTGTGCGGCGCCGAGTCGACGGTGATGGGCATGTCGGCCGCGCTGGAAGCCGCCGGTTTCCTGGTCAGCGCGATCCGGCCGCCGACCGTACCGGAGGGCAAGGCGCGCCTGCGGGTGACACTGTCGGCGCTGCACGCACCCGCACAGGTCCGCGCCCTGGTCGATGCGATCGCGCATGCCCGCGATACCGTGGTGCAGCAGCAAGCACTGAGCGCGCTGACCGCGTGACACCGCAGCGTTGAGCATGCATATCGAGGTCATCGGCCAGGGCCCGGCGCTGGTTCTCATCCACGGCTGGGCCCTGCACGGCGGCGTGTTCGCACCGTTGGTGGAGCGCCTGTCGGCGCACTTCCAGCTGCACCTGGTGGACCTGCCCGGCCACGGCGCCAGCCGCGATGACACCACGCCGCTGCGCCTGCCGCATGTGGTCAACGCCATTGCCGCGGCCACGCCGCCGGCGGTCTGGTGCGGCTGGTCGCTCGGGGGTCTGTTCGCGCTGCATGCTGCCGCGACCCTGCCCCAGGTGCGTGCGCTGGCGATGATCGCCGCCACGCCGCGTTTCGTGCGCGGCGAGGACTGGCCGCATGCGGTGGAACCGGCGGTGTTCGAGCAGTTTGGCCAGGATCTCGCGCAGGACTACCGCGGCACGCTGGAACGCTTCCTCGCGCTGGATGCGATGGGCTCCGAACACGCCCGTCAGGAACTGCGCACGCTGCGCGAGATGCTGGTCGCACGCGGCGAGCCCGCCCCTCGTGCGTTGCAGGAAGGCCTGCGCCTGCTGGAAAACACCGATCTGCGCGGCGCCTTGGCCCAGCTGGGCAAGCCCAGTCTGTGGCTGGCCGGCCAGCGGGACCGGCTGGTCTCGGCGCGGGCCATGCAGGCTGCTGCCGCGCTGGCGCCGGGCGCGCAGGCGCATGTGATCGCCCAGGGCGGGCATGCCCCCTTCCTCGGCCATACCGATGAGGTGGCCGCGCAGCTGCAACACTTTGTTGCCGCGCAGCCTTGACCTGTTCCGGCCGCGCATCACCGATCATGTACGCCTGCCTTTCCCCACAGGACTGACCCCATGGATCTTGGAATCGCCGGCCGCTGGGCCCTGGTCTGCGCCGCCAGCAAAGGCCTCGGGCTGGGCTGTGCACGCGCACTCGCCCGCGAAGGCGTCAACGTGGTGATCGCCGCGCGCGGTCAAGCCGACCTGGAACACGCCGTACTCGAACTGCAGGCCCTGCCGGGCGCACGCCGGGTGATCGGCGTGGTTGCCGACATCACCGCCCCGGAGGGACGTGCCGCCGCGCTGGCCGCCTGCCCGCAGGTCGACATTCTGGTCAACAACGCGGGGGGCCCGCCGGCGGGCGATTTCCGCCAGTTCACCCGCGAAGACTGGATCGCCGCACTGGATGCCAACATGCTGGCTCCGATCGAGCTGATCCGCGCCACGGTGGATGGCATGATCGAGCGTGGCTTCGGCCGCGTGGTCAACATCACCTCCTCCTCGGTGAAGGCCCCGATCGACATCCTCGGGCTGTCCAACGGCGCACGCTCCGGGCTGACCGGGTTCGTGGCCGGGCTGGCACGCAGGACCGTCGCCCACAATGTCACCCTCAACAATCTGCTGCCGGGCCAGTTCGATACCGATCGTCTGCGCGGCAACTTCGCGTATCTGGCGCAGCAGCAGGGCATCGATGCCGGCCAGCTCGCCGAGCGCAAACGCACGCATATTCCCGCCGGCCGCTTTGGCACCGCCGATGAGTTCGGTGCCGCCTGCGCCTTCCTGTGCAGCGCACAGGCCGGCTACATCACCGGGCAGAACCTGCTGATCGATGGCGGCGCCTACCCGGGCACCTTCTGAGTCCACCCGCACCACCGTTTTGAGCCGTGAGTACCCCATGACGTCCAGCTTCGATCCCCATCACGTCCGCCGCGCCTTCTCGCGCGCCGCCAGCAGTTACGACGCCGCCGCCGCGCTGCAGCGCGAGGTGGAAAAGCGCCTGCTCGAATCGCTGGACTACCTGGAAAACCGCCAGCCGCAGGTGGTGCTCGATGTCGGCAGCGGCACCGGCCATGCCAGCGCGCTCATGAAGAAGCGCTGGCCGAAGGCACAGGTGATCGCGCTGGATCTGGCCCAGCCGATGCTGCGTGAGGCGAAGAAGCAGGCCGGCTGGTGGAAGCCGTTCTCGCGCGTGTGCGGCGATGCGCAGGCGTTGCCGGTGCTGGACCAGAGCGTGGATGTGATCTTCAGCAACCTGTGCCTGCAGTGGGTGGAGGACCTGCCGGCGGTGTTCGCCGGGTTCCGCCGCGCGCTCAAGCCCGGCGGCCTGCTGCTGGTCTCCACGTTCGGGCCGGAGACGCTGATCGAACTGCGCGATGCGTTCGCCGCGGCCGACGACGTGCCGCATGTCAGCCGCTTCGCCCCGATCGCACAGTTCGGCGATGCGCTGATGATGTCCGGTTTCCGCGATCCGGTCCTGGACCGCGACCTGTTCACCCTGACCTACGACGACCTGACCGCGCTGATGCGCGAGCTGAAGGCGATCGGCGCCACCAACGCGCGCCAGGACCGCCGCCATACGCTGACCGGGCGCGGGCGCTTCGATGCCGCGCGCGCAGCCTACGAGCCGCTGCGGCGCGCAGACGGCAAGCTGCCCAGCAGCTGGGAAGTGATCTACGCACACGCGTGGGCGCCGGAAGGCGGCGCACCGATCCGCGAGCGGGGGCACGATGTCGCCACGGTGCCGGTCTCGGCGATTCCGATCCGCCGCAAAACGCCCTGAGCCGAACGCGCTGATCGCGTCCAGCCGACCAACGGTCGGCTCTACGACGGGAACAGATCGCGGTGGAAGAAATAGATTTCCTGCGCCAGGAACCGCCAGCTGGTGTGGAAGCTGCGGAAGCGCGTGCTCGGCGTGGACGAGGCCAGCGCATCGATGCCCAGCTCGCGGCACAGGCGCAGCGCGCGGGCCATGTGCAGCGGGTCGCTGACGATGATCACGCGGTGCAGCTTGCGCTGCTCCATCAGGCGCCGCGCCTCGATCAGGTTCTGGCGCGTGGTGCGTGAGGCGGTCTCGATCAGGATCGCGTCATCGGGCACGCCCTGCTTGAGCGCGTAGCGACGTGCCACCTGCGATTCGGAGAAGCGCGCGCCGGTGCCACCGTAGCCACCGGTGAAGATCAGCAGCGGCGCATAGCCGTGCTGGTACAGATCCAGCCCGTGCCGGATGCGCTCTTCGAACACCGGCGACGGCTTGGCGTCATACGCCGCCGCGCCGAGCACGATGATCGCGTCAGCCTTCTGCGCCTGGTCGCGCTCGCCGATCCAGACGATCCACGCCGTGACCCCGAGCAGCCAGACCGCCAGCAGCACGCACAACCGCCACAGCCAGCCGAAGAACCCCACCCCTGTGCGTCGGCTCATGCCACCCCCCACGGGAGGGCATCAAGATCGACGTTGCCACCGGACAGCACCACGCCCACGCGTTTGCCGGCAAAGCGTTCCGGTTCGGCGAAGATCGCCGCCAGCGCGATCGCCGACGAGGGTTCGACCACCTGCTTGAGCACCTGCCAGATCACCCGCATCGCCGCGACGGTATCGGCGTCGGCCACGGTGATCACCTGCGATGCACCGTGCAACAGCGCAAAGTTGGGCGCGCCCAGCGTTCCGCGCAGGCCGTCGCAGAGGGTGTCGGGGGTGAAATCGATGCGCCGCTCGCCCGCGGCCAGCGAGCGCGCGGTATCGGCGGCACCCAGCGGCTCGGCCAGGATCAGGTCCACCCCGGGGGTCGCAGTCTGCAGCGCCAGCCGCGTGCCGGCGGCCAGGCCACCACCGCCGACCGGTACCACCATCACGTCCAGTCCGTCGGCGGCGTGCAGCAGTTCCAGCGCAGCCGTGCCTTGGCCGGCAATGACCCGGGGGTCGGTATAGGGGTGCACCAGGGTGGCCCCGGTTTCAGCCTGGACTTGGGCGCACATGGCTTCACGCGCGGCGATCGAGGCGTCGCAGCGCCACAGCGTGGCCCCGTGGCGGCCGATGTTGGCCAACTTGGCGGCCACGGCTCCCTCGGGCACCACCACATGACAGGCAATGCCGCGGGTACGCGCGGCCAGCGCCAACGCGGCGCCATGGTTGCCCGACGAGTGGGTGACCACCCCGCGCCGGGCCTGTTCCTCATCCAGCGCCCAGACCGCACTGCAGGCGCCGCGGAACTTGAAGGCCCCGCTGCGCTGCAGGTGTTCGGCTTTGAAGAAGACGGTCGCGCCGGTCATGGCATCGATCGTGCGCGAGCGCAGGACCGGGGTCACGCAGGCGTGCGCGGCAATGCGTGCCGCCGCCGCCAGCACGTCGTCAACACAGGGCAAGGGTGAATCGCTCATGACGCAAGATTAACGTATGCCCCGCATCCACACCCGCCTTGCTGAACATGTCAGCATGGCAACCATTCATTCGGACCGGGCCAAGTTAAGGGCCGATTCAATGCCATGGGCCGAAGCTGGCCATACAGCCCTTTGGGGGGACCCCATCATGAAAATGCGCCTTGTTCTTGCCGGTGGCCTGTTGTTGGCCCTGTCCGGCTGCGCGACGTACGACTATGTCGGCGGTGGCGGCGGTGGCAATGGCTACTACCACGGCGCACCCTCGGTCGAGTACCGCTACCCGGCTGGGTATCCCTATGGTTACGGCAGCGGCTACTACGGCGGCGGTGGCTATTACGGCTATGGCGGGTATGGCGGTGGCTACGGCTACCCGGTCTACCGTCCGTACCCGAACTATCGCCCGCCGCACAATCACCGCCCGCCGCCGCGCCCCGGCAACGGCAATGGCGGTCAGCCGACCCGTCCGCCGGATCGTCCGCGCCCCAACAACGGTGGCTCGCCGTGGCGGAACATGGATTCGGTGAGTGGTCCGCGCCGGCCGCAGCCGCAGCAACAGCAGCGCCCGTCGCCGCGGCCCCAGGCCCGGCCGGCCCAGGCACCACGCCCGGCGTCCCCGAGGATGAACGGTTCCCCGTGGCGGAATCTCAACAATGCGAACCAACGCACAGTTGAGCCCTGATATGGCTTGATTTTCACGCGCCCGGCGGTTCAATCTAGCCGGGCGGTGACGGCCACGGTCACAAAGTGCCAAAAGCGACAAGTGGCGTCACATTCGGTTCTATGTCGATATCCGCCAGGAACATCTGGATCCCCCCTGTTCCGGCCCTGTCGGATGTCGGCACCTATAACGCAGAAGGCCCCGCCAATGGCGGGGCCTTTTGTATCTGGCGCCCTTGAAACCAGCGCGGGACGGCAAAAAAACAGGGCCGGCAGTCCCCCGACTACCGGCCCTTCTGCTTCCCCACGATGCGCTTGGACCGGCCCCTGTTCCAATTCCGGTCCGTTACGCACAAGGCGCATGCCATCCTGGGTGCTATTGGGTTATCTGCAGAAAACGTGCCAACTTGAGGGTGGATTTCATGGCCCCCGACGAATGGCGCTAAAATCGCCACCCGCGCCCTGCCTCCAGGGCTGATCCGGGCCGTCCGGCCCCGTCCCGAGCTCCTCCGCCATGACTGACACCTTCTACCGTTACGACGTCATCGTCATCGGCGGCGGCCACGCCGGCACCGAGGCCGCGCTGGCGGCCGCACGCAGCGGTGCGCGCACCCTGCTGCTGACCCACAACGTGGAAACGATCGGCGCGATGAGCTGCAACCCGGCCATCGGCGGGATCGGCAAGGGCCATCTGGTCAAGGAGATCGATGCCCTGGGCGGCGCGATGGCGCATGCCGCCGACCGCGCCGGCATCCAGTGGCGCACGCTCAACGCCTCCAAAGGGCCGGCCGTGCGCGCCACGCGCTGCCAGGCCGACCGCAATCTGTACCGGATGGCGATCCGCCAGATCGTCGAAGCCCAGCCCAACCTGACGGTATTCCAAGCGGCGGTCGATGACCTGATCATCGAAGGCGATGCCGTGCGCGGTACGATCACCCAGACCGGGCTGCGCTTCAGCGCGGCGGCCGTGGTGCTCACCGCCGGCACCTTCCTGGCCGGCAAGATCCACGTGGGTGAGACCCAGTACGCCGCCGGCCGCATGGGCGACCCGCCGGCGACCACGCTGGCCGCGCGCCTGCGCGAGCGTCCGTTCGTGATCGACCGCCTCAAGACCGGCACCCCGCCGCGCATCGATGGCCGCTCGCTGGATTACACCGTGATGGAAGAACAGCCCGGCGACGATCCGCGCCCGGTGATGTCCTTCCTCGGCAGCGTGGACGAGCACCCGGCGCAGGTCAGCTGCTGGATCACCCACACCAGCGAGCGCACCCACGAGATCATCCGCAACGCGCTGCACCGCTCGCCGCTGTACAGCGGCCAGATCGAAGGCATCGGCCCGCGTTACTGCCCCTCCATCGAGGACAAGGTGGTGCGCTTCGCCGAAAAGGCCAGCCACCAGATCTTCGTCGAGCCTGAAGGGCTGGACGTGGTCGAGATCTATCCCAACGGCATCTCAACCTCGCTGCCCTTCGATGTGCAGCTGGAGCTGGTGCGCAGCATGCGCGGCTTCGAGAACGCGCACATCACCCGCCCCGGCTACGCGATCGAATACGACTTCTTCGATCCGCGCGGGCTGAAGAACACGCTGGAGACCAAGACCGTCAGCGGCCTGTTCTTTGCGGGCCAGATCAACGGCACCACCGGCTATGAAGAAGCCGCCGCGCAGGGCCTGCTGGCCGGGCTCAACGCCGCGCGCTTCACCCGTGACGACGCCGGCTGGTGCCCGCGCCGCGACGAGGCCTACCTGGGTGTCCTGGTCGACGACCTGATCACCCACGGCACCAACGAGCCGTATCGCATGTTCACCAGCCGCGCCGAATACCGGCTGCAGCTGCGCGAGGACAACGCCGATGTGCGCCTGACCGGCCTCGGCCGCGAGCTGGGCCTGGTCGACGACCGCCGCTGGAGCGCGTTCCAGACCAAGCAGGACGCGGTGACGCAGGAAACCGCACGGCTGCGTGCGCTGTGGGCCACGCCGTGCAATGCGCTGGGCCGCGAGGTGGAAGCTGCGCTGGGGGTGGCGGTCAGCCGCGAAACCAACGTACTGGATCTGATCAAGCGCCCGGAACTGGACTACGCCACGCTCATGCAGGTGCCGTCGCTCGGCCCGGCCGTGGCCGATGCCAAGGTGGCCGAGCAGGTCGAGATCGGGGTGAAGTACGCCGGCTACCTGGACCGCCAGCGCGACGAGATCGAGCGCCAGCAGCGTCACGAGAACACCGCCATCGCCGCCGATTTCGATTATGCCGGCGTGCGCGGTCTCTCGGCGGAAGTGCAGCAGAAGCTCGAGCGCGTGCGGCCGCAGACCCTCGGCCAAGCCCAGCGCATCCCCGGCATGACCCCGGCGGCGATCTCGCTGCTGCTGGTGCATCTGGAACGCGCGCGCCGCAGCCGCGTGGCGTAACGGAAAGAAAAAACGGCGCCCGGTATCATGACCACGCGCCCAGCAGGGCGCGTCATTGTCTGGAGTCCGCATGTCCCCGATCCGCCCCTTCCTTGACACGCTGCCGGTGCTCGGCGAACGCGTCTACATCGATCCGGCCTGCACGATCATCGGTGACGTGGTGCTGGGCGATGACGTCTCGGTGTGGCCGGGCACGGTGATCCGCGGCGATGTGAACCACGTGCGGATCGGCGCGCGCAGCAACATCCAGGACGGCACCATCATCCACGTCAGTCACCACAGCCCGTTCAACAAGGGCGGCTACCCGACGATCATCGGTGAGGGCGTCACCGTCGGCCACGGCACCATCATCCATGCCTGCACGATCGGCGATTACTGCCTGATCGGCATGGGGGCGTGCATTCTCGATGGCGCGACGGTGAACACGCACGGCTTCCTGGGCGCCGGCGCGGTGCTCGGCCCGGGCAAGGTGGTCGGCGAAGGCGAGCTGTGGCTGGGCAACCCGGCACGGCTGGCGCGCACGCTCAGCGACAAGGAGATCGAGTCGCTGCATTACTCGGCCGATCACTACGTGCGCCTCAAGGACCAGTACCGGGGTTGATTGCGGTAAAGTCCTCAGCCGACCAGGAAGCAGTCGAGAACCGCATGCCCCCGCTGGCAGACCGGAGAGGACTCCGGCCCCCCTCGTGCCCGCCCGCAGGATCCCGCGCGATGCGCCGCCGATGAGCGCGCCCATGCTGGATACCTACCGGGAGGTCATCACCCCCGAAGGCGTGCCTCTGCACCTGCCCGTGGCCGGGCCGTTGCCGCGTGCGCTGGCGTGGGCGATCGACCTGGTGATCCGGGTGGGTGCGTTGATGGTGCTGAGCATTCCACTGGCCTTCCTCGGTGGATTCGGCCAAGGCCTCTACCTGGGCCTGATGTTCCTGTTGATGTGGGCCTACACCATCGTCCAGGAGGCCTGCTGGGGCCGCACCCTGGGCAAGCGCGCGATGGGCCTGCGCGTGGTGGCGAGCGATGGTGGGCCGATCGGCTGGATGAGCGCGATCACCCGCAACCTGCTGCGCACCGTGGACATGCTGCCGTTCGGCTACGCGCTGGGACTGCTGTCGAGCCTGTTCGATGCGCATGGCCGCCGCCTCGGTGACCTGGTCGCGGGAACCGTGGTGATCCACCAGAGCGCACCGCCGGTGGGCGGCACGGTGCCGGTCGGCAGCGTACTGGCCCCGCCGCAGCCACTGCAGCCGGCCGAGCAGGCCGCCGTGGTCGACTTCGCCGAGCGTGCGCCGCGGCTGTCGGTGCCGCGCCAGCAGGAACTGGCCGACATCGCCGCGCCGCTGACCGAGAGCCAGGGCCAGGTCGGCGTGCTGCGCCTGTATGCGATGGCCAACTGGCTGCTGGGACGTCGATGAGACAGGAACAGTTCGTCGCCCGCTACCAGGCCGAGTGGCAGACGCTGGAGCAGTGGCTGGCCCAGCGCGGTGAGCGTCCGCGGCAGGCGCGCCGGCAGGCGGCCCACGAGGGTCTGGACGATGCCGACTTCCCGCAGCGCTATCGCCGCCTGTGCCAGCAGCTCGCGCTGGCGCGCCGGCGCGGCTACAGCCCGCAGCTGGTGGCACGCCTGCAGCAGCTGATGCAGCAGGGCCACACCCTGCTCTACCGCACGCCGCGCCCGCAGTGGCGGCGTGCGCTCGCCTTCCTGTTCGCCGATTTCCCGCAGCTGGTGCGCAGCCAGGCGCGCAGCATGTGGGTCGCTGCGGCGTTGTTCGTGGTGCCGCTGGTGGGCAGTTTCGCGCTGATCCTGTGGCGCCCCGAGCTGATCCATCTGCTGATGGACAACGCGCGCATCGCCGAATTCGAACGCATGTACGATCCGGCATCGCCCAACCTGGGCCGCGACAGCGGCACCAACTGGACGATGTTCGGCTACTACATCATGAACAACATCAGCATCGGCCTGCGCACGTTCGCCTTCGGCTTGATCGCCGGCGTCGGCACGGTGCTGGTGATGCTGTTCAACGGCGTCGGCATCGGATCGGTCGCCGGCCATCTGCAGCATATCGGCCATGGCGATCCGTTCTGGCGCTTCGTGGCCGGCCACGGCGCCTTCGAGCTGACCGCGATCGTGATCGCCGGCGGGGCGGGCCTGCAGCTGGGCATGAAACTGCTCGCACCCGGTCGCCGGCGGCGCATCGATGCGCTGGTCGAGGGCGGTGTGATCGGCGCCAAGCTGTGCGTGGGCGTTGCGGCGATGCTGCTGATCGCCGCCTTCATCGAAGCGTTCTGGTCCTCGATCGCGGCAATTCCGGCGTGGGGCAAATACAGCGTTGCCGCTGTGCTGTGGACCACCGTGTTCGTGTGGTTGTGGCGTGGCGGACGTGGGGCGGCCGATGCAGATTGATCGGCTCAACGTCGTGCTGCGCGCGCGCTCGGGCTGGGAAGCCATGGAGCTGGGCATGGCCCTGGTACGCCGGCATGCCGCGGCGATCTGGGCGCCGTGGATCCTCGTGTCGCTGCCGGTGTTCGTGCTGCTCAACGCAGTGGCATGGTGGACCAACAGCTTCGGCTGGGCCTGGCTGGCGATGTGGTGGCTCAAGCCGCTGTTCGAGCGCATCGCGCTGTACGTGATCTCACGCGGGGTGTTCGGCGATGCATCCACGCCCCTGCAGACATTGCGCGCGCAGCGCACATGGGGCTGGCAGGGCTTCTGGGGCTATCTCGGCTGGCGACGTCTGAGCCCGCTGCGTTCGGTGCTGCTGCCGGTCAATCTGCTGGAAGGCGCGGATCCGGCACATCGTCGCCAACGGCGTCGCGCCATCGCCGGGGGTGCGATGGGCTATGCCGTCCTGCTGACGATGGTGTGCATGGTCTTCGAGACGGTGCTGGTGGTCGGCGGCATCGCAGCGGTGTTCCTGTTCATTCCGGTGGACCTGCTGTCCGAGTCCTGGCGCGCGGCATGGGAGCTGGCCAAGCAGGACATGCCCGCATGGATGCAGCTGGGCGTGAACCTGCTGTTCTGGGGGGCCGCCACGCTGATCGGCCCGTTCTACGTCGGTGCCGGCTTCGGCCTGTATCTGGATCGCCGCACCCAGATGGAAGCGTGGGATGTGGAGATCGCCTTCCGCCGCCTGCATGCACGGTTGCAGCGCGCTGCGCCGCTGCTGGTCCTGGCCCTCGTGCTGCTCTGGCCGGGCGCGGCACTGCACGCCCAACAGGCGCCGGCGCAGTCGAACACCAAGGGTGCGTTGCCGGCGCCGGCCGATGACGCTCCGTCGCCTGCGCAAGACGCCGATGCGGCTTCGGACGCGGACGCCGACGGTGGCGAAGATGATGACGCCGATGACCCGCCGCGGACGTACGACAACGATCCGGACAACACGCCCCCGGTCATCTTTGGCGATGACGCGGTGGATACGGCTGGCTTCCGCCAGGCTGTGCAGCGCGCGTATGAAGACCCGCTGCAGAGCCCGACCCGTGAGGTTACCGAGTGGAAACGCATCGAAAGCGATGCAACCGAGGCGGAGAAGGCAAAACGTGAGGCTGCGGCCAAGGCCACTGGCAAACGCGGCAGCAAGGGGCCGCTGTTGCCGGCCCGGATCGCCGAATGGACGCTGTGGGCGGTGGTCGGGGTCCTGGTGTTGCTGCTGCTGGCCACCGCACCGCGCTGGCTGCCGTGGCTGCGCGGCTCCGGCCAGCGCCGTCGTGCGAAGGCCGCGGCGGTGGTCGAAGAACCAATCCGGATACCGGACGTGGTGCCGCCCGATCCGGCGTCGCGTGCGCGTGCCCTGTGGCAGGAAGGACGCCCCCGCCAGGCGCTGGCGCTGCTGTACCGCGCCAGTGTCGAATCGATGAGCGAGCGCGCCGGGATCACGCTTCCGCCGGGTGCCACCGAAGCGCAGTGCCTGCGTGCCTCGCGTCGGATGCCGGTCGAGGCCGACCGCAGCCTGTTCGCGCGCATCGTGCGGGTCTGGCAGTACGCGGCGTATGCCGGCCGACTGCCCAGCGATGATGACTTCGATGCGCTGGCCACGATTCTGCAGGCTCAGTTCGGGTGGCGCGCGTGAGCGTCCGTCTGCGCTGGCTGCTGATCGTCCTGGGCCTGCTGGTGATCTGCGTGCCGCTGGCGATCCTGTTCCTGCGCACGCACGAGCGGGTGACACACATAGAACACCTGCCGCCCCAGGGCGAAGCCAGTTACAACGCACTGTACGTGCTCGGCCAGGCGCTGCGTGCGGATGGGATCACGGTGCAGTCGCGCCCACGTCTGGACCTGACCCGGATGCCGCTGGAGCCGGGCGATACCGTGGTGCTGCTGCAGGACAGTGGAGAGGTCCCGGCGCCGGCCGTGACCGAGCTGATGGCGTGGGTGGCCAAGGGTGGGCATCTGATCGTGCGCACGCCACCGATCGGAAAGGACAGCGCCGGTAATGGCCCCCTGCTGGACGCGCTCGGCGTGGACAGCGAGGGCTACGAAAGCTACTGCCAGCGCTTCCACGTACGCGACGATCCGCAGCATGTCGAGTTCTGCAATGGTCGCCGCTTCTCGGCCGAGCCGCCTGCCGGCGTCACCCTCGAGCGTGGCTGGGGTGACGACCATGACCTGGTCTTCGCCCGCCTGCGCCACGGCCAGGGGCGCATCGACGTATTGGCCGACATGGCCTTCATGCATGGCAAGGGCCGGCCCAACCCGAGCGTTCCGCCGAATGCTGCCAACGCCTTCGTTGATGACCTGCACGACAAAGCCCACCGCGATCTCACCCGCTACGTGCTGGCGCCCAACTATGGCAAGGGCACGATGTGGCTGGTCTACGCCTCGCGCCCGCCGTCATTGTGGAACCGCGTGTTCTACCTCGGCTGGCCGGTGTGGGCGCCGTTGCTGCTGGCCCTGCTCGGCTGGCTGTGGCAGCGTGCGCAGCGCCTGGGCAGTGAACTACCCTCGCCTGCCGCGGAACGCCGCTCGCTGCTGGAACACATCCGCGCCAGTGGCGAACACCTGCTGCGCTTTGGCAAGGCACCACTGCTGTATGACGCGGTGCGGGGCGCCTTCCTGGCCCGCCTGCGGCGACGCTCGCCGACGGCAGCCGCCCTCACCGGCGAGGCCCAGGTGCACGCCATCGCCGCGGTACTGCAGTGGTCGCACGAGCGCGTGCGGACCGCCTTGACCCCACCCGCTTCCCACGACGTCGCCGGCCTGCGCGACCGCATCCGCCTGCTGATCCAGATGAGAACCCTGCTATGACCGAGCCGACGCTTCCGCCGCCGTTGTCCCCGCCTGCCGTGACGCCATCCCCGTCGCCATCGCCGTTGTCCGAGCGCGTCGATGCCGTCCGTGAGGCCGTGGGCCAGGCCTTCATCGGCCAGCCCGAGGTCCTCGACCAGATCCTGATCGCGCTGCTGGCCGGCGGCCACGTGCTGATCGAAGGGGTGCCGGGGCTCGGCAAGACGCTCCTGGTGCGCGCGCTCGCCCAGGCGCTGGAGCTGGATTACGGCCGTGTGCAGTTCACCCCGGACCTGATGCCCAGCGATGTCAGCGGCCATGCGGTGTACGACCCGAAGACGGAGAGCTTCAAGATCCGTCGCGGCCCGGTGTTCACCAATCTGCTGCTCGCCGATGAAATCAACCGCGCCCCGGCCAAGACCCAGTCGGCCCTGCTGGAAGTGATGCAGGAAGGCCAGGTCACCATCGAAGGCAAAGCGTTCGCGCTGACCCCGCCATTCCTGACCCTGGCCACCCAGAACCCTGTCGAGCAGGAAGGCACCTACCCGCTGCCCGAAGCGCAGCTGGACCGTTTCCTGCTGAAGGTGCTGATCGACTACCCGACGCTGGACGATGAGAAGCGCATGGTCGATGCGATCACCACCGGCCGCAGCGCCGCCGATTTCGATCTCTCCCAGGTGCCACGCGTGCTGAACGCGGCCGAGGTGATTGCGTTGCAGCAGGCGACCGCAGCAATCACGGTCGATCCGGAAGTGATCGACTACGCGGTGCGGATCGTCGCCGCCACGCGGCAATGGCCGGGTATCGCGCTCGGTGCCGGCCCGCGCGGCAGCATCGCGCTGGTGCGTGCGGCCCGTGCGCAGGCCGTGCTGTCCGGTCGTGATTTCGTCACCCCCGATGACGTGCGCGATATCGCCAAGCCCGCCCTGCGCCACCGCATCGCGCTGGCGCCGGAACTGCAGATCGAAGGACAGAGCGCCGACGACGCGCTGACCGCGCTGCTGGCCAAGGTGGACGCACCGCGCAAATGAGTGGGCGCGTCCTCCATCGCGAGCGACCGGCATGAGGCCGGGCGCACTGCTGCTGGCATTGCTGGCCGGTTGGGGCCTGCTCGGCGTGCCGGTGGTGATCGGCGCATGGCCGCACGCGGTCTGGTGGGCGATTGGCGGTGGCGTGGCGCTGATTGCGCTGGTGGACCTGCTTCGCCTGCGCCACCAGCCCTCGCCCAGCGTGCACCGCGAGCTGCCGGAGTCGCTCGCGCTGAACGTCGAGCGTGAGGCGACGCTGCGGCTGGAATCGAGCCGGCACCAGCGCGTGGAGGTATTCGATCTGGTTCCCGGTGGCTGGAGCCTGCAGGGCCTGCCGCGGTCGCTGGCGCTCAAGCCGATGGTCACCAGCAGCGTGGCGTACCGACTGACCCCGACCGCGCGTGGCCGTTTCGTCTTCGAGGGCGTGCACCTGCGCATGCACAGCGCGTGGCGGCTGTGGCATCAGCGGCGGCAACTGCCGCCGGCGCTGGCGGTGCGCGTCTACCCCAACTTCGCACCGCTGACGCGCTTTGCATTGTTCAGTGCCGAACAAGCCTCGCGCCTGGTCGGCGCGCACCTCAAGCGCCGCCGCGGCGAAGGCACCGATTTCCATCAGATGCGCGAGTACCGCGTCGGCGACAGCCTGCGCCAGGTCGACTGGAAGGCGACCGCGCGCGCGCGCAAGCTGATCTCCCGCGAATACCAGGACGAGAAGAACCAGCAGCTGGTGCTGATGATCGACACCGGCCGGCGCATGATGGCCAGCGAAGGCGGGCTGTCGCACTTCGATCATGTCCTCAATGCGGCGCTGGTGGTGTCCTACCTCGCGCTGCGCCAAGGCGACGGCGTGGGCCTGTTCGCAGCCGGGGGCGACAGCCGCTGGGTCGTACCGAAACGCGGCATGGGCACCATCGATACCCTGCTGCGCGCCAGCTACGATCTGCAGGCGCAGCCGGTTGCCACCGATTACCTTGCCGCCGCCACCGAACTGTCGCTGCGCCAGCGCCGCCGTTCACTGGTGATGCTGGTCACCAACGTGCGCGATGAGGACATCGAAGATCTGCTCGCCGCAGTGCGCCTGCTGCAACGCCAGCACCTGGTGTGCGTGGCCAGCCTGCGCGAACGCGCGCTGGATGATGCGCTGTCCCAGCCGGTGGAGACCCTGCAGGACGCTGCCCAGGCCGGTGCGATCGCGCGTTACCTGCAGCAGCGCAGCGACGCACATGACGCGCTGCGCAGCCACCGGGTGATGGTGCTGGATGTCACCGCCGAAGCACTGCCGGGGGCGCTGGTGGAACGCTACCTGGCGGTCAAGCGGGATGGGTTGCTGTAACGCTCAGAGATAGATGCGCGTCGGCGCTTCGTCGATGATCGCGTGCGGTACGAAGCGGGCGCTGTCGCGGGTGATCCGGCTGTTGTCCTCACGGATGCCCATGCCACAGGCCTGATCACCCACCACCCAGCTGCCGATCAGCGGATAACCGCCATCGAACGCGGTGAGCGGATGCGCGGCCTGGCGGATCGCCGGGCCGGTGTACGGGCCTTCGCTTTCCTGCCAGCTGCCATCGGCCAGGTGCATGGCCACGTTGGCGCCCTCGCGCGAGAACAACGGCTTGCGCACCCAGCCACGCGGCAGCTCGCTGCCATCGTCGAACTCGGCCGCGAGCAGGTTGGGGTGGCCACGGTGACGCTGCCACAGCAGCGGCAGCACGCCCTTGTTGCTGAGGATCGCCTTCCACGCCGGTTCCAGCAGCTGCACGCCCGAGGCGGGCAGCGCCTGGCCGAACGACTCGGTCATCAGGTCTTCCAGCGGGTACAGTTTGAACAGGCTGCCGATCACGGTGTCGTCCAGCGCGGTGAAGCGCCCGTCCTCGGACAGGCCGATATCCTCGATCGCGATCGCTTCACCACGAAGGCCAGCCTGAGCCGCACAGTCGCGCAGGTAGGCGACGGTGCCCTGGTCTTCTTCCGACGCACCGACCGCGCTGAAATACAGCGGCGGCGGCAGCTGCGCGGCCAGCTCACCGAAGCGTTCGACCAAGGCCTCATGGATCGCGTTGAACTGATCGGCATCCGGCGGCAGCCGGTTCTGGTTGCGCTGGTCCTCCAGCCACTGCCACTGGAAGAACGAGGCCTCGAACAGCGAGGTGGGCGTGTCGTAATTCAGCTCGTAGAGTTTGGCCGGGCCGGTGCCGTCGTAGGCGAAATCGAGCCGCCCATACAGGTGCGGCTCGCGGCGGCGCCAGCTCTCGGCGATCCAGTCGCGGAACTGCGGCGGGATCGCCAGCTGGTCCATCAGCTGCTGGCTGCCCACCACCTCGTCGACCAGATCCATCGCCATGGCATGCAGCTCGGCGCTGGGATCTTCGATGTCCTGTTCGATCTGGCGCAGGGTGAACGCGTAGTACGCGGTTTCATCCCAGTACGGCAGGCCATCGATGGTGTGGAAACGGAACCCGGATTCTTCTGCCCGAGCGCGCCATTGGCTGCGCTCGGCGATACGCACGCGCTGCATCGATCAGCCGCCGACGCTGCTGCGGTTGCTGCTGGTGTTGCCGAAGCCGCCGCGGCTGGCGGTGACCGCCCGGTTCGGGGTGGCATTGACCGGCGCCAGGCCGGCCTTGCCCGCGCCGATGCCGCTGGCGGTGTTCATGCCACCGGTCGACGGACCCGGGCGTGCCCAGCCCTTGGCCTTGTCCTGGTAGGCCGGGCTCGCGGCCGGCTGCTGGGCCAGGCCGGCGCCGCCACGGTTGCTGAGCATCTGCGACATGAAGAAGCCCATCATCATCGGGCCGATGAACGAATGGCCGGTGGAGGTCTTCTGTTCCACACACTGCTCGGCGTTGTATTCGGCCTCGCAGGCTTCACGCGTGGCGTACTTGGGGGCCGCATCGGCCGACTGCTTCTGCGCTTCGGCAAACGCGTTGCGGCAGCTGGACGGATCGCCGGTGGCTTCGGTACAGGCCTGCACCGAGGTGTAGAGCCCTTCCTGCACCTGCACGGCCTCGTTCTTCTGGCAGGCGGTGAACAGCAGCGGCGCAGCGCTCATCAACAGCAGCGCAGTGGTCCTGGAACGTTTCATGGCGTCATGCCCCCTAGTACGGTTATCTCCCCAATCATGCCTGATCGGGGCGAACAACCAAAACCGGCAAAGTCCAAAACATGAACAGCGTTTCAGCATTCGCTCTGGGCGGGGCCGCGCCAGCGGCGAAGGTGGTTGCAAACGCAACCGGAATTTTTCGGCAGAATCGAGGTGAAACGCGCCCCCACGGCCCGCCAGATCCTGCCAGCCACCATGCCTGAATACCGCTCCCGCACCTCCACCGCCGGCCGCAACATGGCCGGCGCCCGCGCCCTGTGGCGCGCCACCGGCATGACCGATGGCGACTTCCACAAGCCGATCATCGCCATCGCCAATTCGTTCACCCAGTTCGTGCCCGGCCACGTGCACCTCAAGGACCTGGGGCAACTGGTGGCGCGCGAGATCGAGCAGGTCGGCGGCGTGGCCAAGGAGTTCAATACGATCGCGGTGGATGACGGCATCGCGATGGGCCACGACGGCATGCTGTATTCGCTGCCCAGCCGCGAGATCATCGCCGACTCGGTGGAGTACATGGTCAACGCGCATTGCGCCGATGCGCTGGTGTGCATTTCCAACTGCGACAAGATCACCCCCGGCATGCTGATGGCCGCGCTGCGGTTGAACATCCCGGTGGTGTTCGTCTCCGGCGGGCCGATGGAAGCGGGCAAGACGCGCCTGTCCGAGCACAAGCTGGATCTGGTGGATGCGATGGTGATCGCCGCCGATGAAAGCGCCAGCGACGAGAAGGTCGCCGAGTACGAGCGCAGTGCGTGCCCGACCTGCGGCTCGTGCTCGGGCATGTTCACCGCCAACTCGATGAACTGCCTGACCGAAGCGCTGGGGCTGTCGCTGCCCGGCAACGGCTCGACCCTGGCCACGCATGCCGACCGCGAGCAGCTGTTCCGCCGCGCCGGCCGCGTGGTCGTGGAACTGTGCCACCGCTGGTACGGCGGCGAAGACGTGGGTGCATTGCCACGCGGCATCGCCACCCGCGAAGCCTTCGAGAACGCGATGACGCTGGATATCGCGATGGGCGGCTCGACCAACACGATCCTGCATCTGCTGGCCGCCGCGCAGGAAGCGGAGGTGGACTTCGACCTGCATGCCATCGATGCGCTGTCACGCCGTGTGCCACAGCTGTGCAAGGTCGCGCCAAACACGCCGAAGTACCACATGGAGGATGTGCATCGCGCTGGCGGTGTGTTCGGCATCCTCGGCGAACTCGCGCGCGGTGGCCTGCTGCATACCGACGTGCCGACCGTGCACAGCCGCACCCTGGCCGAGGCGATCGCACGCTGGGATGTCGCGGTGAGCACCGATGAAAAGGTGCACGATTTCTTCCGTGCCGGCCCCGCCGGCATCCCGACCCAGGTCGCCTTCAGCCAGGCCACGCGGTGGCCGACGCTGGACGTGGATCGTGCCGAAGGCTGCATCCGCGCCGTCGCGCATGCCTATTCGTCCGAAGGCGGGCTGGCGGTGCTGCGCGGCAATCTGGCCGTCGATGGCTGCGTGGTGAAGACCGCCGGCGTGGACGAATCCATCCACGTGTTCGAAGGCAACGCGCGCGTGTTCGAGAGCCAGGATGCCGCCGTGCAGGGCATCCTCGCCGATGAAGTGGTGGCCGGCGACGTGGTGGTGATCCGCTACGAAGGCCCGCGCGGTGGCCCGGGCATGCAGGAGATGCTGTACCCGACCAGTTATCTGAAATCCAAGGGGCTGGGCAAGCACTGCGCGCTGCTCACCGACGGCCGTTTCTCCGGCGGCACCTCGGGCCTGTCGATCGGGCATGCCTCGCCGGAAGCGGCCTCGGGCGGCACCATTGGCCTGGTGCGCAACGGCGACCGCATCCGCATCGACATTCCCGCACGGCGCATCGATCTGCTGCTGGATGACGCCACGCTGGCCGCACGCCGCGCCGAACAGGACGCGCTCGGCTGGAAGCCGCGCGAGGCGCGCCCGCGCAAGGTCACCGGTGCACTCAAGGCGTATGCGTTGCTGGCCACCAGTGCTGACAAGGGCGCGGTGCGCGACCTGGCGAAGCTGGAGGGGTAGGTCCACGCCATGCGTGGGTGCGTGCAGTTTCAGGCTGCGGCGCGTTCTGATCGGAGAGCAGCCACGCATGGCGTGGCTCTACCGTTTCGGAGCGCAATGCCCCGTTGCAAGTGTCGTGTACCGCTACCCGATCACGCGCTTGAACGGCGGCAGTGAATCGATGATGCGCTTGCCATAGCGGCGGGTCAGCAGCCGCGAATCGAGGATGATCACGCGGCCGGTATCGGTGGAGGTGCGGATCAACCGGCCGGAGAACTGGGTCAGCGTGCGCAGCGCATGCGGGATAGCGATCAGGTTGAAGGCATTCAGGCCGCGGCTCTCGAACCACTCGCTCAATGTGGAGGTCTGCGGATCGGTCGGCACCGCGAACGGCACCTGGGTGATCACTACCGTGGTGCAGGCTTCGCCGGGCAGATCGAGGCCTTCGCCGAAGGAATTGAGCCCGAACAGTACCGAGCCCTCGCCGGCCGACGTACGCCGCAGGTGTTCGTCGATCATCTTCTGCTTGGCGGTCTCGCCCTGCACCAGCACCTGCTTGCGCTGCGCGGCCGGCATCAGCTCGGCCACCTTTTCCATCTTCCAGCGCGAGGTGAACAGCACGATGCTGCCCTTGCCCCAGTCCAGCTCCTTGACCAGGTACTTGGCGATTTCCCTGGGGTGACCTTCCTTGTCATCCGGGGTCACCGGGAATGCCGGCACGATCAGCTGGGCCTGGTTGGGCAGATCGAACGGCGAGGCCAGCGAGACCATCTCGGCTTCGGCCGGAATGCCGTTGTCGATCGCCAGCGCCTGGAAATCGCCACCGCCGGTGAGCGTGGCCGAGGTCATCACCACCGAATCCACTTCATCCCAGAGCAGCTTGCGCAGCACGTTCGCCGCCGAGACCGGCGAGCCATGCAGGACCAGGTCGCCATCGCGCGAGAGGGTGATCCAGCGCGCGGTCGGCGGCTGGCCCTCCTTGTCTTCGCGGCGCCAGCCGCTCCACAGATTGTGCTGCTGCTCGATCATCTCCAGCGCCATGCCGAGGTTGCGCTGCAGGCGCTCGCGCGCGGCATCCTCGGGCTTGCCCTTGGCCACCTGCGTCAGCGCGGCGTGCGCCCAGTTGAACAGCGCGCGGGTGTCGTCGGCGATGGCCTCGATATCCGGCATCCAGATGTCCGGCAAGCGGCCATTCGGAGCGCGCCACATCGGCTCCTGCGCGGCCGGGTCCGGCCGCCAGCTGCGGTCGATCACATCGCGGAAGGCCTTGAGCTGCTTGCTGACCTTGGCGGCGGCTTCGATGGCCTCATTGGGTAGCAGGTTGCCCAGCTTGTCCTTGTCCACCGCGCGGTAGGACGCGGCGATCAGCACCTGCAGGCGGCCGGTGCGCTTGGCCATTTCGTCCAGCGCGAGGCTGGCCGCGCCCTGGTCGATGGCGACGTTGCCGATGTGGTGCCCTTCATCAAGCACCAGCAGCATGTCCGAGGGCGGCGCGATCAGCGGCTGGCCGTTGTCGCTCTCGCCGATCGACAGCGCCGACAACAGCAGCGCGTGATTGGTCACCACGATCTGCGCCTCGCGCACGGTGTTGCGCGAGCGCAGCACCGCGCACTGCGCCGAGTAGGCGCACTTGCGCCCCGCGCAGCCCGAGGCCGGCGTGGTGATGCGCGAGCGCAGGGTATTGCTGATCGTTTCCGGCGCGTTGTCCAGGTCACCGTTCCAGCGGCCTTCCAGGAAGGCCTTGCTCAGCGACTGCGCCAGGTCCATCTCGATCGGCGCCAACGGCCGGTCGAACAACGGCTGTTCGTCGTCGAACATGCCTTCCTGCGCGCCATCGCCATGCGCCTCGGCCGCGTTGCGGGTGCACAGGTAGCGGGTGCGGCCCTTGGCCAGCGCCACGGTGGCTTCAATGCCGGTGGCCTTGAGGAAATTGGGGATGTCGCGCTCGACCAGCTGCGACTGCAGCGCCACGGTGCCGGTGCTGATCACCAGTTTCTTCTTGGTCGCCAGCGCGATCGGCACGCCGGCGGTCAGGTAGCCCAGCGACTTGCCGACGCCGGTGGGCGCTTCGACCACGCCGACGCCGCCGCTGTGCGACAGCGCACGCGACACCACACCGATCATCTGGCTCTGCGAGCGCCGGGTACTGAAGCCGGGCGTATTGGCCTGCAGCTTGGCGTAGGCGTCGCGGATGCCGGCCTTGAGCTCGTCGTTCAGGGCGCGGGGAGCTTCAACTTTTTCGGTCACGCCGGGGGACTGCCTGACTGGATCACGGCCCCCATTTTCTCACGACCCGGGGGCCGTGACCGGCGCCATTTTCCGCGCCGGTTCATATCCGTGACGCGGCCCACGCCAATACTGTGGGCCGCGACAGGCGGCTGCACCCGCTCAGCGTGGCGGCAGCGGCGCAGCGGGTGGAACGGCGCGGCCGCGCAGCGCGCGGGTCATCGCCCAGACCAGCAGCACCAGCGCGAGGGCCTCGAACAGATTGAGTGCGAAGTGGCCGGCACCGAGCAGCTTGGACATCAGCTGCAGGTTCTCGTAGTTGCCCTGCTGCACCATCCACATCGGCACCAGGTTCAGGACCAGGCCGGCCAGGGTGGTCAGCGCCATCACGCCGAGCGCACCCAGGGCCACGCTGCGGATCGCGCCGCGCGGGGTATCCACCACCCAGACCACGGCGATTGCCAGCGCGATCAGCACCGGCAGGCGCACGCCCACCATGGTCAGCATCGAGATCAGCAGATCCATGTCCACCGGCTCAGTCCTCGCCGGCCAGCGGGGCCAGCTGGGTGCGCAGCTCGGTGTAGACGGCATCGGTCTGCGGGCGCACCGCGTGCCACTGCAGGAAGCTCTCGGCGGCCTGTTCGACCAGCATGCCCAGGCCATCGACGATGTTGCGGCACCCCGCCGAGCGCGCCCACGCGGTAAAGGCAATCGCGGCCTCGCCGTAGTTGAGATCGACCGCGGTGGTCATGCTGTTGACCAGCGACAACGGCAGCTTGAACTCCGCAGCGCGGTCGCGGCCGGCCGAGGTGGCGTTGATGATCAGCTCGAAATCGCCCAGCTCGCGGATGTCTTCCCAGTAGCGGGTGATGGCGCGGCCCGGCTCGCCCATTGCATCGATCAGCGCGTCGGCGCGCTCGGGGGTGCGGTTGACCACCACCAGCTCCAGGATGCCGGCATCCAGCAGGGCCGGGGCCACGCTGCGGGCCGAGCCGCCCGCGCCGATCAACAGGGTGCGGCGGCCACGCAGGTCCAGGCCGTGGCGGTCGGTGAGATCCCGGACCAGGCCGATGCCATCGGTGGTATCGCCGTGCCAGCGGTCACCCTTGCGCAGCAGCGTGTTGACCGCACCGGCGCGGCGCGCGCGCGAGGTCAGCGTGGTGCACAGCGCGAAGGCGGCTTCCTTGTGCGGCGCGGTGATGTTGGCGCCCACGCCACCCTCGGTGGCAAAGGCGTCCAGGGCCGCCAGGAACTCGCCCGGCGATGCCTCGATCGCGCGGTAGTCCAGCGCCAGTCCTTCCTGCCGGCCGAACGTGGCATGGATGTGCGGCGACTGCGAATGCGCGATGGGCTGGCCGAATACGGCGTAACGGTCGGTCATGGGTTTCCTGCTCCGGGCCTAGAATGGAACGCAAACCCCAACGGACGCGATGATGCGCATTCCATTGTCTCTGCTCGCGCTGAGCGCCAGTTTACTCTGCACACCCGCCGCGATGGCGCTTTCCGAATTCGGCATCGAGGGCATGGGCGTGGTCTCGACCAAGGCCAACGAAGCCCAGGCCACGATCGCGCCGGATGGCCAGCGCATCGTGTGGGCCAGCGACCGCGCCGGCGGACACGGGGGTTGGGACCTGTGGCAGGCGGTGCTGCGCGAGGGGCGCTGGCAGGACCCTGCCCCGCTCGCGCTCAACAGCGCCAACGACGAGCGCGACCCGTACTTCAGCCACGATGGCCGCTGGCTGTACTTCGCCTCCAACCGCCGCGGCGGCCAGGGCGGCTTCGATCTGTACCGTGCCCCGGTGGCCACCGACGGCACCCTCGGGACCGCGCAGGCCCTGCCGGCGCTCAACACCCGCGCCGACGAACGTGCACCTGCGCTGCGCCCGGATGGACGCACGCTGCTGTTCTCGCGCAATGGCACGCCCACCCAGGGCGGCTTCGATCTGTATCTGGCGCCCGTGCAGGGCGAGGGATTCGGCAGCGCGCAGGCCCTGCCGGCCCCGCTCAATACGGCCGCCGATGAACTCGGGGCCGCGTGGCTGGACAATGCGCACGCGCTGGCCTTCACCCGCGCGAGCGAGGGGCATTCGCAGGTCTTGCTGGCGAGCTGCGATCACCGCCAGGCGGCGGTGCCGCTGACGCTGTCGTTCAACACCGCCGACGGCCAGACCGGCGCGCCGGTGGTGGACGCGTCAAAACCTTCGGAGATGGTCCTGGCTGGCATGGCACGCGCACCGCGTGCCGGCGGGCTGGATCTGTACCGGATCAAGAAGCCGTCGGTGCCGCAGGGTACTGGCTGCGGTTGACGCTGCGGTCGCCGCAAGGCAGCCACGCGTGGCGTGGCTCTCCCCGTGGAGGCGGCGCCGCCCAGCGTCAATGGCCCTGCAGCAGCTCCGCGCGCAGCTGCTCGTAGTGCGCCTCGCTGATCTCGCCGTGATCCTTGCGCTGGTTCAATGCCGCCAGCTGCGCCTGCAAGGCGGGCGACAGCTGCGCCTCACGGGCGATGCGGGCGGCGGCGGAGGGTTGCTCCGGCGCCTGCCGCGCAGCGCGGCGCACGCCACGGATCACCAGCCCGATGACCACGGCGAAGGCGAGCACGCCGGCCGTCCAGGTCACCCACTGTAGCCATCCCATCGTCTGCATCATCGTCGTCCTGTATCGGGGTGGGCGCGTATTGTCAGCGTTCGCGCAGCCAACGCGCCACCTGCGGGGCGAAATAGGTCAGCACGCCATCGGCGCCGGCACGCTTGAAGCCGATCAGCGACTCCATCACGCAGGCCCGTTCGTCCAGCCAGCCATTGGCGAAGGCCGCCTTCATCATCGCGTACTCGCCACTGACCTGATACGCGAAGGTCGGCACGCCGAACTGCTGTTTCACCCGGCGTACGAGGTCCAGATAGGGCATGCCCGGCTTGACCATCACCATGTCCGCGCCTTCTTCCAGATCCAGCGCGATCTCGCGCATGGCCTCGTCGCCGTTGGCCGGGTCCATCTGGTAGGTCTTCTTGTCCGCCTTGCCGAGGCCGGTGGAGCTGCCGACCGCATCGCGGAACGGACCGTAGAACGCCGAGGCGTACTTGGCCGAGTAGGCCATGATCCGCACGTTGACGTGGCCGGCGGCATCCAGCGCACGGCGGATCGCACCGATGCGGCCATCCATCATGTCCGAGGGCGAAATGATGTCCACGCCGGCTTCGGCGTGCGACAGCGACTGCTTGACCAGTGCCTCCACGGTGATGTCGTTGAGCACGTAACCCTTGTCATCGATGATGCCGTCCTGGCCGTGCGTGGTGTACGGATCCAGCGCGACGTCGGTCATCACGCCCAGCTCCGGGAAGCGCGACTTCACCGCGCGGATGGCGCGCTGTGCCAGACCGTTCTCATCCCACGCCGCGGCGGCATCGAGCGACTTGCCGGCCGGATCGATCACCGGGAACAGGTCGATCACCGGGATGCCCAGTTCCAGCGCTTCTTCGGCCACCTTGAGCAGCTCGTCGATGGACAGCCGCTCCACGCCCGGCATCGAGGCCACCGGCGCGCGACCCGCCAGCTCGTGCACGAACACCGGGTAGATCAGGTCGTCGGTGGTCAGCGTGTTCTCGCGCATCAAACGGCGCGAGAACTCGTCGTGACGCATGCGGCGGGGGCGATAGTCGGGGTGTGCCATGAGGAACTCCGGAACGGAATGCAGGAAAGAGTGCAGGAATTACTGCAGCAGGTACTGCCGCGGTTGCAGGGGCTCGGGCAGCGGCTGGACGCCCAGGCTGTCGAGCAGATCGATTTCGACGGTGCGCACCATCGCATCCAGCGGCAGGTCGTTGGATTCCAGCCCGAACGGCTCTTCCATCTCCTCACCGAGCTGGTCCAGGCCGAAAAACGCATAGGCCAGCACGGCCGAGACCACCGGCGTTGCCCAGCCCAGCGAGCTGGCCAGGCCGAACGGCAGCAGCACGCAGAACAGCCATGCGCAGCGGTGCAGCAGCAGCGTGTAGGCGAACGGCAGCGGCGTGGTCAGGATGCGCTCGCAACCGGCCTGGATGCTGGACAGCGCATGCAGGCGTGTTTCGAACTGGGTGTACAGGTACGGATCAAGCTGACCGGCGCGCAGTGCCTGGGCGAGATCGGCAGCGATCATCGCCAACAGTTGATCCGGTGCATTGAGGCGCTGGCCGAACCGCGCGCGGTCGGCCTCCGGCACCCACGGCAGTGCCGCCAGCATCATGTCGCGGCCACGCAGGCGGGCGGCCAGCGCATGCGCGAAGCCGATGCACAGCCGGCACACGCGGTCGCGCAGCGCGGGATCGTCAACCAACAGCGCCTGACACAGGCGTGCCAGGCTGCGTGATTCATAGATCAGCTGGCCCCACAGCTTTCGGCCTTCCCACCAGCGCTCGAAGCAGGCGTTGTTGCGGAAGCTGAGGAAGATCGACAGCACCAGGCCCAGCAGCGTGAACGGTGCCACCGACACGCGCTCGATGCCCGGCGGGTGCCACAGCTCGGCCAGGGCCGCGACCGCAACCGACAGCAGCAGGATCGCCACGACCTTCGGAGCCACCGCCGGAACGATGGAGCCGCGCAGGATGTAGAGCAGTTGCCAGCCGTGGGGACGAGGACGAATGATCATCGGTGCAGGGAGAGCGCCCGGACGGGCGAGGACCGCCGGCGGAGCCGGATGCGGCAGCCGGTCATTCTACGCCGATGGTGCCGGGCGGCCGTGAGCTGCGACGGTCGGTCGCACCCGGGCCGCGCACGGGCCGCTCAGATGATGCCGCCACCCAGCCCGAGCCGCACGACACCCACCACCACCACGATGCCGTTGAGCACCAGCCCGGTCCAGGCCCGGCCGCGCTTGCTGGCGTGGGTGAACAGGATGCCGATGGCCGCGATGACCGCGCCCACCGCGGCAAACGGGATCAGGAACCAGTTGCCCCAGCCCAGCAGCGGGATCAGGGCCACAATCATCCAGAGCAGCGCGACGATGCCCCACAACAGACTGATCAATCCCATGCCCGGCTCCTTGAGGTGAATGCGTGGCCCACCATAGCGGTTCCCGGCGCAGGCGCAAGCGGCAGCGAGACGCCGTTGGCGGGGGCCTCACCGGGGCGGTGCTAGGGTGCGCTGGCAGGGGTTGGGACCGATTCAGTCACCAGCGCCGATCATCCCAGCCATCACACACAGGGGTAACGCCATGAACATCCGATGCGCTGCATTGCTGGGCCTGGCGCTGCTCAGCGCCGGCTGCGCCAGCACCTCCAAGGTCATGCTCGGCCAGGCGCGTGCGCCGGTCGATCCGGCCACGGTGCAGATCTACTCCACCCCGCCGGCGGGGTCGCAGGAAATCGCCCAGCTCGAATCGGCCAGTGCAGTCGGTTTCGGCACACAGGGCCAGACCGATGCCGCCGTCATGCGGCTCAAGCGTGAAGCGGCCGCCCTTGGTGCCAACGGCGTGATCCTGATGGGCGTGGGTTCCAGCGGCTCGCCGGTGGGCATGTCCGTCGGCGCGGGCAGCTATGGCTCGCACGTGGGCGGTGGCGTCGGCATCGGCATCCCGACCACGCAGAAGCGCGCGGCCGGTGTGGCGATCTGGGTGCCAAATCCGCCGCCGGCGCCGCGCCTGCCGACGCAGACGATCACGCCGCAGCGGTAAAGAGCGCTGCGGTAACAGATACCGCGGTAGGCCACGACCATTGGTCGTGGCTGCTGGAACAGCGCACCGACCAACGGTCGGTGCCTACCGCAAACGCGTCAGCGCTTGGCCGCGCTTTTGTACTTCGGCACGAACACGTCGTTGACGGCCTTGGCCAGCTGGTCCGGCGGCAGCAGGCCCTGGTCGAGCAGGAAGTTGTTGAACGCCAGCCGGTCGAAGCGATCGCCCAGCGCCAGCTCGGTCTGCATGCGCAGCTCAAGAATCCGGGTGTAGCCGTAGAAGTAGCTGCCGGCCTGGCCGGGCATGCGCACCATGTAGCGGTCCAGCTCCTGCGTGGCCATCGCCTTGGACAGGCCGACCTCATCGATCAGCACGCGCTCGGCGTTGGCCCGGTCGATCTGACCCAGGTTGAGCATCGGGTCCAGCATCGCGCGCGCGGCCCGCAGCAGGCGGAACTGCAGCGCGATCAGCTGACCGTCCAGCGGCTCGTACGGCACCATCTCCGCTTCGGCATACAGCGCCCAGCCTTCCACGTTGACCGAATTGAAGGCGAACATCGTGCGGGCCAGCGAGATGCCGCGCTCGACCATCGCGGTGAACTGCAGTTCGTGGCCCGGTCGGCCTTCATGCGCGCTCAGCGTCCAGGCGGCGGAGCCGAAGTTGAAATCGTCGTACTGCGCGGCCTTGTCGCCGGCGGCCGGGTTGCCCAGCGGCAACACGAAGGTGCCCTGCTGCCCGGTATTGCCGACCAGCGGCGCCGGCAGGAAATGCGGTGCCGGCGAGGCGGCGCTTTCGGCGGCCGAGCCCAGGCGCATCTGCATCGGGCGCTGCGGCACATCGACGATCTTTTCCTTGCGGATGATCGGGTCGATCGCATCGATCACGCCGCGGTAGTGGTGCTCGAGCTGATCGTCGGGGATCTTGTCGCCCTTGAGCGCACGCACCACGGCCACCGGATCGGTGCTGTCAGTGACCTTCAGGCCCTTGGCCTGCACCACCAGCGGCGCCAGCTGGCGCATCGCCGAGCGGGTTTCCATGAATTCCAACTGGGCCCGCTGCATCAACAGCGCCGGGGCGATGTCGATGCCCACGCGCTTGAGCTGGTAGGCATACAGCGGCTCGGGCAGGCGCGCATCGGCGCGGGCTTTGGGCAGCACCTCACGGCGGGTCCAGTCGCGGTACTCGCGCAGCTGGCTGGCGATGGCCTGCAGCGCCTGCTCGGCGCCGGCCACCTTGTACTTGCCGAACAGCTGCTCGATGCCGGTGATGTAGGTGTCCACATTGGCCAGCGACTGCTCGACTTCGATCTTCGTCGGCTGCAGCAGGGTCTTGTCGCCCAGGCGTTCTTCATAGCGCTGGCGCGACAGGGTGGTCACCGGCTGCGTGCCCGGGGCAAGCCCGGCGTAGGCCTTCAGGCGATCCAGCGCCTTGGCCCGGCGCTCGGCCGGCACCTGATCGGACAGCAGCAGGTTGAGGCCGCTGAACACTGTCTGCGGGGTATCGCTCCACGGCAGCAGGTACTTCTCGTTGAGTTCGCTGCCTTCGATGTTCTGATCGGCGGCAGCGATCATGATCGCCAGGTCCTGGCGGACGTTGGCATCACGCTCAGTGGCGAGCTTGGCCTGCAGTTCACTGCGCGCCTTGGCCATCGCCGCGCGGTAGCGGGCGCCATTGTCCGGGCCGAAGTCGGCCACCTTGTCGTCATAGCCCGGCACGCCGAAGAAACCGGTCTCTTCCGGCTGGAACGGGCCCTGCGCATCGAGCAGGATCTGCGCCAGCGTGTTGCTGCGGGTGACCCATGCCGGCGAGGCGGCGGGCTTGGCGGCAGCCGGGGCGGCCAGGGCCGGCGGGGCCGACAGTGCGGCGGGAACGGACAGGGCCAACGCGACGGCGAGGACAAGCGGCTTCATGCAGGAACTCCAGGGCAGGATGCCTGCGACCCTACGCACTCACGCCCGGCGCGGCAATCGGCCGGAGGTCATGCCGTGCTCAGACGCCCAGCGAGGCGGGCGACGGTGGGCACTCGCCCTTGGCCCGGCACTCGGCCAGCGCGCAGCGCTCGGCGGCCTCGGCGTCATCCAGCGCGGTCAGATCGATGGCCTCGTTGGCATCGGTGACCACGTACAGCATCGGGTAGTCCCAGTGCTCGCCACTGCGCTTGGCATTGAGGAACAGGCGGCCCTTCCCTTGTGGGCCGGTCACCCCGATCACGAACTGGCTCTGTCCGTTGGAATGCATCGAGCCGGCGGGCAGGTAACCATCGCGCAGGGGCTCACCGAGGGCCTCGACCAGTTCGATGTTGCAACGTGCGCGGCGCATGGCCTCCTGGTAGGGCGTGCTGGATTTGCTCCAGTACGCCCACTGGGAGAGCGCGAACCACACCGCGCCCGCTGCCGCCGCAATGCCGACCACCACTGCCAGTGGCATGGCCCAGCGCCAGTGGCGGCGCCACCAACCGGTGCGCACGGTGGTACCGGGAAGTGCAGGCGGCAATGTCATCGGCAAACTCCTTGTCAGGCCGGTGGCAGGAACGGCGGATCAGGGCGCCAGGCAGCGCCCCAGGAAATCCTCGGCCAGGCGGTAGCGGTGCAGCGCATTGCTGCCCGACAGACCGTGCTTGGCACCGGGATAGGTCATCAGTTCAAACGGCTGGCCGCGCTTCTGCAACGCACTCATCAACACGGTGGAGTTGGTGAACAGCACGTTGTCATCGGCCATGCCGTGGATCAGCAGCAGTCGCGAGCGCAGGCCGTCGATATGCGCCAGCACGCGCGCTTCCTCGTAGCCCTTCGGGTTGTTGCCCGGCAAGTTCATGTAGCGCTCGGTGTAGTGGGTGTCGTACAGGCCCCAATCGGTCACCGGTGCACCGGCCACGCCACAGGCATAGCTGTCCGAGGCCTTGGCCAGCAGCATCAGGGTCATGTAGCCGCCGTTGGACCAGCCCTGCACACCGATGCGCGCCGGATCGACCCACGCCTGCTGCTTCAGCCAAGCCACGCCGCGCAGCTGGTCAGCCACTTCCACCGTGCCCTGCACGCCGTACAGTGCACCGCCGAAATCACGGCCGCGGCGTGGGGTACCGCGGTTGTCGAGCGAAAACACCACGTAGCCCTGCTGGGCCAGGTACTGGTTGAACAGGTGATCGCCACGGCCGGGCCAGCTGTTGGTGACCGTCTGCGAGGCCGGGCCGCCGTAGACGTACACCGCCACCGGGTAGCGCTTGGCCGGATCGAAACCGGTCGGCTTGATCAGGCTGTAATGCAGCTCGGTCTTGCCGTCGGCGGCGGTCAGGGTGCCGAACTCGACCGGGCGCTGCGCATCGAGATAGCGCGCGTACGGATGCGCCGGGTCTTCAAGATTGTTCTCGACCAGGGTCGCGATCTTCTCGCCGTTGGCACGGTGCAGCGCGATCTGCGGCGGCGTGGTGGTGTTGGACCAGCTGTCCACGTAGACGCTGGCGTTGCGCGCGAAGCTGGCGGTATGCATGCCCGGGGTCTGCGACAGGCGCTGCGGCGCACCGCCCTGCAACGACACGGCGTACAGCTGGCTTTCGCGCGGGCCGTCCATGCCGGCGCGGAAGTAGACCTTGCCGGCGTCTTCGTCCACGGCCAGCAGTTCGTCCACCGGCCAGTTGCCGGCGGTCAGTGCGGTGACGGTCTTGCCGTCATCGGAGATGCGGTACAGGTGCTCGAAACCACTGCGCTCGGACGACCACACAAAACCACCCTGCTTGAGGAAGCGCAGGCTGTTGTGCAGTGGCACCCAGGTCGGCGAGGTTTCGGTCACCAGCGTGCGCTGCTGGCCGCTGGCCAGCTCGGTCTGGATCAGTTCGAGCGTCTTCTGGTCGCGCGACTGGCGCTGGAACGTCAAATACTTCGGGTCGCGCCAATCGACGCGGGCCAGATAGATATCGGGGTTGCGGCCCAGGTCGATCCAGCGCGGCGTGGCGTTCCGGCGCGGCGCGATCACCGCCAGTTTGACGGTGACGTTGTGGTCGCCGGCGGCCGGGTAGCGCTGCTCGATCATCTCGGTGCGGTCGGCATACATCTCGTAGCGCTTCTGTACCGGCACCGGCGATTCGTCGATGCGGGCGAAGGCGATCGCCGAGTCATCCGGCGCCCACCAGTAGCCGGTGTGGCGGTCCATTTCCTCATCGGCGACGAACTCGGCCACGCCGTTGCCGATGGTGTCGCTGCCATCGCCGGTCAGCTGGATCTGCTGGCCGCTGGCCAGGTCGATCACCCACAGGTTGCGGGCGCGCACGAAGCTGACGAAGCCGCCCTTGGGCGAGAGCTTGGCATCCGTGGCGAAGCCTTCACCGTGGGTGAGCTGGCGCACCGCGGCCTTGCCCTGTTTGCTCAGGTCGTACAGGTACAGCTCGCCGCCGAGCGGGAACAGCAGGGTGCGCGCATCCGGCGACCACTGGTAATCGACGATGCCGGTCATCGCGGCGATGCGCTGGCGCTCGCGGCGGGCCTTTTCGGCGTCGCTCAGGGTTTCCGTGCCGGGCAGCACCACCTTGGAATCCACCAGCAGATGGGTCTGGCCGCTGGCGATGTCGTACGCCCACAGGTCCAGCTGATTGCGGTCCGCATCCTTGCCGCGCAGGAAGCTGACCTGCGAACCGTCCGGGGCCACCTTGGGTTTCATCAGGGTCGGGCCGGACAACGGCAGCGGGCCGGTGATGGCATCCAGGGTCAGTTTTTCAGCGTGGGCGAGCGAGGTCGAGGCGAGCATCAGGGCGAGCGAAGCAAACAGGTGGCGCATGGAGGGTTCCGGCAGCGTCTGGGCAGTCCCCGGCCAGGAAAACGGCACGGGGAACGCTTCATCCTAACCAAAACCGTTCCGGTCGTGCCGGGAGCTGGCCGGTTCCAGGCCGCGCCGACCGCGCCGGAGAGCCGGCCAGCGGCCGGCACGACCGGGCAAGCGACCACCGCGTCAGCGCTGGCCGAACAGGTGCTTGCGCTCTTCCTCGCTGAGCGGCTTGCCGGCCTGCGGATTCACCTTCTCGCGCAGGGCATACGCGCGCTGGGTGGCCGGACGGGCGGCGATCGCGTCATGCCAGCGCTTGAGGTTCGGGAAGGCGTCAACGTCCACCGGGAGCTTGTCGTAGGCCCCGATCCACGGGTAGCTGGCCATGTCGGCGATGCTGTACGCCTCACCGCCGAGATAGGCGGTCTGGGCCAGGCGCTTGTCCATCACCCCGTGCAGGCGGCGCACTTCGTTGTTGTAGCGCTCGATCGCATAGGGAATCTTTTCGGGCGCGTAGACGTTGAAATGGCCCATCTGCCCACTCATCGGGCCGAGCCCGGCCATCTGCCAGAACAGCCATTCCAGAACGGCCACCCGGCCGCGGGTGTCGGCCGGCAGGAAGCGACCGGTCTTCTCGGCCAGGTACAGCAGGATCGCGCCGGACTCGAACACGCTTTGCGGGGCGCCGCCGTCGGTGGGCTGGTGGTCGACCAGCGCCGGCATCTTGTTGTTGGGTGAGATCGCCAGGAAGGCGGGCGTGAACTGGTCCCCGGCGCCGATGTTCACCGGCTGGATCCGGTACGGCAGCCCGGTTTCCTCCAGCATCAGCGTGACTTTGTGGCCATTGGGGGTAGGCCAGTAGTACAGATCGATCATGGCGACGGCGCTCGCGAAGAGGGAATCCCGAGTCTAGTCCGTCACTCGGCTTGGCAGGGTCAAGCCGGACCGTTACGCTGCGCCGTCCCCGCAACGCAGCATTCCAGCATGAGCTCGACCCAGACCCCCATCAGTCCCCTGTCCTCCCTGATCTTCGCCTCGCGCTGGCTGCAGCTGCCGCTGTACCTGGGCCTGATCCTGGCGCAATGCGTCTACGTGTTCCTGTTCGGCAAGGAACTCTGGCACCTGCTGCACAAGGCCAACAGCATGGGCGAGCAGGAGATCATGCTGCTGGTGCTGGGCCTGATCGACGTGGTGATGATCTCCAACCTGCTGGTGATGGTGATCGTGGGCGGCTACGAGACCTTCGTATCCCGCCTGCGCCTGGAGAACCACCCCGACCAGCCGGAGTGGCTGAGCCACGTCAACGCCAGCGTGCTGAAGGTGAAGCTGGCGCTGTCGATCATCGGCATCTCCTCGATCCACCTGCTCAAGACCTTCATCGCGGCCGGTACTCTGGACGGCCTGCCGTCGTGCAACAGCCCCGACTACATCCTGGCGGTGCAGACCGCCATCAGCACGGTCGGTCCGAGCGCTGCGGCCGCCTTCAAGTGCGCGCCCCTCACCTCCACCGGCGTGATGTGGCAGACCATCATCCATGCCGCCTTCATCCTGTCGGCGATCGGCATCGCCTACACCGACAAGCTGATGAACGGCACGCCCAGCAAGACACTGTCGCACTGAGGCTTGCCCGGCAGCGGCGGCATCGGTGAGGATGCCCCCTGCCCTGACCGCCTGGCCCCCGGGCCGGGCGGGTGATGCTAGATTGCACACCTGCGGGTCCGCCGTGGACGTCGGGAAACGTCCACGGCCTTCGGTCGGCCTGACCGCATCAGGCCCTACGTATCGTCGTCTTCAAAGGGGAGTTGGATGTCGCACGTCAAGACTCATGGCCCGGCGCGGCTGTTCGCGCCGATGATCCTGCTGGTGGCCCTGTCCGCCTGCTCGGGCAAGGACGAGACCGCACCGGCGACGCCGGCGGCCCCTGTGGCCCCCACTGCTGCCCCGGCCGCACCAGCGGTGTCGGCCAAGGTCCAGTCGATGGGCACCGAGGAACTGCGCGAGCTGGCCAGCAAGGCGCTGCGCGAGAACCGCATGTACGCCCCGGCCGGCGACAATGCCATCGAGTATTACCTGGCGCTCCGCGACAAGACGCCGGATGACGCCTCGGTCAAGAGCGCACTGACCGATCTGCTGCCCTACACCCTGATCGCCGCCGAGCAGAACCTGGGCCGCGAGGACTTCGCCGAAACCCAGCGCCTGGTCGCGCTGATCGAGAAAGTCGACCCGACCGCCCCGGCGTTGCCGCGCCTTAAGCAGGGCATCAGCGGCAGCATGCAGACCGCGCTCAAGCGAACCCAGGAAGAGACCGACAAGGTCAAGAAGGACGCCGAGACCCGCGCCAAGCAGCTGGTTGAACAACAGCGCCTGGCGCAGCAGCAGACCACCGAAGCCGAGGCCGCGCGACAGATCGCCGCGCAGCAGGAGGCCGCGCGCCGTGATACGCAGGATGCCGAGCGCCAGGCCACCGCCCGTCGCGAGGCCGAACAGCGCCAGCAGCAGGCGGCTGCCCAGCAGGCCGCGGCCACCCGCCAGGCCGCCGTCGCGCCGAGCCTGCGCCCGGTCAGCACGCCCGCCCCGCGCTACCCGGCCGACGCCCTGCGCTCGGGCACCTCCGGCGAAGTCCTGGTCGAGCTGACGGTCGGCACCGACGGCTCGGTGACCGCTGCCCGCGTGCTGCGCGCCACTCCGGCCCGCGTGTTCGATCGCGAAGCACTCAACGCGGTCAAGCGCTGGAAGTTCGAGCCGGTGGGTGCACCGGTCACAACGCGCCGTACGCTTGCCTTCGCGCCGGAAGGCGGCTGATCGCGGCGTCACGTTGGTTGAGGAAAGGCCCGGAGCGATCCGGGCCTTTCCTTTAACGGGGACGGGGGTAGTTAATAACAGGGGCGGAGGTAGTTAAGCGCGCTTCTCCTACGGCTGCGTGCACCACAGGCCTAGCTCTTTTACCTTCGTGGGTCTGCAAGGTAACGGTTCGCCATCAACGTTGCCGACCATGCCCCGTTCCGCTCGCTTGGTTCTCCCTGGCATCCCGCTTCACGTCATACAACGTGGGGTCAATCGCGCTGCACTGTTCATCGACGATGAAGACCGGCATCACTACCTGCGCCTGTTGCGCAATGCCTGCCGCAAGCAGGCGGTTGCCATTCACGCGTTCGTGCTGATGGGCAATCACGTCCATCTTCTGATCACACCGTCTACAGCAGAGGGGCTGGCCCCGGCCATGCGGCAGTGTGGGCAGAACTATGTGCAGTACTTCAACAAGCGACATGTGCGCAGCGGGACGCTGCTGGAGGGCCGTTTCAAGTCGTGTCTGGTGGATTCCGATGGTTACCTGTTGATGGTGCATCGCTACATCGAGCTGAATCCGGTACGGGCCGCGATGGTGGCGTTTCCAGAGGAATATCGATGGTCCAGCGTTCGGGTGTACCTCGGCCTTGAGCACAACCCGATGCTGACACCACATCCCTGCTACACCCTCCTGGGCCCGACGCCGCAAGCACGTGCGAATGCCTACAGCGAATGGCTGCGGGCCAGCATTCAACCAGACGAACGAGAGCGGATCGTGACCTACGTCGCGCAGGAGCGCGCGTTGGGCAGCCCGCGCTTCCAAGACATGGTTGGGCGGGCATTGCAGAGGTCCGTGGTCTGCAGGCCTACGGGAAGACCGGTCAAGGAGACGGGCGACTAGCAGACTATCGGTCAGCGTGCCGGAACCACCTGACACCCACCGAATTAACTACCTCCGTCCCTGTTATGAAGAAGGGCCCCTTTCGGAGCCCCTCGTGGATCACCCCGAAATCGCCAACCGTTCCTGATGGTAGCGACGCACCGCCGCATACCAGAACAGCGCCGCCAGCCCGAAGCCCGCGCCGAGGTAGACCGCCCACATCTGCGGGCTGATCGCTTCGTGGCGGATGATCTTGAGCAGCATCTGGTTCTGCGCCAGGAATGGCACCGCGAACTGCCACAGCTCACTCTTGATCGGGTACACCATCAGCGCATACCCCGGCAGCATCGGCAGCAGCATCAGCCAGGTCATGTGGCTCTGGGCTTCTTTCATGCTTTTGGCGGCCGCCGAGAGGAAGGTCAGCAGCGAGGTGCCGATGAACAGCATCGGCAGCATGATCAGCAGCATCTGCAGCATCGGCACGAAGCCCATGTTGAGCTGCCGGCCTACCCCGCCGGAAGAGAGCTGCGCGCTGATCTTGAAGGCCGCCAGCGTCAGCAACAGCGACGCTACACCGACAGCGCAGGCCGCAGCGATCTTTCCGCTGACGATCGCACTGCGCGGTGCCGGGGTGGCGAGCAGCGGCTCCAGCGATTGCCGCTCACGTTCGCCGGCCGTGGTATCCATCACCAGGTAGGCGCCGCCCAGGAACGAGGTGATCGTCAGCAGGATCGGCAACAGCACTGACAGCATCATCCCGCGCTTGGCTTCGGCCGTCGCCAGGTCCTGAGCGGCAACGTCCAGCGGTCGGGCCACCTGTGCATCGATACCGCGCGCCAGCAGGCGCAGGGCGCCGACCTGCTGGCTGTAGCCGCCCAGTGCCGCCTCCAGGCGGCTGCTGGGAATATCGGCGGCGCGGCGGGTGCTGTCCTTGATGATCTCCACCAGCGCCGGGCGGCCGTCGGCCCAGTCCTTGCCGAATTCCGGGCTGATGCGCAGCGCCACATCAATCCGCTGGCTGCGGATCGCCTCGGTGAGGTCTTTCGGTGCCTCGGTCGCATTCAGACCCTGCGATGCCAGGAAACGCACCAGATTGGGGGCATGCTCGCCGCCGATCATCGGGATTTCCAGCGGCTGCTCGATCTGCGTCTTGACCCGGCTTTCGGCCAGCTTGCTCATGCCCAGGATCAATACCGGGTACAACAGCGGCCCCAGCAGCAGCGTCAGCGCGAGCGTGCGGCGGTCACGGGAGAGATCGCGCAGTTCCTTGCGCATCACGGTCAACAGCGTGGCGAACGAACTCATGCGTGCAATCCTTCTTCGGTACCGATCGCCTTGACGAAGGCATCTTCCAGGTTGCTTTCCCCGGTCTGTGCGCGCAGCTCATCGGCGCTGCCGGCCGCCATCACCGTGCCCTGGGCGATGATCACCACGTGGTCACACAGCGCAGCCACCTCCTGCATGATGTGGCTGGAGAAAATCACGCAGCGCCCCTCGTCGCGCAGTCCCCGCAGGAACCCGCGCAGCGCGCGCGTGGTCATCACGTCCAGCCCGTTCGTGGGCTCATCCAGGATCACATTGCGCGGGTCGTGCACCAGGGCGCGGGCGATCGCGGTCTTGGTGCGCTGGCCCTGCGAGAAGCCTTCGGTCTGACGGTCGAGGATGTCGTCCATCTCCAGCGCCGTGGACAGCACCTTGGTGCGCTCACGGATCCGCGCCGCGCTCAGGCCGTGCAGCTGGCCGAAGTAGGCGATGTTCTCGCGCGCGGTCAGGCGCTTGTACACCCCGCGCGCGTCCGGCAGCACCGCCAGCTGGCGACGCACCGCGACCGGGTCCACCGCCGCGTCGATGCCATCCACCAGCACGCGGCCCTGATCGGGCGCCATCAATGTGTACAGCATGCGCATGGTGGTGGTCTTGCCGGCACCGTTCGGGCCGAGCAGGCCGGTGATGCGGCCGTCTTCGGCGTGGAAGCCCACGTTCTGGACGGCCTGGATCAGGCCGGTCTTGGTCTTGAAGGCTTTATGCAGATTCTCGGCGACGATCATGCGCGCACCTCCCCGGTGCGGTACGAAGTACGGTTCATGGGGCCCACCCGTTGAACGAGGTGAAGGCGGGCACCGGGCTGAGGGTATCCAGGCAGGTGGCATCGAGCGACTTGGCATCCGCCGTGTCGATGAACTGCCCGAGGATGCGTGGCATGCAGCCGGCGTTGATCGTGCCGTGGCCCTGCCCCTTGGCGAGCAGGTGACGGCCGTTGGGCAGCTGCTTGACCACCTGCTCGGCGTAGCGCGGCGGTGTGACCGGATCGAACTGGCCCGACAGCAGCAGCACCGGCAGCGACGAAGCGAACGGCGCGGTGAAATCCTTCGGTCGCGAACCGGCATTCCAGGCCGGGCATGCCGCGAAGAACATGCGCGCCACTTCCGGGCCCAGCACGCGGTCGCCCTGCGCACCTTCCTGGTAGCGATCGGCATCTTCGGCGCACAGCACCGACCACTGCATGCCACGGTTCATCTGCACGCCGAGGGTGCGGCTGGCCATCTTGCTCAGCGACATCAGCGGCGCATAACGGCCCTGTGCAGCTTCATCCAGCATGACCGGCAGCAGCGAGGACAGCTCGGGCATGTACGAGAACATGAACGCCAGGGCAGTGACCGAATCGGCGGTCAGCACGCCATGCTCTGCCTGACCGGTGCCCGGGTTGCGGTAGTCGACCTCGACCGGCGCCTTGGCCAGGGTCGCCATGACGTTGCGCAGCTGCGTACGGGTATCCACCGGGAAGCGTTTGGCGCAGATCGGATCCTGGCGGCACTGCGCCGACTGCAGGGTGATCGCATCTTCGAAGGTGTTGGCGAAATCACCGCCGACCACCAGGTCGTTCGGCACCACGCCATCGATCACCACCGTACGGGTGTGCTGCGGATAGCGCGCGGCATACTGCTGCGCCACGCGGGTGCCATAAGAGCCACCGACCAGGTTGACCTTGTCCACCCCGAGCGCTTTACGCACCGTATCCAGATCACCGATGGCCTCGGTGGTGGTGTAGAAGCGGGTGTCGGCGCGGCCGGTCAGCGACTGCGCGCACTGGCGGGCGTAGTCCTCGATCAGCGTGGTGCTGGGCGCCGCGTTCTCGTCCAGCGGCAGTTCCTTGCCCTGCGCATCCAGGCAGGTCAGTGGATTGGACTTGCCGGTACCGCGCTGATCGATCAGGAAGATGTCGCGCTGCTTGCGCACGTCACGAAGTGCCATGTTGACCGGTGCGGCAACATCCGTCGCGGCCTGGCCCGGGCCACCGGCGACGAAGAAGACGGGGTCGCCGTTGCCCGCGCCATCGTTGCCGGCGTTCAGCCAGGCGATGTTCAAGCCGATCTTGCGACCGTCCGGTGCCGCCGGGTTCTCCGGCACCTGCAGCGTGGTGCATTGGGCTTCGACATTCGCGCTGGCCTGTGCGCTGGTCAGGGTGCAGGGCTGGAATGCCAGCGTCCCGTAGAGGCGCTCTGCCGCTTTGGGCGTCGCCTCCGGGGCAGCCTGGCAGGCAGCCAGCAGCAGGACTGCTGCGCTGGCCAGGGGACGGCAGGGAAGTCGCATGGTCGATCTCGTCCTGGAGTTAAGGGTCTCAGCATGCCATGACGACCGGGCGGCGCGGATGTGACCGGGCGCGCAGGCATCGGAGCGGACCCACCCCGACGATATCCGTCAGCGGCGCTGTGCCGGTCCCGACATGACGGTCCGGTCGCGACCCTCGGCCTTGGCCTGGTACAGCGCCGCATCGGCATCGCCCAGCAGACGCGCGATGTCGCCACGGCGATCGATGGCCAGCCCGATGCTCGCCGTGACCGGCACCGGCACACCGTCGATCAGGGCCGGCGAGGCGCGCAGCGCATGCAGGATCCGATCGGCGTACTGCATCGCCCCGGCGGCATCCGCACCGGGCAGCAACACAATGAACTCCTCGCCACCATAGCGTCCCAGCAGATGCTCGCGGTCGGCCACGCAGCCGGCAAGTACATCCGCGATACGCCGCAGGACCGCGTCGCCGGCCAGATGGCCCCAGCGGTCGTTGATCTGTTTGAAGTGGTCCACGTCCAGCAGCAACAGCGCCAGCGGTCGAGGGGCGCGGCGCACGCTGCTGAGCAGGTTGGCTCCATCAGCGAGTACCGCACCGCGGTTGAGCAGACCGGTCAGCACATCGGTACGCGCCAGCCGCTGCAGATCGACCAGCATCCGTTCCACCAGCAGCAGCACCAGCGCGAAACACCGGGCCAGTTCCAGGATCAGGCCGATCAGGTACGTGGCGAATACCGGCGACCCGGCGCGCATGATGTCATCGCCCGCATCCGGCGCGACGGGCAGGAACAGGCGGATCAGATAAAGCAGGGTCTGCGCGCCAAACACGGCCGCCGCCAACCGACAGCTGGTGCGCTGCGCGGGGGGCGCCTGGCGCAGCAGCAACCACGTCATCCAGCCGTTGAGCAGCACCGCGAAGACGCTGAAGACATGCAGCCGGATGACCAGGCTGGGATGGACCAGCAGGAAGAACGTGATGGCGCCCAGGTAGCTGAGGCACAGCACCACGGGCTGCCAGGGCGGCAGGCGATGGCCGAGATGGCGCGCCACGCCGTACAGCATGAGCACGCCAGACAGCGCGACTGCGACATTGCTGGCCAGGATCCCGGAGACCGGTGGGAGATAGGGGCGCACTGCGACCAGCGTCAGGCTGACTGACAACAACCACAGACTCGCCGTCCACAGCCGCAGCGCGGGCTGCCGCCGCAGCACCAGCAACAGCAGCGAAAAGCCCATGGCGATGCCCAGGCACAGCAGGAAGCCGAGCACGGCGATGGTGGGGAAGTCCAAGAGCATCGTGGCAGTCAGGCCGGGGGGACGCGGCGCATCTTACCGCCAGCCGCAGGCCGACGCCGCTGGGCGCCCACACCCTCAGGCGTGACCGCCGGACACGGTCACTTGCTGCTGACGTACTTCTCGCGCCGCACCTGCGGAGTCGGCAACCCGGCCGTCTTCAGCGCCTCGAACGTCGCATCGACCATGTCCGGGTTGCCGCACAGGTAGGCAATGTCGGTGCCCGCGCTCGGAGCGAATTCGGCCAAGTGCTGTTGCACGTAGCCGTGGCGTACGTCCGGATGCGGGTCCTCCGGCAGCTCGCGGGACAGGCACGGCACGTAGCGGAAGCCCGGATGGGCGGCCGCGAAGGCATAGAAGTCCTCGCTGTAGAGCAGTTCGGCCGGCGTGCGGGCACCCTGCAGCAGGACCACCTCCACGCCACGCTCGGCCATGGCGGTCGCCAGCAGCGGCAGCATCGACCGGTACGGGGTGACCCCGGTTCCGGTGGCGATCAGCAGATAACGGGCGTTATGGTCGCCCGGCTGCAGGCAGAACCGGCCGAACGGGCCGCTGGCGCTGACGTGGCCGCCGATGTCCAGGCCCTCGAACAGGGCCGTGGCGGCACCGCCGGGGACGAAACTGACCGCGATATCGACCGCGTCACCGGCGCCGAGGGCATGATCATGAATGGTCGCCAGCGAATAACTGCGCTTGGTAGCGGTGCCATCGGCGTACTCGAAATGGACCTGGATGAACTGGCCGGGCTGGAAATCCAGCGGCTGGCCGTCATCACGCAGGAACTGGTAATGGCCGATGGTGGGCGCCAGCATGCGCCGGTCGACCAGTTTTAGGGGGAATTGGGCAGGCACGACGTTTCGGGACAGTGTGTAGCCGGGGCGAGCCCTCGGGGTCTTCTATAATAGCCGCTCCCCGCCCCTATCCAGCGCCAGCCCATGGGCGCGAAGGCAAGAGCTTGGCTTCCCAGAACACCCCCGCGCCCACCGCCGCGCCCGCCCTGCGGGTGCGTGACCTCCGCAAAACCTATGACAACGGCACCCAGGCGCTGAAGGGCGTCTCCCTGGACGTGGCCCCGGGCGACTTCTTCGCCCTGCTGGGCCCCAACGGCGCCGGCAAGTCGACCCTGATCGGCATCATCAGCTCGCTGGTGAACCTGAGCGAAGGCCAGGTGGAGGTATTCGGCAGCGACCTGGTGCGCAACCGCAGCGCCACCATGCGCCTGATCGGCCTGGTCCCCCAGGAGATCAACTTCAACCTGTTTGAAAAGCCCTTCGACATCCTGGTCAACTACGCCGGCTTCTATGGCGTGGCGCGTGCCGAGGCGGAGAAGATGGCCGAAGAAGAGCTCAAACGCGCCCACCTGTGGGAGAAGGCCCAGGTGATGAGCCGCACCCTGTCCGGCGGCATGAAGCGCCGGCTGATGATCGCCCGCGCGATGATGACCCGCCCGCGCCTGCTGATCCTGGATGAGCCGACCGCTGGCGTGGACATCGAGATCCGCCGCGACATGTGGCGCGTGCTCAAGGAGATCAACGCCGCCGGCACCACGATCATCCTGACCACGCACTATCTGGAAGAGGCCGAGCACCTGTGCCGGAACCTGGCCATCATCAACCACGGCCAGATCGTCACCCAGGGCCCGATGCGCGAACTGCTGGCCAAGCTGGACGTGGAAGGCTTCCTGTTCGACATCGACGGCAGCCTGCCAGCCCAGCTGCCGGAGATCGAAGGCGCCATCCTGATCGCCACCGACAGCCACACGCTGGATGTGGACATGCCGCGCGCGATGGACCTCAACCGGGTGTTTGACGCCTTGAACGCCGCCGGCATCCGGGTGCGTTCGATGCGGACCAAGAGCAACCGCCTGGAGGAGCTGTTCGTGCGCCTCACCGGCAACCAGGAGAATGTGGCATGAGCAGCACCCCGACCCCGGTCCTGACCGACGGCCAGCGCAACCGCATCGCCCTGATGACCATCGTGCGCCGTGAAGTGGCGCGCATCCTGCGCATCTGGGGCCAGACCCTGGTGCCGCCGGCGATCACCATGACCCTGTACTTCCTGATCTTCGGCGGGCTGATCGGCTCGCGCGTGGGCGAGATGGGCGGCTACAGCTACATGCAGTTCATCGTGCCGGGCCTGGTGATGATGAGCGTGATCCAGAACAGCTACGGCAACATCAGCTCCTCGTTCTTCGGCGCCAAGTTCGGCCGCCACGTGGAAGAGCTGCTGGTCAGCCCGATGCCGAACTGGGTGATCCTGTGGGGTTATGTGTCCGGTGCTGTGCTGCGCGGCATGATGGTCGGCGTGATCGTGCTGATCATCGCCATGTTCTTCACCCCGGTGCGCATCCCGCATCCGCTGGTGACGTTGACCACGGTGCTGCTGGGCGCGACGATCTTCTCGCTGGCCGGCTTCATCAACGCGGTGTACGCCAAGAAGTTCGATGACGTGGCGATCGTGCCGACCTTCATCCTGACCCCGCTGACCTACCTGGGCGGCGTGTTCTATTCGGTCAAGCTGCTGCCGACGTGGGCCGAGGCGGCCACGCATGCCAACCCGATCTTCTACATGGTCAACGCATTCCGCTACGGCCTGCTGGGCACCAGCGACGTGCCGCTGTGGGTGGCCTACGCGCTGATGATCGGCTTCGTGGTCGCATTGACCGCGCTGGCGCTGTGGCTGCTGAAGCGTGGTGTGGGGATGCGCAGCTGATGCGCATCCTGATTCTCGGCGCCGGTGGGACCGGTGGTTACTTCGGTGGTCGCCTGGCCCAGGCTGGCGTCGACGTGACCTTCCTGGTGCGCCCGGCCCGCGCTGCGCAGCTGGACGCGGCAGGGCTGGTGCTCCGCAGCCCGCGGGGCGACGCGGCGTTCCCGGTCCAGCACGTCACCGCCGAGGCGCTGCCCGCACTGGCGAGCGCTGAACCGTTCGACCTGGTGATCCTGAGCTGCAAGGCTTACGACCTGGCCAGTTCGATAGAAGCGATCGCCCCGGCGGTCGGCCCACGCACCACGGTGCTGCCGATCCTCAACGGGCTGCGCCATTACGCCGATCTCGATGCGCGCTTCGGCCGCGACGCGGTGCTGGGCGGGTTGTGCTTCATCAGCGCGACCAAGGCCGCCGATGGCGCGGTGGTGCATCTGGCGCCGGCGGCCAAGCTGACCTTTGGCGAGCGCGACGGCACCGGCAGCAGCGCGCGCGTGCTGGCACTGGCGGCGGCCTGCGTACAGGCGGGCGTGGACCACGTCGCCAGCGATGCCATCGGGCAGGAGCAGTGGATCAAGTACACCTTCCTGACCACGCTGGCGGCGGCGACCTGCCTGATGCGCGCCGATGTCGGCACGATCGTGGCCACCGATGACGGTGCGGCGATCGTGCGCGGCCTTTACGACGAATGCGTGGCGGTTGCCGAGGCGGCTGGCGAGCCGATCCCGGCCAAGGCGCGCGAGATCGCGCTGACCGCAACCACCCAGGCCGGCTCGTCCTTGAAGGCCTCGATGCTGCGCGATCTGGAGGCCGGCCAGCAGGTGGAGGCCGGGCATATCGTCGGCGACATGCTGGTGCGTGCACGCGCAGCCGGACAGGCGGCGCCGCTGCTGGCGGTGGCCTATGCGCACCTGCAGGCCTACCAGCAGCTGCGCAGCGCCTGAGCACGATGCCTACCGCGCTGCCCGCCCGCGTGCTGGTGCTGGGCCTGGGCTACAGCGGCCGGCATCTGGCCGCGCTGCTGCACGCGCACGGCGTGGCCTGCAGCGGCACGGTGCGTGATCCGGCGAGTGCGCCGGAGGATGGGCTGCTCCGCCACCGTCTGGTTGCAGGCGAACCGATCAGCGCGGAGCTGTGTGAGGCAATCCGCACGGCCGAGGCCATCGTCTGCGCCGTGCCACCCGATGCGGAGGGCGACCCGGCCTTGCGCCTGCTCACCGATGCGCTGAGTGACAGCCCTGCCCTGCGCTGGGTCGGCTATCTCTCCTCGACTGCGGTGTATGCCGACCGCGCTGGCGGCTGGGTCAACGAGACATCCACCGCCGATGCGACCGATGAGACCGCCTTGAAACGCCTGCACGCGGAACAGCAGTGGCAGGCCGTCGCGCAGGCCCGCGGCATCGCCTCGGCGGTGTTCCGGCTGCCTGGCCTGTACGGGCGCGGGCGCAATGCACTGGTCCAGCTGGCGCAGGGCAAGGCGAGGCATGTCGTGCGGCCGGGGCTGGTGTTCAACCGGCTGCATGTGGAGGATCTGGCCAGCGCGGTGCTGGCGGCAATGCAGCAGGCCGAAGGCCATGCCCTCCATCTGCTCAGCGATGACGAACCAGCGCCGCCGCAGGACGTGGTGGCCTACGCGGCGGCGCTGAGTGGGCTGCCGCTGCCCGTCGTGCAGGCGTGGGACGCACCCGAGGTGGCCGCCTCACTGCGCCGCTTCTACACCAGCAACAAGCGCATCGATGGCCGCGTCACGCGCGCCGCATTGCAGTGGCAGCCACGCTTCACGACCTACCGCGAAGGGCTGGACGACGCGTGGGCCCACGGCGACGGACGCCCCGCGCTACGGTAGCCCACGACCGTTGGTCGTGGGTGCGGTGCACCAATGCGCGGCCCGACACGCGTACCGACCCACGGTCGGTACCCAGCCTCTCAGGCCGCGTCAGGCAACCGGAAGAACGCGCGCGTAGCCGCCGTCGCGTTGGCTGCCGTGGTCGCCACGTCTTCCCCACGATCACGGGCCAGCTCTTCAACAATGTGCGACAGAAACATCGGCTCGTTGCGACGGTCCTTCGGCAGTGGCTTGAGCGTGCGCGGCAGCAGGTACGGTGCGTCGGTCTCGATCATCAGCCGGTTGGCCGGGATGTGCTTGACCAGCTCGCGCAGGTGCGCGCCGCGGCGTTCATCGCACAACCAGCCGGTGATGCCGATGTACCAGTCCTGGTCCAGATAATCGAACAGTTCCTGGCGCTCGCCGGTGAAGCAATGCACCACCGCCGGGCCGAGCTTGCCGTCGAAATTCTTCATCTGCGCCATGAAATCGGCATGGGCGTCGCGCTGGTGCAGGAACAGCGGCTTCCCGTTCTCGGCGGCGAGCTGCAGTTGGCGCTCGAAGGCACGGTGCTGCGCCGGGCGCGGCGAGAAATCTCGGAAGTAATCCAGCCCGCACTCACCTGCCGCCACCACCTCGGCATGGGCGTGCAGCGCGCGCATTTCCGCGTCGCATTCGTCGGTGTATTCCACCGCATGGTGCGGGTGCACGCCAGCGGTCGCGTACAGGAACCCCGGATGCTGGCGGGCCAGATCCAGCGCCATCGGCGAATGCTCGCGGCTGGCGCCGGTGATCACCATCTGCACCACCCCCGCCTCGCGCGCACGCGCCAGCACGGCGTCGCGGTCGCGATCAAAGGAATCGTGGGTGAGGTTGGCGCCGATATCGATCAGTTGCATGGGGCTGCTGCAGGACGGGAAACCCGGCCATTGTACCTGCGCCCCGGCAGGCTCAATCGGACGCCCCGCGCGTGGGGCGATCATGGCGCTCCCACCGCGTGGGCAGGCCGAACGCTGCGCAGTCGCGGCACGTCAGCGCGCCGCCGGCGGTAGCGTCGAAACGCAGGCGGCGCGCGGCATCGTCAGCACACTCAGCGGTATCGTCGAGCAGAAGCTCGAAGCCATCCGTCCGCCGGCACAGGTAGAGAATGTCCTTGCGGCGGTCCAGCGTGCTGCGCGCCAGCGCCTTCAGCGTGATGTAAGCCACATCGTCGGCCAGCTGCAGGCTCGGATACACCGCTTCGCGCAGCGTGCCATCGGCCAGTGCGCGCTGGATCGCAGCATCATCGCTCAACCCCGCCGGCAGGTAGCGCGCCTGGATCTGCGCCCGGGCGAGCACGGCCCAGTGGTTGCCATCGTAGGGTGCCTGCAGCGACGTGTCCGCCTCGGCCGTGGCGGGCTCGGCAGCGATGGCAGCGAACGGCGCCATGGCGCCTGCGATCAACAACGACAGCACGCGTAGAGCGCAGCGCATCGGGGTATCCATGGGGTCAGGGCGGCACAGGGAAACACGCCCGCCGCGCGCTGGCAATGCGCTGCGCAGCGGACGCCGTATCCTTGTGCAATGAGCCCCCCGATTTTCCCCATCTCCACGCTGCTGCCGCAGATCCTGACCACGCTGGAGCGCGGCACCCGACTGGTGCTGGAAGCGCCACCCGGCGCCGGCAAGACCACCCAGATGCCGCTGGCCCTGCTGGATGCGCCATGGCTGGAAGGCCGCAAGATCATCATGCTGGAGCCGCGCCGCGTGGCCGCCCGCAGCGCCGCGCAGTTCATGGCGCGGCAGCTGGGCGAGAACGTCGGTGAGACCGTTGGTTACCGCATCCGCTTCGAGAACAAGATCTCCGCGCGGACCCGCATCGAGGTGGTGACCGAGGGCATCCTGACCCGGATGCTGCAGGACGACCCGCTGCTGGAAGGCGTGGGCGCGCTGCTGTTCGATGAGTTCCACGAGCGTCATCTGGCAGCCGACCTCGGTCTGGCCTTGGCCTTGGATGTGCAGTCCCAGCTGCGCGAGGACCTGCGCATCGTGGTGATGTCGGCCACGCTGGATGGCGAGCGACTGGCGCAGTTTCTCGATGCGCCGCGCCTGAGCAGTGGGGGCCGAAGCTTCCCGGTCACGATCGCGCACTTCCCCGCCCGCCGCGACGAGGCACTGGAACCGCAGGCACGGCGCGCCGTCGAGCAGGCCTTGGCCGAGCATCCTGGCGATGTACTGGTGTTCCTGCCCGGCCAGCGCGAGATCGCGCGCGTGCAGACCGCGCTGCAGTCCGTGCTGGATCCGGCCGTGCAGGTACTGCCGCTGCATGGCGAGCTGCCAGTGGACCAGCAATCGCAGGTGCTGCAGCCCGATCCCGGCGGTCGGCGCCGCGTGGTACTGGCCACCAACGTGGCCGAGTCATCGGTGACCCTGCCCGGCGTGCGGGTGGTGATCGACGCGGGTCTGGCACGCGAGCCGCGTTACGACCCCAACAGCGGTTTCGCGCGCCTGGACGTGGTGAACATCGCGCAGGCCTCGGCCGATCAGCGTGCCGGCCGTGCCGGCCGTGTCGCCGAGGGCTGGGCGTGGCGCTTGTGGCCGCAGTCGCAGCGGTTGGAGGCACAGCGTCGGCCCGAGATCGCGCAGGTGGAACTGGCCTCGCTGGCACTGGAACTGGCCGCCTGGGGCAGTGACGACCTGCGTTTCGTCGATACACCGCCGGCCGGTGCACTGGCCGCCGCGCGTGAGCTGTTGCAGCGTCTGGGCGCACTCAGCGACAGCGGCACGCTGACCCCGCTGGGCCGGCGCATGCTGACCCTCGGCACGCATCCGCGCCTTGCGGCGATGCTGATGGCGGCAGGCAGTGGTGTCGAGCAGGCCCTGGCCTGCGATCTGGCCGCGCTGGTGGAAGCGCGCGATCCGCTGCGCCAGGGCGGTGATGCGCTCGCCGCGCGGTGGCGGGCGCTGGCGGCGTTCCGCCAAGGGCGGGCACCCCACGACGCCAACCGCGGCGGCCTGGCCACGATCGATGCCGCCAGCAAGCAGTGGCGGCGACGCCTGCGCTGTGATGCCGCGCCCCCTTCCTCCGTCGAAGCGCATCAGCTCGGCGACCTGCTCGCACATGCGTTCCCGGACCGGATCGCTGCCCGCCATCCCACCGATCCGCTGCGCTACCTGCTGGCCAATGGCCGCAGCGCGCGCCTTTTTGATCCCAGCGATCTGCGTGGTGAGCCGTGGCTGGTTGCGGTTGAACTGCGCTACGAAGCACGCGACGCATTGCTGCTGCGCGCCGCGCCGGTGGACGAGAACCGCCTGCGGCGTGACTTCCCGGCGCGCTTCACGCAGGAGGACGTGGTGCGCTGGGACGGTGAGAAACGTGCGCTGGTCGCGCGGCGCGAAACCCGTTTCGATCGCATCGTGCTGGACAGCCGCTCGGCCGGCCGCGTGGATCCCGCGCATGCCGCGAAGGCCCTGACCGAGGCCGTGGCCGAACTCGGGCTGGAGGCACTACCGTGGACGGATGGCCTGCGCCAGTGGCAGGCACGGGCGCTGGCCGTGCGTGCGTGGATGCCGGAGCTGGAGGTGCCGGACGTCTCCGATGCAGCGTTGATGGCGACGCTGCCGACCTGGCTGACGCCCGCGTTCAATGGCAAGACACGCCTGGATGCCCTCGATGAATCCAGCCTCGGCGAAGCGCTGAAGTCACCGCTGCCGTGGGCGCAACGCCAGCTGATCGATCGTCATGCCCCGGTCCGCATCACCGTGCCCTCCGGCATGGAGCGCCCGATCCATTACGCAGTGGATGCCGACGGCATCAGCCCGCAGGCGCCAGTGCTGGCGGTCAAGCTGCAGGAGCTGTTCGGCCTGAGCGATACCCCACGCATCGCCGACGGGCGCATTCCGTTGACGCTGCACCTGCTGTCCCCCGGCGGCCGCCCGCTGCAGGTCACCCAGGATCTGCGCAACTTCTGGGCGAACACCTACGCCGAGGTGAAGAAGGAAATGAAGGGGCGGTATCCCCGACATCCGTGGCCGGACGATCCGTGGACGGCGAACGCGACACACCGCGCCAAGCCGCGCGGCACGTGAACACGCCGCCCTCTTCCTCACCCGACGCGCGCATTCATGGCTGTCACCTGACCATCGCCGGGCACGTGGCTCGCGCAGCGCGGGGAACCGGCTACAGTCGTGATCCGGTCGTAGCACATGGATAACACGCCCTACACGGCCACCGCGCGACACTGGATCAGAACCTTTAGGCAAGGACCCCCCATGAGCAGATTGACTGTGATTACCGACCGCGCCCTCGAGCGTGCCCTGGACCTCGCCAGCACCGCGGGTGATGGCCTCAAGCATGCCGGCAGCAACCTGCGCCATTTCGGGCCGCAGGCCACCGACTGGATCAAGACCGGTGCCGCACTCGGCGCGGTCAAGACCGGCAGCAAGGTCGCCGCCAAGGTGGTGCGCCGCAATCCGGCCGTGACCATCGCCGCCGCCGCTGTCGGCGTGGGGCTGCTGGGCTATGCGCTGTACCGCAAGCAGCAGAAGAAGAAGCTTGCCAACGGCGGCGTGGTGAACGGCCAGGCGCAGCGCATCAGCGCACGCAACCGCCGCAACGAGACCGTGGTGGACGAAACCAGCGATATCGGCAGCGACGCCTGATCCGCTGACGCGTTACCGCACGTGCATCGAAACCGCCGGTCGCTACCGGCGGTTTTTTATTATCCGACCTCGCGCCATTGGCCGGGTTGAAGATCGCCGATCGCATGCGCGCCCATCGAGACACGCACCAGGCGCAACGTGGGCAGTCCGACCGCTGCGGTCATGCGGCGCACCTGCCGGTTGCGGCCTTCGCGCAGCGTGATCGCCAGCCACGCATCGGGCACCGTCTTGCGGAAACGCACCGGCGGCGTGCGCGGCCACAGCTCAGGCGACGGTTCCAGCCGTTCGACACCGGCCGGCAGCGTTGGCCCATCGTTGAGCAGCACGCCACGGCGCAGCGCCTGGACCTGCGCATCGGTCACCGTGCCTTCGACCTGCACCCAATAGGTTTTGTCGGCCTTGTGCCGCGGATCGGTCAACTGGTGTGCCAGGCCGCCGTCATCAGTGAGCAGCAGCAGGCCTTCGCTGTCGTAATCCAGCCGGCCAGCCGCGTACACCGCCGGTGGCAGCCCGAAACCAGCCAAGGTCGCGCGCGGCGGCTGGCTGCGGTCGGTGAACTGGCACAGCACGTTGAACGGTTTGTTGAAGGCGATCAGCATCGGGGCAACAGCGGCACGGGGATGGCCCATTGTCCCATCCCCGTGCCGCCGCCGCGATCCGGACGGCGTCAGCCGATGACGTTCATCTTGAGCAGAAAGTAGACGAGCACCAGCACCACGCCGCAGACATTGGCGATGCGGGCTTCCCGTGCCCAGCGCCCCGTGGCGGGCGCGTTGAACGCGCTGCGTCCATCCAGCGCAGCGCCAGTGAGCAGCAGCCCAAAGCCCGCCGCCCCCATCAGGTCGTAGCCGTGCTGACCGTAAAACACGAAATCAACGATCTTGATCAGCGTCATCGCCGCAAGACCGATCAACAGCAGCTTCTTCAAGGGTGCATTCCTTTACCGTCCCTGGAACGCGCGGGCCGCAGCCCGCGCGCTGTGTCTTATGCGCGGGTCGCTTACTTGCCTGGCTTCACGAAGCGCAGGGTCATGCGGTCGCTTTCGCCGATCGCCTGGTACTTGGCCTCGTCGGCCGCGTCATGCTGGTTGGTCGGCGGCAGCGTCCACACACCGTTCGGGTAATCCTTGGTGTCGCGCGGATTGGTGTTGATCTCGCTGCTGCCGGCCAGTTCGAAACCGGCGGCCTTGGCCATCGCGATCACCTGCTGCTGGCCCACGTAACCGGTCTTGTCGTCTGCCGGTACATCGGCCTTGGCCCGGTGTTCCACCACGCCGAGCACGCCGCCTGGCTTGAGCACCGAGAAGAAGCCCTTGAACATGCCTTCGGCCTGGCCGCTGCTGCGCCAGTTGTGCACGTTGCGGAAGGTCAGCACCACGTCCGCCGAGTTGGCCGGGCCAAAGACCGGGGCCTTCGGGTCATAGGCGACCACGCGGCTCTTGCCGAACACAGCAGCGTTGCCGGCGAACTTCTTGTCCAGCCCATCTCGGCTGCGCTGCTGGTAGTCGCGGCCACGTCCCTCCGCCACGGCCATCGGGTCGACCACGGCGGCGACGTACTGGCCCTTGTCGTGCAGCAGCGGCGCGAGGATTTCCGAATACCAGCCGCTGCCCGGGGTGACTTCGATGACGGTCTGCCCCGGTGCGACGCCGAAGAACGACAGCGTCTGCGCGGGATGGCGGTACGCGTCGCGCTTGACGTTGGCCGGATCGCGGCGGCTGTCCTGCACGGCTTTCTGCACGGCCGGGGTGATCGCGACCTGCGCGTTCGGGCCGGCGGGCTTGATCGCCATCGCAGGCGTGGCAAGCATCAGGGTAGAAACAGTGAACAGGCAGGCACAGGTCAACGAACGGGCTTTCATCGGCGAGCTTCCGGTAGCGGGATGCCGCGAGACTAGCAGCGAAGCGTGTACAGGTGTTCACAAAACGTTAGTGCGACGCAGCAATCCGGAACACTGTTTTGTGCCCGCTGCCCCAACGCTGTCACCACACCGGCCGTATCCTGTGGAAACGATTCCCAGGGAGAACATCACCCATGACTGCCACGCGTGAACTCGGTCGTTCCGGCCTCCATGTCGCCCCCATCGCCTTCGGCGGCAATGTCTTCGGCTGGAGTGCGGACGAGAAGACGTCCTTCGCCCTGCTCGATGCCTTCGTCGATGCTGGCTTCAACCTGGTCGACACCGCCGATGCATATTCGGCATGGGTGCCCGGCAACCAGGGCGGCGAATCGGAAACCATTCTGGGCCGCTGGTTCAAGCACAGCGGCAAGCGCGACAAGGTCGTGCTGGCGACCAAGGTCGCCAAGTGGGCCGAGCGCCCGGGACTGTCCGCCGACAACATCACCGCCGCGGTGGAGGATTCACTGCGCCGCCTGCAGACCGATGTGATCGATCTGTACCAGGCGCACGAAGATGATGAAGCCACTCCGCTGGAGACCACGCTGGCTGCGTTCGGCCGCCTGATCGAACAGGGCAAGGTGCGCGCGATCGGTGCTTCCAATTACAGCGCCGAGCGTCTGCGCGATGCCTTGAGGGTATCGGCCGACTACAAACTGCCGCGCTATGAAACGCTGCAGCCGGAGTACAACCTGTACGACCGCGCCGGTTATGAGGCCGGGTTGGAAGCGGTGGTGCGCGAGGCGCAGCTGGGAGTGATCAGCTACTACTCGCTGGCAAGCGGCTTCCTCAGCGGCAAGTACCGCAGCACTGCCGACGCGGGCAAGAGCAGCGCGCGCGGCCAGAGCGTGGTCGACAAGTACGTCAATCCGCGCGGGCTGCGCATCCTGGGCGCGCTGGACGATGTGGCCAGCACGCATGGCGTGAGCCCATCGCAGGTGGCGATCGCATGGTTGATCGCGCGCCCCGGCATCACCGCACCGATCGTCAGCGCCACCAGCGTCGAGCAGTTGAAGGAGGTACTGGCGGCGGCGAACGTCGCGTTGTCGGCGCAGGATGTGCAGCAACTGGATGACGCCAGCGCCGAACAGGCCTGAGCCCATAGGTCTTTGCCACGGACAGCCGCCGCAGGGCGGCTGTTTCCGTTTGGGGCGGGCGTTCCGCTCCCGGACCGGCCGAGCCCCTGATGTTATCGGCTGGCCCGGCTGTCCTCGGCGACCAGCGCATGGTGCAGGCTTACCCCGGCGCGCACGCCTTCGGCGCTGGCCAGGCTGATATTGCCCACCAGCGTTGCATCGCCCGCCGCGTAGATGCCGGGCACGCTGGTCTGCTTGCCCGCGTCGACCTGGATGAGCACGCCGATCGGGCTGTCCTCCAGCGCGCAGCCGAGCTGCTCGACCAGCGGTGCCGCCATGTGCTGCCGCGCGGTGACGAACAACGCGCGCAGTTCAACACGGCGACCATCGGCGAGCACGGCGGCACTCAGGGCCGGCGCCTCACCTTCCAGGCCAACCACCGCCGCATGCTCGATGCTGACCCCGCGGCGCTGCAGCGCGGCCAGGTCGTCGGCCTCCAGCGTCATGCCGCGCGCGAACAGGGTGACGTCGCCCCAGTCGGCGAGCAACGCGGCCATGGTGGCGGACTTCTCATGCCCGCCCAGCAGCCCGATCGCGCCGCCCCCGATCTCATAGCCGTGGCAGTAAGGGCAGTGCACGACGCTGTGGCCCCAGCGCTCGGCCAGGCCGGGCAATTCGGGCAGTTCGTCGCGGATGCCGGTCGCCAGCAGCAGCTTGCGCGTGGCCCAGCTGTCACCGTTTTCGGTGCCGACCACAAAGCCATCCACGGTTGGTTGGGCGGTGGTGACCGTGTCACTGATCCAGCGCACCGTGGGGTAGTCCAGCAGCTGGGTCTTGGCGTTGCGCAGCAGCTCGGCGCCGGCGATGCCGTCCTGACCGAGCACGCCGTGCGAATGCGCGGCGAAGCGGTTGCGCGGCAGGCCGCTGTCGATCACCAGCACCTCGCGGCGGGCGCGTGCCAGGATCAGGGCGGCGGACAGGCCGGCGAAACTGCCGCCGACGACAATCGCATCAAACGTCATGGGGAACTCCTGCAGCGTGGTGGGCCAAGTGGCGGGCGAAGGCCTCGCCCAAGGTGGCCAGGGTGGTGTCATGCAGGCGGGCCTCGAGCAGGGCCTGGGCCTGGCGGTAACTGTCGTCGAGCGCGTCGTTGACCACGCGCTGTACCGGGCAGCCGCGGCCGGTCTCGCGGGCGCCGGTGTGCAGCAGCGCAGGCGCACCGATGGCCACGTACACGTCATAGAGCGTGATCTGCGCCGCTTCCCGGGCCAGCTGGCTGCCGCCGCCATGGCCACGCACGCTGGTGACCAGCCCGCCCTTGTGCAGGGCGGACAGCAGGCGCCGGATCACCACCGGATGGGTTGGCAGGCAGGTGGCGAGCTGCTCGGAGGTGCGCGGGCCGTCCTGGCCGACCAGATGGGCCATCACGTGCAGCGCGTCGGAGAACTGGTTGCTGGATTTCATGTAACTACAATAGTTACGAAATAATTGCCTGTCCAGTCCTGTTTCGTTCCATGTGTGACCAATTTTCATCTACACGCCGTCGTCACAACGTTTAATGGAACGGTAACCGTGATTGGCGTCGCACTTCAGCCTGCTTTAGGCAGACCGATACCGCATTGCCCTTCCCCACTTTTCATTTCCCATGACGTCCTCCGCACCGGCGCGTCCACGCGCCCTGAGTCTTCAGTTCAAACTGCTGGGCGCGCTGTCGCTTGGCCTGATCATCATTGTCCTCGCCGCCCTGGCCGGGCTCGGTTCGGCGTGGCGCAACCTCTCGACCGAGGTCCCTCCCGAGCTCGCCCGCAAGGCACAGGCCGAGCTGCTCCAGCGCGAGTTCCGCCTGCAGGTGCAGGAATGGAAGAACGTATTGATCCGCGGGGCGGACGACGCACAGCGCGAACGCCACCTGGCGGCATTCGATGCGGAGGGACGCCGCATCGCCGAATTGGCGGGCACGCTCGCCACCAGCCGCGACGAGCAGACGCGCACGCTGGCCAACCAGTTCCTGACCGAACATCGTGCCCTGGAGGCCCGCTACCGCGGGGCGCTGGAGGCGTTTGCCGCCAGTGGCTATGACACCCAGGCGGCCGATGCGCTGGTGCGAGGCGCTGATCGCAGCGTTGGGACGACACTGGACGCGCTGGCGACACGCGCCAACGAACGTGCCGAGTTCGAAACCAATGCCACCTCCGAGCGCGCACGTGCCGCGCTGGTGGCATCGGCGATCACGACGGCGCTGGCAGCCGCGGTGCTGCTGGTGGTGCTGGCGCTGTGGCTGCGTCGCGCGGTGATCGCACCCGTGATCGCGGTGGAAGCAGCCGCCCGCGCCGTCGCACGCGGCGATCTGGAGCACACGATGGTGGTGCGCAGCCGCGACGAAATCGGCCGTCTCGGCACGGCGATGACCGAGGTGACCCAGACGCTCAAGGCCGTACTGGATGCGCAGGCAACCATGGCTCAGCGCCACGACGCCGGCCAGATCAGCTACCGCATGGATGCCGACGCCCTGCCCGGCGCTTACGGTCAGATGGTGCGCGAGAACAACACCTTGGTCGCCAACCACATCCAGGTGAAGCTGCGCGCGATCGAGGTCATGGGCCGCTATGCGGTCGGTGATCTGTCGGTGGACATGGAGCGCCTGCCCGGCGAGAAGGCGGTGATCACCCAGGCGCTGGACACGGCCAAGGTCAACCTCGGCGCGATCAATGCCGAGATCAAGCGACTGGCCGAGGCGGCGGCGTTGGGTGATTTCAGCCTGCGTGGTGATCAAGCGCGCTACCAGCACGACTTCGGCGAGATGGTCGGCGGCCTCAACCGCCTGATGCAGACCACGGAGCAGGATCTGGGCGAGGTCTCACGCGTGCTGCAGGCGATTGCCGGCGGGGATCTCAGCGCGCGCATGCACGGCGATTTCCACGGTGTGTTCGCGCGCATGCGCGATGACATGGCGCGCACCACCGGCCAGCTGACCACCATCGTTGGCGACATCAAGCACGCGGCCCAGTCCATCCAGACGGCCGCGGGCGAGATCGCCGCGGGCAACAGCGATCTGTCGCGCCGCACCGAGCAGCAGGCAGCGAATCTGGAAGAGACCGCCGCCTCGATGGAAGAGCTGACCTCCACGGTGCGCCAGAACGCCGAACACGCACGCCAGGCCAACCAGCTCTCGATCAGTGCAGCCTCGGTCGCCTCGCAGGGCGGTGAGGTGGTCGGCCGGGTGGTCACCACGATGGGCGCGATCCAAGGCTCGTCGCGGCAGATCGCCGAGATCATCAGCGTCATCGACGGCATCGCCTTCCAGACCAACATCCTGGCGCTCAACGCCGCCGTGGAAGCGGCACGAGCCGGCGAGCAGGGCCGCGGCTTTGCGGTGGTCGCCAGCGAAGTACGGACGCTGGCGCAGCGTTCGGCCGGTGCGGCCAAGGAGATCAAGGCGTTGATCGATCAGTCCGTGGCCGATGTCGACAGCGGCGCAGCACTGGTGCGGCAGGCCGGGCAGACCATGGGCGAGATCGTCGGCAGCGTGCAGCGCGTCACCGACATCATGGCCGACATTGCCGCCGCGTCGCAGGAGCAGTCGGCCGGCATCGAGCAGGTCAACCAGACGGTGGTGCAGATGGACGAGACCACGCAGCAGAACGCGGCCTTGGTGGAGGAAGCCTCGGCGGCGGCGCGCAGCATGGAAGAGCAGGCCGTCGCCTTGAATGCGGCGGTGGATGTGTTCGTGCTGGATGCCGGGCGCGGTGTGGTGAGCGGATTGGCCCGCGCGGCGTGATGCAGCGGTAGAGCCGGCCGCTGGCCGGCAACCGCACGCAGCACGCATCGGAATGGCGCCGGCCAGCGGCCGGCACTACCGGACGTAGGGGGTCCCCACCATGGCCTCGGCCAGGTGATCCAGGAACGAGCTGATCCGCGCCGAGACCGCCGTGTTGCGGTAGTACACGGCGTGGATCGGCTGGCGGACCTCCACGGTGAGGTCCGGCAACAGCTGGACCAGGGTGCCCGCCTCGCGGTCGCGGTGAGTCATGAAGTCGGACAGGCAGACGATGCCCACCCCTTCCAGCGCGAGCCGGCGCAGCGTTTCACCGCTGGAGACTGCCATCGCCGGGCGGACGTGCAGCAGCGCGTCCGTCGCGCCGGGCAGCGGCCAGTGATTGAGTGAGTCGGGCTCGTTGAAGCCCAGCAGGGTGTGCACGCCAAGCGCCGCCACATCACGCGGGGTGCCGTGCTGCTGCAGGTAGGCCGGGCTGGCCATCACGCGCAGGCGGCTGTGCGCCAGCGGCCGCGCATGCAGGGTGGAATCGGCCAATGGCCCGATCCGGATGGCCACATCGGTGCGCCGCTCCAGCAGATCGATGTAGCGCTCGCTGCTGTTGAGCTCCAGCGTCACCTCGGGATAGCGCGCGCGGTAGCTCGCCACCAGCGGGGCGATCACGTGCAGCACGAACGGCATCGCCGCATCCACCCTCAGGCGCCCGGCCGGGCGTTGGCGCCGGGCGGCGATCTGTTCCTCGGCCGCTTCCACCGAGGCCACGATCGCGCGGGCCTGTGCCAGGAAGCCGTCCCCTTCCTCGGTCAGCTGCAGGCGACGGGTGGTGCGGGTCAGCAGCGTGGTGCCGAGTTTCTCCTCCAGCCGGCCCAGCGCCCGGCTGACACCGGACGTGGTCTGGCCCAGCTGCGCGGCAGCGGCGGTGATCGATCCGCTGTCGATCACGGCGATGAAGGCCTGCATCTCATCCAGAGTGGTTTTCATGTCAGCGGCATCGGGGGCTCGCCCTATTATTGACCATGGGGCAACAGTGATTGGCGTGAAGACCGCTTTTTTTGCAAGAGTGCGGCGCGCAGACTGCGCAGCCTTACTCCCACCGGTATCCGTCCATGTCCCGTGGTATCCCCTTGGCCTTGTTGGCGTTGACGCTGGGTGCGTACGCCATCGGCACGACTGAATTCGTCATCGTCGGCCTGATCCCGACCATCGCCGCCGACCTCGGCGTCACCCTGCCCTCGGCCGGCCTGCTGGTATCGCTGTATGCGCTTGGGGTGGCGGTCGGTGCGCCGGTGCTTACCGCGCTGACCGGCCGCGTGCCGCGCAAGACCTTGCTGGTCGCGTTGATGCTGTTGTTCACCCTTGGCAACGTGATCGCCTGGATGGCCCCGGGCTATGGCGCGCTGATCGTGGCGCGCGTCCTGACCGGCCTGGCGCACGGCGTGTTCTTCTCGATCGGCTCGATCATCGCCACCTCGGTGGTGCCCAGGGAAAAGGCCGCCAGCGCGATTGCGATCATGTTCACCGGCCTGACCGTGGCGCTGGTGACCGGCGTGCCACTGGGTACCTTCATCGGCCAGCACCTGGGGTGGCGCGCCACCTTCCTGGCCGTGGCCGCGCTGGGTGTGATCGCGTTGATCGGCAGCCTGCTGTTCGTGCCGCGTCATCTGCAGCGCAGCGCACCGGCCACCTTTGGCCAGCAACTCGCCGTGCTGGCCCAGCCGCGGCTGCTGCTGGTGTATGCGATCACCGCACTCGGCTACGGCGGCACCTTCCTGTCCTTCACCTACCTGGCCTCGATCCTGCAGGACGTCACCGGTTTCTCGGCCAATGCGGTCAGTGGCGTGCTGCTGGTCTACGGCGTTTCGGTGGCAATCGGCAACCTGTGGGGCGGCCGCCTGGCCGACCGTCGGGGCCCGATCCCCGCACTGAAGCTGATCTTCGCGTTGCTCGCCGCGGTGTTGTTCGTGCTCACCTTCACCGCCTACAACACCTGGCTGGTGCTGCTGACCGTGCTGGCGCTGGGTGCGGTGGCGTTCGGCAACGTGCCCGGCCTGCAGGTGTATGTGGTCAAGCAGGCACAGCGTTTTGCCCCGCAGGCCGCCGATGTGGCCTCGGGCCTGAACATCGCCGCGTTCAACGTCGGCATCGCGCTCGGTGCCTCGCTGGGTGGCCTGGTGGTCGATCACTTCGGCCTGATGCACACCCCGTGGCTGGGTGCACTGGTGGTGATGGGTGCGTTTGGACTGACCGTACTGAGTGGCCGCCTGGACCGCCGCGATGGGGTTGCCGACCGCGCCGAAGGCATCGCCGTGAGTGCGCACTGATCGATCCCGACGTCGGACCGACGGTCGGCATCACGCGACAACAGCCGACCCACGATTCGTTTCACGCAACCGCAGCCGACCCACGGTCGGCTCTACGTCGCTTTACGGTGCACGGCGTAGCCTGCACCTCACCCCATGAAGGAGTTTCCATGAGCATTCCCGCATTCGGCCTCGGCACCTTCCGCTTGAAGGGCCAGACCGTGATCGACTCGGTGCGCAACGCACTGGATGTCGGCTACCGCGCCATCGATACCGCGCAGATCTACGAGAACGAAGGCGAGGTCGGCCAAGCCATCGCCGAGTCCGGCGTGGCCCGCGACGATCTGTTCCTGACCACCAAGATCTGGATCGCCAACTTCCACCACGACGCGCTGCTGGAGAGCCTGCGCGAGAGCCTGCGCAAGCTGCGCACCGACCACGTCGAGCTGACCTTGATCCACTGGCCGTCGCCGAAGGATGCGGTGCCGATGGCCGAGTATCTTGGTGCACTGGCCAACGCCAAGTCGCAGGGCCTGACCCGACAGATCGGCATCTCCAACTTCACCATCGCCCAGACCCGCCAGGCCATCGAGATCCTCGGGGCCGATGCGATCGCCACCAACCAGATCGAAGTCCACCCCTACCTGCAGAACCGCGCGCTGATCGCGTTCCTGAAGGACCAGGGCATCCAGGTCACCGCCTACATGAGCCTGGCCTACGGCGAAGTGCTCAAGGACCCGGTGATCCAGGCCATCGCCGCGCGTCATCAGGCCACCCCGGCCCAGGTCGCGCTGGCGTGGGCGTTGCAGCAGGGCTTTGCGGTGATTCCGTCCTCGACCAAGCGCGACAACCTCGCCGGCAATCTGCTGGCTGCGGAACTGCGCTTGAGCGATGAGGACATGGCGCAGATCGCCACGCTGGACCGCGGGCATCGCCTGGCGAATCCGGAGGGAATCGCGCCGGCCTGGGATTGATCGGGTGCGTGCCGACCAACGGCCGGCACCTACCGGAAGCGGCCAGCGCCTGATCACGGCATGGACATCATCGGGTAGTGCCGGCCGCCGGCCGGCACCTACCGGAGCAACCAGTCCCGCATCGCCGCGCTGACCTCGTCGGGCTTCTCCATCGGGGCCAGATGGCCACAATAGGGCAGCACCACCAGGGTTGAATCCGGCACCAGCGCATGCATCGCCTCGCTGATCGCCAGCGGGGTGATACGGTCGTTGGCACCGCACACGATCAACAGCGGATCGCGGTACCCGGCCAGCACGTCATGGCCATCCTCCCGGTCCAGTGCGCTCTGGCGCAGGAACACCTCCGCGCCCAGCCGCGCGGTCATATCGCGTACGCGCTGCACCAGCACATAGTCATCCAGCCGCGAGGCGTCGATGTAGCTGCGCATCAACGTGTCGCCGAAGCCGTGGAACTTTCCGGGCAGACGCACGCTTGCCTGCTGTGTCTTCCGTTGCGCGGCGCGCTCGGGCGAGTCGGCATGGATCGAGGTATCGATCAGGGCCAGCCGCAGCACCCGCTCCGGCGCGGTGCGCAGGATCTGCTGGGCGACGAAGCCGCCGAGGGAAAAACCGGCCAGGGCGAAACGTTCGGGCGCCTGCGCCAGCACGTCGTCGACCACGGCCTGCATCGTCTCGCCGCGGGTCTGGTCGCCCACGATGCACTCGGCGATATCGGACAGGTCGGCGATCTGCGCACGCCAGAGTTCAGCGTCGTTGAGCAGGCCGGGGAGCAGCAGCAGGGGGAGGCGGTCGGTCATTCCGTATTGTCGCCCCGCCCACGTGCACGCGCCGTACCGCGATCGGCTCAGTGCGTTGCAGGATCGGGCGCCTGCGGCACCTGCACGTCCTGCACCGGCAGGGTCACCACCATCACCGTCGAATCGTCCGGGTCGAGCCGGGTCTTGAAGCCCAGGCTCTGGCACATCGCCAGCATGGTGCTGTTCTCGCGCAGCACCTGGCCTTCGATGATGTTCAGGCCGAGCCACTGGGCGTACTCGATCATGATCGCCATCAGCCGCCAGCCGATGCCATGGCCCTTGAGGTCGGAGCGGATCAGGATGCCGTACTCGCCACGGTCGTAGTCCGCATCAGCGTGCAGGCGCACGGCACCGAGCATGTCGCCACTGCGCGGATCGATCGCCACCAGTGCGATGGAGCGGGCGTAGTCGAGCTGGGTCAGGCGCGCGATGAACTCGTGGCTGAAATGCTTCACCGACTGGAAGAAGCGCAGGCGCAGGTCGTCATCGGTGACGCGCGCGAAGAAGGCGCGGAACAGCGCGTCGTCCTCGGGGCGGACCGGGCGTACAAAGGCGGGGGCGCCGTCGGACAGGGTGATGGTGCGCTCCCACTCCTTCGGGTACGGAAATACCGCGAAGCGTGGGTGGCCGCGGCCCTTGTGCAGTTTGCGGGACGGTTCGATCGCCACGCGCGCATCGAGTGCGATCACGCCGTCGCGGTCAGCCAGCAGCGGATTGATGTCGAGCGTGCGGATCTCGGGAATGTCGGCGGCAAGCTGGGCGAGCTTGACCAGGATCAGCGCGACTGCACGTTCGTCGGCGGCCGGGACATCGCGGTACGCCTTGAGGATGCGTGAGACCCGCGTGCGGCCGATCAGTTCATGCGACAGGCGCAGGTCCAGCGGCGGCAGGGCGATCGCTTTGTCATCGATCACTTCCACCGCGGTGCCGCCGCGACCGAACACGATCACCGGGCCGAAGGTCGGGTCGTCGGCGATCCCGGCAATCAACTCGCGCGCCTTGGGCCGCACGATGGTCGGCTGCACCAGCACGCCATCAATGCGCGCATCGGGCCGCTTTTCGTGCGCGCGCGCGATGATCGAGGTGGCTGCCGCATGCACGGATTGCAGGGTACTGAGGTTCAAGCGCACGCCATCCACATCGGACTTGTGTGGGATATCGGCCGAGAACACCTTGATCGCCACCGTGGCGCCCTGCTCCAGCAATGGCTGGGCCAGGTCCATCGCCTCGTGGGCATCACGGGCCTGCATCACCGGCGCCGACGGAATGCCGTAGGCGCTGAGCAGCTGGTGGGTGGCGATCGGGTCCAGCCATTGCTGGCCGGCCGCGAGCGCAGCCTCCACCAGCGCGCGGGCGCCGACGGTATCGACCACGAAATCCTCGGGCAGACTGGGTGGGGTTTCCATCAAGGCGGCCTGCGCGTCGCGGTAGCGCACCAGATGCTGGAAGCCGCGGACCGCCTCGGCTTCGGTCGGATAGGTAGGCACGCGCGCGGCATTGAGCGTGGCCGTGGCACGATCGTCGTTGCCCAGCCACACCGCGAACACCGGCTTGTCGCGGTGGTGTCGCGGTCGCAGGCCGAGCGTGCGGGTCAGCGCCTGCGCGGCATCGGCCGAGGAGGTGAACGCGGTCGGCACGTTGACCACCAGCACGGCGTCGTTCTCGGTATCGGACATGAGCGCTTCGATCGCCGCGGCGTAGCGGTCGCCGTCGGCATCGACCACGATGTCGACCGGATTGCTGCGCGACCAGCCTTGCGGCAGCACCGCATCGAGTTGTGCGACGGTGGCCGGCGACAGCTCGGCCAGGCTGCCGCGCAGGGCCAGCAGCTGATCCACCGCCAGCCGCCCCACCCCACCGCCGTTGCTCAGGATCGCCAGCCGGCGACCCGGGAAGGTGCCGAGCCGGCCGAGTGTTTCGGCCGCGGTGAACAACTCATCCAGCGCGCTCACGCGCAGCAGGCCCGCACGGTTGAATGCCGCGCCGTACACCGCATCGGCACTGGCCAGTGCCTGCACGTGGGTATCGGCATCGGGATTGATGCGGATGTGGCGGCCGGATTTGACCACCACCACCGGCTTGGCGCGCGCCGCGGCACGCGCGGCCGACATGAACTTGCGCGCATCGCGGATGTGCTCGACGTAGAGCAGGATCGCGCGGGTGCGGTAATCGGTGGCGAAGTAATCGAGCAGATCGCCGAAGTCGACATCCAGGGTGTCGCCGAGCGAGACCACGGCGGAGAACCCGACCGAGCGTGCCACGCCCCACTCCACCAGGGCCGCGGCAATCGCGCTGGATTCGGAGATCAGGGCCAGATCGCCGGCCTGCGGGAAGTGCGCGGCGATGCTGGCGTTCAAGCGCGCATGCGGGGCGATCACGCCCAGGCAGTGCGGGCCGAGAATGCGCAGGCCCTTCGGCCGGGCGGCCGCCTCCACCTGCGCGGCCAGCGAGCCCGGGCCTTCGCCCAGGTTGGCAGTGAGAATGATCGCCGCGCTGACACCGCGCTCGGCGGCGGTGGCCACCACCTGCGGCACGATGCTGGCCGGGGCGGTGATCACCACCAGTTCGGGCACCCAGTCCAGGTCCTTGAGCCGCTTCACCGTGCGGATGCCATCGATCTCGCTGTAACGCGGATTGATCCAGGCCACCTTGCCGGGGAAGCCGGTGCCGCGCAGATTGCGCATCACCGCGCGGCCGGCGGAGCGTTCACGTGGGCTGCCGCCGATCACGGCGACCGACTGCGGGCGGAAGACAGCTTGCAGGTGGTAGGTGCTCATGCGATCAGACAGTAACAGGGACGGAGGTGATTAATAATCACCCCCGTCTCTGTTATTAACTACCTCCGTCCCTGTTAAAGCAGGGTGCCGCGCAGGATCATCGCGGCGATGCTGAAGTAGATGACCAGGCCGGTGACGTCCACCAGCGTGGCCACGAACGGGGCCGAGGCGCTGGCCGGGTCGAAGCCCAGGCGCTTGAGGATGAACGGCAGCATCGAGCCGGACAGCGAGCCGAAGGTGACGATACCGACCAGTGCCGCGCCGATGGTCAGTGCCAGCAGCTGCCAGTGCTCGCCGTAGTCGTGCAGGCCCAGCAGCTGCCAGGACACGATGCGGATGATCGCCAGCACGCCCAGGATCGCACCCAGGGTGATGCCGGTCGGCACCTCGCGCAGCGCCACCTTCCACCAGTCGCGCAGGCGCAGCTCACGCAGGGCCAGGCTGCGGATCAGCAGCGAGGTCGCCTGCGAGCCGGAGTTGCCGCCCGAGCTCATGATCAGCGGGATGAACAGCGTCAGCACCACCGCGCGTGCCAGCTCGTCTTCGTAGTGCTGCATCGCGCTGGCGGTCAACATTTCGCCAAGGAACAGCACGCTCAGCCAGCCGGCCCGCTTGCGCAGCATCTCGAAGAAGCCGATCTGCATGTACGGCTTTTCCAGCGCCTCCATGCCGCCGAACTTGTGCACGTCCTCGGTGGATTCTTCGATCAGGGCATCGAGGATGTCATCCACCGTGACAATGCCCAGCACATGGTGCTGCGCGTCGACCACCGGGATCGCGAGCAGGTCATGGCGGCGGATCAGCTGCGCCACCTCTTCCTGATCCAGCTGCACCTCCACCGTCACCGGCGGGTTGACCTGGGCGACGTCGAGGATGGGCTCCTCAGGCAGCCCGGTGATCAGCCGGCGCATGGTGACTACCTGCACCAGCGCCCGGGTGTGCGGATCCAGCACGTAGATCGCGTAGACGGTCTCGCGGGTGCGCTCGACCTCGCGGATGTGCTGCAGGGTGCGCCCGACCGTCCAGTCCGAGGGCACACTGACGAACTCGGTGGTCATCAGCGCGCCGGCGGTGTGCGCCGGGTAGCTCAGCAGCTGCTGGATCGCCTTGCGCGCCTCCGGGCTGAGCAGCGGGATCAGGCGCGCGCGCTCGTCCTCGTCCAGCTCGTGGACGATGTCAGTGGCGCGGTCATCGGCCATCAGCCCGAGCAGGGCGGCCGCGCGTGCCACCGGCATGGCCGCCACCAGATCGCCCCCGCGGTTGAGCTCGGGCTGCTCGAGCATCTTCACCGCGCGCGGCAACGGCAACGCGGCCAGCGTGTCGGCGGCGCGCGACAGGCTCAGCGTGTTGAGGAATTCCACCGCGTCGGCAGTGTTGAAATTATCGAGGGGTGCGCTCAACGAGGCGGCATCGGCCACCGGGCGCAGCAGGTCTTTCTGGTTCATCGTATTCGCCTGTGGGTATCGCATTGCGCGACGCCAACGCTGGCGAACCGACCCGTGTCAGGCGGTCGCCATCGCTGGCGTCGAGCAAGGTCGACTTCTACTGTCGCTGGACATGGGTTGGGGACTCCGGAAGGGTTTACTGCCGACGGCGGACGCCAGCAGCGGCGGGCAGTCTGGACCTGGGTGTGACGCAGGTCAACCCTTGTGCTGAACCCCGTTCCGGTGGGAGTCGCCTTCCGCACCCATCGCGGTCGCATAATGGCGCGTGGCCCCGGCCACAGGCCCCGGGCCGCCCGGGGAGGCCTTCCACCCGCACGGCACACACCCCCATGAGCAGGTTCCCCCATGCATAGCGGCGCGCTCGAGCTGGCCCTGGTGCTGCTGCTGGCCGCGGTGATCGCGGTGCCGGTCTTCAAGAAACTCGGCCTGGGCGCGGTGCTCGGCTATCTGGCCGCGGGCGTGGTGCTCGGTCCGGATGGCCTGGGTTTCGTGCAGGACGCCGACCGCATCCTCAGCGCCGCCGAGATCGGCGTGGTGATGCTGCTGTTCGTGATAGGCCTGGAGCTGTCGCCCGCGCGCCTGAAGGTGATGCGCCGCTCGGTGTTCGGTGCCGGCGCGCTGCAGGTCGCGCTGAGCGCCCTGGTGCTGGGCAGCCTGCTGATGCTGGATCACTTCCAGTGGAAGAGCGCGTTGATCGTCGGCATCGCGCTGGCCTTGTCCTCCACCGCGGTCGGGCTGCAGCTGCTGTCCGAGCACAAAGCGATCAACAGCGATTACGGGCGCCTGGGCTTCGCCATCCTGCTCTTCCAGGATCTGATCGCGATCCCGTTGCTGGCCGCGATTCCGCTGCTCGGCGGTGCGCGCAACGACACCCTGCAGTGGAACGACGTGGCGATCGCGATCGGCGCGCTGGCGGTGGTGATCCTGTGTGGCCGGCCGGTGCTGCGCCGGCTGTTCAACATCATCGCGCGCACGCGCAGCCCGGAAGTGTTCACCGCCACCGCGCTGCTGGTGGTGCTGGGCACCGCATGGTTCATGCAGGAGGCCGGGCTGAGCCCCAGCCTGGGCGCGTTCCTGGCCGGTGTGCTGTTGTCCGACTCGGAATTCCGGCACGAACTGGAATCACAGATCGAGCCGTTCAAGGGCCTGCTGCTCGGCCTGTTCTTCATCGCCGTCGGCATGGGCATCGACCTGGACCGCATCGTCGCCGAGCCGATGATGATCGCGGCAGGCGTGGCGATCCTGCTGGTGGTGAAGTTCGGCCTGCTGTTCGGGATCGGCAAGCTGGCCAAGCTGCGGACCCGCCACGCGGTACTGCTGGGCAGCGTGCTGTGGCTGGGCGGCGAGTTCGCGTTCGTGGTGTTCAACGAGGCGCAGCGCGCGCACCTGCTTGGCAGTGCGAACCATGATCGGCTGGTGGCGATTGTCGGCCTGTCCATGGCGATCACGCCGCTGTTGATGATCGGCCTGATCCGCCTGTTGGGCCACGATGAAGGCCCCAAGGCGCCTGCCCAGCCCGCCGACAAGGTCGACATCACCGATGTGCAGCCGCAGGTGATGATCGCCGGCATGGGCCGCTTCGGGCAGGTGGTCGCGCGTCTGCTGACCGCGCAGAAGATCCCGTTCGTGGCGCTGGAGTCCAATCCGGATACGGTCTCGGACCTGCGCCGCTTCGGCAACAAGCTCTATTACGGCGACCCGACCCGGCCGGAAATGCTGCGTGCCGCCGGCGGCGAACATATCCGCGTGTATGTGGTCACGCTGGATGATCCAGACGCCAACATGCGGGCTACGCGTTTGATCCGGCGGATGTATCCGGATGCGGTGGTGCTGGTGCGCGCGCGTAACCGCCAGCATGCGTGGCGGCTGATGGACATGTCGGCCGAACCATTCCGCGAGGTGTTCGGGACCAGCCTGGAACTGAGCGAACGGATGCTGATCGCGCTGGGCATGTCGGTGGAGAGTGCGCGCAGCCATGTGCAGCGCTTCCGCGAGCATGACGAGAAACTGCTGCGCGATCAGTACCTGGTGTACGACGATGAAGCGGCGGTGATCCAGACCTCGCGCGATGCGCGTGCGGACCTGATGCATCTGTTCGAGGCGGATGCGGAGAGTGATGGGAAGGGGGTGCACGGCAACCCACCGCGTTGATGAACCTGCAGGTGCACCTGCCCGTGCCTCATTGAGCGCTGCCGGCCAGCGGCCGGCACTACCAGGCGGGGCTCAGCCGTTATCGCGCAGGAACCGGGCCATCGAAGACACGCCCGGCACCAGCGGCTCGAACTCGCCGGCAACGTCGATGAAACCGCGCATCACCGCGATCTCGCGCGGGCTGCGGTTGAGCGCATCGCGCACATCCGGGTCGGCACCGGCACGCAGCAGGCGCTGCACCAGCAGCGGCAGCCCGTGCAGGGCTGCCAGATGCAGCGGGCCGAAACCGCGCGGATCGCGCACCTCCAGCGACACGTCTTCGTCGAGCAGGCGCTCCACCGCGGCGAGCACGATCTGCTCATCGCAGGCGGTGCCCGGTTCGGCGCGGGCACCGAGCAGCAGCAGCAGCGGCGTGACCGAGCCGGCGGCGGCCTGGTCCGGTTCGGCGCCGGCCAGCAGCAGCGTGTCCAGCAGGGCGAGCAGACGCGAGCGGTCGCGCGCACTGAAGCCGTACAGCGCAGCGCAGTGCAGCGGGCCGAGCTGCTGTGCATCGCCCGCGTGTACGTTGGCGCCGGCGGTGAGCAGGCGCGAAACGATGTCCGGCAGGCCCAGCGCCGAGGCCAGCATCAGCACCGTGACGCCGCCCGGCAGGCGGTACTCCAGTTCGGCACCTGCATCGAGCAGGGCCGAGACGATGTCGATCTGGCGCATGCTGACCGCGGCCGACAGCGGCGTCGCACCACTGGCGGCGGCATGCTGCGGATTGGCGCCACGGGTAAGCAGCAGATCGACTACCGCCAGGTGCCCGCCACCGGCGGCACGCAGCAACGCGGTGCAGCCCTGGGCGTCGACCACATCAACGCCGAAGCCGAGATCGATCAGGCGACGCACGGCATCGGCGTCACCGGCCATCGCGGCCGCCGGCAGGTCGCCGTCGCGCAGCGCGCGGCGGGGCAACGGCCACACCCGCCAGTCCAGCCAGTCAGCCAGATCGCGGCGGCCGATCGACAGGGCCACGCCCAGCGGGGTCTGGCCGTCGGCGGCGCGGGCTTCCGGTGAGGCGCCCTGCTGCACCAGCAGCTTGATCGAGCCTTCGCGCGCGAGCGCGGTGGCCAGATGCAGGGCGGTCATGCCATGGCTGTCGCGTGCTTCGCGGTCCACGCCCTGGGTAAGCAGGGCCTGCTGCAGGCGCAGCCAGCCCAGCCGCACGGCCAGCGACAGCGGCGGATCACCGGCCGGCGACGGCGCGAATGGATCCGCGCCGCGTTCCAGCAGTTCAAGCGCAAGCTGTTCCAGCCCGCGTGAGGCGTGGTCGTGCTGGGCGCAGGCGCTCAGCAGACGCGCCAGACCACCGCGACCGGCCGGGGACAGGCCACGGCGCAGCAGTATCTGCAGCGCAGGCACCGCGTCGATGCCCCGCGCCAGCAGCGCGAACATCGGGGTGTCACCGCAGGCATCCAGTACCTCCGGCGCCGCGCCGTGGGCGAGCAGCCAGTCCAGCGCCTGCGGATCCAGCGCCAGTTCGGCCTCGTGCAGCAGCGCACCAAGTTCCTCCGGCGCACACAGGCGGGCCAGCGCGGCCATGCCCTCCACGTTGCCGAAGCTCAGCGCTTCGCGCAGCAGTTCCAGCGGTGGACGATCCGGCAGCGAGGGCGAGGCCGCATCGCTGTCGCCGGACATCACCAGCCCGTCGCTGACCGCGGACGGCAGCGGATAGGCGGGGTCCAGCAGCGAAACGATCGCCCAGCGCCCGGCGCCAGCAGCGATATCCACCGCACGACGGCCCTGCGGATCGGCCACATCGACGGCGATACCCAGGTCACGCAGGCGGCGGATCAACAGCGGCGAGACGTTCTCGGCCATGCAGGCCAGCAGCACCGCGTTGCGGCCTTCCCCATCGACGGCATTGAGATCGGGGTGGTGCGGCAGCAGGTGTTCGACCACGCCGGCACGGCCACCCCGCGCGGCTTCCAGCCACGGGGTACGCGCCAGTGCGTCACGGGCTTCCAGATTGGCGCCCGCTGCGAGCAGCACGTCGATGATGTCGACATGGCCGGCCAGCGCGGCTTCGTGCAGAGCACTGCGGCGCTGGCGGTCGCGCGCATCGGCGCGGGCCTTGTGTTTGAGCAGCAGCTGCACACCGGCCGGATCGTCTTCTTCGGTGCCGGCGGCAGCCAGCAGCACCGGCGTGCCCTCGGCCGGCTCGGTCCTGGCCCCACGTTCCAGCAGGAACTTGGCCAGGCGCCAGTTGCCGACCTGGCAGGCCACGGCCAACGGTGACCAGCCATCGTCGTTCAGCGCATCCACTTCGGCAGCGGCATCGCGCAGCAACGCGGCGACGCCGGGATCGGAACTGCGCGCGGCGTGATGCAGGGGGGTGTTGCCTTCGCTGTCCACCGCACGCGGGTCGGCGCCGTTGGCGAGCAGGGTCATCACCGCTTCGGGGCGGCCGTGCCAGCTGTCGCGGGTAGCGGCCAGCAGCGGGGTCATACCGCGATGCGGCGCGTTGACGCCCACGCCGCGGGCGATCAGTTCACGCAGCAGGCGCAGGTCGGGCAGCACGGCCGCGAGCACGGCCAGGCTGCGCTGGTCGCGCCAGGCCGGATCGGGCAGCCCGTGCGGATCGGCACCGGCCTGAAGCAACTGCAGGGCGCGGTCGACCCGGCCGCTGCGCGCGGCGTCGTACAGCGCCGGCTGCTGTTCGTGCAGGCCGATCGATTCCAGCGGCGTGGGCTCGGCATACGGCTCGGCGAACGGATCCTCGCGCGCATCACGGGTCTGCGCCGGCAGCGTCGCGGTCAACGCGTCAGCCGGTGCGATCGCCTGCAGCAGCAGATGTGCCAACGGCGACAGCACGACGACGGCAGCGGCGACCGGCCAGCGCAGCGCTTCCGAAACCAGCCCGGGCCATGCCGGCAACACCACCAGCGTGCACACGAGTACCACCAGCGCGGCGACGGCCAGGCCGCGCCAGGCGGTCAGATCACGCCCGGCCAGGGTCTGCCAATGGCGGGCCAGGCTGCCTTCGCTGCGTTCCACGTCATTCCACAACGGCCAGGTCCGCCAGACCCCTAGCAGCGCGGCGCTGACCGCCACGCTCAGGCCCAGCACGGCCGCCAGGCTGCCACTGTCATGCAGCGCCCCCAGCGGCCAGGCCACCAGCAGGGTCAACAGCAACGGGCCGAGGGACCACAACGCCAGCAGGGCCGGCGCATCCTGCCGGGCGACCTGCGGCAGCGGCAGCACGGGGCGGGTCCGGCGCCACCACGACACCGCCAGCGCGAACGCGGGCTGGGCCAGCGCGGCGCATACGGCACCGGGCACGCCACCGACGGCCGCAGCCAGGGCCAGCAGCACACCGAACGCGGCAGCGGAGGCAACGGCGCGGGGGCGTTGGGGGTCAGTCATTGCGTCGCGGCATCCGGACCGGCGTCAACGGTGGCGGCGGCAACTGCAGATGGAAGCCGCGCTCGGTCAGGTTCTGGCGCACTTGTGCGGCATCGGCCTGGGCGAGGCGACGGTCGGGAGTCAGGGCCACTTCGAGAACGAACTGGAACGGCGCCAGCGAGGCCTTCACCGCGTCAGGGATGACCGAGAAGTCATCACGAACGGCGAGATAGACGAAGCTGTCCTGCTTGCGTTGGCTTTTATAGACGTAGGCTTGCATGCCGCAGGGCTTTGCCCAGGGTAGTGAATGACATTGATTGTGGAGGAAAGCTGGCACAGGTGAAAGCTGCGTGCACTGTCCCCGTCGGTTTTCCGTCGCGCGACAGCATCAGGTTCATCAATGTCGCGATGTCGTTCAGCTGGGCGCCGCTGCAGTCTGCCCATGCCGCCGTGATGAATACGTGGCCGCGGCGGGTCTGTCGGTGCCCACGGCCGCCGATTCCGCAGACCACCGCCCACAAGGCGGTGGTCTTTCGGCTTACTTCACCTTGGCGTAGGTGCCCTTCAGCGCCACGCCGGCCAGGATCGTGCCCGCATAGCATTCGTAGTTGGTGGTGCTCTTGAACTCGTTCTTCTTGTAGTAGCTGACGATGTCGACCACGGCGTTGGCGCCGCGCGACTTGGCGCCATCCTGCAGCGCGCGCAGCGCCGACAGAGCCACCCAGCGGCAGGCTTCGGCATCGCTCTTGTTGGCCGCGTTGGTCTTCTTGTTGGTGACATCCTCACCCAGGCGCTGCAGCACGCTGACTTTCTCACCGGCCAGATAGAACTTCACGCTGCCGTCGATACCCACATTGCGGGCTTCGGCGGAATTGACCAGCTCATGCAGCGACTGTTCCACGCGGGTATCACGGGCCTGGGCGGTGCTGGCGACAGCCAGCAGGGCGGTGGCGGCAATCAGGGCAAAACGACGCATTCAACTTTCTCCTTGTTGGGGGGGGACGCGAGGGGTCTACGGAAACGGACGGCCCGCACGGCAGGCCGGAAACAGCGGTCAGTCCTGCCAGCGGCGGAAGATCAACGAGGTGTTGATGCCACCGAAGGCGAAGTTGTTGCTCATGACGTAGTCGGTCTGCAATGCGCGCCCTTCGCCATCGATGTAGTCCAGCGCGCCGCAGCGCGGATCGACCTCGTGCAGGTTCAGGGTCGGGGCGAACCAGCCATCGCGCATCATCTCGATGCTCAGCCAGGCCTCGAAGGCGCCGCAGGCCCCGAGCATGTGCCCGACGTAGCTCTTGAGCGAGCTGATCGGCATGCCCGGTCCGAACACCTGGTGGGTGGCCTGGGTTTCAGCGATGTCGCCGTGCTCGGTGGCGGTACCGTGCGCGTTGACGTAGCCGATCCGGTCGGCAGCCAGGTCAGCATCGTCCAGCGCCAGCCGCATCGCCTGGGCCATGGTGCCGGCGCTGGGCTGGGTGACGTGCTGGCCGTCGCTGTTGGTGCCATAGCCGACCACTTCGGCCAGGATCGTGGCGCCGCGCGCCTGCGCATGCTCCAGCTCTTCCAGGATCAGCGTGCAGGCGCCCTCGCCCAGCACCAGGCCATCGCGGTGCGCATCGAACGGGCTGGGCGTGGTCTGCGGCGCATCGTTGCGCACGCTGGTGGCGAACAGGGTGTCAAACACCGCCGCGGCGGTGGCGTCGAGCTGCTCGGCACCGCCGGTGACCATCACCGTCTGCTTGCCGCTGCGGATCGCTTCATAGCCCGAACCCACGCCCTGGCTGCCCGACGTACAGGCGCTGGAAGTCGTGTAGACGCGGCCGGACAAGCCGAAGAACACGCCGATGTTCACCGGCGAGGTGTGGCTCATCATCTTCAGGTAGGTGGTGGCGCTGATACCGTCAGTGGTGTGCTCATGCAGCATGCGGCCGAACTCGGCGGTGGCCTCGTGGCTGCCCGAGGACGAGCCGTAGGCCACGCCGGCCATGCCGCTGCGCAGCACCGGATGGCCGAGCAGACCGGCCGCCTCCAGCGCCAGCTCGGTGGCACGTACCGACATCACCGCCACCTTGCCCATGCTGCGGGTGGTCTTGCGGTTGTAGTTGGACGGGAGTTCGAAATCTTCAGCCGGTGCAGCCAGGCGGGTGTTGAGGCCATCGAAGACCTCCCACTCGGGGATGTAGCGCACGGCATTGGTCCGCGCCTGCAGGCGCGCCCGGATGCTCGCCCAATCCTGCCCGAGCGGGCTGATGGCAGCGGCGCCGGTGACCACGACACGACGATCGGGGCGGGCCATCAGACCATGCCTCCGTTGACCGAGATCACCTGGCGGGTGATGTAGCCGGCCGACTCGGAGAGCAGGAAGGACACGGCCGCAGCGACCTCCTCCGGCTGGCCCAGGCGGTTGGCGGGAATCAGCTTGAGCGCGTGCTCGACCACTTCTTCATTGACCATCTCGGTCTCGATCAGCCCGGGGGCCACGCAATTGACGGTGATCGCGCGGCTGGCCAGCTCCAGCGCCAGCGCCTTGGTGGCGCCGATGATGCCGGCCTTGGCCGCACTGTAGTTGGTCTGGCCACGGTTGCCGACCAGGCCGGACACCGAGGACAAGGTCACGATGCGGCCCGGTTTGCGCCGGCGCACCAGCGGCATCACCAGCGGGTGCAGCACGTTGTAGAAGCTGTCCAGGTTGGTGTGGATGACCGCATCCCAGTCCTCCGCGGGCATCGCCGGGAAGGCACCGTCGCGGGCGATGCCGGCGTTGCAGACCACCCCGTAATACGTGCCGTGCTCGGCGATGTCCGCTTCCAGCGCAGTGCGCGCGGCATCGCGGTCGCTCACGTCGAACATCAGCACCCGGGCCTGCCGCCCCAGCGCCTGGATCTCGGTCACCACGGCCTGCGCGTCCTCGATGCGGCTGCGGCAATGCACCACCACGTCGAAGCCGTCGCGCGCGCAACGCAGCGCCACGGCACGGCCGATGCCACGGCTGGCGCCGGTCACCAGCACAGTCAAATTCCCTGTCATGCCTCTCCACTCTCCAGATAAGCCGCTGCATCCGTGGGTTGGAACACGGAAACGTTGGCGACTGCCACTTCGATATCGCCCGCCAGGATCCGGCAGGCGAACATGCCCAGGCCATTCTCGCCCAACAGCTCGCAGTTCGCCTCCACCCGCAGGCAGCTGCCGGCGGCAAAGTATGGCTGGTGGGCGGTGTAGCGACGGCTGCCGAGCAGGAAGCCGATCGAGGGTTCCGCACCGGTCTGCCAGGCGCGGCACCCGGCCCAGGCGGCGATCGCCTGGGCCATGTATTCGACCCCGACCCAGGCGGGCACGCCGTCGGGGGTGCAGAACAGACCCTGCGTCGGGACGTCCACCTCGACCGCGATGGACTCGTCCTGCCAGGCCACCACGCGGTGGATCAGGCGCATGCTGTCGCGGTGCGGAAGCACGGCGTCGATGTCGGGGGGCAGCGGCATGCTCATCCCTTGGCCAGTGCCAGCACGGCATTGCTGCCGCCGAAGGCGAACGAGTGGCTGAGCACGTGCTGCAGCGGCTGCGCGGCGCGCGTCCCCGGTGCCACCAGCGCCAGTGCCGGCAAGGCGTCATCGGCCTGCCCGTCCCACCAGTGGGTGGGCAACTGCTGGTCGGGGTTGTCGGCCAGCGTCATCCAGCACAGCGCCGCTTCGATCGCGCCGGACGCACCCAGCGTGTGCCCGGTCAGCGGCTTGGTCGAGCTGGCCGGCACCTGCGTGCCGAGCACGGCGGCGACCGCCTGGCTTTCCATCGCATCGTTGTGGCCGGTGGCGGTGCCGTGCAGGTTCACGTAGTCGATCTGCGCGGCCGTCAGGCCGGCCCGGTCCAGCGCCTGCTGCATCGCATCGATCGCCCCGCGTGCCTGCGGATCCGGCGCGGACATGTGGTGCGCATCGGAGGATTCGCCCCAGCCGGAAAGCCGCACCGGGCCCGGCTCACGGGTCATCAGGAACAGCGCCGCGCCCTCGCCGATGTTGATGCCGTTGCGGTTGACGGAGAACGGATTGCAGCGCGCCGCCGAGACCGACTCCAATGCGCTGAAACCCGCCACGGTGAACCGGCACATCGAATCGGCGCCACCGGCCACCACGGCATCGACCGCGCCGGCCTGCAGCAGGCGCGCGGCCGACATCAGCGCCTTGGCGCTGGACGAGCAGGCGGTGGAGATCGTCCACGCCGGACCGGTGCTGCCGATCCGCTCGCGCACGAAGCGCGCGGCGGTGCCCATTTCCTGCTGTGCGTAATGGAAATCGGCCGGCCACACGCCATCGCGGTGATGCGTCCGCAGTGCGTTCTCCGATTCGCCGATGCCCGAGGTGCTGGTACCGATGATCACCGCCACGCGCTCGGCACCAAAGCGCGCCACGGCAGCAGCCACGCCCGCGCGGATCTGCTCCAGTGCCGCGTCCAGCAGGCCGTTGTTGCGGCCACGCAGGGCCACCGGCAGGGCGGACAGGTCCGACAGCGGCGCATGCACTTCGCCCAGTGCCAGCGTGCGCCCGGGGACGATCGCAGCGTTGTCGCGCAGGCCACCGGGCTGCGCCGCGAACAGGCCGTCGCGCACCTGGGCGCGGTCGGCACCCAGCGCGCAGATCACGCCCAGCTCGTTCAGATAGACCGCGCTACTGCTCACTCTTGGCCCTGCCCCATGTCCATCGATTCGATCACCAGTTCATAGCCCTCGGCCAGATTGCGCAGGCGCACGCGGCCATCGGGCAGCGTGTCGCGCACCAGCCAGGACTTGCCGTCCTGCGCCAGGCTGCGCACGCCATCGCTCTCCTGCAGGGTCCAGCCAGCCGGCAGCGCAGCGCGGATGGCCGCCGCCGGCCACAGCGCGAACTGCAGGTCGTCCAGCACGCGCTCACCGCGCACCTGCGGTGGCAGCCATGGCGCACGGGTCTGCTCCAGGTGCTGCCCGTCCCAGACCATGCGCACGCCGGTCTGGCCCATCGCCTGCACAGCCAGCCGCACCTGCTCGGCGTCCACTTCCAGCAGCGCATCCAGCTCGCGCTGGTGGCTGCCGAAGCGGAACTGCAGGCGCTGCTGCAGCTGCACCGGTTGCGGCAATGCCGACGGCGCCAGCTGCAGCGTGGGCAGCTGCACCAGCGGTGTGGGCATGCGGGTGCTGGCACACGCGGCCAGCAGCAGGCTCAGCAACAGGGTCAGGATCAGGCGCTGCACAGTTCCTCCAGCACGCGCAGGCGCCGGCCCGTGGCATCGGCGACATACGGGTTCTGCGTATCCCAGGCGTAGCCGGCCAGGATCGAGGAGATCATGCGGCGCACCTCCGGCTGCGGATCGGGATGGTAGATGATCTTCTGGAAGCCACCGGCGTACCAGGCTTCGACAAAACGACGGAAGGTCTTCACCCCGGCACGCAGCGGCACCGAGAACGCCTGCTCCCAATCCACCGTCTCACCGGCATGCTCGCGCGCCAGGCATTCGCTGGCCAGCTGCGCCGACTTGAAGGCAATCGTCACGCCCGAAGAAAAGACCGGGTCCAGGAACTCGCCGGCATTGCCCAGCAGCGCATAGCCCTCGCCCCACAACGAGGAAACGTTGGCCGAATACCCGGTGATGGTGCGCACCGGCAGCACCGCCCATTCGGCGTTCCTGAGCAGGCGGGTCAGGTTCGGGTCTTCGCCGACGATGGCCTGCAGCTTCTCCAGATCGGTACCGGCGTAGCGCTCGAAGAAGCTCGGCTCGGCGACCACGCCCAGCGAGCAGCAGCCATTGGAGAACGGAATCGTCCAGTACCACACGTCCACGTGCTCGGGATGGGTGGTGATCAGGATCTTGTTGCGGTCAAAGCCCGCGCCGGCCGGAATGTGGTCGCGCACGTGGCAGAAGATCGCGCCGCGCACCGGGAAGTTCGACGGCGACTCCAGCTTCAGCAGGCGCGGCAGCAGCCGGGCGAAACCGCTGGCGTCGAGGATGAAACCGGCCTCGATGGTGTACTCGCTGCCATCCGGGCGGCGCACCTGCACCTGTGCCGGGCGGCCGGGCTGCACCGAGAGCACTTCATCGCCGAAGCGCAGCGTGGCGCCCATGCGCTCGGCACCGCGCGCCAGCACATCATCGAAGTCGGCGCGCTGCACCTGGTAGGTGGTGCCCCAGCCCGGCGAGAACTTGTCGCGGAAATCGAACTCGGTGGTCGCTTCGCCGCGCACGAACGCGGCACCGTTCTTGTACTGGAACCCGGCCTGCACCACGTCCTGCAGCAGCCCGGCGGCCTCGATGTACTCCATGCTCTGCGGCAGCAGGCTCTCGCCGATCGAGAAGCGCGGGAACTGCTGGCGCTCCAGGATCAGCACCTGGCGGCCCTGCTGGCGCAGCATTGCAGCAGCCACGGAACCGGCCGGACCGGCGCCGATGACCAGGATTTCAGTACGTTCCACGTGCGGGTTCATCGGTACATCCTTGATCAGATCAGGTGAGGAAAACGCGGTCGCTCAGTGCGGGGCGTCGTGCGGCGGGGGGCGGAACAGCGGCGAAATCAGCCAGACCAGGCCGATGCCGAACAACAGGGTCAAGCCGAACGCGCGCAGCGCCGGCGTGGCCGACAGCCCGAGCAGGCCGAACGACAGCCAGGTACTGGCCGCGCCAACGCACACGGCCAACCAGGCACTGGCATCGCCGCGGTGCTCGATCAGGAAGATGCCGTAATCGATGCCCATGCCGAGCAGCAGCATGAGCGCGAGCACGTTGAACAGCTGCAGCGGTTGCCCGAACAGGCCCAGCAGGGCCAGCGTCAACGCACCGGCAACCAGGGTCGGGGCGAGCACGCGCCAAGCCTGCCCGCGGTAGCGCCAGTACAGCACCGCGAACACCAGCGCGATGCCGATCAGCAGCAGGCCGCTCATCAGCTTGCGGTAGTGCTTGAGCAGCTGCGAGAAATCGGCGGTACGGTCGACCCAGCGCACGCCATCGATGCCCTTGGCCTGTGCTTCCAGCAGGGCCAGTGCATCGGCGCGGGAGAGGTCATCGACCATCACCACCGACGCCACGCCCTGCCCGACCGTGCCCAGCCACAGGTGGCGGAACGGCATCGCCGCCGGCGATGCGAGGAAGGCCTCGGCCTGCAGATCCTGCGCGGCATAGGCGGGGCGCAGCAGCGGCTCACCCACGGCCTCACCGACCTGGGCCAGCACCTGCGGCTCGACCTTGGCCGTCAGCGCGGCATCGGCGCGCTGGCGCTTCTGCGACGGCAGCCAATCGCTGATCGCGCGGTAGCCGCCGATCTGCCTGTCTGCTTCCAGCACGCGCAAGCGGTCGATCAGCGCTTCTTCGCGCTCGAGCACCTGCTCGGCGGTGTCACCCTGCACCAGATAGAACTGCGCCGGGCTGGGCATGCCCAGCATCTGGCTGATGCGGATCTGCTGGGCGATCAGCTCCGGTGGCGACGACTGCAGGCTGCGCAGGTCGTCGTTGGTCTGCAGGCGCGCGATGCCGATCACCGACAGCAGCGTCACCACGCCCAGGAACATCGCCGCCTTGCGCCCATGCAGGCGAGGCCAGCGCTCCAGCGTGGCGCCGAGCCAGCGCGCAAAGCCGGTGCGACGGATTTCGCCGCCATCCAGCCACGGGAACCAGAAGATCACGGTCAGGAAGGCGGCGGCCAGGCCCACCACCGAGAACAGCGCCATCTGGCGCAGCCCCGGGAACGGGGCCAGGCCGAGCGCGAGATACGCCAGCGCGCTGGTCAGCAACGCCAGCCACAGGCCCGGCAGCAGATGCCGCAGCAGCTTCCAGCGGCGGTCGGCCGGCTCGGCCTGGCGCGAGGCGAACCAGTGGATGCCGTAGTCCTCGGCAACACCGACCAGTGACGCACCAAACACCAACGTGAGCACGTGCACCTTGCCGAATACCAGCACCGTCACCGCCAGCGCGACACCGCAGCCGATCAGCAGCGAGGCAGCCACCAGCAGGATCGGGCGCAGCGAGCGGAATGCCAGCCACACCAGCAGCAGCACCGCGGCCAGCGAGCCCCAGCCGATCGTGTTGATTTCCCAGTTGGCCTGCACCGCAGCGGCTTCGGCATGCAGCGGCACACCGGCGCGCAGCACCTCCAGCCCCGGCGCCTGCCTGGCGGCGGCCTCGGCAGCGGTGTCCAGCAGCAGATCGATATGGCGCTCACCATCGAGCTGGAACGCCGAGCCGACCGTGTCGTACTGCACGATCGACCAGTGTTTGCCATCGGCCTCCAGCAGTCCGTCGTCGCCCATCTGCAGGCCCGAGCCCAGCGCACGCTCCTGCCACCACTGCGGCCACAGCGACAGCGGATCCTGCCGCCACTCGGTCAGGCGCGGTGCGCCCATCGGACCGTACAGCGCCGCCAGCGCGGACTCGGCCAGGCCCTGAGTGGATTCATTCTGCAGCCGCTCGCGCTGTGCGCTGGTCAGCAGGCGGTCGCGATACGGTGCGTAGAACGCGCGGGCCTGATCGAACCAGCCCTCGATCGAGCCGCTCTCCTGGAGCAGCGGGGCAGCGCCCCGCTCTACCTTGATGGCATCGCGGAAGGCCGCCTCGGCCGCCTTGGTCTGCGCCGCATCGGTGCTGCCCAGCAGCACCACGATCTGGCGCGCATTGGCATCGGCGATGCGCCGGGTGACATCGGACAACAGACGGTCATGCGCGTCCTGCGGCAGCAGCGCGAGAATGTCGGTATCGATCCGCGGTTCGCTCTTCCACAGCTGCCACTGCTGCACGCCCAGGCCGACCAGCACCAGCAGCCAGGCGATGGCCAGCCAGCGCCAGATGCGCTGCAGGCGGCCGTTCGAGGTCAGCACGTCATTCAAACCTGCGACCCTCGTCGGTGCTCAGCGTGGCCGGCGTATCGCTCATGCCGGCAAAATGGATGCGGGTGACATCTTGGTTGGCCTCGTTGATCTGGACCTCGCGCACGTAACGGTCGCCGCTCAGGGTGAGCTGCGCGAACACCTTGCCGAGCATCGCCGAGCGCGGGGTCAGCTGCATTTTCCAGGCGTTGCCAGGCAGCACCTCGACCTTGACCGTGAACTGCGCCGACAGCGCCTGCGCATCGCCACTCATCAGCGCGAACATGATCGCGTTGACCGAGCGCATCGCCGGTTGCTGACGGCCATCGAGTTCGACCCGGCTGCTGCCATCGCTTTGCCGGCTGAGGATGCGGTCACGGGTGACCACCACCTCGGACGGGAACGGCTTGAGCGTGGTCCAGATCACCCCGTGGTCCTGGGCCAGCACGAAGCGGCCCTGCGAGCGCAGCGGATTCTTGAAGCCGGCGACCTGCTTCTCCTGGGTGAACTCGCCACGCAGCACGTCGACCTTGGCCACGCGCTGTTTGACGGCCTCCACATCGGTAGCGGCAAGCGCCGGGGCGACCACGGCCAGCATCACCAGCACGCACAGCGTGCGCAGGAAACGGTTCATTGCGGTTGCACTCCCAGACGCTCCCACAGCACCGGCGGGCACAGGTAGAGCATTTCATTGGTGGCCGCGTCGACCGCGACCTGGATGGTATGGGCGCGGGTCAGCGTGGTACCGCTGTCCGCATCCAGGATTTCGTAGGCGATCTTCAGGCGGTTTTCCCACTCGGTGATCGTGGCGCGCACGCGCAGCGCCTGGCCGTACAGCAGCGGCCGGATGTACTTGACCCGCGCATCGACCACCGGCCACAGGTAGCCGGAATCGCGCATCTGCGGGTAGTCGTAATCGTGACGCTGCAGCAGTGCGCAGCGCGCGATCTCGAAGTACTTGAAGTAATTGCCATGCCAGACCACTTCCATGGCGTCGCAGTCATGGAACGCCGGCGACAGCGTCACCTCAAAGCTCAGGTCAGGCGTCGACATACAACTCCCAGCGCTGTGCGCGGATGTCATCCAGCAGGGCGCGCAGCTCGCCATCCAGCGCGCGGTCTTCCTCGATCAGGGCGATGCGCTCGGACAGGTCCTGGTACATCGCAGCCAGATCGCCGTGCAACGTCGCCTTCATGCCGACGCGCTCGCGCAGCGCCACGCCCTGGCGGGCAGTGATCAGCAGCGCGGCGACGACCTGTTCGGTCAGTTCGATCACGCGCAGGCAATCGCGCGCGGCGATGGTGCCCATGCTGACCTTGTCCTGGTTGTGGCATTCGGTGGACCGCGAGAACACCGAGGCCGGCATGGTCTGCTTGAGCGCTTCGGCGGTCCAGGCCGACACGCTGATCTGCAGCGCCTTCAGGCCATGATTGATCGCTGCACGCTCACCGGTGGCGGCCGACAGATTGGCCGGCAGGCCATGGTTGAAGCGCGCGTCCACCACCAGCGCCATCTGCCGGTCGAGCAGATCGGCCAGGTTGGCAATGGTGTTCTTCAGCGCATCCATCGCAAAGGCGATGTGGCCCCCATAGAAGTGCCCGCCGTGCAGGATGCGCTCGCCCTCGACATCGATCAGCGGGTTGTCGTTGGCGCTGTTGAGCTCGGTTTCGATCAGCTGGCGGAAGAACGGCAACGCATCCTGGACCACGCCGATCACGTGCGGCGCGCAGCGCAGCGAGTAACGGTCCTGCAGGCGCTGTTCGTTGCGCGGCGGACGATCGCTGTGCAGGTCCTGGCGCAGGCGCGCGGCGATCTGCATCTGGCCCGGGTGCGGCTTGGCGGCGAACAGCATCTCATCGAAGTGGTGCGCGTTGCCGTCACTGGCCAGCACGTTGAACGCGGTCAGGCGCGTGGCCAGCTTGGTCAGGTAATCGGCGCGGTCATACGCCAGGCAGGCCAGCGCCGTCATCACGGCGGTGCCGTTCATGATCGCCAGGCCTTCCTTGGGGCGCAGCCGCAGCGGGGTCATGCCGATCTCGGCCAGCACCTCGGCGGCCGGGCGGCGCGCCCCCTGGTACATCACCTCGCGCTCGCCACACAGCACCGCGGCCACGTAGGACAGCGGGGTCAGATCGCCACTGGCACCGACCGAGCCCTCGGCCGGAATCAGCGGCAGCACATCGTGACGCAGCAGTGTGGCCAGGCCCTGCAGCAGCGGATGACTGACGCCGGACATGCCACGCACCAGCGAGGCCAGGCGTGCAGCGATCACCGCGCGGGTCTCCTGCGGATCCAGGAAACGGCCCAGGCCACAGCCGTGGTAGGTGAACAGGTGATGCGGCAGCTCGGCCACCAGCGCCGGCGGGATGTTCACCGTGCACGAATCGCCGTAGCCGGTGGTCACCCCGTAGATGACGCCATCTTCGCGCAGCAGGCGATCAAGGAAATCCGCGCCGCGCTGGATGTGCGCGGTGAATGCCGCATCGTCGGTGACGACGGCCTGTGCCTGCCGCTGCGAGAGCGCGACCACGTCTTCGATGGTCAGCGGCGCATCGCCGAAGCGGACGGAGGGTGCCTGATCGGCCTTACTTGCCATGAGATGCCTGATCCCAGAAGGGGAAGAAATTGAACCAGTCCAAGGGTGCCTGGATGACCTGAACTTCCAGCCACCGGGCGAAATCTTCAGCCTGCGCAGTCAGCGCGGCGTCACGCGAACCGCGCGGCAATACGATGCGGTCGGTGAAATGCTCAAAGCGCACGCGGTAGCCTGCGCCGTGGTGCAGGCAGGCCATGGTGTAGACCGGGCACGCCAGCGCCGCAGCCAGCACATAGGCGCCAATCGGGAACTGCGCGGTGTGGCCAAGGAACGAGGCCGGTACCGTGCGACCGCCGCGCAGCGGCACGCGATCGCCGACGATGGCCACGAAGCCACCCGCCTCGACCCGGCGCTGCAGCTCGACCGCGGTGGCCGGGCCCATGTCCGTGACCTGCAGCAGTTCCACCGAGGCCAGCGGATCAAGCCGCTGCATCAGCCGGTTGAAACGCTGCGCGTGCGCGGTGTGCACCAGCACGGTGATGTGGAAGCCGGGCACCTGCTCGGCCAGCACCTGGCACAACTCCAGGCACCCGATGTGCGCGGTGAGGATCAGGCCGCCTTCACGACGCGCGATCTTGTCCAGCACCAGGTCGCGCTGCAGATAGATGCGCTCGGGTGGGTAGCGGCCGCCCAGGCCCAGCAGCTTGTCGAGCATGGTGTCGGCAAACAACGCGAAGTGCTTCAGGCTCTGCCAGCGGCCCGGCGGTGCGGAAAACACGCCGGTGTGCGCCTGCAGACGCTCCAGATACTGCAGCGAGGATTCGCGCGCGACCCGGTTGGTCAGCCAATGGCAGAGCACCACCGGGTAGACGCACAGGCGGAACGGCCAGCGCCCGAACCAGCGGTGCACCCAGCACAGGAACAGCACGCCGGCGGCCGAGGTCGACTCGCCGATGTCGGCCCAGTGCGGCGCGCCCTCAGGTGCAGGCGTGGTCATGCGCGAGCACCTGCGATGCGCTGCCACAGCAGCCGCGGCGCGCGCCACAGCATCCCGAAGAACAGGCGCGCGTGCATGCGGCTGATGCGCACGTTGTCGCGCCACACGTCGAAGTGCGAGACGCCATCACTGGGATAGGTGACGGCGGTCGGCACATTGATCACTTTGACGCCGCGCCAGAACAACCGCACCAGGATTTCGCTGTCGAAATCCATGCGCCGGCCGATGGTTTCCTCGCCGACCAGGCGCGTCACCGGTGCCAGCGGATACAGGCGGAAGCCGCACATCGAGTCGCGGATCTGCAGCGACAGCGTGTTGATCCAGACCCAGATGTGCGTGGCATAGCGGCCGTACAGGCGCGCCTTGGGCACGCTCGCATCGTAGGCGGGCGTGCCACAGATCACCGCCTCCGGCTGCGCCTGCGACAGCGCGACGAAGCGCGGGATATCGCCGGTGTCGTGCTGGCCATCGGCATCGATCTGCAGCACATGGCTGTAGTCCAGACGCGCCGCCTCGGCGAACCCGGCCAGCATCGCGCCGCCCTTGCCCTGATTGACCGCCAGCCGCAGCAGCGTCACCTGCGGTGCGTGCGCGCGCGCCAGGGCATCGAGCACCTGCGCACAGTCCAGATGCGAACCATCGTCCACCAGCAGGCACGGCAGGCCACTGGCGAGCACGCCCTGCACCACCGCGCCGATCGCATGCGCGTGGTCGTAGACCGGGATCACCACCAGCGGGGTGAAGGCCGACCTGCTCATGTCACTGCCCGTGTCATCACGCATCGCCGAACACCACCCGGCCGCTGGCATGCACGCCATGGTCGGAGACATAGCGGAAGCTCATTGCCGATTTGGCCGCATCCCAGCCCAGGCTCAACTGCAGGCAGTCGCCGGGGCGCGCCACATGCTGGAACTTCACCGCATCCATCCGTACGAACCGCGGCGGCATCGTGAAGGCGCTGCGGCCGTAGTGGATCGCCCAGTCCAGCTGAACCACGCCGGGCAGGATCTTCGCCTGCGGGAAATGCCCATCGAACGCCACCAGGTCAGGATCCAGAACAAACTGCAGCAGCGCGGTGGTGTCATCGCGCTGCTGCCACTCGGCCGTCGGCATCAACGGGCGGAACAGCGCCGCCAGTGCCGCGGCGGTAACCTTGCCCTGCGCGTTGACGGGGAGTTCGTCGATGAAGCGCCAGCGGCGCGGCCGGGTCACGGCGTCATGGCTGCGGGCCAGATGCGCGCTGAGCTGCTGCGCCTGGCGGCGGCGCTCGGCGTCATCCCACTGTGCGGCGCCCGTCGCCTGCGGCACCACCACGGCGGCCAGCTGTTCGCGCGCGCCCGGCAACACCAGCACGCGCACCTCCTGTACAGCCGGGTGCGCGCGCAGCTGTTGCTCCAGGGCATCCAGCGAGACGCGGCGCTCTTCGATCTTGACGATGCGATCGGCGCGGCCGAGCAGACGGAAGCTGTGGCCGTCGTCGGCCACGGCACGGTCCTGGGTCAGCCACCAGTCCTCGCTCGCCAGGTGCGGCGAGCGGACCGCCAGGCAGCCCTCATCGATCCGCCAGGCAACGCCGGGCAACGGGTGCCACTGCGGCCGCGCCGCACTCCAGCGCCGCCACGCCACGCCACCGGTCTCGCTGCTGCCGAAGACTTCGGTCGGGGCCACGCCCATCAAGGCGCGCACCTGCAGCGCCGCCTCGGTCGGCAGCGGACCACCAGAGGAGAACACCGCGCGCAGCTGACCGTCCAGCGAGGACCAGTCCAGCTGCTCGGGCAGGCGTTTGAGATGGGCCGGGGTAGCCACCAGCACTGACGGCTGGCCGCCCAGCGCGCTGATCAGGTCTTCGTGGAAGAACCGGCGCGGCTGGATCGCGCGCCCGGCCACCAGCGGCCACAGCACCCGGAACAGCAGCCCGTAGATGTGCTGGTGCGAGACCGTGCCCTGCACCTGCGCACCGTCGAGCTGCTCGCCGAAGGCGGCCTGCAGCGCATCCACCTCGCGGGTCAGCTGGTGCATGCGTTTGACGATGGCGCTCGGCGCGCCGGTGCTGCCGGAGGTGAACACCACCAGCTCCAGCACCGCTTCGTCCAACGGCTGCAGCACCTGCTCCGGATCGGCCGCCGCATCGGGCTGCAGCGGCGCATACCGGGCCGGGACGTCACCGGCGAACCCGGCCACGCGCGGGCTCAGCCCTTCCAGCGTGGCCGGCAGGTTGTCGCCGCCCAGGAACACCCGCTTGCCGGCATGCCAGGCACCCAGCAGGGCGGCGGCGAAGGTCAGCGTGTCATCGAAATACAGGGCCCAGTCGGTGCCGGGTGCACGCGCGAACGCCTGCCGCCAGGCCAGCACCTGCGCGCGGAACTGCGGGTGCTCCACCACGGTGTCGCCGGCGATGCCCACGATGCGGCCCGGGCGCGGGGCCAGCGCCAGCCGGTCCAGTGCGATCCACTCAGCCATGGGCATGCGCCGCTTTGACCCGTCGCCGGACCAGCCATTCCCCGCCAAACAGAGCACCCATCATCACGTACGCCAACAATCCGTTGTAGAACGCCCAGACCTGGTTGGACGCCCACAGCGCCGTGGCCAGAGCCAGACTTCCGTTGAGAACAAAGAATCCGCACCAGATCCACGTGACGCGGCGGGTATAGATCACGGCAAACGGCGGCAGGTCCGGCTCGCTCAGCCGCGCCAGGCGCTCCACGGCACTCGGCCCGAAGCGCAGGCTGGTGGCGAAGATGACCAGCATCACCGCGTTCACCAGCGCGGGGTACAGCTTCAGCGGCAGCGCCTCGTTGAAGGCCGTGGCCACCAGGGCGAGTACACCGGTGCCGAGTGCGGCCACCCACCACACCGCCTGGCGGGTGGTCAGCGCGCGCAGCGCGGCCAGGGTGAACAGCAGCAGCGACAACCAGCGCGGCTCGAACCGGCCCAGCGACAGGTAGACCACCAGCGGGTATGCCAGCGACAGCAACGCAAACGCCGCGACGCGTACCCGGACCATGGTCAGTCTTCAGCGATGGCCGTCAGGCGGCCGCTTGACCGGGCAACAGCCCGTGCACCACATCCACGATGTCCTGCACGGTGCGCACCTGTTTGAACGCTTCCGGCTGCAGATTGCGGCCGAGCAGCGGCTTGAGCTGCACGATCAGGTCGACCGCGTCGATGCTGTCGATGTCCAGGTCGTCATACAGCCGCGCGGCGGGCGTGATACGGCTCGGCTCGATCTCAAAGCTGTCCTTGAGGATCTTGACGATGCGCTCGAAAAGTTCGTTCTTGGTCATGGGTAAATCCTGACGCGCCGTTAGGACGGCTGGCGTGCGGCGACAAACTCGCTCAGGGCACGCACGCTGGAGAAATGGCGACGGGTCTCTTCCGAATCGGCTGACAGGCTGACACCGTACTTTTTCTGCAGGGCCAATCCAAGTTCCAGCGCGTCGATCGAATCCAGGCCCAGCCCTTCAACGAACAGGGGCGCGGCGGAATCGATGTCTTCGGGAGTGATGTCTTCCAGTGAAAGCGATGAAATGATCAATTCCTTGATCTCGTGCTCAAGTGCTTGCACGGGTCGGGTCTCCAGCGAAGTCGAAGTAATGGGCAAGATGGTCGGTCACACGCCGGGCGGCCAAGGCATCCCCCCTGGGCGCATCGCCGGTCTCGTTCAGAAACGGGGCAATCGGGAGATCCTCCCCGACTTCCAGCTGAACGTGAAATCGCCGTGATGGCACACGATACCATTTCTGGCCCTTGGTCAGGGTCAGCGGGGTGCAGGTGATCCGGACCGGCGTGATGTCCAGCCGGCCCCGCACCGCGATGTTGGCGGCCCCGCGCTGCAGCCGCAGCGGCTGGCCCGGCACGGTTCGGGTGCCTTCCGGGAAGATCACCAGATTGCCGCCGGCCTGGACCGCCGCGATGCAGTCATCGATCAGGCCCGCCCCGTCGTCGTTGGAGACATAGCCGGCCGCGCGGACCGGGCCGCGCATGAACGGGTTGCGCGCCACGGCCTGCTTGACCACGCAATCGGCATTGGGCAGCTGGGCGATCAGCAGCACCACGTCGATCAGGGTCGGGTGATTGGCCAGGATCAGCAGGCCGTTGCGCTGCAGGCGCTCCCCCCCGCGGATCTCATAGGTCATCAACCCGAGCCGGCGCATCAGGCCAACGTGGGTGGCGAAGCTGCCCTGGACCAGGCGGCGCGCCAAGACGCGCCGGCGCACCGGATCGCGGATCAGCAGCAGCGACAGGAACAACAGGCCGCCCAGCACCAGCCCCCCGATCCCGAAGGCGGCAAAGCTCAGCCCCGTGCCAAGCACCCGCCAGGCATGGTTGATCCGGGCCGGCCAGCGCTCAGCCATGGCGTTGCCAGGTCCAGCGTTGGCCATCGGCATCCAGCGCCAGTGCCGTTTCACCGGCCAGCAGGAAGCGCAGCACGTCCAAGCCATGCGGCAGCCCCTCGGAGGGGCGGTCTTCGCCACCGGCGCCCCAGCCCAGCGACAGCCGGGTGCCCGGACCGTCGGCCGGCCCCAGCCGCCAGCACCACGCAAAGAACGGGTCCGGCTCGTCGGCGAAGCCCGCGTAGACCGGCGGCAAGGCGGATTCATAGACCACCAGACGCACCTCGGGCGCGCCGTCGGCCAGCAGCCCGAAGGCCTCGATGCAGGCGGTCTCGACCGTGGCGCGGCCGGCGGCAAGCGCCAGATAGTTGCCGCGATGCCCGCGGGCGATCGAATACAGCGCGGCAATCGCGTTGTGCACCGACAGGCCGAAGGCCGTCGGCGACATCGGCTGGTCCGCGCTCAGGGTGTTGAGCAGTTCCATCGAGCGGGCCACGTCGCCATGCCGCGAGGCAAACACCAGTGGCACCTGGCCACCGTCGTCAGGCTGCTCGCACCAGCAGGCAGTCTGGATCGCCATGCGCCCCAACCGCTCGATCCGGCGGCGCTGCATGGCCGGCACTTCGGACAATGCCGGGGTGTCCTCACCGGTCGGCAGCCAGGGGGCGTTCGCCCACGCCTGCCACTGTTCCCGGGTGGTGATGCCCGGCGCCCAGGCCGACCAATCCAATACTGAAAACTCGATCATTCACGCCAACATGATGGATGGGTACCAGGACGGGCACGCGCCATGATGGCAACGCGGAGCGGCTCCCCCATGCCAGCCGGCCCACGCCTGTCGTCGACAGCGTCCGGCACCGGACGCGGTGCCGATAAAGGTGCGCACGCTATCATGACACTCTCGGCACTGGCAGCATTCACATTCTGAAATGAGCAACACGATCAACACCGCAGCGGACCCGGCCATCGCTTCCCCTTCCCCCGGACCCGCGTTGTTCCGTGTCGCCTATGCCCCGGCCGCGGACCGCGATGCCGCGCTGGCCGACCCGTGCACGCTGGCCGTCTTCGGCTTTGGTCTGCGCCACGCCGCGCTGGAGGACCCGCGCTGGCTGCACGTACCGCTGGCCGAACACGGCCCGGGGCGGATCGAGGTCTGGCGCGGTAGCACCCCGGTCGAGCACGGCATCACCGAGGGCGTGCGCTGGTCGCACACCGACGGCCTGCTGTTCGGGGTGCTGGAGATCGACGAGATCGACAGCGACATCGAGTCGGCCGCGACCGAGGCCTACGCGCGGATGAGCGCGTTCCTCTCGCGCTGCGGTTATCCGCACCTGCTGCGGACCTGGAACTATCTCGACGCGGTGACCGAAGGCGATGGCGATGATGAGCGCTATCGACGTTTCTGCGTGGGCCGCGTGCGGGGCCTGCGGGAGCTGGATGAGGCCGCGTTGCCGGCGGCAACCTGCATCGGTCGTTTCGACGGTGAGCGCCGGCTGCAGGTGTATTGGCTGGCAGCGCGCGAGCCGGGCCAGCCGCTGGAGAATCCGCGCCAGGTGAGCGCGTTCCGTTATCCACGCCAGTACGGGCCGCAGTCGCCGAGTTTCTCGCGGGCGCTGCTGCCGCCCTTGGCGACGGGGCTGCCGTTGCTGCAGTCGGGGACGGCGGCGATCGTGGGGCATGTGTCGCAGCACACGGGGGCGGTGGATGATCAGTTGCGGGAGACGCTGAGGAATCTGCAGAGTCTGGTGGATACGGCGCGCGGTCAGCGGCCGTCGCTGTCACCGATGCTGGGGTCGACGTCGGTGCTGAAGGTGTATGTGCGGCGCGCGGAGGATATGGGGGCGGTGGCGGCGCAGATGGCGGCGCTTCCGACGGCGCCGCCGTTCGTGGTGTTGCATGCGGAAGTCTGCCGGGCGGAGCTGCTGGTGGAGATTGAAGGGCTGCACGGCTGAGTCTTCGCTGGTCGCAGTTCAGCTCCGCTGATTGCAGTTCCGTGTAGTGCCGACCGCTGGTCGGCTGCTCTTGACCCGTTTTTATGCGGTTGACCCTTCCCGCCGCCGAGGCAGCCCTCGACCCACACGGAACAGTGACGCGCGGCAAGCGGTCACACCGCCTCAGTGATACCCCACATCCGCCCGAACCTTGCCGCGGAACACCCGGTATGACCACGCCGTGTAACCCAGGATCACCGGCAGCAGGATCACCAGCCCGACCAGGCTGAAGCTCAGCGACGAGGCCGGCGCGGCGGCCTGCCACAACGTCATGCTCGGCGGCAGCAGATACGGCCACATGCCCAGCACCAGGCCGATGAAGCCGAGGATGAACAGCGCCAGCGTCAACAGGAACGGCGGCAGATCGCGCTTGGGATGCATCGCGCTGCGCCACAGCGCGGTGGCCACGGCCAACGTCAGCAACGGCACCGGCGACAGCCACCAGAAGTTGCCATCGCTGAACCAGCGCGCCATCAGGCGTGAATCCAGGAACGGCAACCACGCGCTCACCAAGCCCATGAACACGATCACCGCCACCACCAGCGGGCGGGTCAAGGTGCGTGCGAACGTCTGCTCGCGGCCTTCGGTCTTGAGGATCAACCAGGTACTGCCGAGCAGCGCGTAGCCAAACACCACCGCTGCGCCGGTCAGCATCGAGAACGGGCTGAACCAGCTGAAGGCGCCGCCCACGTAGCGGCCATCCACCACCTGCAGACCCTGCACGAGTGCGCCCAGGATCACGCCCTGCGCGAAGGCGGCCAGCAGCGAGCCCAGGCCAAAGGCCACGCTCCACAGCCTGCGCGAGCGGTGCGCCTTGAAGCGGAACTCGAAGGCGACGCCGCGGAACACCAGCGCGACCACCAGCAACAGGACCGGCAGGTACAGCGCCGACAGCAGCGCGGCGTAGGCCTTGGGGAAGGCGGCCATCAGCCCGGCCCCGCCCAGTACCAGCCAGGTTTCGTTGCCGTCCCAGATCGGGGCGGCAGTGTTCATCATGATGTCCAGCTGTTCTTCATCCTCGGCCATCGGCGCGAGGATGCCGATGCCGAGCACGAAGCCATCCAGCACCACGTACATCAGCACACCAAAGCCGATCACCGCGAACCATGCCACCGGCAGCCAGGTTGTCATCTCCATCTCAGCGTTCCTCCAGCGGTTCATCGGCACCGGACAGCGGCCGCGCAGGGGTGTGGCTGCCGGCATCCAGCTTCGGTGCAGGCTCATGCGGCTTGGGACCGGTGCGGATGATCTTCACCAGGTACCAGACGCCCCAGCCGAACACGAACGCATAGCCGACGATGTACACGCCCAGCGACAGCGCCGTCATCCACGCACTCTGTGGGCCGACGGCATCGGCGGTGCGCAGCACGCCATAGACCACCCACGGTTGCCGGCCCATCTCGGTCACGAACCACCCGGAGATCAGCGCGATGAAGCCGCTGGGCAGCATCCAGTTCCAGCCGCGGATCAGCCAGCGCGACTGCAGCAACTTGCCGCGCCACCACTGGAACGCCGAAACCCAGGCCAGCAGCAGCATCAGCGTGCCCAGCCCGACCATCACCCGGAACGCGAAGAACACCGGCACCACCGGCGGGCGATCGCTGGCAGGCACCGAGGTGAGCGGATCGAAGGTGCCGTCCAACGAATGAGTGAGGATCAGGCTGCCCAGGCGCGGGATCGCGATTTCGTAGTCGTTGCGCTCGGCCTTTTCATTGGGCACCGCGAACACCACCAGCGGGACACCCTTGCCCTCGCCTTCGGAATGCCAATGCGCTTCCATCGCCGCGATCTTCATCGGCTGGTGCTTGAGGGTATTCAGGCCATGCATGTCGCCGACGAAGATCTGTACCGGCACCGTCAGCGCGGCGAAGCCCACCGCCGCCAGCAGCATCTTGCGGCCGGCTTCGCGGTGCACATCCTTTCGCAGGTACCACGCGCCCACGCCGCCAATCACGAAGCAGGTGGTGATGAACGAGCCCAGCGCCATGTGCGCCAGGCGGTAGGGGAAGGACGGGTTGAAGACAATCTGCCACCAGCTGTCCGGGTGCACGATGCCATCGACCATCGTGTAGCCGGCCGGCGTCTGCAGCCAGCTGTTGGAGGACAGGATCCAGAACGTGGAGACCAGCGTGCCCAGCGCCACCATGCAGGTGGAGAAGAAATGCAGGCGCGGCGAGACCTTGCCCCAGCCGAACATCATCACGCCCAGGAAGCTGGCTTCCAGGAAGAACGCCGTGAGCACTTCATAGGTCAGCAGCGGGCCGATCACCGTGCCGGCGACCTCGCTCAGCCGGGGCCAGTTGGTGCCGAACTGGAAGGCCATGACGATCCCGCTGACCACGCCCATCCCAAAGGAGACCGCGAAGATCTTCTGCCAGAAGAAATACAGCTCGCGCCAGACCGGATTGCCGGTGCGCAGCCAGCGCGATTCGACAAAAGCCAGCCAGCTGGCGGTACCGATCGTGAAGGCCGGGAACAGCACGTGGAAACTGATGACGAACCCGAACTGGATCCGGGACAACAACAACGCGTCCAAGAGACGCCTCCGACTGGCTTCTGAAATCCGCACCAGTCTGGGCCTGTATCCGTGAAAGGCACATGCGACCCGGTGACGCGCTGCTTCACTTTGTCGCAGGGGCTACCGCGAGCGTGAGGGCCCTTTCGCGGCCGGCAGGGGAAGCCAGGCTTTTCGGGGCCTGTCGGTGGGTTGGGCGCTGGGGCCCCATACCCTTGGAGGCGAAATAAAGGAGGAGGGGTCGGCCGCAGGCCGACGCCGGGGGACATTCGCCGGAAAGGGTATGGGGCCCCAGCGCCCAACCCACCGACCACCGCTTGCCTTCCGCGCGAGCACACGCCCATGACCTGTGGCCCCTTCCTGCGGCCCTTGCGGCTGCTACGCTTGCCGGGTTTTCCTCATTGGTGCCGCCCGCAATGCCCAGAACGCTGCCTTTGTCCCTGCTGCTGCTCGCCGCCCTCGGCGGTGCTGCCCATGCGGCGCCGACGCCGATCACCATCGAGCAGGCCATGGCCGACCCGGACTGGATCGGTCCGCCGGTCGAGAGCGCCTGGTGGTCCTGGAACAGCCAGCAGGTCGAGTACCAGCTCAAGCGCAACGGCAGCCCGGTGCGCGATACCTTCCGCCAGCCGGTCGCCGGTGGCGTGGCCGCACAGGTGGGCGATGACCAGCGCGGCACCCTGGATGTGGACAGCCCGGTCTACGACAGCGCGCGCCAGCGCTCGGCCTTCGTGCGCAACGGCGATGTGTTCGTGCGCGACCTGCGCAGCGGCGCCCTGACCCAGCTGACCCGCAGCACCGAGAAGTCCGTCGCGGTCAATTTCGCCCGCGACGGCGGTGTGATCTGGCGCACCGGCCAGAATTGGTTCCATTGGACGGCCGCAGCCGGCGTGCAGCAGGTCGCCAGCCTGAAGGCCGAGAAGAATCCGGACGATGCGCCCAAGGCCGATACCCTGCGCGAACAGCAGCTGCGTACCCTGGCCACGCTGCGCAATGATCGCGCCCAGCGCGAGACGCTCAAGGCACAGGAAGCCAGCTGGCGCCGCGCCGATGGCACCCGCGCACCGGGCCCGGTGTATCTGGGTGCGGATGTGGAGATCGTCGACAGCGTGCTCTCACCCGATGCACGCACCCTGATCGTGGTCACCAAGCCGAAGAGCTTCGATGAAGGCCGCGGCGGCAAGATGCCCAAGTACGTGACCGAGTCGGGTTACGAAGAGTTCGAGGACACCCGCACCCGCGTGGGCCGCAACGATCCGGAGCCGAATGCTCTGTGGCTGGTCGATGCCGTCGCTGGTACGGTCAAGCCGCTGTCGATGGACGGCCTGCCGGGCATCGGCACCGATCCGCTGGCCGCGCTGCGCAAGGCCGCTGGCAAGGACGCCCTCAAGGGCAACCGCCCGGTGGAAGTGCTTGGTGGCCCCGGCGCGCCCGGCATCCGCTGGAGCCCCGATGGTCAGCAGGCCGCGATCATGCTGCGCGCCAACGACAACAAGGATCGCTGGATCGCCAGCGTGACCCCGGCCAGCGCCAAGCTGGAAACGCGTCATCGTCTGACCGACAGCGCCTGGATCAACTGGAGCTTCAACGATTTCGGCTGGTCCAACGACAACCGCACGCTGTGGCTGCTGTCCGAGGAATCGGGCTACTCGCACCTGTACACCCAGCAGGGCACGGCCAGGCCGCAGGCGCTGACCGGCGGCAAGTGGGAAACCTCGATGCCGGTACCCAGCGCCGACGGCCGCGGCTTCTACTTCCTGTGCAACCAGCAGTCGCCGGGCGACTACGAAGTGTGCGCGGTGGACAACGCCAGCAAGCAGGTGCGTGAGCTGACCTCGCTCAACGGCGTGGAAGACTTCTCGCTGTCCCCGGACGGCCAGCAGCTGCTGGTGCGTTACTCCGGCGCCTACCTGCCGACCCAGCTGGCCGTGGTGCCCGCTGCCGGTGGCCAGGCCAAGGTGCTGACCGACACCCGCACCGCCGAGTTCAAGGCGCGCGAGTGGGTCCAGCCCAAGCTGGTGCAGGTGCCGTCCAAGCACGGTGCCGGCGTGGTCTGGGCCAAGTACTACGGCCCGGAGACCTTCGAGCCGGGCAAACAGTACCCGATCGCCATGTTCGTGCACGGCGCCGGTTACCTGCAGAACGTACACCAGCAGTACCCGGCCTACTTCCGCGAGCAGATGTTCCACAACCTGCTGGTGCAGAAGGGCTACGTGGTGCTGGACATGGATTACCGCGGCAGCGCCGGCTACGGCCGCGACTGGCGCACGGCGATCTACCGCAACATGGGCCACCCGGAACTGGAAGACTACAAGGACGGCCTGGATTGGCTGGTCGCCACCAAGCAGGGCGACCGTGACCACGCCGGCATCTACGGCGGTTCCTACGGCGGCTTCATGACCTTCATGGCGCTGTTCCGCTCGCCGGGCACGTTCAAGGCCGGCGCGGCGCTGCGCCCGGTGGTCGATTGGCACCAGTACAACCACGGCTACACCGCCAACATCCTCAACACCCCGGACATCGACCCGGAGGCGTACCGCACATCGTCGCCGATCGAATACGCCGAAGGCCTGCAGGATCACCTGCTGATCGCGCACGGGATGATGGACGACAACGTGTTCTTCCAGGACTCGGTCAACCTCACCCAGAAGCTGATCGAGCTGCACAAGGACAACTGGACGATCGCGCCGTACCCGCTGGAACGCCACGGCTATGTGCGTGCCGATTCCTGGCTGGACCAGTACAAGCGCATCCTCAAGCTGTTCGAAGAGAACCTGAAGTAATCCAGCGATGACGTCGGTTTCTACTGACGGGCAGCACGCCGCGGCGACGATCGATATCGTCGCCGCGGTCGTTTTCGACGCCAGTGGCCGTGTGCTGGTGGTGCGCAAACACGGCTCGGACACCTTCATCCAACCCGGCGGCAAGCCCGAGCCCGGCGAAGCACCGTTGGTTGCCTTGGCGCGTGAGCTGCACGAAGAACTCGGGGTCGCCCTGGACCCTGCCAGTGCTGTACCGCTGGGCCGGTTCGAGGCATGGGCGGTGCACGAGGCCGGGCACCGCGTACGGGCACATGCCTATCTGGTGAGGGTCATCGGCATGCCCCGCGCACAGGCGGAGATCGCCGAACTGGCCTGGGTGCCGCTGCGCCCGCCGCATGGGGTGCGCTTGGCACCGTTGAGCGCAGACCATATCCTGCCCGCGGCCGCGAACGCGGTGGCTGCGACCTAGACGTCGCGGCCTGCCCAACCAGGACACCGGATGTCAGCGTCGCTTCCCCCGCAATTGCCTTCCTGCACGCCACACCCCAGCGGGGATGGTGCACCTGCGTTTCTCGCACCCCTGCTCAAGTCCGTGCTGCTGGTCTGCCTGGTCACGGCCGCGATGTGGGCGGTGCTGGCACTGATTGCGATCCCCCTGTCGGGCTCGGAGGCGCTGCAGGCGCTGCTGGCCGATGAGGACCTGCACTGGCTGCCCGGCTCGCTGCGCTGGCTGCTCACCCACCCGGTGCTGGCCAACGTACTGCTGTGCGTGTCGAGCCTGCTGGGCATTGCGGCGTGCTGGGGGATGCTGCGTCGCTGGCGCTGGGCGTGGGCACTGTTCATCGTGCTGCTGGCGGTCACCGCCGTGCTCAACGTGATCGCCGCGTGGTTGCTGGACGATGCCTTCCGCCACCTGCTGGCGCAGATACCCGGTGACACCCTGTCGATCGAACTGCTCAAGCTGCGCAGTGAGCTGCGCGTGCAGCGCGTGATCTGCAGCGGCCTCGCCGGCATGACCGCGATGGCCTTCGCGGTACTGCAGGGCTGGCTGATCGTGCGCTTGTGCGCGGCCGATGTACGTGCGCTGTTCCGCCGCTGACCTGTTTCCCGCAGCGCCACGGTGCGCTGCACGACCTGCAAGGATGATCGTGTGACTGTTTGCCTCCCCCTTCTGCGCCGCCACGGCTGGCGCGCGACCCTGTTCACCCTGCTCACGGCGGTCAGCCTGCCGGCAGCGGCCCAGGCCATGGTCTGTGGCACGTTCGTGGCCAAGGACAGCGGCACCACGTTGACCCTGCACAGCGCCAACGAGGGCGTTCGGCAGATTCCCGGCCAGGCGCCCGAGCCTTACATCCTCAGCCGCATCGGTGACGAACTGAAGTTGGCCGACCTCGACAACGGCGGTGTCGGATCGCTGAACGTGCAGGAAGGCGGTCGCCTGCTGAGTGACCGCTTCAACGAATACCGCTTGCAGAAGGCGGCCACCTGTCACCCCGCTGCGGTATTTCCAGCCCGATCGTGCCGGGCCGAGATCGGCACCTGCCTGAACGACACGCTCTTTGCCAGCAACGACCGCCTGCGGCAGTGGTGCCGCGAGGATGTCCCGGCCGCCTGCAAGCGCCTGCTGGCCAATTTCCAGTCCGAAGCGCGCGAGGCCAGGACGCTGGCGGCGACCCGGGACGATACTCCGGAACTGCCCGAGCCGGAGGTCTGCAAACCCGCGTCCGCGGAGTACGACCAGGCTGCCTGTCTGGAGGCCGCGCGCGACGCGATGGGACAAGCCCTGGCCAAGGCGCTGCTTGGCGGGCTCAGCGCAGCCAAGGCGTCACCGCTGCCGGCCATACAGCTCGATGAGATCACCACCCTGTGCCGGGCACAGACCAGCGGCACATTCTGTGCCAACGCTGCCGAGACGTTGTGGGACGCCGGCCGCCTGATCCCGGCCCGCGATGCACTGCAACGGGCGTGCGCCCTGGGCAGGGACCCGCGCGCCTGTGAGCGTGCAGCGCCGCTGGCCACGCTGGATGCCAAGGCACTGACCCCGGTGACAGCCACTGCCCTGCCCTGCGGCAGCTACGTGGCCAGCCAGGGCCTGATGGACCATCTGCCGTTCGGCGATGGCGGCATGATCGACAGCGGCTTCGGCGGCAAGCTGCGCGCGCGGCTGGTCGATGGCGACATCCGCGTGCGCCACGACCAGGGCGACGACTTCGTGTTCAAGCGCCTGGCCAACGGCAACCTGATCGGCATGGACAGCTGGAACCGCTTCAGCTACTACGAGCGCACCGGCGAGGCGCAGCAGTGCAGCGCGCCGGTGATCTTCGTCGAAACCCCGCTGCCGCAGGATTGCCCGACGCTCGGCCGCGAGGGCGGTGCGCAGGCGTGCTGCGCGGCCGGCAAGCTGCAGGGCTGCAATGCCGCCGGTCACCAACTGGCGCTGCGCAACCGCTGGGCCGAGGCGGCGCCCTTCTACATGAAGCTGTGCACCGCTGGCGTACGCGAAGGCTGCGAGAACCTGGCCAGCGTCTACGAGCACACCGGTGACGAGGCGCTGCCCGAACAGATGGCCGCCCTGTGCGCGAAGGATGGCAAAGGCACCCATGTGGCCTGCGATGTGCACGCGACCCGCAACTGGGGCCTGATGCGGGTCAGCGCCGGGCTGGAACAGATTGCCGAGCGCATGACGACCGAGCCCGATGCCGAAGCGGACGACGACAAAGCACCGGCCGAGGCCCCCACCACGACGAAGAACAGCAAGAGCAGCACCCGCAAAAGCGGCCACTGAGCGCCAGTGAGCACACGCAGGCCGTGCACCGGCCTGCGGTAAAGTAGCGCCCATGAACGATTTCGACCGCGTCCGCGCGTATCTGACCGACCTGCAGGACCGCATCTGTGCGGCGATTGAAACCGCCGACGGCCAGGCCCGCTTCACTGAAGATCTCTGGCAGCGCGCGGAGGGTGGCGGTGGCCGGACCCGCATCCTGCGCGATGGCGCGGTGTTCGAGCAGGCCGGGATCGGGTTCTCCGATGTGGCCGGCACGCGCCTGCCGCCGTCGGCCTCGGCGAACCGGCCGGAGCTGGCCGGGGCTTCCTGGCGCGCCACCGGCGTCTCGCTGGTGTTCCATCCCGCCAATCCCTACCTGCCGACCACGCACGCCAACGTGCGCTACTTCCGCGCCGAGCGCGATGGCGTGGCAGTGGCCTCGTGGTTCGGCGGTGGCTTCGACCTCACCCCGTTCTACCCGATCGACGAAGACGTGCGGCACTGGCACCAGGTCGCGCATGATCTGTGCGCGCCCTTCGGCCAAGAGCGCTATGCGGCGCACAAGCGCTGGTGCGATGAGTATTTCTTCCTGCGCCACCGCAACGAGACGCGCGGCGTGGGCGGGTTATTCTTTGACGATCTGCACGGGGATTTCGAGCGCGATTTCGCCTATCTGCGCGCGGTCGGCGACGGTTTCCTGGACGCCTATCTGCCGCTGGTCGAGCGCCGCAAGGACACGCCCTACGGCGAGCGCGAGCGCGAATTCCAGCTGTACCGGCGCGGCCGCTATGTCGAGTTCAATCTGGTCTACGACCGCGGCACCCTGTTCGGGCTGCAGAGCGGTGGGCGCAGCGAAAGCATCCTGATGAGCCTGCCGCCGCGCGTGCGCTGGGAGTATGGCTTCCAGCCGGAGGCCGGCAGCGATGAGGCGCGTTTGGCCGATTACCTCGTCCCGCGCGACTGGCTCTAACGGCTCTAACGGGGACGGAGGTAGTTAAGCGCATGCGCTTAACTACCTCCGTCCCCGTTATTTCTTCGGGACGATCGTGATGTGCCCGTTGATCTCCAGCACCGCCAAGGCGACGTCGTCGATCGTCAGGCAGCCCTGCTGACGCAGCGCGGCGTCCAGATCGGACGGGGTCACCAGCTCACGCTTGAGTACCGAGTCGAGCACTTTGCCATCGCGTGCGATCAGCACCGGCTCGCCTTCGACCAGCGATTCGATCCGACGGCTGCGCGTGGTCAGCCAGCCGACGCCGTAGTTGATCGAGATCAGCGTCGCCGCGAGCAGCAGGCCGCCGCCCAGGGAGGTGTCCTGGCCCAGCAGTGCGTTCTGCACCGCGTTGCCCAGCAGCACGATCAGCAACACGTCGAAGGGGGTGATCTGGCCCAGCGCGCGTTTGCCCGAGAGCCGCACCATGCCCAGCACCACCACGTACACCACCACCGCGCGCAGGATGAATTCCCACCACGGCATGGCCAATGCAAACAGGTCGCTCATCGCCTCTCCCCGACTGGTCCGGCCAGCATGGGCCGGCACCCGGCCAGAGGCAATGGTTGGGCATCGCGGGCGGCCGTTTTCCGGCGCCACAAATAAAAAGCCCCGCCAACCAGGGGGAGGTTAGCGGGGCCGGGGAACGGGCGCTTGGGGAGGAGCCCCCGTTCCGAGATCTGCTCCAGGGGATGGGAGAGATCCACAACAGGCGTTGCGCCTGTCGAGGTCTATAAAAGCACTCCGAACATTGATAGTTCGTGAAGGCGCCCAATTAATACTGGGCTCCTCCCGGAAACATTCATCCAACAGTCAGATTATCGGGAAGCAATGAACCAATTCAGCGTTTTGACTGTGATTCAGGCCTCAATGTGCCTCGTCCCAGTTATCACCGACGCCAGCGTCCACCACCAACGGCACGCGCAGTTCGGCCGCTGACGACATCAGTTCAACCACTTTCAAACGCAAGGTGTCGAGGAAACTGCTTTCGGTTTCGAACACCAGTTCATCGTGAACCTGCAGAATCATCTTGGCCTGGTCGCTGTGGTCCTGCAGCCAGCTGTCCACCTTCACCATGGCGCGCTTGATGATGTCCGCCGCGGTGCCCTGCATCGGGGCATTGATCGCGGCCCGTTCAGCACCCGCCCGCAGGCCTTGGTTGCGGGCGTTGATGTCGTTCAGGTACAGGCGGCGGCCGAACAGGGTTTCCACATAGCCCTGGTCGCGGGCCTGCTGGCGCATCCGCTCCATGAAGTCGCGCACGCCCGGGTAGCGGCTGAAGTACAGCGCTACGTAATCCTGGGCCTGGCCACGGTCGATGCCCAGGTTGCGGGCAAGGCCGAACGCGCTCATGCCGTACATCAGGCCGAAGTTGATCGCCTTGGCGGCCCGGCGCTCGTTCGAGGTGACCTCCTCCAGGCTGCGGCTGAAAACTTCCGCCGCGGTCGCCCGGTGCACGTCCACGCCCTGCTCGAAGGCCCGCACCAGGCCGGGGTCCTCGGAGAGGTGGGCCATGATCCGCAGCTCGATCTGCGAGTAATCGCAGGCCAGGATCTTGCGGCCCGGCGGGGCCACGAAGGCGCGGCGGATGCGGCGGCCATCCTCGGTGCGGATCGGGATGTTCTGTAGGTTCGGGTCCGATGAGGACAGCCGGCCGGTGGCGGCACCGGACTGGTGGTAACTGGTGTGTACCCGCCCGGTGTCCTGGTTGATCATCTCCGGCAGCTTGTCGGTGTAGGTGCTGCGCAGCTTGGCCAGCCCGCGGTACTCCAGGATCACCCGCGGCAGCTCGTGCTGCTCGGCGATCGCCTCCAGCGCCTCTTCATTGGTGCTGGGCTGGCCCTTGGGGGTCTTCACCAGCGCCGGCAGCTGGAGTTCGTCGAACAGCACGGCCTGCAGCTGCTTGGGCGAATCCAGGTTGAAGGTGCGCCCGGCCAGCTCGGTGGCCTTCTGCTGGGCGGCCAGCATGCGCGAGCCCAGGTCCTGGCTCTGCCGGCGCAGTTCGGCCATGTCGATGTGCACGCCATTGGCTTCGATGCGGGTCAGCACTGGCACCAGCGGCATCTCGATGTCGCGGTAGACGCTGTCCAGCGAGGGCGTGGCCCGCAGCTGTGGCTGCAGCGCGTGGTGCAGGCGCAGGGTCACGTCGGCATCTTCGGCGGCGTAGCGGCAGGCTTCGTCCAGGCCCACCTGCGAGAACGAGATCTGCTTGGCACCCTTGCCGGCCACCTCCTCGAACTTGATGGTGGTGTAGCCCAGATAGCGCATCGCCAGCGAGTCCATGTCATGGCGCGTGGCGGTGGAATTGAGCACGAAGCTCTCCAGCATGGTGTCGTCGTGGTACCCCTGCAGGTTCACGCCGTGGCGGCGCAGCACGTGCAGGTCGTACTTGCCGTGCTGGCCAAGCTTCTTCTTGGAGGGGTCTTCCAGGGCAGGACGCAGCGCGGCCAGCACCTGCTCGCGTGGCAGCTGCGCCGGCGCGCCGGGGTAATCGTGGCCGACCGGGATATAGGCCGCCCGGCCCGGCTCGACCGCCAGGCTGATGCCGACCAGGTTGGCGCGCATGGCGTCCAGCGCGTCGGTCTCGGTATCGAACGAGATCAGCTCGGCATCGGCCAGGCGCTGCACCCAGGCGTCGAGCTGCTCGGTGGTCAGCACCATCTCGTACTCGCCGGGGGCGGAGAGCGCCGGATCGACCGGCACCACCGCCTCATCCGGCGTGGCACGGGCGTAGCCGGCCGCAGTGCCGCGCAGGCTGACCGGGGCATCGCTGGCAGCGGCCGGGGCCGGCACGGGGCCGCCCAGCTCCTTCAGCGCCTGGGTGAAGCCGTAACGCAGGTACAGCTCGCTCAGCGACGGCACGTCCGGGTCGCGCAGCGGCAGCGTCTGCGCCGAGACCTCCAGCGGCACATCGGTGCGGATCGTGACCAGCTCGCGGTTGAGCGGCAGGCGCTCCAGTGCCGCGCGCAGGTTCTCGCCGATCTTGCCCTTCATGGTCGGCGCCGCCGCCATCACCCCATCCAGGTGCTGGTACTCGGCCAGCCACTTGGCGGCAGTCTTGGGGCCGCACTTCTCCACGCCGGGCACGTTGTCCACGGCATCGCCCATCAGCGCCAGCAGGTCGACGATCTGGTCGGCGCGCACGCCGAACTTCTCCATCACCGCCGCGTCCGAATCCATGCGGCTGCCGGTCATGGTGTTGACCAGTTCGATACCCGGGCGGACCAGCTGGGCGAAGTCCTTGTCGCCGGTGGAGATGGTCACCTGCAGGCCATCGCGGTGGCCCTGCAGGGCCAGCGTGCCGATCACATCGTCGGCCTCCACGCCGGGGATGCGCAGGATGCTCAGGCCCAGCGCCTCGACGATGCGGCACATCGGCTCGATCTGCGGCCGCAGGTCGTCAGGCATCGGCGGGCGGTTGGCCTTGTAGTCGGCATACAGGTCGTCACGGAAGGTCTTGCCGGGCGCATCGACCACGAAGGCGACGTACTCAGGGCGCTCCTTCAGGGTGGCGCGCAGCATGTTGACCACACCGAACAGCGCGCCGGTGGGTTCACCGTGTGCGTTGGTCAGCGGCGGAAGCGCGTGGAACGCGCGATACAGGTAACTGGACCCGTCAATCAGGACTAATCGGCTCATGTGACGATTCTACGCGCCCGGCCCTGACCGTCGTCGGCACCGGCCTCACGATCCATCGGGCATAATCGGGCCCTCTTCGCCCAAGGACTCCCGGCCCATGAAGATTCTGTTGCTCGCAGTCGTGCTCGCGCTGGCTGGCTGTGCCACTGGTGGCGGCGGCAGGCCCCCGGTCGATGTCACCGGTGCCGATGTGGTCAAGACGGTCCAGGACAACGGCGACACCATCGAGGAGTACCGGGTCGGCGGCCAGCTGCGGATGGTCAAGGTGACCCCGTCGCGCGGCGCCCCGTTCTACATGTACGACCAGAACGGCGATGGCCGCATGGACGGCGACAAGGACGGCGTCTCGCCGGTGTACTGGAAGCTCTACAGCTGGTGATTCGGGCGTTGACCGCTGCCGCCCCGTGACCGCACGGGGTCGGCCAGGCGCTGACCCCCATCCCTGCTTTCCCACGCTCGATGACAACACCCGAACGCCGCCACGATCCGAATCCGGCTGAACTGCGCGCCGGCCTCACTGCAGAGCAGCGCCAGGCGGTGGAGACGCTGGAGCATTTCGGCTGGCAGCTGCGCTTCGTGCGTCGCCCGCTGTTCCGCGATCCCGTGCCGGTGCTGTTCGACCGGACGGGCGAGCGCTATGTGGTGCTGCAGCCGGATGGCACGCTGGATGAATCGCAGACGTTGAAACTGCGCGATTGAGGGGCACTGAGGGGCACTGCCGGCCAGCGGCCGGCACTACCGCTTCCCCGTTATCGGATGACCAGCACCGGTACCGTGCTGCGTGCCAGCACTTCGGCGGTCTGGCTGCCGAGCAGCACACGGGTCACGCCACGGCGGCCGTGCGAGGTCATCACGATCAGGTCGCTGCCGCGTTCGGTGGCGGTATCGATGATGCCATCGGCGGCATAGCGGTCCAGCACATGCACGGTTTCGGTGCGCAGGCCCTGCGCTTGCGCAGCAGCCTTGGCCGGCTGCAGCACCTTCTGCGCGGTCTCTTCGCGGTCGGCTTTGTATTCGGGCGTGTTCATGTAGCCCACGCTCCAGCCCATCGCGTCATACATGCCCACCGCCCATGGCTCGGAGACGGTCACGATATCGACCTCGGCATCGAGGTCCTTGGCCAGCTCCAGGCCCTTGGCCAAGCCTTTCTCGGCCAGCTCCGAACCATCGGTGGCAATCAGGATGCGCTTGTACATGGCAGAGCTCCTTGGGGTGTGCGATGGGAACATCACCATTGCACACCCGGTGTGGACGCAGTGCCTTGAGCTGGATCAATCGCCGTGGGCGCGCGCAGGCACCCCCCGCGCCGGATTGCCCACCACGGTGGCGCCCGCAGGCACATCGCGGGTGACCACACTGCCCGCACCCACCACCGCGTCATCGCCGATGGTGACGCCGGGCAGCACGATCGCGCCGCCCCCGATCCAGACATTGCGCCCGATCCGGACCGGCTTGGCCGACTCCAGGCCTTCAGCCCGCGCCTGCGGATCACGCGGATGGTCGGCAGCATAGATCTGCACTGCCGGACCGATCTGGGTGCCATCGCCGATGCTGACCTCGGCCACGTCCAGGATCACGCAGTTGTAGTTGAGGAACACGCCTTGCCCCAGGCGGATGTTGTAGCCGTAATCGCAGTGGAATGGCGGCCGGATCACCGCGCCCTCGCCGACCGCACCGAGCTGCTCGCGCAACAGCGCACGGCGCACGGCTGGGGTTTCGGCCAGGGCGGCGTTGTAGCGGACCATCCACACCTTGGCGGCGGCCATGTCGGCCTGCAACTCGGGATCACCGGGGCGGTAGGGCAGCCCGGACAGCATCTTTTCCTTTTCACTCGGACGCATATGGCCTCCATCAGACAGAAGCCGATGATGCCGGTTGCGTGTTCGACTGTCAGCGCGTGCGGCGACGCGTGCCCAGCAGCGCGACCAGTGCGAAGACGATGCCGCTCAGCCAAAACCACAGCGTTGCCCGGCCGATGCACACCCCACTGGGCTGCGGCTGGCAGCGCAGGCGCAGCAGATCGAAGTCGCCGCCGTCGGCCAGGCAGGTCTGCGCGTGCTGGAACAGGGCCAGCACCGGCTCGGCCCAGCCTGCCGACCATGTCAGCAGGACCAGTGCAGCAAGCAGATATGGAATTCCCTTGTTCACGAGTGCGCTCCCAGCGGACAGGGGCAGACTCTGGGCGCCGACCGGGGGAGCGACAAGCGGCACGCGACGAACTGTGTGAAATCCGGGATGAGCCGGGGGCGATCGGGGATGAAGCGAGACGCCCTGGCCCACCACAACGCGGATAGCGCAGGCATGCGCTGCCTGGGATGCCTGTGCTGCAGCGCAGGACGGAGACCGACAGCGCCCATGACAGACTTCGCGCATGCGCCCTCTGCTCATCGCCCTGCTGTGCTCGCTGGCCCTGCTGCCGCTACCCGGACTTTCCGCCGCGCCGGGTCCGGACCGCGTGCTGATCTTCAGCCGCACCGCCAAGTTCCACCACGACGCGATTCCTGTGGCCGTGGCGACGCTGCGCGAGCTGAGTGCCGAGGCCGGCATGACGGCGGACCCGAGCGACGATCCCCGCGATTTCCGCCCCGACAACCTCGCCCGCTACCGCGCCGTGGTCTTCGCCAATACCACCGGCGATGTGCTCGACGCCGCGCAGCAGGCGGCGATGGAACAGTTCATCCGCAACGGCGGCGGCTTCATGGGCGTGCACGCCGCGGCCGACACCGAGTACGACTGGCCGTGGTACGGCGAACTGGTCGGCGCGTGGTTCCACAAGCACCCCGAGGGTCTGCAGGAGACGCGGGTGCAGCCTGAGCGTGACGGCAAACCGTCAGGCCCGGCGTGGCCGATCCGCGATGAGCTCTACAACTACCGGCGCAATCCGCGTGGGATGGTGCAGGTCATCGCGACGGTGGACGAAGCGCGCTACGACGGCGGCACCATGGGCGCCGATCATCCCATCGCCTGGTGCCGGCCCTTCGATGGCGGCCGCAGCTGGTACACCGGGCTGGGCCATGATGCTGCGGTGTACGGCAATCCGGATGTGCGGGCGCAGCTGCGCCGTGGCCTGCGCTATGCAGCAGGCCACGCGCCGGACTGCTGATCAGGCGGTACGCACCACGCGTGCGCCCTGGCACAGCGGGTAGCTCGCCAGCAGATCGGCGATGCGCGCGTGCAGGGTGTCGAACGAGGCGCCATACAGATACAGCGCCGTCTCGGTCGGGCCCTGCCACCAGCTGCAGATCTCGCCGTGGCCTTCGATGCGCTCGACGATCTGTTCGAACACATAGTTCGAATCACACTGTTCGTAGACCTCATCGGGCAGATCGGTGCCGTTGAGATACAACGCCAAGCCTTCGGTGACGCCGAACGGCTGAACGGGGGCGCCTTCGCGCTGGATCAGCGAGCCCTTCGGCGCTCCCAGCTGCTCCAGCAGCTCGATCACACCAGGCAACGAGGCCGGATCGTTCAGCGCGACCTCGATATCGCCGTAGTCCACTTCACCGTCTTCGGTCAGCGCGGTGCCACCGCCGGTGATCTCGCCCAGCTCGGCACTGCCCAGCAGCGCATCGAGCGGGTCTTCGAACAGCTCATGGCGATGCTCGGGCTGGAGCCTGGCGTTCAACTTGACGGTGAGGTGCAGCGGCGAATCGGTCATGGCGGGGGCCTGCGCGAAAGGAATGCCGCCCATTGTAGTGCCGGCCGCTGGCCGGCTCGCGACAACGCCGCGGCAAAGAGCAGCCGGCCAGCGGCCGGCACTACTGGATGACGAGCGTCGCTCAGAGCACCGTCAGATTGGCATACGCCATCACCAGCCACTTGCTGCCGGCCTCGATGAATTCGACCTGCACGCGGGCGTGCTGGCCGCTGCCTTCGTAGTCGGTGACCATGCCTTCGCCGAACTTGGGATGGTTGACCATCGCGCCCAGCTTGAGCGGCGGCGCTTCCAGTGCCGCGTGGCCCATCACCCGGTTGGCACCGAGCGAGGTGCCGCGCGAGACCTGCACCTTGGGGCGCACTTCGTTGACCAGCTCACGCGGGATCTCGCGCAGGAAGCGCGAGGGCACGTTGTAGTTGTCCTGGCCATGGATGCGACGTGATTCGGCGTAGCAGAGCACCAGCTTCTGGCGCGCGCGGGTGATGCCCACGTACGCCAGGCGACGTTCTTCTTCCAGCCGGCCGCTTTCTTCCAGCGAGCGCGCGCTCGGGAACAGGCCGTCTTCCATGCCGGCCAGGAACACCAGCGGGAACTCCAGGCCTTTGGCAGCGTGCAGCGTCATCAACTGCACGCCCTCTTCGCCGGCCTGGGCCTGGCCTTCGCCGGCTTCCAGCGAGGCGTAGGCGAGGAAGGCGACCAGCTCGCTCATGTCCTGGGTTTCTTCGACATCGTCTTCGCGACGCACGAAGCGCGAGGCCACCGAGACCAGTTCGTCCAGGTTGTCCGCGCGCGATTCCGAATCCAGCGCGTTGCGGCTTTCCTTGGACCAGTGCTCACGCAGGCCCGAGCGCATCAGCACGTGGTCGATGCGTTCGGCCAGGGTCATCGTGTCGGCTTCGGCCTGGAGCTGGTTGACCAGCACCAGGAACCCGGCCAGCGCGTTGCGTGCACGTGCAGCGAGCTCATTGCCCTGGGTGGTCAGCATGGTGGCCTCCCACAGCGAGATCGCGTGGGTACGGGCCAAACGGCGCACTTCATCCAGGGTGCGGTCGCCGATGCCACGCGTCGGCGTGTTGACCGCACGCTCGAAGGCGGCGTCATCGTTGCGGTTGGTCATCAACCGCAGGTACGCCAGCGCATCCTTGATTTCGGCACGCTCGAAGAAGCGCATGCCGCCATACACACGGTACGGCACCTGCTCGGAGAGCAGCGCTTCTTCGAAGGCACGCGATTGTGCATTGCTGCGATAGAGCACGGCGACGTCGCCATAGCTGCCACCATCGCGCACCCACTGGCGCGCGCGCTCGACCACGTAACGCGCTTCGTCCATTTCGTTGTAAGCCGCGTACAGATCGATCGGATCACCATCGCCGCTGTCGGTCCACAACTCTTTGCCGATGCGGTCCGGGTTGTGCGCGATCACCGCATTCGCCGCGCCGAGGATGTTGGCGGTGGAGCGGTAGTTCTGCTCCAGGCGCACGGTCTGCGCGCCCGGGAAATCCTTCAGGAAGCGCTGGACGTTCTCGACCTTGGCGCCGCGCCAGCCATAGATGGCCTGGTCGTCGTCGCCGACCACGAACACGTGGCCGGTCTCACCGGCCAGCACGCGCACAAAGGCGTACTGGATGGCATTGGTGTCTTGGAACTCGTCCACCAGGATTTCGCGGAAGCGCGAACGGTAGTGCGCCAGCAGCGCCGGGTTGTCGCGCAGCAGTTCATGCGCGCGCAGCAGCAGCTCGGCGAAATCGACCAGACCGGCGCGGTCGCAGCGCTCCTGATAGGCGATATACGCCTGGCGCATGGTTTCCAGCCACGCGTCATGCGGCTCGGGCTGGATGTGCTGCGGACGACGGCCTTCGTCCTTCTGCTCGTTGATCCACCAGGCGATCTGCTTCGGCGGGAACTTGCCGTCGTCGATCTCCAGCTGCTGGACCACGCGCTTGACCAGCCGCAGCTGGTCGTCCGAATCCATCACCTGGAAGCTGTCGGGCAGCTTGGCGTCCTGGAAGTGCAGGCGCAGCAGGCGATGGGCCAGGCCGTGGAAGGTGCCGATCCACGCGCCGCGGCTGCCCTGCGACAGCTGCAGGTCGATGCGGTGACGCATCTCGCCGGCGGCCTTGTTGGTGAAGGTCACCGCAAAAATGCCATGGGTCGGCACGCCGCAGACTTCATTGAGCCAGGCGATGCGGTGGATAAGCACGCGGGTCTTGCCGGAACCGGCACCGGCAAGCACCAGATGGTGGCCGGGCGGGGCGGACACAGCTTCGCGCTGGGCGGGGTTCAACCCGTCGAGCAAGTGGGAAACATCCATGTCCCCATTTTACCCTCGGGCGGGGCGCTCCGGGCCGTTACCCGGCACCCGGATCGAACGGGTTCAGCCGCGCGCGGCCTGTTCGGCCTGCACGCGCAGTTCCGGGATCGCCAGGCTCTCCCACAGGGTGCCGATGCGCAGGCTGCCGACCACCCGGATCGCGGGCTGCGGCTGGCCATGGCCATCGATCAGGGCACCGTCGTCCACCGTGGTCTCCAGCCCAAGGCCGTGCGGGCCAGGGCGGGCATGTCCGTCCGCCAGCAGTTGCTGGATCAGCGGATTACGCATGGACAGCGCGCGGATCTCCACCCCGGTGGCATTGATCACCGCGCCTACGGTCAGGGGCGGCAGGCCACCGTCCGGGCTGCGGCCGTGCAGCTGCAGCCCGCGTTCCTGCACCAGCAGCGTATCCAGCCGGGCCCGATGGCGCTGCAGCTGGCCGCTGCGCTCCAGTTCGCTCACCTGGGCATGCACCGATTCGGCGATGCGGTGGCGGTGCACGTCCCAGTACCGCACCACGTGGCGCAGGAAGCGGCGCTGATCGGCCTCGCCCAGGCTCAGCCACAACGCCTGGCCCATCGGCCGGATGCGGTCCATCACGCTCTGCCATGGAATGCCTTGGGCCGCGGCGGCATCGGCCTGCGCGCGCAGCTCGCGCACGCGCTGGCGCAGCGACATCGCCAGCAGCGGCTGCGGATCGAAGGTGACCGCAGCGCCGTGCGCCTGTGGCAACGGCAGCAGCGCATGGCGCGACAGCACGTAGATGCGCCCGCGGTGACCGGCAGCGGCCAGGGCAACCACACTGTCGGCCATGCTCAGGCCCGAGCCGATGATGGCCAGATCGTCATCGCCGGCCAGCACGCGCACGCCGTCGTAATCCCACGCCTCCACCGCCTGTGCGGGCGGCAGTGCGTCGGCACCGGGTACCGGCAGCGGACGCATGCTGTTGCCACAGGCCAGCACCACGCGCTGCGCGCGCCACGTCACGTCATCGTCGAGCCGCAGCTCCACGCCGTGTCCGGTCGGCTCCAGCGCGAACACCGGCTGCTCGACCACCTCCAGCGCCGCTGCGCTGCGCTCGCATGCCTGTTCCAGGCGCTCACGCAGGTAGGCGGCGAAATGGCGGCGCGGCACGAACTGGTCCGCCAGCACCGCGCGCGGCACATCGGCAATCGCCTGGCTGTCGATCAGGTAATCCAGGAAATCCGCAGGCTGATCGGGCAGCCCGCTCATCTTGCCGGCCGGCACGTTGAGCAGGTGCTCAGGCCAAGGCGTGGCGTAGGCGATGCCTTCGGCCAGCGCCGACGCCGGCTCGAACAACACGATGCGTGACGGTCGCGCAGCATGGCGCAGGGCCTGCAGCGCAACGAGGACGCCGGCAGCGCCGCCGCCGACGATGGCCAGATCACACTGGCGGTGGGTATCGGACGCAGTCATGCCTCGATTGTAGGCGATGCGCGTGGGCCGGCCGTCCACGTGCGTCACAGCGGGCTACATCAACGCATCGGCCAGCCGCGCGATGCCTTCGCGGCTGCGCTTCCACGCCGGCCGTTGGCGCCACGTCGCCAGATCGAGCTGACGGGACTGTTCGAGATAGTCGGCTTCGATCTGCGCCAGCTGCCGCACCATGCCCGGGTCATAGCAGAGCATGCCGATCTCGGCATTGAGCGCGAACGAGCGGATATCCAGGTTGATCGAGCCGACCAGGGCAATGTCTTCATCGACGGTCAGGTGCTTGGCATGCAGGAAATGCGGTTCGTACAGTGCGATGCGCACACCGCTGCGCAGCAGCTCATCGTAGTAGGCCTCCTGCGCCCACGAGGTCAGCCGCTGGTTGGTGCTGGCCGAGAGGATCAGCTGCACCTGCACGCCGGACAGCGCCGCGATGCGCAGCGCACTCAAGGTCGCCTCATCCGGCACGAAATACGGCGTGACCAGCACGATGCGCCGGCGCGCCAGATGGATCAGCGCGTTCACCGCATCGCGCGCATTGCTGAAGGGGTAGGCCGGGCCACTGGGGAGCAGCTGGGTCGGTACATCGGCCGAGCACACCGGCACAGCGGTGAGTACGTCCAGGCGCTGCCCGGTTTCCATGTACCAGTCGCTGGCGAACACGGCTTCCAGGTGCGCCACCACCGGGCCGCGCACGCGCGCGACCAGCTCCTTGTTCGGGAACCCCGCAACAAACTGCGCGCGCGCCAGGTTCTGTGAGCCGATGTAACCGACGCGGTTGTCGATCACCGCGATCTTGCGATGGTTGCGTAGGTCCATGCGGCCACTGCGGCGCCACCGCAGCCCACCGGGCAGCATCGCGCGCACATCTACGCCGAGGGCTTGGAGACGGTGGCGGTAGTGGCGCAGCCCGCGCTTGGCCCCGACTGCATCAAGCAACACGCGGCAGTGCACGCCGCGCGCCGCAGCCCGCTGCAGCGCTTCGACGATGGCCTCGCCGACGGCATCGTCGAACATCAGGTAGTACAGCAGGTGCACGCGCTCACGGGCCTGGTCGATGTCTTCGATCAGGGCCTGCAGCGAGGCGTCGTAGTCATTGAGCAGATCCACCGCGTTGCCGTGGATGGGCATGAAATCGCCCTGGCGCTCGATCAGCGGCACGATCTCGGCGGTGGCCGTCTCCGGCGGGGGCGTCCAGCGCAGGGGCGGCTGCAGGGCCTGCTCCTCGCGGATCACCTGGGAGGCCTCGGCCTGGCGCTGCACGCGTTGGCGCGACAGCCACGGATGGCCGAACAGCAGGTACAGCGGCAGCCCGAGCAACGGCACGAAGCCGACCAGCAGCAACCAGCTGCGCGCGGCACCGGGCGTGGTGCGGCTGGGAATCCACAACAGCGCGGCCAGCCGGATCAGCCAATCCAGCATCAACAACCACGAACCCAGCAGCCACTCGAACAGCATCGCGTCGCCCGTCGGGAAGGGAAACGCATTCTGCCATGGGCCGCTGTGCCGCTGCGCCGCTGGGGTGACCGGTGCAGCCGCTGCGGCCCGGCACCGTGCGATGCCGGAAACGGAAAAACCCGCCACGAGGGCGGGTTTTTCGTCGGGAAGCTCAAGGATCCTTGCGGATTACTTGATCTTGCCTTCCTTGTACAGGACGTGCTTGCGCACGACCGGATCGTACTTCAGGAATTCCATCTTCCCGGGGGTGTTCTTCTTGTTCTTGTCCGTCGTGTAGAAGTGGCCAGTGTTGGCCGTCGAAATCAGACGGATCTTATCGCGCTTGCCTGCCATGATCGTTTACTCCTCAGACCTTTTCGCCGCGCGAACGCAGCTCAGCCAGAACGGAGTCGATACCGTTCTTGTCGATGGTGCGCAGGGCATGCGCGGAAACACGAAGCTTGACCCAGCGGTTTTCGCTGGCAACCCAGAAGCGGCGCTCGTGCAGGTTGGGCAGGAAACGACGACGGGTCTTGTTGTTGGCGTGCGAGACGTTGTTACCCGTCTGCACTCGCTTGCCGGAAACTTGGCATACGCGGGACATTGCGCACCTCGATAAAAGTAGTTGTCAGCCCATAGCCCGGGCGACGGCGGCCTCGGCGGTTTCCCGCCACACGTCATGAGAATCAAAGGGTTACGCTGTCGAGGGCGGACCGGATGACGTGTTCCCGGCCACCGATCCAAAGGTTTTTGGACACAGCGAGCCGCGCATTATGCCCGCTTCGGGGGGCTGCGGCAAGCTGGCGCGGCGCCGGCACGCCATCCCGGTCCCGTGACGGGCCCTCCGCTAGGCTGCCCGGGCATCGAACCCGGACTCAATGGATGACCCCAGCGCCTTCCTTCCCCCTCCCCAGCGGCCTTTCATGAAGCTGCTCGCCCTGACCTACGGCACCGAAGGCGACACCCGCCCGCTGGTGATGCTCTGCCATGGGTTGATCGCCGCGGGCCATGAGGTGCTGCTGCTGGCCGAGCGCGGCACGCTGGAGACCGCGCGCGAGCTGGGTGTCCCGCATGCCGCGCTGGAGGGCGACATCCATGACGAGGTCGTGGCGCTGGTCTCGCGCGGTAACGCCCGTCTCGCCGCCTCGCGGGGTCTGGCGCGGATGGCGCAACGGCACGTGCCCGGATGGATACGCCAGGCCGATGCCGCTGCCGCCGGCTGCGATGCCGTGCTGACCGGCGGGCTGGCCGCTTTCGTCGGCCTGACCGTGGCCGAGCACCACGGGCTGCCGGTGATCGGCACCGGGATGATCCCACTGACCCCGACCGCCAGCTTCCCCTCCCCGTTCCTGCCACGCCTGCGCTTGCCCGGCGTTCTCAACCGGCTCAGCTACACCTTGGTCAACCACGCGGTGTGGCGCACCTTCCGGCGTCCGATCAACGCCGCGCGAGTGGCACTGGGCATGCCGAGGCGCGCCTCCCCCTGGCGGGATCTGCCGATGCTGTACGGCATCTCGCCCAGTCTGCTGCCACCGCCGCTGGACTGGCCGGACAACCACCAGATCTGCGGCCAGTGGCGCGCGCCCGAGCGTGGCTGGCAGCCGCCGCCGGATCTGCAGGCCTTCCTGGAGGCCGGTCCCGCCCCGGTCTACCTCGGCTTCGGCAGCATGACCGGCTTTGATCGCGACCAGGTGCTGCCTGCACTGCTGGCGGCCCTGGCGCCGCGGCGGGTGCTGCTGTTCCCGGGCTGGGCCGGGCTGCCCAGTGCTCCCCTGCCGCCCAACGTGTTCGTGATCGGGCCGACCCCGCATGAGGCATTGTTCCCGCGCTGCGCGCTGATCATCCATCACGGTGGCAGCGGCACCACACATTCGGCCTGCCGGGCCGGCGTGCCCTCGCTGGTGATGCCGTTCGCCGCCGACCAGTTCTTCTGGGCGGATCGGCTGCACCGGCTGGGCGTGGCACCGGCGGCGTTGTCGCCGAAGCGGTTGGACGCCAACACGCTGGGACGGGCAGTTGGCTTCGTCGAGCACGCCGAAACGCGTGAACGGGCTGCTGCTCTGGGAAGGGAGATGGGCACCGAAGAGGGGGTGGAGGAAGCGGTCGATCTGATTCAGCAATGGCTTGCAGGAAATCGATCAGCGCTGAGTGGACGAGGCGGGGCCAAGTGTGACCCCGTCATTTGACCGCCACGGCAACGGACTGCTGTAATGGCCCCACGACCCCGCCCTTGCCGTCGTCATTCAGTTGGCTAAACGGCTTGGGACGAAGAAACCGCCGAAAGGCGGTTTTTTCATGCCCGAAGGAAAGTGCGCATGACTGACACCACCGCCGTCTACGTGGATGGCTACAACTTTTACTATGGCCGGATCCGGGGGACGTCCTACAAGTGGGTGGACATCGTCACGCTGTTCGAACGCTTGGTGCATGAGCAGACGCCGACGTCACAGATGACGTTGGTCAGGTACTTCAGTGCGTTTTGCCTTGCCCGGTTCTCGACTCATGGCAATGCGTCCACGATCGCCCAAGACAGCTTTCTACGTGGGCACGAAGTCCGTCATGGCAGCCGTTTCCAGAAGACAATGGGAACCCACACGCATGATCGCAGCGGGACCAAGATGCCGCGATATGTCGATGGACAGCCCTTCAATCGGGCCGATAGGGTGAAAGTCTGGAAGCTCGAGGAGAAACAGACGGATGTGAACATTGCGCTGGCAATGTATCGCGATGCCGCGTCAGGAAGATTCTCACAGCTGGTGGTGTGCTCCAACGATAGTGATGTGGAACCGGTGCTACGCGCCATCAGGGAGGATTTTCCGCGTGTTCGCCTTGGAGTGATCACCCCAAGGCGGCCTCCCGAGGAAGCTGCGGTTGCCCACCGCAACATGATGTCCTCGCTGTCAGCGAATGCGCATTGGGCGCGCAGCCATATCCACGATGAAGAGCTGGCGTCCTGCCAGTTGCCTGACCGGATCCAGACCGGAAAGAAGCCTATCGATAAGCCAGCCCATTGGTGAGGCGGCCGGGTCCGCACGTGACATCACGTACGGACCCGTCCTTCATACCGCGTCAGGCCCGTTCCGATGCAGCCACCGATACAGCACCGGCAACACCAACAACGTCAGCAGCGTCGACGAGACGATGCCGCCGATCACCACGGTCGCCAGCGGGCGCTGCACCTCCGAGCCGGCGCCGACGTTGAAGGCCATCGGCACGAAGCCGAGCGAGGCCACCAGCGCGGTCATCAGCACCGGGCGCAGACGGCCCAAGGCACCGTCGCGCACCGCCTGCGGCAACGGCATGCCGTGCTCGCGCAGGCTGCGCACGAAGCTGATCATCACCAGGCCGTTGAGCACCGCCACACCGGACAGCGCGATGAAGCCCACGCCGGCCGAGATCGACAACGGAATCCCACGCAGCGCCAGCGCGAGCACACCGCCGGTGAGCGCCAGCGGCACGCCACTGAACACGATCGCCGCATCCTTGACCGAGCCGAAGGCCCAGAACAGCAGCGCGAAGATGATCGCCAGCGTCACCGGCACCACGATCGACAACCGCTGGCTGGCCGAGATCAGCTGCTCGAAGCTGCCGCCGTACTCGATCCAGTAGCCGTTGGGCACCTGCACATCGCGCCCGATCGTCTGCTGCAGCTCGCCGACAAACCCGCCGAGGTCGCGGTCGCGCACATTGGCGGTAACCACGATCCGGCGCTTGCCGTTCTCGCGGTTGATCTGGTTCGGCCCTTCGCTGTTGCCCAGCGTTGCCAGCTCACGCAGCGGCACCGTGCGTGCACTCCCGCTGGTCCAGCTACCGGTGCGGCTGGACTCGTCGGCGTCATCGGCCAGCGCCGTCTCCAGCGACACCGGCAGGTCCGCCAGGGCGGCCGGGTCCTGGCGTAGCGCTTCGGGCAGGCGCACCACGATGTCGAAGCGGCGGTCGCCTTCGAACAACTGCCCTGCCACCTGCCCGCCGACCGCGGTGGCCACGGTCGACTGCACCTGGCCCGGATTCAAGCCATACCCGGCCAACGCGGTGCGGTTGGGGGTAACGGTCAGCAACGGCAGGCCGCTGGTCTCCTCCACCCGCACGTCGGCCGCGCCCGGCACCGTGCCGACCACCGCCGCGATGCGCTTGCCGACCGACAGCAGCGTGTCCAGATCGTCGCCGAACAGCATCACCGCCACGTCGGCACGCACCCCGGAGATCAGCTCGTTGGTGCGCATCTGGATCGGCTGGGTGAACTCGTAGTTGTTGCCGGGCAGCTGCTCGACCGCCTCCTCCAGCTCAGCCAGCAGTGCCGCACGCGATTTGCGTGGATCCGGCCAGGCCTTGCGCGGTTTCATCATGATGAAGGTATCGGCGACCGACGGCGGCATCGGATCGGACGCGACCTCCGGCGTGCCGATCTTGGAGAACACCTTGTCCACCTCGGCGAACTGCACCAGCCGGTTCTCGATCTGCTTCTGCATCTCGATGGACTGGGTCAGGCTGGTCCCGGGGATGCGCATGGCGTGCATGGCGACATCGCCTTCGTCCAGGTTCGGCACGAACTCGCTGCCCAGCCGCGTGGCCAGCAGGCCGCAGCCGACCACCAGCACCAGCGCACCACCGACCATCCAGCGGCCGCGACGCAGCGAGAAGGCCAGCATCGGCTCGTAGCGCCGACGCACCCAGGCCATCAGGCGGTTTTCCTTCTCCTGCACACGGCCACCGAGGAACAGCGCGATCGCCGCGGGCACGAAGGTCAGTGCCAGCACCATGGCACCGGTCAGGGCCAGCACCACGGTGATCGCCATCGGGTGGAACATTTTTCCTTCCACGCCGGTGAGCGCGAAGATCGGCAGGTACACCGCGGTGATGATGCCCAGCCCGAACAGGCTCGGGCGGATCACCTCGGCGGTGGCGCTGGCGGTTTCGGCGAAGCGTTCATCGCGGGTCATGTCGCGGCCGAGCGCGTGCTGGCGTTCGCCGAAGCGGCGCAGGCAGTTCTCGATGATGATCACCGCCCCGTCGACAATCAGGCCGAAGTCCAGCGCCCCCAGGCTCATCAGGTTCGCCGAGACGCCGCCACGGGCCATGCCGGTCAGGGTGAACAGCATCGCCAGCGGAATCACCGCCGCGGTGATCAATGCCGCGCGGAAGTTGCCGAGCAGCAGGAACAGCACCACGATCACCAGCAGGGCGCCTTCGATCAGGTTCTTGGCGACTGTTGCGATGGTGCGGTCGACCAGCGCGGTGCGGTCGTAGCTGGCGGTGACGGTGACGCCCTCGGGCAGACTGGCCTGTGCCTGCTGCAGACGCGCCGCCGCGGCCTGGGCCACATCGCGGCTGTTGGCCCCGATCAGCATCACCACCGTGCCCATCACCACTTCATGGCCATTCTGGGTGGCCGCACCACTGCGCAGCTCCGGTCCGTCCTGCACCTGGGCGACGTCGTGCACGTGGATCGGCACGCCTTCGCGGCGGGCCAGCACGATGTTGCCGATTTCCTCCAGGTTGGCGACCTGGCCGGGGATGCGGACCAGGAACTGCTGGCCGTTGCGTTCGATGTAGCCGGCGCCGACGTTCTGGTTGTTGGCCTCCACCGCCTGCGCGACATCTTCCAACGTGAAGCCCAGCGCGCGCAGGCGTGCCGGATCCGGGGTGATGTGCACCTGGCGCTGGAAGCCACCGATGGTGTTGACCTCGGTCACGCCGGGCACGTTGCGCAGCTGCGGCCGGATCACCCAGTCCTGCAGGGTGCGCAGGTCAGTGGCGGTGTACGCCGTGCCATCGGCCTTGCGCGCCTTGGGATCGGCATCGATGGTGTACATGAAGATCTCGCCAAGGCCGGTGGAGATCGGGCCCAGCTGCGGATCCAGCCCGTCGGGAATCTGCGATTTGACCTGCTGCAGGCGTTCGGCGACCTGCTGACGCGCGAAGTAGATGTCGGTGCCGTCCTTGAACACCACGGTCACCTGCGAGAGCCCGTAGCGCGACAGCGAGCGTGCCTGCTCCATCGCCGGCAGGCCGGCCATCACCGTTTCCACCGGATAGGTGATGCGCTGTTCGGTCTCCAGCGGCGAGTAACCGGGGGCCGCGGTATTGATCTGCACCTGGACATTGGTGATGTCCGGCGTGGCGTCGATCGGCAGCTTGGTGAAGCTCCAGCTGCCGATGACGATCAGCACCAGGGTCAGGGCCATCATCAACCAGCGATGGGCGATGGCGGCACGGAGGATGCGCTCAAGCATGACGGCGCCCTCCGGATGCGGGGCGTGGCGAGCCGTCAATGTTCATGCGATGCCCCTGCCTTGCCGATGTCGGCCTTGACCACGTAGCTCTGTTCGACCACGACGTCTTCGCCGACGGTCAGGCCGCTGAGTACTTCCACCTTGCCCGCATCGCGCGCACCCAGGGTCAGCGCACGCGCGGTGTAGGTGTCGCCTTCGCGCACGAACACCACGTCCTTGCCATCCATCGTCTGCAACGCGCTCAGCGGCACCACCTGCGCGGCCGGCGTGGTGGCCACCACAATGCGCGCCTTGACCGCGGCACCGGGCCGCCATTGGCCGTCGTCGTTGCGCAGGGTGGCGCGGGCGACCGTGCTCTGGCTGGCGGTGGCGGTGCCGGGCAGCACGCGTTCCAGCGTGGTGGTCTGGCTGACGCCGTCGGTCATGCGTGACACGGTGACCGGCACGCCGGCGGTGATGTGCTGGGTGTCGTTGCCGAAGATATGCAGGTCCACCCACAACGTGGACAGATCACCGATCTCGAACAACGGCGTGCCCTCGCCCGCCACCCCGCCGACCTGCGCCTGGCGCGCGAGCACCACGCCGCCGATCGGTGCCGTCACGGTGTAGGTGGTGAGACTGAGGTTGCTCTCGATGCTGGCCACTACCTGGCCGGCGCGCACGCGGTCGCCCACGTTCGCGCGCAGCGAACGGATCGGGCCGGGAAAGCGCGCCATCACCTGGGCTACGCGGCCATCGACCGGGGTCAGCAGCCCCTGCACATCGTGTTCGTCGGCGATGGTGCCGGCGGCGACCGGTGCCACGCGGATGCCGGCCTGTTCGGCCATGGCCGCGGCGATGGTGGTGCTTTCCGGGGCATCGTGATCGTCATGATCATCGTCGTGCCCGGCCTCACCATGGCCGGCATCCGTGCCGGCGGCCTTGGCCGGCGCCGTGGCGGGTTCGCTGCTGCCGCAGCCGGTGAGCACCATCAGCGCGATCAACAGGCTGCCGACCAGCGCGGTACGGATCAGGGTAGTGGTCATCGGCGGTCCTCCGTGGACACGGTGTCGGTCGCGGCGACCATGCTCTGGCCGGTCAGTCGCTGGAGTTCGATCAGGGCGGTCTGTGCGGCGATGGCCGCGTCGAGCTGGCGCTGGCGTGCGTCGATCCGCATCGCCTGCAGCTGCGCCCATTCCATGTAGCTGATCGCACCGGCGCGCCATGCCTTCTCGGCAGCGTTCTCGGCACGCTGCAGCTGCGGCAGTACGTCGCGCGCCATGCGGGTGACTTCCAACCGCGAGGTCAGGTAGCGGCCATGCGCTTCGGCGAGCGTGGCGTACAACTGCAGCGCGCGCGACTCGCGCTCCACACTGTTGAGCGCCAGTTCGGCCTCGGCGGCGCGGATCTCCGGGTCGGCACGGCGCACACTGCCCAGCGGCAGGCTGAAACCGGCGACCAGGGAGGTGTCGCGGGTATCGCGGCTGTTGCGCACGCCGACCTGCCAGCTGACATCGGGCCGTGCCTGGGTGCGGGCCAGCTGCACCTGGGCTTCGCGGATGCGGCGCTCGCCGGCCAGCACCGCCAGTTCCGGGGTGCGCTGCAGTTCCTCGGCGAGCACGGCGAAGTCCTGCAGCGCGGGCAGCTGCATCGGGTCGCCGGTGACCACGTCGAAACCGGGCTCGCGCTGGCGCCACAGTGCTGACAGCGCCGCACGCGCGGACTGATCCATCTGCCGGGCGCGATCGCGGTCCAGCTCGGCCTGGGCCTGCATCGCCTGCGCGGTCAGCAGCACCGACTCGGGCGAGGCACCGGCCTGCAGACGCAGCCGCGCGGCGGCGACGGCGCGACGGCGCTGCTCGATATCGGTCTCGGCGATGCGCAGCTGCTGGCGCGCGTCGGTCACTGCCAGATAGCGGCGGGCGACCTCGGCCATCAGATCCAGCCGCGCGGTTTCGCGCTGCGGGGCCAGGCTGTCCAGGTTCGCTTGGGCCACGGCACGGCGGGCATCCAGCTTGCCGCCGCGTTCCAGCACGCCGGCCAGGGTGACGGTGACTTCGGCGGCATCGAAGCCACGGGCGTCCCCGCTGCCGAGTGCGTTCTCCAGCTCCACGCCCACGGTCAACGGGGGCGACAGGCCGGCCGCGTCACGGCGGGCTTCCCACACCGGACGCTGGGCCTGCGCCAGGCGCAGGTCGGGGTGGTACTGGGCGACGCGCGCGATGGCGTCGTCGAGGGTCAACGGTGCAGCAGGTGTCGTGCCCTGTGCGTACACGCACGGCACGAACGCAATGGCAGCCAAAGCTGCCAGACGCATCCACATGGGAGTCTCCAGAAAGCGATCAGATGGCAAACGGCGGCACGCGGCCGCAGGGCATCAGACCGCTATCGGAGGACGCAGCAGGTTCTCGGGCGGCTGCGTGCGCAGCTGCGCGATCAACCCGGCAGGCACGCCGTGGCTGGGGGCCGCCGGCAGGCTCCAGGCCATCGCGGCCATCGGCAGCACGCCACCGTGGCCATGACAGTGGCCGCAATGCACCAGGGCATGCAGCCAGTCTTCCTTGCCGTCGTCGTCGCCTGGTACATCGGCAGCGGCGTCATCCAGGCTGCCATGCACGTCGCTGCTGTCCGCGTGCACGGTCAGGTGGATGTCGGCCAGCGCCGAGGCCAGCGAACTGCCGAACACGCCCACACCGACCACCACCAGCATCAGCAGGCGGAGCAGCAGGGACGGACGCGGGCGGGCACGACGGAACATGGCCCGCAGAGTAGCCGGGCGTGAAGCCGTTACACAATCGCAGCCCGGCCGCTTGGTTCACGTTGGCCGGGGCCGGCGCGATGGCCGGCCCGGCGCACCTCAGCTGGCGGCGGCCTTGCGCTGGGCGATGAAGGCCTGGATCTGCGCCTCCAGCACCGGCAGCGGCACCGAGCCCTGGCTGAGCACGGCATCGTGGAAGGCCTTGATGTCGAAGCGGTCGCCCAGCTCCTGCTCGGCCTGCGCGCGCAGGCGCACGATCGCGATCTCGCCCAGCTTGTAGCTCAGCGCCTGGCCCGGCCAGGAGATGTAACGGTCCACTTCGGTGGTCACTTCATGCTCGCTCAGCGCGGTGTGGTCGCGCAGGTAGGACAGCGCCTGCTCGCGGGTCCAGCCCTTGTGGTGCACGCCGGTGTCGATCACCAGGCGCGCGGCGCGCCACATCTCGTAGGTCAGGCGGCCGAAATCCTCGTACGGGGTTTCGTAGATGCCCATTTCCACGCCCAGCTTCTCGCAGTACAGGCCCCAGCCTTCGCCATAGGCGGAGATGTAGTTGTTGCGGCGGAAGGCTGGCTGCTCGCCCTGCTCGGCGGCCAATGCGCCCTGCAGCGCATGACCGGGATCGGACTCGTGCAGGGTCAGCGCCGGCAGGTTGTACAGCGGCCGCGCCGGCAGGTTGTAGGTGTTGAGCCAGTAGGTGCCCATGCCACCACGGCCGGCGGTCCAGAACGGGGCGATGTCCGGCGGCACCGGCACGATGGTGAAGCGCGCACGCGGCAGCGTCATGTACTTGCCGATCACGCCATCCACGCGCTTGGAGATCCATGCCGCCCGGTGCAACAGCTCGTCCGGGGTCTTGGCGTAGAACTGCGGATCGGTACGCAGGAAGGTCAGGAACTCGGCGAAGCTGCCCTTGAACTCGACCTGCTGGATGATGCCGTTCATCTCGGCCTGGATGCGCGCGACTTCCTTCAGGCCGATCTCGTGGATCTGCTGCGGGGTCAGGTCCAGCGTGGTGTATTCGTGGATCTGCTGCTTGTAATACGCCTTGCCGCCCGGCATCGCCTCGGCGGCCAGGGTGGTGCGCGCCTGCGGGACGTACTCGCTGACGAAGAAGGTGCGCAGCTTGGCGAACGCCGGCACCACGCTGCCGCCGATGGCTTGGCGGGCCTGTTCCTGCAGCTGCGCCTGCTCGGCGGCGGGGATGCTGGCCGGCAGCTTCTTGAACGGCGCGTACAGCGGCGACTGGGTCGGGTCCTTCAGTTCGGACACGGTGGCAATCGAGACCTCGCGGCCATCAAGCACCGCACGCGGCACGCTGAAGCCGCGCTTGAGGCCGGCACGCATGTTCTCGGTCTGCTGGTCGAAGTAGCGCGGCACATCGTTCAGGCGCGCGATGTAGTTGCGGTAGTCCTGCGCGGTCTTCATCTCGCGCCGGGCCATGAAGGACAGGTTCGACCAGAACGAGGAGTCCGCGTTGAACGGCATTTCGTAGGCGCGCAGGCGTACCTCGGCGGCCAGGTTGAACACCTGGTCGCGGTAGATCGCGTAGTTGATGCGGTTCTCGGCCGAGAGTGCCTTGGTGTCGACCTTGTCCAGCTGGGCCAGGACGTCGTCCCAGACCTTCAACCGGCCCTGCTGCGCGGCGGCACCGACATCGGGCATGCGGGTCGCATTGGCCGGGCCGTCGCCGTCTTCGCTGGCTTCACCACCACCGGCTTCGCGCCAGGCCCATTCTTTCTCGTAGATCGCGCGGAACTGCGCATCGGCGGGGCTTTCGGCGGCCAGGCTGGCCGGGGCGGCGGCCGGGGCAGCCGGGGGCGCGGCCAGGGCAGCGCCGGCGGGAAGAGCCAGGGCGAGCAGCAGCGCAGTAACGAGCGGTGATTTCACGATCAGGGATTCCCGAGAGACGGCAAACCCCGATCATGGCACCAAGCTGGCGGGCGGTGCATGGATCAAAAGTCCTGCGCGACCCTAGTGGGTGGCCTTGTCCCGCTTCCACCCACGGTGCGCGATATCCAGCTTCAGGCTGTACAGCGCGGTGAAGGCCGGGAACAGGTTCTGCAGCACGCCCACCGAGTCCTGTTTGGCCGAGAACAGGAAGTAGCTCAGCGTCATCAGGCTGCCGACCACGCTCATGTACCAGAACAGGCGCGGGATCACCGGCTTGCCGGCGCGGCGCGAAGCCACGAACTGGACCAGCCAGCGGCCGCCGAACATCAGCGCGCCGGTGTAACCGATCAGCTTCCAGCCGGTGACGTGCAGGCCGGTCCAGTACAGCCAGGTGAGCGGCTGATCGAGCCAATGCAGTTCCATCAGCGTTCTTCCACGGCGGTGCGCTTGCTGCGCGTGATCAGCCAGGCCACCCCGCGCAGGTCGCGGATGCCGACCAGGGCGCGGCCGAGATTGTTGTACTTGGACACGCCGGCGGTGCGGTGCCGATGATTGACCGGCACGCTGATGGTCGTCCAGCCGGCCCGCTGCATCAGCGCCGGCAGGTAGCGGTGCATGTGGTCGAAGTACGGCAGATCCAGGAACGCGGCGCGCTCGAACAGCTTGATGCCGCAGCCGGTGTCGGGCGTGTCATCGCGCAGCATGCGGGCGCGGATCGCATTGGCCCACTTGCTGGCCCAGCGCTTGCTGCCCGAATCCTGGCGATTGACGCGCCACCCGGCGAACAGCTTGACCTCGGTGGCGGCTGCGGCCCGTGCAGCGAGCAGCTTGGGGATGTCGGCCGGATCGTTCTGGCCGTCACCGTCCAGGGTGGCGATCCACGGCGCACGCGCGTGCTTGACGCCGTTGCGCACCGCGGTGCTCTGTCCGCTCTGGGTCACGTGGTGCAGCACCCGCAGCTCGGGCGTGACGGCCTTCAGGGCCTGCAGCACCGCCAGGGTGTCGTCGCGCGAGTGGTCGTCGATGTAGACGATTTCGAAATCGATCTGCCCACGCAGTGCGGTGGTGATCTCGTTGATCAGGGGCGTGACGTTGTCGCGTTCATTGAAGACCGGGACGACGACCGACAACTGGGGTTGGCTCATGGTCGGGCTCTGCGAATGGCCAGGATCGAAAAAGAGCGCGCATTCTCCGCGCCCGAGGTTATCCGAAGATGAATCGGCGTGTGTGTGTCAGGCGTGAGCGCCGAAGTAATCGCGGCACCAGGCCACCACCGGCGGCAGACCGCGCTCGATCGGCATGGCCGGCTCATAGCCGAATGCGTCATGCGCGCGCGTGGTATCGGCCATGGTGCGGATCATGTCGCCGGGCTGCATCGGCTTGTAGACCTTCTGCGCCGGGCGTCCGGCCGCGGCCTCGATGATCCCGATGAAATGCTCCAGCTCGATCGGCGTGTGGTTGCCGAGGTTGAAGACTCGATGCGGAACGACCTCGCTGGACGGATGCGCCAGCGCGCCGAGGATGCCATCCACGATGTCGGAGACATGTGTGAAGTCGCGCTGCATCTTGCCGTCGTTGAACACGTCGATCGGGCGGCCGGCCAACACCGCGCGCGAGAACAGCAGCGGTGCCATGTCCGGGCGGCCCCACGGGCCATACACGGTGAAGAAGCGCAGACCGGTGGCATGCAGCCCGAACAGCTGGGCGTAGGTGTAGGCCATCAGCTCGTTGGCGGCCTTGGTCGCGGCATACAGCGAGCGTGGCTTGTCGATACGCTGGTCTTCGGAGAACGGCGGGGTCGCCGAATCGCCGTACACCGAGCTGCTGGAGGCATACACCAGATGGGCCACGCCGCGATGGCGGCACAGCTCCAGCATGTTGACGAAGCCGGTCAGGTTGCTGTCGACGTAGGCATGCGGGTTCTCCAGCGAGTAGCGCACGCCGGCCTGTGCGGCCAGGTGGATGACCCGGGTCGGTTGGATCTCGTCGAACAGCGCGGCCAGGCCCTCGCGGTCGGTCAGATCGAGCACGCGGATGTCGGCGTCCGGGCACAGCGCGGCCACGCGATCGCGTTTGATCTGCGGATCGTAGTAGTCGTTGTAGTTGTCCAGGCCGACGACGCGCTCACCGCGCTCAAGCAGGGCCTTGCAGGTGTTGGCGCCGATGAAACCGGCCGCGCCGGTCACGAGAATCGTCATGGGGTCTGTCCATCATGCAGCCACGTATCAATACAGCGTGCCCGGGACGCACGCGTGGCGATCCGCGCGTCCCGGTGGCCCGCCTCACCAGAGGCTGAGCGGCGCTTCCTTGGCCAGGGTGGCCTTGCGTTCCTTGCTGAAATCCCACCACGGCCGCGGTGCTTCGCCCTGCATGAAACGCAGCACCGACAGAAATACATCGATCACGCAGGGGTCGTGCATCACCCCGGTGCGCAGACACAGCTGCGCGTACATGTCATAGGCATCGCGACCGCGCAGATGCGCTGGCACACGGATGCCGATCAGACGGAGATCTTTCTCACAGGCCGGCCCGACATTCGGCAGGTCGGTCAGACGCAACAGATGGTTGCGGTCGACCTTGGTGGGGTTCATTGGTTGGGGAAGATCCTCTGACGCCTGCGGGGACTCAGCCCTTCTGTGCGCGAAGTCGGTCGAGCACGCCATCCAGCGTGTCCAGGTCGGTGTAATGGATGATCAGTTTGCCCTTGCCGCCACGGCCGTGGGCAATCGCCACGCGGGTACCCAGCGACTCGGACAGTTCGGTTTCCAGCGAGGCGATATCCGCCTGCGGCGCCGCGGCAGCGGGCTTCTTGCGCAGCGCGCCGGGCACTTTGCCGGCAGCGAACTGCTGCGCGCGGTGTTCCACTTCGCGTACCGACCAGCCCTGGTCGGCCGCTTCCTGGGCCAGCTTGCTGGCCAGTTCCGGCGCCAGGGTGAGCAGCGCGCGGGCATGGCCCATTTCCAGCCGCCGGGTTTCCAGCAGCAGGCGGATGGCGATCGGCAGCTCGAGCAGACGCAGCAGATTGGACACCGCCGCACGCGAGCGGCCGACGGCCTGCGCGGCTTCGGCGTGGGTCAGGGCGAACTCGCTGATCAGCCGCTGCAGCGCTTCGGCTTCTTCAAGCGGGTTGAGGTCTTCGCGCTGGATGTTCTCGATCAGCGCCATCGCGATGACGGTGCGGTCTTCCAGCTCACGCACCACCACCGGCACTTCATCCAGGCCGGCCAGCTGCGACGCGCGCCAGCGGCGTTCGCCGGCCACGATCTCAAAGCTGTCCGGGCCCAGCTGACGCACCAGGATCGGCTGGATCACGCCCTGCGACTTGATCGACTCGGCCAGCTCGGCGAGCTTGGTCTCGTCCATATCGCGGCGCGGCTGGTACTTGCCCGGCTGCAGGTGGCCGACCGGCAGCTTGCGCAGGCGTTCACCCGGCTGCGGTTCGACCACGGCGGCTGCCTGCACCTGTGTCACTGCCCCCTTGGGCCCCAACAGCGCGTCGAGGCCACGGCCGAGGCCGCGTTTCTTGCCGAGGGCAGGCTTGGTGCTCATCAGGCGGTCTCCATGGCCTTGTCGGCCTTCTTGCGTTGGTTGTTGCGACGGATGATCTCGCCGGCCAGGCCGAGATAGGCAACGCCACCGCGCGAGGCACGGTCGTACCCCACGATGCTCTGGCCATGGCTGGGTGCCTCGGCCAAGCGCACATTACGCGGCACGATGGTGCGGAACACCTGCTCGCCGAAATGCTCGGTCAGCTCGGCCGACACGGCATTGGCCAGGTTGTTGCGCACATCGAACATGGTCCGCAGCACACCCTCGATCTCCAGCGCGGGATTGAGGTTGGCACGCAGCGCTTCGATGGTTTCCACCAGCGCGCTCAGGCCTTCCAGCGCGTAGTACTCGCACTGCATCGGCACGATCACCGAATCGGCGGCGGCCAGGGCGTTGAGCGTCAGCAGCGACAGCGCCGGCGGACAGTCGATCAGGATGTAGTCGTATTCGTCGCGGATCGGGGCCAGCGCGCGCTTGAGGCGCTGCTCGCGCTCGCTCTGGTCCATCAGCTGGATCTCGGCGGCGGTCAGGTCGATGTTGCCCGGGAGCAGGTCGAAGCCTTCCGGGGTCTTCACCCGGACCTCGGCCGCGGTGCTTTCGCCCAGCAGCAGATCACAGGTGGAGGCGGCGACTTCGCGCTTGTCCACGCCGCTGCCCATGGTCGCATTGCCTTGGGAATCGAGGTCGACCAGAAGCACGCGCTTGGGTGCAGCAGCCAGGGAGGCGGCCAGATTGACAGCGGTCGTGGTCTTGCCGACGCCACCTTTCTGGTTGGCGATGGCGATGATGCGGGCCATGCGGGTGAGCCTCATCGGCAGGGAGTGGGACTGGTCATTATGCGTATATGGGGCGTGTCATGCACTGTGAGATGCGCGGAAGGCACGCGCCGCAACACAGCAGCGAAGCCCACGGGCACGCCGATGGCGCCGCGTGGGGCCACCGCGGGAGGGGGGCGGGACGACCGTAGGGCGGGCGATGCAGGCGGTGAGGTCACCGGCTCACGGGCCGGTGACCACCACCAGATGGCGCTCGCCGGTCAACCCGGGAACGCTCAGCGGCACCACCTTCTCCACCGACCAGCCGGCGGGCAGCTGCGCGATCTCGTCGTGCGGGTACACGCCTTTCATCGCCAGCAGGCGGCCGCCCGGGCGCAGCAGATGCCCACCAACCCGGATGATCCCGGCCAGGGTATCCATCGCGCGGGCGGTCAAATGGTCATAGGCGGCCGGTTCGGCCAGCGCCTCGGCACGCGACTCGGCTATGCGGGCGTTGCCCAGGCCCAGCTGGCGCACGGCCTCGCGCATGAAGCGGGCTTTCTTGCCGTTGCTCTCGACCAGGGTCACCTGCAGCTGCGGGCGCGCGATCGCCAGCGGAATGCCCGGCAGCCCGGGGCCGGTGCCCAGATCGGCCAGGGTGCCGGTCTCCAGGAATGGCTGCATCGCCAGCGAATCGAGCAGATGGCGGGTCACCATCTCCAGCGGGTCGCGGATGGCCGTCAGGTTGTACGTACGGTTCCAGCGATCGAGCAGGGTCAGGTAGGTCAGCAGCGGCGGTGCCAGCGCGGCATCCAGCTGCATGGCGGCCAAGCCGCGCTCAAGCGCATCGGCCACGCCAGCGGGGAGGGTGTGTTCTGTCATGGGACCATTATCGCAGGTCGGTAGAGCCGACCGCGGGTCGGCGCCCCATCTCACATGGCATGCCAGGCCAGCGCGGCCCGGAAATCGTCGGCTGCCTGCCACTCATGCAGGTGCCAGCGCTCGGCCGGACCCAGTTCCGGATCACACCAGGCCAGGTGCAGGCCACCGTCGATGCCGGGCGCGAGCTGCAGCCGGTGCAGACCGAAGGAGATGCCCTGCCCCTGCGCCTTCAACAGCGCTTCCTTGGCACACCACACGCGGAAGAACCAATGGTTGCGGGCGTTCTCGTCCAGCGATTCCAGCCAGGCGATCTCGGCCGGGTGGAAGAAGCGCTGCACGATTTCCAGCATTCGTGGGCGCGGGCGCAGCGGCTCCAGGTCCACGCCGAGGCGGACGCCTTCCCCGAGGGCGACCAGCAGCTGCCCGTGGCTGTGGCTCCAGCCGGTGCCGATATGCGCCAACGGGCCATGCAGCGCTGGCCGGCCGCGCGGGTCGCGCTGCAGCGGCAGCTCATCCGGCGCCCCGCCCAGCTGCTCGGCCAGCAGCACCCGGGCCTGGGGCTCGCCCCGGGTGCCCGGCACATGCGGCAGGCGCCAGACCGTGACCGGCCCGAAGCGCCAAGGGCCGTCCAGCGTCGCCGGCAGGGTCATGCCACGGCTCCGCCATCGCGGCTGCACGACGATTTCACAGCGTGTGCCGTCCACTGCAGGGGTTGCAACCGCACAGAGGGAGTCAACGTTATGGGCATCATCATCTGGTTGATCGTCGGCGGCATCGTGGGCTGGCTTGCCAGCATCATCATGAAGCGGGACGCGCAGCAAGGCATCATCCTCAACATCGTGGTCGGCATCGTCGGCGCATTGCTGGCCGGTTGGCTGTTCGGCGGTGGCATCAATGAAGCGATCACCATCCGCACGTTCCTGTTCTCGTTGATCGGCGCAGTGATCCTGCTCGCGATCGTGAATCTGTTTACGCGCAGAAACGTGCGGTAACGACCGCACGTACCCCGTTTGATCAACAAGGCCCGGCACTGCCGGGCCTTGTTGTTTCCACGATCAGCCCAGCTGCACCCAGGCCGGGGCATGGTCGCTGGGGCGTTCCCAGGTACGCGGCTCACGGTCGATGCCCGAGGCCAGCGCGCGCGCCTTGAGCGCGTCGGAGACCAGGGTCAGGTCGATGCGCAGGCCCAGGTTGCGACGGAAGCCGGCCGCCCGGTAGTCCCACCAGCTGAACACGCCCTCTTCCTCGCTGTGCAGGCGGAAGGCATCGTGCAGGCCCAGCTGGAGCAGCGTGTCCAGGGCGCCGCGCTCGGCAGTGGAGGTCAGGATGTGGTTCTCGTTCCAGACCAGCGGGTCGTGCACGTCGCGGGCATCGGGCGCGATGTTGAAGTCACCCATCACCACCAGCTCCGGGTACTTCGCCAGCTCGGCCTCGACCCAGGCATGCACGGCCTCCAGCCAGCGCAGCTTGTAGGCGTACTTGTCGGTGCCCACGTCCTGGCCGTTGACCACGTACAGGTTGATGATGCGCACGCCGTTGACGGTGCCGGCGATCGCGCGCTTCTGCTCATCCTCGAAACCGGGAATGCCGATCTGCACGTCCTGCGCCGGTTCGCGCGAGAGCAGCGCGACGCCGTTGTAGGTCTTCTGCCCGGCAAACACGCTGCGGTAGCCCAGCCCGGCCAGCACCGCGTCGGGGAACTTGTGGTCCTCCATCTTGGTTTCCTGGATGCCGACCACGTCCGGCGCGAACGCCGTGAGCCATTGTTCCAGGTGCGGCAGGCGCACGTTGAGCGAGTTGACGTTCCACGAGGCGATTTTCATGTGCGCCATTCTACCGGTAGCCACCGGCCGTTGGTCGGTGGCGCAGGTAGTGCCGGCCGCTGGCCGGCAGCCTCTCGCGTCCGGGCACGCAGATTTTTTGCCCCATGCCCGCGTCCCCCCGCTAGGCTGTGGCCCACCCTGGTAGCGCAGATATTCAATGAACGCAGATGCCTTCGTAGCAAGGTGGTACGCGGAGAAAGCGAACCTGCTCGCCATGGCATGGACCCCAGGCACAGCGTGCGCAGCAAGAATCGCCGCGCTGGACCTGTCGCCCGGGCAGACCCAGCAGTTGCGCGAGATGCTCGATGTCTTCACCACCGACACCCTCTACACCCTGCTGCTCGGGCTGGATGGCAGCGCCGCGCTGGGCGGTGACCAGCGCCACTACACCCTGCTGGACGAGGACGGTTCGGTGATCGCCGAGGAAGGCGATCTTGAAGCTGCGGCCTATGCGTGGTTCCACGAAAACCGATCGTCGCAACCAAGGCGTTGATCGTTATTTTCTCAACGCCAAGCTCGATCAGGCCCGATGCTTAGGCACGTCCGCGTGAGCCGAATAGCCGTGGTAATCGGCTCACCAGCGCATCGGTTCGATTTTTTGCGCGGGACCCGGGCAGCCGAGCAAGTCTCGACGTTACCGTGCAACACAGCAAGGTTCACCGAACCATCGCCTTCAACATCCCGGCGATCTTCGAATACGGCGGTTTGAGCAGATCGCTGGCGGCCCAGCGCGACTGCCACAGGATGGGCAGCTGCTTGCTCATCGCATCGAAACCGGCGCGCGCGTGATAGGCGCCCATGCCACTCGGGCCAACGCCGCCGAACGGCAGCCCATTGACCGCGAAATGCAGCAGCGTGTCGTTGACGGTGACGCCGCCGGCCACGACCTGGGCCAGCACCCGTTCCACCTGCGTACGCTCGTGACTGAAGACGTACAGCGCCAACGGGCGGTCACGTGACTGCACCGCCGCGATGGCGGCGTCCAGATCCGGATACGCGCAGACCGGCAGGATCGGGCCGAAAATCTCCTCGCGCATCAGCGCCAGATCGGCCGGCGGATCGAGCACGATGGTCGGCACGATCAGCCGCTCGCGGCGCGCACGCTCGGGATCGACCGTGGCCAGTTCGATCACCGGCACGCCCCGCGCGCGGGCTTCATCGAGATAGCCGCGCAGGCGCTGGTACTGGCCGTCGTGGATGATCCGGGTGTAATCGGCGGCGTCGCTGAAATCGCCATAGCGCGCCTGCACCTGGGTCTGCAGCTGCTGCACCAGCTCGCGCTGGCGATGGCCGTCGATCAGCACGTAGTCCGGCGCGATGCAGGTCTGGCCGGCATTGAAGAACTTGCCGGTGGCCAGGCGCGCGGCGGCCTTCTCCAACGGGTAGTCGCTGCAGACAATGGCCGGGGATTTGCCGCCCAGCTCCAGCGTGAGCGGGGTCAGGTGCTCGGCGGCGGCCGCCATGACCTTGCGGCCGATGGTGGTGGAGCCAGTGAACACCAGGTGGTCCAGCGGCGAGCCGGCCAGGGCGCTGGCGAGGTTTCCATCGCCCTGCACGACCGCCACGCGATCGGAAGGGAACACGTCAGCCAACAGCGACTGCAGGAAGGCGCTGGTGCGGGGGGTGTGCTCGGACGGCTTGAGGATCACGTGGTTGCCGGCGGCGATCGCGGTGGCCAGCGGAATCAGCGCCAGATTGACCGGGTAGTTCCAGGGTGAGATCACCCCGACCACGCCCAGCGGCACCGGGCGGGTCTGTGCGCGCGCCGGCCAGAACCGCCAGCCGACACCGACCCGGCGCGGCCGCATCCAGCCGCGCAGGTGGCTGCACAGGTGGTCGATGTCGCCGAGCACGGTCATGCCATCGGCGATCAGCGATTCGTGGGTGGAACGGTGGCCGAAGTCGGCCGAGATCGCCGCGGCCATGTCCGGCAGGCGCGCCCTGAGGGCAGCGCGCAGGCGCTGCAGGTCATCGCGGCGCTGTTCCAGCGTCGGGCGGTTGGCCTGCCAGGCGGTGCGCAGGGTCTGCACGATCGCGGGCAGTGCAGCGGGATCGGTGTGGGCATCGCTCATGGGCCGACTATAGCGGCAGGCTGCGTGATGGCGGGATCGGTAGTGCCGGCCGCTGGCCGGCAGCCTCACACGCTTCTCCGTAGGTTCTTCGGGAGCCGGCCAGCGGCCGGCACTACCCCGTAAAGAGAAGGGGCCGCGATCTGCATCGCGGCCCCTTCGTCCTGCCGTGTGGATCACCGTTACTTGGTGATGTCCACATCCTTGGTTTCATGCAGGAACAGGCCACCGACCACGACCGTCATCAACGCGATGATGATCGGGTACCACAGGCCGTAGTAGAGGTTGCCGGTACCGGCCACCAGCGCGAAGGAAATCGCTGGCAGGAAGCCACCGAACCAGCCGTTGCCGATGTGGTACGGCAGCGACATCGAGGTGTAGCGGATACGCGTCGGGAACAGCTCGACCAGGTAGGCGGCGATCGGGCCGTAGACCATGGTCACGTACAGCACCAGCAGCCACAGCATGAAGATCGTGCCGGGGATGTTGATGCGCGCGTTGTCCGCCTTGGCCGGGTAGCCGGCGGTGCTGAGTGCGCCCTTCAGCTCGCCACCGAAGGCATCGCCCTTGGCTTTGAGCTCTTCCTTGGTCAGGCCGGCAGCCTCGTACGAGGTCACCTCGGCGCTGCCCACCGACACCGTCGCCAGCGTACCGGCCGGTGCCGGCTTCACTTCATAGGGCACACCAGCCTTGGTCAGGGCCGCGGTGGCCACGTCGCAGGAGCTGGTGAACTTGCGCAGGCCGACCGGATCGAACTGGAACGAGCAGGTGTTCGGATCGGCATTGACCAGCGCCGGCGAGTTGGTGCGGGCTTCTTCGATGGCCGGGTTGGCGAAGTGGGTCAGGCCCTTGAAGATCGGGATGTAGGTGATGGCAGCCAGCAGACAGCCGGCCAGGATGATCTTCTTGCGGCCGATACGGTCCGACAGCCAGCCGAAGAAGATGAAGAACGGCACGCCCAGCGCCAGCGCGGCGGCGATCAGCAGGTAGGAGGTGGTCGCGTCGACCTTGAGCATGCTGCTCAGGAAGAACAGCGCGTAGAACTGGCCGCCGTACCACACCACGGCCTGACCGGCTGCGGCACCGAGCAGGACCAGCAGCATCAGCTTGAGGTTGCCGTCCTTGAGGCTGTCACGGAACGGGGTTTTGGAGCCCTTGCCTTCGGCCTTCATCTGCTGGAACAGCGGGGATTCGCTCAGCTGCAGGCGGATCCACACCGAGATGCCCAGCAGCACGATCGAGACCAGGAACGGAATACGCCAGCCCCAGGCTTCGAACGCTTCATTGCCCAGAAAGTAGCGGCAGGCCAGGATGATCAGCAGCGACATGAACAGGCCGAGCGTCGCGGTGCACTGGATGAAGCTGGTGTACAGGCCACGCTTGTCGGCCGGTGCATGCTCGGCGACGTAGGTCGCGGCACCACCGTATTCGCCACCCATCGCCAGGCCCTGGGCCAGACGCAGGATGATCAGGATCACCGGGGCGGCGAAGCCGATCGAGGCGTAGTTGGGCAGCACGCCGACCAGGAAGGTCGAGATGCCCATGATCAGGATCGTGACCAGGAAGGTGTACTTGCGGCCGATGCGGTCGCCGAGGCTGCCGAAGAAGGCCGCACCGAACGGGCGCACGAAGAAGCCGGCCGCGAACGCCAGCAGGGCGAAGATCATGCCCGTGGTTTCATTGACGCCGCTGAAGAACTGCTTGGCGATGATCGCGGCGAGCGAGCCGTACAGGAAGAAGTCGTACCACTCGAAGACAGTACCCAGGCTGGACGCGAAGATGACCTTCTTGTGTCCCTGGGTAAGTTGGGCTTTTGTTGGTGCGGGTGTGGTGGACATAGGACGCTTCCCCTCCGAAGCAATCGTTGTGTTGTGCCGGCTGTACACCGGCAATCGTTTTTTCTTTTAGAAGCTGTATTTCGTCGTGAGCTGCAGACGGCTGATATCGCCCTTGCGGCCATCCTCGATCTCGCGCACGCCGTACATCAGCTCGGCGCCGACATCGACCTTGGGCATTGGTGTGTAGAACACATTGCCGCGGATGCTCTGCACGCTCTTGGTGACCAGCGGGCCGAGACTGCCGTCGTTGTCGTAATCGCTGCGCGCGTAGATCAGGTTGGTACGCAGCTTCGGGGTGAAGGCATGGCGCCAGCCCACGTAACCGGCGAGGACGCCGGTCGGATTGAGTTCGTCGCGGGCGATGTCATACGCGGTATCGGCGGTGACACCCAGGCCGATGTAACGTGCGATGCCCTCGCCACCGGTGACCTGGTAATGCAGCGTATCGGTCGGGCCCATCACCCACTTGCCGCCCAGGGTGAGGCCGCCGCCGATCTTGTCCGCATCGGCACCGGTGGTCTGGTTGTCGACCTTGAGCTGACGGACCACGCCGCCGACACCGAAGGTGCCCCAATCGCCCTTCCAGCCATAACGCAGGGTCAGATCCGGCAGCGCGCCGCGATCGGAGTTGCTGGCCACGTTGGTCCACGCGCCGGTGACCGGGTTGCGGGTACCGGTGAGCAGCGTGGTTTCCGGGTTTTCCAGCGCGACGCTGAAGCCGCCCTGGGTGTAGCGGATCTGTGCCTGGCGCACGAAGATCACACCATCGGTCGGGCCGACGAAGTCGGCGGCTTCCGGCAGCGAGGCCGCGTCCATGAAGTTCGACCAGGTCTGGCCGGCCATCCAGTTGTTCCAGTACATGTAGGCGTGACGCAGGGTCGCACCGTAGGTATTGGTCGCGGTCTGGTTGCCCAGCGAGTTGCCGAAGAAGTCCATCTCGAAGAACGCACCGGACTTGTTGCCGGCCTCGCTGACATTGTCGATGCCAAGATTGAAGCGCGAGAACTTGGCGTGGGCGTTGTAATCCACGTCCGAACGCTTGCCGCTGCCGCCGGCGCCGGCCACCGGGGTCTGGCCCGGCAGATACAGCGCGCGGCCGGTGGCATCGTCGGCCAGCTGACCGTCGCCGGTCTGGGTGGCGAGGAAATCGGCCTTGATGAAGCCGCCGATCTTGACCGTGGTCCCTGGCGCGGCGCCAGGGGTGATGGTGGTGACCTGGATCGGCTGCTTGCCGGCCGGCACCGTGGCCGCCACCGGTTGCTGTGCCTGGACCGTGCGCACGGCGGTGACATCGGTCTGGGCCTGGCTGATCTGGACCTGCTGTTGCTGCTGGTTGTTCAGCAGCAGCTGGACCTGGCGCTCCAGCTCGACGACGCGGGCTTCCAGGGCTTTCTCTTTTGCGGTTTCGGCGAACGCCATGCCTGGCGCGATCAGTGCGACGAACATGGCAGCGGCCAACGGCCGGCGTGTCGTCCTCAGCAAACGGTGGCTCATGTTGCCCTCTCTCCCGGGTGGCAAGGTGATGCCGCGCATGGGGCACGGTCGACCCGAGGGTGCGGCGCGTTGACGCACCGAAGCTATTGGCCATTAGTCGTACTCGCCCCAACGGGCGAGTACGACCCGGGCGCCGGCAGGCAACCGGCAGGTGCCGCAGGCACCGCGCAGGTACCGACCATTGGTCGGTACGCCTTGCCTCACGACCAACGGTCGTGAGCTACCGGGGTCGGCTGCCATGTCATATAGGGGTGGTCGGCGTTCGACCATGGTCTAACCACCTCGACACCGCGCAGGCGGGTGGATGCGGCAAACTGAGGGGGAGAGGTCGCCGCTTATGCTGCGACCGCACAACCCAAGTCAACGTGCAAGTGAGGGTGCCATGGCTGATCTTTACCCCGTCGACGCCGCGTTCGCCGCGGCATCGCGGATCGACAAGAACACGTACCAGCAGCTCTACCGTGAATCGGTGGAGCATCCGGATGCCTTCTGGGGCAAGGCCGCCGAGCGCCTGGACTGGTTCAGGAAACCGACCCGTATCAAGAACGTCAGCTACCAGCTCGACGATTTCCGCATCAAGTGGTTCGAAGATGGCGAGCTCAACGCCAGCGTCAACTGCCTGGATCGCCAGCTCGACAAACGCGGCGACAAGATCGCCCTGCTGTTTGAACCGGACAGCCCCGATGCCCCGGCGCAGGGCGTCACCTATCGCGAGCTGTATGAGCGCACCTGCCGCCTCGGCAACGCGCTGCGCAACCTCGGCGTCAAGAAGGGCGACCGGGTCACCATCTACCTGCCGATGATCGTCGACGCCGCCGTGGCCATGCTGGCCTGTGCACGTATCGGTGCGATCCACTCGGTGGTGTTCGGCGGCTTCGCCCCGAACTCGATCGCCGACCGCGTCATCGACTGCGGCAGCAAGCTGATCATCACCGCCGACGAAGGTCTTCGCGGTGGCAAGAAGATTCCGCTCAAAGCCAATGTCGATGCGGCGTTGAAGCTGCCCGGCACCACCACCGTGGAAACGGTGCTGGTGGTCCGCCACACCGGCGGCGCGGTGGACATGCAGGCCCCGCGCGACCGCTGGTTCCACGATGTGGTGGACCCGCAGCCGGCGCAGTGCGAGCCCGAGCGCATGAATGCCGAGGATCCGTTGTTCATCCTCTACACCTCCGGCTCCACCGGCAAGCCCAAGGGCGTGCTGCACACCACCGGCGGTTACCTGCTGTACGCGGCCTACACCCATGAAGCGGTGTTCGACCTGCGCGAAGACGACATCTACTGGTGCACCGCCGATGTCGGCTGGGTCACCGGCCACAGCTACATCGTGTACGGCCCGCTGGCCAACGGCGCCACCTCGGTGATGTTCGAAGGCGTGCCGAACTTCCCGAACACCTCGCGGTTCTGGGACGTGATCGACAAGCACCAGGTCACCATCTTCTATACCGCCCCCACTGCGATCCGCGCGTTGATGCGCGAAGGCGATGCACCGGTCAAGCGCACCTCGCGCAGTTCGCTGCGCCTGCTCGGCAGCGTCGGCGAGCCGATCAATCCGGAAGCGTGGCGCTGGTACTACGAGGTGGTCGGCGACAGCCGCTGCCCGATCGTGGATACCTGGTGGCAGACCGAAACCGGCGGCATCCTGATCTCGCCGCTGGCCGGCGCGGTCGATCTCAAGCCGGGCTCGGCGACCCTGCCCTTCTTCGGCGTGCAGCCGGCGCTGGTCAATGCCGATGGCGAGATCCAGGAGGGGGCCACCGAAGGCAACCTGATCATCCGCGATTCGTGGCCGGGCCAGATGCGCACCGTCTACGGCGACCATCAGCGCTTCATCGACACCTACTTCCGCACCTACCCGGGCAGCTACTTCACCGGCGACGGCTGCCGTCGTGACGAAGATGGCTACTACTGGATCACCGGCCGCGTCGACGATGTGATCAACGTCTCCGGGCACCGCATCGGCACTGCCGAGGTGGAGAGTGCGCTGGTCTCGCACCCCAAGGTGGCCGAAGCGGCCGTGGTCGGCTTCCCGCACGACATCAAGGGCCAGGGCATCTATGCCTACGTGACCCTGATCGCCGACGAGACGCCGAGCGATGAACTGCACAAGGAGCTCGTGGCCTGGGTACGCAAGGAGATCGGCCCGATCGCCGCGCCCGACCATCTGCAGTGGGCGCCGGGCCTGCCCAAGACGCGCTCGGGCAAGATCATGCGCCGCATCCTGCGCAAGATCGCCGAGAACGCACCGGATCAGCTCGGCGACACTTCGACCCTGGCCGATCCGTCGGTCGTGGCCTCGCTGGTGGAAGAGCGGAAAGTGAAGTGAAGTAACCCTTCGCCCCCTGACTCAGGGGGCTGTCATCTCGATAGACTTTTTCGTTGCGTCGCTGCACGCCTCCGCAACATGGCCCCCACCATGACGACCCTCCTGATTGCCGATGACCACCCGCTGTTCCGCGAAGCCCTTCGCGGGGCCGTGCAACGCGTCATCCCCGGCGTGCAGCTGTACGAAGCGGACAGCGTGGAAGCGCTGTACCAGCTGGCCGACCAGCACACCGACGCCGACCTGGTCCTGATGGACCTCAACATGCCCGGCGCGCAGGGCTTCAACGCGCTCGTGCATATGCGTGCCCTGCACCCGCAGCTGCCGGTGGTGGTGGTGTCGGCACGTGAGGAACCGACGGTGATGCGACGCGCGCTCGACCACGGCGCCTTTGGCTTCATCCCCAAATCCGCCGATTCGGACACCATCGGTCATGCACTGGGCACCATTCTCGATGGCGAGACCTGGGCCCCACCGGAAGCGCACAACGTGCCCCAGACCGGGCGCGAGGAACGCGAGATCGGCCAGCGCCTGCGCGAGCTGACGCCGCAGCAGTTCCGGGTGTTGCAGATGCTCGGTGCCGGCCGCCTCAACAAGCAGATCGCCTACGACCTCAACGTCTCCGAAGCGACGATCAAAGCCCACGTCACCGCGATCCTGCGCAAGCTGGGCGTCACCAACCGCACCCAGGCGGTGCTGATGGCCGGCAAGCTAGCCATCGACGACGAACAGATCGTGTTGCCGCCGGAAGAGGAGTAGATCCACGCCATGCGTGGATGACGCGGTGCCGGAAAGAACAGCATCCACGCATGGCGTGGATCTACCCGCTTCGGCTATAACGCCTTCGGCGTTATAGCCGAAGCTATGAATTCCAGCGTTACCTGCGCAATTCGTCGCAAACGCTCCACGCCGCAGGCCCGGTGCTAAGCTTCGCGTCCCCTTGGGGAGTAGCCGGATTCCTGTTGAAGGAATCGCCCGTATCAACATACTCGGCCAGTGCGCCGTGGTGCGGGCAACCATCTTGGTTGGCGAGACCAGCGGTCCGCGTGCGCAACGACAGGTTGGGCGCGTTCGCGGTCCGTTGCTCGATATCGCCCGACCTGCCGCGTACCCCAATGTCCCCTGTTTCGATCCTGCTGATCGGCTTTGCCATGTCCACTGATGCCTTCGCTGCGGCGATCGGCAAAGGCGCGGCCATGCGCAAACCGCGCTTCTCCGACGCGCTGCGCGCCGGCCTGATTTTCGGTGTCATCGAAGGCATCACCCCGGTGATCGGCTGGCTGCTCGGCCGCGCTGCGCTGGAGTACGTGGAGGCCTTCGATCACTGGATCGCGTTCGGCCTGCTCGGTGCGCTGGGCGTGCACATGATCATCAACGGCCTGCGCCCCGATGAGGGTGCGGAGGAAGACGACACCAGCAAACACCACGGCTTCTGGCGCCTGGCGATGACCGGATTCGCGACCAGCATCGATGCGATGGCGGTCGGTATCGGCCTGGCCTTCCTCGACGTGCATATCGGCGTCATGGCGCTGGTCATCGGCCTGTGCACGCTGACCATGGTCACCTGCGGGATCATGCTCGGCCGCGTGCTGGGCGGCATGGTCGGCAAGCGCGCCGAGATCATCGGTGGCGTGATCCTGATCATCATCGGCTCCACCATCCTGTACGAACACCTCAGCGGTGCGGTGGCCTGATCGGACACTGCGACCGTCGCCAACCCGCGGCTAGAGATCGCCGCGGGTATCGTGGAACGCCGCCAGGAAGGCGCGTAACGAGGCCGGCTTGATCGGCTTGGTCAGCAACCGGTAACCGCGGTCGCGCGCCATCCGCTTCAGCTCATCGCGGCCATCGGCGGTAAGCAGCGCACCGGGGATCGCGCGCCCGGCCTTCTGGCCCAGGGCCACCAGCGTATCCAGTCCATCCAGGCGGTCGTGCAGGTGGTAGTCCACCAGCATCACATCCGGCCGCTCCACGACTTTTTCCAGCGCCTGGTCGACCGTGCTCGCGGTGATCACCTGCACCTGCCAACGGCCGAGCAAAGCGCGCATGCCATCCAGGATCTCCTGGTCGTTGTCCACGCACAGCACGCGCATGCCCGCCAGCGAATCGGTGCGGGTGACCGGGCTGGGTGCTGGCAGCGCTGTCATGCTGGGCAGCGCCGGTGCGGCCACCAGCGGCAGCAGGATCGAGAACATGCTGCCGCTGCCCACGCGGCTGCGCGCGTTGAGGCGATGATCGAGCAGACGCGAGATGCGCTGGCAGATCGACAGCCCCAGCCCCAGCCCCTGCTCGCCCCAGTCGAAGGGCTGCTGGTAGCGATGGAACTCATCGAAGATCTGCTGCATGTGGTGTTCGGGAATGCCCGGGCCGGTATCCCATACCTGCAGTTCCACCTCCGGCCCGCGATGCCGCACCGCCAGCACGATGCGGCCCTGGCGCGTATAGCGCAGTGCATTGGCCAGGAAGTTCTGCAGCACGCGACGCAACAGGCGGCGATCGCTGCGCACCCACGCCGGCCGTGCGAACAGGTCCAGGCGCAGGCCACGTCCGGCGGCGACGGGCGAGTACTGCGCCGCCAGTTCGCGCATCAACAGGCTGACGTCGAAATCGCCGATCACCGGGTGCAGCCCGCCGGCATCCAGCCGGGAGACGTCCAGCAGGCCATCCAGCAGCTCTTCAGCGGCGCGCAGTGACGCATCCACGCGCTCGGCCAGATGCCGCTGCTCTTCGTTGTTGTGGTGGCTCTCACGCAGCGCCGAAGCGAACAGGCGGGCGGCATTGAGCGGCTGCAGCACGTCATGGCTGATCGCCGCCAGGAAACGCGTCTTGGACTGCTGCGCCATCTCCGCCTCGTGCGAACGTTCGGCCACGCGCTGCTCCAGCGTTTCGTTGGCTTCCAGCAGCGCGCGCTCGGCGTGCTTGTAGTCGGTGATGTCGTTGTAGCTGGTGACGTAACCGCCGCCGGGCAGCGCCTGCCCGCGCATCTCGATCACTTTGCCGTCGCTGCGGGTGCGCTCGAAGATGTGCGGTGAGCCGGCGCGCATGTAGCCGATGCGGCGGTTGATCTGCACCTCGATCTCGCCCTCGCCCAGCTCGCCGCGCTCGGCGTTGTAGCGGATCAGATCGGCCACCGGGCGACCCACGTAGAGCATGCCGTCGGGATAGCCGAACATCTGCTGGTAGCGGCGGTTCCAGGCGGTCAGGCGCATGTCCGGATCGACCACGCTGACGCCCGCGCTGATGTTCTCCAGCGTGGTCGACAGGATCTCGCGGTTGAAGCGCAGTTCCTGGCCGGCTTCATCGAGCACCGCCACGACTTCGCCCAGATCCATGCCCGAGCCGCGCAGCAGGCTGGTCAGCAGCAGACGCGCGGACGCCGCACCGATCGAGGCAGCCAGCAGGCGTTCGGTGAACTGCACCCAGGCACGGTCGGCCGGGGCCGACGCCTGCAGCTCGCGCCCCAGCGATTGCGCCTGCTCAAAGAACGAGCGCCGTGCATGGCGGTCACCCACCACGCGCGCGGCCAGCGCCAGCAGGTCGCCCACATGCACATGGCCCGGCCACGCACCGGCGACCGACGGCCGCTGTGCATACGGATCCAGGAAGGGTGCCGCACCCAGCCGCTCGTCCACGCCGGGACGCCAGCGCACCGAGACCAGCACCATGGCGGCCACGTTGACCAGCAGCGACCAGAACGTGCCGTGGGTCAGCGGGTCCCAGCCACTCATTCCGAACAGGTGCTGCGGCTGCAGCCAGTCGATACCGAACGGGCCCTGCACCAGCCAGCTCGCATCCATCCAGCCGGCATGGGTCAGCGCAGGCAGCAGCAGGGTATAGACCCACGTGCCGAAGCCCAGCAGCATGCCGGCCTCGACGCCCCGGCGGCTGGCACCGCGCCAGTAAAGTCCACCGATCAACCCGGGCGCGAACTGGGCCACCGCCGCGAACGCCATCAATCCGTACGAGGCCAGCGTGCTGTCATTGCTGCTGCCGCGGTAGTAGCTGTACGCCACCAGGGCCAGCAGCAGGATCGCCGTGCGCCGGATCCACAGCACGCGTGAGGCGACGTTTGCTGCGTCCTCGTGGTGATCGTTGCGGCGCAGCAGCACCGGCATCACCAGGTCATTGCTGACCATGGTCGCCAACGCGATCGAGGCCACGATGACCATGCCGGTTGCCGCCGAGAAGCCGCCGACATAGGCGACCAGTGCCAGGAACTTGCGGCCCTCGGCCAGCGGCAGGGCCAGCACCATGCTGTCGTCGGCCACGCTGCCACCGGTGCCGAACAGGGTCACGCCCGCCGTGGCGATGGGAATCACCATCGCCGAGATGATCACCAGGTAGGCCCCGAACATCCAGCGCGCACGGCGGATGTCACGCACGTCGCCGCACTCGACCACCGCCACATGGAACTGGCGCGGCAGGCAGATGATGGCCAGGAAGCTCAGCAGGGTCTGCGAGATGAAGCCGACGGGCGGCAGGCCGCTGAACAGCGTGTGCGCCGATTCGATCACCGCATCGGTGCGGTCGTTGAGCCACAGGTAGGCGAACAGCCCCAGCGCGACCATCGCGATCAGCTTGATCATCGACTCCAGCGCGATCGCCAGCATCATGCCGTGGTGGTGCTCGGTGGCATCCACCTGGCGGGTGCCGAACAACGTGGCGAACAAGGCCATCAACAGCGCCACGTACAGCGCCGGATCGGTGAAGAAGCCGGTGGGCCCGACGTTGCCGGTCAGCACCTGCAGGCTCATCGCCACGGCTTTGTACTGCAGGGCCAGGTACGGCACGATGCCGATCAGCGCGATCACCGCCACCAGCGCGGCGAGCCGCCGCGAGCGGCCGAAGCGCGAGGAGATGAAATCGGCGATGGACACCACGTTCTGGCTGCGTGCGATCAGCGCCAGGCGCTCGATGATGCGCCAGCCGAACACCCACAGCAGCAACGGCCCCAGGTAGATCGGCAGGTAGCCCACGCCGTTGCGCACCGCCGTGCCGACGGCGCCGTAGAACGTCCACGACGAGCAGTACACCGCCAGCGCCAGGCTGTAGACCACCGGGCGCAGCCACGGGCGGTCGGGGTACATCGGGCGACGGTCGCCCCACCACGCCACCCCGAACAGCAGTGCGGCGTAGGCCACCGAGACCAGCAGCAGGATCCAGCTAGAAACCACAGGGTTGTTTCCGCGAGAGCAGCCCGCAGTGTAGCGGCTGGGCGGCCCCGCCCACGGCCCGGTTCAGGCCGGCACCGCCGCCAGCGGCCGGGTCGGCAGACGAATGCTGACCCGGGTACCCCGGTCCTTGCCGCTCTCCACCTGGATGTGTCCTCCGGCCGCCTCGACCAGGCTGGCGGTGACGGCCAACCCGAGTCCCGTCCCCTGCCCGACCGGCTTGGTGGTGAAGAACGGCTCCAGGCAGCGGGCCCGCACCTCCTCGCTCATGCCGTGGCCGCTGTCGCTGACCTGGATGACTACCTCATCAATACGCGAGGGCTGCACGACCGCCAGGCTGAACTGGCCCCCGTCCGGCATGGCCTGGTGGGCATTCACCGCCAGGCTGAGCAGGATCGACTCCAGCTGGGCCGGATCGAAATGGATCAGACACTGCACCTGACCGCTGTCGACCTCGCACTGCACCCGCGCGTCGAACACCTGCTGCAGAGTGGGTGCCATGGCCGTGATCGTCGCTGCGACATCCAGCAGCTGCGGCCGGCTGTGCTCCAGCCGACTGAAATCCAGCAAGCGCCGGCTGACGGCCGTCGCACGCCGCACCGCGGCGTCGGCCCCCTGCAGTGCCACCTGGAGGTCACCTGCCTGGCTGCGCCGGGCTTTGGCGATATAGCTCTGGATCAAGGCCAACAGATGGTTGAAGTCATGCGCGATGCCGCTGGCGAGCCGACCGACGTTCTCCATCTTCATCGCGTGCACCAGCTGATCACGCGAGCGCTCCTTCTCCTGGATCTCCAGCTGCAGCTCATCGCGCTTGCGGGCCAGATCGCGGCTATGCTCCCGCGCCACCTGCAGGCTCTCACGCAGGCCGGTGACGCTGTGATGCAGCAACCACGCAGCCATCAGGGTGGCGAACATGCATATCGCCAGGTCATTCACCGCGAGCAGGAGCCGATCGGGGCGGAACATCAGGCTGGACGCGTCGACCCACGCCCCGACCACGATCAGCACGCATACCCCACTGGTGACCCACCACAGCGGGCGCCTGCCCAGTACGGCCGCCACCAGCATCACCGGCAGCAGCAGCACCAGCTGCAGCCGAAGCTGTGCCGCCAGCCCCCAGTACGCATAGGCCACGGTGAGCAGCAGCATCTGGCCAACAACAAAGAGGATGGCCGCGCGAAGCGGACGCCCTGCACGCTGCAGCAGCAGGCAGAGCAGGCACAGCAGTGCGTGCAGCCCACCAACGAGCGGCACCACCAGATCCAGCGCCATCCCCATGCGCAGCGCGATCGAGACCGCCATCAACAGATGGAACAGGCCCACCATGTGCAGCAGGCCACGGAGCATGGCATCAGTACGGCGACCCAGCGACTGCGGCGCAGCAGCGGCAATGGAGCCGTTCCGGGTGGGTGGTGGTATGGGCATGCGCGGCAGGCTCCAGGCCGGAGCGACAGCGTCCGGCAGCAAGGAGGGTATATTAGCGGCGCGTGATCCGGCAGCGTCGCTGCTCCGGTGTCACGAGGAACGTGCCGCATTGCCGTCCGTCCGCATTCGATCGGGAAGTCGCTGCCCTCATGCCTACGTTGTCCTTTGTCCGTCGCGGGCTGTCCGCGCTTGTCTGTCTTTCCTGGCTGGCCGCGCCGTGCGCGCTGGCGCAGCACCCGATGGACAGCGTTCCACTGACCGCGCAGGTGCAACAGTGCCACGGCTTGCTGACGAGCGCGCCGCGCACGTCGCTGCAGATGGCGCGTTCATTGCTCGCCGGGCCCGTGCTGCCCACCTCGATCGAAATCGGTGCCTTGGGATGCCTGGGTGCGGCGCTGCGCTCCCAGGGTCATCTCGACCAGACCGTTGAATTGCCCGACCGCCTGCTGGCCGCTGCCGCGCGCCCTGATGCAACGGCCGAGGACCAACTGCGCGCTCATTCCATCGCCGCACACCTGCTGTTGTGGCGCGGCGACCATGGCCAGGCGCTGGAATTGACCAATCGCTTCCTGGAAGAAGCGGTCCGCCAACGCGACATCCAGGGCCAGATCGGTGCCTTGATGCAGATCGCCATGATCCGCGGCGACGCGATGGGCGATGCGCAGGGCGCTCTGACGTACCTGCAGAAAGCCACCGCGCTGAGCGAGCATATGCGTCGGCCGCCCAATCCCGGTGATCTGGTCCTGTACTACAACTTCGGGTATGCCCTGCTGCAGATGCAGCGGCTTGAAGAGGCCAATACGGCCTTCAGCCGGGCCGAGGCAATCGGCACGCGGGTGGGCGGCCAGGACCTGTTCCTGCACCGCATCGTCAGTCACCGCGCCGAGATCCAACGCCTGCGCGGACAGCTGCCGGCCGCCGAAGCGGGGCTGCGCCGGGCCTTGGCCTGGCAGGCGGCGCAGGACCCGCAGGGCCAGGTTGTCACCCTGCAGCGGCTCGCCCGGCTCACCCTTGATCAGGCCGGTGCGGAGGCGGCGCGCCCCTTGGCGGAACAGGCTCAGGAGCAGGCTGAGCGCGGCCATTTCAGCGATGAAGTCCGTGGCGGGCTGGACCTGCTGGGCGATATCCATACCTTGCTGGGCAACCGCGAGCAGGCCCTGCAGTACGCGCGCCAGGCCCGTGATATCGATCGGGCTCGCAGCAAAGGGGAGACGCTCAATCAGCTCGCCAAGCTGCAGGCCACCGCCGAGCGCAGCATCCACCCGGCCGACATCCATGCGATGCAGGACCTGGATCGTGTGCGGGTGCTGCGCAATGGCGCGCTGATTGCATTGTTGGTGGTGGCCGGCATCGCCACGTTCGTCGTGCTGCGCATGCGCCGGCAACGGCATCACCTCGCCCTGCTGAGCAGCACCGACCGGGTGACCGGCCTGATCAACCGGCGGGAGGCCGAACAGCTGCTTGCCGCGGAACGGGCCAAGGGCGGGGCCGATCAGCGCAGCGTGGTGATGCTGCTGGAAGTGGACGCGTTCAAAGCCCTCAACGAGCGACACGGCGAGGCCGCCGGCGATGCCGTGTTGCGCGCCGTGGCTCAGTGCCTGCGCCGACACTGCGACAGCCATGACCGCATCGCCCGATGGGGTGGCGCCAGCTTCCTGGTCGTCCGGCACGATACCGCTGCGCCAGCCGCGCAGGCGCTGGCGAGCCATCTGCGTGCCGCGATCGAGCGCCTGGTGGTGGACATCGGCCCGGCCCAGCATCTGACCCTGACGGCGAGTATCGGCATGGCACCGTTGCCGCTGTTCGCGCATGCGCCGGATGCGCCGGATGCGCTCGACGACAGCCTGCGTGCCGCCGATCGGGCGCTGCAGAGCGCTCGCCGAAGTGGACACAATGCCTGGGCCATGTTGTGGGGCGAGGACGCCGGCCGCGATGTCGATCTGTACAGCCTGCTCCACGACCCCGCCAAGGCGATGGCCAGCGGCTGGTTGTCACTGGCGGGAAGCCGGCCGATGGCCTGGCTTCCGCCACGGCCGGAGCCCGCGCGCACCCCGGTGGATCAGGATGTGCAGACAGGGACCGGACAGCCGCGCTGATCGCGGCTGGGGTTCAGCGCGTCACGTCGAAGCGTACTTCCACCCGGCGGTTGGGCAGCAGGCATTCCAGCAGCGCCGCACGCGGGCGCACGCCATCGCATTGCTGTACCTGCTGGGTGTCGCCTTTGTACTCGTAGCGGATGCTGGCCGGATCGACGCCCCGGCCGATGAGCAGCTCACGCACGGTCCGGGCACGCCGCTCGGACAACGCCTGGTTGGCATCGAAGCCTCGGCCCTGCATGCGGTCGGCATGACCCACAAGGGTCACGCCCTCCAGCTGCAGGGACTCGTCGGCAATGCTGGCCAGCGCGCGGTCCACGCTTTCCAGTGAGTAGGTGCGGATGTCGCGGTACGCGTCACGGTCGAACTCGAACAGCACATTGGCCACCAGCGGGCCCGGTGCCGGGGCGATGGCCGGGCCGACGTCGCACTGGCGGGCCGACGCCTCGGCGTCATTGACCAGTTCCTCGGCGATCTGGATATACGGCTTGGAATGGCGCCACTGCTGCTGGTTGAACTCATTGCCGGCGTGCACCAGCTCGACCTCACCGCAGGCGACCTGCTGCTGCGCGCACACGAAGCCCGGCGCACCGTGCAGTACCCGCAGGCGCTGCCACAGGTCATCGCGCAGGTATTTGGCGTTGTTCACCAGCGGCGTATCGGTGGGCAGCGGCGAGAAACCCTGCTCCATGCCGATGATCAGCTTCTCCGATTCGGTGAGCGCCTGCTGCGGGAACGCACTGCGATCATTGCGGCTGTACTCGTGGAAGGACACGTCCAGCCAGCACTGTGCCTTGGACAGGTGGTAGTCGCGGATCGGCCGCCCACCGTCATTGAGCGCCTGGATGCGGCCCTGGGTGACCTCATAGGTGCCATGGTCGGCATGGATCGCCTCATCGGTGATGCGCTGCTGCTGCGGCAACAACTGCGCCTGCTGCGCGCCGGCGTGCCCGGCCACAGCAGCCAGAAGAGCCGCGGCAAGCAGCGACGGAGCAATACGGTCAATCGGGAAAAGAGTCGTCATCAGGGCATCCTCAGCGTGCCGGGTCGCGGTAGCGGACGGGGTCCGGCCGGAAAAGGTCTTCATCGAACTTGAAGCGCAGGCGCAGGAACACGCCCTGCTGGGTGTACTCGTAACCGTTCAGGTCACGATCGCCGGCGAACCCGCTCCAGTTGTAGCCGGCCGACAGCCACAGGTTCTGCCGCAGCAACCGGCCGACCTCCATGCCGTAGGCATACTGGTTGGCACCGCTCTGCCCACGGAAGGTGGAGCCAAGCACGCCGATGTCCCAGTTCTCGGTGATGTCGTACACCACACGGCCGGAGAACAGCATCGCGCGGAAGCGGCTGTTGACCCGTGCACTGTCGGTATAGGCGAACTGGTCCTGCTGCCATTTGCCGGCCACGCGGCCGGTGAACCACCACGGTCGCGACGGATGCCAGTCGGCGTGCGCCGAGACGATATGCGCGCGGGTGCGCACGTCCTGGCTGCTGCCATCGATGGTAGTGCCGTCGGACAGGGTCAGGCCGCTTTCATCGCGCTCCAGCTTGTACTCGTAGCGGGCCAGCGCGTTGATCCGGTTGCGGTCGGTATCGCGGTACGCCACGCCGAGCTGGAAACGATCCTGCAGCACATCGCCGCGGGCATCGTAGCGCGTGCTGAGCAGATAGTTGCGGGCCAGCAGCGTCCAGTCACGGCTGAGCTTGCGGGCGAGCATGAACTGCAGCAGCGTAGTGTTGAACGCCTCATTGACCTCGGTGTCGGGCACATCCTCGGAGATCCGGTGCTCGGCACGGATCGCCCCGCGCCACAGCGGATTGGCGCTGTAATCCAAGGCGAGCGCCAGGCCGGTGCTGTCGCCGGTACTGCCATCGATCACCTTGACGTGCTCGGCCGAGCTGGCCAGGCGCAGGCCTTCGCGGATGTCCCAGTTGTTGCGGATACCCGAGGCGGCCTGCACATCGCGGCCGCTGATCGAGTCGCGCAGGCGGTACTCGCTGAAGGTCTGGGTATCGCGCAGGTAGCTGCTGTCGATACCGAACACCAGCGCATCGGCTTCGCGGTCGGTGGTGGTGATGCCGTAGGCGCTGGTCAGGCCGGTCTGCTTCTCATAGCGGCCATACACGCGGCTGCGTTCGAACACCTGGTAGTCCAGGCCGGCCGCCAGGCGCTTGCGGTCTTCGCCGCTGACGCTGTGCTCCACTTCCGCGCCGGCGCTGAGGCGATCGCTCAGGCGGTAGCCCAGCCCGAACCGGGCACTGTCCGATTCCAGCTCGGTGCCGACCGGCAATTCGCTGGTGATCGGACTGCCGCTGCTGCTGCCGTTGATGACCATCAGGCCGGTCAGCGGATCCAGTGCCTGCTGGCCGTAGCCCAGCGCGCCGCCACCGGAACCGGTCGCGAACCCACCGGTCAGACCGCCGGGATTGCCGAACGGCACCCCCGACGACCACGGCGAGGTCACGCCGATGGTCTCGCGGATGCTGCGTACGCCCAGGTCCACGGTCAGCCGTTCGGTAGCGCCGATGCGTACACCGGCACCGCCGGCATCGCGCTTGCCACCATCGGGGTTGCGGTCCTCGCTGCGCAGGCCTTCCACGTACAGTTCCAGCCGCGGGCCGACACGGTAAGCCAGTCGCGCGTTGTACTCGCCGCGGCCACCGTACAGCGGTGCGGCCGGGTTGTTGAAGGCTGGGTCGGTGCGCGCGGCGAACACGCGCGCGTCGAGCTTGTCGGCGCTGTGCGCGAACTCCACCCGCCACGCATCGCCCTCCACTTCCCCGGTGATGTCCTTCAGGCCCTGCGAGGTGATCTGGTTGATCGAATTGGTATTGACCTCGCTGCGGGTGCGCGCGAACTCGGCCACCAGCAACGTGTTGGCACCGAACCGGTAACTCGCATTGGCGCTGCCCATCTTGAATTCGGCATACGGGTTGCGGTCATCGACCGCCGCCGCACCGACCTCGAGCTGCCCGGTCAGTTTGACCTGTGCATCGGCGCCGACCACCCAGAACTTCTCGGTGCCCTGGTCCAGCTCATAGGTGATGCGCAGCGACACCGGATTGAGATCGCTGTCGAACGCGGGCAGGAATTGATTGAGCAGGATCCGGCCGGAGAACGGCTCGAAGCTGTAGTCGACCAGCCGTGCCAACGAACGCACCGAGGTGATGCGGGTCGGCTGGTTGCGATCGCGCACGATCACTTCCACCCGTTCGCTGCCCTCCAGCACGGCGTTGTTGCGCAGTGCGTAGGGACCGCTGCCCTGGCTGCGGAACTCCTCGATCACCTGGCGCAGCGAATCCTGCATCGCAAACACATTGCTGCGCACGCGCTCGCTTTCGAAGTGCCAGCCCAGGCCAGTAGCGGTGCGGTTGTAAGTGCCCAGGCTGCGCTGCGGGATCGCGCCACTGCCGCCAATACCGCTTGCGGTGGCCAGCGTGTCGCCGGTCTGGAAATCGCCGTACAACAGATAGCTGCGCTGGTTGTCGATGCGCACGTAAAGGCGCTCGGCCGAGCGCGCGTCGAAGCCGCGCAGTGAGGAATCGCCGTAAACCGGGTAGAACTCTTCCGGCTGGATGTCGCGCAGCAGGCGGCCACGGGTGTCTTTGTCCGAATCGTAGGCGGCGGTCAGCAGGTACTCGCCCTTGATCCGACCCTTGACGAAGAACGCGGTGCGCGCGGCCGCATTGGCCTTGCCGTTGTTGAACTGGCGCTCCCAGCGGCGGATGTCGCGGTCGAAGGCATCGTGATGCTCCACCGGCGAGATCAGGCCGGCGTTGCTGCGCCGGCGGAAGTTGACCACGCCTTCGATCAGACCGGTGGCCAGCAGCTCACGCATCTCCGGCAGGAATCCGATCGTGCCCTGTGCCGTCTCGGCGCCGGCAGTGATGCGCAGCACCACATCCTGCGGCTCATGCGGGGCAAGCAGGTCGAATTCGGCCACGCCATCGACCACCTGCAGCTGGATGCCGGGGGTGACCTTGTCGGCGTCCAGCGCACCCGGACCCAGTTCATCGGTGCGCGAGCCGGGCAGGCGGATGCGGCCACCGCTGGTCTCGATCGTGGCGTAGGTGGTGCCGGCCAGCGCACGACCGGCGGCGTCCAGCAGCTGCACACGCACATGCACGGCGCTCTGGCCGTCGGCCGGTACGCCATCACGGTCCAGCTCGACCAGGATCCGGTCGAGCGTGCCCGGCACCGCGCTGTCCAGCGCGCGCGGGGCAGGATCGGTACTGGCCGGGCTGCGCGGGTACAAAGTGCTGGCATCGCCGAGCACCGGCGTGAAGCGGCCGGGGCTGCCGACGCTCTGCGCCATGGCGGGCACGGCAGCCAGGGCGCAGGCGAGCAGGCTCAGGCGCGGCAGGCGGGACAACGTCGCGACGCGGCTCATGGCTGGCCCTCCGTCGAAGCGCCGGCAGCGGGCGGATGGGCTCTGGGTTGCACGATCGGTCTCTGGTTGGCCGAGTCGGTCGCCTGTTGCGGCGCCCGCGCGGGTTTGCTGTCGAAACGCAGCGGCGGCTGCCCGGTCTCGGTCTCCGGCGCACGCACCTCACCCTGGGTACGGCGGGCCTTGACCTGCTCCAGCACCGGATTGGCACAGCTGCCTTCAATGAAATCGGCGCGGTGCAGCTCGCCGTTCTTGAGATCCAGGAACAGACTGTCGGCGTCGCCCAGGTTGCGGTTGCTGCTGGTGGTCAGGCGCGCGCCGAGCGGCAACGTGCTGGCATCCACCTTCAGCGTGTGGCTCTGCGGCGGCAGGCCGCAGTAGCTGTACTTGCCTTCCGAGTCGCTGATCACCCAGGTGCCGTCGGAGAAGTACAGGCGCACGCCGGGGATGCCGAGCTCTTCGAGGTCCTGCACATGGTTGTTGTTGCAGTCCACGAACACCTTGCCCAGCACGCAGGCCTGGTCGGTGAACACGCCACCGGTGACGCGCACGCGGTACTCGGCACGGTTGGACGGCAATGCGCCCGGCAGCGGCGTGATGCTGCCGGTGTCGATGCAGCCACCACTGAAGGCACAGCCGAAGGCCTGCGCACGGTTGATGCCATCGCCCTGCTGCGCGCCCACGCCAACCCGCACGCGGTAGGTCAGCACGATCTGGCCACCGACGCTGATCGGGCCGACATCGAAGCCCAGCAACGGGCCCGGCTTGCCGGACGGATCGGTCACGGCGCGGCCGTCGGCACGGGCGGTGCCGTCGATGTAGGTGAAACCGCGCGGCAGGCGATCGATCACGTTGACCGTGCGCAGCGCGCTGCCCGCGGTCTGGCGGATGGTGATCGTGTACTGCACGGTGTCACCGATCTCGGCGGTCTGGCGGTCACCGTTCTTGCTGATCGCCAGGCCGGTCGCCACCGCGGTGTCCAGCGGCAGGTGGTTGTTGATGATCGCGGCGGTGTCCGACCCGGCCAACAGGGTCAGGTAGTACTGCGTGGCCGTGCCGACCGCTCCGGTCGGTGCGAGCCGGTTCGGCTGCACCTCATGGTTGGCGCCCGCGCTGCCGGCCGGCGACAGCGCGCCAGTCTGCGGCGGGATCAACGTCGATACGAACTGGTAGCTGCCCGGGGGCGTCACGGTGAGCTGGAATTCGCAGCGCGCCGGCGCGGCCGGGCTGAAGGCGAACTGGTAGAAGCCCTCGCTGCCCACCGTCATCGAGATCGCACTGCCCTCCAAACGGTAGCCGCCGCTGCCGGCATTGAGCACGGCGGTACGCGGGTCGTAGCCGGCACACATGCCGACCGGGCTCAGGGTCACGATCGAGCCCGGCACCGGGTCGCGGGTGGTGGCGTCGTAGACCACACCCGACGGATCCACCGGCAGGCTCTGCTGCGGCAGGTGCTGGCCGGGGCTGAGCACGACTTCCAGCTGGCTGATGCCATCGTCGGTCACCCGGCAGGCACTTACGCCGGCACGAGCGATGGCCGCCTGGGCGTCGCAGGTCTGCTGGATGCCGCTCACGGACTCGCGGGTGACCGGGTTGGGCCACAGGATGTTGGAGGCCGGGTCGCGGAAGCGGATGTTCCAGATGACGCCCGGCACCACATCGCCAAAGCGGTAGCTGCCGTCGGCACCGGTCGTGGTGGTCTTGACGATCTGGCCAGTGGCCGGATCAACCAGTTCCACGATCCACGACGACAGACGCTGATCGCCGCTGTCCAGCAGCTGATCGTCGCCACCGATGTCGTACCACACGGTTCCGCCGACCGACGCGGCCAGCTGCACCGCATTGGGCACACGGCAGGCGTTGAACTGGATCGCGTCCACGCACTCGGGCAGCTGGGTCACATCGCCCTCGAACGCGCCGCGCTCGGCCGGCGTCGGCGTGCGGAACTCATTCTCGCCACCGCCTTCGACCAGTACCGCGTTGTTGACGGTGCCCGCTTCTGCGGCCGCGGCGCCCACCAGGGCCTGCACGCTGATCGTGTCGACCGAGGTGGCACCGGCAGCCACGACCTGCTGGCTGCGGCAGTCGAAGCGGGTGTCACCCACGGCACCGGTGCAGACCCAGCCGGTCCCGCTTGGCGCGGCGGCCAGGGTAAGCCCCTGCGGAAGGCGGTCCTGCACCACGTACTCGCCGCGCGACGGCTGTTGCCCGCCATTGCGCACCTGGATGGTGTACGTGGCGATGTTGTTGACGGTGAAGCGCGTGCTGCCGGCGGATTTGCTGACCAGCATGTCCGGCGAATCCCCGATCTCACCGAAGTTGTTGTCCAGCGAATGGCCGCCCAGCGGCAGCACGATCTGGCTGATCGCCGAGGGCACGGTCTCGCGGCCGGTGGCCACGCCGGTGACGATGCCGTCCACCGCGCCGGCACTGGTGATGCCGTTGAGGGTCTGCGGCGGCTGGGTCGGCTCGGTCACGGTGTAGGTGCCCGGGCGCAGCCCATCGAACCGGTAGCGGCCCTCGGCATCGGTGGTAAGCGTGATCGAGACAGCCTGGCCCAGGTCGTCGGTGCCGGTCAGCACCACGGTGACGTTGGCGATGCCGCCCTCACCCGTGTCGACCACCCCGTTGTCATTGCTGTCGTTGTACACGCGGCCGGCGATGCTGCCGGTCGGGATCTCACCGAAGTTGTTGTTCACCGACTGCTGGTTCACGCCCAGCACCAGGCCGGCGATCGTCGACGGCGCGGTGCCCGGTGCCGTCACCGTGCCACCGGTGCTGCCGGCCACGGTGCGGCCATCACGGGTGCCCGTCGGCTGGTCCGGCTCGGTCACGGTGTACGTGCCCGGGGGCAGATCGCTGAAGCTGTAGTTGCCGTCGGCATCGGTCACGGTGTCGCGGGTAATCGGATTGCCGACCAGGTCCGTGCCGGTCAGGGTGATGGTGACGTTGGCCAGACCGGTCTCACCCGGGTCGACCACGCCATCGTTGTTGCGGTCGGTCCACACCTTGCCGCTGATCCCGCTGTTGAGCGGAATCTCGCCGAACAGGTTGTCCACCGAGGCGCTGCCCGGGGTGGTCAGATCGATCGTGCCGATGCGGCTGGGCACGGTGGCCACAGGCGTAGCGGTGCCACTGCTGACACCGCCGACGGTGCCGGCGGTGGTGATGCCGTTGCTGGTGCCGGTCGGCTGCTGCGGTTCGGTCAGGGTGTACGTGCCCGGGCGCAGATCGGCGAAGGCGAAACGGCCATCGGCGTCGGTCTGCACGCTGCGGATGACGCTGGCGCCGGTGTCGTCGGTCCCGGTCAACTCGATGGTCACGCCTTCGATGCCGGCTTCGGCCGCGCCGTTCTGCGCACCGTTGTTGTCGGCGTCGAAGAACACGGTGCCGGACACGGCCACCGCGAGCACTTCACCGAAGTTGTTGCTGATCGAGGCCTTGCCCGCCGGCAGCACCACCGCGCTGATCGCACTGGGTACGCTCGCCACCGGGGTGGCGGTGCCGACCGCAGTGCCGTCGATGGTGCCGGCGGCCGTAATGCCATTGATCGTGGCGACGCCGTTGAACACCGGCTGCGCGGCCTGCTGGATCACCGTATAGGTGCCCGCCAGCAGGTCGTCGAAGCGATACCGCCCGTCGGCGTCGGTCGCGATCGCCGCGACCGGCTGGCCCAGCGCATCCACGGTGCCGCCCGGCAGCTGCACCTGCACGTTGGGCAGGCCCGGTTCGCCGGCGTCCTGCATGCCGTTGTTGTTGCGGTCCAGGTAGACCGTGCCGGAGAGTGCAGCAGCGCGCTCGCCGAAGTCATTGCCGGTGGAACCGGCCGCGGGCAGGTTGGTGATCGTGATCAGGTTGGCCGGGGTTTCGCGTCCCTCGGCCAAGCCGGTCGGCTGGGTCTCGGTGATGCGGTAATCCTGGCCGGCGACGGCGCCGGGATAGCTGTAATGGCCATCGGCATTGGTCACCAGCGTTTCGGTGGTGTCGTCGGTGGTGCCGAACACACCGTCCGGGCCCGCACCCACGATGATCACCTGCACGCCTGGGATGCCGACGTCGCCGGCGTTGTTATCGCCGTCATCGTTGCGGTCCAGGTAGACCGTGCCGCTGATCGGGGCGTTGGCCAGCTCACCGAACAGGTAGCCGGTAGCGTCCTGTCCGGCGTTGATGGCGATGCCGGAGATCACGTTGGGCACGGCGGTGCTGCCCGGCGTGGCGGCGTTGCCGGCGGTGTGCTTGCCGTCCAGGTACGTGGCCGGCTGGGTTTCCGTCAGTGTGTAGCCGGTGCCCGCCTGGGCCGGCAGCAGATCGCTGAAGCGGTAGGCGCCATCGGCGTCGGTGGTCGCGGTCAGGTTGACCGGATTGCCGAGCACATCGGTACCGGTGAGCGTCACGATCACGTTGGCGATCGGGTTCTCGCCGCTGTCGCGCAGGCCGTTGTTGTTGCCGGCGGCCAGGTTGGAGAAATCTTCGTAGACCGAGCCGGCAATCGAGCCGAGCTTCTCACCGAAGTCATTACCGTTGGAACCGGTCAACGGCAGCGCGGTGATGTCGATCTGGTTGCTCGGGTTCTCGGCCGCATCGGCGTAGCCCTGCGGCTGCGTTTCAGTGATGCGGTAGTTCTGCCCCACGACCAGATTTTCGAAGGTGTAGCGGCCCTGTGCATCGGTCTGCACGCTCACCGGCGGCAGATCGTCGGCGGTGCCATGGATGCCGTCCGGGCCAGCGCCGGTCAGCGTGATGGTGACGTCCAGCAGGCCACCATTGGGCTGCGAGCCGCGGCCGCCGGCGTCGCCGGCGTCGCCGGCGTCGAAGTCGCCATTGCCGTTGCGGTCCAGATAGACATGGCCGGAAATGGACGTGATCGCGTCTTCGCCGAAATTGAACGCGGTGCCGTCGTCGCCGCTGGACAGATCGATGCCGGCGATGCGGTCGGTAGTGGCAGCATCGCCGCTCACACCGGTAGCTGCCGTGCAGCTCGCACACGCAACGCCGCCGACCAGACCCGGATTGATCGCGCTGGGGCGATTGCGATAGCTGCCATCGGGCAGCACTTCGCGCAGCGTATAGGCTTGCAGTGGATCCAGATCGATGAAGCTGTAGCTGCCATCATTACCGGTGGTGCGCGTCGCAACCACCGTTCCCGCGGCATCGAGCAGTTCAATGGCGGCATTGGCGATCGGCGCATCGCCGGCGTCGCGTACGTTGCTGTAGTTGCTGTCGACATAGACGAAGCCGGACAGCGACGGGCGACGCACTTCCGGGAAGTTGTAGCGCACCGCATCCACGCCGGCGCCCAGCAGGATCGCGGTGTAGACCGAATCGGCGGTGCTGGCCGGGGTCACGGCAGCGAACACGCCACCGGCCGACGGCGCTTCGGCGCCGCTGGTGGGCGGTGCGACCGGGCCGTTGACGTAGGCCGCAGGCTGGGCCTGGGTAAGGGTGTAACCGGCAGCACCGGCCGGGGCAAGGTTCTCGAAGCGATACACGCCCTGCGCATCGGTGGTGGCCTCCCGTGCGACCACGGCGCCATACGCATCTTCACCGCTGAGGTACACGGTCACGCCGGAGATCAGCGGCTCGCCACTCTGCAGCGTGCCGCCGTTGGCGCCGCTGCGGTCGCGGTCCTGGAACACCACGCCGGTCAGCGAGGAACGGACCACCGTGTGGGTCGTCGTATCGTCGTTGTTGCCCGGCTCGGGATCGAGCTGGTCACTGGTGGCCTTGGCGGTATTGATGCCGCTGCCATTGGCCGGCAGTGTGGTCCAGCGTGCCGGGATCAGCACGCGTACGCGCCCGTCCAGCGCCAGATCGCCCATGCGGCAGGTGACGGTGCGGCCAGCCAGCAGACAGTTGCCCATGCCGGTGGTCTGTACGCCCGGATCGGCGGTGGTGCCGATCTTCTGCCAGGTGATCGCAGCGGCGCCGCCGATCACCTCGAGCCCTGCGGGCAACGTGTCGGTGACGGCCACGCCTTCGCCGTTGAGCGGGCTGGTCCCGGTGCGGTCGCGCGAGAGGCTGTGCCCGGGACCGTGGTTGACCACGTCCAGCACGAACCAGAACGGCTGATGCAGGCTGACCGTGCCGGCGTCGGCAGGCAGCGCGACGCCAGGGTCGGCGCTGGGCGTGATCACCACGCTGGACTTCTTCATCTCCAGATCCGAGCGGGTGCGGATGCTGGTTTCCTGGGTGGCGGTGTTGTTGCTGGTATCGCTCTCGGCCTCGGCCGAGCGCGCGGTGACCGAGTTGCGCAGCGTTTCGCCGGTGGCCGGCGGCGCGGTCATGTACTGGTAGACCAGGTACAGGTAGCTGGTCTGTTCGCTGGCGATCACCCCGTCGTCGGTCGTGATCACGCCCACGCTGGGCATGGTGCAGGAAATGGTCTGCGGGCCGGTGCTCGGATTGGTGCTGCCGGCAGCCATCGAACAGCGGGTACCGACCGGCTCCAAGGCACCCTGCGGCGTGGTGGCGGTACCGGTGCGGCTGCCCACCAGGCTGATGCTCGCGCCCGCAGCCGGACTGATCCTGTCATCGATCATCGTCTGCGTGGCCAAGGAAGGGCCGTCGTTGCGCACGCTGATCTGGTAGTAGATGTAGTTGTTGGTCTCCATCCCGGCGCGCGAGTCGAAGCCCAGCGGGTCGACCGCACCGTCGAAGTTCTGATCGATCTTGTTGACGATCAGGTCCACACGCCCGGCGTCGAAGTTCAACGTGGCGTCTTTGCTGTCGTCATCGGTGCGGCTGTTGTAATCGTAGGTAAGACCATTGGCATCGGTGCCGCTGGACGGATCTGCGGTGCCATCGCCATCAAGGTCGAAATGGACGCTGCCGGTGTTGGTGAACTGGCGTCCGGTATTGCCACTGTTGACGTTCGGGCGGATCACCACCGTCATGGTTTCGGTGGAGTTGTTGGCCATCTCCTTGGGCGTACAGGTCAAGGTCAGCGTGGCGGGCGCGCTGCCGGTGTTGAACCAGGAGGTGCCCCCGGGCGCCGGTGCGGAGCTGATGGAGGCATCGCGCGCGGTGACCGCGCAGACCTTGCTTGCCGCATCTGAACCGGTACGCAGCGCGGAGACCAGCACGAAGCCGGCATCGTTGGCAGGCAGCGTGAACACATCGCTGAAGACCACGCCACGTGCGGTCGACGGCCCCTTGTTCTGGTAGGTGATCTGGTAGGTCGTGTTGACGCCGGCACGCCCGGGCGTGCCGGAGGTGATGCTCTTCAGCGTGGTGGCGACATTGGCCACCGGATCGATCTGGACCCAGTCCGAGGCAGTGTTGTTGCTCTGGTCGATCTCGCCGAGTGCACCGGAAATGGCCGGGTCGATGCGCACACCGGCCGTGTTGCAGAAGCGACCGGCCGGCATGGCCTGACCACCGCAACTGCCGGAAGGCTGGCGCTGGCTGTCGAACAGGCCACGGTTCACGGTGAAGCGGACGGTGGCGGTCTCGTTGCGGCCCAGCACGGTGGTGCCCGCATTACAGACCCACGCACTGCCACTGAGACGGCAGTTCCAGCCTGCCGGACTGGCGTTGCCGGTGACCGTGGTCATGCCGGTGACGAAGCCCGGGATCGGGTCGTTCACCACCACGCCAGTGGTGGCTTCGCCCGCATTGTGGATCTGCAGGGTGTAGGTCACCGCGTCATCGCTGTTGCGGATGATGTTGTCGGTGTCGCCCGGTCCATTGGTCTGCTTGGTGATCGACAGGTCGGCACGGTCGTCGGTAGCGCGGCTCTCACCACCGGCACAGTCGTTGGTATCGTTGGGGTCGCGATCGATGCCGCCAGCGGTCGTCGGCTCGAGCGAGCCGCCGCTGCCGCCGGTGCAGGCGTCATTGCGCAGCACCCCCGCAGTGCGCGCAAGCGTCTGCAGTGCCAGTGCGGGCGCGCTGGCATTGACGGCGACTGGATAGCCACTGGTCAGGGTGCACGTCACCGTCTGCGCCTGGCCGACGGCCCAGGCGCGATCGACGCTGCAGCTCCACGGGCCGGTGGCCGCCGAGGTGCCCGGCCCGATGGGCTGCCCGCTGGCATCGACCCACTGTTCGCCGGCGGAAAGCGTATCGACCACCTGCAGGTTGCCGGTCACCGCGCGCGGCCCCTCGTTCCGCACGCCCAGCGTGGAGGTCATCATGCTGTCGCTGCGTACGCCCGTGCCGTTCCACACCGGCACCAGCAACGGCGCCTTGGATTTGCTCATGCGCAGATCGGCGCCATCGGGAATGATGGTCAGCCCGACGGTGCCACTATTGTTGCCCGGCACGGGGTCCGGTGTGGTCGCGCTGATCTGGGCGGTGTTGCTGACCACGCCGCTGCTGTTGGTGCCGGTCGAAGGCACCTGTGCGGTGATGGTGATGATCGCCTGCGCGCCGGGCGCGAAGCTGCCGGCCAGGCTGCAGGTGCGCGTGGTCGCGCCCGCATTGCTGGTGCAGGTCCAGCCCGCGGGGGCATTGCCGCCGGTAATCACGAAGCCCTCGGGCATCGCATCAGTGACCACCACGCCGGTGGCGGCGCTGGGGCCGTCGTTGCGCGCGGTCAACGTGTAGGTGACGACCGAGCCAGCCGCCGCCGGGGCCGGCGAGACCGACTTGGACATCGCCAGGTCCGCACCGGCAGTGACGGCGGTGGTCACCTGCGCTGAATTGTTGTCCGGCACCGCATCGGGCACCGAACCGGCATTGACCACGGCTGCATTGACGATGTTGCCGGTGCCCACATTCACTTTGCCGCGGAACTGATAGCTCGCGCTTGCGCCCACAGCCAGGGTGCCGTTGTAGGTGCCGTTCTGCGCGCTGAAGCTCCAGTCGGCGCCACTCGGCACGCCCACCAGCGTCACGTTGGGGGGCAGCGTGTCCACCACCCGGAAGCCGGTGGTGACACTGGGACCGTTGTTCTTGACGGTAAGGGTATAGGTGACCTCGCCGCCACCGATGACCGGATCGGGCGTGGCGGACTTGCTCAGCTCCAGATCGGCCGCTGCCTGGATCGTGGTCGTCTGGTTGGACGTATTGTTGGCCGTGTTGGTGTCACCGGCGAAGAACGGATCACTGCTCTGCAGCGCCACGATCGGGGTCGATGCCGGGGGCAACGCCGCCGCGAATCCAATTGCGGCATGCAGGCTGATCGTGGCCGGCTGGGTCTGCAGCGTGGTGACCGGCAGCTTGAACTGGTACGGCGCGCCGGAGGCGATCAACGTGGGGTTGGTGCACACCACGCGGGTCGTGCCGGCACTGCCGGGCGAAGCGCTGCAACCGGACGGTGCCGGGCTGCCCAAGGCCGTACCGACCGGCAAGTCGATGATCGTGACGCTGCCAGCCGCGGTGTCGTTGGCACCGTTCTCGACCTTGACGTTGTAGATCACGGTCGTGCCCGCCGGCACCGGGTCGTAGCCGGTATCGGAGAAGTCGGTGATCTGCAGATCCACTGCCAGTGCGGACAACGGCATGGCCAGCATCAGCATCGCGAGGGCGGCGCGCCAGCGGCCCTTGCGGGCGGCTGCGTACACGCGCTCGAACGGCGTCACCGCCGCGCAGATGGCTGCGCGATCGCTATGGCTGGACATGCGTTGTTCCCCTGTTCCGGTCTCTGCTGCTTTCAGAGGGAACGCGGCCAGGTGCGGTGATGACCGCGGGCAGGCGCTGCGCTCCCGTGACGTGATGCGACTGGAGCGGGCGTGACTGTCGTCATCGGCACGCTCAAGCGGGGCGCATTGTGGTGTCGCCGCATCGGCAAGTCAGTGCCGCCCGCTCACGCTGGCTCACACTTCCTCACACGTCGGGCCCACCGGCCGGATCAGGGGGTCAGCAGGTAGCCTTGCCCACGCAGGGCACGGATCGGCAGTTCAAGGCCGGTGGCGGTGCGTACGCGTGCGCGCAGGCGGTGCACCAGCACATCGAGCCGGTGCGGGTCGAAATCCCACGGGGCATCGGTAACACGCTCGATCAGGCGCTCGCGCGTGACGGGTTCACCCACCGCCTCGAACAACAGCTGGAGCGCGCCACGCTCCATCGCGGTCAATGCCAACGTCTGCTGGGCGGGCGAATGCAGCGTCCATCCATCAGCAGAGAGCTGCCAGGCCCGCTGCACCTCCGTGACAGTCTCCACGGCGGGGCGCCCAGCGGACAGGCGACGACGCAGGCTGAGCAGCCCGGCGGCCAGCACGTCCAGATCCAGCGGTTTCACCAGGTACACATCGGCGCCCTGGGTCAGGCCATGCGCCATGTCATGCGGACTGCCACGCCCGGTCAGCATCACGATGCCGATATCCGCGGCCTGGCGCAGATGGCCGGCCACGGCATAGCCATCCTCGCCGGGCAGGCCGACATCCAGCACGACGATGTCGCACCGGTCCTGCAACAGCGCGCGATAAAGCGCCTCGGCACTGCCCAGGCCGCGCACCGCGGCACCGCGCCAGGACAGGTCATCGAGCATCAGCGCGAGCAACTCGGGGTCGTCCTCGACCACCCAGACGGTCAAGCCATCCAGTTCCCTGTCCACCACCGGCAGCAGTGGGCCGCTGTGGTTGTGCTGATCTGCCGTCACGTGACCGCTCGCCTCCCTACGCTGGCCTGCAGTCTAGCGGCCACCTCGAAGCGAGCCAAATGCGACATAGGTGGCAGACGCAGCGGCCGGCCACGACGTGGATCGTGACCGGCCAGGGCACTCATTCCGCCGGAACGCCCATTTCCTTGAGCAGCTCCGGCGCCGGGTAGACCTTGGCCAGCAGCCAGCGCAGGTAGCGCATGTCCACGTGCACGGCGCGCTTGAAGCGCGGGTCGAACCACCAGCTGGCGCTGACCGACTCCCAGTTGCTGTCGAAGTTCAGGCCGATCAGCTCGCCCTTGGCGTTGAGCACCGGCGAGCCGGAGTTGCCCCCGGTGGTGTCCAGGTTGGTCAGGAAGTTGACCGTCTGGGTCTTCAGCACCGGATCGGCGGTGGAACCGAAATCGCCCTTGGCGATCGCGTCCAGCAGCGGCTTGGGCGCATCGAACGGGTAGGCGTTGGTGTTCTTCTCCACGATCCCGGCCACGGTGGTCACCGGGTCGAAATGCACCGCATCGCGTGGCGACAGCGCCTCGACCTTGCCGTAGCTGATGCGCAGGGTACGGTTCGCATCCGGGTAGACCGCGCGGCCCTGCTTGGCGCGCCAGGCGAACAGCGCCTGCATGTACGCCGGACGCAGGCGCAGCTGCTCGCCTTCGCGGGTCTTGCGCTCGTCATCCAGGCGCAGCTGCGCGGCCACCAGCGGGCCGGCCAGATCGATCAGCGGATCGCGCGCCAGCGCCTTGCCCTCTTTCGCCGCGGCAAAGCGCGACAGGCGCTCGGCTTCGTCGCCCAGGTGCGTGTTGGCGTACAGCGTATCCAGGGTCTTGGCCAGCGCGGCCGGCGTGCGGCCGAAGGCCGCGTCGAACTCGGGCACGCGCTGCGCGTCGGGCAGCTGCTGGTAGCGGTTCAGCAGCGTGGTCAACAGGGCTTTCTCGATGGCCGGATCGTAGCGGCGCTGGACCTGCTTGAGCACGCCTTCGATCAGCGCCAGATCACGCTGCTGATAGCCCGTGTCACGCTCGGCATCGGGCTTGGCCGATTCGATGCGCAGGCGCTCCAGGGTCAGTGCCGAGCGCAGCAGCTGGCTCTGCGACGCGAGCAGATCGAGCAGCAGATCGCGTTCGCCCACCGAGGCGCCGCTGGACAGCGAGGTCAGCAGGGACTGGATGTCGCCCCGGTATTTCGCGTCGGTGGCCTGCAGCATCGCCGCCTCATCGGCGGCACGCTGCGCCTTGGCATCGCTGCGCAGCAGGCCTTCCAGCTCGCCGGCGGCACGCTTGCGGTTGTTCTTCAGCGACTGCAGCTGCGAGGCGTAACGAGTGCGTGCCTGCGCATCCTTCGCACTGGCCGCTTCGATGGTGTCGATCATCTGCTGGAACACCGCCACGCGACGCGGCAGCACGGCATCGATCTGGCCAGCGAATTCCGCGGCGGTGCGATGACGGTAGGTGATGCCGGGGTAACCGGCCAGCATCGCGTAGTCGCCGGTCTTCGGGCCGTCGATCGCCATCTTCAGGTGCGCCGGCGGGTGGTACGGCACGTTGTCCACGCTGTACGGCGCGGGCTTGCCGTCCTTGCCGACGTAGGCACGCAGCAGCGTGAAATCACCGGTGTGGCGCGGCCACATGAAGTTGTCGATCTCGTCGCCATAATTGCCGATCGCGCGCGGCGGTGCGTAGACCAGGCGCACATCGCTCAGCTCTAGCTGGCGGATGCGATAGAAATCGGTGCCGTAGTACATGTCCGCCACGCTGCAGCGGATGTTGCCTTCTTTCTCGCACTCGGCCACCAGCTGCTTGCTGGCGCGGTCGACCGCATCGAAATACGCACGTCCGGTCTTGCCGCGCGCATCGCGCAGCACTTCATCGGTGACCTTGTCGAACCCGACCGTGACCAGCACGCGGAAATCCGGGTTGGCCGCGCGCTCATCGCTGCGGCCCTTGGCGATGAAGCCGTCGTTGATCAGGTTGTGCTCGGGCGAGGTGTTGTACTGGATCACGCCCATGGCCACATGGTGGTTGGTGAGCAGCAGGCCGTCGTCGGAGACGAACGAGCCGGTGCCACCACCCGCACGCACCACCGCACTCAACGGCGGCGCGGTGACGTTGGCCAGGTCGCCCGGGTTGCCCTTGAAGCCCGCCGCCTTCAGCGGTTTGGCAAGGTCCGGCAGCTGGGTCGGCATCCACATGCCTTCATCGGCATGGGCGCCGGCAGCGAGGGTCAGGCCAAGCGCCAGCGCGGCGGTGAGGGGTTTGCGTGAAGACATGGGCACATCCGGTACGTCAGAACAGCCCGAGACCTTAGCCACTGAGGCCCCGCAGGGCAACGGCCGATGGTCAGGGGTGGCCGGGGCTGGCTAGAATCAGCGCTTCTCAGGGGGAGATGGCAGGGATGATCGTAGGGATCGATCTGGGCACGACGCATTCGTTGATCGGGGTGCATGACGGCCAAGGAGGCCGCCTGTTTTCCAACGCTTATGGTGAACTGCTGACACCCTCGGTGGTCAGCCTGGAGGGCGATACGGTGCTGGTCGGGAGGGCCGCCCGGGAGCGGCTGGTTACCCACCCCCAACTGACGACGGCAACCTTCAAGCGACTCATGGGTACCGACCACGAGTTCATGCTCGGGGAGCGCCGGTTCCGCCCTGAGGAGCTTTCCGCCCTGGTACTGCGATCGCTGCTTGCCGACGCCGAGGCGGCACTGGGGGTTCGTATCGAAGAGGCCGTGATCAGCGTGCCGGCCTACTTCAGCGATGCGCAGCGCAAGGCCACGCGCACGGCGGGAGAGTTGGCCGGCATCCGCGTTGAACGCTTGATCAATGAGCCGACCGCCGCCGCGTTGGCCTATGGTCTGCGCGACCGCGAGGGCGAAGGCCGGGTCCTGGTGCTGGACCTGGGCGGTGGCACGTTCGATGTGTCGATCCTTGAGTTGTTCGATGGCGTCGTCGAGGTGCATGCGTCGGCGGGCGATACGTTCCTGGGTGGCGAGGATTTCCTGGACGTGCTGCTGCAGGCGTTCGCGACCGATACGGCCACCGATCTGAAACGGTTGCCGGCGTCGGAGCTCGCACGCCTGCGCCAGCAGATGGAAGCGTTCAAGCAAGGCCTGTCGACCCGTGGCGACAGCACACTGCAGATCCAGCTGCTGGGTGCGGTGGTGCAATGGGACTGCACCGCGGAGCGCTTCGAGACGCTTGCCGCACCGTTGCTGCAGCGCATGCGCCTGCCCATCGAGCGAGCGCTGCGTGACGCGCGGCTGGGGGCCGATCAGATTGATGACGTGGTGCTGGTTGGCGGCGCGGTGCGCATGCCGATGGTCGGGCGACTTGCGACACGGCTACTGGGCCGCCTGCCGTTGCGGCACATCCACCCGGACCAGGCCATCGCGCTGGGGGCCACCCTCGCGGCGGGCCTGAAGGAACGGGCCGTCGATCTGAATGAAGTCGTGTTGACTGACGTGTGCCCCTACACGCTTGGCATCGACATATCGCGGATGGACGAACGCGGTCGCTATCACCCGGGTTACTTCCTCCCGCTGATTCCGCGCAACAGCGTGGTGCCGGTAAGCCGTGAGCAGTCGATCAGCCCGGTGTCGGACAAGCAGAAGATTCTGTCGGTCGGTGTCTACCAGGGCGAACATCCCGTGGTGGAACGCAACATCATGCTCGGCCGGCTGGAAATACCCATCGATGCCACCCGCGGTGGCGATGGCAGTTTCCGCGTTCGCTTTACCTACGACGTCGACGGCCTGCTACAGGTAGAGATCACCGACACCAGCGACGGGCGCAGACACGACCTGGTCCTGCAGCGCAATGAGGGCGCGCTGGATGCTGCACAGATCCAAGTGCGGTTGGCCGCGCTGCAGGCACTGAAAGTGCACCCGCGCGAGCACCTGCCGAACGTGGCGCTGATGGCACGCGCCGAGCGGGTGTATGCGGAGTACATCGACGAACGGGACCAGGTGCAGGCATGGCTGGCACAGTTTCGTTCAACCCTGGAAGGCCAGGACATCGGACGTATTTCCGAACAGCGCGAGGCGTTCAGCGCGGCGCTGGATGCGCTGGAGGCTGAATCGTGAGTGCAGGCGAGGAACTGCTGGAACTTGCCGGACAGGGCGACGAGCGCGCGCTCAAACGCGCCTATGCACGCCTGCTGCGCTCCAACCGGCCCGATGACGATGCGGACGCCTTCCAGGACCTGCATGCCTGCTACCAGCATGCGCTTGCACTGTGCCGCAGCGCGACAGACGAGCGACACGATGCGTCCGATGCGTCCGATGCGTCCGACGCATTCGACGCCCGACAAGCGGGTGTAGAACCTCCCGCTGCTCCACGGGTCGCCGTCACCGGACCGGCTGCGCCGGTTCTGGAGCCGCATGTCGCGGCACTTGAGCTCGTCCAGTACGCGGCAGTCGCCGATGCATCCGCATTGGCCGTGCTGCTGCAGGACCGGGCGCTGGGCTGGTCGCTGCGGTTTCGCAACGACGTTGGATGGGCACTCCTGGACCACCTGCAGCGGGAACATCCGCCGCTGTCGGAGGCGCACTTCAACGTAGTGATGCAGGCGTTTGACTGGGACGATATTGCGCTTGACCTCGATCCGCTATGGCTGGCGGCAGTGGGCCGGCGGTGTCGACAGGCTTGGCTGCTGCTGCCCACGTCGCGGGGCGCGCTCCGCGTCGCCTATGAACGGTGCAGTGATCGCTATCTGTCCACGCAGGAAGTCGATGAGGTCGTGGCGCGACTGGGTGAGCAGCGTCCGCATTGGCGCAACCGTCTCGAGGCGATCGTCACCACCCGTGCCCGTGACACCCCTTACCTGCTGGCCGCACTGGAGTATTGGCCGGCAGAAGAGGTGCCCGCGGGGCTGGATCCGGTGCAGGTCGGCTTCTGGGCGAGGTTCGGCGAGCCATCGCATCGCGTTCACCTTCGCTACGGCGCGGTGCGGTGCGCGATCATCGGCCTTTTCATGGGGCTGATAACCGCGTGGGGCGTCCACGCCAGCCCCGCAGTGGATGCGTACCGGGGTGGGATGATGATTGCGGTGGCGACCCTGCTGTTACCTGCCAGCTGGCTGCTGTTGCTCGGCTACAGGGCGTTGCTGCGCTGGCAGTACGCCCATGAAAGCGATGCACGTGGACCGGCCTGGCTGCGCTGGGCCTTCCTGCCGACAGCGGCCGCTGCGGTGGGAACCGCGATGTGGGCACAGCGGGCGCTGGGAATGGATGGACTGTTGTTGATATCGCTCGACCGCGCCTGGGTATTCGGCTTGGCCCTCATCGCGATGACGCGCGCCAGGACGCGTGGCGCGGATCCACACCGCGAGGCCAACGCACTGCCACTGGTCCTCGGCGTGATCTGGCCGGTGGCGGGGATCGCGCTCTCACTCGTGTACTGGTCCATGGACCTGCGCAGGAACTTCAGCGCGTCCCGAAGATGACCACGGCCGCATGACCAACGGCAATCGCCTGCCGGGTTGCAGGCACCTGCAACCCGGCAGTGCACGACGTCATTTTTCGCGCCGCCAGTTCAACGACCCACGGTTCTCCACCGTGCTCGACTCAAGCTCCACATCGAAGCCACGGCGCAGCAGGTACTTCAGCGTCAGCACCGAGCCACTGCCGACCAGCGAGACGCCGTAGCCGATGTACAGCTTGGGCGAGATGTACTTGCCGAAGCCGATCACCGAGCCGCCCAGCGCGCGCGACTGGCTCACGCCGGCGTCGTCCAGGCCAAGCTTGGCGCCCAGCTGCGAAGCGAGCAGGCCGCTGCCGGCCGACAGCGCCGCCGAGGCCGCGTTGACCTGCTGGGCCTGATCGCTGCTGGCACCGGTGAGGCTGCGTCCCAGCACCAGATAGGCCAGTGCCTCGGACTGCGACATCGCCGGTTCCGACCACACATCCACGCGCGGCGACTGCGCCCGCCCGGTGACGTCGATGCCGGCGGTGACATCACCCACGGTGCGCTGGGCACGGATGTTGATGCGCGGATCGGAGACCGCGTTGTAGTTCCAGTTCAAGTTGCCGCGGGTGATGGTCAGGTCCTGTCCGTAGGCCTTGTAGCGCCCACTGACTTCCAGCCCGCCGTTGGCGGTCATCTCCCGGCCCGGGCGTGCCCATACCTGCATCTTGCCGGTCAGCGCGCCCTTCAAGCCGAACCCGGCCATCTTGACCTTGTCGCCCAGACTCACGGTCAGGTCCATGTCCAGCGGCGAGCTGGGACCCTCTTCCGGATCGACCGGGTCCAGCACCACCACGTCTTCAGAGACCGAGGTGCCACGGTCCAGGCGCTCCAGATCGAGATCCGCTTCAGGCACGTGCACGGTGCCACGCAGCTGCATCGCGCTGCCGGCCAGGGTGAAATCCAGGTCCGGATTGGCGATCACGCGCAGCTCGCTGGTGTTGGCCAGCAGCACATTCTCGCCGTGGATATGCAGCTGCAGCGGCTGTGCATCGCCGAACCACGACAACCCGCCATCGACGTACAGCGTGCCCTTGCCGGAGTTGGCCTGGGCGGTGATCTTGGCCGAGCCGTCCGGCTGCGCGGTGAAGCTGCCCTTGCCTTCGGCGAAGGTCAGGCCGAGCGCGGGGAACTCGCCATTGAACTTGCTCAGCGTGGCCTCACCACCCAGCGACGGCGTACCACGGGTGCCGCGCAGGCTGACGTGGCCTTCGATCAGGCCGGTCGGGCGCACGATGTCGGGCGAGAACAACTCCAGCCAGTACAGCCGCGCGATGTTCATGTACAGCTCGCCGGTCAGCGGTGCGTTGGCATCCCAGCCGGTCTGCACCTTGGCATCGACGAAGCCGTCGCCCTGGAAACCGACACCGAGCTTGGCGTTGATCTGCTGCGGGGTCATCTCCAGGTTCACCGAGAACTGGTCGTAACGCACCAGCTCGCCACGCGCGTTGTCGCCCAGGCGTACCCCGCCTTCGCGCGAGGTGACCGAGGCACTGCCTTCCCACGCGTTGCCGCGGGGGCGGATGCGCCCATCCAGATTCACTTCACCGCGCAGGAAGATGCGGCGCCCGGACTGCGGCGGCAGCCACGGCTGCACCAGCGCCAGCGGCAAGGCATCGCCCCGCACCAGCAGCCCTTCGCGCGGCCAGTTCGCGCTGGCGCACAGCGCGCCGCCGGTGGCGGCACCCAGGCAGGCATCGCTCAGGGTGACGTTGCTGCCCTGCACGCTGAAGGTGGCCGGTGCGCGCAGGCTCCAGGCATCGCCCTTCATCGGTGCGATGCGCAGCGCAGTCAGATCGCCACGCCAGGCCTGGCCCTGCTGGCGCACGCCACCTTCCAGCGCGACAGCACCCAGCTCGTTCTTCGTCTGTGCATCCAGGCGCAGATTGGAGAGGCTGCCGCGGGCATTGACGTTGAGCGTGTCCAGCAGCATGCCGACCTGGACCTTGCTGCCCTGCACCGCCAGCGTGCCACTGTCGCCCTGCCACGGCAGCCGCCCCTTGATGCTGATCGCCTCCGCGCTCCAGTCGTCCCAGCGCAGGCCACTGCCAACCAGATCGGCGGTGATGTCCGGCGCGGTACGTGCGCCCTTGATCAGCACATGGCCACGCAGGCTGCCGCTGCTGTTGGGCAGCAGGTCGTCCAGCTGCACCGGCTCCAGCTGCGCATCGATATCCAGGCGATCGCCCACCGAGCCCTTGGCGGTCAGGCGGCTGTTGCCCAGCGCCAGCCGGAGGTTGCCCTCGCCCTGCTCGCCGCGCAGCGCGAACTTGCCCTGTGCATCCAGCGCGCGCTTGCGCAGCGTGCCCTTGATGCCGGGCACATCGACGGTGGCTTCGTAGCTGCCAGCGGTACCGGCCGGACTGCCGGCCGGCGGCGGCAACTGGCGGCCCTTCGAGGCAAACGAACCGGACAGCTTGCCGTCCCAGCCCGGCGCGAAGTAGCCCGGATCGAAGCCGGCCAGTTTGGCGGCCACGTCCCAATCCAGCTGCGGCGCCCAGGCCACCTGCCCGGTCACGTCGAGCGAACCGCCCGGCGTGCTGGCCTGCAGCTGTTTGATCACGGCGGCCTGGTCGTTGCCGCGCACGTCGAACTGCAGATCGGCCACCTGCTTCTCGCGTTCCACCGAGGCACGGCCGACCGCCGCCCACGCCTTGAGCGTGCCGGCCAGGCCCATGCGCGCTTCTTTCAGCGTCACCGGCACCGGCGCAGCGGCGCCCGGGGTGGTGGTATCGGCGGCGGGCACGAAGGTGAGGTCGTTGGCGACGATGGAGAAGCGCAGGCTGGCGTTTTCCTTGTCGGTGAAATCGGCGATGCCTTCCAGCCGCGCCTGGCCACCAAAGCCCTTCACCTGCAGCGGCGACACGGTCAGCACCTGGTCGGCCAGGCCGACCTTGGACGGTGCCAGTTCCACCGCGATGTCGCCCTGCTTGAAGCTGCCCTGCAGATTGGCCTGGCCACCCTTGCCATCGGCCCGCACATCCAGCGCCATCGGCGTGCTGGTGCTCGCGTCCATGCCCGGCACCAGCAGGGCCAGGTCCAGTTCCTTGCTGCGCGCAGCGAGTTTCCATACCGGGTCGGTGCGGCCATCGAACACCAGGCTGGCCTGCAGCGGCGCGGGCGCGTTGCCGGCGATCGCCACTTCCATATGCCCCAGGTCGCCGCGGGCCACCAGGCCCAGGCGCGCCGGGGTCCGCCCGCGCGGGGCCGGCATCAGCGCGCCGATGGTGATGTCGGTGTCGTAATCGCTGCGCGGCAGATAATGCCCGTCCACGCGGAAATCGCCGTAGCTGCTGTCCACGATCAGCTGGCGCGCGCGGAATTCGCCATTGGCGATCTCCAGGCCACCACGCACCTTGGCGATGTCGATCAGCGGCTGCTGCGCCTGGGTGATGCGGAAGCCATCGATGATGATGGTGTCGGCCTGGATCGCCAGCGGCATTTCGATCTGCGGCAGCGAGTCCGGCCACGACGGCAGCTCAAACGGCTCATCACTCTTGGCCAGGTTCAACGTGGCGTTCTTGATCTGCAGCGCATCGAGCTGCAGCTTGCGGCCCAGCAGCGGCCGGATGTCCGGATCCAGGTAGGCGCGTTCGGCGGTGAAATGGATGTCGTCGTAACGGAAGTCCAGGTCGTGCAGCACCAGCGGCCCGGCGACCGGGCCATCCACCTTGCTCCAGGTGAGCGAGGCGCCGACCGGCAACCGCGCCACCACCTGGGCCAGCAGCACATCACGGCCGGCCACGGTCTGCAGCAGCCAGTACACCAGCAGCAGGGCCAGCAGCACCAGGCCGAGCACGGTGAAACCCGACCACGCCCAGAAGCGGCGCTTGCGGTAGAAACGCACGCGCGGCGGCGGCGGTGTCGCGGGGGCGGACGGCGTCGGCGTACTCACAGGTCCGCTCCGATGTTCAGGTACAGCTGGAACTGCGAATCCGGGTTGTTCAGGCCATGCGCGATATCCACGCGCACCGGGCCCACCGGCGATTTCCAGCGCACGCCAAAGCCCACGCCGGTATGCAGGTCGATGGTGTTGTCGAACGCGCTGCCGGTGTCGACGAACACCGCCGCGCCCCAGGGCCCGCCCTTGAAGTAATGCTCATATTCGGCCGAGCCGACCACCAGGTTCTTCGCGCCGAGCGCGTATTTGTCCGGCGGTGCGGTACGCGGGCCGACTTCGCGGAAGGCATAGCCGCGGATGCTGCGATCGCCACCAGCGAAGAAGCGCAGGCTCGGTGGCATCGCGACAAGATCGCTGGTCCAGGTGGTGCCGCCTTCGCCACGCAGGATCAGCCGGTCGCTCTCGCCGATCGGCACATACCAGCGCAGTACCATGTTGGCCTGCACGAAGCTGGTGTCCGAGCCTGCACCTTCGACGCCGCCACGCAGCGTTGCACTGCCGCTGATGCCGCGGCGCGGGAACATCTCATCGTCCACGTTGACGTAGTCGGCCACCAGCTGCGGGTAGACCAGCGTGGAAGTGTTGTAGACCGCGTCGGTGAACTCGGTGCCGGAGGCATACCGCCAGCGCTCGCGCAGCGCGTTGATCGAGGCGATCGCGGTCCAGTACTCGTTGATCTCACCGCTGCGGCTGGCCGACAGTTTGAAGTTGCGCAGGTCGATGTAATCGGTCTGCTCGTCATAGGCGCTGGCGGTGAACGCATACCAGCCGTCGAGCCAGGCAAAGCCCGGGATGCGGTAGCTGGTGACCAGGCTCTTGCGCTTCTGCGCATAGTCGAGCTGGGTGTTCATCTTGTGGCCGCGGCTGTTGAGGAAGCGCCGCTCCAGGCCGCCGCGCACACCGGCGCCACTCTCGCTGCCGTAGCTCAGGCCGGCGGTGTAGATCGTGCGCTTGGCGCGGGTCAGGTTGACGTCTACCGGCACATCGCCGTTCTCGTCGGCCTGGTCCGGGCGCGGCTGGATGTCGATCACGCTGAAGTAATCGAGCTTGGTCAGCGATTCGCGCAGGCGGTCCAGTTTGCCTTCGTGGAAGTAGCTGCCTTCGTCCCAGTACACCAGCGGGTCGAACAGCTTGTCGACGAAGTAATCCTGATGGAAACGGATCTCGCCCATGTTGTAGCGGCGGCCGCTGTCCCAGGTGAGGTCGACGTCGGCGGCGTTCTCGGCGCGGGTGATCTGCACCTGGCGCTGGGTGAAGTCGGCATCGAAGTAACCGCGCTCGGCCAGGCGCCGGGTGACCCGGATCTTGCTGGCTTCGTACTCGGTGTGTTCGAAACGCTGGCCCTTGCGCGGCTTGAAGTTCTCCAGGTCTTCCTGGAGGTACTGGTCCAGCTGGGCCGGGCCGGTGATGTCGATATGCTCGCGGCGGACCACGGTCGGCGGTCCCTTCTCGACCTGGATCACCACGCGCAGGTTCTCGCCCTCGCGCGGGCTTTCCACGGTGATGGTCGGGTTGTAGTAGCCGAACGGCTCCAGCGCCTCGCGGGTCTGGCGCTCGGCCTGGGACAACAGATATTCCAGCCGCGACTCGCCCTGGACCTTGCCGATGGTGTCGTACAGGGACAGCGAGACCTCGATGTTCTCGATCATCTCGGCGTCGTCGCCCTTGTCCAATCCTTTGATGTCCACTTTCTCGATGGTCCCCCGTGCATGTGCCACCGAGACGGTGGCAAGGGACAGGAACATCAGCGGAAGGGCGAATTTCGTTGGCTGCATGGCGACAGCATAACGGCCCATCGCGAGCATGCGAAATCGGCGTGGCTGTTTCAGAAAGGCAGTGAAGACGCCGTTAAATTCCGCGAGAAAGTCGCTTGCGTTGCACGCGGTCTGATCGATGACAACACGTCATCGGACAGAAGCGTCCGCGACGCAACAGCGACACCAAATGACGCTTCCAGCACGAATATCGCAGGGCGCCGCCCTCCCGGAAACGCAGAAGGCGCGAACAGCCCACGCCGTCGCACCTTCTGGTCCACCGCGGGGCGCCCGGCCCCGCCGCGTCAGTTGGACAGGTGTTCGATCGCCGCCACGCTGCCCAGGCGGTCGCCCAGGCGCTTGAGCAGGGCCAGGCGATTGGCCCGCAGCGCGGGATCCTCGGCATTGACCATCACCGCATCGAAGAACGCATCCACCTGCGGGCGCAGGCGCGCCAACCGGTTCAACACGCTCACGTAGTCCTTCTGGTGCAGGCTGGCGTTGCTGTCATCAATGGCCGCTTCCACCGCTTCGGCCAGTTCGCTTTCGGCCGGCTCGGCCAGCAGCGCCGGGTCGATCATGCCCGGAATCTCGCCCTCGGCCTTGCGCAGGATGTTGCGGATGCGCTTGTTGGCCGCGGCCAGCGCCTCGGCTTCCGGCAGCGCGGCAAAGGTGCCGATGGCATCGATGCGGCGGTCGAAGTCATACAGCGAGGCCGGCTTCAACTCGGCGACCGCGTTGAAGTGCGTGGCCGGCACGCCCTTGTCGGCGTAATAGCCGCGCAGGCGGTCGATGATGAAGTCGTACAGCTCCTGCGGCAGCGCGTTGGTCTTGCGCTCGGCACTGGGCTGCACGCCCGCCGGCAGGCCGGCGACGGCGGTGCCGATCAACGCGCGCAGATCCAGATCAAACCCGCTCTCGATCACCGTCCGCGCCAGGCCCAGCGCGTTGCGGCGCAGCGCGAACGGGTCCTTGTTGCCGGTCGGCTTCAGGCCTGCGGCAAAGCCGCCGGCCAGCGTGTCCAGACGCTCGGCGATGGCCAGCACCTTGCCCAGCGGCGAGAGCGCGATGTCATCGCCACCGAAGCGCGGCTGGTAGGCCTCGTCGATGGCCAGCGCCACCTCCGGCGACTCCCCGCCAACCACGGCGTAATGACGGCCGGCGATGCCCTGCAGCTCGGGGAACTCGTTGACCATGCGCGACTGCAGGTCGTTCTTGGCCAGCACCGCAGCACGCTTGGCCAGCACCGGCTCGACGCCCACCTGCGGCGCGATGGCCTCGGCGAGGGCGGCCACGCGGGCGACCTTGTCGGCGACCGAGCCCAGCTTGGCCTGGTAGGTGACGGTCTTCAGGCCGTCGCCCATCGCTTCCAGACCCTGCTTCAGATCTTCGTCGAAGAAGAACTTGGCATCGGAGAAGCGCGGACGGATCACGCGCTCGTAGCCCTTGGCTACTTCGGCCACGTCTTTGGATTCAATGTTGGCGATGCCGATGAACTTCTCGGTCAGCTTGCCGCCGGCATCGAGCACCGGGAAGAACTTCTGGTTGATCTCCATCGTCTCGATCAGCGCTTCCTGCGGCACCGCCAGGAACTCGCGCTCGAAACTGCACAGCACCGGCGCCGGCCATTCGACCAGGTTGACCACCTGTTCCAGGTTGTCCGGGGTGATGCGCGCCTGGCCGCCGGCCTGCGCGGCCGCCGCGTTGACCTGCTCGACGATGCGGGTACGGCGCGCGTCGGCGTCGACCAGCACATAGGCGGCCCGCAGCGAGGCGACGTAGTCCTCCGGCGCGCTCAGCCACACGGTCTTGTCATGCATGAAGCGATGGCCGCGGCTCATGCGGTCGGCCTTCAGGCCCATCACCTCGGCCTCGATGATGTCCGGGCCGTGCAGCAGCACCAGCCAATGCACCGGGCGGGCGAAGCCATAGGTGTGGCTGCCCCAGCGCATCGGCTTGGGTATCGGCATCGCGGCGATCGCCTCGCGCAGGATCTCCGGCAGCAGCGTCGCGGTACGCGCGCCCGGCGTGGTGGAGCGGTGCACGAAGCGCTCGCCCTTGGCATCGGTGGTGCGCTCCAGCGCGGTCCAGTCGATCCCGGCCTTGGCCGCGAAGCCCTGCAGCGCCTTGGTCGGCTGACCCTCGGCGTCGAGCGCGATGTTCAGGTACGGGCCCAGCACTTCGCTGTGCTGTTCCGGCTGTTCCACCGCCACGCCGGGCAGCAGCACGGCCAGGCGGCGCGGCGTGGACAGCGGCTTGGCGTCGCCCCGTTCGATGGCCACGCCACGCTTGCTCAGGCCGTCCACGACGCCATCGAAGAAGGCCTGGGCCAGGCCCGGCAGCGCCTTGACCGGCAGTTCTTCGGTACCCAGTTCGATCAGCAGCGGCTGCATCGTGCTCATGCCTGCACCTCCTTGGCGGCCACGGCGTCCAGGCGCTTGGCCTCGTACAGCCTGGCCACGGCCTGGGCCAGCGCGCGCACGCGCAGGATGTAGCGCTGGCGCTCGGTCACGCTGATCGCGCGGCGCGCATCCAGCAGGTTGAACGCATGGCTGGCCTTGCAGACCTGCTCATACGCCGGCAGCGGCAGGCCGACATCGACCAGCGTCTGCGCTTCTTTTTCGCAGGCATCGAAGCGATGGAACATTTCGTCCACGTCGGCGTATTCGAAGTTGTAGGTGCTCTGCTCGATCTCGTTCTGCAGGTACACATCGCCATAAGTGACCGGGGTGCCATCCGGACCGTAGGTCCAGATCAGGTCATAGACGTTGTCGCAGTTCTGCAGGTACATGCACAGGCGCTCCAGACCGTAGGTGATCTCGCCGAGTACCGGCTTGCACTCCAGGCCGCCGGCCTGCTGGAAATAGGTGAACTGGGTGACTTCCATCCCGTTCAACCACACTTCCCAGCCCAGGCCCCAGGCGCCGAGGGTCGGCGATTCCCAGTTGTCCTCGACGAAGCGCAGGTCGTGCACCAGCGGATCGATGCCCAGCGCCTTGAGCGAATCCAGGTAGAGCTGCTGGATGTTGTCCGGGCTCGGCTTCATCGCCACCTGGTACTGGTAGTAGCGCTGCAGGCGGTTGGGGTTTTCGCCGTAGCGGCCGTCGGTCGGGCGGCGCGAGGGCTGCACGTACGCGGCATTCCAGCTTTCCGGACCGATCGAGCGCAGGAACGTGGCCGGGTGGAAGGTGCCCGCACCGACCTCCAGGTCCAGCGGCTGGATCAGCACGCAGCCCTGCTGCGCCCAATACTGGTTGAGGGTCTGGATCAGGCCCTGGAAAGTGATGGGAACGTTCGTCGTGACGGACATGCGGCGGATTCTTGCCTGCAGAAGGGGTGCGCTAGTATAGCGACCGACCGCACGGGCCTTCCGTGCCTGGGGAAACGGAGGATGGATCCACGCCTGCCAGCGGCGTTTGCCAGCGTCCCTGAGGGGGTCCTCCCCCTGCCACACGGGCGCCTCGATTTCGACCAGGTCGCTGCAGCGCTGGTCGCCGATGGCCTGGTCGCCGCCGCCGATCTGGAGCGCATCCGCTTCTCCGCCCCGGGCGCACGCAACGCCAGCGAGGTCCATCCACTGGTCCTGCTGGCCAACCTGAAGCTGGGCGCCAGCGCCGGCGGCGAGCTCGGCCTGGAGCGCCTCAGCGAGTGGCTGGCCCAGCGCGCGGGTGTGCGCTACCTGCGGGTGGACCCGACCCGGGTCGACGTCTCGGCAGTCACCGCCCTGGTCTCCCATGCCTATGCCCGCCGCCACCGCTTCCTGCCGCTGGCGGTGGACAGCGAGCGCGTCCTGGTCGCCACCAGCGAGCCGCTGGCCCAGGAATGGCTGCGTGACCTGCAGCACCTGAGCCGCCGCCGGATCGAGCTGGCGATGGTCAACCCGCTGGACCTGCACCGCTACACCATGGAGTTCTACGGGGTGACGCGCTCGGTGCGCGGCGCCCGTGGCGATGTCCGCGGCGAAACCAGCAGCACCCTGCCCAGCTTCGAGCAACTGGTCGAGCTGGGCCGCGCCGGCGACGTCAACGCCGACGACCAGCACATCGTGCACATCGTCGACTGGCTGCTGCAGTACGCCTACGAGCAGCGCGCCTCGGACATCCATCTGGAGCCACGCCGCGACATGGGCCGCATGCGCTTCCGCATCGATGGCGTCCTGCACAAGGTGTTCGAGGTGCCGCCGGCGGTGATGACCGCCGTGGTCAGCCGGATCAAGGTGCTGGGCCGGATGGACCTGGCCGAGCGTCGGCGCCCGCAGGACGGCCGTATCAAGACCCGCTCCCCGGGTGGGCGGGAGGTGGAAATGCGCCTGTCGACCATGCCCACTGCGTTCGGCGAAAAGTGCGTGATGCGCATCTTCGACCCGGATGCCGCCTTCAAGAGCATCGACCAGCTCGGCTTCAGCCCGCAGGAAGCGGCCGGCTGGACCGCCCTGGTCGAGCGCCCGCACGGCATCGTGCTGGTCACCGGGCCGACCGGCTCGGGCAAGACCACCACCCTGTATTCCACGCTGAAGCGGCTGGCCACCCCGGACGTGAATGTCTGCACGGTGGAAGACCCGATCGAAATGATCGCCCCGGAATTCAACCAGATGCAGGTGCAGACCAACATCGACCTGGATTTCGCCAGCGGCGTGCGCACCCTGCTGCGGCAGGACCCGGACATCATCATGATCGGCGAGATCCGCGACCTGGAGACCGCGCAGATGGCGGTCCAGGCCTCGTTGACCGGCCACCTGGTGCTGTCCACCCTGCACACCAACGATGCGCCCTCGGCGATCACGCGCCTGCTCGATCTGGGCGTGCCGCATTACCTGCTCGCCTCCACCCTCAACGGGGTGCTGGCCCAGCGCCTGGTGCGCACCCTGTGCGCCAGCTGCAAGGTGCCCACGGTGCTCTCGGCCGAGCAATGGGCGGTGCTGACTGATGCCGATGCAGCATTACCTCAGGCGCCCACGCCATATGCACCGGTCGGCTGCATCGACTGCCGACGCACCGGTTTCCTCGGCCGCGTGGGCCTGTATGAGTTGCTGCCATTGGGTTCCAGCCTGCGCCGGCACATCCGCGCGGACATGGATCTGGCCGCCTTCAACCGTGCCGCACGTGCTGAAGGGGTACGAACCCTGCGTCGCGCGGGGCTTGAAAAGGTAGCGGCAGGGCTGACTACAATCGAGGAAGTCCTCTCGGTCCTGCCTCCCCCGGATGAATTCCGCCCCGTTCCTGATTCTTGAAACCGGCCAACCCGTCGCCTCGCTGCGCCGCTACGGGCGGTTTTCGCACTGGATCCGGGTCGCGGCCGGGCTGGATGCCGACGAGACCGTGGTGGTCGATGTCGAGCATGGCGGCACCCTGCCCAGCCACCGCGATTTTGCCGGGGTGATCGTCAGCGGCTCGGCCGCCTACGTCACCGACCGCGCCGAGTGGAGCGAACGCAGCGCGCAGTGGCTGCGCGAAGCCGCCCACGACGACCGCCCGGTGTTCGGTATCTGCTACGGCCACCAGCTGCTTGCCCACGCGCTGGGCGGCGAAGTCGCCTACAACCCGGCCGGGCGCGAGTCCGGCACGATCGAGCTGGCGCTGGATCCGTCGGCAGTCGACGATCCGCTGTTCGGCGGCCTGCCCGCGCGCTTCCCGGCCCACGCCACCCACCTGCAGACGGTGCTGCGCGCCCCGGAAGGTGCCGCGATCCTGGCGCGCTCGGCGCAGGACAACTGCCACGCCTTCCGCTGGGGCGCGCATGCCTGGGGCGTGCAGTTCCATCCGGAGTTCGCCACCCACCACATGCGCGGCTACGTCCGCGCCCGCGCCGAGTGCATCCGCCAGCACGGCGGCTGCGCGCGCAGTGTCGCCCGCGAGGTCAGCGCCGCGCCGCTGGCCCGCCAGCTGCTGCGCCGTTTCGTCCGCCAGGCACGCAACGCCTGAGGCCGGCGCGGCGCCGTCATCCGGGCGCAACGCAGCGTCCGCGCCGCGCAGGGCGGCCTTCAGGTCACGCGCCGGGAAAACAGGGATAATCGACCGCAATCGGGCGTTCGCGCCTTCTCCCCTGTCCCGGAATGTTATGAGCGAGATTCGCAAGCTGCCGGCCTCCGCCGGCGCGGAATGGCTGGTGTCGGGTTTCACCCTGCTGCGCAAGGCGCCGCTGGCGCTGGGCCTGCTCGGCGTGATCTGGGCCGTGGCCGCGTTGCTGGTGATGTCGCTGGCGATGGTCAGCCCGGCGCTGAGCACGCTGGCGCAGCTGTTGATGGCACTGGCCGGCCCGCTGTTCTTCGGCGGCCTGGTGTGGGCCGTGCGCGAAGTCGACCAGGGTCGCGTCGCGCAGCCGTCGCACCTGCTGCAGGGCCTGCATGAAGGCCGCGCGTTGAACCTGCTCGCCTCGCTGCTGCCGCAGCTGGTGGCCGGCCTGTTCCTGGGCGTGTTGTTGCTGATGTTGATCGGCAGCAGTGGCCTGCAGCACCTGAGCGAGGTGATGGTGCAGCTCAACGCGATCAGCCAGTCCGGCGCGCAGCCGGACCCGGCGCAGATCGAAGAGCTGATGGCGAGCCTGCCGGCGATGCGCATCCTGCTCTGGCTGGCACTGGTGGTGGTGACCTTCCTGGCGATGGCGCTGGCGCTGTTCACCCTGCCGCCGCAGGTGATGTTCGAGCACCGCAACGGCCTGCAGGCGATGCGCCTGAGCCTGCGCGCCTGCCTGCACAACGTGCTGGCGATGCTGGTGTTCTTCCTGCTCGCCTTCGTGGCGGTGTTTGCGATCTATTTCGGCGTGATGCTGGTCGCGCTGATCGCGCAGCTGATCGGCGGCACGATGCTCGCGCTGTTCGTTGCGCAGCTGCTGCTGATGGGCGTGGTGATGCCGGTCTTCGCCGGTGCTATCTACACGGCGTGGAAGCAGATGTTCGGCCAGCAGGGTCCGCAGACCCCGCCGCCGATGTCGGGCCCGAACAACGTGTTCGCGGCCTGATCCAAACAAAAACCCCGGCCTTTGCCGGGGTTTTTGTTTGTGCCTTACTCCGGCTGCTCTTTCCCGCCCGGGCGTGGCACCAGCCAGCGCGCGGCGTGGATGCCCAGTTCGTAGAGCAGGCACATCGGAATGGCCAGCATCAGCTGCGAAACCACGTCCGGCGGCGTCAGCACCGCAGCCAGCACGAAGATGCCGACGATCGCGTAGCCGCGACCTTCCTTGAACTGCTGCGGCGTGATCCAGCCGAGCAGCACCAGGATCACCATCGCCACCGGCAGCTCGAAGCTGGTGCCGAAGGCGAAGAAGATCGCCAGCACGAAATCCAGGTACGCCGTCGCATCCGGTGTGATCGCAATCACCTCCGGGCGGAACGTGGTGAGGAAGTGGAACACCGCCGGCAACACCAGGAAATAGGCGAACGCGCAGCCCAGATAGAACAGCAGCACCGACGAGGCCAGCAAGGGCACCGCCAGGCGTTTTTCGCGGGCGTACAGGCCCGGCGCCACGAACGACCACAGCTGGAACAGCAGCCACGGTACGGCGATGAATACCGCCACGAAGAAGGTCAGTTTCAACGGCGCGAAAAACGCGCCGGCCGGATTGGTCGCGATCATCGTCTGCCCGTTGGGGAGCTGCGAGATCAACGGTTCGGCGATCATCGTGTAGATCTGCCGCGAGAACGGCATCAGGCCCAGCAGCACCACGCCCAGCCCAATCAATGCGCGCACCAGCCGCGCGCGCAGCTCGATCAGGTGTTCGACCAGCGAACTTTCGTTGCTTTCATGCTCGCTCATCGCGGTGCCTCTTGGTTCGGCGGCGTAGGCACAAGCGTGGGCGGCGCGGTGTCAGTCGACGGCGGCAGGGCTGCCGGCGGATCTGCACGCGGTGCGCTGCCATCTATGCCCGGCGGCGCCATCGCATCGCGCGGCGGCTCGGCCTCCTCGGTGGCCACCACATGCTGGGCCACGCTGGCCGGCGAACCCGGCGCGGGGCCGGTCATCATCGGTTCGTCCTCGGCTGACGCGGCAATGCCATCGCCATGCTGCGCCACGTCCTGACGCATCTGCTCGGCTTCGCGGCGCACCGCTTCGCCACTGGCACGCAGCTGCGACTCGGTATCGCGCATCGAGGTTTTCACATCATCGAACTGCCGCTTGATCTCTTCGGCGTGCAATTCACGCTCGAGCTCCTGCTTCACCGAATCCCACTGGTTGCGGGCACGGCGCACCCACAGCCCGGCAAAGCGGGCCGCCTTGGGCAGCCGCTCGGGGCCGAGGACGACCAAGGCCACCACCGCGATGACCAGCAGTTCACTGAAACCGATATCGAACACGCCAAGCCGCCCGGATCAGCGCGGGTCGCGGTCGTGCTCGGTCTGCGACGTCGTCGTCGAGTCCTGCGGACGCGAACTGTCGCTGAGCTGCGCGTTCGGCTTGTCCTCGTCGCGCATGCCCTTCTTGAATTCCTTGACGGCGCTGCCAAGGTCCTTGGCGCCGCTGGTCAGTTTCTTGGTGCCGAACACCAGCAGAACGATGACCAGCACGACCAACCAATGCCAGATGCTGAAACTGCCCATGAGCCGCTCGCGTTACGTAGTGATCAGACGGTTGAGCATAGCGCACCGGCGGTAAGCCGGCGCGCGTGACAAAAGTCAGTTGCCGTCCAGCGATTCGGTACGGACTTCACCGTCGCCGACCGGCTGGAAGCCCTGCTGCGCGGCCGGTTGCGCCGGAACGGACTGCAGCGGGGCGGTGGTCGCGCCGGCGGCGGCCGGGGCCGGTGCCTGTTCAGGTCGAACCGGTACGGCGGCGGCGCGCGGCGCAGCGGCCGGCGCTGGGGCATTCCCCGCGGTGCCGCGCTTCTCGCGGGCGGTATAGGTGGCTTCTTCCAGGCGATCACGGAAGGCGACCACGTCCACCGAGGGCGGCTCGCCGACACGGCCTTCGAACACCATGCGCGGCGTGGTGTTGCTGCCATAGGCGTCCAGGTTGGCGGCATCGTCGATCTGCAGCACGGCGCCATCCAGCGCCACCCCGGCGAACAAGCCGCGGGCGCGCGACCAGGACCAGATTTCGGCCTTCAGCTGGCCATCGGTGGCGGCCGCGGCGTTGCGCCCGACCGGACCAGCGGCGACGCCGGCATCGGCGCCCAGGGTGAACTTGCCGTTGACGAGATTGTCCAGGCTGCGGTCGTTGCGGAACACCAGCACCACATCGGAGGACTGCACACCGGCCTGGAAGCCGATGCTGCCGCCGGTGAGCTTCACGAACACCGGGTTGGACCAGCTGCCATCGGGCGTCTTGACCGACATCAGGCCATGGCCGCGACGGCCACCGATCACCAGACCGGCCTTGATCGTGTCGGGAATCACGATGACCGCGCGGCCTTCGTCGAGCAGTTTGTCCGGAATGCCCTGCTCGGGGATGTCCTGGATTTCATTCAGGACGCGCACCGCATTGCGGGCGCGCTGATCCTCCTGTGGCCCGGCCATCGCCTGGGTCGACAGCAGGCTGGCGGAGATCAGCAGTACAAGGCTGAGACGGCGCATGGTGGGCTCCAGAAGGTCTACGTAGACAAAGATAAAGCAACTGGCCGACGTTAGAAGGCTTGCGATGAATCCGCAATGAGTGATCCGGACTATCGATACAGCTGAGAAATCATGTTCATCATCCAAATCCATCCCGCCAATCGCGCAGACCTGCGAGAATGACGCCATGCTCGACGCACCCGACACCGCCGTGCTGGCGGTCAATCTAGGCACGCCCGAGACGCCAACCGCCCCGGCGGTGCGTCGCTACCTGGCTGAATTCCTCAGCGATCCGCGCGTGGTCGCGATTCCGCCGCTGTTCTGGAAACCCTTGCTCTACGGGCTGATCCTGCCACTGCGCAGCGGTCGCTCGGCCGCCAAGTACGCCCAGGTCTGGCTGCCGGACGGTTCCCCGCTGATGGTCTACACCCGGCGTCTGGCCGAGGCCATGCAGGGCCTGATGCCCGATCTGCGGGTGCGCCATGCGATGCGTTATGGCGCCCCGGCGCTGCCGGCCGAGCTGGACCGGCTGGCCGCCGAAGGCATGAAACGGATCGTGGTATTGCCGCTGTATCCGCAGTATTCGACCACCACCACCGCCTCGATCGAGGACCAGGTGCGCGAGTGGCAGCCGAAACATCCCGGGGTCACTGTGACCCTGGTGCGCGATTACGCGGTCGATCCGGACTGGGTCGCCGCCGTCGCCGGCAGCATCCGCCAGTGGTGGGAACAGCATGGCCGCGGCGAGAAACTGGTGTTTTCCTTCCACGGCATTCCGCAGCGCCTGGCCGATGCCGGCGATCCGTATCCGCAGCGCTGCGAAGCCAGCGCCCACGCAATCGCCCAAGCGCTGGAGCTGCCCGACGATGCCTGGCAGCTGACCTACCAATCGCGTTTCGGCCGTGAAAAATGGCTGCAGCCCTACGCCGAACCCACCCTGTGGGCGATGGCCGAGAAGGGCGTACGCAGCATGGACGTGGTCTGCCCCGGCTTTGCCACCGACTGCCTGGAAACCCTGGAAGAAGTGGCGATGGGCTTTACCGAAACCGTTGCCGAGCGCGGCGCGACGATGCGCTATATCCCCTGCCTCAACGACGCGCAGGCGCATGCACTGGCGCTGTCGCGGCTGAGCATCGCGGCGCTGGCATGACGCTGCAGCCGTTCTCGCTGTCGGTCGCCGGCACTCCTGTGGCCGGCCTGCGGTCGGCTGAGACCGGCGGCACGCGTGTCCTGGCGCTGCACGGCTGGCTGGACAATGCCGCCAGCTTCGTACCGCTGGCCGCGCAGCTGCCGGAGCTGGAGCTGGTGGCGATCGATCTGCCCGGCCACGGCCACAGCGCGCACCTGCCACCGGGCACGCAATACAACACGCCCGGTGCGATCTGCCACGTGCTCGATGTCGCTGACGCGCTGGGCTGGGACCGCTTCGTGCTGCTTGGTCATTCGATGGGCGCCGGCATCGCCAGCCTCACCGCAGCGGCTGGCCCGGAACGGGTAGAGCGCCTGATCGCGATCGAGGCACTCGGTGGCCTGCGCGGCCCGGAGAATGAGACCGCGCAGCGTCTTCGCGAACACGTGCGCGCCGCGCGGGCGCTGCCTACCCGCAAACTGCGGGTGTTTCCCGATCTGATCGCCCCGATCCGCGCCCGCATGATGGCCAACCAGCTCAGCGAGCCCTGCGCGCGCCTGCTGGTCGAACGCGGCGTCACACCGGTCGACGGCGGTTACAGCTGGTGCAGCGATCAGCGCCTGATGCTGCCGACCGCGATGCGCCTGAGCGAGGCGCAGATCGACGACCTGCTCGCCGCGATCGACTGCCCGACCCAGGTGATTTACGCGACACCGGCGCAGTCCTATTACCCCGAGCCGCTGCGCAGCGAGCGCATCGGTCTGCTGCGTGACGGGCGGCTGGCGGTGTTCCCGGGCACGCACCATCTGCACATGGAGCATCCGCAGGTGGTGGGTGACGTGATCCGTCGCTTCCTGGCCGAATGACAGGCTTCGCGTCGTCGCGTTGAGTCGACACAACGCCCCCCTCCGGCGCGTTGCGCTGTAGCAGATCGTGTCGGTCGGCGGATGTCACGCCGCTCAATGTTTACGCTTCCCGGCCGATACCAAGGATGCAGCCCGGCATGCGTCGGCTGCATTGCCGCTTGCTCCGCCGTTGCGAAGCCGCGTATCCACCAAGGCTTCCAGGGAAGGTCGTAGCAATGTCGGATTGGCCGCGCCACCGCCCACCGGGCCGGGTCGCGCCCGTGGCACCCCGCGCCAGGGCAGCGGCGTGCCCTCGCGCATACGTTCCCCCGCCGCCCCGATCCCCCGCGCTTTCCACTGCCACGCCCACCGCATTGCCGGTGTCCGGGGCGGTCCCCGCCCGTGCGCCCGCGCGCGGCGGAATGCCTGCTTTCTGCTGATCCTGGAGTTCTTATGTCCGCCATTTCCCATGCGTCGCCCCGCCCACCCGACCGTACCCCGCGTTCCACGCCCGGCCGCGACACGGTCTATCTGATCGCAGCTGGCGTGGTGTTGCTCGCCGCGCTGATCACCGCGGTCTGGTTGCGGCAGCCGTGGTCGGTGCTGCCGCTCGCCATCGTCGCGGCGCTGGTGGGGATGCTCGCCACGCGCGGCCGCCGCCAGGCGCAGGCGCTTGTCCGCGCCGAGGCGCGCGCCAACGCCTTCGCGGCAGACCTCGCCGGGCACCGTCAGGCCCAGGACGCTGTGCATCAGCACGATGCGCAGGTCCGGCAGGCACTGGATGTCTCGCGCACGGCGATGATGATCGCCGACAACGATCACGTGATCCGCTACGTCAACCAGTCGGTGGTGACCCTGCTGCGCAACCAGCAGACCAGCCTGCGCGAGGCCTTTCCGGACTTCGACGCCGAGCGCCTGGTCGGCAGCAGCATCCATCGCTTCCATGCCAATCCAGACCGCATCCGCGCCATCCTCAATACCTTGATGGTCACCCACCATGGCCGCGTCCGGATCGGGCCGGTGCATTTCGCCCAGGTGGTGACGCCGGTGTTCGATCCGCAGGGCAAACGCCAGGGTTTCGCGGTGGAGTGGCATGACCGCACGCATGAGCTGCTGTTGGAGAACGCGGTGGCGGGCATCGTCGATGCCGCCAGCAAGGGGGATCTTGATCGCCGTCTGCAGGCCACCGATGGAGGCGCCAGCTTCCTCAATGGCCTGACCGGCGGCATCAACCAGCTGCTGGACAGCGTCGGCGGCACCGTCGGTGAGATCCGCCGCGTGCTCTCGGCGCTGGCCGACGGGGATCTGGATCAGCGCATGCAGGGCGACTTCCACGGCTCGTTCGAGGCCATGCAGCGCGATGCCAACGCAACGGCGGAGCAGCTGACGGCGATGGTCGCGCGGATCAAGCAGTGCACCGGTTCGATTTCGCTGGCCGCCAGTGAGATCGCCAGCGGCAACGATGATCTGTCCGAGCGCACCGAGCGCCAGGCCGCGCATCTGGAAGAGACCGCCGCCTCGATGGAAGAACTGACCTCCACGGTGCGCCAGAACGCCGAACACGCGCGCCAGGCCAGTGCGTTGGCGCACGGCGCGCATGACGTTGCCACGCGTGGCAGTAAGGTGGTAAGCCAGGTCGTGACCACCATGGATGCCATACAGACCGCCTCGCAGCGGATCGGCGACATCACCCGCGTCATCGACGGCATCGCCTTCCAGACCAATATTCTTGCCCTCAACGCCGCCGTGGAAGCAGCACGCGCAGGCGAGCAGGGTCGAGGCTTTGCGGTGGTCGCCAGCGAAGTCCGCATCCTCGCCCAGCGCTCTGCCGATGCGGCCAAGGAGATCAAGAACCTGATCGACGCCTCCGTGGTGCAGGTCGCCGAGGGCGCGCGTCTGGTGCAGGACGCCGGCCAGACTATGGGCGAGATCGTCAGCAGCGTGGCCAGCGTCAGCGGCATCATGGCCGAGATTTCCTCAGCCTCGCAGGAGCAGGCCGCGGGCATCGATCAGGTCAACCAGACCGTGGCGCAGATGGACGATGCCACCCAGCAGAACGCAGCACTCGTGGAAGAAGCCAGTGCCGCCGCACGCCTGTTGGAAACGCAGGCGGCCGACCTTACCCAGGCGGTGGCCGTGTTCCGCCACCAGGCCCACCCCGCGCGCCGAGCCGCGCTGGCCTGATCTGACAGTCAAGCAGCAGGCGCTACGGCGATTGCTGCCGCCAGGCGGCGATCTTCTCGACCGCCTGGCCACCCACGCGTGGCCCCGGCAGTCCGGTCGGCAGCGTATGCACCTGCAGGCCAGCGCGGCGGCATCTTCACCGCAGACTGTCCGTTCGTCCATGACCCATTGCAGCGACGCCACGTCGCTGCCGGCGCACAGCAGCTGATCCAACAACACGGATCCCATGTGACCGAATGCCCGCCCGCGGCCTGCACGCGGCGTCGCTGCCTCCGTGCCATGCAGTCACATCATTCCAGATAGCTTGCGCACCATTCCAGACAGCGTGGCCGAACTGCGGCAGGCGTTGCCCTATCGTGTGGGGACGCGGCTGGGTTGGTCGGGCGTTGGGCCACGATACCCTTGCCGGCGAATGTCCTCCGGGCCCCGCCTTACGGCGACGCCCTCCTCCTTGATTTCGCCCACAAGGGCATCGCGACCCAACGTGTCCAGACCACTGGCGCCTTCAGAAGAGCTGGGGTTCTCGGCGCGTACCGCACGCATTGCCGCGTAGCGGCCGCTAGGCGTCTGGGCAAAATCAAGGAGGAGGCCGTCGCCGCCAGGCGGCGGCCGGGGGACATTTGCCGAGGGGCCTGCCGATCGCTGCGGGGCGCTCACGCTGGACTACAAGGCAGCGCCGTATCGCCGGGCGCCATCTGCATTGGCAGTTGTATCGAAGCGTTCCTCCCGCTGGGAGGAGAACAAAAGAAAACCCCGCTGCGTGAGCAGCGGGGTTTTCGGGGTAAAAACCCTGGCGATGACCTACTCTCGCATGGCTTAGGCCACACTACCATCGGCGCAGCTGCGTTTCACTTCCGAGTTCGGGATGGGATCGGGTGGTTCCACAGCGCTAA